>NZ_FOMG01000075.1 GCF_900112485.1 Clostridium uliginosum
GGCCCTGTAAATAATTTTGTGTAAACTGAATAAAATGAACTTCTTCTTGGCAATAATTGAGATAACAATTTATTACAAGAAGGAGTTTTTTTATATGGGAAATGTGTCGAAAGAATTATTAAGAGAATACATAAAGGAGCAGAATTTTAGTAACGCTAATGATATATTAAGCGGACTTAAAGAAATGTTTAGAGATGTTTTGCAAGAATCGTTAGAAGCGGAAATGGATGAAGCATTAGGTTATGGAAAATATGATAATTTAGATAAAAGTAATGATAATAGCCGTAATGGATATTCAAAAAAGACTGTTAAAACAGAACTCGGACCTGTACAGCTTAATATACCAAGAGATAGAAATGGTAATTTTGAACCTAAAATAGTTCCTAAATATCAAAGATCCGCTAACGGTATCGAAGATAAAATCTTAGGTCTTTATGCAACTGGAATGACAACTAGAGATATATCTGAACAAATAAAGGAGCTATATGGGGTAGATATAAGTGCTGAAACTGTATCGAATATAACAAATAGAATATTGCCTTTGGTTTCAGAATGGCAAAATAGACCCTTAAAAAAGACTTATTCATTTATATTTATGGATGCTATACATTATAAAGTAAGAGAAGATAAACAAATTATAGTTAAAGCTGCTTATGTTGTAATAGGAGTTAACTTAGATGGCCAAAAAGAAGTTTTAGGAATATGGATAGGAGCCAATGAAAGCAGTAAATTTTGGTTAGCTGTATTAAATGACCTTAAGAATAGAGGAATTCAAAATGTCCTTATATTCTGTGTTGACGGTTTAAACGGCTTCAAAGAAGCTATCGGAGCTACATACCCATTTGCTAAAATACAAAGATGTATAATACATCAGATAAGGTCTAGTATGAAGTATATTCCATATAAAGATAGAAAGGCTTTTGTAGCTGATTTAAAAGGAATATATAAAGCTGTTAATGAAGAAGTTGCTATGGAAAATTTACTATCATTAAAAGACAAATGGTCTAATAAATATCCTAATGCAGTTAAAAGTTGGGAAGATAATTGGGATAATCTAAGTACCTTCTTTGCATTTCCAGATAACATAAGAAAAATAATATATACTACTAATACTATAGAAAGCTTAAATAGCCAATTTAGAAAAGTAACAAAGACTAAATTAATATTTCCTAATGATGATAGTTTATTAAAAATGCTCTATCTAGCCGTTGAACGCGTAGCCAAAAAATGGACCAGAAATTATCCGGATTGGGACTTAGTTATTAATCAGCTTAATATCGTATTTAGTGATATACTTGATAAAACATCACAAGAAAAAGAACTTTAAATTAGGATATTCCTAAAATTAAAGTTCCTTAAAAATTATTTTGCCTAGGTATATTATT
>NZ_FOMG01000074.1 GCF_900112485.1 Clostridium uliginosum
AAATAAACAGATTTACATCTGTTTTTTTGAAATATGATAAAATTTATGCTACTCTATAAATGAAGCTTACCGAAGATTTGGTACGAAGTTTTCTTTGATCCTTTCGACCTTTTCTTATAGGTAATATATTTTGTTTAATTAGAGCTTCAACATCTGGTGGATTTACATAGCCCAAGTGCCTAAAAAAGTATCTACAAATATGAATAGCAACAGTAAAGTTGACTTGATACTCATGCTTTCTTTGTTTATGTGTAATAACTACGTGTATGGTAATTATTTCACAAAAATTATACATAGTAAGCTTAGCAAACACTTCTTGGATAATGTGATCCACCTTTTTAGAATGAAAATTTATCAATCCTATAGCATATTTAAGTTCTCTGAAGGAAGTTTCTATTCCCCATCTCATATGATAAATTTCCTTAATCATGTCAGCTGAAAATTCATTCGCATCTAAATTTGTTATTATAGTTTCATAAGTATTATCTGAAATTTTAAATCTCACAACTCTAAATGAAATCGGATAGAAATTATTGCTTTTAAATTCTAAATAATCAAAATTAGATCTTTTAGGCATAAATTTATATATTTCTGGATTGGCCTTTATTTCATTTGTCTGTCTTCTTGTAAGTTCGAAATCAATTTTCTTATCGAACACTTCGCAAGAAGGTAATTTAAAACTAGATGCCATACCAGTACTATCTTTATCTCTTACCCTTATTACATATTTCCAACCTTTTTCTTGTATATGAGCAAAGGTATTATAACTTTCGTAGCCACGGTCGGCAATAACAATTACATCTCCAGATATAGTAGATCTATCAACCATATCAGTAAGAGCACTATTTTCATTTGCCTTTCGAATTGGTTGAATACATGCATCAGTATATACTTTATTACATAAATCAAATAATGCATTTAGATGTATCAAATTAAATCCCTTTGCATTATTTTGACATTTAGTATAAGTATCAGCATCTTCTGGATTATGAGATATATTAAGTTTTGAGCCATCTGCTGCCAGTAATCTATATCCATTAAATGTTTTATAATTATCAAAAGAATTAGTAAATGTTTTAAATAAATATTCTAATGCCGATGGTAATATTTTACCCCTCTGCTGAACAAATGCAGAAGATGTGGCTGTCTTAGCGTCATATTTAAAATACTCAAGTAGTTCTTTATAAATGCTGTTACCTCCCATGGATAATAATAAATTTATAACATATTCAAATGTCAATTTACGGTTTCGAGTAAAATCCTTTCCGGGATTTTTAACGAAAAGCTCAGTTGATTCTCCCATTTCTTTAATAATATATGTTAGCTTGTATTTTACAATTTTTGAGTAATTAATCATTAGTGATGCCTCCTTAAATTTTTATATATTTAAGGG
>NZ_FOMG01000072.1 GCF_900112485.1 Clostridium uliginosum
TTTGTGTTATTAACACATTTATCATTAAAATATTACTGGAAATTTTGTTTTCTGGTAATATTTTTTTATTTTTAGTAAATACTAAAAATATGTTTTATATCCATTTATAGTATTAGTAATAAATCAAATATTATACATAGATTTTACAAGAAAGTACAAGCTACTAAGTTAGTTCATCATTTAATTGTTCATCGAATATTATTGATAATTCTGCTAAAGTTCTGCCCCAATTTGGTGTCGGTTGAGTCCATTTTTCTATAATTTCCATAGTCGCTAGATATACGCATTTGCTTAAAGATTGATCTGTTGGGAATATAGTTCTTGCCTTAGTATATTTACGGATTTGCCTATTAAATCCTTCTAGTGTATTAGTGGTATAAATCATTTTTCGTATTTCAGGTGAGAAACTAAAAAATGTTGATAACTGCTTCCAATTGTTATACCACGAATCTATTACAATAGAATATTTATCACCCCATTTATCTTTTAAATTGTCGAGCTGCGCTAGCGCAAGTTCTTCTGTAAATGCCTTATACACACATTTCAAATCTTTTATAAACTCTTTTTTATCCTTTGATGCTATATATTTTATAGAATTTCTTATTTGATGTACGATACATGTTTGAATATTAACAGATGGAAATACTGTTTTAATAGCTTCAGGTAGCCCCTTTAAGCCATCCATACATGCAATAAGAATTTCTTTTACACCTCTATTTTTGAGATCAGTGCATATTTTTAGCCAAAACTTAGCTCCTTCGGCTTCGTCAACCCAACTGCCAAGTATTTCTTTATATCCTTGCATATTATATCCTAAGCATATGTAAACAGCCTTATTTACAATCTTTCCATTACTTCTCACTTTGAAATACATTGCATCTAAATAAACTATTGGATATATTTTATCTAAGGCTCTATTTTGCCATTCAATAGCACTATCCATAACTTTATCAGTGATTCTAGATACCATTGATGGAGAAATTGTTATTCCATATAAATCTTCTATTTCAGCCTGAATATCACTAGTTGTCATTCCTTTTGCATAAAGTGATATTATTTTTTTGTCCAATTCAGTACATACTGTTTCATATTTCTTTATTATCTGTGGTTCAAATTCTGCATTCCTATCTCTTGGTACGTCTAAATCGACGTCACCGAAGGAGCTTCTGAGGTTTTTAGCGCTATATCCATTGCGGTAATTTTTCTTAGCTGATTCTTTGTTTTCTGATCTTTCATATTTATTTCGACCAAGGTGCTCTTCCATTTCACCTTCTAGAATATTTTCTAGAACATCTTTAACTAATCTTTGAATTAATCCATCCTTACCCATTACATCATCTATAGTCTTACATTTTTTCACTTCGGATTTGTAATCAAAATCATCATCAATTGCTTTTGTCATAATTATCACTCCTTAAATATTTTAAAGTATATTATTCCAAAACTACCAACTGATTATGTAAAAAAACAGCAGATAATTTTGTTTTTACACAAAA
>NZ_FOMG01000065.1 GCF_900112485.1 Clostridium uliginosum
CTTCATCGCTCGACTTGCATGTGTTAGGCACGCCGCCAGCGTTCGTCCTGAGCCAGGATCAAACTCTCATTAAAAAGTTTAATCTTAGCTTACTCTAAAAAGAATTGCTGGTTTACTTAAATGTATTTATCTATATTCTGTTCAATTTTCAAAGACCATATTCTTTCGCTTTCAACATTACGTTGTCGGCTTTTGTTTTAACTTGTCACTCTCAAGCGACTTTCTTAGTTTATCACTTGGTTTAGATCTTGTCAACAAGTTTTTTTTAAGCTTTCAAACCGTTCTTTCCAGAATGTTTTTCTCAGCATTTAACTTGTTGTCTGCATCTCTCAGCGACGTGTTTTATCTTACCATATCCTTCTATAATCATTCTTTATGTTTACCTTGTTTTATCCGTTTAATACTATAATACTACAGTTTTCTTTTTTTTTCGTGATAATTTTACCATTGATACACTAGGCGTAGTATTTGTTTGTATTTACAAATACTACTGTTATTTACATACATTTTCTTAGTTAATACTTTTAAAAAACTAAATATAATATATAAAACCACAAAAAATTTACAAACTTACAATGATAATTATTTTGTATAGTTGCATCATATTTATTAGAATATAAAAAAACGTTGTCGTATAAAATCATTTTCAGACGCCATCTTGTTATTTCAATTAAAGAATTTCTCCATTTGTCTTTATTACATTCTTGTACCAAAAGAAATTTTTCTTTCTTATTCTTTTTAAATCTTTTCACTTCTATTTACATATATAAATATATATATTTTTTTTAATCCTTCATGTGTGCTTATAAGATCTATTAATAATTAATTAATATTTTTCCAATCATTGCTATCTATTTGTATAAATTTAATATATCCTTTACTCTAGGATCTAATACCCCATATTCATTTAAATCGAGTATATACTTTATTATTATATAAATTCCATTTATATTTTTCATTTTTGATGAACATTTTAAGCTTTTACTAGCATTTCATAATTAGTATTCATCCTTATTACATTTAAGTATAGTTATATTTATACTACATTCTCTACACATGCCCACTTCCTTTTTAAATAATTTATAATATTATTTTATCAGCTTCTTTAAATGAATTATTCTAATTAACAGATTAAAAAGTGTTAATTTACGACTTTTTTAATTTATACTTTATTTTTGTAATTTTTTCTATATTTATATGATGTTATGTTATATTCTTCTTTAAATGCAGTTATAAATGACTTAATATTTAGAAATCCATTATCTAATGCAATTTAAGTTATAGAGTAATCAATTTTTATTAAACTTTCATATATTCTATCTCTATGTTTTTTAGTTTGGCTATGTTTTAACAGAGTGTTGATATTGTTATATAATAGCGAACTGGCATTGAAATTTGTTTTGTAGAACCCCTAATGAAGATTTGTACTATTTTAACATCATCAAGATTCTCATAATTCACTTTAAGAAAATCATATTATATAAGCATCGTTATTTTTTTGCACAAAAAAAAGAGATAGTTATAAATAACTATCTCTTTTATGCTTACCTGGCAACGTCCTAGTCTCCCACACAGTCGCCCATGCAGTACCTTCAGCGCTGTAGATCTTAACTGTCCTGTTCGGAATGGAAAGGAGTGTTACTTCTACGCCATCATCACCAGATTAATTGAAAGAATTGTTCTTTCAAAATTGCACATAAGTTTGAGTTTCCTCTAATGTATATATTTACTTAATTAATTATTGGTCAAGCCCTCGACCTATT
>NZ_FOMG01000063.1 GCF_900112485.1 Clostridium uliginosum
TTAGGAAGTAGAAATAAAGACTTATTAATATATGAAGAAGAATTAAAAAAGGTTGCAGGAAATCTTTATGTTGCAACTGATGATGGATCATATGGATTTAATGGTAGAGTTACTGATTGTTTAACAGATTTAGTTAAGAATCAAGGCAAAAAATATGATCATGCAATTGTTATTGGACCAATGATTATGATGAAGTTTATGGCTGGTTTAACTAAAGAGCTAGAAATTCCAACTACAGTAAGCTTAAATCCAATAATGGTAGATGGTACAGGCATGTGTGGTGCTTGCAGAGTTACTGTTGGAGGAGAAGTTAAATTTGCTTGTGTTGATGGACCAGAATTTGATGGACATTTAGTAAATTATGATGAATCAATGAGAAGACAAACCATGTATAAGACTGAAGAAGGAAAAGCTCAGTTAAAAGTAGAAGAAGGAAATACTCATAGTCATGGTGGCTGTGGTTGCAGAGGTGATAAATAATGGATATGAGAGATAGAATGGTTAGAATACCAGTAAGAGAACAAGATCCAAAGGTTAGAGCTACAAATTTTGAAGAAGTTTGTATAGGATATAATGAAGAAGAAGCCGTAAAAGAAGCTGCAAGATGTTTAAATTGCAAAAATCCTAAGTGTATAGAAGGATGTCCAGTAGCTATTAATATTCCAGGATTTGTTTCACATGTTAAAGATGGTGAATTTGAAAATGCTGCAAAGGAAATTGCAAAATATAGTGCACTTCCAGCAGTATGTGGAAGAGTTTGTCCACAAGAAAAGCAATGTGAAGGAAAATGTGTTTTAGGAATAAAAGGAGAATCAGTATCTATTGGTAAGCTTGAAAGATTTACAGCAGATTGGGGAGCATCACATAAGGTTGATTTAAGTAAAACTGCACCTAAAAATGGAATTAAAGTTGCAGTTGTAGGAAGTGGTCCATCAGGATTAACTTGCGCTGGAGACTTAGCTAAAAAAGGATATGAAGTTACTATATTTGAAGCACTTCATAAAGCTGGCGGAGTTTTAGAATATGGAATTCCAGAATTCAGACTTCCAAAAGAGAAAGTTGTTAAAAATGAAGTTGATAATATAAGAAAGCTTGGAGTTAAAATTGAAACTAATGTTATTATAGGAAGAACTATAACAGTAGATGAATTATTTGATGAAGAAGGATTTAAGGCAGTATTTATTGGTTCAGGAGCAGGACTTCCTAAATTTATGGGAATTAATGGAGAAAATGCAAATGGAGTATGTTCTGCAAATGAATTCCTAACAAGAGTTAACTTAATGAAAGCAGCTGTTGATGGATATGATACACCAGTTAAGCTAGGTAAAAAAATCGCAGTAGTTGGTGGTGGAAATGTTGCTATGGATGCAGCAAGAACTGCTTTAAGACTTGGAGCTGAAAGTCACATAGTTTACAGAAGAAGTGAATCAGAACTTCCAGCAAGAGTTGAAGAAGTACATCATGCTAAAGAAGAAGGAATAATATTTGATTTATTAACTAATCCAAAAGAAATATTAGTAGACGAAAATGGATGGGTTAAGGGAATGAAATGCATAAAGATGGAACTTGGAGAACCAGATGCATCTGGAAGAAGAAGTCCAGTAGAAATTGAAGGTTCAGAGTATGTTATGGATGTAGATACAGTAATAATGTCTCTAGGAACATCACCAAATCCATTAATATCTTCAACTACTAAGGGTTTAAACATAAATAAGAGAAGATGTATAATAGCTGAAGATGAAACTGGATTAACATCTAAAGAAGGTGTTTATGCTGGTGGAGATGCAGTTACAGGAGCAGCCACAGTAATACTTGCTATGGGTGCTGGTAAAAAAGCTGCACAAGCTATAGATGAATATTTAACTAA
>NZ_FOMG01000062.1 GCF_900112485.1 Clostridium uliginosum
TCTCCTTGCAAAATATCAAGATCTTTCTTCTTTTCTTCTATTAAATAATCTACACCATAAAGTGCAATTCTTCTATAATCACCTATTATTCTTCCTCTACCATAAGCATCTGGAAGCCCTGTTAAAAGTCCTGCTGTTCTTGCAAGTCTTATCTCCTTTGTATAACCATCAAAAACTCCCTCATTATGAGTTTTTCTGTACTGTGGAAAATATTTCTCTATGTTTTCATCTAATTTATATCCATATTGTTCTAATGAGCTCTTAGCCATTCTCATTCCACCAAATAAGTTTACTATTCTCTTAAGTGGTGCATCTGTTTGGAGTCCAACTATAACTTCATTTTCCTTATCTATATATCCTGGTTCATAGTTATCTATTCCTGATATTCTTTTTGTATCAACGTCTATTATTCCTTTTTTAACTTCTTCAATTATCAATTTATTGCATTTGCACCATACCTTATTTGTTTTGTCTGTCGTACCCTCTAAGAAACTTGAATCACCTTCATACAACTTGTAATTCTTTTGTATAAAGTTTCTTACATCTATTCCTTCTTCCCATATTCCACTTTTAAATCCTTGCCACTCCTTAAACATTGTTTTTCCTCCTCGAAAATTATTTTTTGTAAAATAAAACTTATTTATATATAAAAAAGCCCACTATCCAGGCTTTTTGCCCAGACGGTCGGCTTTTTAATAGTCATACTTCATGTGGTAATTCCACTTCCGTCAGTCATATGACCAAATATATTAGTATAAGAATACTACTTAAATAATTAATTTGTCAATAAAAATAATGTTTTATTTACAAATACTCCAATTATTAGTGTTTGTCTTCAAATATTTCTTGCTGATATTTCTTAGTTAAATCCTTATCCATAGATTTTACCCCTTCAAGAGGATATTTAATGCCTAAACTCTCATATTTATTTACCCCTAATAAATGATATGGCAATAATTCTATTTTTTCAACATTTGGTATGTTATCTATATATGCCTTAAGTTCTTTTAAGTGTTCTTCTCCATCAGTTAATCCAGGAACAACAACATGTCTTATCCACATTTTAGTATTGTTTCTCTTCATGGCTTCTAAAAAAATTAATGATTCATCTATTTCCATTGAGGTAACATTCTTATAACCTTCTCTAGTAAAATCTTTTATATCAAATAAAACTAAATCAGTATATTTTAATATTTCATCATAATCCCCAAATCCATAACCTGAAGTATCAAGGCATGTATTAATTCCTTTACTCTTACATAGTTTAAGTACTTCAACAAGAAATTCTGGTTGTCTTAATGGATCTCCACCTGAAAATGTAACACCTCCACCACTTTTAGCAAAATAAGTTTTAAATCTTTCAATTTTCTTTACTAATTCTTCTGGTGTATATTCTTCTCCACCTCCAGATGTCCAAGTGTCAGGATTGTGACAAAACTTACATCTTAATCCACAACCCTGAAGGAATATTACCACTCTTATCCCTGGTCCATCTACAAGTCCCATTGACTCAATTGAATGAATTTTACCTTTAGTCATTTTACTCCTCCATATATTAAAATTAACAATAAATCATCAATAAATTTTTCTAGTATTTTTATATATTATAGCATATAAAAAGTATAGCTAATGAAAGTTAATGAATATTAAAAAATAAGCAAAACCTCGGATTAATTATTCTATACTTAGTTTTAGAATATCTACTAACTAAAGTAAAGTAAATTTTATCCAAGGTCTTGCAATTATACTTATGTTATATATTTATTAAACTAATATTAGATACTTTCATGGAATGTTCTGCTTATAACTTCTAATTGTTGTTCTTTTGATAATCTACTAAAGTTAACTGCATATCCTGAAACTCTAATTGTTAATGTTGGATATTGTTCTGGATTTTCCATAGCATCAATTAATGTTTGTCTATTAAGAACATTAACATTTAAATGATGAGCTCCTTGTACAAAATATCCATCTAAAATTGAAACTAAGTTATCAATTTTTTGTTCTTCAGTTTTTCCAAGTGCATCTGGAACAATTGAGAATGTATTTGATACACCATCTTGACATATTTCATTATATGGTATTTTAGCTA
>NZ_FOMG01000060.1 GCF_900112485.1 Clostridium uliginosum
ATGCCACAAAAGTTAAAACTTATTTAATAGGAGGCGCATTAAAGCGGGAAGGTGACATATATCCTAATCCACAGTGGGGATATGGTATGGTTAATCTGAAGGGAATTTTTGATAATATTAGATTAAAAATTAATGAATTTAGAAGAAATGATGATATAGTTATTGAAAAACCAATGGATGAAAATGAGTATTATGTGGGTAATTTATTTATAAGATTACCTAAATAATACTTAGTTGAGAAGTAAGGCACAATCAAAAAAATATGGATGCGAAGGGTTTTTATTAAGGAATATTTGAATAATATATTATATATAGCTATATTTTCAGGAGGAGATTAACATAGAAATTAACAAGTTTGACTCTAAATTAAACTTATTAAATAAAATACCAGAACAGTTACTATACAAGGTAACTTCTTTATCACAAAATGAAAAAATTAATAAAGGAAATATAGAAATAGTAGTTTTGTTTGGAAATAATTTAGATAAAGTAACTAAGTCTGTGGAGCAGATAGGTGGAGCATTTGAAAATTTAGGTTTTGGTTTTGGTATTGTTACTTTAAAGTCTGAAGATATACGCAAAGCATCTCAAATAGAAGGGGTGCAATATGTGGAGCTACCTAAGGTTTTATTTACTTCTGATTTTGAAAGTAATAAGGCTTGTTGTGTTCCAAATGCTTGGGATAGGTATGGCTTAACTGGAGAAGGTGTACTAGTTGGATTTATTGATACTGGCATAGACTATACTCATCCTGCTTTCAGAGATGAGGATGGAAATACAAGAATTGATTTTATTTATGATTTAGGCGAGAATAGAAAAGTTTATAATAAGGTTCAAATAAATGAAGCTTTAAAAGCACCAGACCCATATGCTATTGTAAATGTAAAAGATCCTATAAATCATGGAACACATGTGGCTGGAATAGCTTGTGCAGGAGGTAAAATACCAAAGGAAAACTATGGTGTAGCTTTTAAAAGTTCGATTGCCATGGTGAAAATTACGAGATATGGTTTTTTGAATTTTGCGTTAAGTACTCAGATTATGAGAGGAATAAAGTTTCTTGTAGATAAGGCAAATGAAAGTAACAAACCACTTACTATAAATATTAGTTTAAGTACTAATGATGGGGCCCATAACGGTACTAGTCTTTTAGAACAATATATAGAAACTATATGCAAGCTTGAAAGAGTAGCAATAGTTATTGCAGCAGGTAATGAAGGAGAGGCAGATCATCATGTAGGTGGTGAATTAAGTGATGTGAATCTCATTCCTTTAAGTGTATCAGATTTTGAAATGACCATAACGTTACAATTATACAAACCACTTTTGGTTGATATGTCTATTCAGATAGAGAACCCATTAGGTGAAAAAAGTGGAGAAATAATTCTTCGTGATGGATATAGAGAAGTTAATATAGGAGTTGATAAATGTATTATTTACGACACAGGTCCTAAACCCTTTGATATAAATGGAGAAATATCTATAAGTATTTTGCCAGCTTTAGAATCTTTACCAAGTGGTGAATGGAAATTAACTTTAAAAGTACTTAATAAATATAGGGGAGTATATGATATATGGCTTCCTATTACAGAAGTTCTTAATCCAAAAACAAGGTTTCTTGAGCCTAGTGTATATAATACCTTAGGAATTCCAGCTACAGTAGAGAGTGTAATATCAGTGGGTAGCTATAACAATAGGACAAATACTTTTTCATCCTTTTCAGGCAGGGGAAAGTTTTATAAAACTTCATTTACCAAACCAGATATAGTAGCCCCAGGAGAGCAAATATTATCTACAGTATCAAATAATGGGTTTGATACTAAAAGTGGAACTTCAATGGCTGCACCTCATGTAGCAGGAATATGTGCATTACTTTTACAATGGGGAATAGTTAAGGGCAATGATCCATTTCTTTATGGAGATAGGCTTAAATATTATCTTTCAAAAGGTGCAAAAAGAGATAGGATAGAGATACTTTATCCAGATCCTAGCTGGGGTTATGGTACTGTATGTGCCTATGAATCTTTAAATTTACTAAAATTAGCTAATGTTAGAAGTGAAAGTAGATTAAAAAACGATATAGAGAATATTACAGATAAGGAGTTTTTTACATTACAAGACACTATCTTTGCAACTATAGAATATCAGGGGGATGTTGCTGGTGCTGTAAAAAAAATCCCCAATGCCCGTATTTTTATTGCTGATAAAAATCATGCAATATTAGCGGTACAAGGAGATTTAAATGAAGTAATTAATAAACTTTCTGATGTAATTATTTATGCAGTTCCTACTGTACTACATACATTATGTGATATTTCACCAGTAGAATCATCGGGAGTAACTGCGTTTCATAACAGTATTTATTTACCATTAGACGGACGGGGCGTTACTATAGGTATAGTTGATACTGGTATAGATTATTTAAATGAGGAGTTTATTAATGAAGATGACACCTCAAGAATTTTAGCTATTTGGGATCAAGATATTTCTAGTGGGAAACTACCTGAAGGTCAGTACGGAGGCAGTGAGTATACAAGAGAAGAAATAAATAAAGCAATTAAGGCTAAGAGAAATGGTGAGGATCCTTATAAAATAGTACCAGCAAAGGATGCAAATGGTCATGGTACTAGTATGGCATCAATTATAGGAGCTAGAGGTGCAAACCCCGCAGTTAGAGGAGTAGCACCAAAATGCAATTTTGCTGTTGTAAAGTTAAGCCCCGCAGTATTAGCAATAAGAGATGATTTTGGGGTATACGGCGATATACCTGCTTTTTCAACCTCAGTTGTATTTTCAGGTATTAAGTATTTATACGATTTATCTCGTAGGTTAAAAATACCTATGGTAATACTTGTACCTTTAGGTACAAATATTGGTCCTCATAATGGACTATCCTTTATTGAGAGATATATAGATGAGATTTCAAAGGTGAAAGGTATAAATGTAGTTGTGGCAAATGGAAATCAAGGAGATTCAGATACTCATACATCTGGAACTATAGCCGAAACAGGTGATACTAAGAGTATTGAGCTTAAGATAGATAAAAGTCAAAAAAATATAAAATTTGAAATATTGGTTTCTAAACCAGATAAATTTTCATTATCAATTATTTCTCCGTCTGGAGAAATAATTGAGAGAATACCACCTAGTCTTAATAAAGTAACAGAAATTAAATTTTTATATGAAAGTACTATGATATATGTAGAATACTC
>NZ_FOMG01000059.1 GCF_900112485.1 Clostridium uliginosum
CCCATTTCTTTAATAATATATGTTAGCTTGTATTTTACAATTTTTGAGTAATTAATCATTAGTGATGCCTCCTTAAATTTTTATATATTTAAGGGGCTACGCCGCATTTTTCTATATATTTGTCAAGTGTTAATTGAAAAAAAAGCAAGGTATATTTTTATACCTTACTTTTTTTGAACAATATCAATGTCATTTTGTTAACTAAATGACATTGGTCAATATGCTAGTCTATTTCGTGTTATGCTGCGTCAGCAGAATGGCCTAATAGCTCGCTATTAAACAATTTTGCTTCCTTGCCTGACGCAAAATATACATTTCATCTTGGACTTGTTATTTTCTTTCATGTGCCTTACATTTATGTTATTTACTTTTTGAATCATAGTAATTTTGTTCCATATATTCCATTTCTTTAACTATATCATCTATATCTATATCAAAAACCTCTTGAAAAGGATACTCCTTTATTAAATGTAGAGTTCCTATTCCATATCCACCACCATGAAATTCTAAAACTTTTTTATCTAAGTTTATAATGTATCTATTGGAGTGCATTATACCTGAATCGCCCATTATTTTATCATATTGAAAAGCGCTCATATCTCCTACATAATCTTCTGGCTCATCTGTTACCTCTATATTACTTAAATCAATTGTTTCAAAATCTCTTCTTTTCAAAGATTCTATAACATCTACTCCAATGCCTGATGGATAACCATCTGATGAAACTTCTACCTCTATTGTTTTTCTATTTTGAGTATAACCCAATGATGCTGATGTACCCATAGTTTCAACTCCTTATTTTTTTGAATGTGCCTAATATTTTTCTTTATTTTCCATATCTAAATCCGCCTAAAAGAAAGCTATTTATATTATTATATAGCAGAAGATAAAAATAATAAACCTACTTTTCATGTTCCAATTTTTGTAAGGTGACAGTTACCTTACAAAAATTGGAATATCAAAAAATAAAAAGTCTATTTTGTACTAAATACCTTCTTTAAATATCCTCTTCTACTTATTTCATAAATAAGTAAATAAACTATACTATATCCCATAAACGTATAAAGCATAATAGTATTCGCTACTTCACCACCATTGGTTTGCCCATTTATTTTAATTAAAATTATTCCTGTAATCACTAATGCTATAATAGCAGGAACTAAAAATATAATTCGTATTTCTTTGGATATAATATGCTTTATTTCACCAGTTGTTAAGCCTATTCTTTCAAAACTATTCTTTCTTTGCTTATCTTCATCTAAAGATGTGAATATTTTAAAGTATAGTATCGCGCCACTTCCAGTTAAAAAAATTATTGCTAGAAAGAAAAAGGTAAAGAATACAAAACTACATTTAGACATCTCTATATATCTTAAATTACTTTTTACACTTAATGTTTCTGCAAGTTCTTCTCCGCCTATTTTTTTAAGTTCTTCCTTTAAATCTTTGTTTATTCTCTTATAATCATGATCACTTTCTAAATCTACTAATATATCATAATATATATTTTCTGGATTAAGATTATTTTTAATTTTCTCATATACTTTATCATTAATTATTATAAATCCAGGTCTTATATCGTTAACACATTCATAAATCATATTAGTTAATTTCATTTTCTCATGTGCTATATTTTTTTCATCAAATTCTAAATACTTATTACTACTATTTTTTTTATATTCATCTAAATTTTTGATAAACTCAAAGACATAATCTCTATTTATGGCTTTACCTTTTTCAGTTAATTTTAAAGTTAAGTCACCACTAAAATTTCTTCTTCCATCTGCCTGGGTTGAGTCTTCTATAGGTACTATTGCCTCATTTTCTTTTAATTCTTTTGTAGATTTAGTATTTTCATTATAGGTCTCGTTACTAATTATTCTTAATGCACGTATCCTATATTCATCACTTTCAGGATTCTTTTCTATATATTGCTCTTCTATATTTTCAAGTTTCTTATATTCTTTAATTTTTCCTGCATGCTTTTCTATTATACTTCTAAAATTATTTTCATCTGATTGTTTTTTATTAACTATAATACTTAAGTCACTTCTATAACAATTATCCATCCAAACTCCACCTAGTTTGTAATATGAAAATCCTTGTGTTATAAAAAAAATTCCTGCACACGTCATTATTATTGATACAAAAATAGTAGCTCTATATGATAAGAATTTACTTTCTAATGTTTTTATTGTTACTATATTATTGTTATATGTTTTCTTAAATTTTTTTAATATAACTTCTACTAATGCCATAAAGAATCCTATTAAAAAATACAATGATACTATTGCTGCAATAGCAAAGACTACAGTATACTTTGTAATACCACTTGGTCCATCTATAAATTCAATAATATTCTTATATGAAACTACAAATGCAATAATTGATATTATACCTTTTACAAAAACACCTCTGCTAGCTACTTCTTTTTTTGATGAAAATTTTATTAGTTCAACTATAGAATGTTTTCTTAATAAAATTCTTTGATATAAGGAATTAATTGCAAATATAAGTAATCCTACTAGTGCTACGCTTAAAATCCCTATAATATTGATTTCAATATCTATATTATATATATCCATTACCTTTAAAAATGCCATATTAAATAACTTAGAAAATAAAATTCCTATGATAAGCCCTATGGCTATTGAAACACCTGATATAACAATGTTTTCATAAAAAAGTATTCTTAATATTTCCTTTGAAGTAAGCCCAATAGTATAATATACTCCTAATTCTTTTCCCCTAGTTTTTATAAAAGTTGCTGTTATATAAATCACAAATGCAATAAGAAATATAGTCATAATCCCTATAATTATATTTTTTTCAGGTCCTTTAAATATTTCTTTTGATTTCTCTATAAAGGTATCACTATAAAAAAAATTAAAAAACATAAATAATATACTTAATACAATGCTTGTACTCAAAAGGTATGCAATATAATTTTTAATATTATATTTAATATTCTTTAATATAAGTTCATTAAATTTCATTAGTACTTACCTCCAATTGCTGCTTGAGAATCAATTATTTTATCAAAGAACTCCTTTCTATTGCCATTAGAATTAATTTCAAATTCAATTTGTCCATCTTTTATAAAAATAACCTTCTTGCAAAATGAAGCTGCAAATGGATCATGAGTTACCATTAATATAGTAGCTTTTCTTTCTTCATTTATCTTAGTAAATATACTCATAATATTTTTTGATGATTTAGAGTCTAAATTTCCTGTTGGTTCATCTGCAAAAATAATTTTTGGTTCACTAACTAAAGCTCTAGCTACTGCTGTTCTTTGCTTTTGACCTCCTGACACATTATAAGGATAGCTATTTCCTATATCCTTTAGTTCTAGGAAATTTAGCAAATCATCCACCTTATTATCTATTAAATTCGGTGACACTTTATCAACTGTAAGTGGAAATCCAATGTTCTCTCTTATTGTTAAACTATCTAAAAGATTAAAATCCTGAAATATAAAGCCAAGATTCCTTCTCCTAAATAAAGCTAAATCATCTTTTTTTAGCTTTAAAATATTCTTATTATTAATAAATATATTTCCGGAAGTTCCATTATCTAGCCCTGACAAAATATTTAACAATGTAGTTTTACCACTTCCACTTGGACCCATAATGCCAATAAATTCTCCCTCATAAACCTTAAAACTCACATTATTTAATGCTCTTACTGCTTGTGCTCCTTTAAATGCATCATATACTTTAGTTAGTTTTTCACACTCTAAAATCTTCATTTTCATCTCTCCTAACCTAATTTTATTTAGCATATATGTTCTAATTAAAAATCCACACAATTAATTAAAGTTGTGCTAATTATAGTAGTAACTAATCATTACTAATTAAAAATAGCTAATTAGAATCATATATATAATTAAATTATATAATGGTTAATGAAATTCTCTAATTGATTACTCTTACAAAACCTTTCATGAGTGTAAGGTTTTAGGCACATGAAAGAAAATAACAAGTGCGAAATAGACTAGCTGACTTCCCAATGTCATTTAGTTAACGAAATGACATTGATATTGTTCAAAAAAAGCAAGGTATAAAAATATACCTTGCTTTTTTCAATTAACACTTGACAAA
>NZ_FOMG01000058.1:0-2974 GCF_900112485.1 Clostridium uliginosum
CCATACTTACACCTCTGACCTATCAACCTTGTAGTCTTCAAGGGGTCTTACTAGCTTACGCTATGGGAAATCTCATCTTGAAGGAGGCTTCACGCTTAGATGCTTTCAGCGTTTATCCCGTCCCGACTTAGCTACCCAGCTATGCTTCTGGCGAAACAACTGGTACACCATAGGTCGGTCCATCCCGGTCCTCTCGTACTAAGGACAGCTCTTCTCAAATTTCCTGCGCCCGCGACGGATAGGGACCGAACTGTCTCACGACGTTCTGAACCCAGCTCGCGTGCCGCTTTAATGGGCGAACAGCCCAACCCTTGGGACCTACTTCAGCCCCAGGATGCGACGAGCCGACATCGAGGTGCCAAACCTCCCCGTCGATGTGAACTCTTGGGGGAGATCAGCCTGTTATCCCCGAGGTAGCTTTTATCCGTTGAGCGATGGCCCTCCCACGAGGTACCACCGGATCACTAAGCCCGACTTTCGTCCCTGCTCCACTTGTAGGTGTCGCAGTCAGGCTCCCTTCTGCCTTTGCACTCTTCGAACGATTTCCGACCGTTCTGAGGGAACCTTTGGGCGCCTCCGTTACTTTTTAGGAGGCGACCGCCCCAGTCAAACTGCCCACCTAACAATGTCCTGTCACCAGATTCATGGCATCCAGTTAGAATTCCAGTACTATCAGGGTGGTATCCCAAGGATGACTCCACCAAGGCTAACGCCCTGGCTTCCCAGTCTCCCACCTATCCTGTACAGACAATACCGAAATTCAATGCTAAGCTACAGTAAAGCTCTACGGGGTCTTTCCGTCCAATCGCGGGTAGCGAGCATCTTCACTCGCACTACAACTTCGCCGGATTTGCAGTTGAGACAGTGCACAAGTCATTACGCCATTCGTGCGGGTCAGAACTTACCTGACAAGGAATTTCGCTACCTTAGGACCGTTATAGTTACGGCCGCCGTTTACTGGGGCTTAAGTTCACACCTTCGCTTACGCTAAGTGTTCCCCTTAACCTTCCAGCACCGGGCAGGCGTCAGCCCCTATACATCAGCTTTCGCTTTAGCAGAGACCTGTGTTTTTGTTAAACAGTTGCTTGTGCCTATTCTCTGCGGCCTGCTCTCGCAGGCACCCCTTCTCCCGAAGTTACGGGGTCAATTTGCCTAGTTCCTTAACTGCAATTCTTCCGCCGGCCTTAGGATTCTCTCCTCACCTACCTGTGTCGGTTTGCGGTACGGGCACTACTTCTCTTTCTAGATGCTTTTCTTGGAAGCATGGAATCAGATACTTCGGTTCCGTAGAACCTTCCCCATCACGCCTCAGAATTGTTAGAACGGATTTGCCTATTCTAACTCCCTAAACGCTTAGACTAGCATCCAATAGCTAGCACATCCTATCCTTCTCCGTCACACCATCGATAATAACGATTATAGTGGTATCGGAATATCAACCGATTGTCCATCGCCTACGCCTTTCGGCCTCGGCTTAGGTCCCGACTAACCCTCAGCGGACGAACCTTCCTGAGGAAACCTTAGGTATTCGGCCTGTGGGATTCTCACCCACATCTCGCTACTAATGCCAACATTCTCACTCGTAATCAGTCCACCGCTCCTTACGGTACGACTTCAGCCCGATTACGACGCTCCTCTACCGCTCACTTATAAAAGTGAACCCGTAGCTTCGGTGGTAAGTTTGAGCCCCGGACATTTTCGGCGCAGGATCTCTTGACTAGTGAGCTATTACGCACTCTTTTAATGAGTGGCTGCTTCTAAGCCAACATCCTAGTTGTCTTAGAAATCCCACATCCTTTTCCACTTAACTTACACTTTGGGACCTTAGCTGACGATCTGGGCTGTTTCCCTTTTGACTACGGATCTTATCATTCGCAGTCTGACTGCCGGACTGATAGTATCTGGCATTCGGAGTTTGATAAGGTTCGGTAAGCTCTATGCCCCCTAGCCCATTCAGTGCTCTACCTCCAGTACTCACATTTTCCGACGCTAGCCCTAAAGCTATTTCGAGGAGAACCAGCTATATCCGAGTTCGATTGGAATTTCTCCGCTATCCACAGCTCATCCCATGCTTTTTCAACAGCAACGTGGTTCGGTCCTCCACGAGGTTTTACCCTCGCTTCAACCTGGCCATGGATAGGTCACCCGGTTTCGGGTCTACAGCATGCAACTAGTCGCCCTATTAAGACTTGGTTTCCCTTCGGCTCCGTACCTTAAGTACTTAACCTCGCTACATACCGTAACTCGTTGGCTCGTTCTACAAAAAGCACATCAACACACACATATGGTGCTATGATCGGTTGTAGGCACATGGTTTCAGGTTCTATTTCACTCCCCTCCCGGGGTTCTTTTCACCTTTCCCTCACGGTACTGCTTCACTATCGGTCATCAGGTAGTATTTAGCCTTGGGAGGTGGTCCTCCCTGCTTCCCACAAGGTTTCACGTGTCTCGTGGTACTCTGGATCAGAACTTGATTGTTATAACTTTCATCTACGGGACTATTACCCCCTACGGTCCAACTTTCCAGTTGTGTTCGATTAGCCATACCTTCTCGTTAATGTTCTGTCCGCAACCCCAAAGATAAATCTTTGGTTTGGGCTCTTTCCTTTTCGCTCGCCGCTACTAAGAAAATCGATTTTTCTTTCTCTTCCTCCAGGTACTTAGATGTTTCAGTTCCCTGGGTTTACCTTCATAAAGCTATGTATTCACTTTACGATACATGGGGTTTCCCATGTGAGTTTCCTCATTCGGAAATCTTCGGATCTCTGACTATGTGCGTCTACCCGAAGCTTATCGCAGCTTATCGCGTCCTTCATCGGCTCCTGATGCCAAGGCATTCACCATGCGCCCTTTGTAGCTTGACCTATTTACTTAATTAATAACAATTAATGAATAGTTTCTTTATACAAAGAATAATTCTTGGCTTGTTGTATTTATATACATTTCTTATGTGCAATTTTCAAAGAACATTGGA
>NZ_FOMG01000057.1 GCF_900112485.1 Clostridium uliginosum
CTTTAAATGTTAGAAACTATTAGCGAAATTTTTCTAGTCTTCTTTAATAAATGTTATTTCTATTTCTTTGTTATTACTTCACTTGGTAATTCTGAAACAGCCTCTTATTTTCATTATAGAAAAGAAATTATTCTCCAAGATAAGCACTTCTTATAACATCATCATTAAGCAATGCTTTAGCATCTCCTGATGTTGTTATAGTACCAGTTTCAAGAACATAAGCTCTATCAGCAATAGCAAGTGCCATATTAGCATTTTGTTCAACTAGAAGTATAGTTGTACCTGATTTGTTAACTTCAACAATTGTATCGAAAATATCTTTAACAACAAGTGGAGCAAGTCCCATTGAAGGCTCATCTAGTATAAGCATTTCTGGTCTATTCATTAAGGCTCTACCTATTGCAAGCATTTGTTGTTCACCACCAGAGAGAGTACCTGATAATTGTTTTTCTCTTTCTTTTAGTCTTGGAAATTTAGAAAATATCATATCCATATCTTCTTTAATTCCAGCTTTATCTTTTCTTAAATAAGCACCTAGTTCTAAATTTTCTCTAACAGTTAAATCAGGAAATATTCTTCTGCCTTCAGGTACATGAGAAAGACCCAAAGAAACTATTTTATTTGCTGGAACTTTATTTAATAGTGTTCCCTTAAATGTAATAGTACCAGATTTTAGAGGCTCTAAGCCTGATATAGCCCTAAGTGTTGAACTTTTACCAGCACCATTAGCTCCTATTAAAGTTACTATTTCACTTTGTTTTACTTCAAGAGAGATATCTTTTAATGCATGAATAACACCATAATATAGGTTAATATTATCTATTTTTAGCATTGTTTATGCCCCCTCTCCAAGGTAAGCTTCAATTACCTTAGAATTGTTTTTAATCTCATTAGGAGTACCTTCAGCAATTTTCTTTCCATAATCAAGAACTGCTATTTTATCACAAATCCCCATAACAAGCTTCATATCATGCTCTATCAATAGAACTGATATATGGAATTTATCTTTGATCCAATTTATAAGATCCATAAGTTCTAAAGTTTCTTGAGGATTCATTCCAGCAGCAGGCTCATCTAATAATAACAAAGATGGTTTAGCAGCTAGAGCCCTTACTATTTCAAGTTTTCTTTGCTCACCATAAGGAAGATTTTTTGATAGTTCATCTTTCTTTGTATCTAGAGAGAACGCTTTTAGTAATTCGATACTCTTGTCTTCAATTAATTTTTCTTCTTTTTTAAATTTAGGTGTTCTAAGGATAGAATCAAACAGAGAATAATTAACTCTATAATTAAAACTTACTTTTACATTATCAAGAACAGTAAGGCTAGAAAATAATCTTATGTTTTGAAAAGTTCTTGCTATTTTCTTCTTAGTAATATTATAAGGCTTAAGTCCGTTAATACTTTCTCCAAGGTATGAAATACTACCTTCAGTTGGGTTATATACACCAGTTAACATGTTAAATACAGTAGTTTTACCAGCACCATTAGGACCAATAAGACCCACAATTTCCTTTTCATCTATAGTAAGGTTAAAGTCAGAAACTGCTTTTAATCCACCAAATTCAATTGACAAGTTTTCAACATTTAACATTTAATTAAGCCTCCTTCCTATTATGTGTTTGTGATTTTGTAATAGTTTTAGTATTTCTTTTAAATATTTTAAGTGAAAGTTCTTTATCACCAAATAATCCTTGAGGTCTGAAAATCATAAGAAGTATAAGGGCTAATGGATAGATTATCATCCTGAAATCTTGCATACTTCTTAAAAGTTCTGGTAAGAAAGTTAAGATTATAGTAGCTATAATTGAACCAGAAAGTGATCCCATACCACCAAATACAACAAAAGTTAAAAAGTCTATTGATTTATTAAAGTCGAATGATACTGGTTGTATATATCCCATATAGTGAGAATAAAGTCCTCCAGCAAGTCCAGCAAAGAAAGCACCGATGGTAAATGCCATCATCTTATATTTAAATGCATTAATGCCCATTGATTGAGCTGCTATTTCATTTTCACGAACTGAAAGCATTGCTCTACCTTGGGATGAATGGATTATATTATAAATAATAACTATGGTAACGACGGCAAATAAAAATGCTAATGTAAAATTAGTTTTCTTTGGAATACCTGTAAGTCCACGAGCACCACCAAGTGCATCGATATTCATAATAACTATTCTAATGATTTCACAAAAGGCTAAAGTTGTTATTGCAAAATAGTCGCCTGTAAGTTTTAAAGTAGGATAGCCTATTAAAGCTGCAAAGATACAGGCAACTATTGCCCCAATAATAATTGAAACAATAAATGGCATACCTGTTTTTTGAGTAATTAAAGCAGACATATAAGCACCAATTGACATAAATCCAGCATGTCCTAAACATAATTGACCAGTAAACCCAACTATTAAGTTTAAAGAAACTGCTAAAATAATATTAATTAACGCTAAATTAATAATTCCAGAATAATAAGAATTTATAACTTTTGTACTAATTAATCCAAATAAAATAGCATATATTATTAAGCTTAATACTAGAATTAGGATTGATTTCTTTTTAAAAAACTCCTTCATATATATCACCTACACTTTCTCCTTAGTTTTATTACCCAATAGACCAGAAGGTTTAATTAAGAGTATTATAATTAAAACTCCAAATACAATTGCATCTGAGAAGTTAGTTGATATATAAGCTTTTGAAAATGTCTCAAGAACTCCAATAGCAACTCCTCCAAGAAGAGCACCAGGTATACTGCCGATTCCTCCAAGTACTGCTGCAACAAAGGCCTTAAGACCAGGCATAACTCCCATATAAGGGGTAATACTAGGATAAGATATTGCAACTAAAACCCCGGCTATACCAGCTAATGCAGAACCTATAGCAAATGTAAGAGATATAGTATTATTAACGTTTATACCCATAAGAGAAGCAGCTTCTATATCTTGAGATGATGCTCTCATGGCTTTTCCAACTTTAGTTTTATAAACAATAAATTGAAGTAAAATAACAAAGGATGCAGAAACTGCAATCATTAATATAGTCTTCCATTCTATTTGAATGGGTCCTAAATTAATTGATCCAGCATTAATTAGGTCTGGAAATGGTTTAGGATTAGATCCAACTAAAATTCTCATGGCGTTTTGTAAAAATAAAGATACGCCAATTGCTGTTATAAGCAAAGTTATTCTTGGAGAATTTCTTAATGGCTTATAAGCAACCTTTTCTATAATAATACCTGCTAGTCCTGATGCTACCATTGCTATTAATAATGTTGGTATTAATGATAATCCGAGAGTTGTAGCAGAATATAATCCTGCAAAGGCGCCTATCATATATATTTCACCATGTGCAAAGTTTATAAGTTGTATAATTCCATATACCATTGTATAACCCAATGCTAGGAGGGCATATACGCTACCTAAAGCTAATCCGTTGATAAGTTGTTGTAATAATTCCATAGTATATTCCTCCTTTAAAATATTAAGGATTAACCTTAGTAGCTAAAATCTTATTTTCTCCATCAACTTTGATGATAGCTGCACTCTTTATAGCAGTTCTTTCGTTGTTAAACTTAATGTTACCTGTAACACTATTCATTTCCATTTTAGATAAGGCATCTTTAATAGCCGCTCCATCTGTGCTACCAGCTTTTTCAATTGATTTAACTAAGATTTTAGCTGTATCGTATGAAAGAGCTGCAAAGGAGTCAGGTTCTTTATTATATGTTTTTTTGTAAGATTCAACGAAATTCTTAACGGCCTCATCTTTATCGGCTGAATAGTAATGATTAATATATAACGCACCATTTATCGCATCTCCACCAATTTTAACCAAATCTTCTGATTCCCAACCGTCTCCACCAAGGAATTGTGATTGGATTCCCATTCCTCTAGCTTGTTTAGCAATAAGAGCAACAACGTTATAATAATCAGGTAATATTAATACATCTGGATTTAAGCTCTTAATTTTAGTTAATTGAGCTTTAAAATCAGTTTCTTTTTCATTATTGTAAGTAAGAAATTCGCCAACTTGTCCACCAGCAGCTTCAAACTTTGCTTTAAAGCTATCAGCTATTCCTTTTGAGTAATCTGAACCAGCATTATATAATACTGCAGCTGTTTTCTTTCCTAAAGTTTCGCTAGAATATTTTGCAAGAACGTCTCCTTGGAATGAATCCACGAAACATCCTCTAAACATATATTCTCCACCAACTTTTGTTACCGTTGGTTCTGTTGCTGTTGGAGTAATCATTGGTATACTTTTTGAAGTTGAATTTGGAGCAACTGCAAGTGTTGCACCTGATGTAACGGGTCCTAAGATTGCACATACCTTTTCATCATCTACTAGCTTATTAAATGCTTGAAGTGCTGAATTTGGTTCCGCTTGATCATCTTCAAAAATGAATTTAATTTGTTTTCCGTTAATGCCACCAGCATCATTGATTTCAGTTTCTAATAATGTTGCACCTTCTTTTGCTGATATACCATAAGTAGATGCTGCTCCAGATAATGGACCTATAGCGCCAATCTTAATTACGCTATTATCAGCCTTACCTCCGTTTGCACCACAACCAGCAAGAAATGTTATGGCCATTACTGAAGCTAAAAGTCCTGAAAGTAATTTCTTTTTCATAAATTATATCCCCCTTATTGAAAATAAATAAATGATAATGTAATAATTAAAAAGAATATATATTATTAAATTATCATCAAATAATTATATTTATTATTGATATAATATCATATTGGTACAATAACTACAAGAATGATATTTAATATTTTATAGTAAAAATATTAAAAAATGTATGCAAACGATATCTGATAATGTAAATAAAAGGTTATGTTTTAAGTGAATGTTGATTATTGTAATATAAAGATTCAGGACGGTGGAATTCATATAGGAAACTTGACTCATGTGCCTAAAAAATTGCGGATAGATAATAATAGAATTTATATAATAAGTAGCTTATTCATTTAATTATGATATAAAATATGTGTAGTAATACAAAATCTTAAAGGGTGAAGAGGTTGAATATAATTGATTAAAAAATTATTAAATATTAAAAATAAAAATGATAGCAGTAAAAAATATTTTTACTCTATTAATTATCCTGTATTTGAAGAAAACTTATGCAAGATGGAGATGAAATGTCTTTTTAATAAAATTCCAAATGAGAAATATCTATTTTCTAATTGTTATGTTAATCCATCAAGAAGTCCTTTTATAAAGGATATGATTTCAATAATATATGAAGAGGATTCTTTGGATAAAATAGTAAATAAAGTTATAGAAGATAAATTATCTTATGATGATTTTAAAGTATGTTATATAAAACTTGAAAATGGAGATGTGGATTATAAAGAAAGGCTTAGGAGTATAAGGGAAATAGGACTTGTTGTAACTGGTGAATCAGAAATGCACAATCCTAAAGTAATCATTGGAGTAACTAAGGTTGATGGAAGATGGATTTTAGGTAAATATGAGAGAAACAATTATCAGTGGCATATTCATGATAAAAAACCATATTCATATTCTAATTCAATAAGCTTAAGAGTAGCTAGAGCATTAGTAAATATAGCAGTTAAAAATAATTTAGATTATAAATTAATTGATCCTTGCTGTGGAGTTGGAACAGTTGTAATTGAAGCTCTTTCAATGAATATTAATGTACAGGGATGTGAAATTAATAATAATATTGCAGAAAATGCTAAAAGAAATTTAGAGTTTTTTGGATATGAGAATGTAATAACTAATGGAGATATGAATAATATAGAAGGAAAATATGATGTAGCTATTATAGATCTTCCATATGGATTATTTACACCAACTACAATAAAAAAGCAAACAGACATTATCAAAACTGCTCGTAAAATTGCAAATAAATTAATTATAGTTACATTTGAAAACATGGATGAACATATTATAGACGCTGGATTTAAAATTATAGATAGATGCTATGTTTGTAAGGGGAAGTTTAAAAGATATATAAATATATGTAAATAGTATTAAGTAAATTTAACAAAATAATATTTCAAAAAATGTATATCAAAAAACAAATAGGTTAAAAATATTTAAAATAAGTAATATTTAGAAGAATAAAAATGGAGGAATAAATATGTTAAAATTAGTGCATAGCCATAGATTTAAAGATGAAGTAGAAAGTGGAGTTGTAGTTGTAGATTTTTTTGCAACTTGGTGTGGTCCTTGTAAAATGTTAGCACCAGTAATGGAAGAGTTATCAGAAGAAATGAATGAGAAGGTTAAATTTATAAAAGTTGATATAGATCAAAGCTTAGATTTGGCAAAACAATTTCAAGTTTCATCTGTACCAACAATGATGATTTTTAAAGACGGAGAAAAGATAGATACATTGATAGGATTTTTACCAAAAGAAAAGATAAAAGAAAGTATAGAATCTCATTTATAAAGGAATATTTAAAAGTGAAAGTTTTTATGATATTAATGATGAGCAAATATAGTTTAAATAATTACTTAAGGTATCTCCAAATAAATAACTAGTCAGTCTTCTTGCCTTTTTTGAACTATACTGAGTTAGTAAAGGTAGCTAATAAGAGTAGCATTAACTACTTTTACTTCCTTGTTTAGTTCAAAAAATATTAAGAATTGTTGACTAGTTATTTATTTTATAATGCCTAATGATTAATATAATAAAATATAGCCGTGCAAATTACTGAGAGATAACCATATTGCGAAAGAGAGTAAACTGAATATTGAAATTCTAAATCATATCTTACAATAATTCTTACATTAGTTTTTTAAGTTTGCTAATGGGAGCCATGTAATAAGAAAACTATTGGAAGAGGCCCCTTTAATTGATACCTATAACGGCTTATAATGGATGAGCCTGTGAATATCCATTTGGCATTTGTATTAGTGATTGTTCTAATAAAGTCATTACATCATCTACTACTACTATTACAACTACTTGTTCAAATGTATTATTATTTATTGAAATTTCTTTAATAACTAAGAACAAATAACATTTATAACAGCTATTTATTAGATAACCTTTCCTAGTGTGTCAGGATTAACGTGAGTTAGAAAAAAGAAGAATAATGTAGCATTTTGAGAGTAAATTTAACATATGGGGAATATAATATTAGCTATAGAAACAATATATGGTAAGATAAAACACGTCGCTAAGAGATGCAGACAACAAGTTAAGAACAAGAAAAACATTCTGGAAAGAACGGTTTGAAAGTTTTAAAAAACTTATTGACAAGATCTAAACCAAGTGATATACTAATAAAGTCGCTTGAGGGTGACAAGTTAAAACAAAAGCCGACAACGTAATGTTGGAAGCGAAAGAATATGGTCTTTGAAAATTGAACAGAATATAGATAAATACATTTAAGTAAACCAGCAATTCTTTTTAGAGTAAGCTAAGATTAAACTTTTTAATGAGAGTTTGATCCTGGCTCAGGACGAACGCTGGCGGCGTGCCTAACACATGCAAGTCGAGCGATGAAG
>NZ_FOMG01000056.1 GCF_900112485.1 Clostridium uliginosum
CCCATTTCTTTAATAATATATGTTAGCTTGTATTTTACAATTTTTGAGTAATTAATCATTAGTGATGCCTCCTTAAATTTTTATATATTTAAGGGGCTACGCCGCATTTTTCTATATATTTGTCAAGTGTTAATTGAAAAAAAAGCAAGGTATATTTTTATACCTTACTTTTTTTGAACAATATCAATGTCATTTTGTTAACTAAATGACATTGGCCTACTGACTTATTATTTTTTTAAATATACCTAAAAATGGGGCTGTCTTATAATACAAATGATTTAATGATGTGATGTATATTCAAAAAAGAAATAGAAATAACATTTGTGGAAGAAGCATTGAAAAATAAGCTTAACGTTTCTTCATTTGAAGTTGTTCCATAAATGATTGTCCTAATGCATATTAGGAGCAATCTTTTATGGGTACAACTTTAAATGTTAGAAACTAGGCATATTCAGCAAAATAACAAGTCAGTATGTTAGTCTATTTTGAGTCATACTACGTCAGTAACATTAGCTAATAGTTTACTATTGGTTAATGTTACTTCCTTGTCTGACTTAAAATATACGTCACATCTTTGACTTGTTATTTTGTTTCATATGCCTTAGCTCATTTTTCTAGTCTTCTTGAATAAATGTTATTTCTATTTCTTTGTTATTACTTCACTTGGTAATTTTGAGACAGCCCCATTTTTACTTTTTCTATTTTTTTATTTATAACTCTGCTATCTCAAATTAAATTTTGCAAATTATTATACAGAATAACTATCTTTTACGATAAACATAATACTCATTTTATTATGTTTATTTTAAACTTATTTAGGCATCTGAAAATAATATGTAATGTTCTAGTGTATATTAAGATAATTAAATTATTTTATACAAATAATTTTTCACCTAACTCTACAAAACTTTGTAATGCAAGAAAACACTTTACATCAATCTTTTCATCACTATCTATAATTTTTTTTGCTTCTTCCTGAGATACAAGCATAGCTTCAATATCTTCATCTTCTTCAAGATATTCCTTTGAAAATTCTCCTTCGCAAGTACAATAAACTAGAGCTAACGCTTCATCTGTCATACCTGGTGATGCATAAACCTTATCATTACCTTTATTCGTAATTTCTAAAATCTTAAGTCCTGTTTCTTCCATAAGTTCTCTAGTTACTGTAGTTTTTATGTCTTCATTAGGATCAACAAGTCCTGCTACTAACTCATATACATAATTATTTATAGGAACTCTATACTGCTTTATTATAACAAGTTTCTTAGTTGCCTTATGGAGCGCAACTATTACAACCCCATCAATGTTGTCTTTCTTACCATTAAAATATTGTTCTTGTAATGTATCCTCATCTTTTCTTGAAGCAATAATCCAATCCTTTATATTCCCAATCTTATTTTTATACTGCACACTATATAAATTCAAAAATTTTGTTGCTGCTAAATTATTAAACTTAATAATTCTATTTTCTTTCATAAATATATCTCCTTTTGTATTTTTAATACTACTAAAATTTTTATTATTGTAATTTCTATCTATTTATAATAACTTTAATTATACTACTATTTTTTTAATATAATAAATATAAAGTGAACCTTTCTTTCTTCTTAGGCATATTTAATCCCATTCAATTACTAATATCTTTAATTCATCTTGTTTAAGTGATACCTTATATCCATCTTGAATAAGCCACGTTGCTAATTCATTGACCATTTTATTTTTCACTTCATCTTTTTCATCTATAGCAAAAACAGCTGAGACCTTACTTACCCCTGCTTTTTTACCTTGTTCTATATTTTCAGATATTATATTTTTATTATCAAGTAATTTTCTATTATACTCTTCCAAATTATAATCTCCTTTCACTAAAGCTTAATGCATCTCCAAACAAATAACTAGTCAGTCTTTTTGTCTTTTTTGTACTATACTGCTTTAATAAAGATAGCTAATAACAGCAGTATTAACCGCCTTCACTTCCTTGTCTAGTTCAAAAAATCCTAAGAATCTTTTACTAGTTATTTGTTTTACAATGTGTAATTGTACCTATATAATTTTATGATAAATTTTTATAAATATTACCTAAAATACATCATTGTTTTAATAATATTTCACTTTGTTTTAAAACCGTGTTGATATTGTTATATAAACGCTTTGCTAAAACATAGCCTTGTATAATCTAGTTATAGAATTTCATAAACCTAATAAAAAATAGCAGTAAAAGCCTTAACTTTACTGCTACCTTTTATTACATATGTTCTAATTAATATTTATAAAATTAACTTCTAAATAAATACTATACGCACTGAATAGATTTAAATAAACAATGATATTTATAATATATATTATTTATTTTTTTCTACTTCATGTCCGCCAAATTCATTTCTTAAAGCTGCAACAACCTTACCTGTAAATGTGTCTTCTTCAAGTGAACGATATCTCATCATTAATGATAGTGCTATAACAGGTGCAGGGACTTGTAAGTCTAATGCTGTCTCTACTGTCCATTTTCCTTCTCCCGAAGAATTCATTATGCCCTTTATACTACTTAAATCTTTATCTTTACTAAATGCTGATTGTGCTAGTTCCATAAGCCATCCCCTTATTACTGAACCATTATTCCATAGTTTAGCTACCTTTTCATAATCAACATTAAATTCACTCTTAGAAAGAATTTCAAATCCCTCTGCTATTGATTGCATCATTCCATATTCTATTCCATTATGAACCATTTTAGTAAAATGTCCACTTCCAGGTTCTCCAACATGCAAATATCCATCTTGGATAGATAAATCTTTAAATAACTCTTCACAATAGCTGAATACCTCTTTTTCTGCTCCAACCATTGTACATGCTCCATTAAGAGCACCACTAGTCCCTCCACTAGTTCCACAATCCATAAAATCAATTCCTTTTTCTTTTAAGAATTTATATCTCCTTATTGTATCTTTATAGTTTGAATTACCTCCATCAATTATTATATCTTTAGGATTTATGTATTTTACTATTTCTTCTATTGTGCTATCAACTGCTCCTCCAGATGGGATCATTAACCATATGATCTTTCTTTCTGGAAGCTGTTTAACTAGATCTTCAATGCTACAAACACCTTTTGCTCCCTCTTTTATAATATTTTTAACACTTTCATTATTTAAGTCATATGCTACTACTGAATGATTATGATTTAACAAATTTAATGCTATATTAAATCCCATCTTTCCAAGTCCAATTATTCCTATATTCATAAATATCGCTCCTTTTTTATTTTTAATTTATTAATTTATTAATTTACTATATTTTTAAATAATAACACTTAAAGTCAAAACTCCTACAAGCCCGCATACTGAAATTATAGTCTCCATTACAGACCAAGACTTTAATGTTTCAGTAATAGATAAATTGAAGTATTCTTTAAATATCCAAAATCCAGGGTCATTAACATGAGAAAATATTAAGCTACCTGCTCCTGTTGCAATTACCATTAGTTCTGGACTAGCTCCAGTTGCGCCTATAAGTGGCGCTACTATTCCAGCTGCTGTCATAGCTGCCACTGTAGCTGAGCCTAATGCGACTCTTAATATTGCAGCAATTAACCAAGCTAGTAAAAGTGGTGATATACTACTACCTTGCATTATACTTGCAATATATTTATCTACTCCACTGTCAACAAGAACTTGCTTTAAAGCACCTCCACCACCAATGATTAATATTATCATTGCTACCGTATTAATTGACTCACTTATTGTTTGCATAACTTCTGGCATTTTTTTGCCTCTATTTAATCCAAAAGTGAATATAGCTACAATAACTGAAATTAATAATGCAATTACTGGATCTCCAAAAAAACTTGTTATTTTTACTATTTGAGAATCACTAGGAAGAGTCATTTTACTTATGGCCTGCACAGCCATTAAAATAACTGGTATTAATGCTGTAAATACACTCACCCCAAAACTTGGCATTTCTTCTTCTGTAAATATTTTAGGATTATATAATCCTTTAGGTATAGGATGCTCCATTCCTTTTAAAAACTTTGTAAATACTGGTCCAGCAAGTATCACTGTTGGAATTCCAAGTATTGCACCATATAATAAAGTTTTACTTATGTCGGCATTATAAACTCCTGCTATAGCTGTTGGTCCTGGATGTGGCGGTAAAAATCCATGAGTTACTGATAATGCTGCAGCCATAGGTACACCTATATATAGAAGTGGTATTTCAGCTTCTGCTGCTATTGTAAATACAAGTGGTATAAGTAAAACAAAACCTATTTCATAAAATAATGCAAATCCTACAACAAATCCAGTAATAACTACTGCCCATTGTATTTTGTCTTTACCAAATTTATCTATTAAAGTTATGGCAATTCTTTGTGCTCCTCCACTATCAGCCATAAGTTTACCTAGCATAGCTCCAAACCCAATTATAAGTGCTAAACTTCCTAAAGTTCCTCCAACACCTGATTTTATAGAATTTACTACAGTAACTACTGGCATTCCTTCCATTATACCTACAGTAAGAGCAACTAAAATTAATGATATAAATCCATTTAACTTAAACCCAATCATTAATAACAACAATAATGCAACTCCTATGATAACTATTAATAATGGCATATAAATCCCCCCATTTTAAGTTTTTACATTAATTTCCTTCATCTTGTAACTTACTTATCTCTGTAAATTCATCTTTTAATTTTTCATACAACTTTTTATAAATTTCAAAATTCTTTGCATAAATTTTGTGATTTTCTATGTTAGGTTCAAATACCTTTGATATTGGAACTAACTTTTCAACTTCCTCAATATTATTGATAATATTCATGGCTTTCATAGCAAGTATCGCTGCACCTAAACAAGAACTTTCATAACTTTCCGCAATAACAACCTTTTTATTGAATATGTCTGCTAATATTTGTACCCAAAGCTCTGATCTTACAAATCCACCAGTTGCATAAATTGTATTTATTGATCCTGTAGTTTCCTCTAAAGCTTTTCCAACATCATATATTCCGTACATTACACCTTCAAGAACAGCTCTTAAAAAATGTTCTCTTCTATGCTTAATGTTAACCCCAAAAAATACTCCTTTAGAATTTGCATCCCAATATGGTGCTCTTTCACCCAATAAATATGGTAAAAATATGAGACCATCTGCTCCTGGTTTAACCTTCAAGGCTTCCAAGTTTAAGATATCATATGCATCTATATTCAGTTGTTTTGCAGAACCAATTTCTACTGATGAAAAATTATCTCTAAACCACCTATAAATTATTCCTCCATTATTTACTGCACCACCTAGAACATAATGTTCTTCTGTTAAAATGTAACTAAATATTCTTCTAGAGACATCATTTTTAACTTTTTTAGATGCTACTCTTATTGCCCCACTAGTTCCTATAGTTACTGCAGCATCTCCATCCTTTATTGCATTAGCACCTAAGTTAGCAAGACATCCATCACTTGCACCAACTATAAACTTAGTTTCTATTGGTATTTTCATATAATCTGCATAAACATTACTTAATCCCTTAATTATATAAGTTGTTGGCACAGGTTTTGAAAACTTTTCTTCTGAAATTCCTATATATTCGAGTGCTTTTTTATTCCACCTAAGATCATAAATATCAAATATACCAGTTGCTGAAGCAATAGAATAATCAACTATATATTTATTGAATAATTTGTAAAATACATATTCTTTAATTGATATAAATTTGTTAGTATTATTAAACACATCTTTGGAATTATCTCTTAACCAACATAATTTGCACAAAGGTGACATTGGATGTATTGGTGTTCCTGTTCTCATATAAATATCTTGTCCTATATCACTGTTTTTTAATTCTTCAGCATATTTATTACTTCTTGTATCAGCCCAAATTATACAGTTAGTGAGAGGGTTTCCCCCCTTATCCATTGCTATTACGCTATGCATAGCACTACTAAATGATATTCCTAATAACTTATTTTTGTTGATATCGTTTTCTTTGACTACATCTTTAATACTATCTAGCACTGCTCTGAAAATTTCTTCCGGATTTTGTTCACTCCAAGATGGATATGGATTATATAGAGGATACTCTACATTACACTTTGTTAAAACATTACCATCCATATCAAAGGCTATTGATTTAGTACTAGTTGTCCCAATATCAACTCCTATTAAATAGTTCATTTTCTTCCCTCCTCTTTTCAAATCATGATATAGTTTTAAGAAAATATTTTTCGTATTTTTGTTTTATTGCTGTTTTTTAATATTTTATAAAGAAAATTTTCTTTGTTCAAATTATAGCACCTATTATTTATTAATACAATACAAAACAAGTGATTCTTTGAAATTATTTTTCTTTTTATTGTTTTTTGTCTTATAATAAGGTGTTTAAGAAATTATTTTTCATGAATTATTTTTGTCTTATTTCTAGCATTTTTAATATTCTCACTTGTATTAAAATGGAGATAAACACTGCTACACACCTGAATAAGTTCTTCTAATGTACATCAAAAAATAATAGACCAAAGATGCGTTGTATATTTGATCTATTACTTTTTTTAAATGTGCCTAAGATTCAGATGGAGAAAAGCATTCCTCATAAGTAAACTTCACCTGAATCTAAGAATCACTTGATAAGTAATAAAAAATGGAGCTACTACAAAACTAACTAAGTTAGTTTTGTAGTAGCTCCATTTTTCATTAATATTTAAAATCTCTTACTAGCTATTCCATTCCTTATACGTTCTAGATTATCTAAAGTTTCATCTTTTCTTTTAAGTGCTGTTCCTACATAAAGCCAATCTATTATCATTAGAGAAGTAAGTCTGGATTCCATAGCTTCACTTCTAAACATAGATTCATTCCCATATGCTGTTAAATGTACATCTGAATCTTTAGCAAGTGGTGATTTTTCATTTCCAGTAATAGCTATAATATTGATTCCTTTTCTTTTAGCTAAATTTATATTTTCTACTAATTCTTTATTGCTCCCAGAATTTGAAAAAGCTATAATAACATCACCTTCATCTGCCATAGATGAAAACATCATTTGCCAGTGGGAATCACTTGAAGCAACACAATTTATTCCTGTTCTAATAAATTTATGATATGCATCATTTGCAATTGTCCAAGACCCACCCATACCAAAAAACATTATTTTTTTAGCATTTAGTATTAGCTCAATCGCCTTATCTATATGTTCAGTCTTATTTATTTTTAATGTGCTTTCAATACTATTTATATTAGAACTCATAATTTTACGCATAATTATATATGTATCATCATTTTCTTTTATCTTTTCATAAATATTGTCCATTGGTTCTACTACAGATCCTGCTAAATTAATCTTTAAATCTTGATATCCTTTATATCCAATTTTACTGCATAACCTAAATACAGTTGCTTCACTAGCTTTACTTACTTCAGCTAATTCTGTTATTGAAAAATGAATTATATTTTTAGGGTTTTCTAATATATATTGAGCAACTTTTTTTTCTGCACCTTTTAGTTCACTATAAACATTAGTTATTCTTTCTAGGCAACTCCTATTTTTTTCATAAGACATGATATCTCTCCAATCAAATATATATAGTCAATTTACAAATCAACTATCTTTTTACATAATTTAATTATATCATATGAAATTTCTGAATAGCAAAATTTATTATTGTATATTTTGCAAATCCAATCTAATATTTGTATATATAAATTATTAACATTTTTATGTAAGGCACAGTCAAAAAAATAATACATCAGTATGCTTAAAATTAATTTTTATAATTATTTTACTATACGACTCTTTTTAACTTATAAATATTAGTAATATGTTTAATTAATATTTTTAAAAAATTATGATAAACTATACTCTAAGAATCTAAATTCTAATAATTATATGAGGTGATTAGTATGTCATTTTATAATGAACTATCAAAGTATTATAAATATATATTCCCTACTAACCAATCTACAGTAGATTTTTTAATAAACCATTTTTCTAGTGACGAAAATATTTTAGATATAGCTTGTGGTAGTGGCGAATATACTGTAAGTCTAGCTAAAAATAACTATGATATTATAGGTATAGATTTAGAAACAGAAATGATTGAAAAGGCTACTGAGAAAGCTAAAGAAGATAACTTAAAAGTAACTTTTCAAGTTGGAAATATGCTTTTTCTTGATGATAAATTTGAAGCCAATAGTATTGGTGGAATATTTTGCATTGGTAATTCGTTAGTTAACTTAGATACTATAGAAGATGTTAAACTTTCACTTGAAAGTATGTATAGAATACTTAAATTTAACAGAATACTAGTTATTCAAATTGTTAATTATGATAGAATACTAAAATTTAATTTAACTGGACTTCCTACTATAATCAATGAAAAAGCTAAAATAGAGTTTATTCGTGACTATGTTTATGAAAACTCTAAAATTTCATTTAATACAACATTAAAAACTGTGGATGGAGTTTTTTATAATAGTGTTAAATTACTTCCTCTAACTAGTAACAGTCTAACTACTTTGTTAAAAGAGATAGGATTTAAAGATATAAATCTTTATGGTGGATTTAATAAATCTAAATTTGATATTAATAACTTTATTCCATTAGTTTTAACTTGTAAAAAATAATTTTTTAGTATTTAGGTACATTTAAAAAATACGTCTCGATAAGTTGATTATCAAGACGTATTTTTTTATTATACAATATTTTTTTTTAATTTTATATTTAAAATTAATTAAGTAAAAAGGTATAAAATTAACACCTCTTTCAGTTTAATTTCATATCTTTTATATAATATTAGGTTGTTGAGTAAACAAAAATTGTAAAAAATAAATAAGCCATTCCTTTGTGATATAATGATTTCGCTAAAAACAACAAATACATCACATAAGG
>NZ_FOMG01000055.1 GCF_900112485.1 Clostridium uliginosum
GCGTGAAGCCTCCTTCAAGATGAGATTTCCCATAGCGTAAGCTAGTAAGACCCCTTGAAGACTACAAGGTTGATAGGTCAGAGGTGTAAGTATGGTAACATATTTAGCTGACTGATACTAATAGGTCGAGGGCTTGACCAATAATTAATTAAGTAAATATATACATTAAAAAGGAGACTCGACTCACTCACATTCGCTGAGTAAGTTCGAGAAACAAAATCTTAGATTTTGGCTCTTACTTATGTGCAATTTTGAAAGAATAATTCTTTCTAATATAAAAAGATTGACATAGTAATAAATTCAGGATATAATTATTACTATAATAAATCTGGTGATGATGGCATAGAAGTAACACTCCTTTCCATTCCGAACAGGACAGTTAAGATCTATAGCGCTGAAGGTACTGCATGGGCGACTGTGTGGGAGACTAGGACGTTGCCAGGTTCAGGATCTTTAGCTCAGTTGGTTAGAGCAACCGGCTCATAACCGGTAGGTCTGGGGTTCGAGTCCCTGAAGGTCCACCATTTTGGGGGTATAGCTCAGTTGGGAGAGCACCTGCCTTGCACGCAGGGGGTCAAGAGTTCGAATCTCTTTATCTCCACCATTGAAAAAGCTATGAAGTAATTCATAGCTTTATTTTTTTGCCTTTTCTAAAGCACGATTTACAGCTAATCTCCAATTTGTTGATATTTCAGGAATTTCATCAATTATATTAATTTCTGAATTTTGTTGTTCTAATACTTTTTTAATAAAATCACCTCGATATTTTCTTAAATTAGGATTTGTAATTCCATTTACTTCTTCACCACTCCATTCTTTATAATTAACTTCTGTTTTATTTTTATCTAGGTGACGTAAGGTTAAATCCACAATCTTACCTTCATCAATAGTAATAGTAGCATCATCAGATCCATTTAGGTAGGTATCTCCAGTGCCTATATAGATTCCATCTTTATAAATACTCTTATTACAAGATATAAAATTAAATACTAGTATTAGATTTAAGAAAAGTATAAATAATTTTTTCAAAAAATGACCCCCTATTATTAAAAATCTTCTTTATAATAATTTAATTTATCGAATATATATAGTAGGTGAAAAATATAGGTTTTTTATTCAATTATCTTAAAGTTATTAAAAAGTTATATATTAAAATAAAGTAATAATATAAAATTCAATCTAATACTCATTATTATTCTTAAAGGAATAAGGAATATTTTTAAGGTGAAAAACATATTAAATTTATAGGGTTTTCTTTTGGAGAAGAAAAATGAGGAGGAGAATTTATATGATAAGAACAGTGGTATGTGAAAAAGATGGGTGTAGTGGAAATGAATTTTATATAAAAAGTGAAGATAATAAGTTAAAATTAATATGCAAAGAGTGTGAAAGTATTTATTATCATGATATAAATTATTATGATTTTATAATGTTATCAAGTTGCTCATCTTGTAATAATAATGTTTTTAAAGTATTTAAGGATTTAGATAATGATAATATATATGCAAAATGTACTAAGTGTGGCGCTCCTCCAGAAAAAATATTTATTGATAGTGACGGAGTTCAAGTAACATATGAAGCTAAGTTATTATGTGATATTAAGGACCTTATGCATAAGGTAGATCAAAGAGTATGCAATTTAGAATTAAAGTTAGATGATTTAGAAAGAGGACAAGAATTATTAGAGGAGTCATTAGCTTATATAAATAAATATATGTGTGAGTAGATTACTACCTATCATATTATTAATTAATAATATGATAGGTAGTAATAATTATTTAAAATGTATATAATTAATTTGTATTAAGTATTAAACATACAATTTAATACTTTTATTATGAAAAAAGTATGCATTACAAGATATAGTAATCATGTAAAATATAATATGGATGGAGAGACTAATGAAGAATAAAAGAAAAATTATTTATTGGGGTTTATTGATTGGATGGATGACAGTTATTTTTATTATGTCTAATCAACCAGCAGTTGTATCTGATAAACAGAGTACTACTACTATAATGTTATTGAGTAAAATGGGTATACACATGAGTAGTATTTTTGGTGAACTATCTAATTTTATTATAAGAAAAATATCTCATTTTTTAGAATATATGATTTTAGGTATTTTAACTTTAAATGTATTGGGGTTGTATTACAATAAAAGTAAAATCAAATTTATTGTATTATTAGTAGTATTTGCTTATGCTTGTTCGGATGAATTTCATCAGTTATTTATTCCAGGTAGAGAAGGGGCAATTAGAGATGTAATAATTGATACACTAGGAGGAGCAACATCAATATTTATTATGGATTTAAAACATAAGTCTATTAGAAAGAAAAATAGTATATAAAATGCTTATCTTTTATTAAAGGTAAACTAAAAGGGATAGATTTGGCAAATATGAAGGGGCTGTCTCATAATACAATATATTAAAAAAAGAAATAAAAATAACATTTGTGGAAGAAGCATTGAAAAATAAGCTTAGAGTTTCTTCATTTGAAGTTGTTCCATAAATGATTGTCTTAATGCATATTAGGAGCAATCTTTTATGAGTACAACTTTAAATGTTAGAAACTATTAGCGAAATTTTTCTAGTCTTCTTTAATAAATGTTATTTCTATTTCTTTGTTATTACTTCACTTGGTAATTCTGACAGCCCATTTTTATTTGATAGTAACATCCCAAGTTTTGTATTCATATCTTTATTAAAACAATAGAAAATTATCTAAAATTTTAAGCACATATTTATGGATTATTAAAGTAATTATTTTTAATAATTTTATCACCAATATCATAAGCGTTTAATAAGTGATCCTTTTCTTCACTACTATTAACTTCACCAACAATATTATTTCCTTTTATTATTGTTGCATTTCTATTAGTATTAACTAATATTCTTCCCATGGAAGTATCTTTATATAAATTATCATTCAAGCCTAAAAGATACGATATAGTAGGAAGTATATCAACTTGTCCACCATGCGCTTCTACTATACTAGGAGTGACATCTTTTGAATATATAATTAATGGAATTTTATGATCATATTCTTTCCACCAATTACCTTCATAATCCAAGTCTTTTATTGAATCATTGTAATATTTATGTACACCTGTATGGTCTCCATAAATAACTAATACAGTATTATTTAGTAATCCTGATGATTCAAGTTGATTAAAAAACATTTCTAATTGTTTATCTGTATAATGAACACTTTCAAAATACCCACCTAAATAGCTTTTATCTATTTCATCTGGTAGATTTAACTCTCTATATTTTTGATCTATGTTAAAAGGTCCATGACTAGATAATGTAGGAGCTTGAAGGAAAAATGGTTTCTTTAAATCTTTAACTTTTTCAGAAATCTGAGTTAAAAAACTTCTATCAGATAATCCATACCCAACAGTTTCTTCATAGGTATAATCATTAATACTCCAAAGTGATTGTACTCCAAATCCATTTTTATGTAACTCTGACCAATTAAACTCGCCAGGAAGTTCTGCATGCGTTGATATAGTTGTATAACCTTCTTGTTCAAGAATTCTTGGTAACGAGTTAGAATAGACATTTTCACCATAATTTAACGCTGTTATTTTATCACCTAATGGATAAATAGATGTATTAACCATTAAATCACAATCAATACTATTACCTGCATTATTTTGTTCGTATATATTGTTAAAATACAATCCTTCCCTTGAAAGTTTATTTAAGAAAGGAGATATTTCTTTATCATTTGCTTTTTGATTAATGACAAAATTCTCTAAGGATTCTATTTGCAGAAAAATTACATTTTTACCTTGAAATAATCCACTATATTTATTAGGCTGTATATCTTCTTTATTATAATCTATCCATTTTTCAATTTTTTGTTTATCTTCGTCACTAACTTTATTGATAGCTTTACTTAAAGTTTTTGAAGCTTGCACAACATCATATCCTAATGGACCAGGTGCTTCGGCAGACATTAAGGTTGTCCATTGACTAGATACAATGCTTGTACCAAATTTGCCTAATTTTAATACATCTAAACATATAAATGAAATTAAAATAATTAAAATCGAAGAGGTTAATGTAAATAAGAAATCCTTTATATTTTTTTCATGCGGATTTTTAATATTTCTTTTAACAATCCAAACAATTATTAAGAATACGTCTATAATAAAAATTATATCAATTAGCTTAAAGTTAAACAGTGAGCTACCTATGGGATTAAATGTACCTTTAAAAAGTATGTTTTTAATTCCAAAGAAGTCTCTATTTACTCTGAAATACCATAAATCTGCTATCAATAATATACTATAAGAAATATTTAATATTATATAAAATATAATCTGTTTATTTTTGGAGAATAGATATCCAAAAGAATATAGAAGCAGTATAAATGCTAAATACACAAGAGCAAACTTGAACTGTATATTCCCTATTTTAATTTCATCAGCAGTAGTAACTTGAAGTAGAGTTAAAAATAAAATAGTTTTTATTAACATTGCTATTACAATACTAAGTCTTAATTTCCTAATTTGTGTTGTAAGTAGCTTATTTTTTGCTTCAATTAATGATGTATATATTTTTTTAAAATATGATTTAAAACTAGTTTTATCCATAAAAATTAATTCCTTTGTTTTTATATTTTATTTTTTATTTTTTCCTTTGAATTTAATAAACTTAGTTGATTTAGAAAAACACCAACTTATTATAATTACTAATAGAATATCAAAAATAAAGTTAAATAGATATAATTGTTTTGCAGTATCGGCTTGTCCATTACCTACAAATGGCATAGGAAATTGAATTGCTCCAATAAGCATAATTACCCAAAGTAAAAAGATTTTATTTGTTATTCCATAATTAGTTTTATTTCTAAAATATTCATATAGAGAAATTAAAAAGATAACAAGATATACTCCAATTATAAAGAATAAGTTTCTTGGAAAGCTATTTTCCTTAAAAGATGACCAAGTAGTAAATCTATTAAATTCTTTTACAGGCTTTTCGCTATAGCTCCTTGGCGCTTTACCTAAAGCAGTACTAGTTAAAAAAGCTTTATCTGCTGTATATTCCATACCTTGTATTAATCTCATAGGATGAGTTAAATAAAATTTAGCTAATTTAAGATTTCCTATTTTTTCATAAAATTCTTTTTCTGTAATTTCAGTTCTAGGTACATATTTCACATAGTCACTTTCATTTAAATATGAATGTTTACCTGCTTCAACAGACATATCAGGATTAAGCCCTAAATCTATTAAGTCTTGTTCTGGTGTATTAGAGCCATTTAAAACTCCATAAAATACTGAATTATATTGTGTATCTTTGCTTATATTTCCATTTATCATGTTAAGTTGAATAGGGTAAATAATTACAATAAAAAATATTATTAATAATGTATTTAAATTACGTTTAGGTAAAATAAGTCGATTGTCCCATAAGACTTTACCTAAAAGGATTATTACAAAGGGAAGTGCTGTAAGTACTTGCATCTTTGACCCTAAAAATATAAATGATGCTATTAAAACATATACTATTTTAGATGTTAATTTATCAGTACCTTTTACAACATATTTATAATTTATATAGTATAGAAAGGTAGCGATGAATAGTAATAATGAGGTAAGCATCATTGGTTCCCCATAAAGACTATTAAACCAAAGTAAGTAATTACCATCAAAAAAAACAAATAGGCTTAAGAGTCCTATTAAAGTAAGCTTTAATTTACTTTTGATATTTAAATACTTTAATATCATGGTTAATGAAAAAATATATATAAAACTATAAGCTATAGCTAAATATTGTGTTCTAAATATATCTTGATTAAAAAGCTTACATATAAAACTTATAAATAAAATTAATATTCCTATACTAGATCCTATAATAGGTCCAAGAATAGTTTTAAAAAAATTAGAAATTTTATAATCTGTTACTGTATAATCATAAAATCTTTTGAAATCTGGATTTGCTTTATCTGAATCTAATAGTGATAATCCAGAAGAACTCATTACTCTATCAAAATCTCCTTGATCAGCAATGCCTAAATGAGGTGATTTAAAGAGTACAAAGGATGTTACTCCAACTGCAATTATAATAAAAGCTATCAAAATGAATAATGTGTAATTATTTTTAATTCTTTTTTTGGTCTTCATTAAAAATGTTTCCTCCATATATTAAATTTAAAAGTCATAATATTTATTATATCATTACACAAAAAAATTTAATAGCAATTGAATATTCAGAATATTTAGAAAAATATAAAGGGATTTGAAAATAATTATAGAATATTATAATTATAGAAAAAATACTTCATATACTTATATTAAGTATAAAGTGATTCTTAAATTTAGATGGATTTTATTTCAAATAAGTATTTTCCTAAACTGAAATATTAGAATAACTTAATCTAAGGTCGTGTATGTTCTTTACGACTGTATATATAGGGATGAGTATTAGAACTGCTAGACCTGGAAAATTTAGTGTATCAGGAGAAAGGCAGGTGAAAGCCAGCTTCTAAGGAGACTTATAGGTTTGGCTATGGATTTATGAAAGATTATAGTATTAAAAATTTAAGAAATGTAGGCTTAATGGGACATAGTGGTACAGGAAAAACTTCTTTAGCAGAGAGCATTTTATATCATTCAGAAATAACTGATAGATTAGGAAAAATTGAAGATGGAACGACAGTCCTAGATTTTGATGCTGAAGAAAAGAAAAGAAAAATTTCAATTGCACTTTCAGTAGCACCAATTGAATTAGAAGATGTAAAGATAAATATTGTTGATGCTCCAGGATATTATGATTTCGAGGGTGAATGTGTCCAAGGTATGAGAGCTGTAGATGTAGGAATGATAGTTGTAAGTGGAGTATCAGGAATAAAGGTTGGAACTGAGAAAGCTTGGGAATATTGCAATAAGATTAAATTACCAAGAACATTTTTTATAAATAAGTTAGACAGAGAAAATTCTAGCTTTGATAATGTATTAGAAGCACTTAAAACTAAATTTGGGATGAGTATTGTACCAATTCAATATCCAATAGGCTCAGAAGATAAGTTTACTGGAGTAGTTAATATTATTTCAAAGCAAGCTAAAACATATGATATTAAGACAAAGAAAACAAAAATTATAGATATTCCAGAAGAGCTAAATGATAAAATACAAAAATGTAAAGAGATGATTATGGAGGCAGTTGCTGAAACTGATGAAATTTTATTAGATAAATATTTAAATGAGGGCACATTAAGTGAAGAAGAAATATATAAGGGATTAATTAATGGATGTGCCAGTGGGGATATTGCACCAGTTATGTGTGGTAGTGCACTTAAAGTTATAGGTATGGATTCATTAATTGATGATATAGTTGAATGTTTTCCTTCACCAGAATATGCAATTCCTCAAAAAGCTTTAGATATAGAGAAAAATGAGGAGGTTTTTGTTGGACTTGATCAAGATAAACCTTTTTCTGCATTGGTGTTTAAGACTATTGCTGACCCGTTTGTTGGTAAAATATCATTTTTTAGAGTTATAACAGGAGAAGTAACAGAAGATATGATTGTTTTAAATACTAATAAAAATAAGAGCGAAAAGCTTTCACATATTTGTTTTATTAGTGGTAAGACTCAAATACCAACTAAAAAGATTATAGCAGGAGATATTGGAGCTATTTCTAAGTTGCAATATACTGGAACTGGAGATACTTTATGTAGTAATGATTTTAAAATCTTATACGATAAGATGAATTTCCCAACACCAGTATTTTCAATGGCAGTACTTCCGAAGACTAAAGGCGACGAAGATAAAATTTCTCAAGCTTTAGCTAAATTAAAAGATGAGGACCTTGTTTTCACAGTAAATAGAGATGGGGAAAATGCAGAAACAATTATTTCAGGACTTGGAGAAACTCATATTGATATAATTGCAAGTAAGATAAAAAATAAATTTGGAGCTGATGTGTTATTAAGAGATCCTAAAGTACCATATAAAGAAACAATAAAGTCTTCCGCTGATGTGCAAGGCAAACATAAAAAACAATCAGGGGGACATGGACAATATGGAGATGTTGTAATTAAGTTTGAACCAAGAAGTGATGGAAAGACTGATTTAGAATTTGTTGATAAAGTTGTTGGAGGTGCAGTTCCAAGGAACTTTATACCAGCAGTAGAAAAAGGATTAAGAGAGTGCATAGAACATGGTGTACTTGCAAAGTGTCCTGTTATAGGTCTTAAGGCTACTTTACACGATGGTTCTTATCATCCAGTAGATTCATCAGAAATGGCATTTAAGGTTGCAGCTTCTTTAGCTTATAAGAAAGGTCTAGAACAAGCTAAACCTATTTTGTTAGAACCAATTATGAAATTACAAGTTGAGGTACCTGATAAATATATGGGGGAGGTAATAGGCGATATCAATAAAAAAAGAGGAAGAGTGCTTGGAATGGAATCAAAGGACTTTAAGCAAGAAGTAACAGCTGAAATTCCACTTGCCGAAATAAGTAGATATGTAACTGATTTAAGATCAATTACACATGGAAGTGGGAATTTTACAAAAGAATTTGTAAGGTATGAGGAAGTTCCAGAAATGGAGGCAACTAAGGTTATAGAGGCATTAAATACTATATAAAAATAAAAGGCTCTGTTTCAACACTATATTAAAACAGAGCCAAATAAAAAAATTCTAAAAATTTCATGTGCCTAAATAGTAAAAATTTTAAGTGACTCAGTGGTAAATTTAATGAAGAAATCATCCTAAAACATATATATATAACATATAAATTATTAAAGATATGGATACCTAGTAAATATTGGTATTCATATCTTTTTTTACATAATAAATAACGAATAAAAGTTAATTAGCTAAGGAATAATAAATTTATAGAGCACTAATATATGAAGATTTTAATGTAGAGATGAGGGAGATGGGATATGTCAGATTATAGTATGGATATTAAAGGTAGTCTTGGTTTAAACGAATATAGTAATATTTTTGATTATCTTGGTATTGTGGATAGTGGAGATAATTTTATAATAAAGATAAATAAAGATAATAAACAAAATATAAATATTATCAATTCAATGCTTAAAGATAATGAATTTATTATTAGTGATGAGGGATATGATACATTTGGAGATTATTCTATTAATGCTTATAAACAAAAATAATATATAAGAGTATAAGTTAGAGTATAATTTTAGTAGGCAGAAGAAGTAATTAAAACTAGATAAAATAAAAAGGAGATGTAAAAACATCTCCATAATACATAAATTATC
>NZ_FOMG01000077.1 GCF_900112485.1 Clostridium uliginosum
AATTAGTTAATAAAATTCAAAATCTAAATCTTTTGTTGTGCAGATGTAACTGTTATCTCTAACACTCTAGTTAAAAAAGAGAACTTTTCTTTCATCATGTCAAATTCTGAACCTGACTCAAGGTATTTCGCAGTACCTTCAATCGCGAAGCCTGTTCCCTGATAATCTTTATAACCTAAAACTTCTTTACTACCTAAAGCCATCTTTACTTTATTATTTTGATTTATATTTTTTTCTGTTTTACGCATTCCATATGCAGGAATTAAAATTCTTTCATCAGCTGTTACAACTAAATATGAGTTCCAAGTATTAACCACATGTGGTTCAGCTGTCCCCCATGATATTATTGAAACTACGCCTTCATGTTTTAGTACATCATAAAATTTTTCTGTAAGCATTCTACATTTCCTCCTAAAAATTTATTAAACCAATACACAAGAATTATGTATTACATATATAATAGATTAACTAAAATCACAAGAATTATGTATTACATATATCATAGATAAGTATTGTCTGCTATTATTATATAATTGCTTTTTTTAAAAGTCAACAGCAAATAAATACATTATAGATAAATATTATCTATAATTCAATTGTATAGATATTGACTAGCAAAAAAAAATGAAGTATTATGTGGGAAGATTATATTGTTATATGGAGAGGATGGTTTTATTGCAATTTTCTATAGGAGTAGAGTATGCATTGCATTGTTTATTATATATGGTAGATATTCCATCAGGGAAATCTGTTGGGATTAAAGATTTAGCAACATATCAAGGAGTGTCAGAGACTTATCTATCAAAAGTATATACAAAATTAAGAAAATCAGGTATTGTGAAGTCAATTCCAGGTGTTAATGGAGGATATGCGTTAGCACGTAATCCTGAAAACATAACATTTTGGGACATAGTTGAAGCAGTAGAAGGAAATTCGCCATTATTTCAATGCGCAGAGATTAGGCAAAATGAGCTATTATTAGATAAGAATAACTTACCTGATACACATACAAAATGCCCTTGCTTGATAAAAGTTATAATGTTAGAAGCAGAAGACCAGATGAGACAGTATTTGAAGAATAAGACTTTAGGTTGGCTGCATGAGCAAGTAAAGAATAAGATTCCTGAAGAACATAGCAAAGCAACGATTGAATGGTTTAATAATATTAAATCAAGGCAAGTTTAAGATTCTT
>NZ_FOMG01000053.1 GCF_900112485.1 Clostridium uliginosum
TCATTTAAAGAGTTCTGATTATTATCTGTAATATTGATAAGTTCTTTTATTTTATGCTCACTATCCTTGGTTTTATTTGTGACTACCTCATTAGCGTTTAATAAATTACTTAATATTTCTTTATTCTTATTTGATTTATCAAGCATTTCACTAGAATCTTCAGATACAGATTGACTCGTTCCTGAAGCTTCTAATAGTGAACTTGTTTGTTCTTCAATAGCAGCACTTAAGTTTTCACTTGATGACAAAATAATTGTAGAAATTTCAGATATATTTTTAAATAAATCCACTAATTTTTGATTTTCTGTTTTTACTTCAATTTCCTTATCACTAATTGATTCTAATAGCTTAGATGCAAAATATACAATTACCAAAATTCCTACTAAAGTTAAAACAATAGCAATAATTCTCATAAGTGATTCTGCTATAGGTAATTGCTTGTCCAGAAAAATTGAAGGATTATTTACAAATACTATGATTTGACATAAAATACTTAAAATTATTGATTGAATAATCATTTTTACATCAAAAAATAATGCTCCAAGAATGACGAAAAAGAAAATTATAAGCCAGAGCGAATCTATATGCATTGTAAAATTTAAAAATAAATAATGAAAATAAGTTATTAATAAAATTATAATCTTTGTTACATTAAATGCTTTTGTATTAAAGCCATTTTCTGTAATTGTAGACTTATAACATTTATAAAATGCTATAGCATAAATCAAAATAAGTATTCCGAGTATTATTAAAGAATTTATACTTATATTATCACTAAGTCCTAATGCTTTTAATACACAAAAAAATAAAAATGATAGAAAACAGCTTGCTAAGTAAATTATTAGTATAAGTTTAAGAGATTTTTTATTAAAGTTTATAAGAAAGCTTTCTTCACTTTCCATATTGCACCTCCTAGATTTATTCGAATAAATTGTTATATTTCGTTTTTCATAATACTTAATATAATAGGAAAATATGATATAATATGTATATTATATCATATTTAGCAATAAAATTTACTTATTTAATATTTTCTCTTATATTTTGTATAATATGGGATAATTTTAGATTATAGATATAATTAAAAATTACATTATGAATATCATTAAAAAGGAGACTAATATCATGAAATATAAAAATGTAACTATTACCGGAACAGGTATATATCATCCTGAAAATAAAATTGATAACGACTTTTACATACAACATTTTAAAAAATCAGGAAAAGATATAACTTCTTTCCTCGATAAAATGGGAAGAAAAGAAAGATACATTGTAAATAATAACACTGAGAATGCATTAACTATGGCAATAGAAGCTTCAAAAAATGCATTGAAAAATGCAGGTATATCCGCTGATCAACTTGATGCTATAGTATTTTCTTCTGATACTCCTGAATATTTGTGTCCTTCTAATGCACTGATAATAAACCATGAATTACAAGCAGTAAATGCACATACTGTATATGATTTAAATTCAAACTGTGTAGGAATGATAGTCGCAATGGATCAAATAAGCCGTTATATGAAAACATCAAAAAATGTAAAGTATGCACTTGTAGTAGGTAGTCTATTAGTATCTTCTATTGCTAGAGAAGATTGCAAATATACTTATCCCATATCTGGAGATGGTGCTGCTGCAGTAATTCTAAAATGTACTGAAGAAGATACTCCAAGAGGCATATTAGATTCCAAATATTGTACTAAATCTGAATATTATAATACAATTGTTTCACCTAGTTGTGGACTTACTAAAAGCCGTTTAAATACTATAAGTGAATATGATAAAACACTATGTTGGACTCCATTTGCTCTTGATTTTTTTGCACCAGAATGGAGTAAAGCTATAGATGACTTTAGGGAAGATTATAATTTTCCTATAGATGAGATTGAATATTTCTTTTTATCACAATATTCAAAGCAATTTATAATAGAAACTGCAAAAATATTAAATATTGAAAATTACGAGGAAAAATTCACATATATCGGAGATCGATATGGTTATACTGGAACCACTAGTCCAATATTTGCGTTACATGAAACATTCCAAAATAAATCTATAAAAAAGGATTCAAAAGCAGTCTTTTGTTCTGTAGGTGCAGGTGTTGCTATGTGCTCACTATTATATCAATTCTAGGCACATGAAGTAAAAGAACAGACCAAAGAGAGATACACCATGTATTTAGCTATGTTTTAATTAAATGTTGATATTGTTATATACAAGTTAACTGGCATTGGACTTTGCTTTATGCATATAAAAAAACGCTATGTTTTAAAATAGTGTTGATATTGTTATATAAATAGTAAACATTGAAGTTTGCTTTATATAACAATATCAACACTCTGCTAAAACATAGCTTTATATTTTAATGTGCCTTATATTCTTTTATCAAATATTCTTTTAGCCTTTCCATCTGTTTTCAAAATTGTATCTGGATTAACCAAATCTATATTACAGTATACTTGCAATATATTATGAAATTTATAATTAATACCTTTTTGCAATCCTAACAAATATTCTTTACTATAGAATTCAGTGTAATTATTCATTTCTACTGTAATTGTTAATTGATCTAAATTATCTTTTCTAGTTATTGTTAATATATAATGTGGTGATAAATCTTTAAAACTAAGCAATACTTCTTCTATCTGTATTGGATATATATTTACTCCCCTAATAATCATCATATCATCATCTCTACAATATATACGTTTCATCCTAACATAAGGGCAACCACATTCACATTTTTCATAACTAAGTGCTGATATATCTCTAGTTCTATATCTTATAAGTGGAATTCCTTCCTTTTCTAAGTTTGTAAAAACTAATTCCCCTGTTTCTCCATGCATATTACTTTCCAAAGTTATAGGATTAATTATTTCCGGCAAAAAATCTTCTTCATTAATATGTAATCCATTTTGTAGAGAACATTCACCCGCTACTCCAGGTCCCATTACTTCACTTAATCCATATATATCATATACTTTAAATTTAAATTTCTTTTCAATATTAGCTCTTATTTCATCAGACCAAGGTTCAGCACCAAAAATACCCATTCTTAACTTTAGTTCTTCAGGCGATATACCCATTTTTACCATAGTATCATATATATGAAGAGCATATGAAGGCGTACATGCAAGTACAGTAGTTCCAAAATTTTTCAAAGTTAATACTTGTTTTTCAGTATTCCCACCAGACATAGGTACAACTGAAGCTCCTAATCTCTCAATTCCATAATGAATTCCTAAACCACCAGTAAATATTCCATAGCCATATGCAACCTGAACTATATCATTTGAAGTCACACCATATCTTTGCAAAGTTGTAGCAATTAAATTTGCCCAACTGTCTATATCTTTTTTTGTATAACCCACTATAGTTTGAATTCCAGTTGTTCCAGATGAAGCATGAAGTCTTACAATCTTATTCATTGGAGCTGCAAACATTCCATAAGGATAATGATCTCTTAAATCTTGCTTTGTTGTAAATGGTAGCAATTTAATATCCTCTAGCACCTTAATATCTTCTGGAAGTATTCCTATTTCATTAAATTTATGTTTATAAAACGGTACGTTTTCATAAACATATTTAACAATTTTTTTTAACTTTTCTGTCTGAATATCATTAATCTCTTCTCGTGTTAAGTTTTTTTCTAAGTTATTCATAAAATTATCCCCTTTTAAGGCACATGAAATAAAATAACAAGCTAAAACATGCCTAATGTATATTATAAAATTTAAATTATCGATGTAATATAAGTCCCCTTAATAAGTATCGACCATTTATTTCTTTAATTTAGCTTTTTATATATATTTTTACATATTATATTTAATATGTAAATATTGTTTAATACAAAAAAATAAATATTATGTATCTCAAAAGAAATAATTAAAGCACAGAAACAAATTTCTAATACTGTATTCAATCTATTTATCTCTTATATATTTATTGCATTATTGTGTAATTTTTGACATTTTTCATTATTTATGCTATAACATATTTTGGGTGATATTTCTTATTTTTTCCATTGTTCTACATATAATATGTTAAAATTGATTACCCTTCTTGATAATCTAAGATTTTTTTTAATATTATTTACATTTTACTTAAAGATATATTAGGCATTTTTAAATAAATAACTAATTAGTATTTTTATCTTTTTTTGTACTATACTGCGTCAGCAAAGGTAGCTAATAACAGTAGTATTAACTTCCTTGTCTAATTCAAAAAATCCTAAGAATCTTTGACTAGCTATTTATTTTAGTCACATGAAAGAAAATAATAGACCAAAGATGTGCCTTACAATGCCTTATAGAAAAATAACAACTATTGGAGGTATACTTTATGAATTTGAAAAAGAAATTAACATTGACACTACTACTAGCTAGTTCCATTCCTCTCATAACTTTTATAGGAATTTCATTAAATTCTTCTCTAAATATAGCTAAAGAAAATGCTATGTCGGAAAATTTCAAGAAAACCGAGCTGGTTGAGAAAGAAATAAATAATTTAGTTGAAAAAAATTTATATGGAATAAAGGTTTTAGCGACAGATCCAACTATAAGAACATTTGATATAGAAAAAATAAAACCAGTTCTTATAGATGCAGCTAACATATATACAGATCTTTCACCTATTGTAGTGGATAATTTAAATGCAATGCAAATTGTTAGAAATGATGATACAAAAATGGCAAATTTAACAGATCGTACCTTCTATAAGGAGGCCGCTAGTGGAAAAGACGATGTTATATCAGATGTTCTTGTAAGTAAAGATAATGGTAAACTTATAACTATACTTGCAAATCCAATAAAATCTACTTCTGATGGCGAGATAACAGGAGTTTTGCAAGGAAACTTAGAACTTAATAAGTTAAATGACTTTGTAGGAAGTGTATCAAAAGATAATGTTACTGCTTACATTTTAGATAATCAAGGCAAATTATTAGCTCATCCTACTAAGAAAATGGACAATCTTGAAGATCGTACTGATTTAAGTGATTTTGATTTTGTAAAACAAGGTTTATCAGGCAAAAGTACTTCTGAACAAGTAATGAAAGATGGACAAAAAATGCTTGTCAGTTACATAAAAAATGAAAAAACTGGTTGGCTAGTTTGTGCAGAAATTCCTTATAGTATAGCAACAGCTGAAAGTGTATCAGATTCTATTAAGATTTCTTTAATTGGACTAGTAATATTACTTTTAACTAGTTTAGTTGTTTTTGTACTTTCTAGTAAAGCAATTAAACCAATTTCAATGCTTCTTTCAGCTGCTAAACGTATTTCAGAAGGAGATTTAAATGTTGAAATTATAAATATAAAATCAAACGATGAGCTAGGTGCATTAGGCAAAGCTTTTCAACAAATGACCCTTCACTTACAGGAATTAGTTAAAGAAATAAAAGGACATTCTCTAGAAGTTTCACACTCTTCTTCAGACATGCTTGCGACCTGTGAACAGCTCGCTGATGTTTCTACTAATACTGCTGGAAATATTTCTGACATTGCAGATGAAACTATTTCAATGAGTTCTACTATCAATAAAATCAATAGTAATATGGATCATTTAGATAAAACAATGACTGAAATAAAAGATAAATCTAATAATGTTAACCAAATGGTAGGTGATGCAACTAACTACTCTGAAAAGGGAAGAGAATCTCTTATCAAAGTTAATTCAAGTATTAACAATATACAACAAGCAGTTAATAATACTTCTAATGTAATAAATAAATTAAATGATCATTCAAAAGCAATAGAAAAAATTACAGATGTAATAAAAGGAATCTCTGAGCAAACAAATCTTTTAGCATTAAATGCTGCAATAGAAGCAGCACATGCTGGTGAACAAGGAAAAGGCTTTGCAGTTGTAGCAGAGGAAGTCCGTAGATTAGCTGAACAATCAGGGGATGCAGCGAGTCAAGTACAAACTCTAATAAATGGAATACAAAAAGAAATCAACAATGTTACTCAAGTTATGAGTACAGGCGTTAGTGAAGTGCACACTGGAATCCAAGTAGTAGATGGGTCAACTGAGTACTTCAAATTAATATCACAAGCTATTAAAAATGTATTAGTTAATATGCAAGATGTAAATTCTTCAATAGAAAATATGACAGATAATAGCCGTGAAATATTTAATAACTTAAATGATATAGGTGAATTTTCTGAAAAAGTATCTTCTGATACTCAGAATATGTCTGCTGAATCGGAAGAACAAGTAGCTTCAATTGAAGAAATTACAGCTACATCTCAAAATTTAAATGAACTTGCATTAAGCTTAGAAAGTTTAACTAACAAATTTAAAACAAATTAAAAATATGGCACTAAAAGATGGGGCTGTCTCAGAATTATCAAGTGAAGTAATAACAACGAAATAGAAATAACATTTATTAAAGAAGACTAAAAAGATTTCGCTAAGGCATATGAAACAAAATAACAAGTCAAAGATGTGATGTATATTTTGAGTCAGACAAGGAAGTAACATTAGCCAATAGTAGGCTATTAGCTAATGTTACTGACGTAGTATCACTCAAAATAGACTAGCATACTGGCTTGTTATTTTGTTGAATATGCCTAAAATTTTCTAACATTTAAAGTTGTACCCATAAAAGATTGCTCCTAATATGCATTAGGACAATCATTTATGGAACAACTTCAAATGAAGAAACTCTAAGCTTATTTTTCAATGCTTATTCCACAAATGTTATTTCTATTTTTTTGAATATACATCATATCATTAAATAATTTGTGTTATAATACAACCCCATTTTTCATATTTAATCATTAAAACCTCTCAATTTTAGATTTAATAATTGGCTCTGTTTTAGTAGTATGTTGATATTATTTTAAAACAGAGCCTAATAATTAAGATTATACACTTATTCTAATACTTTCATTATAAATTGTAATTTGATTTTTTCCATTCTCCTTCGACTTATATAATGCTCTATCTGCCTTTTCAATTAACTCTTTTAAACTTGTTCCATTATAAGGGTAAGATGCAATTCCTATACTTGCTGAAACACTAACTTTTTCATTATTTTTTCCTATATAACTTTCTTCTAATAGTTTAGAAAGTCTCTTTATCTTTTCTTTTATCATTAAGATAGATGAATTCTCTTCAAATACACAAAATTCATCTCCTCCAAATCTAGCATTAACATTATTTTCTTTATTAAAAATACTATTAATTTTTTGTGCAGTATCTTTTAAAACTTCATCACCAATAATATGTCCCAAATAATCATTTACTGTTTTAAAATTATCAAGATCTATAAAAATTAATATATTTTCATTATTTTCGTTATTCTTTATTTTTTCTTCTACTTTATTAAAAAAAGTTAATTTATTATATAATCCAGTGAGCTGGTCACATTCAGACTTTACTTTAAGAATTTCTCTTTCCCTTACATCATTATCAATGTCTGTAATTCTTCCAATTATTCGAACAATTTTATTATTTCTACGTATATAGTTTAATCTCAATTCACACCATAAATACTCTTCATCATTTTTTCTAATTCTAATTTGCTTTATAATTGATAGCTTTTTATTATTATCAATATTATTTATAAGGTTTTTTATTAAGATTATATCTTTAGGATGAATATTAGAATTACTTGAATTTATTATATCAAATTCCCTAGGAGTTAGATTTCTCCCAAACTTTTCTTTAAACTTTGGTGAACATATTACTTTTTTATTAATCAAATCAAAATCAAATATAATATCATTTAATTGTTCAATTACAATTAAATATTTTTCTCTTTCTAGCTCTAATTCTTTCATAAATTTCCTTTGCTCTTTAATATTAACTAAAAAACACCAAAATGCATCTAATAGTGAAAGTGCAATAAAAATGCAAATAATAGTTAATATTTTTTTATGATTATTTATAAAATCTCCTAAGTAATACAACATTCCATTCACATCATTTTTCAATATATACACATTATTCATTCTCTATCATCCTTTAATCTTAATTCATATAAATTATCAAGCAATATTAACACGATTTTAAAACAGAGCCTATTTTTTAATTTTATTATTAATAAAATCCCAATTTTTTAATACACACGCTGCAATTTCTTCATCATACATTATTCCAACATTTTTTTCTATTTCTGATTTACATATATTTAATTGTAAGCTATCTCGATACGCCCTTTTGCTTAACATTGCATCAATCGAATCACAGACAGCAATAATTCTCGATCCTAAAGGAATTTCTTTCCCTTTTAATCCTCTTGGATATCCTTTACCATCAACACGCTCATGATGATATAATATAATTTCACTTATTTTATCTAACTTTTTTGAACTGCTTAATATTTTTGCACCAATAGCGGGATGTTGTTTTATTACATTCCACTCATCATCATTTAATTTGCTTTCCTTATTTAATATTCTATCTGGAATACCGATTTTCCCTATATCATGAACATGCCCTGCAATATGTATTGTTTCTGTATCTTCACTACTTAATTTTAAAAATTTACAAACTTGACATGCCATATCTCCAACCCTAATCGAATGTTTAGCTGTATAAGTGTCTTTTGCATCTAATGCAAATACAATACTTTCAATAAGGTCATGACAAATTGATTTATAATCATTAGATATACATTCCATTCAAAATCTCCTTTATTAATTATTTTTAATCAAACAAATTAACATTCTATTTTTTATATTTGGCGTTGTTTTAAAACCGTATTGATATTAAAACAAAACTTTATATTTAAATTTAATGATATAACTCATTTATAGTAATAATATACCACTGCATCTTCATTTTGACAATGATTATCATTTGTATGTTTTTTTCAATGTGCCTAAAATCAGAAAAATATAAAAAGTCTAAAGTAGAAGTTTATTTTATTATACTTTCTACTTTAAGCTAAAATTTTTAATATATATGTTGCAAATTTAAATGTGCAACATATATACATTTATAATTCTTCTATCTATATACTGATTAAAATTTGTAATTATATTTTCTATAAATTATTAATATCATCTATACTAGCAAATATCATATTTACTATTTTATCTAATTTTAATTTCTTAGTTCTTTCATTATTCATCTTACATAAGCCTTATTTTTTGCAAAAACATAATAATCCATAAAGACAGTACACAGCGAAAATATTAAAACCAAAAGTATGCATAATGTAAAATTACACGTCGAAAATTAGCCATATTTGTCGTGCTAAATAAATAGAAAAATGACATATTTTATTGTATAATTGGAAATGTTAGTTATTTAATTAAATATTTTATAAAGGGGTTGAAAAAATGAGTGAACAAACTTTTGCACTTGGTAAAGATGAAAAAATTGTAAGTAAGAACTTGTTATCTTTTTCTCTAATTTTATTTTTTATTAAATCCTCATTTGAGATTACAAATAAACGTTTAGTTGGACAAGTTCCTAATTTACTATGGATATTTCCTATCGGAAAAAATACTGTAACATATCCATTAAAAAATATAGCTGGAGTGAGACTTGATAATAAGTTTTCACTAAAAAGATTTATCATTGGACTAATTCTTATTTTTATCGGATTATCGAACTTTAGTTCTTTATTTATTGTTTTTATAATCGGAATTTTTGTTCTTATATCTACGTTTGAAATATTTTTTGTTGTTCAAAATACTGCTGGTGCAACAATGAGCTATGCTGTATCTCCACTTGAAAAAGCACAAGCACAACAATTAATAAACGAATTAAACCAAATAATTGCTGATAATGTTTAAACTGCAATAATATTTTTTTATTACATATCAAAAGGGCATAACAGCCCTTTTTTTAGTTTGAATATTTCTACATCTAGATCAAGTCGTTCGTAAACTCTGACCATTACCCCAGAGGTCCTAATTTGGGAAGTTTTACTTACAAAATTTGTAATATCATATGTCTATAATATTAATCATCAATAAAGCATACTATATATGTTGCAAAATAAAAATTTCAAAAGTAATAGACAGGCTATGTGTTAAGATGTAGAAATTTTATTGCAACATATATACTTAAAAGGCTTCATGATACAAAAAGTTTCATGAAGCCTTCTTAATTCCTAGAAATAAGTATTGTATTTTTCACTAATTATTATTGTCTTGAAATATTTATCAAGTCATAAAAATAATACTTTTCATTTCTGACTTTTCCATCTGAATAAATTAATTTTTCTTCTTCTAACTTATTCAAATACACCTCTAAAGTACTACTATGTATTTCAACACGTTCTGATGTAGTTATTAATTTGAAGATATATTATTCTATAAGTTTATTCATATCTGTAGCAACATTTCTAAGCTCATTTATATTAGCCTCGATTTCTTCACTAGCAGCAGCACTTTGTGATATTTCCGCTGTTACCATTTCATATTTTGATATTGTATCTTTTGTTCCATTAGATACTTCTTCATTAAATTGAACTATATTTTTAGTTTCTGTAAGTAATGTAGTAGCTGCTTTACTTATATCCATAATATTATTGCTAAATAACTTTAAACTTGAACTCATAGTATTTAGTCCTTTAACTGTTTCATTAACAATGTTATTTCCCTCTTGAGATTTTTGGTTATTATAAGTCATTTGTTCTTGAACTACATTAATTTTATCTTTTAATTCACCTACTATTGCACCCACTTGATTAAGTGATTGCTT
>NZ_FOMG01000068.1 GCF_900112485.1 Clostridium uliginosum
CCCTGTCAAGTAGACAGATGAAAAAACAAAAAAATTATGAAGCCAAGGTCTGATTTCGATATTCAATTGGAGTCAGACCTTTTAAATTTTTCTGTAACCTTTTTGTATTATAAAATACTATATAGTCATCAATTGCTTGCCTCAATTCTTCATATGTATAAAACTTTTGCAAATAATACATCTCGCATTTGAGAGTTCCCCAAAAACCTTCCATTGGTCCGTTGTCGATACACCTACTGACACGTGACATGCTTTGAGTTGCATTGATCTTATCAAGTTTAGCTTTGAAAGTTCTATTAGTATACTGAAATCCCCTGTCACTATGAAAAAGTGGCTTTGCAGTCGGATTAGCAATTACTGCTAAGTCAAATGTATCAAAAACAAGTTGATTGTTATTTGAGTGACCGACCACATAAGAAACAATGCTTTTGTCAGATAAATCAAATATTGCACTGAGGTAAGCCTTTTGACCATTAAGTAGCTTAAATTCAGTAACATCTGTTAACCATTTTTCATTTGGTTTCTTTGCATAGAATTCTCTATTTAATTTGTTTTCTGCCGTGATTTGTGGAGTACTTTGTAGATAAGACTTTCTCTTTTTTCTTATAACTGATTTCATGTTAATAGACTTCATTAATCTATAAATTCGTTTATGATTATACTGTTTATTAAGAAGTCGATTTATATTAATTGTTATCCGACGGTATCCATAGATACCATGTACATCTTCATAAAGTTTAACAATTTCTTTTAGTATTATTGAATTCTCTTTATCTAATTCAGTCTCTGAACGGTTAATCCATTTGTAGTAAGATGATCGTGCAATACTAGCTAAATTGCATAAATCAGCTATTGGATAGCCATTTTCCTCATGTAATTCTCTTATAGAAATATATTTATATTCTTGGAGGATTCTAGTGCTTATCGCCTTCTTTCTACTTCCTTCAATTTTTTTAAGAAATCATTCTCCATCTTTAAACGTCTATTTTCTGCTTCAATAAGTTTTAATTGTGCTGATAATTTATCAGCCTCAGTAAGCTCATCAGCCTCTTTACGCTTACCGCGACGGTCCATTAGCTCTTCATATCCATTAGCTTTGTATTTTCTTACCCATGTATAAACTTGTTGATAAGAAACCTTAAATTTATCAGCAGTGGCTTGATAATCATCATTATTCGAAATGCAGAATGCAACAATCTCAATTCTTTCTTCATAAGTAGTTTTTCTTCCATTAGTCATAATTCTATCCCCTTGCTTATTATGAGATTTAAATGTTTTATGACCATTATACTTCTTAATCCAATCTCTGAGAACACGAGGAGATGAAATTTCATATATGCAGCATATATTTCTTAAAGAACCTTTTCCAGCTAGATAATCTTTAACTGCATTAAGTTTAAGCGAATCAGAATAATATTTATTTTTTATAGAAACTATTAAATTTGCTTCCCCAACATCATTATATATTTTCAACCAGTCATAAAATGTGGCACTATGAATTGCCATCTCATCGCATATCTGTATAACTGCTTTTTCTCCTGATAAATATTCTTTAATTCCTTTCAATTTCTCTTCCAGAGAACATTTCGTTTTTCTTGACATTAAAATACCCCCTTTATAGAAACAGTTTTATTATTTTAACTGTCTACTATAAAGGGAGCATATCA
>NZ_FOMG01000052.1 GCF_900112485.1 Clostridium uliginosum
TAAATATTTTAAAGTATATTATTCCAAAACTACCAACTGATTATGTAAAAAAACAGCAGATAATTTTGTTTTTACACAAAACTATCTACTGTCCCCATTGGTCCAATATGCCATGTATATTTTGTGTCAGGCAAGGAAGCAGATTGCTTTAATGTCAATCTATTAGACCAATCTGCTGACATAAATTTATTATTAACTGTTGTGTATCAACCACTAATAAAACCATTTTTATCTCTTCTTCAAATTCAAGTTTCTATCATATTTTTCACAAAAATTAAGATAGACTACACTGAGCCCATCCTATTATCACCATTAATTGTTGCCTTTAACATCCTCTTTGAGTTCTCTATTATTTGCCAAAAGACTTATCCTTTAACGCCTTTTCAAACTCTTTCATAAGCTCTTTATTAGGAATTTTTAACTATCTATCATAATAGGATAAAAATCCAAGAACTATCATAGCTGAATAAATTTCTTCTTTAGTCCGTGGTTCTCCTTGACCGGCTCTAAATTCTTCATCTATTGTTATATCAATCTCCTCACCAGATATCATTTTTATGACTTCATCTCTAATTTCTAAAACATTATATTTAAGATACTCAGCTACATCATCCATAGCACCAGTATTAGTCCAGTAACTCTCGCAGTAATTATTTTGTAGTGCTTTAACTACAGAACATGGATTATATACTTTGAATCTACTGCTTTAGAATAATAAGTTCCTATCATGTCAGCAACACTAGATTTCCCAAACCTTCTTGGTCTTGTTACACATATATAATTATCCAGCCTCATCTCTATTGCTTTTATTGCTGTATCAGTTGCTTGCTCTTCTTTTCCTTTTATTTTTCCTTTTTCAATATCTTCATCAACTAGCATTCGTACAAACTTTGTCATACTTATCTCCTTAAATCACTTTTCCTTTATTATTTGTTTGAAATTCTATGTATTTATATTAAGCTCTATTGATTCAATCTCCCTAGTTTTGCTTATAGCTATTTTTGAGAGATTAGCATATACAACAGTTTCTTCTGTTGCTCCCTTGTAGTGTAGCTTGATAGTTACACTTAAGTTGTTTAATTTTACATACTATCATTTATTTACCATGTCATTAGCAAGTGATAGCACCTTCTCTTTCTCACTTATATAACAGTTCCTTTATTAAAAAATAGGAAGTACATCTTTAGATACTTCTTCTTATCATTCTACTTTTAACTGTTACATGATATTTAAATTTAACTCCATTTAAATAATCTTGAAAATAAGCCTATTTTTTTCTTATTTTCCACAACATCTTTAATAGTATTATCCTCATTATTGTTTAATGTTTCTTTTATTAAATCTCTTTGGTCTATTGCTAAATCTTTTATTTTCCTACCTGCACTTTGAGCAGTTATTACATCACCTAAATATCTTAACGCTTCATCATCATTACCTGAACGTATATTTAATTCTCCTATTAAATACATTATTGTAAAACCACCCATACCATATATGGGAAGTTGTTCATTTAAATAAGCGTCCTTAAATCCTATCAAAGCTTGTCCTCTGAATATTTGCTCATTTTTTATATCCTCAAGCTCTCTATACATCCATGAAAGTTTTAAGCAATTCATAGCCTTTTTACTTGCTTTCGCACCCATAACTGAATAATTAAGTAATGATAACTTATATCTTTCTATTGCTATATTAATATCATATATTTTTGGATAATTTTTCCCACGCCATTTTGGAGTAATGTTTTTCTGTATACTTTCTATCTCAAATTTCTTTAGCTTATGAAAGTCAGACTTCATAGAAGCATAACCACACACATTGCATACCCATACATCATAAAAGTATGGGTTTATAATGTCATACTTTATATAAAAATCACTTTCCCTCTTTTTCATTCTATAACTACTTGTTTTTACTGCATTGGCTAAAAAATTATTCTCACATACTGGACATACTACTTTTTTGTCATACAAGAGCATCTCTTCTTTTATCTTTAAATTTTCTTCAGACTTTTTATCTTTATTATCTTCTTTCTCTTCACATTTCTTATATATTTTAATATTGCTTACATCTTTAAATCCTAAATCTTCTAATCCCGAAAAAATATTTTCATCTTCATTCATACTTATTATTACTCCTTTCTATTCCTCAAAAACTTAATTCATTTGCTAATGCTTCTTTGGGTGTATTTTCATTATTTATTCTTTCTTCTATACCATTTTATCAAAATATTTACATATTGAAATACTATTGTGAATTAATTATAACAGTCTTTTTATATTTCTTTCATTATTATATAGATATCTTTATATTCACAGGATTTATCATCAACATTCTTCTTGAAACAACAGAAAAAGAAGAACCTCTTCCATCTGGACTTGATTCTCCTCCATTACTTAGATGCATTATTAAGTTATCATTTTTAAATGAAACTCGACTCAGTATACCCTCGCTGAGTAAGTGATTCACATCAAATCATAGATTTGAGTTCTCTACTTAAGTTCTATTGATTCAATTTCCATAGTTTTGCTTATAGTTATTTTTGAGATTAACATATGCAACAGTTTCTTTTGTTGCTCGATTTAAGTATAACTTTATAGCCTTGCTCCAAATTGTGCTAGTGTTTCTTTTACAGAATCATATAAAACCTCTATTTAATTTTTTCTTTTCAATGGTATTAATAAATCAATCTGTTTAAAATTTTTTTCTTTTGAATCCATTGTAGTAAAATATTCTTATACATTCATATGCTCTTCAAGATATCCACACATTCCTCTTGGTTCTCTATTATAATCAAGTACATATTCCTCATTATTGTTTGCCCATCTTTCTAACTGTTGCCATTCGTTGAAATTCCCAAATTTAATACAGTGAGCACCATACATCCCTCCAGTAAAACTCTTTTTTTCTAACGAAACTGGTACTTCAAAATCCTTTGGTATTGTAATCCAATACTCATACCCATATTTTCCTTCTGAATCTGGTTCTCCATGGTTGTTAAATCCATAAACCTTTGCATCTGCTTTATATTTTAATAATTCGCTTTCCTCTACAAATTCAATTAGCATTCTCATTGCCATATCTTCTGGTTCTTTACCATATGCGCGAATGGAAGCTACATTCATAGGTGGTAAACATACTATTCTTAAATTTTTTAACGTATCTAATACATTATTAGCCATTCTCAAATCCTCCATTTCTATTTTTTTCACATTAAACGATTTGTTTATATCTGCTATAGCTGAAATAGTATGAAGAAGGGTTTCATCATCTAATACCTTTTCAAGCATATTCTTTTTATTTATATCATTTAATTTATTAATAAACATTAAAATAGCATTTTTAACATCATCAAGAGCTTTAATATCATAGTTCACTTCTTCCAATTTATCATTTAAGGCTTCTATAGCATATGATATTTCATTATTTTTGAGTATCTGTTCAATTTCCTTTAATGATAATCTAAGCTTTCTCAAAATCATAATTTGCTTAAGTCTTTTTATAGCTTCATCATCATATGTTCTATATGCATAACCTTCTTTTTTTAAACTCTCAATTAATCCAATCTCTTCATAATATCGTAATGTTCTTGTTGAAATTTTAAATATCTTAGATACCTGACTAATGGTCTGCAGTTCCATATCAACTCCCCCTTCAAGTACTAATATAATACATTACGTCGCGTCAAAGTAAATACTAAAATGTTGAATTTTAAATCACCTTACTTATGATGTGGAATTTTTGCAAACAAATATGCTTTGAAGCTAGTCATATCAAGGCTTTTAAAGAAAACCTCATTTATTTGTGATACGGTTCACCATTCATTATCCTAAACCTTATATAATATTCTTTTTTAAGATTACTTTTTGTACATAACAAAATCTACTAAATCTAATATCATTCCTGCTTTTTCAAGAAAATCTAATCCCAATAATCCATTAATTCTTTCATTTGGATGAATTTCTCCAAAATCTATTTTGAAATTTTTTAATTTAATATCATTACAACTTATTGTATCTATTCTTTTTCTTACAGCATAACAAGTAGTTCCACCATAACCTGATGCTTCAATAAGTTGATCATCATTTGAAAATTCTGCTCCTATATCATCTAAGAAATCAGTTATTATTATTGTGTGAAAAGCTCCTGTATCAACAATTACATTATCTACAATTATTGATTTTCCTTTATGCCTTAAGTTAAGAGAAGTATATAATAATCCATTCTTTAATTGTAGTTTATTTTTCATTATAGACTCCTTCTAATTCCAATATGTTTAATCTTCTCTATTTTTATATCCTCATGTGCTGTACTATATACTAATTGTGAACTTTTACATTTTGTAAATTCCTTCATTGCTTCTCTGCCATCTTTAATTGCCTTAATTACTGCCACATCATCAACGTATTTTATGCTTTTATCTTCATGGAATTCTAAAATTTCAAATTTAACAAATTGGTTTGGATATAACTCTCTAACTTCATTCCATTTCATAAAATCAACTCCTTATAATTACTCATTTTTATCAGTTATTGCTTTAATATCAAGTCTTCAATATTTATCTTCAATAAATTGTTTTTCTATGTCAACACCTTTAATTTCAACTTTACTTATTTTCTCTTTTGGCTTTAATGTAGCATTTAAAAAGGATATCAATATTTGTGGATTCTTTGCTGAACCAAATATGTTCTTAAATACAAAGTCGACTTTAGGATCAATAAACCTCTTCCCATATTCTCACCTCAACTTATTTATACTACTTTTATTATAACCTATAACCGATTTCCATAAAGCAAAAAACAGATAAGCTTTTTTAATTCTTATCTGTTTTCTTAAATTGTTTAATCTAAGACATAATCAATTAAATAATAAGTCCATCTGTCAAGCCTATTTTTTATTATTATCATATATATTTATTTGTTTATAAAATTTTCATTTAAAAACTGCATAGCCTTATTCCATGAATCTTCATTTGCTTTTATAATTGCTTCTGGATTATTTTGTTCTTCCCTAAGTCCTTGATATGGTAAGGTAATAAAATGCCCTGAACCTCTATAGTCATGATGCTCTCTTTTATTCTTAAATTTAAACTCATCTAATCTTTTTATTATATTTTCACAAAAAATTTTAGATGACCAAAATTCATCTTTTTCTCCAGAGATTAATAATATTGGCCCATTAATTTTTTCTACAGCTATAGTACATTCACTGGCTTTGATACTATTTACACTAGATCTATATATATCACTAATTTGTGCTGATTGTCTAAACTTCTTTTTAATTATATATTTAAATGCAGCTAATGAATTAAATTTTAAGTATGGAATCTCTTTTCCTTTATAAGACCATGATGAATATTTAGATGGTCTATTGCTTTCATTTAGTCCTTGCCATACAATACTGCTTGGAGTATTCGCAATTACTCCTTTAATTTGTTTAAAAATAGAGGCAGCTAAAAGCGCTAATTCTCCCCCTTTAGACCTTCCATATATACAAATTTTATCACTAAGTACAGTTTGCTCTTTTCCCATCCACTTAATTGCATTTTCAATATATTCTAAAGGAATTTTTTCAAGGGAACTTGGTAAACTTTCCAATCCAAAGTAGCATAATGCAAGTGCTGAATACCCATGAGAAGCTAATAATCCCGCAGTTATTTGAGCTTTTTCCATGCCTCCTTCACTTCCACTTAAAACTATTATTCCTGGCTTTGGTATATCATCATCAGCTTTAAAATATCTAGCAACTAAATTATCTTCATTTATATCTACACATTTTACATTTTCACTTCTATACATTCTAGTATGATTTTTCTTTATTACTACTTTATCTTTTATTTTTACTGAAAAAGTTATTATGTATCCTTCATCAATATTTACATCTTTTAAATTTACAGATTTTTTTTGATTTTTAGTATTTTTCAACTTCATAAACTCAAGCAAGCCCATTGAATTAATCCCACTATAACATCCTTCAACAGGTGCTTGTCTACTTAAATCAATATTACCATTATCATCTGCTTCAAAAACTGCATATGATTCATCCATTGATTTTTGCTCACAAGACCTATTTATACAATAATACTCATTAGTTTCAGCTTGTATTGTTACTCTCTCCTTTGGATTAAACCCACTAAGCTTAATTGTTATCTTTTCATCTATAAGTGCAACTTCTGGTATGACACTTATTTTATATTGATCTTCCATCCTATTTCACCTTCTCTATATACTTTTTTAAATATTTGACAAATAATAAAGTAAAATTAATGTAAATGGCATAAGTAAATCTGGAATAACAATAAATGCATTTCCAGGTTTAAAATTCTTTGATTTTATCATTTCTTGAATATGAACAATAGTTGCTCCAACATACAACGGGCTTAATATAACAATTGTGGCTAAATAAAATTCTCTCCCCATCCATATACAGAGAAGTCCTGCAATTCCCTGCCCTAATTCTGCATATCCTAATTCTTTTTGAAAAAAGCTTCCTTTTTGCCATCCAATAAAATCTGCAATCATATCAGACTTAAATACATGTCCCCAAAAGCCTATAAAACTTGTTAAAGTCAGAGTTATAGTTAATTGATAAAAAAGAAGATTCCCTGCAATAGCATTCAGCGTTCTTATATCTCTATTTAATATAGTTGTAATTATTCCAACAGCAATTCCTATAATCCATGAAATTAAAAATATCATATTATTCACATACCTCATTTATAAATTTTTCAAAATAATTTTTCTTATATAAATTTCTTATATATATTTGAATTTCTTCTATATCAAATTTCATTTTAAGTGCATTTAAATTATAAATAGCTATATTAAAAGCAACATCCTCAATATCCTTTTTATTTTCATCCATAATATAAGACAACATAACTCCATTAATAGAATATATAAATGAAATAGCTGCAACCTCAACATCAATAATTTCAATCAGATTATTTTTTTTCATACCTTCAAATATAGGCATAACAACATTCTTTATAGTATTTATAATTTCCTTATGCTTATTTTCAAATCTTTCATTAATACTTATAGTTTTTAATAACAATATTAATACTAATTCCGGATTTTTAGCTTGAACATAAACAAGTGATGAAATAATACAGGCTAATCTTTTAGCCCCTGTAACTTCACAATTACTACTAACAATTTTCGCCATTTCAAAATGCATATTAGCAATTTCATCATATAAAGCAAGTAAAACATCTTCCTTATTAGAAAAATAGGAATAAAAACTTCCTACTGATATCTGCGCCTTTTCAGTAATGTCTTTTATAGAGCTATCATTATACCCTTTAGTTGAAATTACTTTTGCAGCAGCTTGTAATAACTTTTTTCTTTTAATATTCTTACGTAAATCTATCTTATTCACACCTAACCTCCAGATTTTTATATATTGAAATTGAATTCAAATTCATTTTTAATATTATCATTTCCTGAATTTATTGTCAAATGTTTCATTTTCACTAATATAAATGCATGTGAGAAAAGTGGCTACGCCAAACTCCCTTCGGAGTTATTTTTCTAGCTTCTCTTTCTTCAAGTTTCATACAGTAATACCTATAATTCTAGATTTAATCAGCCTTTCAAGCTATAACCCCTATAATTTCCTATATATTAAAAAGGAAAATACTGACTTTCAAATTACTAAAGTCAGTATTTTCACTACATGATTATTACTCTTTTATTAAATTTAATTTATTACTATATAGTCTACAAGCTGTTATTATTGCTCCAATTCCACATATAATAGCTAACATAATATATACATATTTCATTCCAAATATAAACACATCATCTCTATTCTCAATATAATTTATCACACGATATCCTATTTTGTAACTCATGAAATTATATAAAACAGTTGTTGCTAATGTAACTCCAAAAATTTGTCCCAAATTTCTTACAAGTGAATTAACACTTCCAGCTATTCCAAGTTTATTTCTAGGAGCTGATGACATTATTAAAGAATTGTTTGAAGGCTGAAACAATCCATTCCCAATTGCCATTATTCCAAGAAACAGAATCATGTATATTATAGGCGAACTTATATCTAAAAAAGACATTAATAAAAATCCTATACTTGTAAATATTAACCCTAAAAAAGTTAAAAACTTAGCATCAATTTTATCAGATAAACTTCCACTAAAAGGAGAAACTACAGTAATAATTAATGGTGATATCATCATAATTAATCCTGCTTTTGATGAATCTATCTTAAGAGTATTTTCAAGATAAAAAGGTATTATAAGGCCTGATGCACTTATACATACAAATGATATAAATGCGCAAAATAGACTTATAGAAAATATATTACTTTTAAAAATTTCTAAATCTAAAAGTGGAACCTCTACTCTACGTTCTAACTTAATAAATGTTAGAAAACTTATTAGAGCTACAATAAAGCTTATAATAATTAATGGATTAGAATATCCTAATGTTTGTGCTCCAATTAAAGAACTAAATAAAGATATTACAGCTATAAAAAATAAGACTGCGCCTTTAATATCTATTGTTTCATTATTGCTTGTCCCCTTTGGAAGTACCTTTAGACCCAAAGCTAATGCTACTATCCCTATTGGAACATTTACAAAAAATATGCATTGCCAGTTTAATGCTGATAAGATAAATCCACCTAAAGGAGGCCCTATCATTGTACCAAGTGCCACAGCAGATGCTAAAATTCCTAAAGCTTTACCTCTGTCATTCTGTGTAAATACTTCTGTTATTATTCCTTGATTATTAGCCATAGATGCTGCTGCACCAATCCCTTGTACTATTCTAAAAATAACTAAACTAGTAAATGAAGTGGAAATTCCACAGAGAAATGAAGCAATAGTAAATATCACTACACCAAATTGAAAAACTTTGGTTTTACCTCTTATATCCCCTAATCTTCCAAATACTAAAATTACTGAGCAAATAACCGTTATATAACTCACTACAACTAATTCTACACTCGCCATACTTATTGAAAGCTTTTTTGCCATTACTGGAAGAGCTATATTAACAATACTCATATCTACACATTGTATAAAAGACATTAGTACGACTACAAATAGAATAATTCCTTTATTTTTATTCATACTATTATTTATATTTTTCATTTAAATCCATCCTTTTTATTAATTGCTAGCATATTATTGATATTTACAATAGGAATCCTTGTTTATATAATATCAATATAAGTATTATATTTCATGAATTATATTGCTTATTATTAGCACTATTTTGATATAATTAACATAAAGGAGATTTTATATGAACGATCACTCTCAACATTATTATAGAAGAATGCCAGACGAAAACTTTTTTGTAGATATATTTGAAAATAAGCATGATAAGAAAGGTATAACTTTTGATAACCATTGGCATGAACATATACAGTTTTTTTATTTTACTTCTGGTGAAGCCTTGGTTAGATGTAGTTCAAAAAATCTAGATGTCTGTGCTGGAGATTTAGTAATAATAAATAGTAATGAGCTACATTATTGTGAAAATTTATGTGAGGATTTATCATATTACATTATAAGAGTTGATTTATCATTTCTTTTCAGTAATCAAATAGATTCCTGTCAGACCAAGTTTATAACACCTTTAGCTGAAAACCTAATTCTATTTGAAAATTTAGTTAGAAATGATATTGAAATTTCAGGATGTATTAATAAAATAATAAAAGAATACTTTGATAAAGACCTAGGCTTTGAACTTGCAATCAAATCATATATATACAAACTCATAGTGTTACTAATGAGAAGATATGTAAAAAAAATTCTTACTAAAAAAGAATTTGATTCTCAAATTAAAAATTTAAAACAATTTAATATTATACTTAAATACATAGAAGATAATTTTACTGAGCAAATTACTATTGATTTTCTTGCTAAAATGGCTAATATGAGTATTCATCATTTTTGCAGACTTTTCAAACAAATTGCTGGGAAATCCGCCATAGAGTATGTAAATCAAATGAAAATTGAAAAAGCTGTCTTGCTTTTGCAAGACAGTAATTATAATATAACAGAAATAGGATTAGCTTGTGGGTTTAATGATACAAATTACTTCAGCAGATTGTTCAAAAAATATAAGAAGATTTCACCAACTCAAATGAGAAAGAAGAAAAATAAAGAAGAAATTAGCGAATAATATTTTTTTATCACTTCTATATTTAAAATACTGGAATTAAATTATCATCTTTATGGGATATAACAAGGAATACTCAAAGCCCTTATTGCTCTAAGCATTCCTTTTTATATTCTATTATTATAAATGTATATTTATTTCTAAGTTAATTCCATATAATTAGTATTGTTCACGCAAAATGCCACTAATTAAACTTTATTAGGATTCTTTTTGTTTTAGGTTTAATTCATTTTCCATATTCTTTATTGATTTTTTTAAATTATTTGATGCTCCCGTTACTTCTTCACCCATTGAATTTAATTCCTTAGATGTATTTGAAATTTCTTCTGTAGTGACCAAAATCTCTTGGGACATTGATGAAATACTTTGAATTTCAGTTAATATATTTTCTTTTTCAGTATTTACAGTATCAAATATTTGCACTATTTCATGTATACTTGGTGTTACAACTCCAATTCCTTTAGAAATATCATTAAATAAATTTATTGTTTTATCAACAACGTGGTTTTGCTCCATTATATCATTATCAATTAATAATGTTTTTTCATTGATTACAGAGATATTTTTTAATATATTATCAACTATATAATATATTTTATTAGAAGAGTTCTTACTCATTTCTGCAAGTTTTCTTATTTCAGCTGCAACCACTGTAAATCCCTTGCCTGCCTCTCCTGCTCTAGCTGCTTCTATAGCTGCATTTAAGGCTAAAAGATTAGTTTGCTCTGAAATCTTATTTATTAAATCTGTCATTTCATTTACTTCTTTTATATCTTGTATCATTTTTTGTAACGATTGATTAAAATTTTCAAAAGGAGCTGTATCAGATTGATATTTTAAATCAATCATGATACAGCTCTCTTTTTATAGTTTTCAATTTTATACATATATTTTTATGTAATTATTAGTAATTATATTATTTGATTGCATGACGATAAGAAGGTAAAGATACCTTCTCCATAATTTTACTATATTTCTTTATTTATGAAGCTTGCTGCTCAT
>NZ_FOMG01000051.1 GCF_900112485.1 Clostridium uliginosum
CTTCATCGCTCGACTTGCATGTGTTAGGCACGCCGCCAGCGTTCGTCCTGAGCCAGGATCAAACTCTCATTAAAAAGTTTAATCTTAGCTTACTCTAAAAAGAATTGCTGGTTTACTTAAATGTATTTATCTATATTCTGTTCAATTTTCAAAGACCATATTCTTTCGCTTTCAACATTACGTTGTCGGCTTTTGTTTTAACTTGTCACCCTCAAGCGACTTTATTAGTATATCACTTGGTTTAGATATTGTCAACAAGTTTTTTTAAACTTTCAAACCGTTCTTTCCAGAATGTTTTTCTTGTTCTTAACTTGTTGTCTGCATCTCTTAGCGACGTGTTTTATCTTATCATCTAAACAAATAATTGTCAACATTATTTATAATTTTTATTATTAAAATTCAACATAAAAATAAGCTATCTCAAAATAAAACATGATTTCTATTTTGAGATAGCTTTCTAAATAATATATGTTATATTTCATTTTTATCTACTTTTTAAGAATTGTTTTTTTATATTACTAAATATATTTTCATTAACATCGTTGTTATTTCCTTGTATCAAAGCGCCCAATCTCATAATTGGCTTTAGGTAATCTATTGTATCACTATATCCTAACTTCATTCTCTTTTCTGTATTTTCAGGAACAAAATCAAGTATGCCATCTAGTACCCCTTCTTCCATGACAGATGGATAAATTTCTATTATCTTAGTATTTGGGAACAACTTTTTGTTAATAATAGAGTCCCTTGAAAGATGTACTACTATTATTATATCACAATTTTCTCCATATACTGGTTGAATAGGTACATTATCAGCCATTCCTCCATCCAAATACTTAAAGGCCTCAAACTCTTCTGATTCATAAATCATAGGTAATGCTGATGTAGCAAGTAAAATACTTCTTATACTTTTTTCATCATAATCATTAATCTTAAAATATCTAGGTTGAAAACTTGGTATTTCTGTACAAGCTACATAGCAAACTTTATTATGTTTCTTTAGATATTCAAAGTCTATATACTTATCCATAATATCTATCAATCCCTGTCTAGACAAATTACCACTTTCAAGTGTTTTAGGCATATATTTTTTTACAAAAGTCATGCTTTTTAAACCTAATGATATTAAAAATGCTTTAAAATTTAAATCCTTATCCTCCATTGGAAGAACCTTCTCTTTTGAAATATTATACCAAACATCATTAGCTTTTTCTAAATCTCCTTGACAAAACAATATTCCATTTAATGCTCCAATAGAAGTACCAGAGATAATATTAATGTACTGATCAATTTTTAATTCTCTTAAAGCTCTCCATACGCCTATTTGATATGCGCCTCTAGCTCCACCTCCTGCCAGGACTAATCCCATTTTCATAAACAACCACTCTCCTTAGAGATATCTAAATTCATTATTAATCTCTCTATAACAAATTATGCTGTAAATGAATTAACGTTCTTTAATAATTATGTATTTTTTTATTATATCCAATTGATTCTGAAATAATTAGAGCAGTATCTTCTATAGCTCTTTGCGTTACATCTATAGTCTTACATCCCAATCTTCTCATTATTTTATCCGCAAAATCAAATTCTTCTAACACTCTTGCATCACCTGCATATTCAATATTTGAAGATATCCTATGAAATTTATCTAATCTCCTTTTTCTAATTTCAATTAATTGAAGTGGATTTATAGTAAGTCCAAATATTTTTTTCTTATCTATTTCATATATCTCATCTGGCACTCCAACCTCTGGCATTAATGGAATATTAATTGCTTTTATACCCTTATTCGCTAAATACATACATAATGGAGTTTTTGATGTTCTTGATAGTCCAATTAAAACAACATCTGCATTTTTTAATCCTCTATAGTCTTTACTATCATCATATTGCATTGCAAACTCCATAGCTTCAATTCTTTTGAAATATATTTCATCAGTTTTCCTCATTGCACCAGGATTATATTCAGGATGTGTATTTAACATTGCCGAAGCCACATTTATTATTGGGCCTAAGACATTCATTACAGAAATATTATTTTCTGCTCCCTTTTGTGTTAAATACTCTCTTACATTAACAGTAATTATTGTAGATATTATTATAGCTTTCTCACATTCATTGACAGCTTTCATAACCTCTTCTACATCTTCTAAAGTTTTCACATATGGTATTCTTTTTACTTCTACTTTATTATTAAATTGACTTGCTGCAGCAATAGCAACTTGATTTGCTGTTTCTCCTATTGAATCTGATACTGCAAAAATAGTTAACATATTTATACCCTCTTTCTCCTCAAATTTACACCATTTATCTTTATAATACCTTTAGAATTCCTAATTATTTAATACTTATACTTTATAATCTTATAATTTTAAAGCAATATATTGAAGTATATATATCCTTTTATATTGTTTTATCTAATATATACATATAATTAAAAAAACTACTATTTATTGCCTCTCACTTTATATATTAAACCAAGTGTTAATATTTTAATAGTAGTGAATTTCTTTATTGTGTATGGTAAACTTTAATATAGAATTAATATAAAAAATCATACTCACATCTGTTTATTTGGTAAGTTCAAGTGCCCAATACAATATTTGGACTTCTACATTATTTAGTATTATTTTGGAGGGACATTATGAAAACTAAAAAAAGTTTAACTATATGCATTCTACCTTTAATGTGGATGCTATATTTTTTATTTGAATTACTAACTAATAGAATCAATGATTTACCAACTGTTATTTTAAATATAATGATTATTTTATTATTTGCTTTATCTGGTTTTTTAATTTATAAAATAGGGTGTAAAAATGAAGTAGGCTTTAATATTAATAAAATGTTGAAAATTTTCATTATATTAATGTTTATAGACCAAGGATTTAAAGTACTTATAAAATTATTCTGGTTTAAGAAATATATTGCTATAATACCTAACTTACTATCATTTAATCCAATTATAAATACCGATGGTTCTTGGTTAAATGCTAGATTTGGTACTGGAGTTAGTTTTCAAATATTAATATTTTTTAATGTTATTGCACTTTTTATATTTGTTGAAGTGTATAGATATTATTTATATAAAGACAATAAAGATTTTTGGGCTGACATGTGTTTTATGTTCATCTTTACTGGAGCACTTTGTTCACTAATTGATAAAATTTTTTATGGTGGAAGTTTAGATTTCATAGGAATTAGTAATTTATTCATCGCTGATGTAAAAGATATATATATTAATTTAGGAATATTGTTTTTTATCCTTACTTTATTTAACAATGGATATCTATCTTCTGAAGAAGATACTAATTTTAAAGACGATTTAAAAAGCTTAAATAAATTCTTAATATTTATAAGACATGATATAACAAGTAAATTCAAATTACTTAAAAATAAATAATAAATTTTATAGATTTACGCCTATTTATTATGTTACAATTTTATTTAATATTCTGAAGTTTTTTGTTTGTATTTGATTCAAATTCTTTGGAATATTGTATTTATAAAATTTAATAACCTAAGATCTAATTGTAAGGAATATTCTAAGCATGAGGAGGGGGTATAAATAATTGTCTATAAAATTAGTGATATTTTATAATGTTTATAAACTTCTGCACTTGCAGAAGTTTTTTTCTTTAAGGAGGTGACTTTATGAACACAAGAGTAGGTGTAGTTGCAATTGTAATTGAAGACCTTTCATCAGCTCCAGCCGTAAATGAAATATTACATAACTTTTCCTCTATTATTGTTGGAAGAATGGGACTACCATATAAAGAAAGAAAAATTTCTGTAATATCAATTATTATTGATGGTACTACTGATGAAATTAGTTCATTAACAGGAAAGTTAGGAAATTTACAAAATGTTTCTGTAAAATCAGCACTAACAAAAAGTTAATTCCAGATAAAAAGCAAGAAATTTGTATATATAAAAATTGTCTAAAATTAAAAGCAAAGATAAACTTTAAAATTTTAATAAAAAGGGGAAATTATTATGTTTGATACTCCAAAAGCAAATAGACTTCATATATCAATATTCGGAAAAAGAAATGTTGGAAAATCCAGTTTAATTAATGCTTTAACAAATCAACCTATATCCGTTGTTTCTGATACCCCTGGTACTACTACAGATCCTGTTTCTAAAGCAATGGAATTATTGCCTCTAGGACCGATTGTACTAATAGATACTGCTGGTTTAGATGATACTGGTGATTTAGGTACATTAAGAGTTGAAAAAACTAAAGAGATAATTTTAAAGACAGATTTGGCAGTGTTAGTATTTTCTGCTTCTGATTATAATATAAAACAAGAAAAAATTTGGTTTAATGATTTAAAATCAAAGAATATCCCTATAGTAGGTGTTATAAATAAAATAGATTTGGGTTCTAGCAATATAGATATGTTAAAAACAGAATTTAATATTCCATTTGTTGAAGTTAGTTCTAAAGATAAAATTAACATTGGTAAATTTAAAGAAGCGTTGATAAATAATGCTCCAATTGACTTTGAAATGCCAACAATTCTTGGTGATATTGTAAAACCTAAAGATAGAGTTATATTGGTTGCTCCTCAAGATATACAGGCTCCTAAAGGAAGACTTATATTACCTCAAGTCCAAATCATACGAGACATCCTAGATAATGATGCTATGGCATTAACTGTTAAAGATACTGAGCTACCTGATATATTACAAATAGTAAAAGAACCTTCTTTAATAATTACAGATTCTCAAATGTTTAAAAAAGTAAATCAAATTATACCTAGTAATTTACGATTAACTTCATTTTCAATTTTAATGGCTAGATATAAAGGTGATTTAAAATTATTTGTTGATGGTGCTAAGGCTATTAATAATTTAAAATCTGGAGATAAGGTTTTAATTGCAGAAGCTTGTACTCATCATGCTAAAAAAGGTGATATTGCAAGAGAAAAACTTCCTCTATTACTTAAAAATAAGGTTGGTGGTAACTTAGATATAGTTAATGTCACAGGAACTGATTTTCCTAATGACTTATCAGAGTTTAAACTTATAATTCATTGTGGAGCTTGTATGTTTACAAGAAGACAATTACTTTCAAGATTAGAAATTGTAAAAAACGAAAAAATCTCAATTACTAACTTTGGTGTTGCTTTAGCTGAACTTAATGGAATTCTTGATAGAGCATGTAATTTTTTAATTTAAGACATAAGGCACACGAAAAAAAATAATAGACCAAAGATGTGCCTAACATTAAAGAGCCTTTGCTAAAATAAGCAAAGGCTCTCTTTATATTAATTACTAAGCAAGTCTAATAAAAAATCACTTCTTTCGAAGTGATTTTTGGTGGCTCACCCGGGAATCGAACCCGGGACACCATGATTAAAAGTCATGTGCTCTACCGACTGAGCTAGTGAACCCTGTTACCTGGCAACGTCCTAGTCTCCCACACAGTTGCCCATGCAGTACCTTCAGCGCTATAGATCTTAACTGTCCTGTTCGGAATGGAAAGGAGTGTTACTTCTATGCCATCATCACCAGATATTAATTCTTTCTAAATCTTATATTTAGTTAAAGAATTTTACTCCTCAGTTTACTTACTGAGTAGGTTTCTCTTTCGTTGAATAATAACCTCAACAAGATCTTATTATATATACCTTAGACTATTATGTCAATACATGAATTTGACGTATATCGACATTATATTTAATATACATCCTTATACTCAATAAAACTCTATTTATAGTCCATCCTTATAATGATAAAATTTCTTTTATTTAGACCTATAAATACCACAAAAAAAGAAACTTATTACTTAGCTTTTTCGGATTTATTAAATTTACTATTTAAGATTAATATATCTACCCGTCTATTTGCTGATTTTCCTTCTTCCGTATTATTACTTTGAGTAGGTCTACATTCTCCATATCCTACTGATGATAATCTATTTGCTTCTACTTTTCCATCCGTAATAAGAAATTCTACCACATTTGCAGCTCTTACTGAAGAAAGTTGCCAATTAGAATGAAATTTTTCTGTATTTATAGCAACACTATCAGTATGTCCCTCGACTCTTATATAATTGTCTATATTATTTAAAACTTTTGATATAGAAGCTAGTTTCTTTTTATAATCTTCTTTAATTGTAGCGTCTCCACTATTAAAAAAAACATTATCAGTAAAGCTTATTATAAGCCCTCTTTCTTGAATTGATGTAGAAATATTACCCTTTAGTTCAGATCCTTCTATAACTTTATCTACTTGAGCTTTAACTTCTTCTAATTTTTCTTCTTCAGTTACTACTTTACTCTCTTCAGTTACTATTTTATTCTCTATGGCTTCACCATCTGATGAATTTATATTTTTGCCTCCACCTATACTGAATGCTTGTTGAAAAGACGTAGATATTTGCTTATATTTGTTCTTGTCCACATTTGATGATGCATACAAAATTACAAAAAGAACCATAAGCAAAGTTATCAAATCAGAATATGTTAGTAACCATCTCTCACTATTTTCTGGCTGTTGTTTTTTCTTTTTCATCATACACCTCTACTGATCTTTTTCGAATACTTTAGCTTGGTCTTCTGTTAAAAAACCTTCAAGTTTACTTACTAATGTATTTGGATTAGACCCTTGTTGAATAAGTAATATTGCTTCTATAATCATTTGTTTTTCATTAATTTCTTGCCTATTTAACATTTTTAATTTATTAGCAATTGGTAACCATAAAATATTTGCTGTAGCAATACCATATAATGTAGCCATAAATGCTGATGCAATCTTAGGTCCTAATTCAGTAGGATTACTTAAATTACCAACTACTTGTACAAGCCCCATTACTGTTCCAATAATACCCATAGTAGGTGCATATCCCCCTGCTGCTGTAAATAATTCAATGCCAGCTTCATGCCTTTCAGATATCTGTTCTAACTTAGTTTCTAAAATACTTTCAACAATAGACTGCTCTGTTCCATCTACAACCATTTGAAGACCTTTTTTTATAAATGGATCTATTTGACTAGTTGATAATTCGGCTTCTAACGTTAAAAGACCTTCTTTTCTTGTTTTGGTTGACACATATTTAAAGTAATTTATATTTTCCTGTATCTTATTTTCTCTTTTTTTAAATGCTATAGAAGCTACCTTAGGAAATTTTTTAAGTACATCTCCTGGAAAAGATATACCTACGGCTCCAATTGTTCCTCCAAATACTATTATGGCTGCTGTAAGTTGAAGAAGAGCAGTAACAGTTCCTCCTTCTAAAATAAATCCTAGAATAACAGAAGCAAACGCAAACAATAAACTTATTATAATTATAATATCCATATTAATTTTCCCCCTAGATTCAATGTTTTAAATTATATACACTAACAATAGGCATCTCATTTCTCTTCCCTTAATTCTTTTAGCAAGTGTATCACATGTTTTATGTTGCATACTAGTTTTATATTTATTTTCATACATTTCCACTATTGTAAGTATATCACATATATTTTGCCTTACATAGTTGAAAAATTGCGTATATTCTAAATCTTCCATCAACGTAGGCAAATCTATATCATATTATTTTAACTATATCTTTCTCTTGAAATAATACAGAAACTCCTTCTTATCACTGTGAATCTTATTTTGTATTAACTTCAATATTTCTTCTTTGAGACTCTAACAAAGTCATATTCCGTACATATTTTAAAAATATCCTAGAAAAAAGTCATAGAAAATTTGTTTTATACAAACTTTCTATGACTTTTTAGTATATACAAATTCTAATTAGTAGAATTCATTATTTATAGAATTAACGTCTAGATAAATGCTAAAAATACTGTATAAATCTAAACAAAGAATGATTTTTAGAACATATCTATGTTATATTAATTTAACTTCTTAATATATTCCCTAATTATGTTTGTTGACTTTTTAAACTTAGTTAATTCATCCTCAGTCATGTGTATCTCTACTACATCCTTAACTCCATCGCGATTCAAAATTGCTGGTACTCCACAAAACACATCACTTTCACCATACTCTCCTTCTAATAAAGTTGATACTGGTATTATCTTGTTCTCATTATAGATAACTGCCTTTATAATAGCTACTGTAGCTGCTGCTATTGCATAATATGTTGTTCCTTTTCTATCATAAACTTCCCAACCAGCCCTAGTAGTTTCTATTACTAATTTATCTAAATCTACCTGCCCAGTTAACTCCTTATTATCTTCTAATATTTCATTAAAGGATTTACCTCCTACAGTTACATGAGACCAAGGCACCATTTGTGAATCTCCATGTTCACCCATTGAATATGCTTGAACACTTCGTGGATCTACCTTTATTAAATTCCCAATGAAATTTTTTAATCTAGCTGAATCTACCGATGTACCACTTCCTATAATATGATTTTTAGGCAATCCTGATATTTTATATACATAATGTGCTATTATGTCTACTGGATTTGAAACAATAACAAAATATCCATTAAAACCACTAGCCATTATTGGTTCTACGATGGATTTTGTTATTTTAGCTGATAACTCTAATGTGTCTAGTCTTGATTGTCCTGGCTTTGGTGGTGGCCCTGCTGTTATAACCACAATATCCACATCTCTACATTGATCATAACTTCCAGTTACAACTTTTGTATTCCTATTTAAATATTCAATGCAGTGATTTAAATCCATAACTTCACCACAAGCTCGATCTTCATTTATATCTATCATTAATATTTCATCACAAACACCTTGTGTGATTAAACTAAATGCAGTTGTAGATCCTACAAGACCTGCTCCTACTATTGCAATCTTGCTCTTATTTAAAGCCATATCTCATCCGTTGCCAAAACCTTATAAAACTCTATAAAGCAATGTTTAATTCCCTGTTCAACGTGTCCCATTTTGCTAAAAGCTACTTTGGTTTGATATAACGCTAGGTAAATCACAAAGTGATTCACTCAAAAGCAGAGCTTTTGGTTCTCTACTTTTCCGAGGGCTTAAATTCCCATACAACGCATGGTACATATTAGCAGTACCGTTTAAGTGATTAAACTACTAATTCATATATACTTAGATTGATACTTGCATTATAATCTCTATCTATAACACAACCACATTCCTCACAGATATATGTCCTTTCTGATAATGAAAGCTTTGGTTTTATATGTCCACACTCACTACAAGTCTTTGATGATGGATACCATTTGTCAGCTTCTACAAACTCAATTCCATTGAACTCACATTTATATTGCATTTGTCTTTTAAACTCATATAAACATTGTTTTGCTATTGCTTTTGATAAATGTTTATTCGTCATCATTCCTTTAATATTAAGTGTTTCCATAACAACTCTTGATGGCTTGGTTTTCACTATCATATTCGTTGCTTGGTGACTATGATTACTTCTTATATTAGCTAATTTTCTATGAAGTAATTTAATCTGCTTTTCGATTTTTATAATATTACTTGTTTTGACAAACTTACTCCCTTCTTTATTTTTTAGGTATTTGCGAGATACCCTACGTTGTAATCTACGTAGCCTTTTTTCGAGTTTCTTTATAAGTCTTGTCTTATTAATATTTTTAAAAGTCATTCCATTGGAGCATATAGCTAAATCTTTTATACCAACGTCAATGCCTATGCTCTCATTTGTTGATTCAATTAATGGTTGCTCTTTTTCTATTCCCACTGCTACAAACCAATACTTTCCGTCAAAACTTATTCTTGGATTAGTATATTTAACGTTCATTGGTATTGAGTTTTTCTTTATAGTAACCCAGCCTACTTTTTCAATTAATACTGAACTTTCTTTAACTTTAAGCTTTGATGTATCATTATAGAAAGACGGTTTAGATTTTCTTCTGCTTTTAAATCTTGGTCTATCAGCTAAACCTTTAAAAAACTTCTTATAAGCTTCACAGCCATCTTTAACAGCTTGTTTTGCAACATTATTAGATACTTCATTAAGCCAATTTAAACTATCTTGTTTAAGTATAGTTAATTCTTTTCTCAAATCATTATCTGAAATAAACTTGTTACCATTTTTATAGTTTTCTTTTTGCCTTGCAAGTGTCCAATTATAGATAAACCTTGCAGTACCTACAGATTGCCATAATTTTTGTTCCTGTTCTTTAGTTGGATATAGTCTAACTTTATTCCCCAGTATCATTTTCCAATAACTCCTTAATCATTTTCTTAGCTTTATTAGCTCTTTTACCCTGAAGTCTACAACTAAAAACTGTAACAATTTGAATTAAATCTTCAACTAATTCCTGTTCTTCTGTATTTTCAGTATTATCTATAACTTCAATAGTAGTTCCATATTTATTACATAGATTTTCTATAATTTCAAATCCAAACCTTAACAATCTATCTTTGTATAAAATCACTATCTTTTCAACTTCTGAATTAGTTATCATGTCTATAAGTTGATTTAATCCTTTTTTATTATAGTTAATCCCACTTCCTATATCTTGTATAATTTCAAATTGATAACCTTTAGCAATCATATAAGTTTTGACATTTTCAATTTGTCTTACTAAATCGTCCTTTTGTTTGTGGGAACTAACTCTACAGTATCCAATTACTTTTTTAGTTTTAGTTTCAATACCTTTAATGCCTAAAAAATGATTAAATTGCTCTTGTGAATAATATCTATACCCTGTTGGAGCAACATGATGGGGTTTTAATATATCTTTTTTATCCCATTCTCTTAATGTTTGAGCATTTTTACCTATTAATTTTGAAAATTCTCCAATAGAATAGTATTTCATATAATCACCTCTTCAATTTATATAATGTTTTATTAACTGTTACTAAACCTTCTACTTTTTATATATTATTATATTCAATTCCAATTTTATAGATTGTTCATGCTTTTTTAAAATTTATATAACAATTCTTAAAAGTGTATAAATTAAAAGTAATATATTTTATTTATAATTATAAATATTTAACTCTATTGTTTAATTTTCTTTTTTAAATAAAGATTAATTTTAATACCATAAATATATTATAGCCTATGAACAAATATAAATACATAAAAAAAGACTACTGAAAAAAATTCAGTAGTCTTTGCTTTGGTGCGTCATCAGGGATTCGAACCCTGGACACCCTGATTAAGAGTCAGGTGCTCTACCAACTGAGCTAATCACGCAAATAAAAACCTGGCAACGTCCTAGTCTCCCACACAGTCGCCCATGCAGTACCTTCAGCGCTATAGATCTTAACTGTCCTGTTCGGAATGGAAAGGAGTGTTACTTCTACGCCATCATCACCAGATACTTAGTTCTTTCTAAATTTTTCATTTAGATAAAGAACTGTACTTATTCAGTACTCAAATTGAAAAAACATTTTTTTGTTCTTTCAAAATTGCACATAAGTTTGAGTTTCCTCTAATGTATATATTTACTTAATTAATTATTGGTCAAGCCCTCGACCTATTAGTATCAG
>NZ_FOMG01000050.1 GCF_900112485.1 Clostridium uliginosum
CTTCATCGCTCGACTTGCATGTGTTAGGCACGCCGCCAGCGTTCGTCCTGAGCCAGGATCAAACTCTCATTAAAAAGTTTAATCTTAGCTTACTCTAAAAAGAATTGCTGGTTTACTTAAATGTATTTATCTATATTCTGTTCAATTTTCAAAGACCATATTCTTTCGCTTTCAACATTACGTTGTCGGCTTTTGTTTTAACTTGTCACCCTCAAGCGACTTTCTTAGTATATCACTTGGTTTAGATCTTGTCAACAAGTTTTTTTAAGCTTTCAAACTTTCTTTCCAGATGTTTTTCTTAGCTCGTCTTGTTGTCTGCATCTCTTAGCGACGTGTTTTATCTTATCATCTAAACAAATAATTGTCAACACTATTTATAATCTTTATTTAAGTTATTTCTTATTCTTATTTAAATATATTCAAAAACAGAAACAGTGAACGGGCATCCCCGTTCACTGTTTTACTTATATTATACTTATTATTAATTTTATAATACCTTTGATTATAGTTTTATATGCAGCTTATTTACACTTCTATAAATATTCCTTTTTCATCAAAATTAAAGGATATAAACTCGATCCTATTAGCTTTTCTCCTTTTTTTATCTCTGTTCCCTTATCAGCAATTACACTATCTAATAATGCAAAGTCACCTATAACACTATTTTGCATAATTACACAATTTTTAAGTTTAGCATTTTTCCCTATATAAACTCTTCTTCCTATTATACAATTTTCAACCTCCCCTTCAATACGGCATCCATTGGCTATGATTGAATTTACAACATTACTATTATTTGTGTAATGTGTTGGAGCTTCATCCTTAACTTTTGTATAAATAGCTCTGTCTTCTTTAAATAGTTCTTTACTTATTTTTCCATTTAGTAGCTTCATATTGCTGTCATACAATGTCTTTATAGAATTTATACAATTTAAATCACCTTTAAACTCATATGCGCCCACTCTTAAACTATCTAAATTTCCATGAATAAATTGTTTTACTTTTTTATACATTCCACTGCTTATACAATCTTCAACAATATCTATAAATAAATGTTTTGATAGTACATACATTTCCATCCCAATATCAACTTTTTCATTTCTTCCTACATTTTCTCCTACACTTACAACATCACCTAGATCATCAAAATTTAAAACATCACATCCAATAAACGATTTTTTTCCATTACTAACTTTTTTATAAACCATTGTTATATCTTGTCCACTGTTTTTATGATATTCAATTATTTCTTCATAATCTATATTACAAAGCATATAAGATGGTGTTAAAAGTACATATTCCTTGCGACTATGTTTTAAAAATTCTATATTATCCGAAAAATTATGAACATCATCATAAGCAGGTTCAATCTCTCCAAAATTAAAAACCTTTAATCCATCTTTTTTTCTATGCAAATCCCAAGGCCTACCATTTGTTAAATGATCTATTAATGATCTTGATTTATTTTTAGTAAAAATACCAATACAATCAATTCCCGAATTAGTCATATTAGATAAAACAAAATCTATAATTCTATATCTACCTGCTATTGGAACTGAAGCAAGTGGTCTATTTACTACTAGCTCACCCATTTTACCTTCATTTTCATCTAAATTAATTATGCCCATACAATTATTCATCTTTATTCTCCCCCTAAGCTACTATTAAACCACCTTATTTTTTTCTATTACAGTACCCATCTTTATCTCTTCCTTAGCTGCAATAATTGCTATCTCATCGCCTAATCCAATTCTACAATCTTTTCTAACTATTGCATTAGTACCAACAATTGCTTTTTCAATTATTACATTATCTCCTATCTTAACATTGGTCATAATAACTGAATCTCTAATTATTGAATTTTTTCCAACATGTACACCTTGAAATAATATAGAGTTTTCTACCTCTCCATTAACTACACAACCTTCAACTATAAGAGAATTAGATACTCTACCTGTTTCTCCTATATATTGAGCTGGTCTAACAGGATTAACCGAGTAGATTTTCCACTCTTCATCATGTAAATTAAGCTTATTATTACTTTTTAATAAATCCATATTTGATTCCCAAAGACTATCTATAGTTCCAACATCCTTCCAATAACCCTTAAATGGATATGCAACCATTTTACTTCCAGCACCTAGCATGCTTGGAATAATATTTTTTCCGAAATCATTGCTTGATGTTTTATCTGCCTCATCATTCTTTAAATATTTCTTAAGAACTTTCCAATTGAATATATATATACCCATTGATGCTAAATTATTTTTAGGTTTTTTAGGTTTCTCCTCAAATTCATATATTGATAAATCTTCTCTAGTATTCATTATTCCAAAACGACTTGCTTCATCCATTGAAACTTCAATTACTGCAATAGTAGCATCTGCTTCTTTTTCCTTATGAAAATCTAACATTTTTGTATAATCCATTTTATAAATATGATCTCCAGATAATATCAGTATATATTCTGGATCATATCTATCTACAAACTCTATATTTTGATAAATAGCATTTGCTGTTCCTTTATACCAGTCACCACCCTTTTCTTCTTGATATGGTGGCAAAATACTTACTCCTCCATTTTTTCTATCTAAATCCCATGGTTCTCCTATACCAATATGAGCATTTAATTCTAGTGGTTTATATTGAGTTAAAACACCAACTGTATAAATCCCTGAATTTGCACAGTTGCTTAACGGAAAGTCGATAATTCTATATTTTCCCCCAAATGGTACTGCCGGTTTGGCTAATTTTTTAGTTAAGACTCCAAGTCTTGACCCTTGTCCTCCTGCCAATATCATTGCTACAATTTCATTTTTACCCATAAACAATTATCTCCTCTCTTTTCTTCCAATTCTCAGTTATTAAATAAATTCTCATTTATGATTTTATAATATATTTATAATTTGAATGTAACTATATTATTTATTTTAATAATTTAATAATTTAATATTTTCATAACTTTAACTAAACTTTAGATAATATGTTAAATTCATATCCTGACATATTGATACTGTTATTATTATTCGTAAATCTAAATTCCTTATTATTAAATAAATTTATATATGAACCTTGTAAATCAATGCATTTTATAATATTATCTGAACATGAAATATTTAATAAAACTATAATACTCTTATTATCATATTTTCTTTCAAATACACATACATCCGGTCCTGTATCATAAATTTTTAGATCTCCCTTTTTTAATACCTCTTCTTTACTTCTTATACCTATAATTTTATGATAAAAATCAATTATCTCATTATTTTCTTTTCCCCATGGATAAGCTTTTCTATTTTCTGGGTCTTTTCCTCCATTTAATCCAGCTTCATCACCATAATAAACTACTGGAACCCCTGGTAATGTCATTTGTAATACTACAATTAATTTTAACAATTCTATTTTTTCATCTAGTACCGTTAAAATTCTTTCTGTATCATGAGTTCCTATAATATTCATATTTGCATAAAAATTCTCTCTTGGATAATTTTCATATAACGACATTATCCTATTTTTAAATTTATCTGATTTAATATATCCTTTTACAAAATTAATTAAGCTTTCTCTTAATGGATAATTAGTAACAGAATCTAATTCTTTTCCAAATAAATATCTTCTCCTCTTAGAATAACTTATTTTATTAGAAGCATCTTCCCAAACTTCCCCTATAAGAATATTGTCACTCTTAATACTATTCATCTTCTTCTTAATCAATTCTATAAAATCATCTGGAAGTTCATCCGCAACATCTAATCTCCATCCGCTAGCACCCAGTTTCATCCATTTTTCTATTATTGAATTTTTTCCATTTACAATATAATCTACATAACTTTCCTCTAGTTCTTCTACATTAGGTTGATTATCAATTCCCCACCATGCCTCATATTGATAAGGATAATTTATAAATCTATACCACTTATAATATTTAGAATTTGGAGATTGATACGCTCCAACGCTGTCATAATTACCAAATTTATTAAAATACTTACTATCAGCTCCAGTATGACTAAAGACTCCATCTAATATAATTCTGATACCTTTGCTTTTAGCTATTTTACATAGCTTCTCAAATTCTTCATTACTACCAAACATTTCATCTATAATTTCATAATCTCCTGTATCATATTTATGACAACTTGAAGATTTAAAAATTGGATTTAAATATATTATATTTGCACCTAAAGATTTAATATAATCTAATTTTTTTAATATACCCTTTAAATTTCCTCCATAGAAATCCCATCTTAAAATTCGACCAGAATAATCTTTAATATACATAGGATCATCCTGCCAATTACCATATATAAACGAATTTTTTTTAGGTGAGCTTACAATTCCATCATCATTTCCGTTATAAAATCTATCTACAAATATCTGATATATAATTCCTTCCTTATACCAGTTTGGAATATAAGATTTTTCATATACTGTTATTTGATAAGGAACTGGGTCATTAATATATATTTGCCCTTCTCCCCCTAATTTTTCATCATTATTGCCATAATATATTCTGTTATATCCATCTATTAAAATAAAATAGTATTGTAAAATACCTATATTATTAAAAGTATCTATTTCTGCTGTATACTTAAATTTTCCATTATTTAAATATTCCTTTTGCATTCCCACTTGTACATTACTTCCATTAAAAGTAAGTAGCTCAGTTGCAACCATTAAATCTTTATTCACTACAATTGATAATTTAACCTTTTGCCCTACTTCTACCGCTCCAAAAGGCTTTCTAAATTCCATACTTTGAGAATTATAAATAACCTTTATGCCATCCATAAAATTCGTCCTTCCTATAGGTTTTTATAAATCACTTCTGATCCCCAAATTCCTGTTGCATATTGCTCTATTGTTCTATCAGATGAAAATATTCCCGAATGTGATATATTTACACCACACATTCTTTGCCATGTGTCTTTTTCTCTATAAAGAGAGTCCACTTTATCTTGAGCTTTTAAATAAGAATCAAAATCCTTTAGTACAAAAAATTCATCATTATAAGTAAGCAAGTTTTCATATATAGTTTTGAATCTATCTCTATCACTATGATATTTTCCATTTATTAAATCATTAAGTATATTTTTTATTCTAGGATCATTATTATATGTTTCTAAGGCACTATATCCACCATTTTTATAATAATTCAATACTTCATCAGCATTTAATCCAAAAATAACTATATTGTCATTGCCAACTTCATCTCTTATTTCTATATTAGCTCCATCTAATGTTGCTACTGTAAGTGCACCATTCATCATAAATTTCATATTTGAAGTTCCAGATGCTTCTTTTGTTGTTGTCGATATTTGTTCACTTACATCTGTTCCTGGAATAATTTCTTCTGCTAAAGAAACTCTATAATTTTCCATGAAAACCACTTTAATTTTTTCATTTACTCTCGGATCATTATTTACCTTATTTGCAATATTATTTATTAATTCAATAGTATTTTTAGCAAGATAATATCCTGGTGCTGCTTTACCTGCAAATATAAATGTCCTAGGCGAAATATCTAAATTAGGATTGTCAATTAGTTTATTGTACAAATCCATTATTCTTAAACAATTCATTGTTTGTCTTTTGTATGCATGTATTCTTTTCACTTGAACATCAAAAATAGAATTTGGATCCACTATGATTTTTTCATTTTCAAATATTGTTTTAGCTAATTTTTGTTTATTTTGAAGTTTTATTTTAGCTAGCTCATCTAAAATTCCTTTATCATCTAAATGACTTTCAAATTTTTGCAAGTCAATTGGATGCTTAATAAATCCATCTCCAATAGTGTCACATAATAGTTTAGTAAGTTTAGGATTACTCTTTAATAACCATCTTCTATGTGTAATTCCATTTGTCTTATTATTAAACTTATTTGGATATAAGTAATAAAAATCGCTCATTTCCTTTTTCTTTAATATTTCAGTATGAAGTTTTGCTACTCCATTAACACTGTGACTTCCTACTATGGCTAAATGAGCCATTTTCACTTGTCCGTCTCCTATTATAGCCATATTTGCTATCTTATTTTGTTGACCTGGGAATTTACTCCAAAGTTCTTCACAATATCTCCTATTTATTTCTTCAACAAGCATAAATATTCTTGGAAGCAAATTTTTAAACATATCTATAGGCCATTTTTCTAATGCTTCTGATAAAATTGTATGATTTGTATATGATATTGTGTTTTCAGTTATCCTCCAAGCATCTTCCCATGGTAACCCTTCTTCATCTAATAAGATTCTCATAAGTTCTGGTATTGCAAGTGTTGGATGAGTATCATTTATATGAATAGCTACTTTTTCATCTAATTCTAAAATATTTCCTCCATGTTTCTTGAAATGTCTTATAATACTTTGAATTCCTGATGAAACAAAAAAATATTGTTGCTTTAATCTAAGCATTTTACCTTCATAAAATGAATCTTCTGGATATAAAACTTGAGATATAGATTCTACTGAATTTTTATATTCAATTGCTTGTAAAAAATCACCTCTACTAAATGATGAAAAGTCAAATTCATTTGAAACTGCTTCTGCACTCCAAAGTCTTAATGTATTAACTACATCATTTTCATATCCAACAACTGGTGTGTCATATGGAACTGCTAAAACAGGTTCATAATTTACATGTATGAATGACAATCTTCCATTATTCTCTTCTACCTTAATATTTCCCCCAAATTTAACAATTTCAGCTTTATTTGCATTTCTTTTTTCCCATACATTTCCTTGTCTTAACCAATTGTCCGAAACTTCAACTTGCTTACCATCAATTACTTTTTGCTCAAAAAATCCATATTTATACCTAATACCACAACCATGACCTGGAATATTTAATGATGCCATAGAATCTAAGAAACAAGCTGCAAGTCTACCTAGTCCTCCATTTCCTAATCCTTGATCTTGTTCTAAGTTCTCCAATTCTTCTAAACTTATATTTAATTCTGCTAATGCCTCTCTACAAACATCTCTTATCCCAATATTTAACAGAGAGTCTCCTAATAGTCTTCCTAGCAGAAATTCCATTGAAAAATAATAAACTTGTTTTTCTCCTGTCTTGTTATATTTTTTATTTGTTTTTAACCAAGTTCTAGTTACATAATCCCTTACTAAACTTCCTAAAGCCTCATACTTTTGTTGATTGCTACCTTCTTTCAACTCTATTCCATGCATTTCTAGAAATTTATTTACATATAATTTTTTAAATAATTTTTTATCTATTGCTGTCATTTAGCTTCCTCCTCTACTGAGATTGTTACTTTATTTGTAGCTTAACTCTTTGTACATATTTAAATATGAATCAGCAGATTTACTCCAACTATTATCAGAATTCATTGCTTGGATTACAATATTATTCCATGATTTTTTATCGTAATAATTTTTTAAAGCATACTCTATTGTATTAAATAATTCATCAGGATTATAATTGTAAAAACTAAATCCATTTCCTTCTCCACTATACTCATTATATGCTCTAACTGTATCTTTTAATCCACCAGTTTCTCTTACGATTGGGATTGTTCCATATCTTAGGGCTATTAATTGACCTAATCCACATGGTTCAAATAATGATGGCATTAAAAACATATCTGCTGATGCATAAACTTTATGGGCTAATGTATTATCAAACTTAATATTTGCAGACATTTTTCCTACATACCTGTGATTTAACCATTTAAAATGATCTTCATAGTGTTTATCGCCTGTTCCAACTACAACTAACTGAATATCCTTTTGTAACAATCTATCTGCAATTGCAACTAATAAATCAATTCCCTTTTGACTTGTTAATCTTGTTACCATTCCAATCATAGGAGTTTCTCTGTTAACATTAAGCCCTAATTCTTTTTGTAAATCTTCTTTATTTTCAGTCTTATCATTAATTGATTTTATATCATAATTTTTTGTTATGAGTTTATCCTCTTTAGGATTGAATTCTTCATAATCTATTCCATTTAAAATTCCCCTTAATGCATAAGATCTTTCTCTTAATAGCCAATCTAGTCTTTCTCCATATTGAGGTGTTTTAATTTCTTCCGCATAGCTATAACTAACTGTTGTAATAAGATCTGAAAAATTTATAGCACCTTTCATAAAGCCTACACCATCATCAAACTTTAAGCTTGTATTTAAATATGGTTCATAATTATATCCAAACAATTCTGGTAATATTACTGGATCAAATACTCCTTGGAATAATATATTGTGAATTGAAAATACAGATTTTATATTGCTATAAAACATATCCTTTTTCATATATTCTAATTTTAATAAAACTGGTATCATGCCTGTTTGCCAATCATTACAATGTATTACATTAGGTTGCCAATTTATTTGTTTAATCATATCTAACACAGCTCTATCAAAGAAAGCAAACCTTTCAGCATCATCGTAATTTCCATACATACTATCCCTATAAAAATAGTATTCATTATCTATAAGATAGTAAATTACTCCATTATAATTGTATTCAGATATACCACAAAATTGGTTTCTCCAACCAACATTTACCGTGAACCACTTATTAAATTTAAGTTTTTCTCGTAATTCACTATTAATAGCCTTATATTTTGGTATTACTACTCTGACATCTGCGCCCTTTTTTATAAGCTCTTTGGGCAATGCTCCTGCTACATCTCCAAGTCCACCACTCTTAATAAATGGATGCGCTTCTGATGCTACAAATAAAACTTTCATATTTTTCCCCCTATCCCCATATTAATGTTTTTGCTTACTTTAAATCCTCAATTTTAACTATCTCTTCATTTTTATCTGTATTATTGAAAACTTTTAATGTTAAAGGCATTTCAATATTGTTCTTTTGAATTTTTTTTACTTTTAATATTAATGTAGCCATTGGTGGCACTTTAACTTTAATAGAATATGGTTGATTATGAAAAGAAATCTTCTTAGAAATTAATATATCTTCCATTACTTGTCCTGAACCACCATACCTAACATCATCAGTATTTAATACTTCTTCATATTCACCTAAAAATGGCACTCCAATATTATAATCATAATATACAACAGGTGTGAAATTGTTTATAAAAATTAGAGTATCCTCATCATTCCTACTTCTTCTTATAAAGGTTAATATGCTTTGTTTATTATTATCTGCTTCTAGCCAAGTAAATCCATGTTTATCATAATCTAACTCCCAAAGTGCTTTGTTATTAAGATAAAAATGGTTCAACTCTTTAAAGAATAATTGCGTCTTTTTATGCATCTCATACTTGTCAATTAAAAACCATTCTAGAGATTCATACTCTCTCCACTCTACAAATTGACCAAATTCACAACCCATAAAAAGTAGTTTTTTTCCTGGATGTCCCATCATATATGAGCAAAATACTCTTACACCTGCAAACTTATTCCAATAATCTCCCCACATCTTGTCTACTAATGATTTTTTACCATGAACTACTTCATCATGAGAAATTGGAAGTATAAAATTTTCTGAATAATTGTACATCATTGAAAATGTAAGGTTATTATGATTATTCTTTCTATATATTGGGTCTATCTTTACATATTCTAAAGTATCATTCATCCATCCCATGTTCCACTTGAAATTGAATCCTAATCCCTCTCCATTATTGGATTTACTTACGTTTGGCCATGATGTAGACTCTTCTGCAATCATAAGCTCATTAGGAAATTCTTTTAAAACCGCTTTATTTAATTCCTTTAAAAATTCTATGCCTTCCAAATTTTCATTTCCACCATATTTATTAGGAATCCATTGATTTTGACTTTTGTCATAATCTAAATGAAGCATACTAGAAACAGCATCTACTCTAATTCCATCAATATGAAATTCCCTGATCCAATATAAAGCATTAGATATCAAATAACTTTTTACTTCAGGCCTTCCTAAATCAAAATTGCATGTACCCCAACCAATATTTTCTGATCTCCATTCTTCACTATATTCATAAGTTGGAGTTCCATCAAATTTATATAGTCCATGAGCATCTTTGCAAAAATGACCTGGAACCCAATCGAGAATAACTCCTATATCTTCTTGATGAAATTTTTCTATTAATATCTTAAACTCTTCTAAATTACCATATCTACTAGTTGGAGAGTAATATCCTGTTCCTTGATATCCCCATGAAGCATCTAATGGATGTTCACATACTGGCATTAATTCTACATGGGTATACCCCATTTGTTTTACATATTCAGGTAATTCATCACTAAGTTGTTGATATGTTAAAAAACTATCATCATCATTTCTCTTCCACGATCCTAAATGAACTTCATATATGTTTATTGGATCTTCAAAAATATTTGATTTGTTTCTTTTATTTATCCATTTCTTATCATTCCATTTGAATTTATTTAATTCATAAACTATTGATGCAGTATTGGGCCTTATTTCGCTTTGAATTGCATATGGATCAGACTTGTATTCGCTTTTCTCTCCATCTTTATTAATAATACAATATTTATATTTACATCCAGCTTCTAATCCAATTAAAAATATACTCCATAGTCCTCCTTCACTTATTCTTTCAAGTTTATAATTTTCATCTAACTCAAAATCATTAAAATCTCCTACTACATATACTCCTTTTGCATTAGGTGCCCAAGTAGTAAATCTAATTCCTTTTTTTCTTTTTTCAGTTTTTAAGTGAGACCCCAATATATTATATGCTTCATAGTTTTTGCCTTCATGAAATAAATAGCTATTGAAACTAGTTATATCAAATTTATTTATCTTTCTTCCATATTTATCTAGTTCTTTATCATTTGATTTTACAGTAGTAGTTTTCTTTTTACTATTATTATTTTTTATCATTGTTGGTTTATATGAAGTTGATTCTTTGTTTTGAATTGATTTTGTAGCTGGAGTTGCTTTATTAGTTACATTTGTTTTTATATCCTTTATCGCATTTGTAGAATTTAATGATTTGACTTTAGAAACATCTTCTTTTATTTGAGTTGATTTACTTTCTGATGTAGCTGATATTACTTCTTTTTGTGCAACATTTATTTTACTATTTTTTCTATTGATTTTCCTATTAGTATTTTTCAAATTAGCCCCTCCCACAATTTTCTTACCACTTTGTTTTTAAAATTTAACTTAATATTACATAGCAACCACATCTATATATTACCAAATTATGGATAATAATTCACTATTTTTTATAATTTTATTTTTTATTTTTTCAACTTATGTTGATAATACATATAATTTAGTACTATTATACATCTTTTTCATTATAAAGATTATAACTTATGTAATTTTTTTATTTTTTTGCACAAAAAAAAGAGATAGTTATTTACAACTATCTCTTTTATGCTTACCTGGCAACGTCCTAGTCTCCCACACAGTCGCCCATGCAGTACCTTCAGCGCTATAGATCTTAACTATCCTGTTCGGAATGGAAAGGAGTGTTACTTCTACGCCATCATCACCAGATACTTAGTTCTTTCTAAATTTTTCATTTAGATAAAGAACTGTACTTATTCAGTACTCAAATTGAAAAAACATTTTTTTGTTCTTTCAAAATTGCACATAAGTTTGAGTTTCCTCTAATGTATATATTTACTTAATTAATTATTGGTCAAGCCCTCGACCTATTAGTATCAG
>NZ_FOMG01000049.1 GCF_900112485.1 Clostridium uliginosum
TATTTCATATAAATATTATGCGCAAAAAAGTGGATTCAAATTAATGAATCCACTTTTTTTATCGGCTAGTATCAAATTTATTTTGATACAGCCTCTTTTTTAAATTTATAGACTAGGCGTTCTTTGAAGATTGTGAAGTGAGCCCCGCTAAGTAGACACAATTAAAAAGACTGAGCAGAATCCATTTCATGAGGTAATTTTATGAGTCTAAGTTTCTACAAATTAGATTTAGTGTATATAATCTTATTTTAAAATACCTTAGTTGTTTAGATTAATTCAATAAGTTATAATGAGTTATAATATGCGAATAAAGGAAGATTGACATATGAATAAAACCACAATAGTAAATATTGAAAATAATGAAACAATAGATGATTTGCAATTAAAAGGACTAAAGCTAATACAGAAAGTGGATAGTTTTAAGTTTGGAGTGGACGCTGTAATATTAGCTGATTTTGCGAACATAAAGAAAAAACATAAAGTAATTGATTTATGTACAGGAACGGGAATAATACCTTTTTTAATGTATGGAAAATATGATCCAGCAGAAATATATGGACTTGAAATTCAAGAAGATATGGTTGAGATGGCTAAAAGAAGTGCTATTTTAAATTCATTAGAAGGTAAAGTAACTTTTATAAAAGAAGATTTAAAAAATACAGTGTTTTTAAAAACATTAAATAAATTTGATGTAGTGACTGTAAATCCACCATATAAGTTGAATAATGCTGGAATTGTTAATTCATCTGATAAACTTGCTATTGCAAGACATGAGATTTTATGTAATTTAGAAGATGTAATTAGTGCATCTAAAATCTTATTAAAAGATAATGGTAGACTTTTTATGGTACATAGACCAGAAAGATTGGCAGACATATTTACTTTAATGAGAAAGTATAAGATAGAACCTAAAAGAGTTAAAATGGTTTATCCAAGCTTGGGTAAAGCACCTAATATAGTTTTAGTAGAAGGACAAAGAGATGGGGGTGCATATTTAAAATGGGATCCATCTCTATATGTACATGATGAAAATGGATCTTATACTAAGCAAATAGATGAGATATATGGGAGGCAGTAATATGGAAAAAGGAAAATTCTATTTAGTACCAACACCTATAGGCAATTTAAAAGATATAACATTACGAGCCTTAGAAGTATTAAATGATGTTGATGTTATAGCAGCTGAAGACACAAGACAGACATTAAAGTTATTAAATCATTTTGATATAAAGAAATCTTTAATAAGTTATCATAAATTTAATGAACATGGTAAAAGTAATGAAATTATTGATAGGCTTTTAAACGGACAAAATATAGCTTTAGTATCAGATGCAGGTACACCGGGAATATCTGATCCAGGAAGTATTATTGTAAAACGATGTATAGATGAAGGAATTGATTTCCATGTTTTGCCAGGAGCAACTGCAATAACAACAGCGTTGGTTTATTCTGGGTTAGACACAACAAAGTTTATATTTAGAGGATTTTTACCTAGAGAAAATAAAGACCGTAAGTTAATAAAAGAAGAATTGTCACAAAATCAAGAAACTCTAATATTTTACGAAGCACCCCATAGACTTATAGATACTTTAGGGTTTTTGTATAATGCCTTTGGTGATAGAAATATTGCAGTATGCAGAGAACTAACTAAAATGTATGAACAGATATATAGAGGAACTATTCAAGAAGCAATAAATTATTTTATAGAAAATAAACCTAGAGGAGAATTCGTGCTTGTTTTAGAAGGAAAGCAACTTCAAGAAATTAAGCAAGAAAAAGAGAAAGAATGGATTGATTTATCTATTAAAGAACATATTATTAAGTATATTGATGAAGGAATAACAAAGAAGGATGCAATAAAGCTAGTAGCAAAGGATAGAGGAATGTCTAAAAGTGAAGTATATAAATTTTCAACTGATATATAAGGCATCTCCAAATAAATAACTAAAATTAAATTTTAATTAATACTTATGTTTTAATATAGTACTAATATTGTTAAATTTTTTAGAATGCTAAACAATATGTAACAATGTAAACACGGTTTTAAAACAGAGTCTAATTAATAAATAAAACTATAAAAGCACCTCTAAATATTAGAGGTGCTAATAATATAGTAAGTATTAATTTATTAGATATTATCTATTATTTTTGATTTCATCTAAACATTTAGTACAAACATTTTTACCTTTATAATTTGTAACATCTCTTGCATCTCCACAGAAAATACAAGCTGGTTCGTATTTTTTTAGAATTATTTGTTCGCCATCTACATAAATTTCTAATGCATCTTTTTCAGCGATATCTAAAGTTCTTCTTAATTCTATTGGAATAACAATTCTACCTAATTCATCTACTCTTCTAACTACACCTGTTGATTTCATACAAAATTCCTCCTAATTACAATGTTCGACATTCTACATTGACATATTACCAAGTATGTAATAAAAAGTCAATGCATATTTAGCTTTTTTCTATAATAATTTACAAATTTCAACTTTAATAAACATTATAAATAAAATATACTACCATATTTTAGAAAAGTCAATAGAATATTGATAATTTATAACAACAACATAAGTATGTATATAGTCATACTGAATTGTGTTATTACTATGGTTGTAGCTTATAAGTGCATATAAAGTAAAGAAATATGAAAATAATTAGAAATAATTAGGAAAAATAATAAATTTCCATAATCAATAAAAACCTTAAAATAAGTTTAAATATGAGAAAATAGAGAAAAAATAAAAATATATTGTCATAACAAAGCAAGAAATATTATTATTTTAGGAAAAAATTTAAGACAATAATAAAATAACAAAAATAACTTACATATAAAAATGATTTGTTAAAACATTAATTACCAAAACTTAATCAATGTTAGTATTAATATGATGATGAAAATAACTTGTAATAAGTTTATATTTACTATATACTTTAAAGTAAATATAATTAAGAAAGAGTAGGTATATAATATGGATAATAATTTTGATTCAAATTATATTAGCGAACTTGCAAAAAAAATTTCTAAGAATAGTTTGGTTTCATATGAAGATCTACCAAAATATGATCTATTTTTATCTCAAGTTATAGATTATTTAAATGATAAATTTGTTGATGAAAAATTTACAAATAATATAGTTCAAAATTACATAAAAAGCGAAGTTATAACTAAACCAGAGGATGGTAAAAAACGAGGATATACTAAAATTCACTTAGTGCAACTTGTTTTACTTAGTTATATGAGACCCGTATTAACAACTGAGGAAATTAAAAAAGTTTTTAGGTTAGCTTTTAATGAAATAAATGACAGAAATGATGACATAATTTCTTGGCAAGATGCTTATAAGATTTTTTCTCAGATACAAAATGAAAGTTTAAATGATTATTTAGGAACATCTTTAGCAAATGAAGAAAAATTACAAGGTATAGTTAAGAATTTAAACTTAAAAAAAGATGAAGAGGAAAGAATAACAATTTTCTTATTAGTTTTGGCATTAATAGCAGAAGCTAGTGTAATTAAAAAATTAGTTCAGAAAATAGTAAATGAGTATCAAGTATAATAAATAAATAAAACTGCAAAACACTTATTTAAATAATTATTTAGATGGATAATTATTAAAATAAGTGTTTTTTTTAGATGGAAATATAATGTTTGGATTATATCTATATAAAGTGAAACTTTTCAGGTGGAGTTTTTTATACTCCACCTGAATTTAGTTGAACTTATCAAGGAGCATGCAGCCGTTATCACTCACTTGAAGAATAGGGAGTGTTACGGATGCTAGCTATCGGATAAATAAGAAAAGATGCCTTAATGATTATTTATGTATATAAGGCACATCTTTGGTCTATTATTTTCTTTCATGTGCCTAAGTTCTAATTAATAAAATTCATTAGATGTAGAGTTATCTTATTCATAATTGTTATAGTTATTCAGCACATTAAGATGAATAAAGTTTTTCAAAAAATATTATAGTATAAAATTAAAAATATTAAGAGTTAAATCTAAATATTTTACAAAACAAAAAAGTTTATTTATCTATTTAAGTATGTTAAAATATTCATGTTAGTTTACTAAAAGAATATTTATAAAAAATATGTAAAAAGCAGAGTTTTAAAGGAGCGAGGGAAATGAATATTCCATTAATTGATTTAAAAGCTCAATATAATTCTATTGCTGAGGATTTAGACAGGGTAACTAAGGAAGTACTTTCCTCTGCAAATTATATCATGGGTAAAAACGTAACAGAATTTGAAAAGCAATTTGCAGATTATATAGGAGTTAACAATGCAATATCAGTAGGAAATGGAACTGATGCATTAGTTATTGCATTAAAGTCCCTAGGCATAGGAGAAGGGGATGAAGTAATAACTACAACCTTTACTTTCTTTGCAACAGCAGAAAGTATTTCAGCCGTAGGTGCAACACCTGTATTTGTTGATGTAGATAAGGATACATTTAACATAGATCCGTCGAAAATAGAAAATAAAATTACTAAAAATACAAAAGCTATTATTGCAGTGCATATATTTGGGCAAAGTGCTAAAATGGATGAAATAAATGAAATAGCTAAAAAGAATAATTTAAAGGTTATTGAAGATGCTTGTCAAGCAGTTGGAGGTAAATATAAAGGAAGAAATATAGGAACATTGTCAGATGTAGCTTGTTTTTCATTTTTCCCAACCAAAAACTTAGGTTGTGCTGGTGATGGCGGAATGATAGTAACATCGAATGATGATGTGGCAACGATCGCTAGAGCATTGAGAACTCATGGAAGTGGAGAAAATGGCCAAAAAGCTTATAATTTATTAAACAACATAACTGAAGAAGTGGAATCTTCCGCAGAAGATGCAAATGATACTATATATAATCCATTAAAGTATTATAATTATTTAATTGGATTTAATACAAGACTTGATGCTATTCAAGCAGCAATTTTAAAAGTGAAATTAACACATATAGATAAATGGAATGAAAGAAGAAGAGAAATCTCTAAAATATATGATGAAGAATTAAAGAATACAAATTTAACTATACCAAGCGTGTTAAAAGAGTGTGAACCTGTATATCATATGTATATATTACAATCCGAAGATAGAGAGTCTTTATTAAATAAACTTAAGGAAAAAGGTATAGCAACAGGAGTGTATTATCCAGTACCATTACATTTACAAAAAGTATATAAGAATCTTGGATATAAAGAAGGGGATATGCCAGTTGCAGAATATCTTTCTCATAGAACATTTGCAATACCAGTTTATCCAGAATTAACACAGGAACAAATAGAATATATAGTTAAATCTATAAAAAGTAAGTAGGCGAGGATTAACTTATGGATAATAAATATTTTGTACATAAATCTAGTTATGTAGATGAAAATGTTGAAATCGGAGAAGGTACAAAAATATGGCATTTTTCTCATATTATGAGTAACTGCTTTATAGGTGAAAAATGTAATATAGGACAGAATGTTGTAATATCACCTGGCGTAAGGCTAGGAAATGGAGTTAAGATACAAAACAATGTATCTGTTTATACAGGTGTTATTTGTGAAGATGATGTATTTCTAGGGCCATCATGCGTCTTTACTAATGTAATAAATCCACGAAGTTTTATTGAAAGAAAGAGTGAATATAGAGAAACAATAATTGGCAAGGGAGCATCAATTGGAGCTAATGTAACAATTGTATGTGGTCATAATATTGGAAAGTATGCGTTGATTGGAGCAGGAGCTGTAGTCACTAAACATATACCTAATTATGCCTTGGTTGTTGGAAATCCAGGAAGAATAACAGGATATGTATGTAAATGTGGAGAAAAATTAAAATTTCAAGATAATCATTCAGTTTGCACTGCTTGTCAGCAAGAATATATTAAGTCAGATGAAAAAGTAGAGTGCGTAGATTTAGGAGGTACAAAATGTCAATATTAAAGCAACAATTATTAGATAAAATTAATAACAAAACTGCAAAAGTTGGTGTGGTTGGATTAGGATATGTTGGTTTACCATTAGCAGTAGAAAAGGCAAGTGCAGGATATAAAACTATTGGATTTGATGTTCAAGAACAAAAAGTTCAAATGGTTAATGAAGGAAATAATTATATAGGTGATGTAGTAGATGAAAAATTAAAGGTATTAGTAGATAAGAAAATTTTAAAAGCTACTACAGACTTTAGTTTTGTAAAAGATGTAGATACAATTTGTATTTGTGTACCTACACCACTTGATTTATATAAACAACCAGACTTATCATATGTAGTAGATTCTACAAGAAGTGTTGCAGAATATTTACATAAAGGTATGTTAATAGTTCTAGAAAGTACTACATATCCTGGAACTACAGAAGAAATTTTAAAACCAATTCTAGAGGAAAGTGGATTGAAATGTGGAGAAGACTTTTTCTTAGCTTTTTCACCAGAAAGAGTTGATCCAGGGAATAAAGATTTTAATACTAAAAACACCCCAAAGGTTGTTGGTGGATGTAGTGAGGACTGTACAGAAGTTGCAGCTGCATTATATAGAAATATTTTAGAAGGAGAAATCCATACAGTATCATCACCAGCAGTAGCAGAAATGGAAAAAATTCTAGAAAATACTTTTAGAAATATAAATATAGGGTTAGCTAATGAAATGGCTATTTTATGTAATAGAATGGGTATAGATGTTTGGGAAGTTATAGATGCAGCTAAGACTAAACCATATGGATTTATGCCATTTTACCCAGGCCCAGGACTTGGCGGACATTGTATTCCACTTGATCCATTTTATTTGGAATGGAAAGCAAAAGAATATGATTATCATACTAGATTAATAGAAACTTCAGGAGAAATTAATGATTCAATGCCTGAATTTGTATTAGATAATGTAATGAAAATTTTAAATAAGCATAAGAAAGCATTAAATGGAGCAAAAGTTCTTTTAATGGGAGTTGCTTATAAAAATGATATTGATGATTACAGAGAATCTCCAGCATTTAAGGTTATAGAATTATTAGAAAAGAATGGAGCAGATCTTACAGTTAATGATCCTTATTGTGAAGTATCTAAATATAAAGGTAAGGTTTATAATTCTGTTGATTGGAAAGAAGTAATAGATGAAAGTGATATTGTTCTTATAACAACAAATCATAGCTGTTATGACTATGAAGAAATAGTAAGTAGAGCAAAAGTTGTATATGATACAAGAAATGCAACTAAAAATGTAGTCAATAATAGAGATAAAATTTACAAATTATAAAATAGAGATTATTTAATAATGTATTATAACAAAAGAAATGTGTATTCCGAATGTTTTAGTTTTGGAATATACATTTCTGCAAAACGTTAAAGTTAACATTATGTGATAAAGAGGTCATCATAAATGAAAAAAATATTTAGTTTACTAATACCAATAGTAATAGCAATTCTAACTACAATCATAATTAATTCCGTATTAGATAAAAAATTGGATGCATTGACTAAAAGTAAGGACATTTCTTTAATGGGAAAAAAATTTTCAGATTCAGTTAAAGATAAAAGTGCATTATCAAAAGAGTTATTATCAAATCATAATGACTTATTTTTGCTTGGTTCTTCTGAAATGGGAATTGATGTACCACAAAATCCGTTGAGACTTTTCCCTTTCAATGGAGCAGAGTATAATATAAGTTGCTTTGGAAGACCATATTCACAGGATTTACAACAAGCAACCTATTTAGGAACAGGAAATATAAAAGAAAATCAAAAAGTAGCATATGTACTTTCTATTCAATGGTTTGAGGTGGCAGATGCAATATCACCATATAATTTTGCAGTTAATTTTTCCGATGTGCAATTTTATAAATTTTTAGAAAATCCTAAAATAAGTGAAGAGAATAAACAATATTATGCAAAAAGAGTTGGGAAGCTATTGAGAAAAAGCAAAAAGTATCCAGAAGAAGCTCTTTATGCAACTTTATATGCCAATACAAATCCACTAAAAAAAATTGTAAAGATAATATTTGATCCATACTATAAAACTAAAAAGTATTTAGCAGATATTAAGGACAAGGCATTGATTTATGAACAATTGAAAAAACTACCAGATAAAGATGATAAACAGAAACTTACTTATATCAATTGGAAAAGTGAATATTCTCAAATTAAAGAACAAAAAAAGAATACAATATCCACAAATCAATTTCATTTAGAGGACAAGTATTATGACTCTCATCTAAAAAATGTAATTAGTAATCTTAAAGATCAGTCAATAAATGAAAATCTTATGAATTCAAAGGAAATGGATGATTATAAATTCTTTTTAAGTGTTTGTAAAGAACTTAATATTAAGCCATATATTATTTTGCCACCAGTTAATGGATGGTATTATGATTATGTTGGACTTAGTAAAGAGAAGAGAGATGAATACTATAATGTGGTTACGAAATTAGCAAGTGAGAATGGTTTTGAAGTTCTTAATTTGCAGGAATATGAGTATAAACAAGGGTTTTTAACAGATCCACAACATTTAGGTGAAGAAGGATGGTTGAAAGTAAGTGAAGAAATTTATAAACATTTTAAAAAATAATAAAGATTTGAATATAGGAATATTATTAACAGCTATATTAATATCTGGATTGATAGTTTATTTCTTTTATTCACAATCTGATTTACCATTTATATATAGTCAATTTTAATAGTATTAGAGGGATAAATCATGAAAGTATTAGATAGTATTGATAAATTTGCAAAGACAGATAGAATAGCAGTTAAATGTTTGGATAAGGAGTTAACATATAAGGAGTTAAAGAATTATTCGGATAAGATTGCTAAATATTTATTAGAAGAATTCAAAGAGGATAGAACACCAATAATTATTTATGGTAATAAGAAAAATGAAATTTTACCAGTAATGATGGGAGCACTAAAATCAGGAAGAGCATATGTACCACTGGATATAACATTTCCAGAACAAAGAGTAAATCAAATAATAAATGAAATAAAGCCTAAAGTTATATTTAATTTTACGGATAGTTGTTTAAAAATAGAAGAAGCATTAGAAATAAACTACAATGATTTAAAAGATATTTTAAATAAAACAATAAGTGTAAGAATATCTAATGATAATTGGGTAAAAGAAGATGAAAATTGTTATATATTATTTACATCAGGAAGTACTGGGAAGCCTAAAGGAGTTCAAATAAGCAAAAGAAATATAGATTCATTTACAGAATGGTTTGAAAGATATCTTGAATTTGATGAGTGTCCTGGAAATATTTTAAATCAAATATCTTATTCATTTGATGTATCAGTTATTCCTATATATATAGGAATGGCTAATGGAAAAACTTTATTTAGTTTAAATAAAGATACATTAGAAGATTTACACATATTGTTTAATGAATTAACTAATTCTAATATTGATTGTTGGGTTTCAACACCGGCCTTAGCTGAGATTTGTAGCAATTTTGATGATTTTAATAAATCCAATATTAAAAAACTATCAACTTTTGTATTTGCAGGAGAAGTATTAACGAAAAAGCTAGTTAGAGAATTAATGAATAGATTTCCAAAAACTAGAATGATAAACGGTTATGGACCTACAGAAGCAACAGTATTAATTTCAGCAATTGATATAAATGATGATATGTTATCGGATGAAAGATCGATACCAATAGGATATCCAATTAGTAATTGTGAATTAAATATAGTAGATGAACACGGAAATAAAGTAAAAGAAGGACAAAAAGGAGAACTTGTTGTAATAGGAGATAGTGTAAGTAAGGGATATTTTAATAACCCAGAGATAACCAATAAAGTATTTTTTACAACTTCACAAAATCAACAAGGATATAAAACAGGAGATTTAGCGTATTATCAAAATGGAATAATATATTATTGTGGAAGAAAGGACTTCCAAATAAAGTTAAATGGATTTAGAATTGAGATTGAAGATATTGAAAATAATTTAAGAAAAGTTCAAAATATAAACAATGTAGTAGTATTTCCGATATTTAATGAAGAACACAAAATTTCACATTTAACAGCTTATATAGTTCTTAATGAAGAAAACGAATTATCAAACTTAAAAAATGCAATGCTGATAAAAAATGAATTGAAAAAATTAATACCATCATATATGATTCCTAGAAATATAAAAATTCTGAAAGAATTTCCTCTAAATACTAATGGAAAAATTGATAGAAAAAAACTTATGGAGGATTTAAAATGACATTAATTCAGTATGAAGATTATTTTTACTTGTATGTATTAATGATTTCTTTAATACCAGCTATTATTTTAGGAGTATTTGAAAAACAAATTAAGTATTATGGTATGTTATTATCAGTTCTAATGATAATTGCAATTATGGGTATTGGTAAATTATTTCCTATATTTTTGCTGTGTGAAATAACATTAATTAAAGAATATTCTATAATAAGAAAAAAGACAGATAATAAATACTTGTATTACTTCGCTTTATTTTGTTCTATGTTACCATTAATTATATTTAAAGTAAGTCTTCTAACAAGTTCTATTAAATTAGGATTTATAGGACTGTCATATCTTAACTTTAAGGCTATACAAATGATTATTGAAATACATGATGGAGCTATTGAAGAAGTAAATATTTTCGAAATATTATATTTCTTTTTATTTTTTCCAACGCTAACTTCTGGTCCAGTAGATAGATCAAGAAGATTTAATGATGATTTAGAAAAAAAGATAACTAGACAAGAATATTTAGATGATTATTTAGTAGCAGGAATTAAACACATAGTACGGGGTGTAGCATATAAGTTTATTATTGCAGCATTAATAAATTCTTTATGGATGAACAAAATTTCAACAGATATAACATTTCTAAATGCTCTAAATTATATGTATGCATATAGTTTGTATCTATTTTTCGACTTTGGAGGCTATAGTTCCTTTGCAGTAGGGACAAGCTATATTTTAGGTATAAGAGTGCCTGAAAACTTTAATAAGCCGTTTTTAAGTAAAAGTATGAAGGAATTTTGGAATAGATGGCATATATCTTTGTCAAAATGGTTTGGAGATTATATATATTCAAGATTTGTGCTAAGTAGTATGAGAAAAAAGAGATTTAAAAATAAAGTTATTGCATCACATGTAGGACAAATGATAACTATGACAACTATGGGGCTTTGGCATGGATTAAAATGGTTTTATATTATATATGGAGTATATCAAGGCTTAGCATTAGTATTTACAGATATATATGAACGTAAATCAAAATTCTATAAATTACATAAAAAAGAAAAATGGTTTCAGTATGTTCAAATAATAGTAACATTTCATGTGGCATGTTTTGGATTACTATTATTTTCAGGATATTTATTTAATAAATAATAAATAGGAGGTATCAACAATGGAAGAAAAGGTATTACAAATATTAATTGATGTCATAGGAAACGATGATATTGCTGAAGAAAAAGATACAGATTTATTTGAGGCAGGATTACTTGATTCGTTAGGAATTATAGAAGTTCTATTAAAAATTGAAGAAGTTTTTGGATTAAGATTGCAACCTACAGACTTAGAAAAAAAAGACATGGCTACAGTAAATAATCTAGTTAAATTTTTAAGTGAAAAACTTTAATTTAATGTGTCTAATTTAATATAGTGTTGATATTGTTACATCTTTGTTCAATGGGCATTAGAATTGGACTTTTAGAACTCTTAATGAGTATTGTCACATTAAGTGTTTGTCCGAAGCTTGTCTTTGGAGCAAGCTGGAATGGGACTATACTCATTTAGATGTTCTTAAGTTTAATTCTTTAGCCCACTTAACAATATGTAACAATATCAACACGGTTTTAAAACAGAGCCAAATATTAAAAAGAATAAATTCATTATTGTAAAAACACTATTAAGGCACATAAAAATAAATAACAAGTCCAAAGTTGACATGAATATTTTTCATCAGGCAAGGAGACGAATTGCCCTCATAGCGGGTCTATTAGGTCAATTTGCTGACGTGAGCAGTAAACCCAAATCTATGATTTGGTGTGAATCGCTTACTCAGTGAGCGTATGCGAGTCGAGCTTCCTATGATGGAAAATAGGCTGGCAAATGGACTTGTTATTTTTTTGATTGTGCCTAAGGTATATGTACTTTTAATAGTGTTTTTTTAATTATAAATTGTATAAAGGAGCTGTATCAGATTGATATTTTAAATCAATCATGATACAGCTCTCTTTTTATAGTTTTCAATTTTATACATATATTTTTATGTAATTATTAGTAATTATATTATTTGATTGCATGACGATAAGAAGGTAAAGATACCTTCTCCATAATTTTACTATATTTCTTTATTTATGAAGCTTGCTGCTCAT
>NZ_FOMG01000066.1 GCF_900112485.1 Clostridium uliginosum
GTAATTATATTATTTGATTGCATGACGATAAGAAGGTAAAGATACCTTCTCCATAATTTTACTATATTTCTTTATTTATGAAGCTTGCTGCTCATGAAGCAGCTTACCGCTACGATGTTGAATAGTTTTACTATGTAGCTTATTTACATTATATCCAAATGCCATTAATAGAAATTCGATTTTTACATTCTTATTTCCTCGCATAAGGAATCTTCTAAATCCATAATCTTGTTTTATTACACCAAAGGCACCTTCAACTTGAATAGACCTATTCATTCTTAAAATTATTCCTTTTGGCGTAGTAATATTTAGCAAAGACTTTTTTCTTAATCTTATAAATTCTTTTGCTACATGCAATTGTTTGTTTCCTTTGGCCTTAGTACAATTACTTTTATATGAGCATTCTAAACAGCTTTCGCATTCGTAAATTATAATTTTAGACTCAAAGCCTGATTTGGATTTTCTTAGTCTAGTTCCTTTTAATAATAATTTCTTTCCAGCAGCACAAACATAATAGTCATCTTCTTGGTTATAGTACATATTTTCTCTTTTGCTAATATCCCTTTTAAATTTCATAGTTTTTGATTTTTCATATGTTTGTGGTTTAATGTATGATTGTTGGTCATTTTTTTCAAGATATGTGTAGTTTTCTTCACTTTCGTATCCTGCGTCAGCGGTTATCGCTTCATATTTTTTATCTAAATTAGATTCTAGTTTTTCTAGAAATGGTATAAACGTAAGTTGATCCGACCTTTCACTTGAAATATCTACTCCAACTATGTATTCACCTTCTACCCCTATTTGTATATTATATGCCGGTTTTAATTGACCATTTTTCATATGATCCTCTTTCATATGCATGAAAGTAGCGTCATGATCAGTTTTTGAAAAACTATTTCGACCATTGAAAATGCTATTGTATTCGTCATATTTGCTTTGTTTTTCTACAAAATTTTCTAGAAGTTCAGTATATTTTTGAAGCTTACTTTTTCTTTTACCTTTTCCATAAACGAATTCTATATTTTCATTTTCTTTTCTTAGTTTAAGTTCATTTAAAATATTATCTATATCTGAAACTAAGATTTTATTATCACAAATATCAATATTCCAATTAAGGTCTGAAATCATTTCTTTTAGGACTGTTCTTGTTTTTTCTTGCAATTTAGCTTCAAATTTATCAGTAGATTTTTTCCAGACAAATGTATATCTATTTGCATTCGCTTCGATTTTAGTTCCATCGATAAAGATATTTTTAAATTCTATTTCATTAAGTTTTCCTAACTTAATGATGAGTTGACTAAATAAATCTTCAATACAATTGGCTAATCTTTCGCTTCTAAACCTTGCTATTGTATTATGAGTTGGAGACTTTTGACCCTGCAAAAGCCACTTGAAGTTAATATCTCTATTACAAGCTTTTTCAAGTTTTCTACTTGAATAAATTCCTTCCATATATCCATAAATTAATATTTTAAATAGACTTTCTGGTAAGATTGCAGAATTTCTACCTATTGTAGAATATGCTTCATATAGTTTTGAATAATTTAATCCCTCCGTTACTTCATAAAGCAATCTTACTGAATCATCTTTAGGTATAATATTTTCTAAATTAATTGGGAATCCTATTTGATGTATAGGTATAATATTTTCGTATTTCATATAAATATTATGCGCAAAAAAGTGGATTCAAATTAATGAATCCACTTTTTTTATCGGCTAGTATCAAATTTATTTTGATACAGCCTC
>NZ_FOMG01000047.1 GCF_900112485.1 Clostridium uliginosum
TAAATATTTTAAAGTATATTATTCCAAAACTACCAACTGATTATGTAAAAAAACAGCAGATAATTTTGTTTTTACACAAAACTATCTACTGTCCCTTTATTTCATATGAAAAATGTACCTTATTTTAATTGTGACAAATCTATTGTAAATTCATCTCCAGTTTTTTTATATTCACCATCCATTCTACCACTTTTCTCTGGATATTTAGCAGCATAAGGAGTTAGAGTTAATGTTTTTGCATTTTCATTAAGATTTCCATGGATATTTTCTATTTTAAATAATGCTCCCTCTTTCCAACCATGAGATATATAAAATTCAACTTCGTTACCTAAATCATCAGTTCCTTTTAAACTTACGTCATATGTTGATTCCATTTGAAAATTAGATATTGAGGCATACATTTTTTGACCTAAAGAGTTATCTGTGTACTTTTGCAGAGTATACTCTGTACCATTTTCAAGTGTAAATTTATTGTCAAGAGCTATTTCCTTAGTATCTACTTTTAGTTGATCTCCATTAGTATTAAATTCAAATCCCCAATTCTCATCTTTTTTATTAATATCTTCATTCTCTCCAACTGGTGAACATGAAAGTTTTATATCTAAATCTCCACTTAAGTCTTGCTTTCCTAAATTATATGTCAATACTGTTTGAATTGTATAGTCATCAATACTCCTAGAGCCCCCACCATTTCCAGTATTTAGTTCTTTACCATTTATTGAAATACAATTAAATCCATGCCACCCCTTATCAACTTTGCTAAGTTTTTCATCATAAACCTCACTTAGTTTTTTATCATAAGTTACATTATATGAAACGGTCAATTCCTGTCCATCTAATATAACTTCATTTAATTGAACTGTTACTCCATTGTTACTTATAGCTTTATTTATAACAGTCTTATAATCATCTAAATTCTTTTGTATTCCCATAAAACTGCCAATTTCTTGTATCCCAGCTATTTTTAACACCCTTGTTAATGCTTCTACCCCAGTATTTGTTCCAAATAATATAACTGTCAATGCTATAACCACACCTGCTACAACCATACTTCTTTTATGCGATTTCTTTTTGGAAATTGATTTTTTAAAATTGGCTTTTATATTTTTCTTTTCTATATCATTAAAATCTTCTTTTTTATAATCATCTATATTTATATCAGCTTCATTTAACATAGTGTATATATCATCTTTCATATTATTACCCCCTACTTTCTAAAAGCTTAAATATTTTTTGTATTCTTTTCTTTCCTCTAGATAACCTATTATAAATAATATCTCTTTTAATCCCTGTTTCTTCACTTACATCATTGATTTCTTTTTCCTCAACATATAATTTATAAAATAAATCTCTATCTTTTTCTTTTAAGCAATTTAGCATTTCCTCAATATCATCATCTAATTCATTGTTGATAATATCTTGATGAGTAGTATCTGGAACACTTATATTTAAGTCATCTATATTTTCATACTCTAGACCTTTTAGATACTTTCTCTTATAATCAATACATTTAAATTTAGCTATTCCAGCCACCCAATTCTTAAATTCTCCTTTACTTTCATCAAAACTTTCACTATTATTCCAAATTCCAAGAAGTATATCATTAATACATTCATCTTGAGTGCTTTTCAAATTATAAAGATGCTTATTTACAATGGATTTAATAATCCATCCATAATTATCAATAACATAATCTAATGCTTTTTCATTCTTATTTCTTAATTGAAAAATTAAATTTCCTTCTTCAATTTTCATTTTCACCCTTCTTTCTAAAACAAGCTTGCATTTACTATATATGTTTAACTTAACAAGGAACAATGTAAGATATAATTTAGGCACATTAAAGAAAATAACAAGTCAAAGATGCGACGTATATTTTGTATGATGGCAAGGAGATGAAATCATCTCATAGCAGGCTATGGGATGATTTTACCGACGTGAGTAGAGAACCAAAATCTATGATTTCGTGTGAATCACTTACTCAGCGAGTGTATACGAGTCGAGCTTCCTTATGACTCAAAATAGACTAGAATACTGACTTGTTATTTATTTTAATGTGCCTTAGATGTATAAACTTAATTAAAACATATATTGATTTATCCCTTACACTTAATACTTCGTTTATTAATTTAATATATCTATCAATAATTTAAATAAAATGTATAAATTTATTTAATAACGCAATTCAGAACCAATTTATTGATTTTATAAACTTAAAATCAATAAATAAAATAATTAGTATTTAAATATATACCAACTTTTCTTATTTTTTCCTTTTATTTCATAATTTTATATTCTATAATATTATTAAACAAGATTAGGCACATGAAAGAAAATAACAAAACAAAGATGTGTTGTATTTATCAATCTTGTTTGATAATATTATAATTTCAATTAATTACCTATAATATAGTTTCTGCAGATACTTTAGGTGAAAATTTAAGTTAACAAAAAAATAATCTAGAACTAAAATAATAATTTACATTTTTATTAAACTGTCAGTTAAATCTTATTATATTGAAAAGGAGATTACATTATGATTAGTAAAAAAGTTACTTTATTTACTTCGTCTATATTTTTAGCTACTTCTTTATTTAGCTTTACACCAATAAAATCATTTAATAATACTTGGACCAATGTAGCTAATGCAGCAACATCTACAGCTGAGACATCAGACAAAAAATTAACAGTTATGGTTTATAGTGATGCAGATAATAATTTAGAAAACAGTTTATTAGAAGATATTCAAGAAATGAAAAATGGATATGTAGATAATCCAAACTTAAACTTAATTGTTTTAGTTGATAGAAACACAGGTTATTCTGATGATTCAAGTGTGTTTGGAGAAGATTTTTCAGACACAAGAATGTACAAAATCGAAAAAAATAAAGCAGTTAGAATTGATGGTAGTGATGAATTTCCTGAAATAACCAAAACCAGTGACTATGAGGCAAATATGGGAGATGGACATACCCTAAAAAAATTTATAAATTCTTGTAAATCTCAATATCCTGCTGACAAATATGCACTTATTATTTCTAACCATGGTGGTGGTGCAAGAGAAGATAAGTCTTTAGAAGAACCCAAAGATCCAAAAGCTGTATGTTGGGATGAAACAGATGATAATGATTGCTTATATACTGCTGAAATATCAGATACATTAACTAAAGATCAGTCTGTAGATCTATTAGCTTATGATGCTTGCTTAATGGGAACAGCAGAAGTTGCATATCAATATAGACCTGGAAATGGTGGATTTTCTGCAAATGTTATGGTTGCATCACCACCTGTAGTTTGGGGCGCTGGATATGATTATGAAAAAATATTTAGTCGTCTTAAATCTGGTGGAGGAAATAATGGAAAAATAGATTCAACTTTAGGCGGAAAAGAAAAATATTTTGATCCATCTACAGTTACAGCTCTTGAGCTAGGAGCAATAATGGTTGAGGCCCAACGAGATTCTGTTAACTCTGCTAATATCAAAAATCAAGTTTTAAGTTGCTATGATCTTAAAAAGATAGAAGCTGTAAAAAATTCTGTGGATAAACTTTCTGTAAGTTTATGGAATGAAAATAAAAAGGCTGATATAGAATATCTTAGAGGAAGTGATAAAAATGTACGTTTAATTAATTACTTCAATCAAAACAGCAAAACCGAATGGTTAATTTATCCTTATTTTGACTTATATGATTTATGTAAAAGTATAAATGCAAGCAATAATTTTAGTGATAATATAAAAGGTTTAGCCAAAAATGTAATGAAAAATGTGGATGATATGATAGTTTATTCATATGGTGGAAGTAAATTTAAAGGATTTACAGAAGGCAAAAATGGCTTAAGTATTTTTCTTCCAGATGGAAATAAGCTCTACAAAGATCAATATTCAAATACAAGTTTTCCGTGCTGGAAAGGTCAAAGATGGTATAATTCAATAGATACAACTACTCTTCAACCAGATTATTTATATGGTAAATTAAGCTGGTGTAAAGATGGACAATCCTCTGAAATTAATAATGTTGGCAACTGGTTTGAACTTTTAGACTGCTGGTTTGATAAGACAAATACTAAAACTGGTGGTCTTAACGGATACCAATGGTAGAACTCAGATAAAAATATACGTTCAATGGAAGTTTAAGTTATGGGATAAACTAACCTAAATAAGGAGAAAGTGTTCGTTTCGCTTGCCGATTAATTGGCTGAGGGTTTCTAACACTTTCCCCTTATTTCTTCGTTTATTGCTTAACTTAAATATATTTAAAAATATATCTATACATAAAACATAGCCTTACGCTTAACTTATTTTACTAATTTAGTGGTCGTTTTTACTTTTTATGTATAAAGTGTTATAATTTAGAAATATAGAGGTGATTTATAATTTATAAAATATACCAGTGTTCAATTACTCACCAATCCAAACTTTTTTAGCAGTGGGAACATTAAACACATAAGAAATTACAAAATAAAAGGCTATGTTTCAAAACATAACCAAATAAAAAAAAGAAGGCGAATCTTTTATGTTGCAAAGTGAAGTATCCAAACAAATTACAACACCACTTACTGCTCCAGCATTCCCTAAAGGACCATATAAGTTCCACAATAGGGAGTACTTGAACATAATATACCGTACTGACATGGAGGCACTTCGAAGAATAGTGCCAGAACCTTTAGAATTAGATGAACCACTAGTTAGATTCGAAATGATGGCTATGCCCGATGTGACTGGATTAGGATCATACACTGAATGTGGACAGGCTATTCCGGTACAATTTAATGGAATTAAAGGTGATTATTTGCATATGATGTACTTAGATAATCATCCTGCTATTGCTGTTGGTCGAGAAATTAGTGCCTATCCTAAGAAACTTGGTACTCCAAAATTATTTGTTGATTCAGATACATTAGTGGGTACATTAAAATATGGTTCCTTACCAGTTGCAACTGCTACAATGGGTTATAAACATGAACCTTTAGATATTAAGGAAGCATATAATCAAATTTCTCGTCCTAACTTTATGCTTAAAATTGTACAAGGTTATGATGGAAAGCCAAGAATTTGTGAGATTATATGTGCACAGAATAAGGATATTACCATACACGGAGCATGGACTGGTTGTGCACGACTACAATTATTTAGTCATGCATTAGCTCCTTTAGCTGATTTGCCTGTGCTAGAGATTGTATCTGCATCACATATTCTTACAGATTTAACTCTAGGACCTGCTCATGTTGTGCATGATTATCTTTCAAGTAATTAAATTAAAGTTTATTTAAAACAAAGCTAAAATTAAAATAATCAGGTACCTATAATTTGCTAATAATAGCAGTAGGTATCTGATTACAGATGTTATAAAATAAAACCATAATAATTACTTAAATTAGTTATTATGGTTTTTTATAAGTTGTCAAAATTTAATTTCATTGAATAAATAAAACAAATCTCAATATTTTGTTATATATATGTTGCAATATAAATCTTTCATAAAACCAAGCCACTATTGGCTATTTTTATATAGATTCTTTTCTACAACATATATATTAAAATTATTTTTTTGTTAAAATACATTTGGGAAATTATTAGATATTAATCGTCCGTAGGTAACGGTTAGGAATATTATTTATAAGGATATCTTAAATACCTATTATAAATTTTTATATAGCCATACGCCTTATCTCATCTGGAATAATTAAATCCGCTTCTGTTAAAGATTTAATTTCATCAATTGTTGTATATTCATTAATTTCTTTTAGGAGTAGCCCTTTATCTGTCACTTCAATTACACATAATTCTGTAACAATTAAATTTACTTGTGATTTTGCAGTTAATGGTAATCTACACTTTTTAAGAATTTTAGGTTTTTCTTTTCCAGTATGCTGCATTGCCACAATTACCTTTTTAGCACCTGTTACTAAATCCATAGCCCCCCCCATTCCAGGTACCATTTTACCTGGAATAATCCAATTAGCTAGACTTCCTTCTTCATCTACCTCTAAAGCTCCAAGTACAGTAACATCAACATGTCCACCTCTAATTAATGCAAAAGACATAGAACTATCAAAAAATGATGCCCCCGGTAATGCTGTTACACATTGTCCTCCTGCATTTATTATATCTGTATCTTCATACCCTGAAGTTGGTACCGCTCCCATACCAATCATTCCATTTTCAGATTGAAAAACAACATGCATTTCTTTTGGTACATAATTTGCTACCAATGTTGGAAGTCCTATACCAAGGTTTACAAGCTGTCCTTCTTTTAACTCCTTTGCAACTCTTTTTGCAATTATTTGCTTTGCTAATTTACTATCTTTAATCAACTAAATTACCTCCTTTATTATATAATTTACTAATACACCTGGAGTCATTATATCTTCTCTATTTAATTCTTCACATTTCACTAAATTTTCTGCTTCCATTATTACAGTGTCTGCTGCCATCGCAATATAAGGATTAAAGTTTTTTGTAGTTGCTCTATAGCAAGTGTTTCCAAATTCATCTACTATGCTTCCTTTTACTAATGAAACATCTGCCTTTAATGGAAGTTCCAATAAATATTCTTTACCATTAATTGAAATCTTACGTTTTCCCTTTTCTACGATTGTCCCTATCCCTGTGGGAGTTAATACACCACCTAGACCAGATCCTGCCGCACGAATTCTTTCAATTAATGTTCCTTGTGGAGAAAGTTCTACTTCCATTTCACCAGTATTCATTCTTCTTCCAGTTTCAGAATTGGTTCCAATATGCGAAGCGATTACTTTTTTCACTTGGCCATTTACAATTAGTTTGCCTATACCTTTATCTGGAAATCCAGTATCATTTCCAATAATAGTTAAATTTTTTATATTCAATTTCACCAACATATCAATTATATTTTCAGGTGTCCCACAATCTAAGAAACCACCAATCATAATTGTCATTCCATCTTTAAAAATAGATTTTAAATCATCAAGTTTAACTATTTTATTCATGTTAATATCTCCTTCTTTTTAAGAGTGTACAATGCTTTTTAGAAATTTAAGCTACTGAATCAATGCAATAAAATGCATTGACCCTATTAAAGAGTTAACCAGCAAGTACACATCTTCTTTGTCTTGTAAAGTTCCTTGCAGAAGTTATACCTTCACCTGTAGGTCCTGCAATAGTAAAAGTGGTAAAGCCTTCTGCACCAAAACCTACTCCAGCAAAAGATTTAGCATTCTTTACAAAAATAGTTGTATCTATTTCTTTTTCAAACCTATTTAAGTTATCTATATTTTTTGAATACATATATGCACTGTGTCTTTTTCTTTGCTCTGCCATTTTTGCACATTCTATGGCATTATCAATGTCTTTAACTCTTACAATAGGAAGTATTGGCATCATAAGCTCTGTCATTACAAAAGGATGGTTTGCATCTACCTCACATATTATGCATCTAACATTATCAGGTGCTTTTACACCTATTTTATCTAAAAATAATTTTGCATCTTTTCCTACCCATTTTTTATTTATAGTATATTCTGAGTTTTCATCATTTTTCTCTAATACTAAATCTAATAATCTTGATACTTGATTTTTATTTAAAAGCACAACATGATTTTCAAGCATATTATCTATTAAATCATTTGCTACATTTTCAAAAACAAACACTTCTTTTTCTGCAATACAAGGTAAATTGTTATCAAAAGAACAACCTTCTATAATATTTTTAGCAGCTTTCTTTATATCAGCACTATCATCTACAATTACAGGAGGATTTCCAGCTCCTGCGCCTATAGCTTTTTTACCAGAATTTAAAAGTGTTTTTATTAATCCAGGTCCTCCAGTTCCACATAAAAATTTTATATATGGATGTTTCATAATTACATTTAATGATTCCATAGTTGGATTTTCTACTGTAGTTACTAAATTTTCTGGCCCGTTAGATGTAATGATTGCTTTGTTTATCATATCTACAGCAAAAGCAACACTTTTTTTTGCCCCTGGATGTCCGTTAAACACTACCGCATTTCCAGCAGCTATCATACCTATGCTATTACATATAACAGTTTCAGTTGGATTTGTTGAAGGGGTTATTGCACCTATAACACCATAAGGAGACATTTCTACCAATGTAAGGCCTTGATCTCCAGACCAAGCTGTAGTAGTTAAATCTTCTGTACCTGGAGTATATTTAGCTACCAATTCATGTTTCAATATTTTATCCTCATATCTTCCCATGTGTGTTTCATCTAAGATCATTTTTGATAACGTCTCTTTATTTTCCAATGTGGCCTTCCTTATACTGTTTATAAGCCTTTCTCTATCTTCTTTTTTATAATAAAGATTTAATTGCTTTTGTGCATAAATTGCTTTTGTAATAGCACTTTCAACTTTTTCAAATACTCCTAAATATAACTTCTTATCATTAGATTTTTTTAGTTTGTTACCTCCAATATTTGTTGTTATTTTTAAATTATCTGTTTGTGGTAATACTAATAATTTTTTTTTCATGTTTTTCCTCCTTAATTTGAAATTAATCAACGTCAAAAATTAAATTTATCTCATGGTAAACATTTTATAGATTAGAAAAGTGTTCTTTGAATAACTTTCATCTAAAAATAAATATTGTGTGTGATTATCAAATAGTGTTCCGTTATTATAAGGTTAAGAAGATTATATTTACAGATATGCTAGCAAATTTTAAAATATAAAAAAGTGTTTCTATAATAATGCTGCTGATGGTGAGGTATTAGAAAAAGTTTTAGTAACTCTCAAAGTAGGTTAGTAGTTGTGTTTAATTTTCAAATTGTAAAATTATTGAAAACCTTGTATAAATAGTATATTATCACTAAATTAATCAAAAACAATATCTAAACACAATAAACTTAATAATCATTAATTAAAACGTTAACAAAATAAGAACTAGTTATGTATTTTAATCACATAATTTGTAAATAGTAATTATAAGGTAATTAAAAATAATATCGAATTTTTTGGTTTTTTTGAAAACCTTTTAATAAAAGTCAACAAAAATTGAAATCTTATTTTCATTTATAAGTACAAAAAATAACAGACCAATATGCTTATCTATTTTGGTCTGTTATTAAGAATAATGTACTATATGATATACTTCATAAATTATCCAATAAATTCAGTTTTTTAAAAAGAGCAGTATAATAATACTAAAATATTGTAGATAATATCACTTACTTTTTATTAATTAGATTTACTTTTTTTGTTTTATTTTGCTATACATATACTGCAATTATATTTTTATTATTAACTTTAAGCTTTTCTTCCTTATACTCTTTATTTTTATTAAAATTAAATACAAGCAAATAACCATTATCTAGTTCATGAATATCTAAATAATCACAAAGCTGATTAATTCCTTCTTCATGATATTTAGGGCCTCTCCATATTTTCATCTCAATTATATATTTAAAGTTATTATATATTATTACTACATCCAATCTTTTTTCTTCTGATATTTGAACTTCTTTAAAATCAAAGCCTGTTCCGTTAATTATAGGTTTTATAAAGGCTAGAAATAATAGTCTGCCATGATGCTCTATAAACTCTTCATCCTTGGATGAATATTGTTCTTTCATGAATTGCTGGAATTTTTTAAGAATTTTTTCTATATTTAGTCCTCCATTAGGCTCTAAAAATTCACCTTTGAAATTATAATTATCCATTTTACTATAAGTATTCTCTAATTTTGATACCATATAATTATATATTATTTCTCCAAATATCTTATTAGATATAGCCACTTTACTGCTATTATTTTTAAAATAACCATAGATATTTCCGATTTCAATAATAGGATTATAATTATTAAAACTCTTATCAATTCCTCTCACTATAATATCCTCTATATAATTATATAATTCTTTATTGTTCTCTAAATTTTTAATCAAGGTATCAAACAAAGTGTTTTTTTCTTCTAGAAGTATTTTAACTGCCTTTTGAACATCATTTTCAGTCCAAGTTTCTTTCGTATTCTTCTTTATTTTTTCATCTATAATTTGACAAATTCTACTTACTAAATAAGGATAACCCCCTGTAAAGAAATACAGTTCTTTACTTATAGCTTTTATATCCATATCTACATTATTTTCTTTTGAATATTCATTTAACATAGTAGAAATTTCTCTTGGTGAAAAGCTCATATCAACATCAAAGTCTACAGCAATATTCCAAGGTGAATTATACTTTGCTTCTTCTTCTTTTCTAATTTTTAGCTTTAAACTTTTTACATCATAAAGCCCTGTTAGTATAACAGATTTAAATGTAAAGTCTTTTCCCATCTCTCTTAATAAATACTTATTTCTAAGCATACCTATAAAACTTAAAAACAACTGATTATTAGAGCTTTTATCTACTTCATCTATAAATAAAACAACTTCTTTTGATGCTTCCTCAATAAATTTAGTTATAACCTCTGACGTATTCTCAAGATCATTAACATTTTGACTTAAACCTAAAAGTCTTTCACTTTCTTCCTTATCACTAAACCTTAGAGATGTAATCATTATCTTTAAAAATTTATTACAAAAATCTTTTTCCTCTTCAAATGTACTGTCACCGATACCTTCAAAGCTGATACTTATGACTAAATACTCTTCATTTAATAATTTTTCGAGTTCATTTAAGGTCGTTGTCTTTCCATATTGTCTAGGCTTATTTATAGTAAAATAGAACTCATTATCTATAAGTTCTTTTATTTCTTTAAGTTTATTTGTAATATCTACCATATAGTGTTTTCTTGGAACACAAACTCCTGTGCTATTAAATCTTCTTTTCATAAATAACTATACTCTCCTTGTTTAGGCACATTCAAAAAACAACAGACCTTTATGTTTGTATATTGGGTCTTTTATTTTCTTTAATGTACCTTACTTGTTCTATTAAATAATTATAATAAACTAACTTCACTTGCTTTTAATTCCATATTTTTATTATATCCAATAAAACAAGCTTTAACAACTTAAGGAAGCTGCAAATAAAGAACTAGTAAAAGATTATGATTATTTAATATTTATCTTTTCTATTTCAGAAACCTTATTTAGAAATTTCTACTTCATCCACTATTTTGTATCTATCTACTAGGTTTATATTATTCACAAAATTTAAATCTAATATTTTATCTTTTTCTATATTATTAAATTCTACAACGTATCCAAAATTATCATTTGAATCTTTATAAAAACTATCCTGTTCTAACTCATTTTCTCCAAGATTATAATTTATAACCATATTATTTGCCATTAATAAACTTTCTTTTTCTGAACTTCCCCTGCAATATACTTTTATTGTATTATCATTTCTTTCTATATTATATATTTCGCCCTTACTTCCATCTGAAAATTCAAATGATTTTAAATAACTTATATTATTAATTGTTTGCTTACTAGCTTTTCGTTTTTCATAATATCGATTTTTAAGGTTACCTTTAATTATTTGATTTATTTCATCAGAAGACATATCACAAATTACTGGTATGACACTTATATCTTTTTTATCCTTAACTCTTTCATAAGTGGCTGTTTTTGCTGAATAACTCCCCATTCTTAATTTGTTTTTTTCTGCATCATCTGAATAATAACAACCATCATATTTTGTTTTATACATTCTATCTCCAACTTTTAATATAATAAATGAATTCATTAAATAGCCCGGATTATTCTCTTTATAAAAAAAATCTCTGTAAGGTCCACTATAAAAAATTCTTGTACCCATAGCAGTATATTCTAGTTTATTTAATGTAAAATCAAATTGTGGTACTGGTGTAAATATATCTTTTTCAATTGTATTTTTAAATGATTCTGAAAAGTCTACATAGTCACCTATTCCTACATTAACTTTATAAGCTGGTAATTCTACAGCTACTCTAATATCTCCTTTTTCAGGATATTCTTCTTTATTATTTTCTTCTTCTATAGTAATTAGTAGTATTTTATCATTTATGTAATCATAATGTTTATTAACTCTATTATTGTTATTTCCAAACGTTACTTTAACTATTGAATCCATTAAATTATCATATTTATTTTCATCAAAAGGTTTTTCACTTTCCACTTTAACCATTACTTTTAATTTATGTTTTGTTGCAATAGCCTTATCTAAGGTTACTTTAAATCCATTTTGCTCAACACTCTTATTTATATTAATTAAATAATCTTTATCCTTATAAAGACTTGTATTTTCACAATATGCTGAATTAGTATTTAAATTATCATTAGCTAGAGCAGGTACCTCTAATACCCCTATTATTAACATAAAACCCACAATCCCAAAGATCCGTCCTAAAAGTTTACTTATTTTTCTATTTACCATTAAACTCTCCCCCTTATATAGTTAATTTATTTCGCCTCTCAACTATATATTTTACCATTAATTATGTGTGTTTATAAATAAGATTTAATCTATGCTTACTGTTATAATAAAAAACACTAATAAAAAAGTAAGTGATATTAAATATTGTAGATAATATCACTTACTTTTTATTAATAAGGCATATGAAAGAAAATAACAAGTCCAAAATGTCATGATTATTTTTCATTAGGCAAGGAAGTAGATTGGTCTCATAGTGGTGCTATTAGAACAATCTGCTGACACAGCCTAATAAAAAACAGGCTTGACAGATGGACTTATTATTTAATTGATTATGCCTAAATTAATTAGATTTACTTTTTTGTTTTATTTTGCTATACATATACTGCAATTATATTTTTATTATTAACTTCAAGCTTTTCTTCCTTATACTCTTTATTTTTATTGAAATTAAATACAAGCAAATAACCATTATCTAGTGCATAAATATCTAGGTAATCACAAAGCTGCTTAATTCCTTCTTCATGATATTTAGGGCCTCTCCATATTTTCATCTCAATTATATATTTAAAGTTATTATAAGTTATTACTACATCTAATCTTTTTTCTTCTGATATTTGAACTTCTTTAAAATCAAAGCCTGTTCCGTTAATTATAGGTTTTATAAACGCTAAAAATAACAATCTACCATGATGCTCTATAAACTCTTCATCCTTAGCTGAATATTGTTCTTTCATGAATTGCTGGAATTTTTTAAGAATTCTTTCTATATTTAGTTCTCCATTTTCTTTGATAAACTTTGACTTAATATTGTATAAACTCATGTTACTCGCAGAAGTCCTTATTTTTGATATCATATAACTATAAATTATATCTTCAAATATTTTATTACTTATTTCTAATCTTTCCTTACCTTTTTTAAAGATTCCATAAGTTACTCCTATGCTTATAATAGGATTTAAGGCATTAAAAACTATCTGTTCACCATCTATTAAGAAATTTTTTATTAATTCATAAAGTTCACTATTATTTTCTAAATTTTTTACTATGCTTTCAAATAATGTATTGACTTCTTCATTAATAATTTTAACTGCTTTTCTAACATCATTTTTAGTCCAAGTTTCTTTGATATCCTTTTTAATTTTTTCATCTATAATTTGGCAAAGTCTACTTACTAAATAAGGATAACCCCCTGTAAAGAAATAAAGTTCTTCACTTATAGCTTTTATATCCATATCTATATTATTTTCTCTTGAATACTCATCTAGCATAGTAGAAATTTCTATTGGTGAAAAGCTCATATCAACATCAAAGTCTACAGCAATATTCCAAGGTGAATTATACTTTGTTTCTTCTTCTTTTCTAATTTTTAGCTTTAAACTTTTTACATCATAAAGCCCTGTTAGTATAACAGATTTAAATGTAAAGTCTTTTCCCATCTCTCTTAATAAATACTTATTTCTAAGCATACCTATAAAACTTAAAAACAACTGATTATTAGAGCTTTTATCTACTTCATCTATAAATAAAACAACTTCTTTTGATGCTTCCTCAATAAATTTAGTTATAACCTCTGACGTATTCTCAAAATCATTAACATTTTGACTTAAACCTAAAAGTCTTTCACTTTCTTCCTTATCACTAAACCTTAGAGATGTAATCATTATCTTTAAAAATTTATTACAAAAATCTTTTTCCTCTTCAAATGTACTGTCACCGATACCTTCAAAGCTGATACTTATGACTAAATACTCTTCATTTAATAATTTTTCTAATTCATTTAAGGTCGTTGTCTTTCCATATTGTCTAGGCTTATTTATAGTAAAATAGAACTCATTATCTATAAGCTCTCTTATTTCTTTAAGTTTATCTGTAATATCTACCATATAGTGTTTTCTTGGAACACAAACTCCTGTGCTATTAAATCTTCTTTTCATAAATAACTATACTCCCCTTATTTAGGCACATTCAAAAAAATGACAGGCCAGTATATTGGATCTTTTATTTTCTTTCATGTGCCTTGCTTGTTCCATAAATAATCATAATAAACTAAGTTCACGTACTTTGAATCTCATATTTTTATTATATCCAATAAAACAAGCTTTAACAACTTAAGGAAGCTGCAAGTTTGAGTCAACTAAAAGTTGGCAAGAATCTTATTTAATTTATCATCCATTATTTTACAGCGTGTTTTTATTATTTCCCTACCCAAACTTAATAATTAATTGTAACTAATATCACTAAAACTTTT
>NZ_FOMG01000022.1 GCF_900112485.1 Clostridium uliginosum
AAGAAAACTTCGTACCAAATCTTTGGTAAGCTTCATTTATAGAGTAGCATAAATTTTATCATATTTCAAAAAAACAGATGTAAATCTGTTTATTTATTGCGCCCAAAAATATTATTTTGTGGCATGTGTAGTAAAACAAAAAAGTCACCTAAGAATATTTTCAATATCCTTAGATGATCTTGACAAGGATAAATCCTTATCTAAATGACATTGGCATTCTGACTTGTTATTTTTTTGAATATGACTTAAGTTATTTCGCTAATTTAAAATATACAGAAAATGTTGTGCCAACTTTTAATTCACTTTCTACATGAATTTCACCATTATTGCTATCTATTATTGATTTTACTATAGAAAGTCCTAATCCATATCCACCATGTTCCCTAGACCTATGGGAATCACTTCTGAAAAATCTGTCATATATTTTACTAAGATGCTCTTTTGGTATCCCTGTTCCATTGTCTATTATTTTTAAGACTGCAAAAGTTTCATCTTTTAAACTTTCTATGCTCGTAGATATTGTTATAATTCCATTGTTTTTATCTGTATGAAGCACTGCATTTTGAGTCAAATTAAATATAACCTGTTTAATTTGATTTCTATTTATATAGACCATTATATTGTTCTTCAATTCTAATTTTAATTTCCTATTCTTACAAAGAATCTGAAGCTGTGGAAATATTTCTTCTATCACATTGTTTATATTTTCTGTATTCATTTCAACAATTAATTGTTGATCTAACTTAGTTAACACCAAAAGATCATTCACCAATTTTGCAAGTCTCTCACTTTCCATTAATATACTATTTAATGCTAAATTCAATTGATCTTGATTTTTTGCTGCTCCTCTTAACAAAACTTCTACAAATCCATGAATTGATGTAAGAGGTGTTCTTAATTCATGAGATGCATCAGACACAAATCGCCTCATTTTTTCCTTAATATATTGTTCTTTTTGAAATGACGATTCTATTCTTTTAAGCATAATATTAAAGGATTTTGCTAATCTATCAGTTTCTAATTGACCATTTTCTTCTGGCAATCTTTTATCTAAATCAGTTATATTTATTCCTTCAACAGTATTTGTTATATTGTATAAAGGCTTTAATGTACGTTTAAAAATTGTGGTTCCAAGTAATGTACCTATTATTAAAATTACCATTGAAAGAGTTGTATGCACATATACTTGTTGATTTAATATAGCCTGAATATCTTCTATTGGCGTACTTAATTGTATTAATCCAGATGGCAAATCTAAATCACCTACTTTTATCCATGCAACTAATTGAAAATTACAGTTTTCGTCTTCTACAATTTCATATATTGTTTCTAAATTTCCCTTTTCATTACAAAGATTCATATAGTGTTCTTTAGAAAGTACCGGTACTGGTATTGCTTTTATTTTTTTTTCAAATAACTCCTTAAAATCCTCATCCCTATCATTATCATCTTCTGGAGCATCTACATTCCTTATTTCAAGTAACAAATCTCCATTTTTATCTATTAGGGCTGTACTCATATTTTTATCTTTTAATTTTTTTAAAATTTCTTTAGAATCACTTTCAGTTATATCTTTTATATTTTCTTTTGATAAAACCCCAAAATCTAGATTATGAAATCTTTGTTGTAAAACCTGCACTTTAGTTCTATATAAATACTCCTTCATACTTATATACTGAAAAATTCCCATTGCACCTAGTAAAATAATTAATATCATAAGGAAACGAAATAATAGTTGCCATTTTAAACTCTTTATTTTAAGTTTACGTCTTAACATTTTCATTTTGCCACCATTTTATATCCAACACCACGAACAGTTCTTATAATACTATGCTCCTTATCTTCGATTTTATCACGCAAGTATCTTATGTATACCTCAACAATATTTTCTTCTCCATTAAAGTCATATCCCCAAACTTTTTCAAGTATCAATGATTTACTTAATACTATTCCACTATTCATAAGTAAAAATCTTAATAAATTATATTGAGTAGGAGATAAATCTAATACATCCCCACAATATGTAAATTCATGTGCTTTATCATCTAAGGTAAAATCACCAATACGAATTACAGCTTCTAATTCTTTGAAATCACTTCTTATTCTTGCATTTATACGTGCTAAGAGTTCCTTGAAGCTAAAAGGCTTAGCCATATAATCATCTGCTCCAATATCTAATCCTCTTACTTTATCATCTACTTCATCTCTTGCTGTAAGCATAATAATTGATGTTTTTATAGATTTTTTAATCCGTGAACATACTTCATACCCATCCATTCCAGGTAACATAATATCTAATATAATTATATGAGGCCTTACCTTTTCTGCTAATTCAATTGCTTCCATTCCATTAAAAGCTTCATATACTAAATATCCTTCTGATTCTAAACCCATTTTAATAAATTCTACTATACTTTTTTCATCATCTACTATGAGAATAGTAATTTGTTCTTTTATTAATAAACTCATCATATATCTCCTTTCTTATTAAACTAACAATCTTGTGAACCACCACCGAAACAAGCAACGGTGGCTTCGTGAGAGGTTTGATAATTAAGTTTCCGCCTTTAACAGGCAACCCTTACTCTCAACGGGGAGGACACACTCCCCTTATCCCTCATAGTTTGAACTATTTCGGGAATACATTTTTCTTCTTTTCTTAATATATTTAATGAGCCATTTACATCACTATTAACTAATCCCAAACTTGATTTGAACAATCCTCTAACCACTCTACGAGTTTTATCATAATACTTTTTATTTATTGGTTCTAAATCGAAAGCACTACAACCACTTGTATAACTTTCCTCTTTGAACTTAACTTCAATACCTTGTAATTCTGCTTTATATTTAATTAATTCAGCAAGTCTTTGTACTGGTATTTGGACAAAAGATTTATTATAATCCATGTCTTGTTTAATACCTTTAATTTTGCCTATAACTATCTTTTTTACTTTATTCTCTATTGCTTTATCCATAATGTTTTTACTTACTTTGTGGAGATAATCATTAGCATAATTATTTCTATATCTTCTTAAAGAATTTATCATTTTCGTGTTTTTAAACTTATCTGAACCATATTTATTCATTTCAATACTTTGATAATAAGCAATTTTCTTATTTGCAAAAGAATTAATACTCTTAAGTTTTTTACCACAAAAAAGATAAGTTTCATTTCCTTCTTTGAAGGTTAATGTAGCAAGATTGTCTAATCCCAAATCTATAGACATAATATTAGTATTATTTACTGGCTTTAATTCTTGCTTATTGTAGATTACAATTAAATACCATTGTTTTAAAGAATTATCCCACTTTATTCTAACTTGTTGCAATTTATTCCAATTTATAAGGCTTTGAAGTTTATTAGAAACTTCAAAATTTAAACTGTCTACCTCAAATAGTTTCTTAATTGCTTTAGAAAGAGATAACATTAATATGTTTTTTTTAAATCTTATAGCAAGATTAGTAAATATAATCTCATTCTTTTTATCTTCCATATTTTTAAAATTAGGTGGTTTAGGAAGTCCTTTGTATTTATGTGGATTTTCCTTATAACCTTTGATACTTGCAAAATATGATTTCCAATTCTGTTCTAATAGTTTAAAACAATGTTGCCTTGTATGACTATGCAGAAAATCACAATGCCAATTAGATTTATAAGCATTTTCAATATCCACATATGATTTAAAACCTTTCTCTCTTAAATCATAATTAATTATATTGTAGAGTTTAGTTGTATGATAAGATAATTCTTCTATAATGCTTAATTGTTCTACTGTAAAACTTGGTTTAAATTTAAATGATAATTTCATTAATTCCACCTCCTTTTGTCATATTAAAACGCATGAAAATAAATAACAAGTCCAAAGTTGCAATGGATATTTTTCATCAGGCAAGGAGACGAATTGCCATCATATCAGGCTTAAAGGATATTAGAATACTTGCATTGCAAAAAGGTACTAATGCTAATGACTTAATAGAAGAAGGTATGAAATATGTCATTGAAAAATACTTAAAACAAAACAACGAGTCACAGCAAGTATAATATTAATTATCATATTGTATTTTGTCCTAAATATAGACACTCTATATTTAAAGGTGAACTGGAATAGGAATTATCTAAATGTTTTAAAGTTATATGTCATAATTATAGCTATGACCTTATTGAACAGGAGTTAATATATATAATAACTATTCCACAAAAAAGGTTATAAATGTTATCTAATAACTTTATATTGTATATTAGAAATTATTTATAACCCTTTGTGATTTAATTGTATCGCTTTTTTAAAACCGTGTTGATATTGTTATATATTGTAAAGTTGGTTAAGAAATTTAACTTAAGAATTTATTAGAATCAATCTTTTCCAAAAACTTGTTCTTTAAGTCTTAGACCTTCTTTAGTTGCTGCTATACCACCTAAAGCTGTTTCTCTAAGTGAAGGTGGTAAACTTTTTCCAACCTTGTACATTGCACTTACTGCATCATCAAAAGGAATTTTAGCAACTACACCTGCCATTACCATATCTGCTGTACATAAAGCAGTTATAGCTCCTTGAGCATTTCTTTTAGCACAAGGTATTTCAACGAGACCTGCTACTGGATCACATACTAATCCTAAGACGTTTTGAAGTATTATTGATCCTGCATCTAGACTCATTTTAGGAGTACCACCCATCATTTCAACAACTGCTGCTGCTCCCATAGCTGAAGCTGAACCACACTCTGCTTGACATCCTCCTTCTGCTCCAGATAAAGTAGCATTAAATGCTATAACAATTCCAACAGCTGCTGCTGCAAATAATCCTTTTAGAAGTTCATCCTCATTTAAATCAAGCTGTTTACCTGTTGATAAAATCACTGCGGGTAAAATACCACAAGATCCCGCTGTTGGACATGCTACTATTTTCCCCATAGATGCATTAACCTCAGATGAAGAAAGTGCCATTGCCATTGCCATTGTTGTTGCAGTACCTGTAAGTGTTTTTCCCTTACTAGCATAATTATGTAATCTATATCCATCTCCGCCTATTAAGCCACTTACTGAATAAACTTCTTTTTCCATTCCTTCATTAGCTGCTGAAGTCATGACTTTTAGATTTTTTCTCATTTTTTCTATTACTTCTTCTCTATCTAATCCCTTTTCTTCGACTTCACATCTTATCGCATACTCACTTAATGAGATATTATTATCCTTACATATTTCTAATAATTCTTCTCCACTTCTTGCAATCAAGTTTACTCACCTTCCTTTGCTGGGCTTATTGAAACTACATTTCTTACAGACTCTAAGCTTTTTATTTGATTTAATATTTCATCACTTATTTTATTATCTACCTCAAATATCATATTAGCTTCTTTACCCCTTTGGTTTCTAAATACTTTCATAAAAGCTATGTTAATATTCCCTCTATAAAGCACATCACTAACTTCGCGAATAACCCCTGGAACATCTTGGTGTGCCATAATTAATGTTTCATATACACCACTAAAATCTACTTTATTTCCATTCACTTCAGAAACTTGAATACTTCCTCCACCTATAGAAGATCCAATCACTTCGCAGGTTTTACCATCCTCTGTCTTTATTATAAATTTAACCGTATTCGGATGAACATCCCCTAAATCAAATTCCTTAAAAGTAATTTTAATCCCCTTTTCTTTTGCTATATCAAGAGAATTTTTAAGATTACTGTCACTAGGTTCCATACCTAATATTCCTGCTACTAAAGCCCTATCAGTTCCATGGCCCTTATAAGTTTTTCCAAATGATCCATGTAACAAAAAAGTTACCTCTATTATTTTCCTTTGAGCTATACTCCTTGCAATTTTTCCAAGTCTTGCAGCACCAGCTGTGTGAGAACTAGACGGCCCTATCATTATAGGTCCTAAAATATCAAAAACTCCTACATTATTCATCGTGCGTTATTTAGCGAAACACCCCCAATATTTCACCAAAAACCCCCTTTCATTTAAATTTAAATATTATTTATTTTTTAATTAAATTTTTTAATCTTATATATAGAATGCATAATTTATTTAACATAGTCAAGGGGGATTTTTATCTTTCAATTATAATGAAAGGTAAAAATTAAAATTCCACTAAATTAACTTATGAATTTTTTAAAATTACGCATTGTAAAATAAAGGGGCTGTATCATAATACAAATCATTTAATGATATGATGTATATTCCCCCAAAATAGAAGTAACATTTGTGGAAGAAGCATTGAAAAATAAGCTTAGAGTTTCTTCATTTGAAGTTGTTCCATAAATGATTGTCCTAATGCATATTAGGAGCAATCTTTTATGGGTACAACTTTAAATGTTAGAAACTATTAGGCATATTCAACAAAATAACAAGTCAGTATGTTAGTCTATTTTGAGTGATACTACGTCAGTAACATTAGCTAATAGTCTACTATTAGCTAATGTTACTTCCTTGTCTGACTCAAAATATACATCACATCTTTGACTTGTTATTTTGTTTCATATGCCTTAGCGAAATTTTTCTAGTCTTCTTTAATAAATGTTATTTCTATTTCTTTGTTATTACTTTATTTGATAATTCTGAGACAGCCCCTGTATTGGGAGATGCCTTACACATTAGTAATCTTTATAACTAAGACACATTAAAATAAATAACAAGTCAGTATGCTAGTCTATTTTGCGTGATAAAGAAGCTCGACTCGTATACACTCGCTGAGTAAGTGATTCACACAAAATCATTTTTCAATGAGGTTAACGCCCTTTGGTTGTTAACTAAGTTCGAGAAATCAAATATAAAATTTGGACTCTCACTTATCTACTCACGTCAGCAATATTAGCCCATAGCCTGCTATGAACTGACATTACCTCCTTGTTTGACATAAAGTGAAACTTTTCAGGTGGAGTTTTATACTCCACCTGAATTTAGTTGAACTTATCTTAAGACAAAATATACGTTGCATATTTGACTTGTTATTTTCTTTAATGTGCCTAACTTTTAATATTGATAAAAACAGCTTCCGCCTATAAATTCTCTTAATATAGAATTTGTAGGCACATAACACATATCCACTTCTTTAAAGAAAATTAAAATAGATTTTAATCTTACAGCTTCCTCATATACAGAACTATTTTTATTGATTTTATTTAATTCTTTTAATGCATATGGTTTTAATAAACTTAATTCATATACTAATGTAGAATTAAACATTGCATCAGCTTTATTTTGATAAACAAAAATGTTATTTTTCTCCCCTCTTTTTATTGAAGGCCACATTTTCAAAGTTGCTTCTGCATCATGTCCTCTACTTAAAGAGTCTCTAACAATTCTTCTTACTTTCCTTACATCAGTTGTAGATATTCTATTATGATTATCTAGATTCAATTGAGTTAAAGCTGATATATAAACTTTAAATATTTTTTCTTGTGGTACACTCGAAGTTAATATTGGATTCAAACCATGAATTCCTTCAAGTATCAGTACTCCATTTGATGGTAACTTAATTTTCTTCCCATTCCATTCTCTTTCACCTGTCTTAAAGTTATAAGTTGGAACTTCTACTTCTTCTCCATTCATTAATGAAATTAAAGCTTTATTAACTAAGTCTAAATCTAATGCATAAATAGATTCAAAATCATAATCCCCATTTTCATCTCTTGGAGTATTTTTTCTTTCAATAAAATAATCATCTAACGATAATGGTATTGGTACTAATCCATTAACTCTAAGTTGTATTCCTAGTCTATTTGCAAAAGTTGTTTTTCCTGAAGATGATGGTCCTGCAATGAGTACTATTTTAACCTCTTTTTTAGTTGCTATTTGATCTGCAATATTGGCTATCTTTTTTTCATGAAGAGCTTCTGAAGTCAAAATTAAATTTTGTGCCTCATGACTAGAGAGTTTTTCATTTAAAGTTCCAACTTCTCCAATGTCCAATATACTAAGCCATCTTTCTGTCTCCAGAAAAACATTACTTAATTTTCTTTGCTCCTTATATTCTGGTAAAACATGTAAATTGTCTTTTTCAGGACTTCTTAATATAAAGCCTGGTTCATAATACATTAAGTCAAAAGCCTTAATTATACCTGTAGAGTATGCCATTGGCCCATAAAAATAATCCTGTCTACCTTCTAATTCATAAATTCTAACATCTTTAAAATCCGAATATTCTAGAAGTTTAACTTTGTCTTCCATATTATATTCTTTAAATATTTTAATTGCGTCCTCTTTCAACATTCTAATACTATTTATAGGAACATCTCTTTCAATAAGTTCCTTCATTTTTTCTTTGATCAACTTAATATCACTTTCATTTAAAGGTGTTTCCTTACAAATCTCTCCAAATAACCCCTTACTTATAGAGTGCTCTATTTTTATTTTAGCCTGTGGAAATAAATCTAATGCCACCTTAATAAAAATAAATTGTAATGTTCTAGTATAAATCTTCATCCCTAACTCGGTATTAAACTCTATAATTTCTATTTCTCCAGAATCTGTCACTAAATTGCTTAACTCAAAATATTGTCCTTTTAGCTTACAAATAGCTGCATTATTAACTTTATTACCATAATTTTTACTAATTAAATCATAAAAGGTCACACTCTTACCAGATTTTACTGCATTTTTATCTATGTCAAAATATATATTAACCATATATGTTATCTCCTCCCAAATATAGTATTGGTCTTAATTATATTATATTTATTTTATTTAAAAAAGATAAAACTATTTTTATTTCGCATATTAATACGATTTTTTACAAATATTACTTTTGTGAGGTGTTTTTTTATGTTTATAGTGTTTATTAGAACTACAATACTTTATTCGTTGGTTGTGTTAGTAATGCGTTTAATGGGTAAACGTCAAATAGGAGAACTTCAACCCTACGAATTTGTAATAACAATTATGATTTCTGACTTAGCTGCATTGCCTATGCAAGATTCAAGACTTCCATTACTATTAGGAATTATACCTATTATTACATTATTATTTTTAAAAACAATATTAACTTTAATTCAATTAAAATCTCAAGAGGCTAGGAAAATTATTGATGGTGAGCCCTGTATTTTAATTTATAAAGGAAAAATAAATTATGATGCATTAAAAAAACAACAAATAAATTTAGATGAATTATTAGAGGAGCTAAGAATTGCAAATTATTTTAATCTTGAAGAAATTCAATATGCAATTTTAGAAAATGGTGGACAATTATCTGTATTGCCTAAAAACTATAATTCTAATTCTCAATCATCTAGTACTAGCGAAAACACATCTAAAACTAAAGAAGTCCAATTACCCAAAATATTAGTATCAGATGGGAAAATAAATAAAAGCTCGTTATCTCGCATGGGGAAAGATGAAAAATGGATACTTAATGTACTTAAAAATCATAATATAAATTCAATTAATGAAGTTTTAATAGCCTTATATGATACTGAAGGCAATTTTAAATATCAACTTTATGATGAATTTGAAAGGGAGTGTAGTAAATGAAAAATGCAATGATTTCTATATTTCTATTTTTATCAATTATGATACTTATATATTTTGCTAATAATTCATTATTAAAGTTATGTGGACGTATTACTACTCTTTCTGAAGATATTGAAATAACCCTTACACAAGATAACTTTGAAGAAGCTTATACTCAATCTATACAATTAATGAATTTAATTCAAAGTGAAGGTTTTATAACATCAATCTATGTAAATCATCAAGACTTTGACATATTAGTTAATGATGCAGTAAAACTTTCTGTATATCTTACTTATAAAGATGCAGAAGATGCAGATGCAACACTACATTCATTAAAATATAATGCTCAAAATATAAAAAAGCTCCAAATACCTACATTAGAGAATATATTATAATACAGAAATGCGTTATAAATGTTATTTTAACAAAAATATTTAACTAAAATTTATAAGTTCTTACAAAAATTGTGATAATGCAATGATTTTTTAAACTTTTAACTCGTTATATGTAGAAAATACATAAAGTATGGTTTATAATTAATTTGTTAAGGCAGACTATAGTTTGCTTGAATCTTTAAATTTTGAAAGGTGGTAAAACAAACATGGCATTAGTTACTACAAAAGAGATGTTTAAAAAAGCTTACGAAGGCGGATATTCTATCGGAGCTTTTAATATCAACGATATGGAAATAATTCAAGGTGTTGTTAATGGAGCAAAGGCTAGAAATTCAGCTGTAATTCTTCAATGTTCAACTGGAGCAATTAAATATGCTGGAGCTAAATATTTAAAAGCAATGGTAGATGCTGCTATAGCTGAAACTGGAATAGATGTTGCACTTCACTTAGACCACGGTCCAAGTTTTGAAGCTGTTAAAGAAGTTATAGATGCTGGTTTTACATCAGTAATGTTTGATGGATCACACTATGATTATGAAGAAAATGTAAAGAAAACAAAAGAGATTGTAGAATACGCTCACGCTAGAGGAGTTGTTGTTGAAGCTGAACTTGGAGTATTAGCAGGAGTTGAAGATGACGTTGTTGCTGATTCTCACGTATATACTGATCCAGAACAAGCTGTTGACTTCGTTACTAGAACTGGAGTTGATTCATTAGCTATCGCTATTGGAACTTCACACGGTGCTGTTAAATTCCCACCAAACGCTAAACCACAATTAAAGTTTGATATATTAGAATCAATTCAAGCTAAATTACCAAATTACCCAATAGTTCTTCATGGTGCATCAGCTGTTGATGCTAACACTGTTGCAACTTGTAATGAATTTGGTGGAAACATAGCAAACGCTAAAGGTATTCCAGTAGATATGTTAAGAAAAGCATCATCAATGGCTGTATGTAAGATTAACATGGATACTGACTTAAGATTAGCTATGACTGCAGCTATAAGAAAAACTTTCGGAGAAAAACCAGAAGTTTTTGATCCAAGAGCTTATCTAGGTGCTGCAAGAACTTCAATACAAGAAGTTGTTGAATCAAAGATTGATAATATTTTAGGTTCAAAAGATTCAATGAATAAATAATTTTATTAAAAAGCGAGGGTAATACCTCGCTTTTTTTTGTTTAGAATTACTCTATTAATAGGCTATATTTTAATTGAATGTTGATATTGTAATATAATCGCGAACTGGCATTGAAATTTGCTTTGTAGAACTCTTAATGAATATTTGTAATATTAATCGCTTGTCACAATCTTTGATTGGGAGCATGCATTATAGGACTAATATTCGTTTTAGAATTCTTAAAGCAAATTCCTCTATCCATGAGCTTTTATATTACAATACCAACACTACTTTAAAATATAGCCTATTAATTATATATAAATATTTTATTTTCAGCTCTTTAAACTTATCTTCTAATATTTAGAGCCTTACCTCTAGATAATGATTTTCTAATCTTCATATGGAATCAACCCCCCATCAAAAACTAAAAACTCTGTTATTTTCTTTACCACTCCTCATAATCTTAATTATTTATGCTCTGTTTTAATATCAACACGGTTTTAAAACATAGTCAATATTTAAATACACAATAATTTCCCGTAACGTAAAGGACATAACCCCTATTAAGGCCTGTGAAAGAAAATAATGTGTCTAATGTTGAAATTAAACATTGCTATTAGGCACATGAAAGAAAACAACAAGTCAATACTACTAAATAATACATATCTTATATTATTTAATATTTCTTTTATTAATGCCTCTCTAAATAAATCTAATATTAATACTCTATTCTTTCTAAAAAAGTTCAGCAAATTATAAAGAATTCCTATTATGCACTTATTATGTATAATTATAGTTATATTTATGCATGCATAATTAAATATATTTTACATTTATTAAATTTCATTCATTAGATTTTTTTGTTATTTTTATTTTATATTTTTTTATTAATAATTTATATTTTGAGATAATATTTTATATAAACATCATATTTCCATTGTTTTTTTTATTGTTTTATTATATCATTAAGTATAATATAATTTAATCACTTGCTTATCTATAACCATTTTATTATATATTTTATGAATAATTCTAATTTTGTTATTGATTAATTATTCATAAAAATGTATAATTATAAAAAATATAAATATTATATTCATAAAATATACATTTTTGAAATTGAAATAAGGGGGCTTTTAAAATGAAAAATTTAAATAAAGTAGTTTTAGCATATTCAGGAGGATTAGATACTTCAGTAATTATTCCATGGCTTAAGGATACTTACGGATGTGAAGTTATTGCTGTTGTTGGTAATGTTGGGCAAAAAGATGAGTTAGAAGGTTTAGAAGAAAAAGCAATTAAAACTGGGGCTTCAAAAATATTCATTGAAGATTTAACAGAAGAATTTGTAAATGACTATATTTTTCCTACTATTCAAGCAAATGCTATGTATGAAGGTAAATATCTTTTAGGGACTTCATTTGCAAGACCATTAATTGCAAAAAGAATAGTAGAAATAGCTAAAGCTGAAGGTGCAGATGCAATTTGTCATGGATGTACTGGTAAAGGTAATGATCAAGTAAGATTTGAATTAGGTATCAAAGCTTTTGCTCCAGATATGCCAATTATCGCACCATGGAGAATCTGGGATATAAAATCACGTGAAGAAGAAATAGCTTATGCAATAGAAAAAGAAGTACCAATTAAAATAAATTATGAAACAAACTACAGTAAAGATAAAAATATATGGCATTTAAGTCATGAAGGATTAGATTTAGAAGATCCGGCAAATGAACCAAAATATGCTGATATATTAGAACTTTCCACTACACTTGAAAATGCTCCTGATAAAGCAACTTACATAACATTAACTTTTGAAAAAGGAAATGCTGTTGCTTTAAATGGAGACAAAATGTCTAGTGTCCAATTATTAGAAGAATTGAATAGAATAGGTGGCGAAAATGCCATTGGAATTATTGATATGGTTGAAAATAGACTTGTTGGTATGAAATCAAGAGGTGTTTATGAAACTCCAGGTGGAACTATTCTTTATGAAGCTCATAAAGCTTTAGAAGAACTTTGTTTAGATAAGGATACATGTCATTATAAACAACAAGTTGCTTTAAAATTTGCAGAATTAGTTTATGATGGACTATGGTTTACTCCACTTAGAGAAGCATTATCAGAATTCGTTAAAAAGACTCAAGAAACAGTTACTGGAGAAGTTAAATTGAAATTATATAAAGGTAATATTGTAAATGCTGGTATGACATCTGCCTACTCATTATATAGTGAAGAATATGCTACTTTTGGCGAGGATGCAGTATATGATCAAAAAGACTCAGCTGGGTTTATAAACTTATTTGGTCTTCCTCTAGTTGTTAGAGCAAAAATGCAAGAAGTAATAAAAAAAGAGGAGAAATAATTATGAAACTTTGGGGCGGAAGATTTAAAAAAGGAACTGATGAATTAGTTAATGATTTTAACTCTTCTATAAATGTTGATTCAAGAATGTATAAAGAAGATATCGAAGGAAGTTTAGCTCACGCTTCAATGCTAGGTGAGCAACAAATAATTTCAAAAGAAGCTAGTGATAAAATCACTTCTGGTCTTCTAGAAATGTTAAAACGAATGGATAATGGAACTATTGAAATTGATCCTACTTCTGAAGATATTCATAGTTTTGTTGAAGGTACTTTGACATATTATATTGGAGAATATGGAAAAATGCTTCACACCGGTAGAAGTAGAAATGATCAAGTTACTCTAGATTTAAGATTATATTTAAAGAAAGCTTTAGTTGACTTAAAACAAGATATCTTATGTTTAGAGGAAGTAATTTTAGAAAAATCCAAGGAAAATATAGAAACTATAATGCCTGGATACACTCACATGCAAAAAGCTCAACCAATTACATTTGCTCATCATCTTTTAGCTTATGCAGAAATGTTTAAAAGAGATATTGGCAGGTTAAGTGATGCTTATAAAAGAACTGATGAGATGCCTTTAGGTAGTGGTGCTTTAGCTACTTCTACCTACCCTATTGATAGAAATATTGTAGCAAGAGATTTAGGTTTTTCAAAAGTTACTTTAAATAGTTTAGATTCTGTATCAGATAGAGATTATGCTATTGAGACTTTATCTGCACTTTCTTTGATTATGATGCATCTTTCAAGATTTTCAGAAGAAATAATTCTCTGGTGTACAGGAGAATTTAACTTTATTGAACTCGATGATGCTTATAGTACTGGTAGTAGTATAATGCCTCAAAAGAAAAATCCTGATGTTGCTGAATTAGTTAGAGGAAAAACTGGTAGAGTTTATGGTGACCTTATCACTTTACTTACTGTTATGAAAGGAATTCCTCTTGCTTATAATAAAGACATGCAAGAAGACAAAGAAGCTCTTTTCGATGCATTAGATACTGTTACTTTATCAATTAAAACTTTCTGTGGCATGATTAAAACCATGAAAGTAAAGAAAGAAAATATGAAAAAAGGTGCTGCTTTAGGATTTACTAATGCTACCGATGTAGCTGATTATCTAGTTAAAAAAGGACTTGCATTTAGAAATGCTCATGAAATAGTTGGAGAAATAGTACTTGAATGTATTAAAAAAAATAAGATGATTGAAGAATTAACTCTTGATCAACTTAAAAGCTTCTCCCCTATTTTCGAAAAAGATATATATAAAGCTATAGACTTATTAACATGTGTTGAAGAAAGAAAGGTTATAGGTGGTCCTTCTACTCAATCAGTTAAATTACAAATTGAAGCATTAGAAAATTTTATAAAGGAGCTTAAGGAGGATAATTAAAATGATTAAGGCTGGAATAATTGGTGCTACTGGTTATGTAGGTGCTGAGTTATTAAGATTATTACTAAATCATCCTTTAATAGAAATTGGAGCTATAAGCTCCGTTTCTTTTGAAGGACAAGAAATTAATAAAATATATAAAAACTTTTTAAGTAAAACTGACTTAATTTGTGAAACTATGGATGATGTCATTAAAAAATGTGATGTTATATTCACTGCATTGCCTCACGGTTTAAGTGAAGGTATAGCAAAAAAAGCAATTGATAGTAATAAAATCTGTATTGATATGGGGGCAGATTTTAGATTAACTGATGAAGAGGAATATAAACTTTGGTATGGAAAAGATTTTTCTGAGCCTGAGCTACATAATCAAAGTGTTTATGGACTTCCTGAATTAAATAAAGAAAAAATTAAAGAAGCTTCATTAATTGCTAATCCTGGTTGCTATCCAACAAGTATAGAGCTAGGATTAATGCCTTTATTAAAGAATTCTTTAATTGAATTAAAAGGAATAATTTGTGATTCAAAATCAGGAACAACAGGAGCTGGAAGAGGCTTAGCGTTAAATACTCATTTTCCTGAAGAAAATGAAACTTTTGCTCCATATAACATAGGGGGACATAGGCATACTCCTGAAATTGAAGAAATGTTATCAACTATAGCACAAGATAAGGTAACTGTAACATTTACTCCTCATCTACTTCCAATAAATAGAGGTATACTTTCAACTATTTATTGTAATCCTAAAGAAGAAGTAAATCTTGAATTTTTACACAAATTATATACAGATTTCTATAAGAATAAGCCTTTTGTAGAAATATTACCCATTGGAGAAACTGCTTCAATTAAAAATATAAGATTATCAAATAATTGTCATATATCATTACATTTAAATCATAGAAAAGATCAAATAATAATAATAAGCACTATTGATAATATGATTAAGGGTGCTGCCGGTCAGGCTATCCAAAACATGAATATTATATTAGGCTTTGATGAAACAGAAGGCTTAAACTTTATTGCACCAGCTTTCTAACAACAAGTAAGACACATTCAAACAATATTTATAAAGGGGGTTATAATTTTGGATATTAATTATATAAAAGGAGGAGTTACTTCTCCTAAAGGATTTTTGGCTTCGGGGATACATTGTGGACTTAAAAAAAGCACAATAAAAAAAGATTTAGCATTAATCTACTCAGAGGTTTGTGCAAATGCTGCTGGAGTTTATACTAAAAATAAAGTTAAAGGTGCTCCTCTTTATATAACTAAAGAGCACTTATCAAATAAAAAAGCAAGAGCAATAATAGTTAATAGTGGTAATGCAAACACCTGCAATGGTGATGAGGGTTTAAAGAAAGCTAAAAAAATGGCTTCACTTCAAGCTAAAGAATTAAAATTAAAAACAGATGAAGTTTTAGTTGCATCAACTGGAGTAATTGGGGTTCCTTTAAATATAGATGCAATTAAAAATGGCATTCCAGAGCTTACAAAAAAATTATCTAAAGATGGCTTTGATAATGCTTCATCAGCAATTATGACAACTGACACCTTTAAAAAGCAATTAGCATTAGAATTTTATATAGGTGATAAAAAAGTTACTTTAGGTGCAATGGCAAAAGGTTCTGGAATGATTGAACCAAACATGGGAACAATGCTATCATTTATAACAACTGATCTTGATATTTCACCTAATTTACTTGATGAAGCATTAAAAACAAGTGTTAAAATAAGCTACAACAGAGTTAGTGTTGATGGAGATACAAGTACTAATGATATGGTATTAATCTTAGCTAATGGCTTAGCTGAAAATGAACCTATTACAGAAAAAGATGAGAAATATGAAGCTTTTTTAAAAGCATTAAATGATTTAAATATAAATTTATCAAAGAACATTGCTAAAGATGGTGAAGGTGCTACTAAATTAATTGAATGCCAAATATTTGGTGCTAAAACTGAGGAAGATGCTATTACTCTCGGTAAAAGTGTAATTAATTCAAGTTTAGTTAAAACTGCAATATTTGGTAGTGATGCAAACTGGGGAAGAATTTTATGTTCTTTAGGATATGCAAAAGTAAATTTTAATCCTGAAACAGTTGATATATATTTTGAAAGCTGTGTTGGATCTATAAAAGTTTGTCAGCAAGGTTCATCCATAGATTTTGATGAAAATAAAGCAAAAGAAATACTTATTCAAGATGAAATTATTATTAAAGTTAACTTATTTTTAGGTGATGAAAAGGCTTATGTTTGGGGCTGTGATTTAAGTTATGACTATGTAAAAATCAATGGTGATTATAGAAGTTAGTTTAAAGGGGGGGATATTTATGCTTAATCATAATGAAAGAGCGGATATATTAATTAATGCCTTACCATATATACAAGAATATTATGGAAAAACAATAGTGGTAAAGTATGGCGGAAATGCTATGATAAGTGATGAATTAAGAGAAACTGTTATAAATGATATTATATTAATGAAATGTGTAGGTTTTGAACCTGTTGTAGTTCATGGTGGTGGCCCTGACATTTCAGACTTTTTAAATAGATTAGGCAAAAAAAGTGAATTTATTAACGGCTTAAGATATACTGATGAAAATACAATGGATATAGTTCAAATGGTTTTAGGTGGAAAAGTAAATAAAAATTTAGTTTCTCTAATAGGAAAATTTGGTGGAAAAGCTATAGGGCTATGTGGAATGGATGGCGGACTACTCAAGGCTAAAAAAATAAAGACAGATATTGATTTAGGATATGTTGGTGAAATAACTCATGTAGATACTAATATTTTAAAAACAGCTTTATCTGCTGGTTACATTCCTGTTGTTGGTAGTGTAGCTTTAGGTGAAGATGATAATAAAGCTTATAACATAAATGCAGATATATGTGCTTCAAAAATTGCTGCAGCATTAAAAGCTGAAAAATTAATATTGCTTACTGATGTGCCTGGAGTACTTATGGATCCAAAAGATAATAGTTCACTACTTAATATATTACGATTACACCAAATTCCCAAACTCTCTTCAGAAGGTGTAATAAAAGGTGGTATGATTCCAAAAATTAATTGTTGTGTAGAAGCAATTAGAATGGGTGTTGAAAAAGCACATATTATTGATGGACGTGTTCCCCACTCTCTTATTTTAGAGTTATTCTCTAATGAAGGAATTGGTACAATGATTTATTAAGGTACATTCAAAAAAATAACTAGGCAAAGATCCTTAGGATTTTTTGAACTAAACAAGGAAATGAATGCAGTTAATACTGCTGTTATTATATTCCTTTACTGACGCTGTATAGTGCACAGAAAAGACAAGAAGACTGATTAGTTAGTTGTTTATTTGGAGATACTTAAGGCATATTCTGAGTTCTAAATTATACATTGTTTATAGTTAATTGAAATTTTTATGTTAGGAGGCATTATTTATGTTATATGATTTTAATGAGGCAAAAGAACATCTTGTAAATTCATACGGTGTTTTAGAACCTATTATCTCTTATGGTGATGGAGTTTATCTTTATGATACAAGTGAAAATAAATATTTAGATTTTACAAGTGGTATTGGTGTTAATAGTCTAGGTTACAATAATGAAGCATGGGTTGAAGCTACTACTAAACAAATCAAAACTCTTCAACATGCCTCAAATTTATTTTATAATCCCACAACTGTTGAACTTGCTAAAAAATTAACTGAAAGCGCTAAAATGAGCAAAGTATTTTTAGCAAATTCAGGTGCTGAAGCTAATGAAGGCGCTATAAAGCTAGCTAGAAAATATAGTTATGATAAGTATGGCGAAGGAAGACATAAGATACTTTCTTTAGTTCAATCTTTTCATGGAAGAACGATAACAACATTAAAAGCTACTGGGCAAAATAAATTTCATAATTACTTTTTCCCATTTCCTGATGGCTTTGATTATGTAAAAGCAAATGATTTAGAAGATTTTAAGGAAAAAGCTACTTCAGATGTTTGTGCTATTATGCTAGAAGCTATACAAGGCGAAGGTGGAGTTATACCACTTGATAAAACTTTTGTTCAAGATGTTGTTAATGTATGTAAAAAGAAAGATATCCTTATAATTTTTGATGAAGTTCAATGTGGTATTGGTAGAACTGGTAAGATGTTTGGGTACAACAACTTTGATGTAGAAGCTGATATAGTTTCTGTTGCTAAAGGACTAGGTGCTGGCCTTCCTATCGGAGGAGTCTTATGCGCAGAAAAAGTTTCTAATGTTTTTGGTCCTGGTGATCATGGTTCAACATTTGGTGGAAATCCTGTTGCTGCATCAGGCGCATTAGTTGTACTTGATAAAATTTGCAATGAAAATTCATTTAATGAAATATCTGAAAAGGGTGCTTATATAAGAGAGTTATTAATACAATCTAAAAATCCTCAAATAGTAGATATTAGAGGAATGGGCTTAATGATTGGAATTAAAACTAAATGCACACCTTCCATAGTTCAAAAAGAATGTATAAAAAACGGATTATTAATATTAACAGCTGGTAAAGATGTTGTAAGACTTCTTCCCCCTTTAGTTATAACTAAAGATGAATTAAAACATGGAATAGATATTCTTTTAAATATATTAGACAATATCAAGTAATTCTTAGTTGCAAATAACTTTAAGCATCTTTAAAAAAATAACTAATCAATATGCTGTTTTTTTAAGACGCTTTATAATTACTCTTTGGTTTAAAACCGTGTTGATATTGTTATATAAAGCTCATGGACGGTGAAATTTACTTTGAGAACTCTAAAATGAATATTAGTCCTATTAATGCATGCTCCCAATCAAAGATTGTGACAAGCAATTAATAGTACAAATCTTCATTAAGAATTCTACAAAGCAAATTTCAATGCCAGTTCGCTATTATATAACAATATCAACACTCTTTTAAAACATAGCCTATAATTAAATAAAAAAATATGCAATTATCTATATTCAAAATAATAAAAATGGAGGGATAATTTTTTATGAAAAAAGATTTATTGAAAATGGATGATCTTTCTAAAGAAGAAATTTTAGATATTTTAAATTTAGCAGATCAATTAAAATATGAACAAAAACATGGAATAGAACATCATCATTTAAAAGGAAAAAGTTTAGGTATGATATTTGAAAAGTCCTCTACTAGAACTAGAGTTTCTTTTGAAGTTGGAATGTATCAATTAGGTGGAAATGCATTATTTTTAAGTAATAGAGATTTACAAATTGGTAGAGGGGAACCTATTGAAGATACTGCAAGAGTTCTTTCAAGATTTATACAAGGTATAATGATTAGAACATTCTCTCAAGAAGGGATTGAAAAATTAGCTAAATACTCATCAATTCCAATTATTAATGGATTGACAGATGAAGAACATCCATGTCAAGTGTTAGCTGATTTAATGACAATTAGAGAATATAAAAATATCCTTGAAGGATTAAATGTTGCATTTATTGGTGATGGTAATAATATGGCAAACTCTTTAATGATTGGTTGTCTAAAGGTTGGAATGAATTTTTCTGTTGCATCTCCAACAGATTACACCTCTAATGAAAAATATTTAATTCGTGCGAAAGAAATTGCTGAAAAAGAAGGAGTTAAATTTGTGGTAACAACTTCTCCTTTAGAAGCTGCTAAAGATGCTGATGTAATTATCACTGATGTTTGGGCAAGTATGGGGCAAGAGGAAGAACAACAATTGAGAGTTAAATCATTTAAAGGATTCCAAATAAATGATGAATTAATGAGTGTAGCAAAAAATAATGCAATGGTACTTCACTGCCTTCCAGCACATAGAGAAGAAGAAATCACTGCTAAAGTCTTAGAAGAACATTCTGCTGAAATATTTGATGAAGCAGAAAATAGATTGCATGCACAAAAAGCTGTGCTTGTTAAATTAATGAAATAAAATTATATTTTTATATAGAATAGATAAAGCTGAAACTTAAGCTTTATCTATTCTATTTTTTTATATATTTTTTCTTTAATTACATATGTACTAAGCCAAACATATTTCTATATGTATATTAAAAAATATGCTATAATTTATGATATACTAAACATTTTTGGTAAAATAATATATTAATTATAAATTTATACTTATATAAAATGCAAAAAAATAAATATTCATTATTTAATTATGTCAAAAACATTTTCTAATACATGATATTAATAGTATATTTTTAAAATTTATTTTATTACTTTATGTAAATTAAATTTAATTTTTATTTACATAATTCGAGGTGACATTAAAATGAATAAAAGTTTTAAAATTAATAATAAAAAATTTATTGTTGGATTATTGGTATTTTGTTTAATTATTTTTTTTATATCAATTTTAAATTCAAATAAATTCGCTCAAGATTACAATATTCAATTAATAGATAAAAATATTATAGAATTAAATAGCGATTGGAATGTTATAGATGAAGATGCGAATAGTAAAACTAATATAAACTTTCCTACCACATTAAAATATTTTAATGATAAAACATATTCTTTTTCAAAAAAGTTGAATTTAAATATAAATAATGACTCAAATATCCTCTGTCTATGTGCTGGTTTTGCAAGTTTAGATGTATATATTGATAATGAATTAATATATACTTTTTTTAATAAAGACTATGATAAATTTTTAAATAAAGGTAAAGATACAATTCATTTTATTAAATTACCTTTTGGCTTTCAAAATAAGGAATTACATTTTAAAATGAAAATGTTATCTAATAAATATTTACCTTACGATATAACTCCGCCAATTATAGGTAGTAAGTTAGCTGTTACTTATAATTTAATAACTAGTCAATCATTAAATCATTTTTTACTTTTTTTAATGGTTATTTTTACTTTAATAATATTTATTGTTTCCATAATAGCTCTATGTAAACAAATAAAGAATATATTTCATTTGCTTCATATAGGGGGTTTCGCATTATTGTCATCTATATATGCAATTTCTGAAACACATATTATTGAATTATTAATTCCTAATACACATTTATTAAATACGTTTACGTTTATGTCTTTGATGTTACTTCCAGTTCCTATTGTAATGATAATCATACAAACTACTAAAGAAAAATATACTAAATTGCTTTTTAAAACAGTATATTTATTAATTTTTAATTTTATTGTTCAAGGAATTTTAAATATTTTTGGTGTTTTTGATTTTAGAAGCATGTTAATTATTTCACATCTTATAGTAATATTAACTATTATTGTAAGTGTTTATACAGTGATAAAATCATGGAATGATAAAAATATTATAGGTAAATATTTAGCAATAGCAATAATCCCAATGTTGATTGGAACACTTTTAGATTTACTATTATTTTATTTGAGAGTATCATCATATCACGGAATTTATTTCCAATTAGGTGTATTAATATTTATTATTATACAACTTGGATATGTTATATCCTCATATTTTAATTATTATGAACTATCAATTCAATCTACTATTTATGAAAAAATGGCTTTTACTGATATTATGACTTGCATAGAAAACAGAGCAGCATTTGAATGTAAGATTAATAACTTAAACAATAATCTAAAAAACTATACTTCTATATGGTGTCTTTCTATGGATATAAATAATTTAAAAGAGATTAATGATAATCTTGGACATATTAATGGAGATAAATTAATTACTGATTTTTCTACTATTATGAAAGCTACATTTCAAGATGTAGGAAATTGCTACCGTACTGGTGGAGATGAGTTTATTGTTATGATATTAAATTTATCTAAAAATGAAATAATAAGTAAATTAAATATATTTTATGATATGATTAAAAATCATAATACGAAAAGCAGTATTAAAGTCAGCGTAGCTATTGGATATGATGATTTTAAATTCAATGAGGATACTAACGTAACAGATTTAATTACTAGAGCAGATCAGTTAATGTATAAAAATAAAAAAGTCATAAAAAATATTAACATCCTTAAACCTAGAGTAACGTACTAAATTAGGCACATGAAAGAAAATAACAAGTCAAAGATGCGACGTATATTTGGTGTCAGACAAGGAGATAAAATTAACGCATAGCAAGAAACGCATAGCAAGCTATGGGCTGATTTTATTGATGCAGTATGACGCAAAATAGACTAGCATACTGACTTGTTATTTATTTTAATATGCCTTATATAAAAACATGAGCGATGAAGACTATATAATTCTGTTTTAAAACCGTGTTGATATTGTTATATAAATTTCATGGACGGTGAAATTTACTTTGAGCACTTAAAAAGGGGCTGTATCATAATACAAATCATTTAATGATATGATATTCAAAAAAAGAAATAGAAATAACATTTGTGTAAGAAGCATTGAAAAATAAGCTTAGAGTTTCTTCATTTGAAGTTGTTCCATAAATGATTGTCCTAATGCATATTAGGAGCAATCTTTTATGGGTACAACTTTAAATGTTAGAAACTATTAGCGAAATTTTTCTAGTCTTCTTTAATAAATGTTATTTCTATTTCTTTGTTATTACTTCACTTGATAATTCTGAGACAGCCCCTTTCTTGTCTATTTAGTTATAAGGCATCTTTAAATAAACAACTAATTTAAACTCTAATTATCATTTTTAATTTCATTTATCCATTTCTTTGCACTTAAAGCATTATTTTCTTTATCTTTTTTTAGTGGATCTTGAAATAATGTTTCTCCTAGAAAGATATTTTCTTTTAATTGTTCTTTAAACTTAATAAAAGTTTTTCCTTCTCCTCCTCCACCATGACAACAAAATAATGCGATTTTTTTATCTCTAATATTATATTTTTGAAAAAATGTATTAAAAACTGGTGCAAAATTACTTGCCCATACTGGAGTTCCAAAAACAATTAAATCATATTTAGCAAAATCAACTTTTATATCCTCTATTTCAGGCTTTTCATTAAATAATACTTGTTTCCCACCCCAAAGAAATTTTCTAAATCCTTTACTAGGAATTTTTTTCTTTGGCTTAAGTTCTATTATATCTCCTTGCAATTCTTCATTTATCACATTTGCAATAAATCTTGTGTTACCTTCTAATGAATAAAAAATTATTAAAGTTCTCATAACCTCACCTCATATACATTAAAATTTTGTATTGGTTCATGTGTTATAACTTATTTAAATATAAGGCTATGTTTTAAGTGAATGTTGATATTGTAATATAAAGCTCATGGACAGTGGAATTCACTTTAAGAACTCTAAAATAAATATTAGTCCTATTAATGCATGCTCCCAATCAAAGATTGTGACAAGCAATTAATAGTACAAATATTTATTAAGAGTTCTAAAAAGTAAATTCCAATGCCAGTTCGCCTTTATATTAAAATATCAACACTATTTTAAAACATAGCCAAATATAAAATTCAAGGAATCTACTTGCTCACAGAGAAAGTGACTAGCACCAAATATAAAATTTGGGCTATCTACTTTTCTATATAGTTTATTACGTTTTTTACTATCATGTTTATGCTTCCGTCACCATTTCTTTGTATTTCAAATTTGCTTGAGTCATTATAAATCTCTTCATTTATATATAAATCTATTTTCTTATCTATATTTAATCTAACTCTCTTTAAATTTTTATCTACCCATGTTTTATCTACTGCTACTTCTTTATTTAATCCTTGTTCTTTAATATAACTAGAGAAATTTTCTTTTACTTGAGGATGCTCTGTAAATAATTCTTCTGAAAATTTATCTATGTTTATGCTATCTTCTTCTTTAAGTTTAGTTTTAATAGCAGTTCTAATTTCTTCTGCTTTTTCTGCATTGTCTGTTATATTATTTCTAGTCCAATTTTCAGCAGCTTTTACAAATGTTTTTGTCATATCTCTTTCATTTGCTATAAGGGTAGCTCCTAAGAATGTCTTTATAAAATAATTTGCTACACATTCATCTTCCTTACTACTCTTTTGTTTATCTAATACCATTAAATTAAATTCTTCATCTTCTCTAATAGGCTTAATAAATGCAGCCTTTTGTATCTTTTGACCACTTCCTGGAAGACCTGCTACTTGTGGTACTATACCTATTCCTATTTTTTCATTCACAAATTTAATTTCATGTGTGAAATTTTTAATATAATCCATCTTTAATATCCCTATCATAGGTCCTTGATCCGTAACTAGAGATACTATTATTAAGTCTCCTGATGGAATATTTTCATTACTTTTTATTGTTATAAATAATCGTCTAGCAAGTTCTTTAGATAAACCTATTAAATCATGTTCTATTCCATTTAAATAATCTTGAACTACTTCTTTAACTATATTTCTTTCTGGATTGAAAACTCCATATTTAAGTTCATCATCTTTTAAACATTTTTCTATATGTTTATATAAAAATTTATATATATCTTCATCTAAATCTAAACTGTATTCATTAAGCACAGGTTCTGAACCGTTACTATCCAATATATGTATAATTGCTTCATTTATGTTAATATCATTTATATATTCCATTATAATTTTCACCATCCCATTAATATTAATTAGGCATATGAAAAAAAATAAAAAGTCAAAGATACCACGTATATACTAACTTATTATTTTTTTGAATATGACTTACATTAGATATTATAAACTTTTATTACATTTTTAAAAAGACTTGAACCTTTATTACTTTTCAAAATTCATTAAAAAAAACTAATATATGATAATACTTTTTAACTGTTACAGCTTAATCGAATATGATGAACTATTAACAATGAAGTTCTATAAGACATATGAAAGAAAATAACAAGTCCAAAATGCCATGATTATTTTTCATCAGGCAAGGAAGCCGATTGGTCTCATAGCGCGCCTATTAGGGCAATCTGCTGATGCAGCATGATGGAAAATAGGCTTGGCAGATGGACTTGTTATTTTTTTGAGTGTGCCTAACATAAAAAGAGCACTATAAAGTGCTCTAATTGATAAATTGTTAGTTATTATTTTAAAAAAGCAGTTGCAATAGACTCAAAAGTTAAAATAGCTGTTAATATAATTAACACTACAATGGTTACCCATCCAACTGAATTTTTAATTTTATCATTTACGTACTCACCCATAATTTCCTTATTATTTACTATAAGCATCATACAAATTAACACTACTGGTAATAACATACCATTTATAACCTGTGATCCTAATGTTATCTGAATTAAAGGTGCTCCAGGAATTAATATGATAGCAATTCCAACAATAATTATAATAGTAAATAGTGTGAAAAACTCAGGTGCTTCTTTTAATGTTTTATTTATACCAGCTTCAAAACCAAAAGCTTCACAAATATAAAATGCTGTAGCCAAAGGTAGTATTGTCGCTGAAAAAATAGACGCTATAAAAAGTCCAAAAGCAAAAATTTGAGAAGAAAAAGCTCCTGCAAGTGGTTTTAACGCTACTGCTGCATCCTTAGCCTCTTCTATTTGAATTCCACTTTTATAAAGTGTTGCTCCACAAGCTACAATTATAAAGAAAGCAACTACTACTGTAATAACACTACCAACAACTACATCCCAAAATTCGTATTTAAAGTCTTCAACCTTAAGACCTTTTTCTATAACTGCTGATTGCATATAAAACTGCATCCAAGGAGCAATAGTAGTTCCTACAATACCAATAACCGTACCTATATAGTCAAAATTAGTTTCAATAGTAGGATGAATTAAAGCACTGCCTATTTCATGCCAGTCTGGTTTAGCAAGAAATGCAGAAGCAATGTAGGATAATAAAAATAAACTAAAAACCAAAAATAACTTTTCAGTAGTTTTATAAGTACCCTTTACTACCAAAATCCATACTGCAATAGCAGCCAAAGGCACCGATACATATTTACTTACTCCAAAAACCTGCATACTACCTGCAACACCTGCAAATTCAGTAGCTGTATTTCCTATATCTGCAATGATTAACCCAATAAATATAAAGAAAGTTACCTTAACGCCAAAATTTTCTCTAATTAAATCTGCCAATCCTTTTCCAGTAACTATACCCATTCTGGCATTCATTTCCTGTACTACAAGAAGCACAATAAAGCATGGAAATAATGACCAAAGCAATTTATAACCATATGTAGCACCAGCTACAGAATATGCTGTAATACCACCTGCATCATTATCTACACTACCTGTTATAATTCCAGGACCTAAAACACTTAAGAATATTAATAGATTCGCCATCCATGTTTTTCTTTTTGCATTCATTCTTTACACTTCCCTCTATCTATATCTCTTATTATGCTTAGTAAATTCATAAACAATATCATTCATACTTACAATTCCTATTAGATGCATTTGTTCATCAACTACAGGCATAGCAAATAAATTATATTTTGATATAGCCTTAACTAAATCACTTATTTTATGTGTATCCTGCATAGATATAACTTCTTTATTCATAATATCTTCTAACTTTTTATCAGCAGCAGAAACAATTAAGTCCCTTAAAGACACTACGCCAATAAGTTTATGTGTATCATTTACAATATAGACATAATAAATTTGCTCAACTTCTTCTGTTAATTGACGAATATCATTTATTACATCAGCTACTGTATAGTCAATTGGACATGATATAAAATCAGTATTCATAAGGCTTCCAACTAGATATTCCTCATATTCCATAAGTTCTCTTATTTCATCTGAAGCTTCTTTTTCCATATTATTAAGCAATTCTTCTGCTTTATCTTCATTTAATCCATCCAATACATCAGCTGCCTCGTCTGCTGGCATTTCTTCTAGAATATCAGCTGCTTTATCTGTAGACAGTGTTCTAAGTAAGCTTACCTGTACATCTTCTTCTAATTCTTCTAACACGTCTGCAGCCTTCGCATTATCTAAGCTAGAAAAAATAATTGCTCCTGTATTTACATCAAAATCTTCAATTATATCTGCAAGGTCTGAAGGATGAAGTGTGTGTAGTTTATTATAAGTTTTTGAAAGCAAAATATCTTTCGAAGCAAAGGCTGTTTGAACGTCATCCCATAACATTAGTTTGCCTGATACTTTAATTCCTAATCTTTTTAATGGTTTAGCAATTCCAATCCTTCTTAATAATCCTTCTATACCAATATCTACTGCTGCAATGAACATCCCTGAAGACAAGATAACTAATCTAACATCATTAGCTCTAACTACCTTTCTGCCGTTAACATCAATAATTTGTTTATCTAAAACATACTTTTTCAATAGCATGAAGTTCCCTAAATCTTTATCTTGAACTTTATTGCAGATTAAAACATATTGTTTTTTTTGCTTAGAAACATCAATATTATCAAAATCAATAAATTTTATTCCTTCTTTTGTTTTAACCACAGCTATAATAACTTTAGGATTTTTAAAATTCACATCAACAGCTAAATCCTTTAAAGTTCCTATTACTTCTTTATTAGCTGTATATATTTTATTACCTAATATTCTGCTTAGATAAACACTTCTAAATTGCATTGAACACACTCCTTTTCTTTTAGAGTGTACAATGCAAAGTTTAATGCAAGTACACCCTTATTATATTTTCTAATAATAAATTTCTAATTTTTATCTTGTCATATTTATAATACAGGTTAACATCCATTAAACTTATTACTTCCTTTATGTTTAGAATTTAAAATGATTTTTATACATTTTATTACACGTATACATATAAAGTGATTCATATAATAAAAAAAGAGCTCTTTAAAGCTCGTCAACATAATACAAAACTTTTTAATGTAACAGAAAAAGGAATACCTTTTTTAGATATTCCCTCCATTGTTCCTAGATAGCTTATACAATTGTTATTAATATTGAAAGTATCTACTGTCTCATTATTCATTTGAATTACTTTCTATATTTGCATAAGTTTTTTTTATTTTATTACTTTAAAATTTATAACTATTTCTAAATATCCTCGTATTGCTATTGCACTCACTGTACCGTTCATCTTTTCTGTTAATAACTTAACTATCGCTAACCCTAAACCTGTTCCTTTTTTACTTCTAGCTTTATCACATTTATAAAATCTTTCAAAAAGCTTTTCTGTATCAATATTTTCTTCATCATCAATACTATTCTTTACCTTAATCCGTACTTGATCTTTTTCTTCAAGAGTTATTATAAAATCTTTTTTTGAATACTTAACTGCATTTGAAATTAAATTTTGCATTATACGTTTTAACATAGCTTCATCTGCATATATAAACACTGGCTTATGTGAAATATTCACCTCAAGATTTAAATTTGCATCTTCTATCATTTTAATGTTTTCAAGGATAACATATGATAATAAATTTTCAACATTAATTCTAGTGAAAATAGGAGTTACCTCACTTGATTCTAATACAGATAGTTCAAAAAAATCATCTGCTAAATTTTTTAATTCATAAGATTTATTCTGTGTAATTTCTAAATATCCTCTTTGTTTTTCATCTAGCTTACTTCTACCTAGTAATTGAATATAACCAATTATTGAAGTAAGTGGAGTTCTAAAATCATGTGAAATATTTGCAATTGATTCCTTTAAGTTTTTTTCACTTTTTAGAACCTCAATTCTTAATTCATCCTTAGTATTTATAATTCTGTTTATTTCTGCAGCCAATTCTATAACATCATTATTAACTAATGAAACTGAAATATTATTTAAATCGCCACTGTTTATTTCCTTTATTTGCGATAATATATTTTTTATTTGTCTTTTAACATTATAGAGAACTACAAATAGAAAAATAATAAAAGTTATTAGAAATATTAATGCAACCTCCATTTATAATCCTCCTGTAAATCTTTTTATTTTAACTCAACTCTTCTAAATATAAAATATGATGCACATAATAAAATAGATATTATAATTAATTTTGAAATTATTATGGATGTTACTTCAGAATAAGTAAGTACTTTATTAACAATTATTCTTGCTTGACTATGAGCTGTAAAATTATAAATTGTTTTTATTAGAGCACTTTTAGTGCTTAATTGAACTAAACTAATAGCTCCTACCATAAATATAAAAAAAGAGATTCCCATTGTTTTTGCAACATCCTTAAATAAGAAAGCCACAAACACCCATAAACTTATGCAACTGGCATCTAATATCATTCTAAGCAAAATTGTTCTAACTATATATATAATAGTTGTTCCATTAAAGACCTCGCCCCATCCACTTAATATTGTATTAACAATTACACTAGTGATTGGATATATTAACATTATAATTTCTGTTGCGAAAAAAAATGTAATTGCCTTACTAACTAAAATACTTAGTCTACTATGTCCTGCTACAATCTCTTGATTAATTATCCTATCTACAAAGTCTGTTCCAATAAATATTCCAGCAAATATTGATCCTAATAACATTAGTGTAGCAATATCATACATGCTACCTTGAAAGGCCCTTGCTCCTGTTATTGATCCATTTTTTATAACATTAATAATTTCAAAAAAGATAGTAACAGCTGAAATCAACAAAAATGATTTGCTATGCTTTAGCTTATAAATTTCTAACTTTAATAAATTAATCATTTTCTTTTCCCCCTATCAATTGTACAAAATATTCTTCTAAACTATCACCTTCAACAGCAATTTGTGTAATAATTAATCCTGCCTTTGAAAGTTCAGAAGATACTCTTTTAATATCATCTAAGTTATCATACAATTTAATAGTTTCATCACTCATAACCTTAAAGTTAGATGTATTTAATTTATTTTCAATTATTGTTACTGCAAGTGAAACATTATCAACCTTTATAGCAATATGTTTTTTACACTTTTCATCTAATTCTTCTAATGTAAGTTTTTCTAAAACTTTTCCTTTATTAATTATTATATAATTAGTTGCTAATTGATAAAGTTCTGATAATATATGGCTTGAAATTATAATGGTTATCCCCTTTTCTTCATTAAGTTTTTTAATTAACTCCCTCATTTCTACAATTCCTATTGGATCTAATCCATTAGTAGGCTCATCTAAAATAAGCAAGTCAGGATTACTCAAAAGTGCCATTGCAATTCCTAATCTTTGTCTCATTCCAAGTGAAAAGTTTTTAACCTTCTTCTTTCCAACATCTTTTAGTCCTACTAATTTTAATACTTTTCCTATATTCTCTTTATTAGGAATACCCCTACAAATTCTTTCAGCTTCTAAATTTTGATATGCATTCATAGATATATATAGCGTTGGACCTTCTATTATACTTCCTATTCTTTTTCTTTGCTTTTCTAATTCCGTACCTTCTTTTTTAGAAAATAACTCAATCTCTCCGCTTGATTGAAATGAAAGGCCCATTAAAATCCTTATGAGGCTCGTCTTACCTGCACCATTTTGACCAATAAGAGCATAAACCTTGCCCTTTTCTATGGTAATATCTATATTGTCTAATACTATATTATTTTTATATCTTTTGGTTAGATTCTTTGTTTGTACCAATATGTTTTTATTCAATTTGATTTCCCCCCTTCAATGATTATAGTTTACTAGTCTTTTCTAAAGGAAATCTAAAATCAATTCTAAAGAAAATCTAAAGCTTATATAAGCGATATCCCAATCCCCATATTGTTTCAATATATTTTTCTTTATTATTAGCTCTTTTTAACTTGTTACGTATATTACTCATGTGGGTATTTAATGTATCATCATCACTATAATATTCTTCATTCCATATACTTTCAAATATATTAGCTTTTGAAAAAACTTTGTCTGTATTACTTAATAATAACTCTAAAATTTTATATTCTTTTGATGTTAAAGCAATCTCTTTACCGCTTACTATAACTTGTTTACTTTCTATATTTATTTTAATATCTTTATAATTAAGAGTTTTATTATTTTTTGTCTTTAAAGAATCTTGTAACTCACATCTTCTTATGTTACTTTCCACCCTTGCTAAAACTTCTTCTAAATCAAAAGGTTTTGTAATGTAATCATCAGCTCCAAGCCTTAATAATTCAACCTTTGTTTGTGTTAATCCTTTTGCTGATATTATAATAACTGGTATAGATGAGAATTGCCTTAATTCCTTTAATACTTCATCTCCACTTTTATACGGAAGCATTACATCCAAAATTACCAAATCAAAAACTTTATTTTTAACTAAACTTATTCCTTCAAGACCGTTAAATGAACATTCTGTTTCATATGTATTTTGCTTTAATATGTCACAAATCAAATTATTGATTTCTTTATCATCTTCTATAACTAAAATTCTTTTCGTCATTTGTGCACCCTTCTTTACAAATAATTCTATAATTGTATTCATTTATCTCTTAAAATTATAGCATAAATTTTGCTTTGTATAGTTCAAAATTACTTTTCCTTTTTACTAGTAATTCTAGAAGTTATATTATAATATTATAAATATACACTATAGCTAGGTTATACAAGGAGGATATTTAAATGCAAGAATTAGAAACTAGAATTGTTGATATTGATGTTGAAAATATAAGAAACATACTATCATCAAATGGTGCTGAAAAAGTTAAGGTGGAAGATCAAATTAATGATATATATGATTTTGAGGATGGTAGATTACTATCAAAAAAAGGATATGCTCGTATAAGAACTGTAAATGATAGACTTAATGATAAAATAGTATATTTCATGACAACAAAAAAAATGTTATCACAAGAAAGATTTAAGGTCATGGAAGAGAATGAAACTATAATAGATAATAAAAAAATGGGTGAAGGCATATTTAAATCCCTTGGATTAGTCTTAAAAGAATCTAATAAGAAGTATAGGGAAAGTTATAAATTGCATGATTGTTTAATCGAAATAGATATAAATGATAAAAGTTTTTGTCCATTTCCTTATTTAGAAATAGAAACTTCATCAGAAGAAAAGTTAGAAAAAGTAGTTACCTTACTTGGCTATAAATTAGATGATACTACGTCAAAAACTATCTATGATATTTTAGCTGAAAGAGGCTTATTTAATAAAAATAATAAAGGTATTTAAATATATATATTTAACACAATAACTACAACTTTCATATAATGTTTTTGTATCAAATATCTAAAGGACGATATAAATTGAGCAAATTAAATCCCGAAAAACTTTCGGTAGATTTTAGACCAGGCGTTACTCCTACAGAACCTATTATACCAAGGAAATATACACTTACCCATTCTGATATAACTGCAGAACTTTTTCTGGCAATTGGATTAGAATATGCTTATGATAAAATTAATCCCATGAGAGATGAAGTACTTGGAGAGTGGATTAAAATAGGAGAAAAATACTTATATTATGTGTATCTATATGTAGATGGACAATTGGAATCAGATCTAGCTTCTATACGGAATAGCATATTTAGACGAGAATTACCACTTGCCCTACAGGCTATCAGATATGGAGATAAAGATTTTTTTAATATCCATCCTGAATTAGATAAAGTTCAAATAATAATTCATTTTAACTCTGTTAATCCGTATTTTAATAAAGTAGAAAACTGGGGGACTTTTTCAGACTATAAGGCACACCAAAGAAAATAACAAATCAAAGATGCGATGTATATTTTGCTGTAATACTGACTTGTTATTTTTTTAAATATTCCTTATATTAAGTGATTCTAACAATGGTAAAAAGCTACATTTTCTTAGTAAATTTATTTAAAACTCTAATTTACTAAAAAACGTAGCTTTTTATTATTAATTAAAACATATATAATTTATTAAATTACTTAATTAATTTCCCTATTTCTTCATCTATTATTATTGTTACGTCCTTATGCATTTGCAGCATTGTAGATGGATTCTTAGTTGTAATCTTTCCACTTAATAATTCTTTTACGACTTCAGCCTTATTTTCGCCTTGTGCTAATAATAATATTTTTCTAGATTTCATTATTTGTCCAAGTCCCATAGTTAATGCACTCTTAGGTACTTCGCTTGCTGAATCAAAAAATCTTGAATTCGCTTCAATTGTACTTTCAGTTAAACCAGTTAAATGAGTACCTGCTATTAAAACATCACTTGGTTCATTAAATGCAATATGTCCATTGCTTCCAATACCAAGAATTTGTACATCTATACCATCTAATTCATCTATTTTATTATCATAATTTTTAGCTTCTTGTTCAATATTTTCTGCTAATCCATTGGGAACAAATGTATTTGATTTATTAATATTTATATACTCAAATAGGTTTTTGTTCATAAAGTATCTGTAACTTTGTGGGTCATTCTCTCCCAATCCAATGTATTCATCTAAATTTACAGTTGTAACTTTAGAAAAATCTATATCATTAGATTTATTCATTTTAATAAGTTCTTTATACACTCCGATTGGAGTACTTCCTGTTGCTAATCCTAAAATAGCAGTAGGTTTATTATTAACTATCCCTTTAATTGTTTCAGCTGCTAATTTACTCATTTCATCATAATCTTTTTTAATTACTAACTTCATTTAACACACTCTCCATTTCAAATTTTTTTTATCATTTGACTATGTTTTAATTTAATGTATTCTTCAATATATCTTACTAAAATCATAATATTCTATCCTAACTGGATATGATATCATTACCAGTATATATAAAATTCTTTATTCATTATTTAAGCATACCCTATATTTGAATTTATCTCCTCTTGCTATGCTCAATGTATACTCAATAACTTGTTTATTTTCATATGTTATTCTCCCAATTTTCAGACCTGGTTCCCCCTGTGGTATATCTAAATAAATACTTTCCAACTTATTTATTAAAACACTTTCAAGTACTTCTTCTGCTGATGTTATATGAATTTTAAAATTATTCTTAAAAATTTCATACATAGGATTTTCTGCTAAAATATCTTTTGTCATTCCTATAAATCTTTCATATGGTAAATATGTTACTTCATACATCATTGGTATGTCATCAGCTATTCTTATTCTTGATATCTTATATACCAGCTCATTTTCTTGCATTTTTAACATTCTTAATATTTTGTCATCAGCCTCTGCAATTTCAAAATTTAATAGTTTTGATGTTGGCTTTTTTCCGAGCTTCTTCATCTCATCAGTAAATGAATAAACCTTTATTAAATCTTGTTCAACTCTTCTTGATGCTATAAAATTTCCTTTTCCTTGAACCCTATATATATATTTTTGTTTTTCAAGCTCGTCCAAAGCCTGTCTTACAGTTGTTCTACTAACACCATATTTTTCACAAATTTCTCTTTCTGAATCTAATTGATCATTTTCTTCCATATAACTTTCTATTTTATTAATGAGAATATCCATTAATTGTACATATAAAGGAATTTTAGAGTTTTTATCAATTTTACTCATTTAAATAGTACCTCTTTCTAACTTCATCTAATTGTTATAATTATAACACATTCTTATTAAATAGAAATTAGTTTTTTAATAAGGAGCTACCTCAAAATGTTTTAGATATTATTTGAGTCAGCTTTTTTCTATGGGGTTAATAATATAATTGTAACTAAACTAAATAGGAATAAGCATTTACTCGAATTGCTGAAAAATTCAGTAACTTTTTTTTGTATAAACATTAGTAATCAATACTAAAATAACTATATTTAATATTAACCATTCTTATTAATACCAGTCAATATTTATCTAAGTGGTAACTACCATATAACAATAGTAAATCTTTATATAAAACATGTCAATACTTTTTTTATTTTCTCATAAAAATGATTGATTTTATTACGTTAATATTTCTTATTAAAATAACTACTTAGGCACAATCAAAAAAATAACAAGTCCATTTGCCAGCCTATTTTCCATCATGCTGCATCGGCAAATTGACCTAATAGGCCCGCTATGAGGGCAATTTGTCTCCTTGCCTGATGAAAAATATTCATGGCAATTTTGGACTTGTTATTTATTTTCATGTGCCTTATTATGCTATATACAAGCATTTTTATAATAAATTCTTTAATGAAAATTATAAATATACTTGCAATAGACATGATAAGTATTTTATAATTAGATATGTCAACTGGTAATATCCAGTTAGATACTTTTAAAAATTTATATAATATTTTTTAAATTTAATTATACTATTAATAATTTTTAATTTTTTACAATTTATTAATAGTAAACTTTTTCTAATATTATTTAGGAGGTTTTAAAAATGTTAATTAAAAACTGTAATATTATTTATATAAATAAAATAGAAAATGGTTCAATACTTATTGAAGATGATAAAATCAAAGAAATTAACCCTATTGATTTTACTGATGATAATACCATAGATGCAAATGGTCTATATGTTTCACCAGGATTCATTGATGTTCACATTCATGGAGCTGGTGGATGTGATACTATGGATGGAACTATAGAGTCTATTAATACTATTTCAAAAACAATAGTTAAGCATGGAACAACTTCCTTTACCCCTACTACTATGACAGTTTCAATTGATGCTATAAAGAAATCTATGAAAGTAATAAAGAAATTAAAAGAAGAAGGTTCAAAAGGAGCTCATGTTTTAGGTGCTCATTTAGAAGGACCTTTTATAAGTCCAAATGCAATTGGTGCTCAAAATCCAGAATATCTTCTGACTCCTTCCATTTCTGCTTATAATGCTATGGTTGAAGGCTCTGAAGATGCTGTTATTTCAATTACATTAGCACCTGAAGTTGATGGTGCTAAAGAGCTTATTAAATATCTTTCTGCAAAAGGTATTGTTTGCTCATTAGGTCATACTAAAGCTACATATGAAGAAGCAATGGAAGCTATTAAATGTGGAGCTAATCATTCAACTCATCTTTATAATGCAATGACTCCTTTAACTCATAGAGCCCCTGGAGTTATTGGTGCTATATTTGACAGTAATATAACAACTGAAACCATTTCAGATGGCATCCATATTTCATATCCAGCACTAAGAGTTGCTTATAAGCAAAAAGGAACTGATAATGTTTTATTAATAACTGATGCTATGATGGCATGTTGCATGCCCGATGGTGAATATTCATTAGGAGGGCAAGATGTTATAGTAACAAATGGTGCTGCAAGACTTAAAACTGGTTCACTAGCAGGTTCTGTACTTACTCTTGATAAGGCTGTTAATAATGTCTATAAGAACTCTAATTTACCTCTAAATGAAATTGTAAAGATGGCCTCATATAATGGAGCTAAGCATTGTAAAGTAGATGATCATAAAGGACAAATTAAGGAAGGCTATGATGCTGATTTAATATTATTCGATGATAATATTGACATAAAAAAAGTATTTATTTTAGGTAAAGAAGTTTATAGTAAGTAGCTAATTTAAAGGATATATAATTGCTATTTCAAAATAGATACTGCACATAAAAAAATAGAGATATAATTTGGAATGTTAATTTCTCAATTATATCTCTATTTTTGCTATTAGGTGAACATGCTAACATAGTATACTAACTTATTATTTTTTTGAATATGCTTTATCTATATTTAAAATTACGCTATGTTTTAACAAAGTGTTGATATTGTTATATTTTTGTAAATTGGGCTTTTAGAACTCTTAATGAGTATTGTCCCCTTTTCCGCTTGTCCAAAGCTTGCCTTTGGAGCAAGCTAAAAGGGGACTATACTCATTTAGACGTTCTTAAGTTCAATTTCTTAGCCCGCTTTACAATATATAACAATATCAACACGGTTTTAAAACAAAACCTAAAATTATAGAATAAAAAATCACCTGAATTTATCCTATGGCTACCGACTCTAACACTTGATTATAATAATCGCTAAGTCCTAGATATTTAATTGCTAGGCTATAATTTTTCACGTCTTTTAGTTGATTTTATAAATAATGTTTTTAAAGCTTCCTTGTCATCATGTTTTATTGCATCTTTTATTTTATCTAGTTCTACTTCAAAGCTTTCTATACAATTCAACAAATTCTCTTTATTTCCTAGGAAAAGTTCACTCCATAAATCTTCATTTATGTTAGCTATTCGAGTTAGATCTCTATAGCTATCTCCAATAAAACTGCCAGTTTCCCTGCCTTCTATATCACTATTAACTAATGCTACAGCTAATGAATGTGGAAGTTGACTTGTATATCCAATCATTTCATCATGATGCTGTGGGGTTATTCTTCTAACTCTTTTAAAACCTAATTTATAAACTAAATCTTCTATAGTCTTTAAATTTTCTTCTTTATTCCTAGCTACTGGAGTTAAAATATAGTTTGCCCCTTTAAATACTTCATTGGTTGCAAAATCTATACCTTTTTTCTCTCTTCCTGCCATTGGATGTCCAAAAACAAAATCAATATTTTCAGGCAATATATTTACTATGTGTTCAATAAACATTTTCTTGATTCCAGTAGCATCTGTAATGATTGCTCCATCTTTAAAATTATTTTTGTTATCATTAATAAACTTTTTAACTAATCCTGGATATAAAGATATGATTATCAAATCTGCACTTTTAACAATCTCTTCTCCACTTGTAAAACCTTCTTTTATTAGACCAAGATTCTTAGCTTTAACTAATGTCTCTTCATTAACATCAATTCCATAAACATCATCATATCCAGCTTCTTTTAAAGCCATGGTAAATGATCCGCCAATTACTCCGAGACCTACAACTACTATTTGCATATTTATAGCACCCTAAAGAATTAAAACATATGAAAGAAAATAACAAGTCAAACATGCAAAATAAACTAACATACTGACTTGTTATTTTTTTGAATATGCCTAAATTTCTTTCCCTTCTAAATTAGCTACAGCCTTAACTTTAGTCATCAGTGTATCAAATTCTTCTGGCTTAAGTGATTGTTGTCCATCACTTAATGCATTTTCCGGATCATTATGAACTTCTATCATAAGTCCATCAGCACCTGCAATAATAGCAGCTTTAGCCATAGGTTCTACTAAGTAAGCATATCCTCCAGCATGACTTGGATCAATAATTATAGGTAAATGTGATAATTTCTTAATTACTGGAATAGCTTGTAAATCTAATGTATTTCTAGTTATGGTTTCAAATGTTCTTATCCCTCTTTCACAAAGAATTACATTTTCATTACCTCCAGCCATAATATATTCTGCTGACATAAGCCATTCTTCTATAGTTGCAGATAAACCTCTCTTTAATAGTATTGGCTTATTAGTTTTTCCAATTTGCTTTAATAAATCAAAGTTTTGCATGTTTCTAGCACCAATTTGAATCATATCAACTTCATCAACAAAAGTATCAATATAATCTGTGGACATAAGCTCTGTTACTATTGGAAGTCCCGTTTCTTGCTTTGCTGTCTTTAAAAGCTTTAGTCCCTCAAGCTCTAATCCTTGGAAACTATATGGTGAAGTTCTTGGCTTAAATGCTCCTCCTCTTAAGAAATTAGCACCTGATGCCTTGACCTTTCTTGCAATTTCAATAATTTGTTCTTCACTTTCAACAGAACATGGTCCAGCCATTATTCCTAATTTTCCACCACCAACTATTGAACCTTGAACATTAACCACAGTATCTTCTGGTTTAAATATTCTATTTGCCTTTTTAAATGGTTCTTGTACCTTCATAACTCTATCTACACCTTTAAGCACTTGTACTTTTTTAGGATCTATTATAGAAGTATCCCCTACAACACCTATGATGTAGTATGTATCTCCTCTAGAAAGATTAGTCTCTAATCCTTTTCCTTCAATAACTGCTTTAACCTTTCCTATTTCTTCTTCGCTTGCTTTTGGTTTCATAATAATTATCATTTTAAATTCCTCCTGTACTTCTTCTTAAATTTGATTTTACTTTTTCTACTATTCTTCTATACTACTTAGGCATATGAACGAAAATAACAAGTCAAAGATGCGACATATATTTTTCATCAGACAAGGAGATGAAATTAACGCATAACAAGCTATGGGCTGATTTTATCGACATGAGTAGAGAAACAAGATCTATGATTTTGTTTGAATCACTTACTCAGCGAGTATATACGAATCAAGCTTCCTTATGATGCAAAATAGACTAGCATACTGCCTTGTTATTTATTTTCATATGCCTTAGGCACATGAAAGAAAATAATATACCACTGTGCCTAAATATATAATATAAACTATTCAGCTAGATTTTTCAATTCTAAAGCCTTCATAGCTAATATATAACCATGTTCTCCAAATCCACACATTTGTCCTATGCAAGCTGGTGCTGTTACAGACTTCTTTCTAAAATCTTCTCTTGCATGAACATTTGATAAATGTACTTCAACAGTGTCAATGTTAATCCCCTTTATAGCATCATGAATTGCATAGCTATAATGAGTGTACGCACCTGGATTAATTATTATTCCATCATACTTTTCTAAGTATGCCTTTTGAAGTTCATCTATTATTTCACCTTCACAATTACTTTGAAATAATGTTATTTCATGACCTCTTTTTTCACCCTCTGTATTAATATATTTACATATATCTTCAAAAGATTTTGTTCCATAGACACCTTTTTCTCTGACCCCAATCATATTCAAATTAGGACCATTAATAACCATAATTTTCATTTTAATCACCTATTTCTAATATTATAAATAATATTACTTTAATATATTAAATTTAATAAAAGTCTTTATTTGGTTTATTGCCTCTCTTATTTCATCATCATTCTTAATAATTTCATCGGCTACCTTTTTATAAAGATCATATCTTTCTTCATATAATTTAATCAGTCTTTCTTTTCCATCTTTAAGTAATGGTCTTCCTGATATATCTACATCTTCTAAAATATTTTGAATTGGTCTATCAATAAAAATAATCCACGATTCTTTTTTTAATACCTCAATATTTTCTATTCTCTTAATGATTCCTCCACCAGAAGAAATCAAAGCATTTTTCATTTCTGCTAATTCCTTACAAGCTAAAGTTTCAAAATTTCTAAAATTCTCTTCTCCATCTTCAAAAAGCTGAGTTACAGTTTGTGATGATATTTTTTCGATATAATCATCCATATCAAAAAATTTAAGATTTAATTCTTTACTTAACATTTTACCAATTGTAGTTTTTCCACATCCCGGCATACCAATAAGTACTATTTTATTTTTCATAAGCACCCTCCTAATTAAAGCATCTTTGACTTGTTATTTTTTTGAATATGCCTTATTTTATTTCAGATGACTAAACTCTTCTTGAAAGTCTAGATATAGTTTTTCAGTTGCCTTATCATCAATCGGTATTCCTTGCCATATTTCTTCTGCTTTTATTGCTTGACCAACTAACATTTCAATTCCACCACATACTTTTTTATTTAAGCTTTTTCCTATTTTTAAGAATCTAGTTTCTTTAGGATTATATATTATATCTATTAAAGCATCAAAATTAACTATTACATCTTCTCCAACAGGAGTTCCATCAAAATGTGGATACATACCTAGCGGAGTAGTGTTAATTAAAATATCACCTTTAATATTATTTATTTCGTCATAAGACCTACATTCAATTCTTTCATCATCATATCCACAATTTTCTTTGCTTCTTCTTGATACTAAATAAATTTTCTCTATTCCTTTATCTAAAAGAAAAGTAATTACAGCTTTAGCCGCTCCACCATTTCCAAGAACCATTGATATTCTGTCTTTAACTATAATATTATTATTTTTTATAATAGTACCAAAACCAAAATAGTCTGTATTATAGCCATATAACTTTCCTTCATTTAAATAAATAGTATTAACCGCTTTTATCTTTTCAGCTTCTGGAGATATAAAATCTAAGTATTTCATTACATCTTCTTTATAAGGAATCGTTACATTAACACCTTTTATTTTAAGGACTTTTAATGAATCTATAGCTTTACTTAAATTTTCTTTTTCTACTTCAAAAAGTTTATAAGCAGCATCAACATTTATCATAGAAAAAAGTGTATTATGAATCTTCGGCGAAAGACTGTGTTGTAACTTTTCCCCTATTAATCCGTAAAATTCCAACTAAGTTCCTCCTCTTACACATCTTAAAAAATAACTGATAACTATTTTAATATAATATTGATATTTTAATATTATGTTGATATTTTAATATAAAGGCGAACTGGCATTGGAATTTACTTTGTAGAACTCTTAATGAATATTTGTACTATTAATTGCTTGTCACAATCTTTGATTGGGAGCATGCATTAATAGGACTAATATTTATTTTAGAGTTCTTAAAGTGAATTCCACTGTCCATGAGCTTTATATTACAATATCAACATTCACTTAAAACATAGTCTAATATATTTTTTCAGATGTACTATATTTTTTATATCCACCAATAAGTTTAAAGTATGCACTACCTTGTTCAATTAAACTTAAAGCTGTTGTCACCTTTTCACTTTGGATATTTCCTTCAAAATCAACATATAAGAAGTATTTCCAAGCACCATTTTCCATAGGTCTAGATTCAATCTTAATCATGTTTATATTATTTTCAGCGAAATGTCTTAATAATTTATATAAAGTTCCAGCTTTGTCTTCAAGCGAAAATACAACACTTACTTTATTACAACTTGCATTTGATTCAAGATTTTTTGAGATAACTATAAATCTTGTAGAATTCTCACTTTGATTATTTATATTTTCTTTAATTATATCTAAATTATATATATTTGCAGCTCTTTGACTAGCAATGGCTATCTTTGATGTATCCTTTAAGTCGCTAACAAGTTTAGCACTTACAGATGTACTGTGGAATGGTATTAACTTCCAACCGCTGTAGTTTCTTAAAAATTCAGAACTTTGTTCAAAGCCTTGTGGATGTGAATAAACCTCTTTAACATTTTCTAAATTTGTTCCTTTAATTCCAATCAAATGTTGATTTATTTTAATACATTGTTCTCCAACTATATAAAATCCATACTTATATAAAAGATCATAAACTTGTGAAATAGCACCTGTTGAAGAATTCTCTATTGGTAAAACTCCATAATCAATCTCACCATTTTTTACTGCTAAAAATACATCTTCAAATTCATCATACGCTTTTGCATTATCTGTATCTCTAAAATACTTAAGCATAGCTTCTTCACAAAAAGATCCAATCACACCAAAAAATCCAATATTACCAGATTTTTTATTATTAGAATTTTCTAACCTAACATTATCTTCTTTAATATTTTCTTCCATTTTCCTGCTTTGAAGTCCTCTAGAAACCTCCATCAAGTCTGTAAAAAACTTTTTTGTTTCTTTAGCATAGTCATTATTTTTAAGATATCCTATATTTTTTTTAATAACCTCGTCTTCTCTATTTTTGTTAAAAATAGGTAAATTATTACCTTGTTTGTACTTAGCAATATTAATAACCGTATCCATTCTTTCTTCAAAAAGTCTAGTTATTTCTCTATCTATCTCATCAATTTTCTTTCTATAACAATCTATATCCCCCATTTTACATCTCCTTAAATATCTTTATAAATATTAAGCATTTAATATTAAATCAAGTATTCCAATTGCAGTTACTGACTCAATTACCGGAATTGCCCTTTGTACTATACATGGGTCATGTCTTCCTTCAATTACAAGTTCGGAATCTTTCTTTTCAGCTATATCTATTGTTCTTTGCTTCTTTGATATTGATGGTGTTGGTTTTATACAAGCCTTAAATAATATTGGCATTCCATTAGTTATTCCACCTGTAATTCCACCATTATTATTGGTATATGTTCTAATCTTGTCACCCTCATAATAATATTCATCATTACATTCTGAACCTCTTAATTCACTCATCAAAAACCCTTTTCCAAACTCTATACCTTTAACAGCAGGAACTGAAAACATAAGATGAGCTAATGTTGATTCTACTGAATCAAAAAATGGATTTCCAATTCCCGGGTTAATTCCAATAACAGTACATTCAATAGTCCCTCCTATTGAATCTCCATCTTTTCTTGCTTCAAGAATTGTGTTTCGCATTTCATCTTCTTTTTCAGTAAGTATAAGTGGTAATTCATTGCACTTTAGCTTATTTAAAAGTTCCTTATTTAATTCAATTTGATCGAAACTCTTATCTTGAATTTTTCCAATACTCTTAACATGAGCACCTATAATTATTCCTTTTGCTTCTAATATTTGTTTGCATATAGCACCTGCAAATACTAGTGGTGCTGTTATCCTTCCTGAAAAGTGTCCTCCACCTCTGTAATCATTAAAACCATTATATTTAATAAATCCTGGATAATCAGCATGTCCTGGCCTAACCAAATCCTTAAGCTTACCATAATCCTTAGAGTGCATATCTGCATTTCTAATTACAGCACATAAAGGTGTTCCAGTAGTTTTACCTTCAAAAAATCCACTTAAAATTTCAGGTGCATCTGTTTCTTTTCTTGCTGTAGATAAATTGCTCTTACCTGGTGCTCTTCTTGCCATTTCCTTCATAACATCTTCCATGTTAATTTCAACTCCAGCAGGAAGCCCATCTATTGTAATTCCTATTCCTACTCCATGAGATTCACCAAAGATTGAAAACTTTAGTTTATTCCCCCACATTCCACTCATTAAATACACCTCCTATTGCTTTGAAATCTTCCCAAAACTCCGGATAAGACTTTGAAACACATTCATAATCCTTTAATATTATAGGTAAATCACATACAGTAGAAGCTATAGCTAAAGTCATTGCAATTCTATGATCTTTGTGGCTCCAAACCTCTACTCCGCCTTTAAGTTCTTTAACTCCTTTTATTATTAATCCATCTTCTTTTTCTGAAATTTTTGTTCCTAATTTATTAAGTTCACACGTCACAGCACTTAATCTATCACATTCTTTAATTCTAAGTCTTCCAGCATTTATTATTTCTGTAGTACCTTCACTTAAAGCTGCAACTAACGAAATTACTGGAATTATATCTGGGCATTGAGATCCATCAATAACCGTTGCTCTCAGATTTCCTTCAACTTTTCCTATTAATCCAGAATTTTTATATCTTAGACTTAATCCCATTCTCTCTAAGATATCAAGTACTTCTTTATCACCTTGAAGAGAATCTAATTTTAAGTCATTGACAATAACATCATTTGAAATTGCATCAGCAGAAAGGAAAAAAGCAGCTTGAGAATAATCTCCCTCAACCCTATAATCCCTACTCTTATAACTTTGGTTACCCTTTATTATAAATTCTTCATAGTTGTTATTTATAATATCTACACCAAAATCTTTAATAGCACTTAAAGTTAAATCAATATATCCCTTCGATTCCATTTCTGTTGTTATTATAATTTTAGAATCTTCATCTAAAAGAGGAAGAGTAAATAGTAATCCTGTTATAAATTGTGAACTAATATTTCCTTTTACTTTAAATTCTCCTGACTTTAATCTTCCTTCTGTCTTTAAATCTAAAATTCCATCTTTATAGCTATACTTTATACCTTGCTTATCAAATATATTGTAATATGTATCTAGTGGTCTTTTTCCTAAATTACCCCTTCCAACAAATCTGTTAACTCCATCAAACAAAGCAGCAATCGGTACTAAAAACCTTAATGTTGAACCTGATTCATTACAATCTATAATTCTTTCACTATTTGATTTTAAATGTAATTTGCTACATTCATCATTATTAGAAGGATTCCATTTAACTCCACAAACCTCAAGATAATCTTCTTTTTTTGTTATCTTTGCACCTAGAGATGACATTGCATCAATAGTTGCAATAATATCATCTGAATAATCTATATTCTCAATCTTACTTATCCCATTTCCAAGTGCTGCACAAATTACGGCTCTATGAGCCATGCTCTTAGATGGTGGTATCTTAACTTCACCTTCTAATTTCTTAGGGTATAATTTTAAATTCCCCATAATCTTCCTCCAAATCTCATACTCAGTATACTCAATTATTGTTGCACATTACCACTCTATATTCTTTATCCAATTTGTTCTGCTCCATTATAAAGATTAAATTATTATTATTTATTTAGCGCTTATTATCATTTAAAAAATTCTACATTTGTGTTTTCTAAAAATGCTTCTCCCATATTCTTAAGTAACACTACTTTAAGAACATCATCAATATTTTTTTTATCCAATGCTATAGTTTCTAGAATTTCTGAATTATCCTTAATATCTACTTGATAAGGAAGAGAATATTGAATTAAGATCTCTTTGATATCATCAGCTACTCCTTTTTCCGTAAATCCTTTTTCCTCTGAAAGTTTAGTTATGTTATACATTCCTATTCCAACAGCCTCACCATGACTAAACTTCTTAAATTTATAATAAGTTTCTATAGCATGACCTAAAGTATGACCAAAGTTTAATAGCATTCTTTCTCCAGTATCTTTCTCATCATTCTGCACAACACATTTCTTAATGAAGCAACATCTGTGGATAATTTTATCAATACTGTTCATAACTTCTTTTTTACTTTTTAAGCTTTTTAAAAAATAGAAGAATTCCTTATCCTTTATGCATCCATATTTTATAACCTCAGCCATTCCATCTAAAAAGAATCTATCACTTAAGGTATATAAAACATTTGAATCTATTAAAACTAATTTAGGATGATAAAAACTTCCTACTAAGTTTTTGCCTCTTTCTAAATCTACTGCAACTTTCCCTCCTACGCTACTATCAACTTGAGCAAGTAATGAGGTAGGTATTTGTACAAAGGCTACTCCCCTCAAGAAAGTAGATGCAGCAAAACCTCCAAGATCTCCAATTACTCCACCCCCAAGTGTTATAATCAGATCACTTCTTGTTAGTTTAAAATCTAAAAATTCATTATATATTGAAGGAAGAGTATCAAAAGACTTAGTTTCCTCACCAGGTTCTAAAGCCATTAATTTAACATCATACCCCGAATTACTCAAACATGATTTAACCTTATCGCCATAGTGAAAACCTACATTTTTATCTGTTAATATAAATATCTTTTTCCCTTTATAAATCTTCTTTATCTCTATATTAATATTATCAATTAATCCTTTTTTAATTATAATAGGATAGCTTCTCTCCTTTAAATCAACAATTAAGTCTTGCATCTCTAACTCTCCTCTTTATATCTGGTATAGTATAATTTACACTTAAATTTTTAATATAAATTATGGATGAAATTCTTACTAGAATTCTTACAATATATTTTTAAGTTACATTAGAATTTATTCCTTAATTATGCATTAACAATTACCTTAAATTTCTCTTCCAACTGCATTTGCAATAACTTTTAATTCTTCAAAAAGTTTTTCATACTTACTTGGTTTAATTGATTGTGGACCATCACATAACGCATGAGCTGGATCATTATGTACTTCAATAATAAGACCATCTGCTCCAATTGCAACTGCAGCTTTAGCCAAAGGTGCTACCATCCAGTACTTACCTGTTGCATGGCTTGGATCAACAACTACTGGTAAATGACTTAATTTCTTAAGAGCAGGTATTGCACTTAAATCTAAAGTATTTCTAGTGTAAGTTTCAAATGTTCTTATTCCTCTTTCACATAAAATAACATTTTCATTTCCACCAGCCATAATGTATTCAGCACTCATTAATAGCTCTTCAAGTGTAGCTGATAAACCTCTCTTTAAAAGAATTGGCTTATTTATTTTTCCAAGTTCCTTAAGTAAATCAAAATTTTGCATATTTCTAGCTCCAACTTGAATTACATCAACATTTTCATTAAATACTTCTATATCATAAGGTGACATGATTTCTGTAACTATAGGTAACCCTGTCTTTTCTCTTGCAACCTTTAAAAGATTTAATCCATCATACTTTAATCCTTGGAATGCATATGGTGAAGTTCTTGGTTTAAACGCACCACCTCTTAAGAAGTTAGCCCCAATCTCCTTAACATCTTTAGCTATTTCAGTTATTTGTATTTCACTTTCAACTGAACATGGCCCTGCAATCATCGCTATTTTATTTCCACCAATTTTTGCTCCATTTACATCAACTATTGTATCATCTGGATGAAACATTCTGTTTGCTTTTTTAAAAGGTTCTTGTACATGCATTACTTTTTCAACTATTGTATTTGCTTCAATTTTTGATGGATCAATTCTGCTCGTATCTCCGACCAATCCTAAAATACTTATTTCAGTTCCTATAACTGGATTTACCTTAACTCCTTGAGCTTCTAATTCCTCTGTTAATTTTATTATCTTTTCTTGTTCTATTTTTTGCTTTAATATTACTATCATTTTCATTGCCCCCTTAAATTTTAGGTACATGAAATAAATAACAGACCAAATATGCGTTAACTAAGTTCGAGAAATGATTTTGTGTGAATCACTTACTCAGCGAGTGTATACAAGTCGAGCTTCCTTATGACACAAAATAGACAAGCATACTGATCTGTTATTTTTTGGATGTGCCTTATATAAAAAAAATAGAGCTCATTATGAGCTCTATTAACTACTAAACTTTTAATAATTTTAAACTTCTTAAAGTTGTTCTATAATTTAAGCACCCATTAAAGATATATTATTCAGTTTTCTGCAAAATAAATAGCCAGCGCTAAAATAAAAGCCCCAGAATGTAAAATAGAAAAAACTATAAAATTTTGCTGTAACTGTTTTATTAATATCTCTTTTCATGATGCCCTCCTATTACACTAATAATATGATAATATATTTGTTTTTAATTATAGCCACTTATTATATTTTGTCAATATTTTTTGATATTTTTTTATAATTTCTCCAATATTTTTATTAATTTAATTATAATATTGGAGAAACCAATCTGACTATCGACTCTTTTATTCTAAGGTAAATACTCCTATTAGCATGACTTTCTATTGTTATTTCTTCTGAAGACTCAATGTCTTTCATAAATTGACTCTCTAATTCCTTCGCTATTCTTTCATCATATATGAATGCATTAACTTCAAAATTCAATTTAAAACTTCTTATATCCATATTAGCTGTTCCTATTGTAACTACTGAACTATCTGCAACTATTGTTTTTGCATGAATAAATCCATTTTCATAATTATACATCTTTATTCCAGCATTTAAAAGTTCTCCAATATATGAACTAGTTGCCCATTTCATAAAAAAATGATCTGGATTTCCTGGAATAATTATCCTTACATCAACTCCAGATAGTGCTGATATTTTCAGCGCCTCCAATATAGGTAAATCCGGAACTAAATATGGTGTCTCTAAATATACATTTTTTTTTGCATTATTGATAAGCTTAATATAACCATTTCTAATATATTCTTCTTCATGATCAGGACCACTTGTTACAATTTGAATGCCAACATCTCCAACTTCATGTAAACCTCCTGATAAATATTTCTTATAATCCTCTATCTCTTCTCCTGATGCATAACACCAATCTAATAAGAATCTTTCATTTAGATCATTTACAGCCTCTCCTTGAATTCTAACATGAGTATCTCTCCAAAAGCCAACTTTAGGATCTTTATTTATATACTCTTTTCCAACATTGAATCCTCCAACATAACCATATTCACCATCTATTACAACTATTTTTCTATGATTTCTATAATTTATACGAGTATTTATATGTGGCAATATTCCCGGAAAAAATATTGCAAATTTTCCACCAGCATTTAAATATTGCTTAAGAGCCCTTTTAGTTAAAGTATGTGATCCCATACTGTCAGTTAAAAGCCTAACTTCAAGTCCACTTTTAGCCTTTTTAGTAAGTTCTTCAATAATTACTTTACCTAAACAATCATTACGAAAAATATAATATTCTACATGAATATAATATTTTGCATTCTTAATATCCTCTATTAATTGTTTAAATTTATCTACTCCATTAACATATACAGTTACATCATTATTAGTTGTATATTGTGCTCCCGAATGATTAAAGTTCATTTTTCTCAAATCAAAAAATCTCTCTCCTCCATCATGTGAGTTAGTATTTACAATATATCTACTACTTAAGTCCCTTTTCTTATTTTCATCTATTTGTATCTTTTCCTTAAAAATCTTTTGTCTACTTAAATTTTGACCTAATAAAAGATAAAGCATAAATCCAAAACCTGGTAATATGATTAATATTAATAGCCAGGCCCATGTTGTTGTTGGATCTTTTCTTTCTATAAATACTAGTGATAAGGAAAATAAAATGTTTAACACTAAAACAATCACACCTATAGCTAAAAGCGCATTCATATTACTTCATCTCTTTTCTATAAGTTAATCAAAAATTAACTTTTAAATAATTTCATAAGGTATCTTCAAAAAAATAATTAGTGAATATGCTAGTCTATTTTTGACTGTTATTTTTTTGAGATTACTAAATTAATTTAATTTTATATTATGTACGTTATTATTGTAAATAGACCATATTACTAAAATAAAATGAATAATTTTTATTAGAATATATATATTAAAATATACAAATATAACAAGCATGTGTATACTTTATTCTATTATATTGTACCATGATGTACTAGTATTAAATTATATATTTTGCAAAAAGTTCACCTTCTTGACTTTTTCATCTTTTTTAATATATAATAATCTAAAAATACAATATACTAAACTATGAATAGGAGTAGTAATATTTAATATATCTTAAAGAGAGCTATTGTTTGGTGAAAAATAGTGATATAGCTATATGAACTTGCCTAGGAGTTTACTTGTTAAAGCAAGTACGGTAATGCCGTTATAATATCAAGTGAGAAAAATTAATTAAATTTTTCTAATAAGAGTGGTACCACGGAAATGATGCTTTTCGTCTCTTAATCGAGATGAAAGGCTTTTTTTATGCACTAAATTAGGCATCTGAAATAAAACGTATAAAATAAAATAACAAGTTAAAGATGCATTATATAAGGAGGAATTAATAAACAATGGCGAATTACGGAACAAAAACAGATAAAAAGTGGCAAGAAAAGTGGGAAAATGATCAAACTTATAAATTTGATTCTAGTAAATTAGATAAAAAGCTTTATACACTTGAAATGTTCTCATATCCATCAGGTGCTCAATTACATGCAGGTCACTGGTTTAACTATGGTCCTGTTGACTCATGGGCAAGATTAAAGAGAATGCAAGGATATAATGTATTCCAACCAATGGGTTTTGATGCATTTGGATTACCAGCTGAAAATTATGCAATAAAAACAGGTATTCATCCTCAAGATTCTACATTGAAAAATATAGAAACAATGGAAAAACAATTAAAAGCTATGGGTGCTATGTTTAACTGGGAAAGTGAAGTTGTAACTTGTCTTCCTGATTACTATAAATGGACTCAATGGTTATTCTTAAAACTACTTGAAAAAGGATTAGCTTACAGAAAAAATGCTCCTGTAAACTGGTGTCCATCTTGTAATACTGTTTTAGCTAATGAACAAGTTTTAGATGGTGTATGTGAAAGATGTGAAACTGAGGTTATTAAAAAGGACTTAACTCAATGGTTCTTTAAGATAACTGATTATGGTGATGAATTATTAGAAAAATTAGATACTTTAGATTGGCCTGAAAAAACTAAATCTATGCAAAAACATTGGATTGGTAGATCAACTGGTGCAGAGGTTACTTTTAAAGTTAAAGATTCTGACATAACATTTGGTGTCTTTACAACAAGAGTTGATACTCTAAATGGAGTAACTTATGTTGTTTTAGCTCCTGAAAATAAATTAGTTGATAATCTAACAACTCCTGAACATAAAAATGAAGTTGAAGAATATAAACTAGTTTCTAGCAAGCAAACTGAAATTGAAAGACAATCTATTTCAAAAGAAAAAACAGGAGTCTTTACAGGTTCTTATGCAATAAATCCTATTAACGGTAAAGAGGTTCCTATTTGGATTAGTGATTATGTACTTGCAACTTATGGTACTGGTTGTGTAATGGCTGTACCTGCTCATGATGAAAGAGACTTTGCTTTTGCTACAAAGTTTAACTTACCAATAGAAAGAGTTATAACTGATAGAAAAGGAACTAATCCAGAACTTCCTTATTGTGAACATGGTGTTCTTGTTAACTCTGGTGAATTCGATGGTTTAAGTACTGCTGATGCTAAAGTTAAAATAGTTCAAAGTTTAGAAAAAGATAATTTAGGAAAAGAAAAAGTTAACTATAGATTAAGAGACTGGTTAGTTTCAAGACAAAGATATTGGGGTGCTCCAATTCCTGTTGTTTATTGTGAGAAGTGTGGTATAGTTCCAGTTCCTGAAAAGGATCTTCCTGTATTGCTTCCATACGATGTAGAATTTACACCAGACGGAAAATCACCACTTGGAAAATCAGAAGAATTTATGAATACAACTTGCCCACATTGTGGTGGTCATGCAAGAAGAGAAGCTGATACCCTAGATACATTTGTATGTTCATCTTGGTACTACTTAAGATATGCAGACAATAAAAATACAGATGCTCCATTTGACCCAGAAATAATTAATAAAATGCTTCCTGTAGATAAATATGTAGGTGGACCTGAGCATGCTTGTATGCATTTATTATATGCAAGATTCATAACTAAAGCTTTAAGAGATATGGGATACTTAAAATTTGATGAACCATTCTTAAGCTTAACACACCAAGGCTTAATCTTAGGACCAGATGGATTAAAAATGAGTAAATCAAAAGGAAACACCATCTCTCCTGATGATTATATTAAAGAATATGGTGCAGATGTATTTAGAATGTATCTAATGTTTGGATTCTCATACACTGAAGGTGGTGCTTGGAGTGATGATGGTATTAAATCCATAGGTAGATTTGTAGATAAAATCGAAAGAACTTTAGATTCTGCTAGATCTTTAATAGAACATAATGACAATGATAAAACTTCTATTGATGCTACAGAAAAAGAATTAAATTATTGGAGACATCACACTATAAAGGGTGTTACTGAAGATACTGATAAGATGCAATTTAATACTGCTATTGCAAGATTAATGGAATTTGTTAATGCTTTTACTAAATATCTTCAAGAAGATAAAAAGAATTCAATCTTCTTAAAAGAATCAATTATTGATTTCTTAAAATTATTATCACCATTTGCTCCTCACTTTACTGAAGAACACTGGAGTTTACTTGGATTTAATTCAACAATCTTTAATGAAAAATGGCCAGAATTTAATCCTCAAGCTTTAGTTAAAGATGAAGTTGAAATAGCTATTCAAATAAATGGTAAGATTAAAGCAAAAATAAATATACCTTCTAATTTAAATGAAGATGAAATTAAAAAAGTTTCATTAGAAAATCAAACTATAAAAGAAAATACTGAAGGTAAAAATGTACTTAAAGTAATTGTTATAAAAGGACGACTTGTTAATATTGTCGTTAAATAAAGGATATAAAAAAAAGAACTTATGCTATAATCTAGCATAAGTTCTTTTATATTTCATCATTTAAAATTTCTTTAAAAGCTAATAATACTTCTTTAACCTTATTTTCTTCCAGTTGCTTGTAATATTTAATATAACCGGAATCATCAAGTGCTGTATACAGATGTTTGCTCATTTCAATCCAAACTTCAGGTACATACACCCATACTATATCTTCATACTTACAACTTAAAAGAAAATGCTCAATTCCCCAAAATGAATATTCCTTAATATCATGTAATTTAATTAATTTTTTATAATCTTCCACAACTTTTAAATCTAATTTATATTCATAAATATCAACATAGAAAAAATCAAAACATTCTGAGTTGGCTTTAAAAGCATCACCTTGTATAATTTTGATTTTATTATTTTCTCCAAAGTTTTGCTTGTATAGGCTAATCACTTCTTCACTTATCTCATATACAATTACTTGTTCTACCTGTGATTTCTTTGCAATTTTTTGTACTACATATCCTAGTCCAAGTCCTACAATTCCAACTTTTCCTTTAGCAAATTTTATTATTTCATAAGAACTTTGTATTTCTTTAGGACTAAGTCTCATCAAACTTACTTTATCTTTTAATAATTGAATTATAGGAAGATTATATTCTTCTTGTTCATTTTCATACATATATCCTTGTAATTTATGTCCTAAGCTATTTTCTTTTAGGATTCCATAATCTCCACAAGTACATTCATTTATCAAACCATTATATTCCTGTATCTCTTGGCTTATAAAATTTTGGTCGTATGGTTTCATAGCTTTTTCCCTTCTAAATCTAGTGTGAAACTTACTCAATAATTCCTTAATTCTTATATGGATTTGGCTAAGGTTTCTTTATAAGTTTTAATATATTATTTAAAAATATTCATTGACAAGTTTTAAAGTTAAATTATATCGTATATTGCATTTTTATTCTATATTTTTTTATAATTAAACATAATCAAATATTAAATTTAGGCATATTAAAGAAAACAACAAGTCAAAGATGCGACGTATATTGGGTGTCAGACATAGTAGTTAAGCACTCTACTTAAATCATATTATACCATAGTATGTTACAATTTTGGTATAATTTAACTTAAAATTATATACTATTTAGAGCTGTATTCAAATAATCTTTTCTTTTTATTTTAAATTTTGTATGTTATACTTATTGCGTTGACCTTAAGTCAACCATTTTATTTTAAGTAGGTGATTTATATGAAAAACATTACTATAAGTGAAGAAGCTTATAACGAATTTAAAGGTTTTTTAGAAGAAAATAGCATAGTGGATTTTAATATTAGGATAAACTTTGCAGGCTCTGCATGCAGTGGTCCTGTATTTAACATATCAGTTTCAGAAACTACTGAAAATGATGTAGTTGAAAAAGTTAATGATATATCTTTTATCATTGAAAAAAACCTAATAGATGAATTTGGTGGCTTTATTATTATTTCTACTAATGAAAATGACGGCAGAGGACTAAGTTTAAAACCAGTTATTGCACCTGAAGGTGGATGTGGCGGATCTTGTAACGGTTGTCATTAAATTTAATATCAAAAACTTACAACTACTTTATAATAAGTAGTTGTATTTTTATTTAGCCTTATTTTCTTTAGTATTAACATTATCTGTTGTATTTACACTTTTTTTATTTTTAATGTTTATAGAGTTACGTGCAATCTCTTCATCATTTATACTCTCTACATTATTTACATTTTTTGCATCACTTACAACCCATTGAACATTTGTATAGTCACCACTTATATCATATATTCCTTCTAACATATCTATCCAATAATGATTTTTAACAACTTCTTTTTCTCGTTCTTCTCCAACAATGTTTGGTAAAGTTTGTGAATTGAATTTTTCAAAATAATTATAAATTTTTTCCGATAATTCCTGCATTGTACTAAAATGATTTAAATAATCATCAGATAATACTAGTTTTGTTTCTTTATTTTTCATTGCTTCATTCAAAGTAACTGACATGTATTCTTTTATTTTCCCATGAATATCATTTTCTATGACTTTTTTAGTATCAATTTTTTTTGAAAATAAAGAAAGACTATTTTGTTTATATGCAGCATATTGCTCCCATAATGCCATTACATCACTTGTTATAACATCATAATTTTTATATAATTTTAATAAATCTTCATTCTTAATATTACCTTGTTCTATACTCATATTAAGTACATCCATATTACTTTCATTTCTTTGTTTTATATCTTCTATTTTTAAATAAGACTCTCTACCAATTCTATATTTATAATTAATCATATTTATGCCTATGTAAATATTTACAATAAAACTAATAACAAGAAGTATGCTTAATATAATTATATAATCTTTTAATTTAATCTTTTTAATCATAGTAGCCTCCTTAATTTATAGAATAATTTTATCATATAATTTAAAATTAAACTACTCGATTTTATGATTTTAATGTTAGGTCTGTTTTATCTAGCCCACTCATGAATTACTTCATTAACCATTTGTAGTCCAATATTTCCTTCATGAACTTCTTCTTTTTCTTTATATATTCTCTTAACCTGACCATATGGATTATTTAATGAAAATTCTTCATTTCCAGTTAATACCCATACTATCTTCTTATTTATTGGTTTTATAGACAGTTCCTTCTCTCCAACTCCATCTGTAAAATATATCAATACAGCATTTCTTAAATTATTTTCAAGTATATATTTAAACACTGGTGTAAATGCAGTTGCTCCATTATTATGGCTTCTCTTTTTTATATCTTTCTCACCTCTTAGCTTGTATACTCTTTCAATATTATCATCACATTCAATTATTGTAATTTTATTTTTTGTATTCCTACTTATTGATAAAATCTCAATTAAAATTTTATGTAACTCCTCTTCTTTCATGCTTGCACTTATATCTATAGCAACAATAAGTTCTGCTTCATTATTAGGTAATCTTCCTCTTAAATCTAATCTATCTTGTTGTCTCCTATCCCTTCTCATTACAGTCTTTTTATAACCAGACCTTAAAGATGGTAAAATATTTCTAAGAACAAGTTGCCATGGAATTTCTGCTCTTTCTTTATATCCTAAAATTATTTTTTGAAAATTACCAGGTGTATCTTTATCACCTATACTTATTGCAGTTTTCTTAGTTAAACTTTTAATCTCCTCTTCTGATATATCAATCTCTTCCCATATATCATGAGCATTTTCTAAGTTAATTTCATTATATAATTCATCTTTATTATCTGTTATTTTAGGTTCTTTAATCCTTGATTTAATTGATTTATAAATTTCCTCACCATATTCTTCTGCACTTCTATCACCTTTTAGCATTAAATTATATTCCATATTTATCGCATTAATTTTTTTACTCCACGAAGGCAAATTTTTTATATATTGATTTATAGAAATATCTAAAGCAATATTTATAGATTTTTTATTTAAACTATATTTCATCTTTTTTTCTCTTTCAAAATGAGAATACATTATATGATAAATCTCATGTTTAAATAATGCTACCATTTCATCTTTGTCACACTGTAAAAACAAAACTGGATTAAAAAACATATTAAATCCATCCCGCTTTGGAATTGTTGCTATTGGATAAGTTATATCAATACGTATATTTCTTTTAATTTTTAACATGAATTGACCAAAAAATAAATCATCGCCTTCTAATAAATAAAGAATAACCTCTTCCACTAACTTAAAAAATTCCCTAGTATAGCTACTATCAAATTCTCTTATATCTTTTACATCATATGCCTGCTTTAAGAGCTGTTCTCTTTTTTCATTAAAGTTCATCTATCCCATTTCTCCTCATTCTACTCATTTAGATGTTCTTAAGTTTAATTCTTTAGTCCACTGAACAATATGTAACAATATCACATGGTTTTAAAACAGGGCCTTATTTTATAACCTGAAACGCAACTCACATACGCTTTTGCTAAGTAAGTTCGAGCAGCCAAATACAAGATGACCACAGGGAAAGTTCTGTTATCCAAATACAAGATTTGGAACATCACTTTTGGACTCTTGTTTGAAACTCGACTCACATACGTTCACTGAGTAAGTTCGAGTAACCAAATGTAAAATTTGGACTCTTACTTAAATATATTAAAGAAGCTTTCTATAAATTCTTCTTGGTTTAATAGTAGTTGGTATATTCCTTCCTTATAGTCTCTTTTTATTTCTTTCATTATTCCAAGTCTTAAGTCTCTTGGATATAAATCTAGCATTTTAGAAAACAATATTAAATTCTTTTCTGATGAATGATTTTCCAAAAAGTTCATTGCATTTTTAGCTAATATATATAATCTTGAATGATTTTCATTATTCAACTTTTCTTTTAATTCAAAACTTAAAACTTCATTTTCAAATAAATCCTCTACTTTTATCAAAGGTTTCTTTATGTGAATTAAAAAATTTCCTAAATCACTAGCAATATTAGCTCCAACATTTCCTCTAACAACATTCAAAAAAGTATTAAATTGATATTTATCTTTGTTTTTTAAATAAACATCGTAGGATTTAGATACTCTATGCCAACTTCTTGGAGTTGCTTTTATACTTTCATCTGAATTAGGCATATGTAGATATTGTGGAAATGTTGATATAAATTCTATAATATGCTCATTTACATTTCCATTTTCACTCATACCCCACTTAATCCATTCTTTAACATCTAAATCCATCTCTATCCATACAAATCTATCTTCTTGCGCGGGGTCCATATCTACAACTTCATATTGGCTATCTGCAAATCCATCATATTTATTTGATGGATTCATAGCAGCAATTACCTTAACTCTATCATGTAAAATATACCCGTTTATCTCTCTATTTAAAATAAGATTCATAAGTTCTTGCGATACTGCATGATCACATCTATTAAGTTCATCTATAAATAAAATTATATCTCTTTCTTCGTCTTCTTTTAATGCCTTCTTAATCTCTATCAACTTATGATGAGTTGCATATATAGTTTCTTTATTTTCAACTACAGGTAACCCACCAATTTCCCCCTCCTTCAATAAATTAGCATCTATTGTAATCAAGTAGCATCCATTATTTTTAGCTATTTCTTTAACTAAAGATGTCTTTCCTATTCCACTCTCTCCAATTATTAAAGGTACATCTTTTGAATTAATAACTAAATCTACTGTACTTAAAGTTTCTGTATAATTCAAAGTTTTTTCTCCTCTCATGCTCTATAAGTCACATAAAAGAAAATAGCAAGTCAAAAAATGTGACGTATATTTTGTGCCAGACGCAGTATAACACAAAATAGACTAAAATACTGACTCATTATTTTATTTCAGATGTCTACATTGATAATTTATAGTCTACCAATAATTTTTTAGCAGTTGTAGAGCCATATTCTCTAACAAAATTAATTTTATCCATTTCTAATATCTCTAAATCTAAAAAATCTCTAATATATTTTTCATCTATGCTTTCTTCCTTAATCTTGTCTATTAAAACATCTGTCACTAAACTAATATCAATATTTTCATAAATATACTTAACTACATTTATATTTTCATAAATAAATATCTTTATTTCATCTAAATCATAATTAGAAATATAATTTATTCCCTCACCTTGCAATCTTATTGCCTTAATCTTAGCATTTAGTGTTGGATTTTTAATAAATCTAATAGCTGCATAATAGTTACCAATCGCTTCAAGTTGAACCTTTTCTGATGGATTGTTAATATACTTAATAGAATCATAATCTTTTTTTACAGCTAATATTTGTAATTTTTCACTAGGATTATGTACAAATTGAATTGCCCATCCTTTAGTATTAATAGCTGCTTCTATAATTTTATCAGTAGGGTTTTTTATTAAATCTAACGAATTCCATAACGCTTTAACTGAAATAATTCCAACTTCTTCATTAATGTTATCAATGTATTGAACTGCTAATGCATTCTTTTTTATAGCTTCTATTTGCAATTCCTTACTTGGATTTTTTATATATTTTATGTTATTTCCATTATTTTTAACTATAAATAATTTAAAGTCTTCTTCTACATCATCAAGTTCTTGAATGTACTGAGGTTGATCTTTTAATTTATTTAGTACATACTCCTTATTCATGTGATATCATCCTTTTTCATAAAAATTTTACTATCATTTAAGGCATATGAAGGAATACGCCTAAGGCTATGTTTGAACGTATGTCAAACATAGCCTTAAATCTTTTTAATCCCTATACTTTTGAACATCTTTTTTAACCGAAAACAGTAAGCTATTTAGCTCCCAAACATCCCCATCTTCAATTAGTTTATTTAATGTTTTTTCGTATCTTGCCGCTTCAGCATCTTTACCTAATGAACTTAAAGTCAATAGAGCATTCATTATATTAGAAATCAAATTAGATTTTACTTCAAATAATTTCTGTGCATCTTTAATTTCATCTTTAATTTGAAGCATCTCTTCATCTAGCCTAAATGCTGCATCTGCAGAACTCTTAAGCTTTTCTTTTAACTCTCGTGGTATATTCTTTTTATATTTATAATTAAGAGAATGTTCAATTGTTGCCCAAAAGTTCATAGCTAAAGTTCTTATTTGAAATTCTCCAAGAATTTCAACTGGTCCTTCTGCCATATTTACTTGATATTTAATTATCATATGATAACTTCTATATCCACTCTCTTTAACATTTCTTACATAATCCTTTTCATAAAGAATTTGCATATCTTTTCGTCCTCTTAATAATTCTACTACTTTATCTATATCATCCACGAATTGACACATTATTCTTATTCCGGCTATATCTTCTAATTCATATTTAACACAATCTATAGGTATCTCAAATTTATTGGCTTTTTCTAATATACTAGAAACTTCTTTTACTCTACCTGTTACAAATTCTATTGGTGAATATTCATTTTTTCTTCTATACTCTTTCCTAATAGATCTAAGTTTAACCTTAAGTTCATCTACTGCTTGCTCATAAGGCATTAAAAAACTTTTCCAATCGTTTATTGCCATAAATACCATCCTTTTAATTGTCATTCATATTCATTATATCAAAAACTTTAAATTATGTGTAACAATTTCATTATTCATAGTTTTATTTTTTTATTAAGGCACATGAAAGAAAATAATATTAAAGATGTTTCATATATTTTGTCTTAAGATGAAGTGACCCCCGAGAGTATAAGTTCAACTAGATTCATCTTGAGTATAAAAGTCCATCTGAAAAGTTTCACTTTATGTCATATTGCGTCGATAGGTTCAGTTAATATCGAGCTATTAGCTGAATTTATCGACGTAGTATGACGCAATATATACAAGCATACTGGCTTATTATTTTTTGAATGTGCATAATAGTTATGGTATAATCTAATGGTGAAAATGTTTATATATATATTGTAAAATTCATTGTTTATTTAAATTTATATAATATCTCTAGTATCTATCTAGAGGTTAATTATATAAATAATGAGTTATGTTAATTAGGACAAACGTATACAATATATTTGTGATAGATAATTGGCTATTTTTGAGGTGAGCGATAATGGATCAAATTGAAATAACGAAACATTTGTTTCAAAAAAAAGTAACATGCCCTGTATGTAATAATATTTTTAAAGTTAATGTTGTAAAAGTTAATTCACCACGAATATTATCTAAGGATTCTGATTTTTTACTAAGATATTCTATAATTAATCCTTACTTTTATGATGTATGGATATGTAATAATTGTGGTTATGCAGCACTTAAAGCAGACTTTGATAAATTAAGAAGTCATCAAAAAGATGTTGTTTTAAATAAAATTAAACCAAAGTGGAAACCAAGAACTTATCCTGATGTGCTAACAGAAAAATTAGCCATAGAACGTTATAAACTTGCATTATTAAATGCTGTTGTTATTGAATTTAAAGAAAGTACTAAAGCTATAATTTGCTTAAAAATAGCGTGGATGTATCGACTTTTAGAAATGAAAAAAGAAGAATTGCATTTTATAGCTCAAGCTTTAGCAGGATTTAACGATGCTTATATTAATGAATCATTTCCTATGTATGGGCTTCAAAGAGATTCTACTATGTATTTAATAGGTGAATTAAATAGAAAGCTTGGTAATAATGAAGAAGCATTAATTTGGTATTCAAAAACCATAACTACATTAGGAGCTTCATATAAAATTAAAGATTTAGCCAGAAATGGTAAAGATGCTATTAAATCAACTAATGTTTAAACTTTTAGACACACTATAACGTTATATTAGGCATATTTTTAAAAATAACAATTCATTTTGTGTCATACTACGTCGGCATGTTCACCTAATAGATAATAGATAATCAATGAGCCAAACATACCTCATTGCCTGACACAAAATATACATAGCATCTTTGATTCGTTATTTTCTTTATATATGCCTTAACTTATTCTAAGGGGGATAAAATTATGGGAATTTTTACAAACAAACATCATGATGCTGAAAAAAATGATAAGGTTAATAATCAAGAAGTAACCTCATCAAATACTAATTCAGATACAAAGAAAATAAATGAAGGTCTTTCTCAATTAAAAGGTGAAAGCTCTAGAATTCACCAATCAATTAGTGATATAAGCTCTTCTTTATCAAATTTAGCAGATTCAACAGTATCTGAACATCAAGAAATAGATGCTGCAACAGATATTTTACACAATTTCAAATCAAATATGGAAGACTTAGCAATAAATATAACTACTGTACATACCCAAGTTTTAGATACTGATAAATTAGCTGATAATGGTATAAGTTCTATTGAAAATCTTGATACTTCTTTAAAGGAACTTCAAGAAGTATTTACCGTTTCAACTTCAACTGTAAATGCTTTAGTTGCAAAGTTAGAATCTGTTAATAGTATTACTGATTCCATAAGCCAAATAGCAAGTCAAACTAATCTTCTATCACTAAATGCTGCAATAGAAGCTGCAAGAGCTGGTGAAGCTGGTAAAGGATTCTCTGTTGTTGCTGGTGAAGTAAGAAAACTTGCTGAAAATTCAAAACTTGCTGTTCAAAGTATAACTAATATATTAGAAGAAATTAAAGCAGATATTATAAATGCATCAACTGCTATGAATTCAGGTAATTCTGCTTTACTTACACAACATAGTTCTTTAGAATCTACTAAAGGCAGTTTCAGCAACATTAAAACTGCTATTGAAGATACAGTAGGTGAAATTACAACTTGTATAGTAAATTTAACTACAGCATCTGAAGCAAAAGATAATGTAATTAATTCTATGGACAAGGTAAATGATTTAACTAGAGAAACTTCTGCATTAACTCAAGAAATTGCTGCTAATCTTGATATGCAGTCAAATTCAATTGATAAATTTAATAATACATTAAATAATTTATCACAAAGTATTTCTAAATAATTAATGATATAAAATGAAAGTGAGCTGTCTAGAAATGATTTCAAATCATTCTGACAGCTCATTTTATTTTGTAATTAGGCACATGAAATAAAACCGTGTTGATATCGTTACATATTTTTAATCTGGTTCCCCATATTGTTCCATAACATCTATGACATCAACATCAGCTAAAATTATATCAAGTCCATAGTCATAAACATTAAAATCTATATTTTCTTCGAATAATTTAGTAATTAATTCTTCTTTTTCTACATCAAAAATCAATTCTTCTCTAAGCGTATCTATAAAACTATCTATACTATATACTTCGCATTTACCTTGTTCTACGCCTAATTGAGTACATATATTTCTTCTTGGTTCTTCTGCGCCGATTTCTGTAGCATCATTATAATCATCTTTATCAATTTCATGATCTATTATTTTTTCATAATATCTGTTTATGTATGCCTTTATTAAATCTAAATCATTAAATCCTTTAGCCCTGCCACTCGGCATTACTAGTAAATATTCATTATATGGTACTGTATTCATGCAACCATCAACTCCTTAAGCATGTACTTTTTGTATTAATTTTATTGGATAGCTAGCATCTGTAATACTCCCTCTGCTACAATCAGGAAATAACAGTTGCATGCTCCTGGATAATAATTTCTAAGCTTTATATATGATTAAAAAATCTCACCTAAAACTAAGAACTATGTTTATTTATACCCTAGTTTTGTAATTGCTATTCTCCAAAAACTAAACTAATAATATTAAATATTGTTATAAAACAAAAACTTGAAATAATTGAAATCTTTAATCAAGATTTCACAAAAAATCTCTTGAACCTTTAGAATTCTAGAAAGTACAAATTCAGTTACTATAAAGTATACCTTCTATTTATAAGTAATAATTTAACATTGACATTTACACCAATCCTACTTAATATCATCATATAATTACAAGATAATAGATTTATTTGTTATACTATTTTTGATTAAATTTTCATATTTTAATATCACAACTTTTTAAAACAGTGTTGATATTATTATATAAAAGCAAATTTCATCGTCCATGAGCTTTATATAACAATATCAACACTCTTACTAAAGCAGAGCCAAAATTTATGTAGGAGGATTAATATGCTTTTAATTGTAGGGTTAACAATAATTACATTTATAGCTTTTTTAGTTTCTTATTTACTAGATCCAAGAAGATTAATTAATGGACTTCTATTTAATATTTTCTTATTTTCATCTATGATTACAATTGTTTATATGGCTTTTTCAACTCAAAATAAATTTTTAATTTTCTTAGTTCTTGCTTTCATCTTATTGATATCCTTAGTTCTTATATTTGGTATTTATATATTAATTGTAGCATTATTTATAAATGCCAAAATTGTTATGAAACGTGAAAGCAGAACTCATTCTAATTTATTAACTTTATTTTTAGCTATAGGATTAATTGGCTGTTTGATCGTATCTGTTATTATACATAAAATGAACTTTTCCCCTGAAGTAAATACTTTATTAAGTAGCTTTCCTGTGATTGGAATGTATTATTTATTTAGTGTTTTTAATTTTATAATGATATCACTTATTTATCAATTTAACAGACCTAAATTAAATCAAGATTTTATTATTGTTTTAGGTAGTGGATTGATTGGAGATAGAGTTCCTCCATTATTAGCTAGTCGTATTAATAAGGCCATTGAATTTTATAATAAACAAGGTGCTGTCTCAACACCACCAAAAATTATTTTTTCTGGAGGTCAAGGTGCTGATGAAAAGATTTCAGAAGCTTTGGCTATGCAAAGGTATGCACTTGAAAAAGGTATTCCTGTTGAAGATACTATTTTAGAAGACAAATCAGTTAATACATTACAAAATATGATGTTTTCTAAAAAAATAATGGAAAATTTAATTCCAGATAACTATAATAGTATATTTGTAACAAATAATTTTCATTTATTTCGTGCTGGACTTTTTGCAAAGAAAGCAGAATTAAAAAGTCACGGTATTGGTTCTAAAACAGCACTTTATTTTTTACCAAATGCAATGATTAGAGAATATATTGCTATTGTAGTACTAAATAAAAAGCAACATGCAATTATTCTTAGTTTAATATTTATTGCAAGTTTAATCTTATCCTTAGTACAATTTGTTATACCTTATTTATAGACTATGTTTTAGAACCGTGTTGATATTGTTCAGCGTGCTAAAGAATTTGACTTAAGAACATCTAAATGAGTATAGTCCCATTCCAGCTTGTTCCAAAAACAAGTTTTGGACTAGCAATTAATGTGACAATACTCATTAAGAGTTCTAAAAGTCGAATTCTAATGCACACTTCACAAAAATGTAACAATATCAACACTATATTAAAACAGAGCCTGATGTTAAAATCCATTTCTTATTACTATACCAGCTGATTCTTGTACTCTGGATTGACTCATTACCATTGATAGTGTTGCTATATCCATAGTCTCACCTCTTATTTACTTTTTTTACCAATTATAGTTACCATTATAATTAATATGTGTTAAAATATATATAACTTTATCAGCTTGGAGGAGAAAATAATGAAAGCCAATGTTGAATATGACTTAGACAGAACTTTAAGAGAAGAAATAGTTAAAGTTAGAGATACTATAAAGAAACATATTAAAAATAGTGAAGTATCGCTTTTTGGTTCAATAGCAAAAGGGAGATATTCAAAAAATAGTGATATAGATATTTTAGTTTTAATAAATGAAGAAAAAACTTTAAAAGAAATAAGAGTTTTAAAACACTTTTTAGAGGATAAAATAGAAATATTAAGGTTAATTAGAGAAGTGGATTTAAAAATTTATACAAAGTCTAAATTTTTTAAAATTTCATCTACTCCATCCTTTGAGCAAGCGATATTAAAAGATTTAATTGATTTAAGGAGGTGGTAATAATGGTAAATAGAGATATGTTCTATTTTGCAGACATAGATGAAAAGTTTATTATTAATACAAAAGATCTTCAAGGTATTGAAGATGGAGTTTTAGTTCATTGTCAGCAATGTATTGAAAAGAACCTAAAAGGAATAATCACTAAAAAATATGGAATGATTAATAGAGAACATAATTTAGTTAAGTTACTTGAGTGTTTATATCTTAAGGATTATCCTGAACTTAAAGCGTATAAAGGGTTATGTAGAGATTTAAAGGATTTTTATTTTAGTCGTAGATATGCTTCTGATGATTATGAGATTTTAGAAAAAGAAGAATATGATGAATATTTACAAAACTTTTTTGAGCTTTTAAATAAGTTAAAGAAAATAAGAAAAAATTTAATATCATAGATTTAGTTAAAATAAATATTTATTTTTGTTAATAATGGGACAGTAGATAGTTTTGTGTAAAAACAAAATTATCTGCTGTTTTTTTACATAATCAGTTGGTAGTTTTGGAATAATATACTTTAAAATATTTAAGGAGTGATAATTA
>NZ_FOMG01000017.1 GCF_900112485.1 Clostridium uliginosum
CTTATGTGATGTATTTGTTGTTTTTAGCGAAATCATTATATCACAAAGGAATGGCTTATTTATTTTTTACAATTTTTGTTTACTCAACAACCTATTTATATATAAGTTTTAATTAATAAAATTCACTATTTTCAAAGTTATCTTATTTACATTACTAAAAAATACACAGTAAATTTAAATGAATAAACTTTTTTAGAACATATATATAAATTTTCAAAAAGAGCAATGTGAAAAATTTACACTATCTATTATCTAAGGAGTGTAGTGATATGAAACAATATGGATTTATATATGATAATTTTGAAAAAATGCAATCTTTTATTTATAGTAAGAATATTAATAAGAACGAGAATGTACTTATTCAAGTTTTCACAGGTGTAGTTGAAATAGGATTCATTAAAAGCATTATTGATGAGCTACTGTTTATATTGCCACAAGCAGAAATTGTAGGTACAACAACTGCTGGTGAAATATATAAAGAAAATACGTTAAACAATAGCACTATAATATCTTTTACTATTTTTGAAAAAACGAAAATTAAATCAAAGCTTTTAAATAATAATAATAATGATAATGAATATAAATTAGGTATAAATATTGTGGAAGAATTAGTAGAAAATGATACAAAAGTTATTATCTTATTTGCAGATGGATTATTAACAAATAGTTGGAATATTATTAAGGGGATACAATCAGCTAATAGTAACATTATTGTTTGTGGTGGTAAAGCCGGTGATAATGGCTATTTAAAAGAAACATTTGTATTTACTAAGGAAGGTATTACTAAAAATGGTATAGCCGCTGTTTCACTTACTGGAAAACAATTAAATGTTATAACAGATTATAGTTTTGGTTGGTCACCTATTGGAAAATTAATGACTATTACTAAAGCATCAAAGAATAAGATTTATACAATAGATAATGTTAAAGCTGTTGATATTTATAAAAAATATCTTGGAGCTGAAGTAGCTAAACAGCTACCTATGTCTGCAACTGAATTCCCATTAATAACAAGAAAAAATGGTGTTGAAATGGCAAAAGTGGCTTATAGTTGTAATGATGATGGATCATTGAATTTTTTGAGCAACGTTGAAGTCAACGATAAAGTTCAGTTTGGCTATGGAAATGTAAATATATTAATAAATAATTCGCTAGAAATAGCTAATAGATTAAAAAGAAGAAATGTTGAAGCAATTTTTATTTATTCATGTTCAGCAAGAAAATCTTTTATGCAAGATAAAATTAATCTTGAGATGAATCATCTAAATAACGTTGCATCAACTTTTGGATTCTTTACTTATGGTGAATTTTTTACAATTAATAATTCATATAAACTACTAAATGTAACAATGACAATACTAGCACTTTATGAAGGAAAACAAAATTTAAATAATAGCGAACTTATATTAACTAAAAATGAAAGTCCAACGAAAAGTTTTTTTGAAGGAAAGGATCTAGGCGTAATTAAAGTATTTACAAATCTTGTAAATCAAGCTACGAAAGAATTACAACAAACAAATGAAATGTTAGAATCACAAAAATATAAACTTGAGCAAATGAATGATATAACAAAGTCTATTCTTCAAATAAATAGTGAAATGATATCTTCAGGTGAATTTGATGTGTTAATTCAAAGAATACTTGATAAGGTATTTGACATAATTCCTAATGCTAAGATGGGAAGTATTTTAATCGAGAAAAATAATAAATTATATTACAAGGCTACAAAGGGATATAATTTAGATACAATAAAAGGTATAACATATAACTTTAAAGATACATATAAATGTAACTTAAATTCTATTGAGGAGTTATTTAATCCTAAAATTTTTACAAATCTAGAAAAGAATCTATTTCATAAAGAAGCTAAATATAATTCTTGGAAAAACCTTGTATATGAGACTCCACGAGAACTTTTAACTTGTGGTATTGGAATTGATGGTGAAGTTCTTGGATTTATAAATATATACAATACAAATAAAGATATGGATTTTAGTGAAGGAGATAAAATTTTACTCAAATATATATGTTATGATATCGCTATAGCTTTTAAAAATTTTAAATTATTAGAAAATATCTTGTATATGTCTAGATATGACAGTTTAACGGGATTATATAACAGACATTCTTTTAAAGAAATATTAAGTAAAAGTTTAGATAAAGCAAAGCTTTCAAAAGAGATTTTTGTTATATGTATGATAGATTTAAATGATTTAAAAATTATTAATGATACTTATGGTCATGATGCAGGAGATAAAATTTTAAAGAAATTTACAAATACCTTGAAAATAGAAACTGGTAAGAATGATATTTTAGGAAGAATTGGAGGAGATGAATTTATAGGGCTATTCATTAATAAAAATAAGAATGAAGTTATGGAGATTATGAGTAAGATTTGTATTGTTCTTGAAAATTCTCCTTTAGATTTTAATGGAGACAAAAAATATATTAAATTTGCATATGGATTATCTGAATTTCCAAATGATTCAGATGATATTAATGAACTTCTAAAACTAGCAGATAAAAGAATGTATGAAAAAAAGAGAATAATGAAGGAAAATCAGAAATAAAACAATTTTAAATTCTGAGCTATTGAAATAATAAACTAAAATATCATATTATTCAGAAATGAATTTATTATATTTTTTATTGCATAATATTAATAAACGATGATGAACTATAATCAAAAGTACAATAAAGAAGACACTATCTAAAATGTCTTTTAAGAAATAAATACTTATTATAAAAATGACTTATTGGGGAAGGATTTTCTTTTAAAAAGCACAAAGAGCAGTATTAGATATTTATCTTTTACTGCTCTTTTTATGATGTGACAGCATGGACACATCAGTCTATTTAATAATAATTTTTTGATAAAAGTGCATGTTTTAATATAGTGTTGAAACATGATGAAAATTCGAATTAATACTTGCTAATTTAAAAAGAAGAAATTTCATCATTTAATTTTTTTACCCAGGTTTTTCGATTGGTAACAACGAATTTTTCAATAATACCACCACTAATTACAATTTGTAGACCATTAGGAATTAATCCAAGGGTAGATACAGTTTTTACTTCAATTATTTGTTCTAAAGGAATCATAGTTTCATGTTTCTGAACATTAAAAGCATGAGACTTAAAAATAAGTTCTTGCGAAGTTAAATAAAGCCATCCACCAACTCCTTCTGCACCTTTAAAGTGATTAGCTCCTCCGTCCATAATAACTTTTTTACCATTAGTTACCTCTGAACTAATTTTCTTAAATTTTTTCTTTTGAATTTCAACAAAAGCACTAAGTATTAAACCAAATAAAAGTCCTGAAATAACTCCTGAAGCAATGCCACCATAAATACTTTTGGATATGCCAAAAAATAATCCCATTATTATTCCAAATGGAATTCCAGCAGAAAAAAATGTTTTATAAAAATCCTTGTTCATATTTTAATACCTCACCTATTTAAAATTAATTAAACACTATAAAACTCTGGTTAATTAAATTATAGTTTTATATTGAATTTATTATAGCATACTTTATAATGGTAATATAATGAAGCAATTATAATCTGTAAATATGAGGTGAAGATTTATGATAATTAGATCAGCAACCACTATATATTTTTCACCAACAGGTACAACTAAAAAGCTAGAAAAATCATCTATAGACCAAAGTTTATTGTATCTAAAATGTTAAAAGTGAAAAACAAAGTCAAAAAAACTCCAAAAATATTTTTGGAGTGATAGAATATATTCTTATATAATCTAGTAGTAAAAATAAGTAATAACTTAAAATATTATATTATTCAGAAATGAATTTGTGATATTTTTTTGATTAATAATACTTGAAATGGGATAATTATTTAATAAATAGGCTATGTTTTAAAAGCGTTAAAATTAAATAATGGAATAATTACACATATGCACTCAGACCATGTAGGTTCTTTAGGAAGTTTTGTAGGATATTGTTATTGGAAATCAAAAATAACATCAAATATATATTTTTATGAAAAAGAAAAAGTAGGAAAGTTTTTAGAGCTAACTGGTGCAATTGAAGGTGAGAGTTTCATTTTGCATAATACAAATAATAAACGAATTGATTCTTTAGAGTTAACGTTAAGTTCTTATCTAACTGAACATGCAAAAACTGTAAATACATATTCCTTCATATTAAAATTTGATAAAGAAAATGATATTTTTTATAGTGGAGATACATGTAAAACTAATATTGATGTAATTCCATTTTTAAAAGATGGAAATATTATTTATCATGATACTTGTTTAAATGATTGTGAAGGAAATGTCCACACATCATTAAGAGTATTAAGTGAAACTGTTCCAAAAGAATATAGAAAACAAGTTTACTGCATTCATATTGATGGAGAAAATTTTGCACAGGAAGCTGAAAAACAGGGATTTAATGTTGCTCAAGTAATATGATTTTGAGTTGGGTGGAAAGTGTTTCTTTAATAAATAATATTCTTTAAAAATTGAATTATATTATATTGTAAAAATATGATATAATTGAGATATATTTGTGTGAATTAGTCACAAGAGTAATTATTTGAGTACTAAGGCACATTTAAAAAAATAATAGACCAATTATACGACGCATCTTTGGTCTATTATTTTCTTTGATGTGCCTAAATCATGTAACTATTTATTTTAATTATGGAGGATAATAATGTATAACTATATTATATTTGATATTGATGGCACAATTTTAGATACTGAAATTGCAGTTCTTTCATCACTTCAAAAATTATTGAATGAAGAACTTAATAAAAATTTTAGTTTCGAAGAATTAAGGTTTGCTTTAGGTATTCCTGGGGAAGTAACATTAAATAAACTTGGAATAACTAATCTTTTAGAGTCCAATGAGAAATGGAATAAATATTTAAAAGAATATTTTCATCATGTAAAAATTTTTGATGATATTAAAGATACTTTAGATAGGTTAAAAGAAATGGGAATTTCAACAGGTATAGTAACTTCAAAGACTAAAGAAGAATTCATAAATGATTTTGTACCTTTTGAATTAATTAATTACTTCAATTTAGTAGTTTGTGCAGATGATACAGAAAAACATAAGCCTAATCCAGAGCCTATTCTAAAATTTATTGAATTGTCAGGGGCAGATAAATCAAAAACTATATATATTGGCGATACTAAATATGATATGGATTGCGCATTTAGTGCTGGTATAGATTTTGCATTAGCTTTATGGGGTGCTAAATCATCAATAGGAATTAATGCAAATTATATTTTAGAAAATCCTAAACAAATATTAGAACTTACAAAAGCTTAAGTTGTTAAGTTCTTATAGATATAGAAGGATTAGTAGTTAAAATTAAATATGAAAAATAACTGATTAGAATACTGTATTATTCAGAAGATGAATTTGCAGTATTTTTTGTTGCAAGTATCTATTTAAAAATTGGAAGATAAAAATTATATATTCTATATTTTAAATGTGTTAAAAAGAGGACAATTAAGTAATTATAAGGAAACAACTAATAATATTTAAAAAGGTACTTTTATTTTTTTACCAAGATGATTAAATATTTATACTAAGATATCTTTTTATTAAAGATAAAATTTAAGGGGGGATGCTTGAAATGTTATCAGAAAAATCATTGAACTTAAAAAATATTTATAAAAATAGAATAATTAACATTATGCTTATTATCATTATGATTACAATTTTTTGCAACTATTTTGTAGGATGTGATACTAAAAATACAAATAATACTACTACAAATGAACCTATAGAAGAAATTAAAGAATCACAAAAAGTAAATAACAATACCATGAAGGAAACTATAGGAGAAATTAAAGAATTACAATATGGAGCATTTACAGAAATAGCATATGCTTCAAAAGATAGAGTGATTTTTTATGGACCTATTGGTTTGATTGTGTATGATATCCTAAATCAAGAAATTTATAGAGCAATAAATTTAGAATCAATTAATATGAATCATATTCAAGGTGATGAAGTTACTATATTTAAGGTAAAAGACAATGGAAGTCAAATATTAATGTATAATGATTCTGACCATAAAAATAGATACTTATATGATATAGAAAATGATACATTAGAAAAAACTGATAATAAGGATTTTACAGATGAATATGAAGGAGTGAAATATTTTGACAATGATTATTTAAAAAATCATGAAGATATGGTAACTGCTTCTAATTATGCTTATATAGATAAGAGTAGTATTTGTTACTTGATTTTGCCTAAGGAAGATGAGGGCACAAAAGGAATATCACATCTGCAAATTCTTATATTAAATAAAGATACAAATAAAGAGGAAATGTATACTGTTTTCAGTTGATTTATATTTTTATATTATTCTGTATTTATAAATTTAAATATCACATTATTCAGGAATGAGTATAGGGTATTTTTGCTTTGCAATACTTAGGCAATAGGATAACTATTTAATAAATGCTGTTTTTAGAATTTGAATAATATAGCATTTGGAGATATGTTACAATATGGGTATATCTGCAAAGATTACATCAAAAGAGCAAAAATTTAGTAGTATTGTGTTGTTAAAAAAATTTTTGAGGTGAAAATATGAATATAAGAAAAGCTAACTTAAAAGATTCAGAAAAATTTTTAGATATGTTAAAACAATTAGATAAAGAAATAAAATATATGTTATTTGAACCAGGTGAAAGAACAGCAACAGTTGAAAAAATAAAAGATAGAATTAATATAGATATTTTTAAGCAACTAACATTAATAATAGATGATGGAGAAAGGATAGGCGGATTTTTATCAGCAGAACGAGGCTATACTAAAAGGATTAGACATAGCGCATATGTGGTTATTGGTTTATTAAAAGATTATAGAGAACAAAAATTAGGTACTAAATTATTTGAAGAAATGGAAAAATGGGCACTAGAAAATAATATTACAAGATTAGAATTAACTGTAGTAGAATCAAATGAAGTTGGAATTAAATTATATGAAAAAATGGGATTTAAGAAGGAAGGACTAAAAGAAAGATCTATGATAGTTGATGGAAAATATGTAAATGAATATTATATGGGAAAAGTGCTTTAAAAATTCAGATGATGATATTAAGATTAAAGAAATACCTGAGGGTAAGTATCTTGTTACTTGTGTTAATGTAAAAGATATATGATACGCATGAAAAATGTTTTCAACTGGTTAAAAATCAGTTCTTATAAAGAAGGGAAACACCAATGTTTAGAAATTAAATTATGTGGAGGTAAGGAAAAAATGAAAACACTAATTATCAGTGGTTCTCCAAGAAAGAATGGAGACTCAATGACTTTAGTTAACGAAATGGTAAAATATCTTGATGGGGAAGTACGAGTGATTAACACTTACAATAATAATATTAGTCCTTGTGTAGATTGCAGATATTGTTGGGATAACAAGGGGTGTTGTATTAACGATGAAATGCAAGAAGTATATCAACTCCTTGATGAAGTTGATAATGTAATAATAGCTTCTCCATTATATTTTTCTGAACTTACTGGACAACTTTTAAGCCTTGCAAGTAGATTACAGCTATTTTTTGTTTCAAGGTGCATACGAAAAGACAGCGAGTTTAAACAGAAAAAGAAAAATGGTGTGCTTGTTATTTCAGCAGGCGGGGATACACACGATTATGAGCGTTCATCAAGAACTGCAAATATTATTTTTCACCAAATGAATACAACTCCGATTGGTATTGTCAGTACTATACATACTAATGATATACCAGCCAAAGAAGATATTGAGGCTTTAGATAAAGCTAGAGAACTTGCATTGAAATTAAATGAGTTACATAGTCTAGCATAATATATGTTAGTGAATTAGGTGAGTAATAAATATTAATATTTAAATATAAGGCTCTGTTTTAGCAGAGTGTTGATATTGTTATATAAAGCTCATGGACTATGCCAACAATATCAACACTGCTTTAAAACAGAGCCTTGTATAAAATTAATTGATTAATGGGGGTCATATGGAAAAGTCAAAAATAAAATTTGATTTAGAAAAATATAAGAAGAAGGTTGCTAATGTAGTAGAACAGAAAAAAATGTTTTCTGTGATGAATCAAACAAAATGGAAAGAATTAAGAAATGCTATGATTAATGATTTACCATTTCCACCACCTTATATATGTAAAGATATATTATTTGATGATTTAAAACTACCGGCATTTGACAAGGATGTAACCTACATAGGAAATTGGGACTATGAAATGTTATATCCTTTTGTTGGTATCCAATGGATAAAAATAAGACCAAGATATCTTAAGCATAGAGGACGCTTAATAGATGGAGAATTAATTGATGAAACAGAAGAATTTATTTCGGTATTAAAAAGATATTCAATTCCCTATGAAGAAGAAAATAGAGTTTTTACTATTTATGGATACAAGGAAATATGAAATATATTAATTTAAGTAAGTATACTTAGAAGATATAATCAGATGTAAAGTTTTATGCTTTTCTAAGCATCCAAAGATATTAATTTTATAAATTTCTATAATCCCAAAATAGCAGTTGGTAAACTCCACAGAAATACTGGCCAAAACAATAATATAAAATTAAGTACTATTAATAACAGCCCTAATTTTGTTTTATTTTTAATTAATCCTACCATTGAAAATATTCCACCAATAATTGCAAATATAAATGGTCCGTAATACAATAAAAATCCTTCTAAATGTGTAGAATGAGTAGGTATTAGTTGAATAAACTCATTTACCAATACAAAAAAGGATACTATTAAAATACCTAAAGAACATTTTGTAAATATGCTTTCTTGTTTCATATGCTACCTCCTTAAATTATAATATAAGGTTATTGTTTATTATAACATAATTTACAAAATATATAATAATTAAGTCATAATGGTATAATGAACTAATTTACTATGAAGTGAATAATATAATATGTATGGTGTTTACTAATAATTTTAAAGAGATTATTATAAAGCAGGTGTTTGAAATGGCTATTGTATTTAATCGAATTATGTTTAATTTAAGACGAGGATATTATAGATATATTGGTTCAGGTTCTGGTAGGCAAGTATTCGATTTGGGAAATGGATATGTAATCAAAGTGGCAAGAAATAGAGCCGGAATTGCACAGAATATGTGTGAGTATAAAATTTCATTTAATGATCCTTCCGATTTATTTGCAAAAGTTATAAAAGTTTCAAATGACTTTAATTTATTAATAATGCAGAAAGCTAATAAAGTATACAATATTTCATATGTATGGAAGTATTTCAATATTACAAATAAAAGGGAACTGTTTAACTTAAAAGAACTACAGAATATTATGAGGAAATATAATTTATTATTGGCTGATTTGGATAGGGAAAGTAGCTGGGGAATAATTAATGGACGGCCTGTTATTATTGATTATGGTTTTACAAGAGAAGTCAGAGAAAGATATTATTAATCTTTTTAGATATAAGGCAGGATATATATCCTGCTGTATTACATAACAACCTTATACAATGAACATAATAGTATAATACGATGACTTAACTATAGCAAAGTATTAGAATTAGAAATGCTGAACTGCACTATCTAGGTCTATTCAATTAGTTATGCAAGGTATAATAAAGTATAAATTGTATAAAAATATTTTAATATAAAAATAAATAGGTAGCATACTAGAAAGGACATCATATGAAGTGAGGTGTAATTTTTGAAACGAAAGAGGTTTCTAAGAAATATTTTTTTTGTAGTTACAATTATTTTTATATTTAATATAAGCGGATATACTGTACAATCAGCTTCAAAAGTTGATTCTAATAAAAATCTTGTTATACTAGTAGATCTTAGTGAACAAAGAATTTATTTGGTAGATACTGAGAAAAATATAATTTTAAAAAAATATAGCATAGCTAGTGGCAAACAAGAAACACCGTCTCCAATAGGTACATGGAAAGTCGTCGGTATGGCTAAATGGAGTGGAGGATTTGGTACAAGGTGGATTGGATTAAATGTGCCTTGGGGAAAATTTGGAATTCATGGGACAAATAGACCGGGAACAATTGGTTCTGAAGCTTCTCATGGTTGTATTAGAATGTTTAATAAAGATATTGAGGAATTATATGAGTATGTGAAATACGGAATGACAGTAACCATATATGCAGGACCAAATGGTCCATTTGAAAAGGGATTAAAAACATTAAAGCCAGGGGATAGAGGATCAGCTGTTTTAGAGGTACAAAGAAAGATGAAAGAGAAAGAGTATTATCCAGGAGATTTAGACGGAATATATGGAGATGGTATGAAACAGTATGTAATAAAATTTAGAAAAGACAATAACCTTACAATTAGCCATAATATAGACCATGAATTTTATGAAAAACTTGGAATAAGGTTGGTAGATTGAAAGATATAAAGAGACTAATCTTAATTTTAACGCTTTGTTTTAACACTCTGCTAAAACATAGCCAATTTTAAAAGTTGAGGTTATTTTCTTATATTATATATTAATAAAAATAAATAACAAATTTAAATATCGCATTATTCAGAAATGAACTGCACCCTTTCGAGTGACAGATTTTTATTTTTTTAATCTGTCTATTTTAAAGGGAGCATATCAGAAATGAATTTGCGATATTTTTTGTTTCTCAATACTTATAGATGGTGTTAATTAAGATAAAACAAGTAAATTATTGTCGAATTCTTTATAAAAATTTACTCATTAAAATGGTACAGTTCCCCTTGGAGATGAATATCATGGTATTTGAAAGGAGATGTTTAAAAAATGGATTTTGAAAGAGAAGATTGTTACAGAGATTTGCATACGTTACAGGATTTACAAGATAAATGTAGGAGATGCTTGCACTATCACGTTACTTTAACAATGACAGATGGAAACATATTTGATGGAATTATTGAAGATGTAGATACCAATCACATTAACGTGTTGGTTGGTGAGGATGCAATGGAGCAAGAAAATGAAAATCAATTTGATCAACAAAGGCAATATCATGATCAGCGTCGTCCAAGAAGAAGATTCAGACGCTTTAGACGTAGATCTATTCCATTTAATACTTTAGCAACATTATCATTATTATCTTATCCTTACATTACTCAACCACCATATCCATATTATCCATACTATCCTTATTAATTGGGGACACTTAATAATTCAGTTCTGAATTTAAAAAATAGGTGCTGTTTTAAAACCGTGTTGATATTATTATATATGTAAAGTACTAAGAAATTGTTTCGTTTATTGCTTGTATGAATTTCTTTAGAATCAAGCATAAATGATGCAAGTTTTAATAGTAGAATTTATAGTATTAACATTTATATAAGAACATTTATATAAGAACATGTACATTATAAATTTGAAAATGTGAAAAATAAGGGAAAACAAAGTAAATACATTGGTATAGCCATCGCTACATGCGATACTGTAGATAGTGAGTAGCTTTGTATAAATACAAAACTACTTGCTACTACTCAAACTTGTACAAATCAAAGTGTTTTTGAAATTGAATAATATGGCATTTATATGATATGATTAAAATGAATTTACATAATATTTGGATGCTAGACAGGATATTAAGAGGTAGTGTTTTCTCAAAAACACTTGAAGAAGTATTAAAAAGTCACTGTAAAGAAGTAAAAAAGAAATATAGTATTGTGTACACTAGAGATAAAAGGGAGGCAAGTTAAAAATGAGTTTTGATGATTATGCTAAAACTTGGGATACAGATAAAAGAATTAATAGAGCAAAAATAATAGCAGATGAAATAAGCAATTCAATTGATATTGATAAGAATTATTCTGCTATGGAGTTTGGGTGTGGAACTGGTCTTGTAAGTTTTAATCTTTATGATAAATTTAAAAGAATTACCCTTATTGATTCATCAAAAGGAATGATAGATATACTCAACTCTAAAATTAATAAATACAAAGTAAATAATATGGTTACTAATCATTTAGATATATCGGATGAAAATTCATTAGATATGAAATTTGATGTTATTTATAATTCTATGGTATTGCACCATATTCATAATACCGAAGCAATAATAAAGAACTTTTATAAATTACTTAATAAAAATGGTTACTTGTGTATTGTAGATTTGGATGAAGAGGATGGCAGCTTTCATAAAAAATATCCAGATTTTGATGGGCATAATGGTTTTAATCAAGAGGAATTAAAAAGTATTTTAATTAATGCTGGATTTAATGATATAGAATCAAAGACATTTTATTATGATGAAAAAATTATAGAAGGTCAAAAAGTTAAATATTCACTATTCTTAATGAAGGCAAGGAAGTATACAAATTCTTAGTTAGGCATATTAAAGAAAATAACAAGTCAAATAGACTAGCTGACTTACTTATTATTTATTTTAATATGCCTTATATATGAAAATCATGGTAATGAGGTGGGAAAATGAGTTTTTATATAAATAATGTTTGTAGTAAAAAATCTTATAATTCTCTTATAACGTCAGAATATCAAAGTAAGAGTAAAGATATACATGAATCACAAGAGAATACTAAAGATACACAGAAGGTGCAAAAAAAGAAACAAATTATATCAGAAACAGAAGGAAAATATTATTGTACATATATGGTGGATGAAGAAGGGCAGAAAGTTTTATTAAATAAAGTTCCTATTGCTCAAGTGGAAACACAAAGCAACTTACAAAATACAATTGCATCTCATGAAACAAATTCCTGCAATCATAATATAGTAAGAAATGCTCGTACAGCTTTTGAGTGCAAACAAGAACTGCAAATGGAAGCAGCTCATAGAAAAAATTTACATGAGGTAATGGATCTTATAAAAGGGAATATTGGGATTCAAAGCAATTCAAAGAAATATTATAGCTATTAATCTGTAAATTATATTTATGTTAATACGCAAAGGAGAAAAAGAAATGAATCTAAAAATTCAATATAATTGTCTAAATATAGATTGGAATTATGTATCTACATTATTAAAAAACGTTGGAATGGCTTATTTTGAAGGAGAAGTTCATAAGAAGGCTTTTGAAAATAGTCATACTGTTGTATTTGTTTTTGATGATGACAAGCTAATTGGTTTTGGTCGTGCAATTTCAGATGGAGCTTATCAAGCTGCAATCTATGATATAGCAGTATTACCTGAATATCAAGGTAAAAAGGTAGGTGCAATAATTGTTAATAGTATTTTAAAATATATACCTCAATGTAATGTTATATTATATGCTGCACCTGGCAAAGAAATTTTTTACGAAAAGTTGAACTTTAAAAAAATGAAAACAGGAATGGGATTATTTCTTAATGCAGAAAAAATGCAGACGAAAGGTTTTATAGAATAAGGCTAAATAATATTTTTTTAGAAAATTAGATAATATAGTATTTACAAAATATTCTATAGTAAGAATTATTTGTGTGGCTTAGGTTACTCCTTGATTCAATGAGTAGCCTGCTCTTAAGATTTATTTTACTTTAATTATCAATCTACATCAGAACGATCATTTAATCGTTCTAATAATTTTTTAGAAGGGCTTTCATGAGAAAGGCTTATCTTTGATTCAGATGAATTCTTATTAAGTTCATCATTGGATTTCATTTCATCTTCTATATCAGCTAACTTTTTTTCCATTTTGTCAATAAAATCTTGTGTTGATTGTTCATAATATAATTTTTGATCTCTTTTAGTATCCTCTAAACCACGTCTACATCCAAGCAAAAAATCTTCAAGTTCTTTTTTGTAATCTTCTTCTGTTTTTGTCTGTTCACTTAAATCTGCTATTTTTATTCCAAGTTCCTTTACTTCCTTAGACTCTTTAGTATCAGTACTATAAGTACCTGTCTTCTCTAAATTGCTTTTTTTAGAGTTAAACTGTTCTGTTAATTTTTTTACCTTATCTTTTAAATAATTGTCTGATGAAGCTACTACAAAAGTACTTCCTGCAGTAGAAACAATCAACAATGTAAAAATTGCGATTTTTAATAGATTTTTATTTTTATTCATAAATATATCCTCCTAATCACCATTTTTTTGAATGTGCCTAATATCAACACAGCTTTAAAACATAGGGAAAATCAAAATAATAATTTTTTCATTAATTTTAGGTAAATAAAACTTAGTATTAAAATGTAAAATACACTATGTACTATGGGAATTGTAAGTATACTTATAGAAAATTTCCCAAGTGTCATACATGAATTAATTACCTCAGATACAGGCGGAAAAATCCACATAATTGTTTTTGCAATAGGACACTCATTTACTAACGCACATTTAACGATGGATAGCAATGTACATAAGAATAAAAGCGTTACTGCTACATTTCGTGTTCCAGTAATTTTTGTCTGAAAAATAAATCCTAATAACAGACCCATGAATGCTACTAATACCTGAATAAGAAATGCTAATAAAAGATCAATTAAACCAATATTATTTTCAAAAAAAGCCCCAGCCTTAACTAAATTAGCGATTATCGGCCAAATTACCCCAATAAAAGATAATACAATCCCTACAATCCATAAGAATATTATTTTAGAAAGCCAATATGAATTATTATTATTTACTTTAAGAAACACAATTTGCTCTGTACGTACATCTTGTGTTTCACAATAGATGAACGCAATCCAAGTCATTATACAAAACAGAACATTGGAGCATATCATTATGCTTGATGTAAAATGTACAGGACCTTCACTATAAAAAATAAGTTGAAATAAACAAAAAAATAAAAGTGGAATCATAAACTTATTGCATTTTATATAAAACTTATAATTATACTTTAATAAAGCTATCAAAAAATCTCTCCTTTTACTATTTAAAATATTTTAATACATATCCGTCTTGCAACATCTTTAAAAGTAGTTTATTACTGCTACTTTCTATCACTTTTAATGTCAATGATTCTTCATCTTCAGAATATTCTCCAATATCTTTAAGTTCTAAATCCAATTGAATAGTACTGTTTTCCTTTTTCTCAAAAACAATAATAGTGTATATAATCTTTTCAAGTTTAGGTTTTTGTATTTCAAATATTCCTTTATTTTCGATTTGAAGTATTCTGCTAGACAATTCTTCAACTAAAAACATTTCATGACAAGACATAATAACAGTTACCCCTTGAGATATCAGTTGCTTAACAATACGAATAAAATTCTTTTGTGAATTAATATCTTGTCCTGATAATGGCTCATCTAATAGTAATACATCAGGCTTTTTAATTAGTGCTTGAAGTACAGCTACTTTTTGTAATGTACCTTTAGATAAATGTTTCATAGGAACATCTTTCATATTTTCTAAATAGAAATCTTCGTAAAGAATTTTAATCTTTGCACTATATTCTTCCTTACTTAAATTCTCCAATTCTCCTATGCATTTCAAATATTCTTCAACAGTTAAATTAAGTTTAGAATAGTTTTCCGGTATGTAATTAAATTTAATGTCCTTATCATAAATTATTTTCCCTTTACTTGTAGTAGTAAGCCCACATATCATACGAAGAAAGGTGCTTTTACCCATTCCGTTATTGCCTAAAATTGCTACACTTTCTCCTTGTTTAAATTTAACATTAACATTATCTAGAATTACTTTCTTTCCAAATTTCTTACTCAAATTCTGGACTTTAATAATATATTCTTCCGTGATTTTCACCTTCTTTATTCTATTTTGAAAATTTTATAAACATAATATATAAATATAGGCTTTTTAGGATATGCCTAAATTTTAATATGCCTTATTAACGATCAAGTTGTCTCGACTTTAGTTTACTTAATATATATTTCATATACCTTAAACAATACAATACAACTATTTCCTTTATACAAAATTATAACATAAGAAATGAAAATAAAGGAAATTATTCAGGTCTGTAGAAGTGATTTTCTCTCACTTAAGAAGTTGGAGTGTTAGCAATGGTAGAAACCAGATAAATTCAAATAATATTTTTATAGTAGAGGATACAATTGCTACATTATATGTAGATTTGAAGTAAAAACTAATAAAAGTGTTCTTTGAAAATTGAATAAAGGAATAGCTAAAAATATGTTATAATTTATTATTATAGTAAAAAAATACAATATAAATTCAGATATTATACAGGAGTTGAATTATGAATAAATTAAAGTTTCTAGGAAGAGGTTCAGGATATAATGTTAAGGAAGGAAATACATCAGCATATATAATAAGAAATGATACATTATTACTTATAGATTGTGGAGAAGATGTATTTAAAAAAGTCGTTGAAAAAAATCTAATTGATAGTATAAAAAATATACATATATTAATTACACATATGCACTCAGATCATGTAGGTTCTTTAGGAAGTTTTGTTGGATATTGTTATTGGAAATCAAAAATAACATCAAATATATATTTTTATGAAAAAGAAAAAGTAGGAAAGTTTTTAGAACTAACTGGTGCAATTGAAGGTGAAAGTTTTATTTTGCATAATACAGATAATAAACGAATTGATTCTTTAGAGTTAATGTTAAGTTCTTCTATAACTGAACATGCAAAAACCGTAAATGCATATTCCTTCGTATTAAAATTTGATAAAGGAAATGATATTTTTTATAGTGGAGATACATGTAAAACTAATATTGATGTAATTCCATTTTTAAAAGATGGAAATATTATTTATCATGATACTTGTTTAAATGATTGTAAAGGAAATGTCCACACATCATTAAGAGTATTAAGTGAAACTGTTCCAATGGAATATAGAAAACAAGTTTACTGCATTCATATTGATGGAGAAAATTTTGCTCAGGAAGCTGAAAAACAGGGATTTAATGTGGCTCAAGTAATATGATTTTGAAGGTGAAATTATGGTTAATAAATAATCTTCTTTGCAAATTGGATAATACAGTATTTATAAAATATGCTATAATAAGAATTATTTGTGCATATTAAGTCACAAGAGTAAAAAGTATCAACCTGGGGGTATGCAAATGAATAAAAAACACATACTAATTAATACTTAGGTACTCTTTTATTTCTTGTTTCAGTTATTATATATAATATATTTTTATATCAGAAGGCTTCCAGTTTAAACTCTAAAAAAGATATAGCCTAGGGATAAAGCATGGGTATACATAAAAAAATAACTAATTGGAATACCGTATTATTCAAAGATGAATTTGCGGTATTTTTTAATCTTTGATATTAAAACAGTTAGTGATTATATGAATGAAGAAACAGTAAAAGATATTGATGAGAAAAAAGAAAAATATATACCCATAAAATACCTATTTAGAAAAATTAATAGCTATTTGTCCACTACCTAATATTGCTATAATATCACCATTTTTAAGAGAACCTAAGTTTATAATTTCATCTACAGTATCAAATTTTTTATAGAATTTCTGATTAACATTAGAATCAAGTATTATTAAACTTGTAACATTGTTTGGGGTTATGAGCTTGGCAGTAGCATTAATTTGAGTAATTTCAGAGATATTATATATACCTTGTTTATAAGTATCTGATATGGGAATTGCATTTGTGTTTTCTGTAAATGCAATTATTGATATTAAAAAAACTATTAAAAATTTCTTGATTTTCATTGTGTGCACCTCGCTTTATTATATTTTGTTCGGTTTAAATAAAAATATACACTCTATGAATAGCTGAACTTCTATCTAATTATTAATTAATATTTGGCTATGTTTTAGAAGAGTGTTGATATTGTTATATAATAGCGAATTTAACCGTCCATGAGCTTTATATAACAATATCAACACGGTTTTAAAACATAGCACAAAATTACAATTTGGAGGTGAAAATTTGTGTTTGAAATGTATGTGGAAGGCGGAGGAAAAAAATTAAGGTGTGGTTATACAACAGGATCATGTAGTGCTGGAGCAGCAAAGGCAGCTACAATGTTTCTTTTTGATAAAGTAGAAACATTGGATAAAATAGAAGTAACATCTCCAAAGGGAATTAATATAGAAATGCCAATAGCATCTATAGTTAGAAAAGATGATTATGTTGAGTGTACTATTCTAAAAGATAGTGGAGACGACCCTGATATTACAAGGGGAATTGAAATAAAAGCAAAGGTTAGAAGAATTACTGAAAAGTGTGTAGATAATGATATGAAATCTATAATGGATCATGAAAAATATAAGAATATCAATAAAAAGTATTTTGTTAATGAGTTTGATAGGATTTCTGAAGATTTTAATGAACTTGAAGATATTGATATTGTTGTGATTAAGGGTGGAATAGGGGTTGGCACTGTTACAAAAGAAGGGCTTTTTGTAGCTAAAGGGGAACCTGCTATTAATCCTGTACCAAGGAAGATGATAAGACAAGAAGTAATGAAAATTTTACCTAATGGAGAAAGAGTTGAAGTTACAATTTCAGCACCGCAAGGAGTAGAAATAGCAAAAAAGACTTTTAATCCTAGGCTTGGAATTGAAGGTGGAATTTCAATACTTGGAACTACAGGGATTGTTTATCCTATGTCTGAGGAAGCACTTAAAGCATCTATAAAGTTAGAGATCACTCAAAAGGCTTTGAATAATGAAAGATTAGTATTAACTTTTGGAAATTTAGGCGAGAATTATTGTAAAGTGCTAGGATTTAAAGAAGAGGAAATTGTTATATGTTCAAATTTCATAGGATTTGCTTTAGAAACATGCGTTTCTTGTAAGGTTAAATCTATTGTCATAGTTGGACACATAGGAAAAATGAGTAAAATAGCTTATGGTTGTTTTAATACTCATAGTAGAGTAAATGGTGTAAGACTTGAGGTATTTGGATTAGAGCTTGCACTTCTTGGATATGATATTTCACTTGTTGAAAAAATTCTTAAGCAAAAAACTTGTGAAGGTGCTGTTAAGCTTTTAGGTGAAGGATACTCTAAATTATATAAAAATATAGGAAATAAAATTTTAGATAAAATGCGAGAATATGTTTATGGCGAGTTAGAAATTGATGTAGTTATGTATTATGGTGCATCAGATCCAGTCTTACTATGGAGTTCATTAGAGCAGTAAGGCATCTTTAAAGAGATAAGGCGCATATTCAAAAAATATCCAGTCAATATGCTAATCTGTTTTGTGATATACTTTGAGGATGTAATTAACTGATAACACAACTATGAGCTAATTACATCTCCTTGTCTATCACAAAATATACAGTGCATATTGGACTTCTATTTCTTTTCAGATGTAAGTAAGGCATTTTTGAAGAGATAACTAGTAAATATGAAGTTTAAAAAAATAACTAGAGGTGAAAAATGTTATATATAGTAGGTCTTGGGCCGGGACATAAAGATTATATGATTAAAAAATCAATAGATGTATTAGAACACTCTGATATTATTGTAGGATTTAAAAGAGCCTTAGATTCATTAGAGTTTATTAATAAAAAAAAGATTTATTTGAAGAGTTTAGCAGATATTGATAAAATCTTATTAAGTGAGCAAGAACAAGTTATTTCAGTTGTTGCATCTGGTGATCCAACATTTTATGGAATAACTAATTACATAAAAAATAATATTACTGAAGACTTTGAAATAATACCTGGAATTAGTTCTTTTCAATATTTAACTTCAAAGGTGAAGTTAACTTGGAATAATGCATATTTAGGAAGCTTACATGGTAGAAGTGATGAGTTTTTAAAAATGGTTAAAGAAAATGAAATAACAATTTGGCTTACAGATAAAAAAAATAATCCAACTGAATTATGTAAGTTACTAGATAATGAATTAATTAATTGCAAAGTGGTTGTTGGAGAAAACCTTTCTTATGATGATGAGGTTATAAGTCAAGGAAAACCTAAGCAATTCTTAAATAAAAGCTTTAGTGAATTATGTGTTTTTATAATTATTAGAGAGTAAAGGTGAAAAATGATGTTTATAAAAGATGATGAATTTATTAGGGGCAATTGCCCTATGACAAAAGAGGAAATTCGAATGATTTCTATAAGTAAAATGAATTTAAAAGAGGATTCATTTGTATTAGATATAGGAAGCGGAACTGGTACTATTTCAGTTCAAGCTTCAAAAATTGCAAGATTTGGTAAGGTATTAGCTATAGAAAAAGATGATGAAGCTTATCAAGTTACAAAAAGTAACATTGAAAAATTTAATTGTAATAACATTAAAGTTGTTAATGAAGAAGCAACTAAGACGCTTACTATGCTTATAGGACAAAAGGTGAGATTTAATTCTATATTTATAGGGGGTAGCGGAGGCGACTTAGAGGAAATTATTTTTAATGCAAATAATCTTTTAAGAGATGATGGAACAATTGTTATGAACTTTATTACATTAGATAATGCATATAAAGCTATAGAAAAAATTGAATCATTAAAATATAAAGTTGAAATTTCCTTAGTTAACATAAGTAAAAATAGGGAAGGTACCTTTATGATGATGGCTAATAATCCAATATATATAATTGAATGCAAAAAAAGAAAAGAGGAATAATAAAAATGGCAGTATTATACGGCGTAGGAGTAGGACCAGGAGATAAAGAACTTATAACAGTTAAAGGTGTAAAGATAATACAAAAGTGTGATGTTATAGTTGCACCAACTGCAACTGAGGGTGGAGAAAGTATTGCTTTTGAAACTTCAAAAGAATATGTAAGAGAAGATGCTGAAGTTGCAATTATGCACTTTCCAATGGGCGGAAAAGATAGACTTAAAAAATCTAAAGAAGCATATGAATTCATAGAAAAAAGATTAGCAGAAGGAAAAAATGTAGCTTTTTTAACTATAGGAGATCCATATGTTTATAGTACATATATCCATATGTTAAGTCATGTAAAAGAACATGGGTTTGAAGTTAACACAATTCCTGGAATAACTTCTTTTTGTGCAGCTGCAAGTTTAGTAGATAGAACTTTAGTAATTGGTGATGAAAAGTTAGTTGTAATGCCAGCTACAAAGGTTAATGAGATAACAGATGAAAAATTCATTGTAGTAATGAAGATGTATAAACGTGAAGAAGAAGTTTTAGATGTCTTAGAAGAAAAAGGCTTTAGTTACACTTATGTTAGCAGAGTTGGAAGAGAAGGCGAAACGGTGCTTACAGACAGAGAAGAAATCTTAAAACTTAGAGATTATATGTCATTAATTATAGCAAGTAGAGATTAGAGAAAGAGGAGTGGTAAGATGGTTTATTTTATAGGAGCAGGACCTGGATCTGTAGATTTAATTACAGTTAAGGGAAGGGATTTGTTAGAAAGAGCTGATGTTGTAATATATGCAGGTTCTTTAGTTTCTAAAGAACATCTAGAGTATTGCAAGGGAGACGTTCAAGTTTATAATTCAGCTAATATGACATTAGAAGATGTAATGGAAATTATGACTATGGAAGATGCAATGGGAAAGTTAGTTGTTAGATTACATACAGGTGATCCATCAATATATGGAGCTATAAGAGAGCAAATGGTGGAGCTTGATAAATTTAATATAAGATATGAAGTTGTTCCAGGCGTTAGTTCATTTACAGGAGCAGCAGCAGCAATAAATAGAGAATTTACACTTCCAGGTGTAACTCAAACAGTTATTTTAACAAGAGTTGAAGGAAGAACTCCTGTCCCAGAAACAGAAGATCTTGAAGCTTTAGCAGCTATTGGAGCATCTATGGCAATATTCCTTTCTATTTCAATGATAGATAAAGTTGTTGATAAATTAAGATCTGGATATAAAAAGAATGTTGCAATTGCTGTTGTAGAGAGGGCAACATGGGAAGATGAAAGAATAATAATGGGACATTTAGATGATATAGTTGAAAAAGTTAAGGAAAATAACATTACTAAGTGTGCTCAAATATTAGTTGGAGATTTTATTGATAGTAATTTTGATAAAAGTTTACTATATGACAAGAGCTTTTCTCATATGTTTAGAGATGCTGAGGATATAAAATAATGAACAAAAATTTCTTTACAGAACAAGCAACAAGTAATAAGAAAATCTGTGAAGCAAATGATGATTCAACTAAAAAACCTGATAAAGAATTATTTATCAATGATGATATTTTAGATGTTAATAAAGATGGTTTGATTAAAAGTAGTATAAGTATAATTTGTCCATCTCCTAAAGGTAAGGAGATGGCATCTTTTCTTCAAAAAGCTTTAAATGCAAATCTTTATATAAAAGAAGCTTATAAAGTAGATGACACCAATTTACCTGAAACTACATTTAAAAATATTGAAGATGCAAAAGAAACTGAGAATGAGGTAAAGGAAACTGGTAAAGAAGATGATTCTAATTTATCTGAAACTATAGTAAAAGATTTTGAAGTAGTAAAGAAAAGTGCTGATTCAAAAGAAATTCATTATGAGGTAAAAGAAACTGATAATGCAGAAAAGATTAATGAAAAAGAAAATATAGATATAGAATGTGAAATACTAAAACAATCTAATGAGATTTACAAGATATCAAATTTTAAGTTAAGTGATGTTACAGAAAAAGCAGTTAAATGCTCTCATAGTATTATATTTATAGGATCAACAGGGATTGCAGTAAGGGCAATATCTCCATTTATAAAAACAAAGGATATAGACCCTGGAGTTGTTGTTGTTGATTTAGCTAATAAATATTCAATAAGTTTATTATCAGGACACTTAGGTGGAGGAAATGAATTAGCACTTAAAGTGTCTAAGATTTTAAATAATATTCCTATAATAACTACAGCAACGGATAATTTAGGAATAGTTGCACCTGATATTGTTGCAAAGGATAATGACTTAATTATTGAGGATTTAAAAAAAGCAAAGTACATAGCTTCTATTTTGGTTGATGGAAAAACAGTTGGAATAAAAGATGATTATAATAAAATTGAGATAAGTAAGGGCTATGAAAAAGTTGAAGAATTAAGAGAAGATTGCATTTGGATAACTCATGATTTGAAATATGATAAAGAATATAAATCAGATTATTCAAATATACTAAAATTAATAAAGAAAGATTTAGTTTTGGGGATAGGCTGTAGAAGAAGTACTCCTTACAAAAAATTAAAGCAGTTTATAAATGAAAGTTTAGAAAAATACAATCTTGATATAAGAGCAGTTAATAAAATTGTATCTGTAGATGTTAAAAAGGATGAAGAAGGTCTTATTAAGTTGGCAGAAACACTTAATTGTCCATTTAAAACATTTGAGAGAAAAGACATACAAACTGTTCAAGATAAATATGAAAAAAGTGAATTTGTACTTAAAACCCTTGGAATAACAGGAGTATGCGAACCTTGTGTAGACCTTGCAGGAGCAAAAGTTATTATTAGTAAGATAAAACATGAAGGTATGACTTTAGCTATTGGAGTATTAAAAAATACATTAACATAAGGCATGTTCTATAATATGCCTTATATAGGGGGGATGAATATGTACAATACAATTGCCTTAATACCAATGATATTAGTTTTAGTATTATGGGGACTAGGTATTTATGCACTTATTTTATTAATTAAGGCATTAAAGATTTATATTAATAAAAATTCTTAGTATTTATAATGATAAACATAAGGCATATAAAATAAAAAAAGCTCGTCAAAGAAAGAAACTTTTTAAAACATTGTAATAAAAAAATAGCGTGTAGCAGATAAGCCACATTAAAAAATCGCTATGTTTTAAAACCGTGTTGATATTGTTACATATTGTTCAGCGTGCTAAAGAATTGATATAGGAAACTCGACTCATATTCATTCGCTGAGTAAGTTCGAGCAGCAAAATATAAAATTTTGACTCTCACTTAAGAACATCTAAATGAGTATAGTCCTATTCCAGCTTGTTCCAAAAACAAGTTTCGGACAAGCAACTAATATGACAATACTCATTAAGAGTTCTAAAAGTCCAATTCTAATGCACACTTCACAAAAATGTAACAATATCAACACTATATTAAAACAAAGCCTAAAAAATAAAAGACTAGTATGCATATCTGTTGTTTTTTCGTGTACCTAATATTATTAAAAGACAGTAAAATTGGCTATAATAATGTATAATTAAAGTAAGGGACATTTTAAAAAAATAATAGACCAATTAGGTTGTTTATTTTGATTTATACTGAGTGGTGGGCTATTAATTGAACTTACATCTTTGCTCATGTACCCAATAGACCACGCATATTTGGGCTATTATTTTTATTTGTGTATAAAATTGAAAAAGAGAGAAGGTGCATCAAATGAAAAAAAATATACAAGTAGGAATCTCTGATTTTAAAGAATTAATAGAAGGAAATAATTATTTTGTAGATAAAAGTTTATTAATAAAAGAGTTCTTAGAGAATGGAGCAAAAATAATATTAACTCCTAGACCAAGAAGATTTGGTAAAACATTAAATTTAAGCATGCTTAGATACTTCTTTGATATAAGAACTAAAACAGATACTAAAGATTTATTTAATGGATTAAAAATAGATAACGAAAAAGAGATAATGAAACTTCAAGGGGAATATCCTGTTATTTTTATTACATTTAAAAATCAAAAGCACCTGTCATATGAAGATTTTAAAGATGGAATTCAGATGTTATTATCTAATTTATACAAAGAGCATGACTATTTATTAGAGAGTGACAAATTATCAGAATTTGACAAGGATGATTTCAAAGAAATAATTTCTAGAAAAGCACAAGTAGGAATATTTTCAGAGGGAATAAGCAATCTCATGGGATATATGTATAAGCATTATGGAAGAAAAGTAATGCTATTTATAGATGAATATGATGTACCAATTCAAGAAGCATATATACGTGGGTATTACAATGAAATGATTGTTTTAATTAGAACTTTGTTAACATCAGCACTTAAAGATAATGAATATGTTGAAAAGTCATTGATAACAGGGATACTTAGAGTTGCAAAGGAGAGTATTTTTTCAGGACTTAATAATTTAGAAGTGGATACTATTTTAGGATATGACTTTAATGATAAATTTGGATTCACTGAAGAAGAAGTTGAGCAATTATTGAATTACTACAATGCAATGGATGATATAGATGATATAAAAAAGTGGTATAATGGATATGTTTTTGGTGGGAAAATAATATATAATCCTTGGTCTGTTTTAAATTATTTAAAAAAGAAAAGAGAAGGCTTCATGCCTTATTGGATTAATAGTAGCAGTAATGATTTAATAAAGAAATTATTACTTAAAGGTGATAACAATATGAAGCTTGAACTTGAAGAGCTTATAGAAGGAAATTCAATAAGTAAAATAATTGATGATAGCATAGTTATGTCAGAGGTTGAAGATTCTAATGAAAACATTTGGAGTTTTTTACTTATGAGTGGATATTTAAAGGCAGTTAAGACAGAAAATATAAGAGGAAGACTACATTGTGAACTTAAAATTCCAAATGAAGAAGTTCATATCTTTTATGAAAATTTGATTGAAAAATGGTTTAAAGAATCAATGACAAGTCAAAAATATGAATTGATGTTAAAGACTTTAGTAACTGGTGACATAGAGATTTTTGCAGGATTATTTAAAGAATTTGTAATAAATAATATAAGTTACTTTGACGTATCAGGAAAAGAACCAGAAAGAGTTTATCATGCATTTGTACTTGGAATGCTTATATCACTTTCAAAAAGTTATGAGGTTAAGTCAAATAAAGAAAGTGGATATGGAAGATATGATGTTATGATAATCCCTAAAAATATTTCTAAAATAGGAATTATTATTGAATTTAAGAAAATTGATGATTTCTTAAACGATACAATAGAAGAAGGAACACAGAAAGCATTAAAGCAAATTGAAGATAAGAAATATGAAACAGAATTATTAGAAAAAGGAATACAAGATATAGTAAAACTTGCTATTGTTTTTAAAGGGAAAGAAATTAAGGTTACTCAAGGAAATAAATAAAGCATTGTAAAATAAATAACTAGTCAAATAGATTAGCATACTGACTTGTTATTTTTTTTGCATGTCTAATATTGTAAAAATCAATGTTCTTTTAAATTTGCAGTATTTTTTATTTTATAATAAGATATTGCTAATTATAAAAAATAAAAAAGGATGGTAATTTAAATATGGGAAAACTTAGAGTTATAGGAATAGGACCTGGAAGTATTGAAAATATGAGCTTAAGAGCTTTAAAGGCTATTGAAAATAGTGATGTAATTGTAGGATACAATAAATATATAGATATGATAAAAGATTTAGTAGAGGGAAAAGAAGTTTATTCAACAGGAATGATGGGGGAAGAAGATAGATGCAAGGAGGCTTTAGAACTTTCTAAAGATAAGAATGTAGCACTTATAAGTACTGGAGATTCAGGAATTTATGGAATGGCTGGATTAATTCTTGAACTTAGAAAAGATGAAGAGGTTGAAGTAATACCAGGAATTACTGCCTCAAGTTCAGCAGGATCAGTAGTTGGAGCACCACTTATGCATGATAATTGTAATATTAGTTTAAGTGATCTTATGACACCTTATGAAGATATAAAGAAAAGAGTAAAGTTAGCTGCAGAAGGTGATTTTGTAATTTCTCTTTATAATCCAAAAAGTAAAGGAAGAAATAAGTACTTGATGGAATGTATTGATATAATTAGAGGATTTAGAAAAGATTCAACTCCAGTTGCAGTTGTAAGAAATGCTTTAAGAGATGATCAGAATTATACATTAAGCCAAATAAAAGATTTTGATGATTCAACTGTAGATATGATGTCTATTGTTATAGTTGGAAACTCAAAGAGTTATTTGAAAAATGGATATTTTATAACACCAAGAGGATATGCTAGTAAGAAAAGGGATGTTTCAAGAAGATGATAGGATTTATATTAGGAACATCAGAAGGAAGAAAAATTTTATCTTTAATAAATAAATATACTGAGGATATTGCTGTTAGTACAGCTACAAGTTATGGTGGGGAACTTCTTAAAGAATTTAAGATTAAAGATTTAAACACAAAACCTTTGAATAAAGAAGAAATGTTAAATTGGATAAAGTCTAACAAAATAAAAGTTTTAGTTGATGCTTCTCACCCTTACGCTAAAGAAGTTACTAAAACTGCTTTGGAATGTGCAAATGAGCTTGAAATTCAATATGTGAGATATGAAAGATTAGGTGCACTAGAAAATATTACTGGTGAAGATATAATAAGAGTTAAAAATTATGATGAAGTTATTGATAATATAAAAAAAATAGAAGGAAATATTTTAAACACTACAGGTGGAAATAATGTTTCTAAGTTTGTAGATATAGACTTTAATTATAGAATTATACATAGGATTCTACCATCGCCTAAAGTTTTAACAAAGATAGTAGATGCAGGAATTAAAATTAAAGATATAATTGCACTTCAAGGACCAATATCTTATGAACTTGAAAAAGCGTTTATAGCTCAATATGATGTAAAAGCAATTTTAACTAAGGATAGTGGAATTGAAGGTGGAGTGATAGAAAAACTTAAAGCGGTAAGAGACAACAATATTAAATTAATAGTAATAGAAAAACCTAAGTTTCAGTATGATTTAGTATTCAATACTGAAGAGAGCTTGATAAAATTTTTAGTTCATGAATACAAACTTTAAATGAAAAAACTCTAAGTTTATTTTATACGCTGATAGAAGATTATAGTGTTAGCATTGATGTGAATTTGTAAATTAAAACAGAATGGAGTTATTAAGATGATTTTCAATAAAATGGTGCCTGAGTTATCTGTTAGTAATATAAATGTATCAAAAAAATTCTATGTTGAGATACTTGGATTTAAGGTAGAGTATGAAAGAAAAGAAGATAAATTTGCTTTTATTTCATTTGATGGTGTTCAACTCATGCTAGATGAAGGAATTAATGGGAGCTGGAGTACAGGAATGACAGAATATCCATTTGGTAGAGGAATTAACTTTCAGTTTTTTGTAAAAGATATTGAGAAAATTATATTGAACTTAAATGATAATAACATAAAATTATTTAAAGAACCTGTTATCAGTGAATATAGAATAAATTTAGAAAAACAAATATTTAAAGAAATATTAGTACAAGATCCAGATGGATATTTATTACGATTTTCAGAGTTGCAACAAAAGTAATTTATAATTATAAAGTGAAATATGTTTTGGGGGATATAAAGTGAAAAATTATAATGAGGAATCAAATAAGATAATTGATAAAAACCAAAATGAAAATAGATTAAGAGAAATAATTGATCAAATAGAAGATATAAATAATGAAATTGTGGTAAAGGCAAATGAAAGGATGAATTCACTTGCTAAACCTTTAAATAGTCTTGGAAAACTAGAGCAGATGGCGGTTAAGCTTTCAGGAATTACAGGAGAAATAAAGAACACATTAGATAAAAGGGCAATAATAATAATGTGTTCTGATAATGGAGTTGTTGAAGAGGGAATTGCATCAGCACCTCAATATGTAACTCTAGCCCAAACAATAAATTTTACTAAGGGATTAACAGGGGTTGCGGTAATTGCTAAAGCAAATAATACAGACTTAAAGGTAATTGATATAGGAATTAATAGTGACTTTGAACATCCTTTAGTATTGAATAAAAAGATAAGAAAATCAACAAATAACATAGCTAAAGAAAATGCAATGACTTATGATGAAGCTATTAATGGAATTTTGATTGGAATAGAAGCTGTTAAAAATGCAAAAGAAGAAGGTTATAAAATTCTTGGAGTTGGAGAAATGGGAATAGGAAACACTTCAACTAGTAGTGCAATTTTATCATCACTTACAGGCTATAAAGTAGAAGATGTTGTAGGATATGGTGGAGGAATTTTAGAAGATGCTTTTAAAAAGAAAATAGCAGTAATAAAAAGAGCCATAGAAATAAACAAGCCTAAAATAGATGATCCGATAGATGTGATAGCTAAAATTGGAGGCTTTGATATAGCAGGCATGACAGGGGTATTTTTAGGAGCAGCATATTATAAAGTGCCAGTAGTAATTGATGGATTTATATCAGTAGTTGCAGCACTTTTAGCTTTTAGGTTAAATAAAAAAACAAGAGATTATATGTTTACATCTCATGGCTCAAAAGAGCTTGGATTTAAAGTTGCAATGAAAGAACTTAATTTGCAAGCAATCTTAAATTTAGACATGGGACTTGGAGAAGGAAGTGGATGCCCACTGGCTTTTTCAATTATGGATTCAGCTTGTGCTGTAATGAATAACATGGCTACATTTAAAGAAGCGGAAATTAATGATAGTTATTTAGATGAATTAAGGGCTATTCAAAAAAATAACAAGAACATTATCAACTAGATATAATTAAGATCGATATTATATTTATTAAATATCTTATAACAATAAACATTATCATATATTATCAAATGATAATGTTTATTTTGCGTTAATAAGATAATAATAGATAAACAGTATATTTAGAAAAAAAGCGTACTAGTAAAAAGTATCTTACTAGTACGCTTTCTATATAATATTATTTCATCATTGCTACTAATCTCTTATTTAAAGTTAATAGTATTAATCCTATAACGATTGAAATTACAGCTATTCCACCAAATATTTCTAAGTGTCCTAAAGTTTCAGTGTATGCAGCAACACATCCTGCTATTTTATTACCAACAAAACTACTTAATAACCATACACCCATTAGGAATGATGCAAGCTTAGCTGGTGCTAATGAACTTACCATTGAAAGTCCTACTGGTGATAAGCAAAGTTCTGCAATTGTATTAAGATAATAAGCTCCTACTAACCATAACATGTTAGCTTTTACTGCAGTATCAGTTACATTTCCGCCTCTTTGCATAACAGCTCCTACCATTAGTAAGAAACCAACACCTAACATTATCAAACCAATTGCCATTTTTGTAGGAATGCTTAAATCCCCTTTTTCTCTGTTAGCTAATTTAATCCACAATTTTGATATTGGTATTCCCATTAATATTATAAATAATGGATTTAATGATTGGAACCATGAAACTGGCATCTCCCATACACCAACTTGTCTGTTTATGTAATCTTGAGCATAAATTGTAAGTGAACTTCCAGCTTGCTCAAAGCCTGTCCAGAAAATTATAACAAAAGCTGCCAATATACATATAACGATAGTTCTATTTTTTTCTTGTTTAGTTAAAGGTCTATTTACTGTTTCTTTATCTACAATGTTTTTTGCTTTGCCTACTGCTGTTTTACCAATGTCTCCAAGATATCTGTCTGACAGTAAGTTAAATAATATTTGTCCTATAACCATACCAATACCAGCAACCAAGAAACCATATCTAAATCCGTAATGTATAATTTCTCCTGCTTGTTTTGTTACCATTATTTTTTCAGCTAAAGTACCACATATAAGAGGAGATATAAATGATCCTACATTTATTCCCATATAGAAAATAGTGAAGGCGGCATCTTTTCTTTTATCTCCTTCAGGATATAAGTGTCCAACTAGTGTTGAAATGTTTGGTTTAAAGAAACCATTACCAATTATAAGTAAAAATAATCCTAGATATAACGCCGTCATACTTTGATTTGAAAATAATACAAATTGACCTATAGCTATTATTATTCCACCAATAGTAATAGCTTTTCTTTGTCCTATATATCTGTCAGAAATATATCCACCAACTATTGGAGTAAGAAATACAAGTGATGCAAACGTACCGTACATATTTAATGCTGATGCTTTGTCAACACCAAGACCACCTCGTACAAATTCTGTAGTTAAATACAGTACAAGTAAGGCTCTCATTCCATAGTAACTAAATCTTTCCCACATTTCAGTGAAAAATAACAAATACAATCCTGGTGGGTGTTTCATCTTGCTTGTTTTATTCTCTGAAACTTCATTCGTCATTTCACCATTTGTCTGTCTAAGTTCCATAATCAACCTCTTCTTTCGCTCATTTTTAATAATATTGTAATTTTAACAATTAATTTGACATTTCGCAAGTTTTAAATTGCATTTTTATGAACAAATGAATTATTCTTCATACTTTTGTAATGTATAAATATACATTATAAAAATTAATTAACATTTATCTTTCACAACAAAAACTTCATACAATTATTATTTTATTATTATAGTTATGAGTTTATTTGCAATTACTTATAATAACAATTTTTTTATTAAAGAATAGACAACTATATTAAAAAATATATTTATTTGATAATTATTCATTTTTAAAAAAATTATACATGTCACATTATGAAAGATTTCAATAAATTTCCTGCACTTTTTATACTCAAATTCAAATTTTCAGATAAAGTTAAAGCTATAGTTTTGTTCTTTGATAGGTTAACAGATGAGGAATTAAAGGCTATTAAGCCTTGGATAAAGAATACAACTGAAGAAAAACTAGCACAAAAGGATACAGAAGTTTTAGATTCAGATAAGAAGGAGTTTATAAGTATGGTAGCAAGTAAAATTGAATAAATAGTGGGATATGTTTGACCTACACAAAGCATATCGAGACTAATTTCTATGATTCAATAATACTATTTAAAATCATTCCAATAACCACGAGTAGTATTCCTATTAGACTAATAAATGTTGGAATCTTATCATGAAATATAAATACTCCTCCGATCACTGTAAATATTACCTCACCAGACTGTGTTGATTCTATGACTGCTAACTTATGTGTATCACTGCTTACTATATCAGTTGCTTTAAAAAATAGTATTGTAGCAATAATTCCTGAGAAAACAGCAACTATTAAAGACTGAAATATTTGTTCTTTACTTGGTAAACCAACAGATAATACGCCAGAGATTGATATGATTACCCAAAATGGCATACTGCATAGTGTCATACCAAAAACTCTTTGAAAGGTATTAAATCTATCACCACAAACCTCCATCATTTTACGATTACCAAGTGGATAAGAAAATGCGGCTAAAATAACAGGTACAATACTATGGAAAATTGCAACTGGATTAAAAGTATCTTTTTCATTATTCATTGATGAAAATCAAGATGATTTGAAGGTAATATATCAAAATGACATTAGTCCAATAATAGAAGATGATAATAGAATGAGGTTGTATCCAATATTTCCATTTGATGCGAATAAGGGCTTTGAAATATTCACCATAGAGTTGGAACCAGGCTGTAATCATATATCTACTCCTCATAATGATGGTGTAGAAGAATACATTATAGTTACTGAAGGTGAAATTGAAGTGGATATAAATGATAAAAAATTTATATTACAAAAGGGTAATTCTATTAGATTTATGGCTAATAAGCCACATACATATAAGAATATAAATCAAAATATGTCAGTATTCCAAAATATAATACTTTATTTTAAATAATATAGTTAATACGTAACCTTCTTATATGGTATAACAGTAAAAATATTCCACATACAAATCAATAACTTTTGGCTGTGTTTGTAAAATTAATTGTCCATTATTAATTAATATGATAATATATTCATATTGTTTTTATTAAAGAGTTATTTTATTTAAACATATTTAAACAATATTGAAAAATTATCATTATAAACAAATGACTAATTGAAAGGAGATTTTAATATGAAATTATGGTCTATGATTGCTATTGCAGTTTATATACTTATTTTGTTTGTGATAGGGTACTATTCTTACAGAAAAACATCTAATATTTCAGATTATATGCTAGGTGGTAGAGGACTCGGACCTTTGGTTACAGCACTATCTGCTGGTGCAAGTGATATGAGTGGCTGGATGCTTATGGGACTTCCAGGTGCAGTCTATTTAACTGGCATTTCCAGCATCTGGTTAGGGGTAGGATTAACAGTAGGAGCTTACTTAAACTATCGTTTATTAGCTCCAAGGTTTAGAGTTTATACAGAACTTGCAAATGATTCATTAACAGTTCCAGACTATTTAGAAAATCGATTTAAAGACAAATCTAATATGCTTAGACTTGTATCAGGTATAATAATACTTGTTTTCTTTGTTCTTTATGTTTCATCTGGGGTTGTAGCTGGTGGAAAATTATTTGAAAATACTTTTGGGTTAACTTATACAATGGGTGTAGTAGTTACCCTAGCAGTAGTTGTTATTTATACATACTTTGGTGGATTTTTGGCAGTAAGTCTTACAGATTTCTTCCAAGGAACTCTAATGTTTATTACATTAATAATGGTACCAGTTGTAACATTTATGAACATAGGTGTAGACCCTGGAACATTTGCAAATAGAATCAAAGATATTGATCCTGCATTGTTCGATATATTTAGAGGAACAAGTGTAGCTACTATTCTAAGTTTTTTAGCTTGGGGACTTGGCTATTTTGGGCAACCACATATTATTGTTCGTTTTATGGCAATTAAATCTCCAAATGAATTAAAATCAGCAAGAAGAATAGGTATTGGTTGGATGGCAATAGGTCTTTTAGGTTCAGTTGCAAGTGGTCTTACAGGACTTGTTTATTTTACAGAACACAAAAGTCCATTAAGTGATCCAGAAACAGTTTTTCTTCGACTTGGAGATATTCTATTTCATCCGTTCATTACAGGAATCATACTAGCTGCAGTACTTGCTGCTATTATGAGTACTATTTCCTCTCAACTTTTAGTTTGCTCAAGTTCTATTACAAAGGACTTTTACTTAACATTTTTTAATAAAGAAGCTTCACAAAAAGAACAAATGTTAATAGGTAGATTATCTGTGCTAGTAGTTGCAGCGTTTGCTACAATTTTTGCATACTTACCAAATAAAACTATTCTTGATATAGTTGGGCAAGCGTGGGCCGGTTTTGGTTCAGCGTTTGGACCAGTGCTTTTATTAAGCCTTTATTGGAAGAGGATGACTAAATGGGGAGCACTATTTGGTATGATTGTTGGAGGATTAACAGTTATTTTATGGATTAGTTTTGGTTTATCTGGTTACATATATGAGATGATTCCAGGATTTTCACTATCACTTATATCTGTTATAGTTGGTAGTCTTATGACTAAAAAACCGGATGAGTCCATTAATAAAGATTTCATTAGTATGGAAGAAATATTAACAAATATGAATTAAAAAAGAATTATTGTGTATTAAATAGCACCCCATTAAGTAGATATAACAAAAGAAACTGTTGTAAAATCTATTTAGTGGGGTGATTTGAATGAAAAAAAAGACAATGTTATGTTTAATTTTAATAGGATTAGTCAGTTTTAATTTTATAGGGTGTATGAGCAATAATTAAAATACTAATCAAAATAGTGAACAACAAGAAAGTATATCTAATAAAAATAGTAAAACTGATGAAAAAGATACAAATACAACTGATAATAACCCAGATACTAAAATTTGTGGAAATAATAAAATAACAGATAATCAAGGAAAAGATAAAGTAGTAAAAGAAAATAATGCTGATACTAAGATTACACAAGAAAGTAAAAAGAAAATATATAAGGACAAGTTAGATAATATTGAGTTGAGTATGAAGGATTTAGAAGATTTATATGGAGGCAGTACTCTAGAAATGAAATCAGCAGCGAGCCAAGAGTACCAAAGATGGGATAATGCTTTAAATGAAATATATGATGTATTAAAGCAACAACTATCATCTGATGAGATGAACAAATTAAAGAAAGAAGAAATTAAGTGGATATCAGACAGAGACAATAAAGCTAAAAAGGACTCGTTAAAATATGAGGGTGGAACAGCGGAGTCATTAATATATGGAACATCTTTAGCACAAACAACTAAAGAGAGATGTTATGAATTAGTTGAAAAATATATGAAATAGGGGTTGTCTCAGAATTACCAAGTGAAGTAATAACAAAGAAATAGAAATAACATTTATTAAAGAAGACTAGAAAAATTTCGCTAATAGTTTCTAACATTTAAAGTTGTACCCATAAAAGAATGCTCCTAATATGCATTAGGACAATCATTTATGGAACAACTTCAAATGAAGAAACTCTAAGCTCATTTTTCAATGCTTCTTACACAAATGTTATTTCTATTTCTTTTTTGAATATACATCATATCAGTAAATGATTTGTATTATGAGACAGTTCCATAAATTAAAATAATATAAATGGTAAATAATATAGGTAATAATTGATAAGGATGTGTTTAAATGAAAGTCTATTTAATCCTCTTTTTTAGGTCGGTTGTTACCTATTTTGTTTTGGTTGTTTTAACAAGAATTATGGGAAGAAAACAAATCTCTCAATTGACATACTTTGATTATGTGGTTGGAATAACAATTGGCTCGATTGCATCAGTAGCATCACTAGATAAGAAATGTTAATATGTTCGATGGCATTTTCTGCATTATTATATGGAGTATTCTCACAATATTGGTTTCGGAAATAACTTTAAAAAATATTAAATTAAGGTTATGGATAGACAGTGAACCGTTGTTAATTATAGATAAAGGGAAAGTTATTTATAAGAATATGAAGAAAGCCAGATATAACATTGGAGATTTATTAATGCAGTTAAGAGATAAGGATATTTTTTATATTACCGATGTAGAAATAGCAATATTAGAGCCAAATGGTACGCTTAGCGTTTTAAAAAAGGCAGAACAAACCATATTAACTGTAAAAGATATGAATATTAAGAAACCTAAAACTGGTATGATGATAGATCTTATTTTGGATGGTAAGATTTTATCTGAACATTTACCACAAATTCAAAAAAATGAAGCTTGGGTTATTGCACAATTAAAATCAAGAAATATTTATAATATTAAGGATGTAGTCTTTGCAGGTATTCAAGCAGATGAACAGATATATATTGTTACCAAGGACAATTAAATAATCATTCAACATAAAATACTATAATAAATATTTAATAGTTTTTATTTACATCGCTATGTTTTAGAAGAGTGTTGATATTGTTATATTTTTGTAAAGAGGACATTGAAATTGGACTTTTAGAACTCTTAATGAGTATTGTCACATTTTCTGCTTGTCCAAAAGTTTGTCTTTGGAGCAAGCTAAAATGGGACTGTACTCATTTAGATGTTCTTAAGTTCAATTTCTTAGTCGACTTTACAATATATAACAATATTAACACGGTGTTAAAATAGCGCAAAATATTTTAATAGCTCTTATTGACTTTAATCTAAGGAGAAGGTTTAAAATTATATTAGACACATTTGAAAAATAACAGACCAGTATGCTAGTCTGTTATTTTATTTAATGTGCATTAAAGGGGGAATGCAACTATGAGTAATGTATACAATATAAATGAAGTAGCTAAAATATTTAATATTACTACTAATAAGATTAGGTATTATGAGAAAAAGGGATTAATAGAACCTTTACGAGATATAGATAATGAGTATAGAAAATTTAATGATGAAGATATAATAAAACTTCAATCTATACTTCTTTATAGATCTATAGGTTTATCAATTAAACATATAAAGGATATATTAAACAATAGCAGTAACAATAATTATTTAAACCATTTTAATAACCAATATGAGATTGTTAATAGTGAAATTCATAAATTAACTGACATTCGAAAATCAATTGGCAAAATACTAGATAATATTTATGAGGCTGATGATTGTAGTATAGATAATAATATATTACATATTATAAAACATGCTGATGAGTTAAATAAAATCAGGGATAATTGGAAGGATAAATGGGATTTTGATAATTGGGCTACTTCATATGATAATGATGTATTAGAGGATAGAGGAGCATTAAAAATATATAAGAATTATAATTTAATATTGGATAATGTATATAAATTAACTATTGATTCAGAAATAAATAATCCATATATATTAGAAATAGGGGTTGGAACAGGTAATTTAGTAAGTAAGTTTTTAAATAATGATTTCGCTATAGTTGGAATAGATCAATCTAGAAAAATGTTAAATGTAGCTAAACAAAAATATCCCCAATTGAAAGTTAGATTAGGTGAGTTCTTAAAAATACCATATAATGATAAATGTTTTGATATTATAGTATCAACATATGCTTTTCATCATTTAAATAGTATGGAAAAATCTATAGCTATAGGAGAAATGATTAGAGTATTAAAAGATAATGGAAAAATAATTATAGGTGATTTAATGTTTGAAAGTAAAGAGGATGAAGAAAGAATTTTAAAAGGTTTATCGATGGAACAAATAGAGGAAATAAATGACGAGTATTATTCACATATAGATTTTTTACAAGATGAGTTTAAAAAGTTTAATAAGATATTAAAATATACTAGAGTAGATAATTTTAATTATATAATAGAAATGAAATAAATAATAAATATTATGGAAATATATAAGTTTTTTGCTTAGTCTTTTCACCTTGAAGCATCTTTTTATAGTAGGCTAATATAAACTTAAAGTGTATTTTTTACACATAATGTCTAAATTTGACTAATTATCGAATTTAAAGTAAAATAAACTGTGCAAAATTTATATAAATAAGGGGGTGAAAAATTTATGTATATTGTAATGTTTTTATTAGTAATTGGAATATCAATTATTGCAATGTTTCCACTTAAAGCTTTTTCTCAAAAAATATATAATGAGACTGGATACAATGCATTAAAGGGATTATCAAAGTTTTTAATGATTTTACTTGGATTTTTAAATATAATCTTCGGTGTTGTTGTTTCAGTTACTATAGAAAGTAAATACTATGGACTCCTAGCATTATCAGTAGGTATTCTTCTAGTATTATATTTAGGACTTATTTTTGTAAATAAAAAGGCTGGGATAAAATATTCAATTTTATTATCATTACTTCAAGGAGTTAGTGGTACTGTTTTTATAATTTTAGTTTTTGTTAAAAAAAGCTTATTAGGTGGTCTTGTTAGTGGACTTTTTGATATATTATCTGTAGATGAAAGTAAATATCAACCTTCTAATCAAAATAATACTTCTTTATAAAGTGAATATGCTGTATTTTTCTTTCATTGTACCTTTTATTAATGTACAAGTTATTGATTAAACTAAGTAAAAAGTTTTTTTGAATATATAATTGAAATGAAAATATGGATATATACTAAACATAATGAAGATAGATAAAAACCTAAAAAGAGGGCCTATATAGATTTGTTTAAATCCAAATCTATATAGGCTCTTATGTTTTGGTGTTTGAAGTTTGTTCGTAGGAATTATATCCTATCTATGCTAACATATTTGCCTTGTTTATAGTTTTAGGCATATTTAAAGAAAATAACAAGTCAGTCATCGTGACTTTTTTGTACTATACTGTGTCAGTAAAAGTAGCTAATAATGGCAATATTAATTGTCTTCACTTCATTGTCTAGTTCAAAAAAATTTTAAGAATCTTTGACTAATTATTTATTTTAATATGCCTTATAAAATTATTTGAATTTGTCTGGGAATTGTTTTATTATACCATCAGAAATCATATCGGCGAACTTAATCATATGGTCTTCACCCTTATCAAAAGATTCAATATCTAATTTCCAATCCTTATTTAATCTAGCAACAACTTCGTCTGTTGTTAATTTTAAATGTTTATATAACATATCTTGTAAAGTTGCATTAGACCAGTTAGGATTTGCACTAGATAAAAATTTAGAGATTTCATCTGCATTTTTATACCATAATTTATTATATTTTTCAAGGTCATCTTTATTATTACTCTTAGCAGCATCAACAACTTGACCTGCAATTGAAATATGTTCTCTTAAGAGTTCTGAAAGTTTTTTTCCTGCTTCTTCTCCGTAATATGGTTTAATTGAAGCACCGATGTCATCTTGATTTTTAAGTAATCTTTGTAATACAGCATCTTTATCTTCAAGAGATGCTAAATCGCTGATAATAAAATTTCTAGTCCATAAAACATGATCAATCCAAAGTTTTCTTTCTTCCATGTTTAAATTCATTGAAGCCTTATGTGGGGTGATTTTATCAGCACACATATTTTCTAGTGTATGTGCTTTACAAGGTATGGCTAATGTAGTAAAGCATAGAACAAATAATAGTAAAGTCGAAAAAATTTTTTTCATTATAATGTACTCCTTTTATTTTGGCTATGCCTTAATTGAATATTGATATTACAATACCAACACTGTTATAAAACATGACCTTTATTTTTTATAATTTATCTGTATTTTGTTCAAATAAAAAAAAATATATACTATGAAAATATTTCAATAAGGCATATGAAAGAAAAGAACAAGTCAAATATGTGACGTATATTTGGGGTCAGACAAGGAGGTAATGTTATCTCATAGCGTGCTATTAGCTAATATTACCGACATGAGTAGAGAACCAAAATCTATGATTTTGTGTGAATCACTTACTCAGCGAGTGTATACGAGTCGAGATTCCTTATGACGCAAAATAGACTAACATACTGACTTGTTATTTTTTGAATATGCCTAAAGTACTCAAAATTGGAATTTAATATATATAAATACAAAAGAGCACATATAATTCAAATTATTTACGGATATGATGTATATTTCTTAGTTATTACTTCACTTGATAATTCTGAGACAGCTCCATTTCCTTCAATAGCTATTTGTGAAAATTAGTTATTGAACAACCTAACTATATATATGTCTTATGACACTTTCATTATTTTTTGATGCTTCTATAATGCCTTTTGAATCCTTAACTTTTATGTTTTTATCAATTAAAAAGTTAAAGATTTGATTTAATTTCAAGTATGAATTTTCTTTATTCTTAAAGTAATCTAATGATAAATCTAATTGTATTTCTTTATCTTCTTTAGTTATTACTTTTATATAAAATGGATCTCTTAAATATGGCATATATGCAACTGGAGCATATGCAGTCAATGTAAGAATATTAGAAACATCCATAATTTTTTTCTTATAAAGTACACTAACTTCTTTGATATTTTCATAATAAACTACTTTTTCAAAATCTTTTTCCTTTCCAGATAGACCTTTTAAAAAACGTTTTAAAGAATTTTTATAATTATTACTATTAACATAAATAATTTTATCTTCATTTAATATCCAGTAATTAAAAAAATTATTTAAATACAATGGATAATATACTAAAATGTTAAAAACCATTACTGCTAATGCTAACAAAATAGAATATAGGAAAGACTCAGCTAATAAATAACAACAAAACCCAAAAATAAGCATAGCCAAAGAGGTAAATATTATTGGCGTTTTATTAATAAGTCTGCCAATAAAAAATGGTAATTTCAAATTATTATTATTTTTCATTAATATATCACCCTTTCTAAAATATATGTTTGAAATATTTTTTCCTTTAATAAATGATGTTGGATAATAATTTGATAATATAAAAATGTAATTATATTGTCTATATGATAACCATTTGAATTGATTAAACTTTCATAGTAATAAATATTTGATTTTAATATTACTTGAAAATATTTACTATATATATTATATGCTATAATAGTGCGAAATTGTTTGAATAGTTTTACAATTAAGGAAAATAATAATATAATTTTAATGTTAGATATAAACTAGTTCAAAATGATATTCAATAAAAATAGATTGAAAATAGGACAATTATTCTGTGTAGTAAATGTTTTTATAATTTGGAAAATTTAAGGATTCGTGGGCGAATTTGATATGAACGTCATGTAAAATGGGCAGTGTTAGCATATTTAGTGGATGAATTTAATAAAAAACAACAAGGAATAAAAACGAGAAAATGGGGCTGTCTCATAATACAAATCATTTAATGATATGATGTATATTCAAAAAAAGAAATAGGAATAACATTTGTGGAAGAAGCATTGAAAAATAAGCTTAGAGTTTCTTCATTTGAAGTTGTTCCATAAATGATTGTCCTAATGTATATTAGGAACAATCTTTTATGGGTACAACTTTAAAGGTTAGAAACTCTAAGCTTATTTTTCTAGTCTTCTTTAATAAATGTTATTTCTATTTCTTAGTTATTACTTCACTTGATAATTCTGAGACAGCCCCATTTCCTTCAATAGCTATTTATAAAAATTAGTTACTGAACAACTTAATTATGTATAAATAAGTACGATGAATTATTAAAGGAAATATATTATATTAAGTATAAATAATCCAATAATATTAAAGGTATTATTGGATTATGTTATAATTATCTTTAATAAGGGATATTTAAAAAAATAAGTTAAAGATTAAGGCATATGACGCAAAGTAGAGTAGCTGATTTACTTGTTACTTTTTAAATATGTCTAAAGCTTAAAATATAGAAATAAGGAGTCAAAATAAATGGAGTTAGGATTAATTCATATTTATTGTGGAGATGGTAAGGGAAAAACCACAGCAGCAATGGGGCTTGGAATAAGAGCGGCAGGAAGAGATAAGAAAGTATTACTTACTCAATTTTTAAAGGATAATAATACCGGAGAGCTAATCTCCATTGAAAAACTTGGAGAAAATTTTAAAGTTTTAAAAGGAGAGCCGGTAAAAAAGTTTTTTAAATTTATGTCAGAAGAAGAACAAATACACACTAAAAAAGAACATGAGGAAAGATTTAAAAAGGTTATATCAAAAGCTATTAAAGAAAATGTTGATTTACTTATCTTAGATGAGATAATTGCGTCAATTAATTTAGATTTAGTATCTTTAGAAGAGGTAATTAATTTTTTGAAAACTAAGCCTAAAGGTCTTGAGGTGGTTTTAACAGGGAGAAATCCTGATGAAAGGTTAGTTGAACTAGCAGATTATGTTTCTGAAATTAAAGCTATAAAGCATCCATATAATCAAGGAATTAATTCAAGGATTGGAATAGAAAAGTAAATTTTTTTAAATTTAGATATCTTTTAAGTGAATGTTGATATTGTAATATAAAACGCATGGACAGTGGGATTCACTTTATATTATAATAGCAACACTATTTTAAAACATAGCCAAGATTTAAAATTTAAAGCTGAAAGGTAGATTTTATAAAATATTATGAAATATTTAATAATTGGTGGATCTAAAAGTGGGAAATCAGGGGTGGGTGAAAGAATAGCTCTCTCTTTAAATAAAAATAAAGTAATATATATAGCCACAATGAAACCTTATGATACAGAAGATGAGAAAAGAATAGAAAATCATATTAAAAATAGGCATGGTTTAGGATTTGTTACTTTAGAAAAATATAGGGACTTAGATGAAATATTAAAAGATATAAGTGAAGAAGATACAATATTAATTGATAGCTTAACTTCACTTTTAACTAATGAAATGTTTGTAGAAAATGATATAATAAAGACTCCGTCATCAAAGATATTACATTATTTAAATGAAATTATGAATAAAGCAAAGAATGTAGTGATAATATCAGATTACATCTTTAATGATGCAATAGAGTATGATTGTATAACTGAGAACTTCAAAAGAGAACTTGGAAAAATCAACACAGAATTAGTTAGGGTTTGTGAAAATGTTATTGAATGTAGTTTTAATAATGTTAAATATCATAAGGCATATGAAATAAAATAATGAGTCAAATATGCAATGCATATTTTGAGTCAGAAAAAAGAGAAGAAAATAGTGAATTATTATTTTTTTAAATGTGCCTTAATTAATGAACCTATACAAATAGATAAAATAGAAAGGAATAGCTTAAATTATGAAAAAGCTTATTAAGGGACTACTTATGGCTCTAACAATGTTTACTATCATTCCAATGCCATATGTAGAGTGGGATGATGATGGAGCTAAAAATATGATGAAATTTTATCCTGTAATTGGACTAATTGTAGGAGCAATATGGATGGGAATTTATTATTTATTAAATTTATTAAACTGCTCAATAATTCTAAAAAGCATTTTACTTATGATAGTTCCATTTATTATAACTGGAATGTTACATTTAGACGGATTTATGGATGTTTGTGATGCAATTCTTTCAAGGAGAGATAAAGAAGAGAAACTCAGGATACTAAAAGATTCTGCAACAGGTGCATTTGCAGTAGTATCATTAGTTATCTTATTTTTTATTCAATTTGGAACAATGTATTCTTTTATAGAAAAAGGAATTAATCCAGTTGCTTTGATTTTAATTCCTATAGTAAGTAGGAGTGTGGTTGCATATTTACTGTTAAGTAAACCTACAATAAAACAGAGCTCACTTGGAGCATACTTTAAAAAGGGAACTAATATAATTGATAGGAGTATTTTATTAATTTCATTAATATTAGCATTTTTAGCTGCGTATATTTTTATAGGATATAAGGGTATGTTTATGGTTGGAATTATGGGGATTGCAATTACTTTAGCTACTGAAAAATGTATTAAAGAATTTGGTGGAATATCTGGAGATGTAGCAGGTTTTGCTTTAGTTAAAGGAGAAATAGCTGGGCTTTTAATATTATCTATTATTTTTTAAGAAATAGCTTTTTATAAACGCTATGTAATAATATCAACACGGTTTTAAAATATAACATTTTTAAAGTTATGAGAAAGGAGCAATTAAGTGATTTTAGTTTTTGGTGGAGCATATAATGGAAAACTCAATTTTGTAAAGGAAAAGTATAACTTAAATGAAGAAGATCTGTTTTTTTGCAAAGATGAAAAACTTAAATTATCTACTAAAGCGATAGTAGGGCTTCATATCTTCATTAAGAGTTGCATTTTAAAAGGAATAAATCCATTGAAATTTATAGAGGATAACTTAAATATGTTAGATGGAAAAATAATTGTTTGTGATGAAATAGGTTCTGGCATAGTTCCTTTAAAAAAGGAAGATAGAATATGGCGTGAAGAAACAGGACAAATACTGCAATTTTTATCGAAAAGATCAAGTAAGGTGTCTAGAATATTTTTTGGAATGGAAGAGGTATTGAAATATGAATGATATTAATCTATATTTGATAAGACATGGGAAGACTTATTGTAATAAAGAGGGATTATATTGTGGTAAATCAGATATTGCTTTATGTGATGAAGGAATATCTGATTTAATGTTAAAGAAAAAGGAAAATGATTATCCCGTTACTGAAACTTATTTTACTAGTGGATTAAAGAGAACTAATCAAACTTTAGAAATTTTATATCCTAAAGAAAAGTATGATGTTTTACCAGAACTATGTGAATATGATTTTGGTGAATTTGAATTAAAGTCATATGAGGATTTAAAAGATAATCGTGAATATCAAAATTGGATTTTAGATGATATTGGAACTATTAGTTGTCCAAGCGGAGAAAGTAAAAAACAATTTAGAGAAAGAATTGTAATTGGACTTAATAAGCTTGTAGAAGACTTAAAAAGCAAAAACAAAAAAAGCGCTTTGATTGTTACACATGGGGGAACTATAGGAACTTTATTAGAAATTTTATATGATGATGAAAAAAGCTTTTTAGACTGGCAACCTAAAGTAGGAGACGGGTATAAACTGAAGATATCTACTGGGGTACCATTTAAAATAATAAGTGTTACTGAGATATTTTAATAATTAGGCATATTTAAAAAAATAGCAAATCATATGCTTGTTTATTTTGAACATATTATATCTGCAAGTTCTACTAATAGTTAAGCTATAAGCAAAACTAAGCTCATTGTATGCTGCAAAATATAAGTTGAATGCTTACTAGTTATTTTTAAAAATATGCATAAAAGGTGGTTTATGAATGATAGAGATAACTATTGGATTTATTTTGGATTTATTAATTGGAGATCCAGAAAATCCATTTCATCCAGTTAGGATAATTGGAAACATAGCAAGTAAATTAGAAAAATTATTTAGAAATTTATTTAACAACTATTTAAAGTTAGCTGGACTTTTTGCGTGGATAATAATAGTATTATTAACTTTTGGAGTTAATATTTTGATAATAAATATAGCCACAAAGATAAACTTATATTTTGGAATGATTTTAGGCGGAGTATTAATATATTTTTGTATATCTTCTAAAGGATTAGTTGTAGAAGGATATAAAGTTATAAAATTTTTGATAAAAGCTGACATAGTAGGTGCTAGAAAGCAATTAGCATTTATCGTTGGAAGAGATACACAAAGCTTAGATAAACAAGCTATTATAAGAGCAGTAATAGAAACAATAGCAGAAAATATGTCAGATGGAGTAATAGCACCTTTATTTTATGCAGGACTTGGAGGAGCACCACTTGCTATGGCATATAAAGCAGTTAACACTTTAGATTCCATGTTTGGTTATAAAAATGATAAGTATATGGATTTTGGATATTTTCCAGCTAAGCTAGATGATGTATTTAATTATATTCCTGCTAGAATAACAGGGCTCTTAATAGTAATAAGTTCTGGAATTTTAGGTTATGATTATAAAAATAGTTTTAAGATTTATAAAAGAGATAGATATAACCATTCAAGTCCTAATAGTGCACATCCAGAAGCAGCTATGGCAGGAGCACTCGGTGTGGAACTTGGAGGATCAAATTTTTATTTTGGCAAGTTAGTAGAAAAACCTACAATAGGAGAAAAAATAAAAGAAATATCAATTGAGGATGTTAATAAAACAGCAAAAATTCTTTATTTTACAGCTAGCTTAGGTTACATATTATCAATAATTATAAATAGTATTGGAGGATATATTTGTGGCTAACTTAGGACATGGAGGAAATACAAAAGAGATATCTAGAAAAAACGGAATAGACTATAATAAGATAATGGATTTTTCATCTAATATTAACCCTTTAGGAATGTCTGATAAAGCTAAGGCATCAATAATTGAAAACTTAAATGAAGTAGAGAAGTATCCTGATATAACTTATTTTGAATTAAAAAGTGCAATAGCAAAGTTTGAAAATATTAATAGTGATAATTTTATTTTAGGAAATGGAGCAGCAGAGGTATTATTTAATGTAGTTAGAGCGTTAAACCCTAAAAAGGTACTAATTCCTGTTCCTACTTTTTCTGAATATTATGAAGCTACAGAAGCAATTAATGCAGAAATAAATTTTTATAATATAAGTGAAAAAGATAACTTTAGTATAAGAAAAGATATATTAGATTATATAAATGAAGATTTAGATTTGATTTTCATATGTAATCCTAATAATCCAACAGGGGTAGTAACAGATAAGGACTTATTAAGTGATATTTTAAAGAAAGCAAAGAAAACTAAAACTACTGTTTTAATAGATGAATCATTTTTAGATTTTATAAAAGAAGATTTATCTATGATTTCTTATATAGAAGAATATCAAAATTTGATTATAATAAAGTCACTTACTAAATTTTTTGCACTTCCAGGAATGAGAATTGGATATGGAATAAGTAGCAATAAAGAGTTAAAAGATAAAATAGAAAAGATAACTCCGGCTTGGAACATAAATATATTAGCAGATATAGCTACCAGAGCATCACTTGAAGATAAAAACTATATAAAAAAAACAATTGATTTTATGGAACATGAGAAGACTTTCTTATATAATGCTTTAAAAGAAATAAAGGAATTAACAGTATATAATCCAAGCGTAAATTTTATATTATTTAAGATTAATGTAAAGATTAATTTAAAAGAAAAACTTTTAAAGGAAAATATATTAATAAGAAGTTGTAGTAATTATGAAGGGTTAGATGATTCTTATTATAGAATAGCAGTAAGAACTAACGATGAAAATATTATATTAATAAAAAGTCTGAAAAATATTCTTAATATGTGTTAAAATATGTAAATAGGATTAAAATATTACGCTTTGTTTTAAGAACGTGTTGATATTGTTATATAAAGCTCGTGGACAGTGAAATTTACTTTGAAAACTCTAAAATGAATATTAGTCCTATTAATGCATGCTCCCAATCAAAGATTGTGACAAGCAATTAATAGTACAAATATTCATTAAGAGTTCTACAAAGCAAATTTCAATGCCAGTTCGCTATTATATAACAATATCAACACTCTTATAAAACATAGCGAAATATTATTATTAAAGTAAACTAGTGAAGGGAAAAATATATTTAACTAGTAAGTATAAAATATGTCTTATAGTAGGTGTATATATGGATAAAATAAAATTTATTACCTCTTATAGTGGAGGAAAAGATAGTATGTTGGCTTTGTATAGGATGATAAATAAAGGATATAAACCAGCAGCGCTTTTAGTTACGTTTGATGAAAATAATAATTCTTGGTTTCATCAAATACCAAAAGAATTGTTTGAGAAAACTTCTAAGGCTCTAGATATTCCATTATTAGAGGTTAACTGTGCTAATGGAGAGGATTATTCGATTGAATTTTCAAAAGCTTTAAAGAAGGCTAAGGAAAATAATATTAATTTATGTATCTTTGGAGATATAGATATAGAAGAACATAAGAAATGGTGTTTAGACAGATGTAAAGAAGCAGATATGATTGGAGAGTTCCCTTTATGGCAAGAAGATAGAGAAGGATTAACTAATGAGTTTTTAAATTCTGGATTTAGTACTGTAATTAAAAAAGTGAATTTAAATTTATTAAAAAAAGAATTTTTAGGATTGAAGTTAACAAAAGATATAATTAGTGATATAAAGGACTTAGGATGTGATCCAAGTGGAGAGAACGGAGAATATCACACATTTGTTTTTGATGGACCTATCTTTAAAGAAAAAGTAGACTTTAAAATTATAAAAAAAGAAACTTCAAGTAATTATGGATATTTAATAATAGATTAGATTTTGTCAGCAATTTACAATGTGTAAGGTACATTCAAAAGAATAACAGACCAGGATGATTGACTATTTTGCATCATACTGCATCATTTGCTATTAACTAAGCTTACTTTCTTGCCATTGCACCAAAGTTATGATGCATCTTTGGTCTGTTATTTTATTTTATGTGCTTAAGTAAATGCTTCTTTTGAACACGCCAAAATAAATTAAACTTTAATTATAAATAGTTAATCTAAATTGCAAATTATTGAATGCTTTATATATAAAATATGGTTTTGGAGGATAGTATGGATAAGAAAAATATAATGTTTTTAGGTACAGCATCTTCAGTTGGAAAGAGCACTCTAGCAACAGCTTTATGTAGATTTCTCAAAAATCAAGGATTAAAAGTTGCTCCATTTAAGGCTTTGAATATTTCTTTGAATTCATATGTTACAAAGGATGGGCTAGAAATGGGTAGAGCTCAAGTAGTACAAGCTGAAGCATGCCAAATTGAACCTGATGCTTTAATGAACCCTGTATTATTAAAACCAAATGGAGATAATACTCAAGTTATAGTCAATGGAAAGGTTTATGTGAGTATTGAACCTTATAAGTATAAAGAATTAAATCAAGAATTAAGAAATGTTGTAAGATGTGCATATGATAAATTAAGTAAAGATTATGATTTAATTGTATTAGAAGGTTCAGGGAGCTGTGCAGAAATTAACCTAAAGGAAAGTGATATATCAAATATGAATATGGCAGAGAGCGTTGATGCGCCTGTGATTTTGGTATCTGATATTGACAGGGGAGGAGTTTTTGCTTCTATTGTTGGAACTATTCAACTATTATCTGAAGAAGAAAGAAAAAGAGTAAAAGGTGTAATTATAAATAAGTTTAGAGGTAATAAAGAACTATTTAAACCAGCGATTAAACAATTAGAGGATATAATTAAAATACCTGTTCTTGGGGTTATGCCTTATGAGTTTTTAGATATTGAAGAGGAAGATAGTGTTACAGATAGAATTAAAAATGGGAAAAAAGTAGAAGACGACAAACTTGACATAGCAATAATTAGACTTTCGCACATGTCAAATTTTACTGATTTTGCGGTGCTAGATAGAATAAAAGATGTTAATATTAGATATGTTGATAATGTAAAAGATTTGAAAGAGCCTAATATGGTAATTATTCCAGGTACTAAAAATAGTATCGAAGATTTAAGGACATTAAAAGAAAATAAATTATTTGACGAGATAATAAATTTGAATAATAAAGGAATTTTAATACTAGGAATATGTGGTGGATATCAAATGCTTGGAAAATTATTATTAGATCAAGTAGGAGTAGAAGGCAAAGCGTTGCAAGAAGAAGGTTTTGGGCTTCTAGATATAAAAACAAGATTTAATGAGAGAAAGTCAACTAAACAAGTAGAAGCAAAGGTAATATGTAATCTTAATGAGATAAATACTCTAGAATCAAAAAATGTTATTGGATATGAGATACACAATGGAATAAGTAAAGTTGGTAAAAATGCAAAGCCATTTATAAAAGATTCAAAAGGAAATATTGTTGGAGTATGCAATAAAACTGGAACTGTAGCCGGAACATATTTGCATGGTGTATTTGATTCAGAAGACTTTACAAATGCTTTTATTAATTCACTTAAGGAAATTAATAATATTAAATTTTCAGAAGAAGATGAAATAAAAAGAATAGATGAATATAAAAATGAGCAATATGATAATTTAGCAAAAATGTTTGAGAAAAACATAGATATAGATAAGATAAGAAAAATATTAGATATTTAGGTACATTCAAAAAAATGTAAAAATCAGAAATAGGACAAATATTTGCTATATAAACCCAGAAAATCATACTAAGTATTTCTAAAATTTCAAGTTGTACCAAAAACAGTTTGTTTTAAAGACAAGCTTTTGATAAACAATTTTGTAACAACTTAAGGCATATTAAAGAAAATAACAAGTCAAAGATACGACGCATATTTGACTTGTTATTTATTTTAATGTGCCTAAAATAAAGAAATACTAGTCACAATTTTCCAGTGTTTATCTTGCAATTATTTGTCCTATTTCTTTGAATGTGCTTTATTTATAAAAATTTAATAACTGCTAATATTATAAGTAATAAACCAGAGAGCCATGAAAGCTCAATGTTTATATTTTCAGCAAATTTTTTACCAATAAACACGCCTATAGATACTGCTATGAATCCTATGATAAAGCATAAAATAATAACTTGAAGATAGTTTATACTAACTAAACTAGAACCAAATCCTACAGCAAGACTATCTAATGATAATGCTAGTGCTAAATAAAATGATTCTTTAGTGCTTAATATTTTAGATTTATCAAAATCTGCTTTTATTTCATCAGCGTAAACATCTAATACAAACTTAAAATCGAATAATTTAAAAGTTAATGGGGTATCTATCTTAGAACGCTTAGATATATAAGATTTAAAAATGCACTCAAACAAGCGATATATACCGAGTCCCATTAAGAGAATAAATCCTATTATTTTGGGTAGGTTACCTGGTAGAAAATTTTTTACTATAGATCCAATCAATAAAGAAATCCCAAGCGTGGATGTAGACACTAAATTTATTATTAAAGCAGAAAGTGGTGGGATTTTAATTTTAGATGTACCATAAGCAATGCTTGCAACAAAGGAATCTATACATAAAGATGATACTAACAATATTGATTCAAGCATAACAATACCTCAACAAATTCTTAAATATATTTTATATTATGAAAAAAATACATATTAGTTACAAAATATGAGTTTAATGGACACAAAAGAAAATAACAATCCAAAGATGCGACGTATATTTTCAATGTTCCTAAAATGTAGATACCCACAAGCAAAGTTTTAGTTATGTGGTAGATTAACCGAAATAAATATTTAATTAATTATTATTAGTTATTATTTGTTATTGATTATTATTAATTAGTATTGTAAAATAAGTATGAAATTTCAAATACAAAATAAATAGCTCTGCCTTAACACACTGAACAATATGTAACAAGATCAACACGGTTTTAAAACAGAGCTCAAAAACGAGAGGGGGATACAATCATGACAAGCAAAATTATTAGGTTCGGTATAGTAGGAACAAATTTCATAACGGAAAATTTTTTGAGCGCAGGAGCATTAGAAAAGAATTTTTCTTTAAATGCTATTTTTTCTAGAAGTGAAGAAAAAGCAAAAGAATTTGCATCAAAATATGGAGTTGAAAATACTTTTACAGATTTAGAAAAAATGGCTAATAGTGATTTAATTGACGCAGTTTATATTGCCTCTCCCAATGCATTACATTGTAAATATTCAAAACTGTTTTTAGAACATAAAAAACATGTTTTTTGTGAAAAGCCAATAGCTTCTAATGAAAAAGAAGTTAAGGAAATGTTAGAAATTGCAAAGAAAAATAATGTGGTTTTAATGGAGGGAATGAAGACAACTCTTTTACCTAATTTTAAAAAGATAAAAGATAATTTACATAAGATAGGTAAAGTAAGGAGATATTTTGCGAGTTATTGTCAGTATTCTTCAAGGTATGATAAATATAAAGAAGGAATTGTTATAAATGCTTTTAAACCTGAATTATCTAATGGAGCAGTAATGGACATAGGGATTTATACAATCTATCCAATGGTATGCTTGTTTGGAATACCAAATAAGATAAAAGCAAATGCAATTATGTTAGAATCAGGTGTTGATGCACAAGGAAGTGCAATTTTTGATTATGATGATATGGATGGAATGGTTATTTATTCAAAGATAAGTAATTCATATCTGCCATCTGAAATTCAAGGAGAAGAAGGATCAATTATAATAGATCATATAAATACTATGGAAAATATTAGTATAATGTATAAAGATGGAACAACTGAAGTTATCTCAGAATCTCAAGAAAAATATGATATGATTTATGAAATTCAAGAATTTATTCAAATAATTAATGATAATTTACTTGAATCAAATGTGAATAGTAATAGTAATTCTTTAGAAACTATAAAGATTTTACAAGAAATAAGACATCAAGTAGGTGTAGTATTCCCAGCAGATATATAAGGTATCTTCAAAAAATGCCTTATTATGATATAATTATTTTTAAAGACTGGCTATGTTTTAAGTGAATGTTGATATTTTAAAATATAGCCAAAGGCACATTTAAAAAAAGCAATAGACTAGTATGACGTAAAATATACGGTGCATCTTTGGTCTATTATTTTCGTTCATGTGCCTAAAGATTAGAATTATTGGAGGAAAAATATGTACAAATTAATAGCACTAGATATGGATGGCACATTATTAACAAGTGATAAGAAAATTTCTGAAAAGAATAAAAAGGCTATAAAGGCAGCTGAAGAAAAAGGTGTTAAAGTTGTTTTAACTTCAGGAAGACCTTCTGATGGTTTAACAAGATACTTAAAGGAACTTGATTTATTAAAAGAAGAGGATTATGTACTTAGTTTCAATGGAGGAGTAGCTCAAAATGCTAAAAGTGGAAAAGTTATATCAAAGATAGCAATAAAAGGTTCAGATTTAAAATATTTAAGCAAAATAGCTAATGAATGTGGCATAAATATTCATGCGTTCTCTTCAACTAAGGGACTGATAACTCCTAAAACTAATAAATATACAGATTATGAAGCAGAGATGAATGAAATTAATGTGAATATAGCAGATTTTAACTCAATAGATGATGATGAGGATATAATAAAAGTAATGATGATAGATCCAGAACCTATATTAGAAGAAGCTATAAAAAAATTACCTAAAGAAGTTTATGAAAAGTATACTGTGCTAAGAAGTGCACCTTACTTCTTAGAATTTATGAATAAGGAAGTTGATAAAGGCTTAGGGTTAAAAAAGCTTGCTGAAACTCTTGGAATAAAGCAAGAAGAAGTTATTGCTATGGGTGATGCAGGAAATGATTTATCAATGGTTGAATATGCAGGACTTGGAGTAGCTATGGGTAATGCATTCCCAGAAGTAAAAGAAATTGCTAATTTTATTACAAAAAGTAATGATGAAGATGGAGTAGCTTATGCAATAGAAAAGTTTGTTCTATCAGAAAAATAGATTGGTATATTGAATAGTTATTTTTTAAAAATACATTAGTTACATAAAAAAATAGAAATAACATTTATTCTAGAAGACTAGAAAAATTTCACTAACAGTTTCTAACATTTGAAGTTGCACCCATAAAAGATTGTTCCTAATATGCATTAGGACAATCTTTTATGGAACAACTTCAAATTAAGAAACTCTAAACTTATTTTTCAATGCTTCTTTAACAAATGTTATTTCTATTTTTTTGTTTGTTTTAAAACATAGTCATATTATTCAATGAATTTTATGCAAGTTGGAGTTGGAACATCTTCTAAGCCAATAAATTTTAATGCTCCGGTTGATGGATTGATAGAAAATATAGATATATTATCAGAATCTTGATTACCACAAATTATAAATTTTCCATATGGATCCATTTGGAAATCACGAGGAGAATTTCCTTTGCAAGAAAAAGTATCTACATATTTTAATTTTCCATCAGTTTCATTTATATAAAATAAACTTATTGAATTATTTTTTCTATCTGAAGTATATAAAAATTTATTGTTCTTATGAACGTGTATAGCAGCACCAGATTTTTCACCTTTATAAGTATCTGGTAAAGCACTTATAATTTGAGTATTTTTAAATGGAACTTGTTCATTTGGATTATATATAAAAGTGAAAATTTCACCTGTTAATTCACTTAAAACATAATAAAAAGGCTTTGATTTTGAATAAGTTACATGTCTTGGACCAGATCCTTTAGGGAATGAATAACTAAGATCAGCTCTTTGAGTTAATTCATTATTATCCAATGTGTATACCATTAGTTTATCAATGCCTAAATCAATTGATAAAATATATTTTTCATCATGTGTAAAAATAGAACAATGTATATGTGGCTCCTGTTGTCTTAATGGATCTGTACTTGAGCCTGTATGTTTTGCAATTTTATAAGAATTTAAGATTATTCCATCTAAGGTGTTATAAACAATCATTTTATTTTCATGATAATTTGATGAAATTAATAATTGTCGGTTCTTTCTTATGGTTATATGACAAGGTGGTTTTGTTTCTGAAAGATTATAATTAATCAAATCAATATTATCTTTTTCTCCAAAAAATTTAAATGAAGATACCCCAGATTTATCTCCAACTGTGCAAGTAGAATATAATATATTTCTTTCTTTATCAATGGCTAAATATGTAGGGTTTTCAATTTCATAAGCTAAATTAATTTTCTCTATTTTACCAGAGCTTAAGTTAAAGCTAAATTTATAAATACCCTTACTTGTATTTTTAGTGTAAGTTCCAATGAACCCAATGATGACATCTTGATGTAATATCAAATGTAGTCCCCCCTTTTATTTTTTAGGTTATGTTTTAAAATATCAACATTTAATTAAAACATATCCATTTTTAAAAATATGCATTATATAATTATAAGTATATCATAAATAAATACAGATAAAGTTTAATATGAATTTTCAAAAAGTTCAATTTTATATTTTTAATCATATAATGTAAAAAATATAAGAAAAGTATAATTATAAAAAAGATTTAATGGAAAAATTTGATAAAAAGATATGAAACTTTATTAAACAATTAATATTTAAATTAGCTATACTAGTAGTAATCGGATAAATATTTTTAATTAGATATATTATTAAAGCAGTTTTAAAATTAAGGCACATGAAAGAAAATAATAGACAAGTATACTAGCCTATTATTTTCTTTCATGTGCCTAAGTGAGATTTTAGGATAAGAATTGTTAATTTCTAATATTGATAACATATGTTTTTTTGGTATAATAAGTTAAGGATAAGGTATTTAGGAACATGAAAGAAAATAATGCCAAAAAGAAACAATAAGCATATAAGAGGGGGGGCTTTTGGAATGCCAATAAAAATTCCTATAGAATTGCCAGCATTTAAAGTATTATCTGAAGAAAATATATTTGTAATGAATGATAAAAGGGCAGATACACAAGATATAAGACCATTAAAGATAGCAGTTCTTAATTTAATGCCTAAAAAAATACTAGCAGAAAATCAATTATTAAGGTATTTATCTAATACACCATTACAAGTTGAGGTAAAGCTAATTCAAACTAAAACTTATGTTTCTCATAACACTCCAATAGAACATTTAGATAAGTTCTATAGTTATATGGAAGAAATAAAAAATGAAAAGTTTGATGGATTAATAATTACTGGGGCACCTGTTGAACAAATGGAATTTGAAGATATTGCATATTGGGATGAGTTAACTGAAATAATGGAGTGGAGTAATAAAAATGTATTTTCAACATTACATATTTGTTGGGGATCTCAAGCTGCATTATATTATCATTACAATATACCAAAGTATGAACTTGATAAAAAATTATTTGGTGTATTTCCTCACTGGGTAAATGATGAAAAAGCAGATTTAACTAGAGGACTAGATGATGTATTTTATGCACCACATTCTAGACACACTGAAGTAAAAAAAGAAGATATAGAAAAAATTAGTGAACTTGAAATTTTATCTGAATCAGAGGAAGCAGGAGTATTTATTGTGGCTACAAAAGATAGGAGAAAAGTTTTCTTGATGGGTCATCTTGAATATGATAGAAACACGTTAAAAGAAGAATATGTTAGAGATAGAGAAAAAGGTATGGAAACCGATATTCCTAAAAACTATTTTGTAAATGATGATGTGAATAGTATTCCTAATTTTACTTGGAGAGGGAGCGCTAATATAGTTTTTGGAAATTGGTTAAATTATTGTGTATATCAAAATACTCCATATAATATTAATGATATTTCAAAGTAAGTCATATTTTAAATTATAGGATATGCTTAAAAAAAGTATTGATATTGTAATATATCCTACTTATATTATTGTAAATTAAAGAATAGGTGTTTTAACATAAGGAATCTTCAAAAAATAACTAGTCAATATACGTTGTATATTGGATTGATATTTAAAAAAAGATCCCTAGAACTTAAATGTTAAAACGCCTATTTTTGATTTGCTAAACATATTAAGGCATATTCACATAAAAAGTAGTATATATATTATTTGATTTTATACATAAAAATTAAAAATAATTTCACGAAAAATGTTATAAATAGTCTAAAATAATGATAAAATATATATGATTTTATTAAGATGCATATTTGTTTTTTTATTTTCGCTCATGTACATAAGGTTTAAATTATAAGTTTATTTTTAAAATACCTAAGTTGAAAATAAAAGCTCTGTTCTAATATCAACACGGTTTTAAAACAGAGTCAAAATAAAAGAAAGTGGAGGGGTTACGTGGAATCAAAAAGAGAAAAGTTTTCATCAGGCTTAACAGTCTTTTTAGCAACACTTAGTTCCGCTGTAGGGTTAGGTAATATATGGATGTTTCCTTATGTTACAGGAAAAAATGGTGGAGCAGCATTTATAATTATTTATTTGATATGTGTAGTATTAGTTGGAATGCCTGTACTTATTAGTGAATTTATAATAGGTAGAGGAACTAGGAAAAATGTTTATGGAGCTATTTCCACAATTACAAATAAGAAAAAATTTAAAAGTATAGGAGTTATAGCAATATTGGCTACATATTCCCTGTTGTTTTTTTACACAGTAGTTGTAGGGTGGGTTTATTCATATGTATTTAAAGCATTAGTTGGAAGTTTTAAAGGTGTTACTTTGGAGCAAGCAAGTAATATATTTAATACTACTAGTGCAGGAGCAATATCATCAATTATTTGGCAATTTATTGCAGTTGCAGTAGGTGGAGCTATTTTAGTTTTAGGTGTTAAGGGTGGAATAGAGAAGTTAACAAAAACTTTAATGCCCGTATTAGTTATACTACTTGTAGTGTGTGCTTTTACAAGTTTAACATTACCTGGATCAATGGAAGGCGTTAAATTTTTAATTAAACCCGATTTTTCAAAAGTACATATAGGAGTTGTTCTTTCAGCATTAGGATTAGCATTTTTTAAATTATCTGTTGGTACAGGGACAATGATTACATATGGTAGTTACTATACTGATGATAATAATTTAATTGCTACAGCAAGTAAAGTTGCAATATCAGATACAATAGTATCATTATTAGCAGGGCTTGCAATATTTCCAGCTGTTTTTTCATTTGGAATGGAACCAAGCAGTGGACCTGGACTGTTATTCAATACTGTACCATTAATATTTTCAAAAATGCCAGGAGGATGGATTTTATCAATTATATTCTTTTTACTAACATCAATGGCAGCAACAATGGCTATGATATCTTTATTAGAAGTATTAATAGTTTTCTTTAATGAAGAATTAAAAATAGAAAGAAAAAAAGCAGTAATAATTAACATAATAATAATAACAATAATAGGTTCATTAGCTGCATTATCAGGAAATCCTAATGGCGTTTTAGGTAATAAATTAATATTTGGAAAAACATTCTTTGATCTTTTCGATTTACTTGTTTCAAAAGTATTTTTACCGGTAAATGGGTTTTTGATAATTTTACTTGTTGGATATTTTGCTAATAAAAAGTTTGTAAATGACCAATTAACCAATAATGGAACTTTAAATAATGAAAAAATTGCAAATGCATTAATATTCATTATGAAGTATATCGCACCAGTTTTAATTGTTGTGGTATTCTTAAAATCTTTCATATAAGGTATATTAAAATAAATAACGAGTAAGTCAGCTAGTCTATTTTCTTTTATGTACTTAAACCACATTCAAAAAAGTAGAGATATGCTTCAAAACTAATACTAATATTTAGTCAAAGCATATCTCTACTTTTTTATTAGGTTCTGTTTAAAACACTATATTAAAACAGAAACTTTTATTTAAATAGATATTATTCTAGCCACCTAGTGTAACATCTTGTTTATCATACCAGTTTAGAGCATCATAAAAATCTTGTTCTTTAAAATCAGGCCAATACTCATCTAAAATATAAAAATCTGAATAAACAGATTGAGCAGGTAATAAGCCACTTAACCTTCTTCTTCCACCCCAGCGAATAATTAAATCTATTCTGGAAATATCTTTTGAATGTATGTAAGGAATAATATGTTTTTTGTGAGAATTATCTTCTTTTAAAAGATTTAAATCCCACTCCCAACCATAATTTATTAAAAAATTTGCTTTGATTCCACCACTACCAAATTTAGTTCTTTTAGTAAAAGGTAATAATTCTTTTGGAAATAAGTCAGATTCTGTATTTCCTAGTACTAATATCTCACAATTTTCTTTGGTAAGTAGCATTACTGAATCAATACATGCCTTTGTAAAAGCAATCTTTTGTTCATTTGGACGTTTAGTATTATCTATGGTAAAACCATAAAAAGTGACTTCTTCTATACCTTCTTTTTGACATAGTTTAAAAACATTAAGTCCAGGCTCTATACCGAAAAAGTAACCTTTATCTTTTGTCAATTGATTGAATAAAGCCCATCTTCTATTTCCATCAGGAATTATCCCTATATGTTTAGGTATACGCATTTACCCCACCTCCTTACATATTTAAGTATATCCAGTATATGAAAAAATACACATATAACTAAATACTTATGATAAGTATATTTTAAAAAGTATTGGATTATAGTTTGATTGTTTATTAAAATAATATAAGGTATATAACGCAAAATAGACTAGCATAATGATTAGTTATTTTTTAAAATATGCCTAAGGTATCTTAATAAAAGTAACTAGTAAGTATGTGTTGCATAATGGAATGTTATTTTTTCAAATAATTAAAGTAAATTAGTAAACATATTTATTTTTAGGGAGGACATATTATGTCAGTTAGTAAAAAGAGACAAGTAGACTTAAAATCGTTAGGAATTTTATTACAAAATGATAAGGAACACTTTTCAATTAGATTTTTAAGTAGAGCAGGGAATTTTACTGTAACAGAATTAAGTAGTTTAAATATACTTGCTCAAAAATATGGTAGAGGATATGTTGGACTAACAACTAGACTTCAAGTTGAAATTCCATGGATTAAAAATGAAGATGTAGAAAAAGTTATGGAAGAAGCGAAAGAATTGGGACTTAGACATGGTGGAACAGGCAAGAAGGTAAGAGCATTAGTATCATGTAAGGGTTCAATATGTTTACATGGCAATATAGATACTCAAGAAATATGTAGACAATTAGAGGACAAGTACTTTGGAACGGAAACACCATCAAAATGTAAATTTTCAGTAGTTGGATGTCCTAATAACTGTGCAAAAGCAAATATAAATGATATAGGGGTTATGGGGAAAACTGTTCCGGAATATCAAGAAGAAAAATGTGTTGGTTGTGGATTATGCGTTAAAGCTTGTAGACAAAAGGCTTTAACTTTAAAAGATAGAAAAATAATATTTGATAAAGAACTTTGTGTAGAGTGTGGAGGATGTGTAAGAGCATGTAATACTAAGGGATTTATTGCAAAGGAAGTAGGAGCAGAAATATTTGTAGGTGGAAGATTTGGAAGAGGAATGAGAATAGCAGATTCACTTGGGAAAATTTTTAAAGAATATGAAATAATTCCAATGATTGATAAGATAATGGAACATTATAGAGAAATTGGTGAGCCAGGAGAAAGAATAAGCGCTACTATGGATAGAGTTGGAAAAAAAGAATTTTTAGCTACTGTTTTAAATAAGGAATTGTAAAATAAATAACTAGTCAAAGACTCGTAGGATTTTTTGAACTAGACAAGGAAGGAATGCATTTAATACTGCTGTTATTAGGTGCATTTTCTGACTTAGTATAGTAGAAAAAAATAACAAGACTGACTAGTTATTTTTTTGAATGTGCCTAAAATCTATTTTAAATTTAATTTATATGACCATAGTTTAAGTAATATATTTTAGGGGTATTACCTGAGTTAATACCCTAACTTGTTGTGTATAAAATTATAACAAATATAAAATAAATAGCTATAGCGGAATAGTTACAGATGATTTTTTATGTAAAAAATTTGTATAATATCCAATAATATTGTATTATATAAGTAGAAAGAGTGAAAAGAACCCAATAAAAAACAAGTTCTAAATATGGTTAGTTTTATGAACTTATACATATTTGAATGTATTAACATATTTTTTGTTATTTGGTTGTAACATAAAAAAATATATAAATATAATAGATAGTATTATTTAAAAATATAAAAAACAAGGCTTGTAAATATTCGGGTAGAAAAACATTTACAAGCCTTGTTTTTTTATATGTGTGGGGACAAAAGATAAGGGGGAGAAGATTTGAGAGTAGTTAGGGATATTAGAAAGCTGACAGAAAATTAATATAAAGACAACAGTACATTAAAATACAAAGAAGAAAAAATATACTGTTAGACTGTATATAGATTGGGGAGTGATACTTTTGTATTCTATTATTTTGGTAGAGGATGACCATATTCAAAGAGACATTTTAAAGAAAATGCTTGTATCTACATATAAATTTGTAAAAATTTATGAAGCTGATAGTGAAAGTACGGCTTTAGATATAATTGAAAAGAATGATATAAATATGTTTTTAATAGATGTTAATTTAAAAGAATCTTCAGGATTAGATCTTGCAATGAAGATTAGAGACATCCTTAAATATGAATTTAGGCCAATTATTTTTTTAACAACTCATATGGAATATATAACACAAGCATTTAAACAAACACATTGTTATGATTATATATTAAAGCCATATGATAAAAATAAAGTATATACTATGTTAAATAAGCTTATACTTAATGAAAATAATAATTTAAATAAATATAAAGATGAAGATGAAGATAAAGAAATTGTTATAACCCTAAAAAGTGGTATATATGTGGGAATAAATATAGATGACATTTTTTTTATAGAGGTTAAAGACAAAAATTGTGAAGTAAATACTATTAATGATATTTATATTACTAATAATATTAGTTTAAAAAAAATCATGAAATTAATTAATTGTGAATATATCATTCAAAGTCATAGGGCCTTTGCTGTAAATAGAAATTATATATGTAAAATAGAAAAATTAGATGCTAAATTAAGTACAGTATATTTTAATAAGTATCCTAAAACGGCTCTTTTAGGATATAAGTTTAAAAATAAGGTTATATCTGAGTTTAAAAAAGGTAAAGTGATAATATGTTAAATAACTTTATTATAAATAGTTTAGATATGGTTAATATAATTTACTTATGGACAACCTTAACTAAGAAAGATAATAATATATTTAAATTATTATCTAGTGTACTTATTACTTCTGTTTTAATTACATTTGTAGAACATTTTGGATTAAACTTTATTATTATATATATAATAGATATTATAATAATTAAAATTATATATAAGAGAGCTTTAAAATATCTCATATTAGAATTTTTTTTAGTATTACTTATAGAGATGAGTTTACAATTGATACTTTATTTGATTATTAATAAATTTATTTATAATACTACATTTAGAGAAATCATTATAGAATTAATAATCTTAATTAGCATAATTATTTTTTCAAAAACTAATTTAAGCAAGACTATTACTTTTGAAAAGATAAATAGTAATATTTTAATTTATCTTATTTCAACATGTAGTATATATGCTATAGTTTTTAAAATTATTTGGAGTTATGATAATAAAATAATCTTTAATAATTTATTTATCACAGCAGCAATATTGAGTATATTAGTTATATCTCAAATATTAACATATTTATACATTGTTAAAATAATAAGAGAAAAAGAAAAACTAAAAATTTCTAAAGAATACAATGCAGTTATTGATGAAATAGTTCAAGAAATAAAACAAAGGCAACATGATTTCGTTAATTATAAAAATACAATAAGAGGAATAGTGGAAGTTTTAGATGAAAAAGAAGTGAAACAAGCAATTTTAAATTATATAAAAGATGAAGATATGTATGATAATAAGATAAACGAACTTATATATATTGATAATGTAGTTATTAAATCTATAATATATAGAAACATATGTAAAGCCAAAAAGTATAATGTTAATTTGCAATATGAAATTGAGAATGATATTTTAGATCATATATTAAATTTTCAGGAAATATCTAATGTATTAAATAATCTATTAAATAATGCTTTTGATGAAGTAATAAAAGATAAATGTACTAAAAAAAATATTGAAATTAAAATTTTAACCGAAAATAATACATCTCATTTAATAATTAAAAATCAAATTGCTATTTCTAATGATATTAACTTAAATGAGATGTTTACAAGAGGCTATTCTACTAAAAATACAGGTACAAGAGGTTATGGATTGTACAATATACAACAAATAATTAACTCACATAATGGATATATAAAAATAAAAGTAGAATCTGGAGAAATTGTTTTTGATATCTATTTCAATAATTCTTCAGGATAATCTGGTTCACCTATAAAAGTGGTACAACTTGAGTTTGATATTAAATCAAATATATTAATTAATAAGGCAGAAAAAAAGTTTATAGATCTTTGCACTTAAAACAACTCCTTTCTAATTAGGCACATGAAAAAAATAACAGATCAAAGATACGACATATATTTTGCGTTAGATAAGAAGATAAGTTTTGCTTATATCTAGCTACTGCTAGAACTTACTAGCGAAGTAGGGCACAAAATAGACAAACTTATCTGTTATTTTTTTGAACGTGCCGTAACAATAATTACTTGAACAATTTGCAGTAATATACTTACAAATATGCAATTACATATTTGTAGATTAGATAGTTTAAAAAATAATATACCCCAAAAAGTAAGTGATATTAAAGATAGTATTTTTAATATCGCTTTATTTTTTATTGGTCTCTTTTCATTACGACAAGGAGCATAAGCTAAAGTTATAATCAAAGATATTATAAAGAAAACTACATAAAAATTAATATTTAATTTTAAAGATAATTTACTAAATAGTAATATTATTAAGAAGTAAATTATGCTGCATATTAAACATGAGTTAAATGTTTTACAATGAATACCTCCTAAAAATGACCTTGTTGAAATTAAAATAACAAAAGACAATAAAAATAAAGGTACTTCATTTAAACTTAAAAATATTAACAATAAAATTGCAAGTTTAACTAAATCTCCTAAAATTACTTGTAGTGAATACTGAATTTTAAGTAAATCTTTTTCAGTTAAAGAACTATTATTTTTACCTAAGTATTCAGATATTAAAGTGGATAACGATTTTATCATTTTAACCTCACTTATATTAATTAATATATATGTTGTAGAAAATAATCTACATAAAAATAGCTAATAGCAGCTTAATTTTATAAGGCATTTATATTTCAACACATATAATATAAATGTATACACTATATTTGGTAAAAATTCAATACTATTGGCATAAAACGTATATTTTTAGGAACTAAACGGAATAAATTGAGAAAATAAGTCAAAAATATCAAGTATTTGCGTTTAATACCTGATTTTTTGCGTTTAGAGGAATAGATATTTACATAACTTGAATATTATGTAAGAATATATTTGTAGTTAACCACAACGTAAATAAATAGCTATAGCTAAATAGTTACTAAAATATATGGAGAGAAGTGATTAAATTGAAAAATAGAACTAGATTTTTTGCAACATTAGGTTTAGCAGTTATGTGTGCAGTACCAACATTTTGGGCACAAGCTCATGATAGAGAAACATATACTCAACCGGTCTATGGAGGACAAAATAATTTTTATGGATCAGTTAATACAAAAGAAACTAGTAACTTAGTTGTATTTAATAAAGTTACAAATGATTGGGATAGTTTTGATACCATTACATCATGGGTTTCAAACAAAGATAAAAAACAAATCAGTGAAGATTATTATTTAGCTGAAGGTGATGCAGCCTTAATGGATCATAAAGATGTATCAAAAGTTAGATTATCATTTGAAAATTCAAAATGGTTACCTATGGATGCTAAAGTTACTGGAGAAGTAGATTATTATTAATAAAAATTTAAAGTAATGGCTCTGTTTTAAAAGCATCTTGATATTGTTTAGAGTGCTAAAGAATTAGATTTAAGAATATCTAAATAAATATAGTTCCATTCCAGATTATTCTAAAAACAAGTTTTGGACAAGCAATTAATGTAACAATAATTATTAAGAGTTATAAAAGTTGAATTCTAATGTACTCTTTACAAAAATGTAATAATATCAAAACAGAGCGAAAATAATAAATATTTTTATAAAAATATTTAGGTATATTAATAACTAAAAAATAAAATATATACTTGTTAAATATAATTTATATAATGAAAATGCAAAGAAATATTTATAAAAATTTGTTGTACAAGTATATATTTTATTTATCCATGTTATTTATAAAACATAATTTATTAATATAAGGAGAACTATATGAAAAAATATATTTTAATTGAGTATGTAAATTGTTTAAAGAGTAGAAAATTCAAAATTATTTTTTTCTTTTTAATGATTTTAGTAATAAGCCCATTTGTTTATAGTTGTTATAAATTTTATGGAAATAATTTAAGTTCAATAAGAGCAGCTTCTGATATGAGCATAATTCAAGGTATAGCATCATCCTTTGCAAGATCAACATTAGTATTATTACTTCCATTATTATCAGCTGTAATATATTCAGATTCTTATAGTGTTGAATATAATAATGGAGTATTTAAAAACATAATTACTAAAATACCTAAAAAACAATATTTAATATCTAAAGTATTAGTAAACATATCAGTTGTATTTGTTACTTTCTTTATAGTACTAAGTATTAACGAATTACTTACGTTACTAGCCTTTCCATTAGAAGGATATGATAACAATTTTAGTTTACCTAGTTATATTGTAATGATTCGTGAAAATTGGTTTTTAGATAATATAAGATCATATAATCCATATTTATATGATTGGATAATAATATTTAATATAAGTTTAAGTGCTGCACTTATTTCTACAATAACTTTAATTATATGTTTTTTAAATAAATATAAATGGCTAATTAATTCTTTTATTGTGTTTATCTCATATATATCTTGGATGATAATAACTGAAATTTTAAAAATAAAAAATTTTAGCATCACTTCATATTTAGACTTTCCTGCAATAGGTAATATATATTCTTTAGCATTTTTAATCTTTATCCTAATAGCATTAATAATCACAATTTTTTTATATTCAATAAAAAATAAAAATGATATATAAACTAAGGATGTGAAAAATTAATATGAAATTATTACTGAGAATAATTAATAAAAAATCTATTATAACTTTGATAATTATAATAGTTGCAATATTTCTAATCTTACTTAGAACAATAAAATATTCAATAGATATTACGAATGTTTATTATCCGATTAAGCTTTCTTATATATATTATGAATTAATAAAATCAAATGTTTTTACATTATGTTTAATTCCTATATTTTTATTTTTAATGAAAAATATATATACATTCTTATATAAATATAAAGTTATTATTAAATATGATGATTTATACTTATGGTGGAAAAAAGTTTTCTTTAATACCATATGTTTAAGTATAATATACACTATAATTATTAACTTAATCGTTTTAATAGAATCGTGCATCAAAATAGGTTTTTCTAAAGAAATATATATTAATTTATATATATATCTAGCAATTTCAATTTTCACTCAAATTGCCTTTTTTCTTATGTTAGGTATATTCATGAATATATTAATGTTTATCAAGAAAAAAAATTATATTTGGTTTATATCAATAACTATTACTATATTGTTTACAGATAATTTATTTAGTACTTTAAAACTATTTGATTTAAATATAAAAAATGTTTTATTTTTTACTCTACAAGATAATATAATGAAGTATTCTAATAATTTACTAATACTAGGAATTATTATTTTTATAAATGCTATAACTTATGAAATTGGATTTAACATAATAAAAAAGAAAGATATTTATTGGAGGGAATAAATAGTGAAAAATGTGAATTTTAATAATAAAAAATTTTATATATCGCTATTTATAGGGACAGTTGTTAATTTATTAATATTTATAGAAGTATATATGCTACTAAAAAATTCTACAAACAATATAACTAATATATTTTTATATCAATTTGGAAATTTAAATATTACGAGTTCATCATTTTTGGTTTTAGTAGTAATATATTTGTTAAATCAGCTTATATTAATTCTAAATTTAGGTGAAGAATTTTCAGAAGAGCTATCAATATATGGTCCATATATATTTACACGAACTAATAAAAGAAGTCATTTTATATATAAGAAATCATTGCAAATATTTATATTTTGCTTTAAATATTTTATTTGTCAATTTACCATTGTTTTAATTTTAGGTTTATTATTTAAATTTAAAATATATAATTATGAGCAACTTTTAAAGACAATTGGTAGTTTATTCTTTTTAAATCTTTTAAACACATATCTAACATTAATAATATCTAACATGCTTTCTTTAGTTATAAATGGAAAGTATTGTTGCATAAGTGTTCTATTCTTAGAGGTCATTATACTATCTTTATGCAAATATACTTCAATAATTAAATTTAGTATATTTAATTATATTCCCTTTGTACAAGGGATTTTTACATGGCATGAGACAAATTTAATAAATACATCATCTAGAAAAATATTTGATATTTCAATTAGTAATTTTAATTTAAATGGATCATTTACATATATTTTAGTAAGTATTATAGTCATCGTACTTATTAGTAAAACAATAGTCAATAAAATAGACATATTATAGGAGGAATCTTACTATGGATTATATTAAAGTTGATGATTTAACAAAAACAATTAAAGGTGTAACTATTTTAGAAAATATAAATTTAAATATAAAAAAAAATTATATATATGGATTTGTTGGAGCAAATGGTTCTGGTAAGACAATGTTGTTTAGAATTTTGAGCGGATTAGTAAAACCAACTTTTGGACATGTTACTATAGACAATAAGGAGTTATATAAAGACATATCATTTCCAAGTAACATGGGAATATTAATTGAATCACCAGGCTTTTGGGAACAGTATACTGGCTATGAAAATCTAAAAATATTAGCATCTATACGAAAGGTAATAAATGATGAAGATATAGTTAACATAATGAGTAGGATTGGCCTTGATCCACAAAATAAAATAAAGTTTGGAAAATATTCATTAGGTATGAAGCAAAAATTAGGAATTGCACAAGCATTAATGGAAAAACCTGATTTAATAATACTAGATGAACCAACTAATGCATTAGATGACGAATCAGTAAATAATATACGTAATATATTGCTTGAGGAAAAAAAGAGAGGGGCTACTATCTTAATAGCCAGTCATAATAAAGAAGATATTTCTATTTTAAGTGATTATATATATAAGATTAATGGGGGTAAAATTGCTGAAGTACGAGGTGATGTAAGTGAGAGTTAAGAAATGTAGTATTTTATATGCCGTAGTATTAATTATTTCGCTATCTACTTCAGTTTTAGTTGCAATTAAAACAAAATCTTCATATATTGATGATATTAATTTTAATCAATTGAGAGCTAATGCATCATTATTAAATTTTATAGTTTCACCATCTTTAAAAAAAGATGATATTAGTGGAAGTATTAAGAATTTACCTGAATTAGAGGATTTATCGAATGTAATTGCTAAAATAAAGGTTTCAAATGAAAGAGAATATAAAAGTAAAACTTTACTTACTAAGTGTAAAATAGATGAGTTATATAAAAACGACGGAACTCTTAGTAAAGATGAATATATTTATATATATGAACCAGCAAGCTATACATTTGTTTATAATTCATTTAAGGCTACTAATGGATATAATTATATGAAATCTGATAATGAATATATTGTTTTCTTAAATAGCTTAAATGCTCCCAAAAATTATAAAAAATCAGAAGTTGAATCTTTAACATATACGTTCGTAGATTCTGTTTCATCTAAGTTTAGTTGTAATAGTACTCCATCAGTAATTTCTATTGATAAGAGTGAATTAGATAATGGGAAAAAATATAGTGAAGTTATTCAATATGAATATATTTTTAATTCAAAAGAGTTAGAAGATAAATATCTAAATATAAATAATGATGTGTTTAATAAATATATAAAAAAATAGAGAGGAGATTAAGGTTGAAAGAAATGCTTTCATAACGTTTTGTGCCTTAAGAAAGGAATGGATATAATTATGAATTTAAAAAATAAATCTCAAGCAGAAAAAACATTAAGCTTTAAATTTTTGATTAGAATTTGTAAATATGTAGTTTTGCCTATATTCATTATTCTACTATTATATATAATTTTAAATATGACAAGTAATATGTATTGTTCTAAAAATCAAAACGAATTTATAGAGGAAAATCAACTACGCTACAAAATTTCATATCCCAATACTTATATTGGAGAAAATAGAACTTATGAATTAGGCTTTTATAAATACATGACCAATAATTTACTTTATAAAAATCTTTCTGGCAAAATATTACCATATGGTAATGTTGAAGAAATTGGTGGACTAGTAGGGGTAAATAGTGGAGTAATTAGCACTGGGAGAATGTCAAAAGCTATTTCAAAATTGGAAGATACTAAGTTTAATAAACGAAAAAGTGATATATCAGGATTAAGAGAATTATTATTTATATATCCAAATAGTGATTTAGAAGATGTTGTTGATGATAGAAAAATACTTACTGAAATAGATTCTGATAAAATCTTAGAAATATCAATTTCATTTGATAAACCTTATAGTTTAAATGATGTAAAAAGCGAAATAGGTGAAGATTTTACAACTTTTTATTGGGTTGATGATAAGTTTAATTTAAATACTTCAAATAGTAAGGATAGTATTAATGATATATGTCTTGAAAATGATGTATTTGGGATTAAGCTATTAAATGAAGATGGTAAAAAAGTAGCTAATGCTGAAAAAACATTTGTACAAGCTTTACAAGAATTACAAGATAATAAGCATGCTACTTTTCCGTATAATAAGCTATATTTATCAATTGCAGGTGAAAATAGAAATCTAGAAGTTGATGACATTAAAATTAATGGAGCTGTGTTAGTTGGAAATAAAGATGAACTATCACATGTTCTCTCTAATAAAAATATTAAATATATTTTCATTGGGTCTATTGTTGATAAATATTAAACATTATAGATAGGGGGGTATGGTATGGAAGTATTAAGAGTTGAAAAAATTTCAAAATCATATGGGATAAAGACAAATAAAATATGGGCTTTAAAAGATGTTAGTTTTTCTCTAAATAAGGGAGAATTACTTGCAATTATGGGGAGCAGTGGATCAGGAAAAAGCACACTTTTAAATATACTTGGAGCACTAGATTCACCAGATTCAGGTAAGGTGTATATCAATGGAAAATTGCAACAAGACTATCACATAGAACCTTTTGCAACTGAATATAGAAGTGAAAATATAGGATTTATTTTTCAGTCATTTAATTTGTTACGTGATTTAAGTGTTGAAGAAAATGTAGCTCTGCCATTAATTTTACAGGGAGTAGAGTCTAAAGAAATAAAAAAGAAAGTTGAGCAAGAATTAGATCTAGTTGGTCTAACAAGATGGAAAAAGCATAGACCGTCAGCACTTTCAGGAGGACAGCAACAAAGGGTGGCCGTGGCAAGGGCTACAATTACAGAACCTAATCTATTGCTTGCAGATGAACCTACAGGTAATCTTGATTATAATACTTCGCTTGAAGTACTTAACATATTTAAGATGATGAGAGAAAAGTTAAATCAAAGTATTATAATTGTAACCCATGATCCTATGGTAGCAAGTTATGCAGATAGAGTATTATTTTTTAATGATGGACAAATTGTAGATGAATATGAAAATAAAGAAAACAATAAGGAAAGTATTGATATCATATTAAAGAAATTTAAAGGAGTTATTAGTAAGCATGATTAAGAATTTAAGAGGTTTATCAAAAAGATTCTTTATATCTAATAAAACTATTACAATTCCATCTATAACAGCAATAGCTTTATCAATTTTATTAATAACATCACTTATGAATTTCTCAATAAATTCAGAAAATAACTTAAAGAAAGAAACTCTTGAAAAATTTGGAGCTTTTGAAATACAATGTGGTTATGAGATAGATAGTTCAAAAAGAATTACCAAAGACTTTTTAGAGGAAACTTCTTCTTTAGAAGGAATAGATAAAATATCACCAGTTATTGTAGATGGTATAAATATTGAAATCAATGGAATTAATACTTACACAGTAGGTATAGAAAATGATGAATTAAGTAAAAGTAAATATAAATATAATAGTGATGTTGAAGAAAATACAATAATTATTAATAAACAGTTAGCAGATAGCTTAAAGGTTAATGAGGGCGATAATGTATTAGTCAATGGTAATGAAAATAAGGTTATAGAAATTTTAAATGATAAAACATATAGTTCTAATTCTATAAATATGGCAGTCATGAATAGAAAATCATTAAAGGAAATATTAGGCTTTTTGGAAGAAGCTAATTATATGATGGTTAAGGTACAAAATAATGATGATATATCTAAAGTATCTAAGGAATTAATAAATTTAGATAAAGATTTGAGAGTTGAAGTATTTCAAGAAGATAAGAACTTAAATGAGAATATTAATAATATGCGATATTTCATTGGATTTTTAGGGTGTTTAGTATTTATCATGTGTGGAATATTTATAGTATCTAATCTTCAAGGATATATATATAAATACACTAAAGATTTTTCAGTAATAAAGGCAATAGGAGGATCCTCTTATCAAGTTTTTATTACAGTATTAATGCAGACAATGATGATTAATATTACAGGAGTCCTTAGTGGAACAATATTATCATTTTTAACATGTAAATTATTTTTAGCTACCTTTGAATTTTATTTTTTGCCAGTACTAAAGATTGCTTTAATTGGATTTTTAATAATTCAAATTGTTTTACTAATTCCTGTATTTAAAACTGCCAGAATATTACCCATAAAAGCGATGTCTAAAAATGACAATGTGGAATTTAAACATAAAATATTAATGAAATATACAATGATAGGAAGTTTGATTACTGGAATCTTAATAATTCTATTGTGTATAATCACACCAGACACAAAAGCTTTATTAGATGCAATAGGGGGATTTTTATGTATATACTTAAGCTCTTTCTTATTTGTGATGTTATATATAAATAAAATTTTCAGTTTATTAATTAAGCCACTAAGGTTGATCATTGGAAGATGTGGAGAAGTTTCAATGAAGATGCTAATACCTCAAGTTAAGAAGAATTCTATATTAATCTTAGCTATAACTACAATGATAGTCATAACAAGTATTGGAGGAAGTTTTGTAAAATTAATTACATTGAACAGTGAACAGTATTATAGAAGTGAATATTTAACTGATATTGTACTAACATGTAATTATGAACTTAATTATGAGAAAACCCTTAAACTATTAAATGATGTAAATGAATTTGATGATACAGTGGCATCAGTTATGACAGAAGGCGGGACAACAACTATTGTAAGAAATGATAGTAAAGGAAACAGTGGATTTTCTCTAGGTAATTTAGAAGAAATGAAAAAACAAGGGTTAATAAAAAAATTTGATGGTGATGCAAAAAATAAGGTTATTGTAAGTGAAGAATATGCTAAAGAAAAAAATATTGTGGTGGGCGAAAAACTTAAATTTATTAACCCTACGTTTAAAAATGAATATGAAAATATGATTACTATTAATGAAGGTAATAAGGAGAAAGTGTATGAATATAACTTAGAAGTCAGTAGTATAGAAAATGATAAATTAATGAATCGCCATCCTGTATTAATTGATATATCAAATACAAAATTAGTTAATGATATTTCAGGTAGTTTAAATAAAATGTATATAGATACAACTAATAAGAATATAGATACATTATTAAATGAAAAAAGACAAGAATATCAAGGAATAAAGTGGGCTACCTTAGAAAATGTATTAACAGAAACTAATAAAGCTATAGAAGAACGATGGAAATATTTTAAATTAGGTTTAGTAATTCTCTATTGCTCAATGATATTTGGAATAATTACTTCAATTAAAAATAATATAAATTCTAATAGAAAAGAATATGCTCTTTTAAGATGTATGAAATTTAAACAAAAGGACTTAAGCAAAATGATAATAACTCAATCAATAGTTTTCTTGTTACTTGGCGATATATTAGGATTAATAATTGGAACTATTGGATCTTTTATAGTATCAATATTTGATGGAGGAACTACATTTATAGTTCCAGACTATACTACATTGATATTAACTTGTATAGGCTCAATTATATTAACAGTGTTTTGTATTATTCCGGATATATGTAAAATTGGAAAGGAAAAATTAATTCTAGAGTTAAATCAAGAGGAACTATAATGTTAATGGTAGAGAGATGGATACTTAAATAAAATAGAACAGGCATTTTATTATCAAATTTGATAGTGAAATGTCTGTTTTTAATAATTATTAAAAAACTTAGGTCACAAGTCCCCTAAGTAGGATAAGTGTCACCTACTAGAAAAAAGCGGAGCTAGTCAAAAATGTAACATTTGATGAGACGACAGTTGTACTTGATAAGATAAATCAAAAGAGTATATATACTATCTTTAGTAAAAATTCAATACTATTAGCATAAAACGTACATTTTAGGAACTAAACGGAATATTTTGGAGAAATAAAGCAAAAATATTAAGTATTTACGTTTTATGTGTAATTTTCTTCGTTTAGAGCACGATTTTTTGCGTTTAGAGTAATATATATTTACATAAATTGAATATTATGTAAGAATATATTTGTAGTTAACCACAATGTAAATAAATAGCTATAGCTAAATAGTTACTATAAAATTATTTTCAATGCTTGTATGTGGAGTATTAGCAACAATGAGTACCACTACAGTTTTTGCAAATACTTTAGTACAAGCTTAAACTAACAAAACAAGTATACACAAACAATTTTTAAGCAATATAGCTTAGAAATATAACATTCAAGTTCTATAATTCTTTTGGGAAAGTTTTTAGAAAGAAGAGTGATTTGAAATAATAAATTTCTGATATTTAGTATGAGAAGTCCAATTTTTAAGCATAAGATATTTACCCTAAAAAATGTATTCTTAGGATTTTGGTAGAAAATATTTGCAAAGTATTTTATGCAAAGAATGGCAGAATTAATAAAAGAGAGTTCCCACAGGCTCTAATGAGTTTCTGTGAGAACTCTGAATAGATAGGAGATTGTCAAAATGAAAAAAACATTATTAGCAGCAATTTTAGGACTTACTATATTACTTCCGTCAACTGCAGCATTTGCATATGATCATGGGGATTCTGGATCATGGATTATGGGAGGCACACAAACGAAGATTAAAGGATCATTATATTTAGTTAATGATGGTGATCCAGACGTGGCTCAAGCTAAAACACACAATATGAGTAATAGTATCGCGGTTAAAGTAAAAGTATATGCAACAAGATCTGGTGAGACAGATCAAGACAGTTGGAATGAAGATACTAGTTCAGAAGGAGAAGATGCATATGCTAAAGGTACATCTGACAGGCCAGATTGCTGGGGAAGTGGACATTCAACAGCATCATCCAAAGATAAGAAGTTTAAATGGTTATATATCCAGGTAGGGGATCTTTCATAATATGGATTAAAATAGTAATATTAGTAAAGCTTTATGCTTTACTAATATTTAATGAGGTAAAATATGAATAAATATACAAAAATAGAGATATTTTTAATGATTGGATTTTTAGTATCAACTTTTACATTTAGTTTAACAATAAGTACTGTGTATTCAAAATATAATAAAGTAACAGAGGCAAATGAATTTAATAAAGACTATAAGCATTTAGATATAAGTGGAATACATGAAACTAGATACATAGATGGATATGAGGTTATAGATGAAGAAGATGATAAAAAAAATATAAGCTTATTAGAAATAATAGATGAAGTTCAAAAAGCAGGATATAAGAAAATCATACTAAACCCACTTAGGGATCAAATCGAAATTGGAAATAATTTCTATACAAATGATATATGGCCATGTTCAGATGGGATTGATATAAGGAGTCAAAATATAATTAAAGGAAGATACTTAACTGAAGAAGAGTTAAATAGTAATGAAAAAGTTGCAGTTATAGGCTCTGGCATGGAGAGAGTAGTTGAAGAGAAAAATGGAGAAAATTATATAAAGATATTTAATGAAGATTATAAAGTAATTGGTGTGCTAGGAGATACAGAGGTATTTAAATATAGCAGTGTAATACCAATAAAATCTTTGTATTGTATAAATGACAAATTGCCTAAAGTTACTTTTTTGGAACATAATATAGATAATACAAGTATTAAAGAAATCGATAATAAAAATATTACTAGTGCTCAGAGTAATATTTCAAAAATTCCAGTTGTAAATTATTTATTTAAAAATGCTTATGAACTTAAAAATAATTTATATCAGGTAATACTTGGAATAACCAATTTACTTTTATTCTCATATTTTTTTGCTAAAAGTATAAGAAAAAAAGTTGCTATTATGAAAGTGTTAGGAGCTAAAAATTGGGACGTATTTAAAGAGGTATTTGCAAAATTTATAAGAGTATCTTCTATAGGAATTGTTGGGGGTCTTGTATTATCAAAGTTTACAGTGGATTTTATTAGACAAACATTTACTTCTCTATATTCAGAGGTTAATATTCAAAATATAATATTAACTTCGATATTAATATTATTAATATCTATAGTTGTTTCTATAAGTGTTCTGTTCAATGTGATTAGATTTAAAATAATGAAAGAAATAAGGTAAGTAATATGAAAAATAAATTTATCTTTTTTGATATAAGAAGAAACTTTATAGTTAATATATTAATTATGGTAGAAGTGGCTCTATGGATATTTTATGCAGCTTCTTTAGTTTCCTTAATTAACTTTGATAATTCATATAGAAATAGATATAATAGATCAATCTCTATTGATAATTCAGAAGTTATGAAATTTTATAAGCTGATTGCTAATGGGGATTCTTATGAAAATAGTGATATTTATAAAAATGATATAAAAGAAAGTCTTAAAGTAATAAGTGATAATAATTATACTTATGGATTTGTTCAAAGAGATGAAAATGAAGAGATTCCAATTAAATCTTTTGGGTTCAATTCTAAAGAGTTACAGTCAAATTTCACAAAAGCAGACAAGCTTTCTTCAGCAATCAATCCAATTGGATTTAATTATGGAATGATAGAACATTACCAAAAAAATATAATTGGAGAAATTTCTCAAGAAGAATGGGTTAGAAGGGATAATTATATACCTGTAATTGTAGGAAATGAAATAGCTAGAAAGGTTAAAGTTGGTGATAGCTATGTATCAAATAATATAACATATAAAATTGTAGGCCAATTTAAAAACGATACATTAGCATATGATTATACAAGTAGTATAAATAGTTCATTTTTATTAAATACATCATTTGTCATCCCATTAAGTGAGGAAAAGTTTTTTAAAAATTTTGGGTATGAACCTATAACAATATTTTTTAAAGGTGATAAAGAAGAAAACTCAATGAAAATAAACTCAGATATAGAAAAAATTTCTAAGGATATAGTTATCTCAAATTTTGAGGAAGATTTAAACAAATTTTTAGAAGAATTAAAGTCACAAAAATATTATGAAATATTTAGAATAATTATAGTTACTATTATTGCATCTGCATCAATAATTACTACTATTAGTTATAAAATAAATGAAGATAGGGATAGAATTGGAATTCTTTATTCTTTTGGGATTAGCAAAAAGGATATATTTAAAACCTTTTCTACTGAGTTTCTTATAAATATACTTATTGGAATTATAGGAGGAAGTTTATTTTATTTAAAAAACTGTAAAAGTGTTTACTCATTTTTTATTAATGAGAATTTGTTATTTAATTTATATATTGCCATAGTCATATTATTAGTAGTAATTATGTCAATTATGTTAATAGGGTTTAATCAGATAAATAAGTTAACTCCAAAAGAGATGATAGGAGGCTTTGTAGAATGAGTATATTAGATGTGAGAAATATATATAAGATTTATGGAAAAGATAGTAGTGAAGTTAAAGCTGTTAATGGGATAAGTATAAAAGTTGATAAAGGTGAAGTTGTAGCTATTATGGGGCCATCAGGATGTGGTAAAAGTACATTACTTAATATATTAGGGTGTATAGATGCTCCAACTAAAGGAGAATATTATATAGATGGAGTTCAAGTAGACTTTAAAAAACTTAATAATTTATCACAAATTAGAAATGAGAAGATTTCCTTTATATTTCAGAATTTTGCTTTAATAAAAGATCTTAGTGTTTTAGAAAACATAATATTACCTCTTAAGTTTAGGGGGGGTCCATATAAAGAAAGAGTAAATAAAGCAATGAAATATTTAAAGGAATTAGAGATTGAAAATTTAAAAAATAAAAGTGTAAGAGAATTATCAGGAGGACAGCAACAAAGAGTTTCAATTGCTAGAGCGCTTACTCAGGAAAGTGAAGTTATATTAGCAGACGAACCAACTGGAGCATTAGATGAACAAAATAGTATTAAAATTATGGAAGTATTAAAAGAATTAAACAAAAAGTATAATAAGACAATAATTGTTGTAACACATGATAACCTTGTAGCAAGTTTTTGTGATAAGGTTCTGAAAATGAAAGATGGAAAATGGGACAATATGAAGAATGTGAACTAACTTACCATCATTTCAAAATTGAATACTATCTTAGGCATATTAGGCACATTCAAAAAAATAACAAGTGAAATATACTAGCTGACTTACTTGTTATTTATTTTAATATGCCTTAATAAGCAAGATAGTATTCAATTTTGAATTCACTTACATTAATGCATACTCTTTTCCAAAGATTCTCTAATTAATATCACTTTATCCTTTTTGTAAAGTGGATATTGAAATTTTACTTTTAGAATTCTTAAGTGAGAGTCAAAAAGTGATGTTCCAAATATTATATTTGGCTAACAGAACTTTCCATGTGAGCATTTTATATTTTGTTGCTCGAACTTACTCAGCGAATGAATATGAGTCGAATAATGAAATAATAGTACTTTCAGTAAAGCACGCCAAGTATAATTTAAAAAGTTTAGGCATTTTATTGGTTCATATTTACAATGTTGTTTAAAAAATCTATGAAATGTACTACAATTAAATTAAGACACATTATTATATGGAGGAAATATTAATGAAAAAAGTAGGACGTAAGTTATTAACATCAATGTTAGTAGCTATAATGATTGCAACAATATATCCAATAAAGGCATCAGCTGAATGGAGATTTACTTCAAATGGTTATTGGAAATATGCTGAAAGTGATTCTATTGTTACGGGATGGAAATTTATTAATAGTAATTGGTATTATTTTGATGACAATGGAATAATGAAAACAGATTGGCAAAAAATCAATAATGAGTTGTATTTATTAAATGAAGATGGAGAAATGACAGTGGGTCCTTGTTGGGTAAATCGCTTTGGAACATGGTACTATTTGGGATCTAATGGTGCAATGAAAACTGGGTGGCTAAATGAAAAAGGTATTTGGTATTATTTTAATGAATCTTGTGTAATGCAAACTGGATGGATCTTAAATGGTGGAAAATGGTATTTTATAGATGCATCAGGAGCAATGAAAACAGGATTAACTGAAATAGATAATAAAAAATATTATTTTGATCAATCAGGAGCAATGCAAACTGGTAATGTTATTATTAATGGAGAAACTTATACTTTTGCTTCAAGTGGAGAACAAATAACATCTGTAAATAATAAATCAACTGAGGATAGTAATTTAATTTTCAAAAGTAAGTTAGGATTTTCAATGAAGTTCCCTTCTGAGTGGAAAGATAGATATACAATTATAGAAGATGATAATTCTGTATCTGTTTATTTTAAATCAACTGATCCAAATACTCCTTCAAAATCTGGATTATTTTTTGTTATAATGAAAAAAAATAATTCATTAGATGAAAGCATGTATGATTCTATTAATGGCAAAAAGTACATTACTATAGATAATACAACTTATTTCATAGGTGGACCTACAGATATATCTTTAAACCCTGAAAATACTGATTTTAACGTATTTATATCTATGAACAATCAATGTAAAGATGTAATAGATACAATCAGATGAATTAATAGGAGAAATAACAATGGTTAATATATTATTTAGTTTATATAACTTTGATGAAAAATGGGCAAAAGATAAAATAGAAAAATATATAAACAATAATGATAAAGTTTTGATAATTCCATTTTCTTTCGATAAAAAGATAAGTAATGATATAGATTGGCAAAATGCGTATAATAAAGATAATGGAAAGTATTATAAAAGTATTGTTCTACCATTTTTAAGTTATGGAATTACAGAAGAAAATATAAAGTGGATAAACTATTTTAAAGATACAAAAGAAAATGCAAAAGACAAGATAAGAAATAGTGATATAATATTTTTCACTGGAGGGTTACCTGATAAAATGGTGTGCCGCTTAAAGGAATTTGATTTAATAAATGAGATTGAAAATTTTACGGGAATTATTATGGGCAGTAGTGCTGGAGCAATGATTCAGATAGCAGAGTATCATATTACTCCAGATGAAGACTATGATACATTCTCATATAATAGAGGATTAAATTTAATCAAGGATTTCGATATTGAAGTTCATTATGAAGAAACAAAAATACAAAAAGACTATATAAATAAGGTATTAAACGAAAAAATAAATTTGGTATACGCAATTAAAGATACTGGTGGAATAATTATTGATAATAATGAAATTACATTACTTGGAGATACACAGATATTTAGTAGGCAATAATTTACACTTTTCTATTATTTTGCATTACTTTAAGTGCAGTAATTAAATTATTCTAGGTTAATATATTTAATGAATTTTGGGAAAGATAACTCTGCAACAATATCAATTAAATATATTAGGAGGTAATTATGAAAAAATCTTTAAGCTATTTTTTAATTATATGTACTGTAATGGTAGGACAGTCATTCTGGGAGAGTAATGTAAGTGCTAAAACTGTTACCGAGATTTCTACCACTTCTTTAAATGCCAGTGATAATAAAGAAGTTGCTATTCCAAAGCTAGTAAAAGCTGAGCAAATTTCGCCTAATAAAATTCAAATAAGCTATGATAGAGATGTTGATACGAAATTAGGGACAAGAGCGACTAATTATTGGATTCAAGACACAAAGAATGTTACCCCAAAAGGTACAGCTACTCTTGGCAAAAATGATAAGGTGAATGCAAAAAATTCACTTACCGATAATTTAGTTAAAATTAATTCGAAGGATGGTTCAGCAAAAACATTCATATTAACATTTAGTAAAGATATTCCTAAAGGAGAAGAGTATAAACTAATAATTTGTTATGTAACTGTTGAAGGAGCTCCTCCTTATAGTGGAGATAATGGAATGGCTACATTTGTTGGAAAATAAAAAATAACCTATCTTTAAAAGCTAAGATAGGAATTAGATTTAATTATATGAAATATTTACTAGAATACCGTATAATTCAAAAATGAATTTGCGGTATTTTTATTTGGAAATATTTAGATTTAGCGAAGCAAATATAGTAAAGTTCTCCGAAATTTGGATAATATTATATTTACAAAATATGTTATAATCAATTAATAATAGTAAGAAAAGATAAAGAAAGCAAAAGCAATTTGCAAAATAGTAAATATATAATATGAATAGGAGTGATATGAATTGAGATTTACATGTCCATTAATTGCAATTAGTGATTTAGAAGCTTCAAAGAAATTTTATCAAGAAGTACTTGGTCAAAAGATTGTATTAGATCTTGGATGGAATGTGACGTTTAGCGGTGGGTTTGCAATACAACTTAATTTTGCTGATATCGTATTAATAGACAAAGAAACAATTATGAAAAAGTCACATAATTTTGAACTGTATTTTGAGGAAGATGATTTTGATAATTTTATCGAACATTTAAAGAAATTTGATGATATTGAATATGTTCATCAACCTAAAAAGTATGATTGGCAACAGAGAGTAGTTAGAATATATGACCCTGATAAGCATATTATTGAAATCGGAGAATCAATGGCAGTGATTGCAAAATGTTATTTGAATCAAGGTTTATCAGTTGAAGAAACTGCGAATATTATCCAACATCCAGTTGAATTTGTAAAGTCTTGTATATAATAGGTCTTAGATAAAATTTTTATTAATATAAACAATAACTAATTAGAATACCGTATTATTCAAATGAATTTGCGGTATTTTGTTGTTTCTTAATACTTAAATATTATTCAATATGTGGAGATTGTGAATTAGTTAATAAATTCTGTTCTTTGAAAGTTGAATAATATATATTGTAAAAATATGATATAATATGAATATATTTGAACAAATCAAGACATAAATTTTAGGTTTAGCTATAACAGTTGCTGTACTTATTAAAATGATTTTATAATATCTATTTCATCTTTTTTTAATTCTTTGATTAACACATACTTCTATGTACTTATTATATATATTTTTCGCTGTGTCTATCTTATTGGGTACATTTTAAATTTTAAGGGGGTAAATTAATGAACAAAAAAATTAAAATCTTAACAGCTTCTTTACTTTCATTTTTACTTTTTAGCATCTCTACTCCAGTTAAAGCTTGGGATAGCAAAAAGGATGCTGCTACAATGGATACTCATAAAATGATTTCTGTACAAGCTTTAACCATGATAAAAAATGACATGAATTCTGATACTAAAATAAATGATAATTTAAACTTAATAGAAAAAAATCTACTACAATATCAAAAGGGTACTATTGCTCCTGATTGGGGAAAGGTAGGAGTAGACAGAGATTATAAGTTATATCAAGATCACTTCTATGATCCAGATAGTGGAGAAAATTTCACATCTAATGGTATATATCCATTTCATGAAGTACCTGATACTGCCGAATCACAATTAAGAAATTATTTTAGCCAAGCTGTAGCTACCTGGAAGGATGGAGATTATGCTAAAGCTTCTTACTTATTAGGTAAATCAATGCATTATTTTGGTGACATTAATCAACCTCATCACTCATTAAATTGGACAGGCGGTGTTGGAACAGCTCATACAAATTTTGAAAGCTACATAGAAGGAATTAAAGATAGGTTTAAAATAGATACTATGGGTGAAGATAAAACAGAATATATAATAAATAACAATAAACCGATTTTAGAATTTTTAACCTTTCAAACTAATAAATATGCAAAACTATCAAAAAATTTAGTGTCCAAAGTTTCTATGAAAAATTCCTATGCTGATTGGGATGAAGCGGCTGATATAGCATTAAAAAATGCACAAAAAGGTATGGCAAGCATAGTTTATAGATTCTTAGAAGAAGTTTCTAAAACTACTAATACACCATTAACAAATCCAATAGGCAACTTCCATGTAGTTATAAGTACTGCTAATGAAAAATATGCTGGTACTGACGATTATATTTATTTTGGAATGGAATTAAACAATGGTAAAAAAGTAGAATTTGAATGCAATTTACCAGGAAATGACTTTACTGTAGGTTCAACAGATTCTTACCAATTCAACATCTCTGATACAAGCTTTAATCCATCAGAAGTAAAGAGAGTATGGTTACGTAAAGAAAAATATATAGATGATAATTTTAAGCTTAAAAGCGTTGAAGTTTATATGCAAGGTAAAAGAGTTGTTAATAGTAAACCTAACGAATGGTTAATTGGAAATACTACTTATAATATAGATGTTAATGGCTTAAAATAACAAGAGGGTAGAGAAGAATGTGCAATTTTAATGGGTCAACTTTAAATGTTAGAAAATCTTAGCGAAATTTTTCTAGTCTTCTTTAATAAATGTTATTTCTATTTCTTTGTTATTATTTCACTTGGTAATTCTGAGATAGCCCATTATTTGGTGTTCATAGGTACTGTATCATAAATTGGTACGTAATAATTGACATTTATTAAAAAATGCATTTATCACATATGAATTAGTTCTGCTTTCCAATTTTCCAATACCACTTTGGAAATGTTATAGAAACTGCTAAAAGTAGAGGAGTGGAAACATTTGAATAAACGGTACTTATTGCATAATATGAGTTCATAGACACGGAATATAATAGTATGATTCTTAAAACTGCTTGACTTATATTTAAAAGGCCCCAGGCACTAGTAAGTATTCTCCAAGCTGATTTATATTTTGGCTTTCTTTTAAACTCTTCGGGCACATTTTTTAAATAGGACTGTTCCACTATTATCTGAATTAATGATCTTTCGAAAAACAAAGAACCAAAGAAGATTAAAGCACATAAAATATCCTGTATTATAGGAGCTACTAAGTAAAATGTAGGATTTTTTGAAATAATGGTACCTATCAATCCAATTCCAGAAAAAATTCCTGCCATAGCCGCAAGTGCATTTATTTTATGTTCTTTAATAAAATTAATTAAGACTACACCCATACTCCACAATCCAGACAATATTATTCCATTAAAAGGCATTTTTAAATTATTAAAAATTGAGAATATTATAATTGGAATAATAGCACTTACAACAAATTCTTTATTAAATATATTTTTTATTATTGAGTGATTTCCATTTAGATTATTATTAGATGATTTTCCCATGATTAAACCTCGCTTTCATGATTCCATCTTCTATTTGCAGCATTTACATAAGTTTCAGAATCAATTACATTTTTATCTAGTACAATTTGTGTCTCAGCTTTTATATATCCATATTTCACTATTTCTTCTCCAGCATTTTCTAATGCTAAGAAAAAAGGTATATACAAATTTTTCAGATTGTCATTAGTATTAATATATTTAAGTACTCCACCTTGGGAACATAAAATACTCGCTGCCAGATTGCTTTTTGTCATAACCTTGAAAGTTTCCACTAACCCTGAAAAATTATTACTACCAGGGAAACCACAATTTGAAATTAAAACAGTCTTAACAGGAGTTTCTCTTTTAATACGTCTAGTATGGGAGTAATTTTCATCACTCTTAACTATTTCACCATTATTTAATGGTAGCATGCGATCCATAAAATCTTTCATTATACCTGTAACTGTGAAGTAATATAAAGGAGTAGCATATACGATTATATCTGCTTTTGATACTTTAAATAACAAATCCTCCATATCGTCTTTATGAATACACTTTCCAGGAGTTTTGGTCCAACATGTAAAGCATCCACTGCAATGTTTTATATTTTTATCCTTAAGATAAACTGTTTCTATCTCTGCACCTGCTTTTTTAAATCCTTTAAGAAATGGTTTTAAAATAACCTCAGTATTTCCATTTTCTCCTCTAGGACTTCCATTTAAAGCTAAAATTTTAATTTTAATTTTAATTCTAATTCCTCCAATCATATATATTTAGTAACATTTTATAAATCTTTTATTTCTTCTAAAATTTTTAATGTTTCTTCACACCACTTTAGATTTGCTTCTGCAGCGTGCTTCCCATAATTAACAGTAGCCATCCATAATACTATCTTCTTTTTATCTACTTTTTCCTTTTGAGTCTTTAAAAAGTTCTCAATGTTTAAATACTGAAGAAGATTTTTTTCACTCTCTTCTTTTATTTGTTGAAATTTTTCAGTAATATTTTCAACTGGTATATTCGTAGACCAAAATATTTTTAATAATAATTCAGATCTAACAGGTTCATGCTCAACAGGAAGCATTAGCCATTTCTCTAATTCTTCGCTACCTTCTTCTGTAATAGAATATACATTTTTTGATGGTCTTCCTTCTGTTTGCTCTACTTGTTTTGTTATTAATCCTTCCTGTTCCATTTTTTGCAACACAGGGTATATATGGCCATAATTTTCATTCCAAAAATGACCTATGGAAGAATCACAAAATTTTTTAATATCGTATCCTGAACCTGACATTAAACTAAGTACTCCTAAAAGAGCATATTTAGTTTTATTTACTTTTGCCAATTTAATCTCACCTCTATTTAATATTTCACTCTGATATATTACGTGATTTATTATATCACTCTGATACAATAAATCAATATAATTTTTAAATTTTAGAGAGCTCAAGTAAAAAATATCAAAGTATTAGATTAAATAAATAACAAAAATTGATAAATAATAAATAATAATGTAGTATTTAATGGATGACATAATTTAGTAAAGATTATTTATATAATAGGAGGAATATCTATGGGTGAATTATCTAAGCTACCTAATATAGGGAAAATTTTAGAAGGACAACTTAACGAAGTGGGTATAGAAACAGTTGAGCAATTGAAACAAATCGGAAGTAGACAGACTTGGTTAAATATTAAAAAGATAGACAAGTCTGCTTGTTTTAATAGGTTATGTGCTTTAGAAGGTGCGATTCAAGGAATCAGATGGCATAGTCTTTCAGATGAAGTCAAAAATGAGTTAAAAGAATTTTATAAGGTAGTTAAGTAATTATATGGTATTGGAGGAAGATAAATGTTTGAATCACGTTGTGGTGTATGCTGTAATAGTTGCAAACGTAAAGAAAAAGTAAATTGTGCTGGCTGTACAAATATATCAGTACCTTTTTGGGGCGGTTCCTGCAAAGTGAAATCCTGTTGTGAAACAAAGGGCTTAAATCATTGTGGTGTATGTGATGAATTTCCATGTGATATGCTAAGTAATATGGGAAAAGATCAAGGCTATGATTCTGCTCCAAGACTTAATCAATGTAAAAAATGGGCTAACAAAACCACGTCTAATAAACATAATTTATAGTTTTTTTAAGACACAAACTATACGTATTATGAAGCAAAAATACCGCAAATTCATTTGAATAATGTGGTATTATAACTTAGTTATTTTTTGTATTTAATTTTATCGCTCTGTTTTAATATAGTGTTGATATTGTTACATTTTTGTGAAGTGTGCATTAGAATTCGACTTTTAGAACTCTTAATGAGTATTGTCACATTAGTTGTTTGTCCAAAACTTGTTTTTGGAGCAAGCTAGAATGGGACTATACTCATTTAGATGTTCTTAAGTGAGAGTCAAAAAGTAAGAGCCCAAATTTTATATTTGGTTCCTCGAACTTTCTCTGTGAGCATTTTATATTTTGTTGCTCGAACTTACTCAGCGAATGAATATGAGTCGAGTTTCCTATATCAATTCTTTAGCACACTGAACAATATGTAACAATATCAACACGGTTTTAAAACATAGCCGATTTTATTTATTTTCTGATATCAACTTAGCCATTTCTAAAGCTAAATTATTATTATTTTCATTATTCCTAATAAAAGTCATTGTCTTATCATTCGTTGTAGTTATTGTAATAAATTCTTCGGAATTTTCATTTTTCACTTCAAAAGACTTTATATCGTCTTTAGTAATTTTATCTGTATACATTGTTTCAGGCAATCCACCCCAAGTAGCATATCCTTTAGCTTCTATATATAAACTTTCTGTAGTAAGAATTAATTTAAAATCATTTGTTACCATACCAGCAATTCCTAATGAAATTAAATTTGCAAAGAAGTTTGCTATTATAGTAGAAATCTTAATATTTTTATAAGATTTAATAGAACATAAAACTTTCTCATCATTTAAGATATTTGACATAACTGAACCCTCCCAATAATATATTAAATTTAAGTCGCACTTCTTTTACTTTTACAGCTTGATTAATTAAAACATACTCCTATTATAGTATATTATACCAATACAGTATTATTTAATCATAATCTATTAATCACAAAAGATGGAGAAAAAATTGCTAGCTTGAATCCAAAAAATGGAACAATAATAACAGAAAAACAATCTAAACAAAAGGAGGAACAATCTGAAAAAAATAATTTGTATGTTACAGATAGTAGCAAATTAAATGACTACACTTGCTTTGATGTTAAATTGCCAGCTTATTTACCAGATGGATATACATTTAAAAATGCTGATGTAATTGTAAGGTCAGGAGATTCTTATGTTGTAGGTATAGCAATAGCAATTTAAAGGAGATATAATGTAAAGGATGCATTGAAATTTGTATCAGCTTGTGAAACAGAAAATGCTATGGAAGAAAGAAGTGGATTTGTAACAGAATCTATAGTTAATGATTTATTTAATAAGATTATTATAGAAGAACTTATTTAAGTTACATCTTTAACTTGTTATTTTTTTTATATGCCTAACGCTGTAGTAATTGTTATATACATCTTTTAGAAGAGGAGAATGGTACAAGCTTACATAAATTAGATGAAAAATATTTTTAATTTACAATAATTAAAGAAATACTTTTTTAATATAAGAAATGAGTCCGTTTAGCGTATGCTATGCGAGATATAAGGCACATCTTTGATCTATTATTTTATTTCAAGTGCCTAAATGAAAGGATGTTATTTATGATTTATTCTCTAGAAAATTCGAAAATAAAAATTACAGCCAGCACTCATGGGGGAGAGTTACACTCTTTAACTGGTAAAAAAGAAGGGACTGAATATCTTTGGAATGGTAATCCGGAATATTGGAAGTATCATTCACCACTTTTATTTCCTGTAGTTGGAAAAGCCCTTGATTTAAAGTATAAGGTTGATGGGAAAATATACGAAATACCATCTCATGGATTAGCTAGAATATCTGATTTTGATTTATTATCACAAACAGATGATTCTATTACGTTTGAATTAAAATATTCAGATGATTCACTTAAAATATATCCTTATAAATTTTCTTTACATATTACTTATACTCTTGAAGAAAACAGTGTTAATGTAACATATAAAGTTATAAATTTAGACGATAAAGATATATATTTTTCAATAGGTGCTCACCCTGCATTTATGTGTCCTATTGAAAAAAATGAAAAATTAGAAGATTGTTATCTAAAGTTTAATAAAAAAGAAAATAGCTCAACTATGTTAACTACAAAAGAAAATTATTTTTTACATGAAAGAAAAGAATATTTAAATGATTCAGATACTATTTCTCTTTCAAAAGAAGTATTTAAAGATGGAGTGTTAGTTTTTGATGATTTAAAATCTAATGAAATAACTATAAAATCAAAAAATCATGATAAATCTTTATCAGTAGAATTTGAAGGATTTCCGTATATGGGAATATGGGCTCCAGAAACTGGTGCACCATTTTTATGTATAGAACCTTGGTTTGGACATGCTGATTATGAAGACTTTAATGGTGAATTTAAAGACAGAGAAGGAACAGTTTCACTTAGTACCAGCAAAGAATTTAGTTGTAACTATAAGATTTCTATTAGAGAATAATATAATTTGAAAAATGTTTTTCAAGAAATATGGATATGCATTTACTAGTATTGCTGAAAAAAATTAAAGAGTTATCTATCTTTTCAGAACATAAAAGTCACTAAACTGGGTTAAAAGGCTTAGTCAGTAACACTTTTGCATACTGAAAAATGAAACTCTAATAAAATTTTTTTATGCAATGATTTAGGCATATTCAAAAAAATAACAAGTCAGTATTCTAGTCTATTTTGCATCTTTGACTTGCTATTTTCTTTCATGTGCCTTAAGTAAAAGGCATATCCATATTATTTAATTGATTATGCCTAAGTTAAAAATAATGAAATACTAAAAAGATCTATTCTCTAATTTGTAAATTAATTTCTCTTTGTTTTATCATACTGCTCTTTTTAAAAAGCTAAATTTATTGAATAATTTGTGAAGTATATCATATAGTGCTTTATCCTTAGTAATAGTAAGTATTATTAAATAAGTGAGTCCACATAAGGTAACATCTGATATACATATAAGAATAGAATTAAATATATATCTTTTTAGAATTATAGTTATAGGAACAAATAGTAGAGAGTAAAAAAAGTATTTTACATTTTCAAAAGCAAATAAATTTATATCTAACTTTATTATTTTTGTTACTAATTTATACTGTAATACTATTACAATTAAATTTGCTATTAGTGTAGTAGTTATAGCAGTTACTATTGTAAATTTCCCTATAATAACTAATAATATATTCAATATAAAATTAATAATCCCACCCAGTAGTATTAATATTGAATCATATTTTTCCTTTTTATAAAGATATAATATTTGATTAGATATAATATTTTGAACACCTAAACTCAACATATACATAGAAAATATAGCAAGTACTGGAATTGCTTGAAGATACGCCCCTTTTCCAAATATCAATATTATTTCTTTTGATAAACAGGCTAATCCAATTGATGAAGGAAATAAAAATAAAAAATAAATCTTTACTATTTTTATTAATAGTAGTAAATACTCATCTTTAGAATCATTTCCTAAATAATTTGATAATCTAGGCATTGTAACTGTAACTAACGTAAGCATTAATGTATTAACTAAATTCATAATTCTTTGAGCCATATAATAATAGCCTACATCTGTGGTACCAATATTACCTTTTATCATAAATTTATCAAGCTGTGTATATAATACTCCTACATTTGAAAGTATTACAGCATAAATCATGGGTTTTATATGTCTAGTAAATTGTAAATTAGAAAAATCAAAAGGTATTTCTTTCTTTATATATACAAAACTTATAATATTATTTATAAAATTACTACCTATAAGTATGTACAAATAAAGCAAATAATCTTGTTTATGTTTTATAAGTATTAGAGTTAAGATACAACTTATTATTCTAACAATTACAGTTTTAATAGCAATAAAACCATAATTTTCTAAAGCCTGGTTTACCCACTCTACATAGAAAATATTAAATGATAAATTTAATCCCATGAGTATATAAGTATAAAAATAAGCTTCATTTTTATAGCTAATTACTGTAAATATCATATATGTTAATACAGCTAAAAGATTTGTTACTGTTGTTAGAATAAATAAACTTGTGAATGTTTGTCTAAGTTTAATTTTATTGTCACGTACTCTACTCATTTCTCTTAATCCATAAGTATATACACCAAAGCTTGCAAATATTAGAAAATAAGAAGTTAATGAATCACTAGAGCCAATATATCCATATAACTCTTCACCTATAGTACTTGAAACAATTTGGAATATCAATATTGGAAGAATAATATTAAATAGGTTTAATACTGTGCTAAACATAGCATTTTTCGAGATTGATTTTGACATTAATGTTCTCCTATATTTAAGATATTTTGTTTATATAAGCTTACATTTTGCGGAATGAAATGTCAATTATGAGTTTACCTAAAATAAACGCTTTGTTTTAAAACAGTGTTGATATTATTATATAATAGCGAACTGGCATTGAAATTTGCTTTGTAGAACTCTTAATGAATATTTGTACTATTAATTGCTTGTCACAATCTTTGATTGGGAACATGCATTAATAGGACTAATATTCATTTTAGAGTTCTCAAAGTAAATTTCATCGTCCATGAGCTTTATATAACAATATCAACACGCTGCTAAAACATAGCCAAAATAAAAAGTGAATATAAGCATATAAAAATTAATGTGTTTTACTAGTTCTTCATTTGCAGCTTGTTAGAGTATAATTTTAGTAGGCAGAAGAAGTAATTAAAACTAGATAAAATAAAAAGGAGATGTAAAAACATCTCCATAATACATAAATTATCCA
>NZ_FOMG01000015.1 GCF_900112485.1 Clostridium uliginosum
ATGGGTACAACTTTAAATGTTAGAAACTATTAGCGAAATTTTTCTAGTCTTCTTTAATAAATGTTATTTCTATTTCTTTGTTATTACTTCACTTGGTAATTCTGAGACAGTCCCTTTAAATTTATAAGATAAATATATTTAATCCATATATGACAAGAACAGAGGATACAGCAACGACAAGTAAATTTTTTTCAAAGTATGCTAAACATACGGCAACTAAAGTACCTATAGATGAAAATAGCATACTTCCTGTACTATAAAATATGCTTGGAAATGTCATAGCGCCTAAAACAGAGTATGGCATATAACTTAAAAGAGATCTAATAAATACAGATTCTATTTTTTTGTTAAATATAGTTAATGGAATTACTCTAGGAATATAAGTAACTACAGCCATGATTATTACGCAGATAATTATGTACATTTATAAATCCTCCTTTACTGGAAAAAAATATGCGCCTATTATTGATGCAATAATGGATGACATTATAACAGCAAAACCACAAGAAACTTTATTTAAATAAGGTACGAACTTAAATAAACAAGAAAAAATTATAGCTATTAATACGACTATAAAGATTGGTTTTGATATTTTCACTTGAGGTATTATTAAAGCTATGAACATAGCATATAAAGCTATACCTAAAGCATCTTGTAATGAATTAGGTAAAATTGTTGTTGTTATAGCCCCTATAAAGGTGCCAAGAGCCCATCCTAAATAAGGCAAAGTTATTATGCCAAGCATGAATTCAGAACTAATATCACCTTCTTCTAGTGAGGCTAAGGTGAATGTTTCATCTGTTATACCAAATGATATTACACATCTTTGAATTAAAGGAATCTTTCTTTGAAGTTTTTGAGAGAGAGAAAGAGACATAAGCATATATCTAATATTTATAATAAACATTGTTAAAGCTATTTCTAGGTATGAAGCAGTATTAAAAATAAGACCAATACCTGCAAATTGTCCTGCTGATGTTAAATTTGTCATTGAAATTATAAGTGCCATAAAAGGGCTAAGACCACCACGTGCAGCCATCATTCCAAAAGTGATAGATACGGAAATATATCCTAAAGCTATTGGAATTCCTTTTTTTAATCCAGCTATATAATCGTCTAAATTTCTAATATATTTATTAGTAGTAAGATTTAAATTAATATTTTCTTTCAAATTGAATCACCCCAAATTTTTTATTAAATAAAATTATAACAAACATTTAAATGGAAATATAGGATAATATTTCATTTTATTATATGGAAATTATGATACAAAAATGTAAAAGTCCAACTTAGGGGTGATAAATGACATAATTTTAAATATTAACAATAATAATGAATAGAGAATATATATAACTATAATGAATAAGGGGATAGGATATAATGAGAAATGCAATTTCGAAAAAAGTGATATTAACAGGTATTATTGTTATAACAATAATGAATTTAGCATCAGTATCAGTATCAGCAAAATGGTGTAAAAATAGCAACGATAGCTGGAATTATATTGAAGAAAATAATAATCAAAATTCAGAAATAACAGCAGATGAAGCTAGAAATCTTATATTTAAAGAAGACGGCCAACATGTTTATGCTGTGATGAATAATAATTCAGTAGTTAGCGGTACAGCAAAGCTTATATTTGATACTAATATATCAATGGATATAATAAATAAAATTAAAGAGCAATGGGAAATGCCAACTTCAGAAGAACTGTATTCTTTTGATATTGTTGATGATTACTGCGAATTAGAACATTATTATGTGGGGAGATATAGTAAAAATGTTTATAGAACTGGCAATCAAGGTGGCTTAACAGTATATTTAATGGTGGATAATAATGTAGTTAAAGAATATCCTTGGATAGGCCTAAAATAGATTATTTATTTGGAGATGCCTTATAGTAATAGTAAGTTAAAAATCACGCAAAAATAGTTGCGTGATTTTTTTATAGTTAGTAAGGCGCATTCAAAAAAATAATAGAGCAGTATGTCGGTAAATTTAGTTAATAGCTGGCTATTAACTTGAACTTGCCTTCTTACCCTTGTAACAAATATACGATGCATCTTTGGTCTATTATTTTCTTTTATGTGCCTAAAGCATTTTTTTATTAAATATAAATAATATATATTATAGATAATAAATTGGGGGAAAGATTAATGGATTTAGTACTAGTATTTTTAATTACAGCAATGGTTATTTGGAAGAGTGTATATACAATTAGTTTAATAGTAAAATTTTCAAAGCAAAAAAATAAAAAAGAAAAGTGGATTAATATAATATTGTTTAATGCGTATATAATATATTTTTATTTTTTATTTAAGGCTGCTATGAATTCGATAACTTCTCCACTTGAGGGGCCTATTTGGTTAATTATAATTTTTATAATCCTTTTATTTGGTAACCTATTATATGATTTTAAAAATGGTAAATTAGATAATTAGGATAAAAATTAGTTTATATATTAAAAAAAGTTTAATTAAATAAAAAAAACTTAATATTAGGAAGGAAATAAAGCATTTTTATAGAATAAATATAGTAAAGTGGTGTAAAGTGGTGTAAAGTGGTTTGAAATAGAGGTTAAAATACTGTAAATTATTAAGGTAGGAGCTAGAACAATGTTTATTGGAGAATATCAACATTCATTAGATTCAAAAAATAGAATTATTGTTCCAGCTAAACTGAGAGAAGGCCTTGGTGATAAATTTGTTATAACTAAAGGACTTGATGGATGTTTATATGCTTACCCACTTAATGAATGGGAAATTTTAGAAAATAAGCTAAAAACTTTACCTTTAACTAATAAAGATGCTAGATCTTTTGTAAGATTCTTTTTTTCTGGAGCCTTTGTGATTGAGCTAGACAAGCAATGTAGAGGATTAATTCCACAAAATTTAAAAGAATACGCAGAAATAGAAAAGGACATAGTAAGTATTGGAGTACTATCTAGAGTTGAGATATGGAGTAAGACAAAGTGGATTAAATACAATGAATCAAATATTGATTTTGATTCAATAGCAGAAAAAATGAATGATTTAGGAATATAAGGAGTTTTTATTATGGAATTTAAACATGTTTCGGTTTTATTAAATGAGTGCATAGATGCATTAGACATAAAAGAAAGTGGGATTTACGTAGACTGCACATTAGGTGGAGCAGGTCATTCATCTCATATATTAGAACATTTATCAAAGGAAGGATTATTGATAGGAATTGATCAAGACAGTGATGCATTAAAAGCAGCAAAAGAAAGATTAAAAGATTTTGATAATGTAAAGTATGTGCATAGAAATTTTTATAATATAGATAGTATTTTAGAAAATTTAGACATACCTAAGGTTGATGGAATTTTAATGGACCTTGGAGTATCATCTTATCAACTTGATGAAGGAGAAAGAGGATTTAGTTATATGAAAGATGCTCCTTTAGATATGAGAATGAATAGAGATGATGATTTTTCAGCTTATGAAATTGTAAATACATATAGTGAAGAAAAGCTATATAAAATAATAAAGGACTATGGGGAAGAACGATTTGCAAAAAGAATTGCAAATTGTATAGTAAACAGAAGAATAGAAAAGCCAGTAGAAACGACTATGGAATTAGTAGATATTATTAAGGCTGCGATTCCAGCAAAAGCTAGGAGAGAAGGTCCTCATCCAGCAAAGAGAACTTTTCAAGCTATTAGAATAGAAGTTAATTCAGAGCTTCAAATATTAAACAAAACTATTGAAGATGGAGTAAGTAGATTGAATTCTGGAGGAAGAATGGCTATTATAACTTTCCATTCACTAGAAGATAGAATAGTAAAGCTAAAATTTAGAGAATTACAAAATCCATGTACTTGTCCACGAGAATTTCCTATTTGTGCTTGTGGAAAGACACCAAGCGTTAAGCTTATATCTAGAAAAGGGATTGAACCTACTAAAGAAGAGGTTGAAGAAAATCCAAGAAGTAGAAGTGCAAAACTTAGAGTCATTGAGAAATTATAAAAATAATTTTTATTATGTTATAAATTAAGCAGGGATGTGAATAAATTGGCGGGAAGAGAATATGATTATATAAAAGGCAATACAGTAGTAAAACCATCAAGAAAAAGTGTAGTAACTAAGCCAAAGAAAAAACAATCAGATTTACAACGAGTTAAAAAAAGTAAAAACAAAAGAGTAAAGAATGAAACGATAGAGACAAGAAAAAGTACACTTATGATATCAATAGTCATATTATCTTTAGGGATTTTTGTTATTGGAGGAGATGCCAAGGTTTATAATATGCAAAAGAAAGTAACGGATGTAAGTACTCAAATCAGTAGTGCTCAAGAAACAAATGAAGCATTAAAGGTTAAACTTTTAAAGTTTGGATCTTTGGAAAATATTAAAAAAAATTCTGAAGAAAAACTATCTATGATAGTACCAACTAAAAAGGATATAGCCAAAATTGATTTTTCAGAAAATTATTTTGAGAATGTTAGAAAATAATGATTCTGATGGAAATAAAGTGAAATAGAGCTATTTTCGAAATCTATGGATGCTCTTAAATAATTGTGCATCCTACTTGCTTTTATCTGATAGCTAGAATTTGTAACACTACAATACTGTTAAGAAGGAAATCATTGCTGCCAGTAATTGCATAAGGCATCTTCGAAAAAATAACTTGATCTAAAAGAGAACTTAGATGGGGGAATTAGATATTGAGGAAACCAAATTATAAAGATAGAGCAAAAATGCGAAAGAGAATGACAATTGTAATAGGCGGATTGACATGTGTTTTTGTATTGCTGACTATGAGATTATCTTACATAATGATAGCAAAGAGGCAGGAATATGCAGCACGAGCAGAAGAACAATGGACAAGTGAAGTAAAGATAGATGCAAGAAGAGGAAGAGTTCTAGATAGGAATGGGAAGGAACTAGCTGTATCAGCAAATGTTTATAGAATTGACTTTGATTTAAATTCTATTAGATCATATTTATCTAGAGATTTAACTAAATTATCAAAAGATAGTATAGAAAAATTAAGAGGGATTGGGTTATCAATAAAAGAAGGACAAAAAAATTTAACAACAGATGATATCGCACCTCTAATTGCAAAGGCTTTAGATTTAGATGTAGCAAAGGTTAAGGATAAACTTGAAACTAAATTGCCAAGTGGAGCAGATGCTGGATCAGCAACACTTATAAGAAGAATAGAAAAGGATGCGGCAGATAAGATAAGAGAGTTAAACATAAGTGGGATTTTAGTATCTCCAGATACAAAGAGATATTATCCAAATAATAATTTCTTATCGCATGTACTTGGAAGTACTAATGTTGATGGACAAGGGCTAACAGGAATAGAGCTTCAATATAATAGTTATTTATCAGGAGTGCCTGGAATGAAAATTGCAGAACTTGATAGAAATAGTGGGGAATTGCCTTATACAATTTCTCAATTCACACCACCAGTAGATGGTAAGGACATTACATTAACAATTGATGAAAATATTCAATTTTTTGCAGAAAAGGCAGTAGAACAAGCATATAAAGATAATAATGCTAAGGCAGCTTCAATATTAGTTATGGATCCTAAAACTGGAGAAGTTCTAGCTATGGCTAATAAACCGGATTTTAATCCTAATACCCCATATGAGGGAGCAGAAAATTTTGAAGGCGCAAATCAATCTGAAAAGGTACAAAAAATGTGGAGAAATAGATTGGTTAACGATACATTTGAGCCTGGTTCAATTTTTAAGGTAGTGACAGCAATTACTGGATTAGAAGAAAAAATTGTAACTAAGGATACAGACTTCACTTGTGGTGGTGGACTCAAATTTGGAAATCGTACAATTAAATGTTGGAAAACTCAAGGTCATGGAGCAGAAAAATTTCCGGATATAATTCAAAATTCATGTAATGTTGGATTTATGAAACTAGGAGAAATGATAGGAAAAGAAAAACTATGTGAATATATTGAAAAGTTTGGTTTTGGAAAAGTTAGTGGAATTGATTTACCAGGTGAAGCAAAGGGAATAGTTAAAAGTGTAGATAAAATTTCAGAAACTGATCTTGCAACTATAGCGTTTGGACAAACTAATACTGTAAACTCAGTTCAATATATGACTGCACTTGATGCAATTGCAAATGGAGGAAGCTTAATTCAACCTCATGTTATGAAAGAAGTTACTCATAATGATGAGAGTGGTGTTAAAATTATTGATGATAAATTTACTCCTAAGACTCAGCAAGTAGCAAGTGCAGAGAAGACAGCAGAACTTAGAACTTATCTTGAAAGAGTTGTTACAGGCGGTTCTGGTGCAGGAACATTTATGGAAGGATATCACATTGGTGGTAAGACAGGTACAGCTCAAAAGGTTAATCCTGAAAATGGTACGTATGCATCAGGTAAATATATATCTTCTTTTGTTGGTATGGCACCAGTTGATGATCCTCGAATTACAATAATGGTAACAGTAGATGAGCCAAGCAATGGATCGTATTATGCAGGACAAGTATGTACACCACCTGCTAAGATGTTATTTACAGATATTTTCAATTATCTTGATAGTAAATTTTCTAAGGAGAATTCAAGCCAAATATCAAGAGACGTTGTAATTCCAGAAGTAAGAGGAATGAAACTAGATGAAGCTAAAAAGGTTTTAAAAGAAGCAAAATTAGATTTTGTTTTAGATGAATCAGGAGATACAGTTTTAAATATAAATCCATATCCAGGATATGTAGTAAAAGAAGGAGCAAAAATAAATCTTTACACAGGAAATAATGGGTCTTATAATAAAAATGTTGTTATGCCAGATGTTAGGGGATATTCCAAAGAAGATGTATATAAGTTGTTAAATAGTCTTGGAATAGTTTCAGTTTTTGAAGGCGATGGAATGGTAGTAGGACAGAACATTGATCAAGGGGAAGTTATAACTAAAGGAACATCAGTTAAGTTAACTTTAAAGTCAGATTATAAAGATTAGGCTGTTATTTTTTCATGTGTCTTATTAAACAAATATTTATCTGTATTATTATTTTCCTTTGAATGTTTAAGTAAAGTACTAGCATGTGGGTTTTTGCCCACATGCTAAATTATTGTAAAAGAGAAATAAGGCACATTCAAAAAAATAGGTATTTAAAAAAACATAGTAAGCATATTATTTAAGGAGATGATTAAAAATGAACCTTAAAGATATTTTAAAAGGAATAAATTATAAGGTTATACAAGGAAGTTTAGACAAGGAAATAGTATCAATAAATTATGATAGTAGAGAAATTAAGAAGTCAGATGTTTTTGTTTGTATAAAAGGATATGCAACAGATGGGCATAAGTATATTCAAAAAGCAATAGAAAATGGAGCTAAGGCAATTGTTATTCAAGATAATATAGAGATTTCAGATAAGAATGTATCAATTATTAAACTTGATGACACAAGAAAAGCTTTGGCACTTATGGCAATAAACTATTATGATAATCCTAGCAAAAAAATGAAGATGATAGGTATAACTGGTACTAACGGAAAGACAACTACAGCATTTATGATAAAATCAATTTTAGAAGCTAATGGGAAAAAGGTTGGGCTTATAGGAACAATAGCTAATTATATAGGAAAAGAAGAAATTCATACTGAAAGAACTACTCCAGAATCATTAGAACTTCAAGCATTATTTAGTAATATGGTAGATAAAGGTGTAGAGTACTGCGTAATGGAAGTATCTTCTCACTCATTAGAACTAGATAGAGTTTATGGAATTGAGTTTGAAGTTGGAATTTTCACTAATTTAACTAGAGATCATTTAGATTTTCATAAAACATTTGATAATTATTATAAAGCTAAATTTAAGTTGTTTAAAAGAAGCAGTATAAGAATTATTAATTTTGACGATAATTATGGAAAACAAGTAATTAAAGATTTGAATGATTTACATGCAAATAACATATATACATTTTCTATAAAAGAAGATGCGGATTTTAAAGCATTTGATGAAAAAATGGGAAGTAAGAATATAAGCTTTAAAGTAAATTTAAAAGAAAATGAAGAGTTCATTTTATCAATTCCAGGTGAATATAATATTTATAATGCATTAGGTGCTATAGGAGCATGCCATAAGTTAAATATACCAGTTTCATGTATCAAAGAAGGAATTAATAAAGTTATAGTCCCAGGAAGATGTGAAAGAGCTGTGGTAGAATATAATTTACCTTATGATATAATCATAGATTATGCTCATACTCCTGATGGATTAGATAATATACTAAAAACAGCAAGAGGATTTACAGAAGGAAGATTAATTGCAGTATTTGGATGCGGTGGGGATAGAGATAAGGTGAAACGACCACAAATGGGAAAAATAGGAACAGAAATTGCAGATATTTCTATAATAACATCAGATAATCCTAGAACAGAAAAACCAATGGATATTATAAAAGATGTTGAATCTGGAATTGAAAAGGATAATTATATAATAATAGAAAATAGAAAAGAAGCTATAAAAAAAGCTATAGATATTGCAAAAGAAAATGATGTTATAGTTATTGCTGGTAAGGGACATGAAACATATCAAATATTAAAAGATAAGACTATACATTTTGATGAACGAGAAGTTATAAAAGAAATTTTAGACATTGTAAAATAAAGAACTAATTAAAAATTCTTAGGATTTTTTGAATGCTACAAGGAAGTGAAGGTAGTTAATACTGCTGTTATTAGTTACATTTTTTTAAGTAGTATAGTTACAAAAAAGACAAGAAGACTTATTAGTTATTTATTTGAAGATGCCTAAGATGATAAATAAGAGGTGGAATAAGCTATGAATTTAAATTTAGAGGAAGTAATTGAAGCTATTAATGGAGAAATAATTGTAAAAAATAATGAAGGCTCTTTTAATAAGATTTCAACTGATACAAGAAAAATAGAAGAAGAAAGTTTATTTATTGCACTTAATGGAGAAAATTTTAATGGAAATGATTATGTTATTGAAGCAATAAAAAAAGGTGCTTCAATAGTTATAGTTGATGAATTAAAATTTGATATAAAAGATTTAAATAATAAAGGGTTAGTTATAAAAGTAGAAGATACTAAAATTGCACTTGGAGCTTTAGCAAAATATTATAGAGAAAAATTAGGTATAAAAGTTGTTGGAATAACAGGTTCTACTGGAAAGACTTCAACAAAAGATTTAGTTGCTGCATTTTTAAGTGGAAAGTATTCAGTATTTAAAACTAAAGGTAATTTTAATAATGAAATAGGATTACCTCTTATGATATTTGAACTAGATCCTAGTTATGATATTGCGGTATTAGAAATGGGTACTAGTAATTTTAATGAAATTCATAGATTAGCTAATATTGCAAGACCAGATATTGCAGCTATTACTAATGTTGGAGTAACTCATATAGAATATTTAAAGAGTAGAGAAAATATACTTAAAGAAAAGCTTAGTATAACTGATTTTTTTGAAAATAATAATCCATTAATAGTTAACAATGAAAATGATATGCTTCAAACTTTAAATCAAAGTAGTAAGTTTAAACTTGAAAAAATTGGATATAATGAAAACTGCGAAGTATATTCAAAAAATATAGAGCTTACTGAAAAAAGCACATCTTTTGATGCAGTAACTCAAAATGGACAAAGCCATAGATTTAAATTAGATATGGTTGGAGAACATAACGTGTTAAATGCACTTATAGGAATACAGATAGCAATAGACTTTGGTGTTACATTTGAAGAGATGGAAATAGGGTTAAAGAATTTTGAAGCGACTTCTATGAGGTTGGAATTCATAAAGAAAGATAATATAACAATAATAAATGATTGTTATAATGCTAGTCCAGATTCTATGAATGCAGCACTAGAAGTATTAAAGACTTATCCTGGAAAAAGAAAAATAGCAGTATTAGGAGATATGGGTGAACTAGGAGAACATGCAAAATTTTCTCATAAGATGGTTGGGGAACATGCTATAGGAAAAGCAGATATGATATTAACAATCGGAGAATTTAAAGATGATTATAAAGAGGGATTTGGAAAAGATACAAAGGTATTTGCTTCAAAACAAGAACTTATGAATAATGTGAAAGAGTTTATTAAAGATGGAGATGTGATTTTAGTTAAAGCATCAAGGTCAGCAAAGTTTGAAGAAATAGTTAAATATATAGAAAAGTTATAATATATATAACAAAGGAGGTGAACTGCCTTAAAATTAGGCAGTATTAGATGGGGGATACATTTAGGGAGTTATTAAATCCAACAATTTTATCAGCATTAATAATGGGCTTTGTATTTTCAATGATTTTGGGACCTATATTTATACCAGTATTGCATAAATTGAAATTTGGTCAAAATATAAGAAAAGAAGGACCTAAAAGTCATCAGAAAAAATCAGGGACGCCAACTATGGGAGGACTTATATTCTTTATTTCAGTAACTGTTACTATGTTAATAATAGGGTATAAAGCAAAAGATGAAGGAATGATAATATTATATTCTTTAATTGCGTTTGGAATAATTGGATTTTTAGATGATATGCTAAAGATAATTTACAAAAATAATCTTGGATTAAGAGCATGGCAAAAGATGTTATTATTAATTTTATTCTCTGTTTCATTAGCATATTATGGTTATATACATGTGGGAACTAGTATCCTAGTTCCATTTTCTAATAATCAATTAAATTTAGGAATTTTTTATATACCTTTAGTAGTTGTATATTATGCAGCAACAACAAATGCAGTTAATTTAACAGATGGAATAGATGGACTCGCAACATCAGTTACAGTAATAGTTTTAACTTTTTTTGCGATAGTAGGTTTTAAGACAGGGCATTATCAAGTGGGAGTGTTTTCAATTGCACTTGCTGGAGCTTTATTAGGATTTCTTAAGTTTAATGCTTTTCCAGCAAAGATTTTTATGGGAGATACAGGATCATTAGCTCTAGGAGCAGCTATAGCAACAATAGCATTAATATTAAAAATGCCATTATTCATAATTATAGTGGGAGGAATATATGTTATTGAAACATTATCTGTTATAATACAAGTCACTTCATTTAAATTAACAGGTAAAAGAGTGTTCAAGATGTCACCTATACATCATCACTTTGAACAAGTTGGATGGAGTGAAGTAAAAATAGTTACAATTTTTGCAACAGTTACCTTAGTTTTATGTATTATAGGATTTACAGCACTTTAGGTGTTTGAAATAAGATAATAAAAGGAATATACAAAAATACTGACTTGTTATTTTCTTTCATGTGCCTTAGTAATTAAGTTTGGAGGAGTTATATATGAGAGTTGGCAAACTCAAAAACAAGAATATGGGTCAAATGGATTATGGAATATTCTACTGTGTAATTTTACTCTTAGCAATTGGAGTTGTTATGGTATATTCTGCAAGCTCTTATTATGCGATGTTTAAAAATAATGACAGCATGTATTTTCTCAAGAAACAGCTGTTGTTCGCAGTTCTAGGTATAATAGTATTGTGTATTACTATGTCAATTGATTATCATAAGTTAAAGCAGTATACTGCTTTAATGATGATTGCTTGTATACCATTATTATTACTTGTATTTTTATTTCAAGGGGTAAATGGAGCTCAAAGATGGATTACACTAGGACCATTATCTTTTCAACCATCAGAGTTAACTAAGTATGTTGTAGTATTCTTCTTAGCAAAGAGCATTGAGGCTAAAGGTGATGGGATTAAAAAGTTTAGTACGGGGATTGTTCCATATTTAGTAGTTTCTGGAATATATGCAGCTTTAGTATTAGCAGAAAAGAACTTAAGTATAGCATCAGTTATAATGATAGTTACATTTATAGTGCTTTTTTCCGCTGGGGGAAGATTAAAACATTTGTTTGGAATTGTAGCTCCACTTATGATAGCTGCAGCTACTGTATTCACATTAGGTGAAGGATATCGAAGAGCTAGAATGTTAAATTTTTTAAATCCATGGAAAGATCCAACAGGAAATGGATATCAATTAATACAATCTTTCTATTCATTAGGTGCTGGAGGAATTACAGGACTTGGTCTTGGTCAATCAAGACAAAAGACATTGTATATGCCAGAACCTCATAATGACTTTATATTTGCTATAATAGGTGAAGAATTAGGGCTTATTGGATGTATGTTTATAATAACTCTTTTTATAATATTTATTTGGAGAGGAATTAAGGTAGCGATGAAAGCTAAAGATAGTTATGGAACATTACTAGCAATAGGAATTACATCAGTTATTGCAGTACAATCTTTAATAAACATTGCTGTTGTAACAGGGTCAATGCCTGTTACTGGAGTGCCGTTACCATTTATCAGTTATGGAGGGACTTCGCTTGTAATAAATATGGCAGCAATGGGGGTACTTTTAAACATATCACGTCAGGCTGAAGGAAAAGCAGATAATTAAGGCATATGAAATAAAATAGACTAATATATTGACTTGTTATTTTTGAATATAAGAGAATTTTAAAGCTATAGTTTTAAAGACTATGGCTTTAATTTTATCTAAATTTTCTTGTTAGTTATTTATTTAGAGATTCTTTATGTAAAATCTATTAAAAAATTGATGAAAATATTTTGACAAAGTGGTATTATTAGATAAGGTATTTACAATATTAATTAAAATGATATAAGTATACTAAAAGGTACTTTTAGTAGAAAAAAGGCTATTTAAATACTTTTTTGTAAATAAGGCACATTTAAAAAAATAATAGACGACGAGTTTTGGTATATTATTTTCTTTCATGTGCTTAAATATTTATTTAGATATAAAAATATAGAGAAATAGGGATGTGTATGATAAAAAAAGAAAATAAATATATTTTAAAAGCACAACGTAAAAAATTTATAAAGAAGTTATTGATTATATTCCTTTTTTTTGTTATGGCAGTGGTATTATTTATTACAAAATCAAATTTTTTTATAGTTAAAAAAGTAGCTATTACTGGAAATCCAATAATAACAGGTGATGATGTAAAAAAAAGATGTGAGAGAATAATTGGAGAAAATATTTTTTTCGTTAAAAAAGATGATTTAATAAAAGAAGCAAAAAAAAATCCATATGTAGATGAAGTAAAGGTAAGTAAACAATATCCAAAGCAAATTAATATAAACATAGTAGAAAAAGAAGGAATTTATTATGTAAATCAAGGGAAAAGTAAATTTATATTAAATAATAAGTTGATTCTATTAGAAAAGACAGATGATATACAAGGAAGAAACTTAGTGGAAGTAACTGGAATTGATTTTCAAGAATCAGAAATAGGAAATACAGTATTAGAAGATTATAGGATTCGTAACATTTTAGAGGACTTTTACAATGTTGTGAAAAATAATCCAACTGGATATAATGTTAGTTGTATCGACATTAAGGATTTAACAGATATTAAAGTATATATAGGAGACATAGAAGGAAGACTAGGAAATGATGAAAATATACTTGATAAAATGAACAAAATACTTCATATTGTATCAAATCCAGAAACTGGAATTACTAAGGGATATATAGATGTAAGTTTTGATGGATCACCAATATATTATAAGGAATAGGGAAGGTAGGCAACAATGAAGGTATCTAAATCACAAATTTTTGTAGCTCTTGTATGTGCACTTTTAGGTTTCTTATTAGCATATCAGTTTAAAGTATTATCTAATAAAGGAAATCAAAATGAAATTAGCAATTATGATAAAAATAATATTATCTCAGAAATTGAAAGCATTAAAAAAGAAAAAGAAGAACTTAAAAAATCTAATACTACCTTATCTGAAGAACTTAAGAAAATAGAAGAATCTGCTGCAAAAGATGGCGATTTAGGAAAAGAAATAAAAAATCAGCTTGATAATGCTAGAATGCATTTAGGGATAGTTGATGTTAAGGGACCAGGTATAGTAGTAACAATAACCCCTAAAATTTCAATTTTCTCATCAAATCCAGGGGATAATAGTAGGGACTTAGGAGAAGATGAATTGGTTCATATAGTAAATTTACTTTGGTACTCAGGTGCAGAAGCAATTTCAATAAATGATATTAGAATAACCCCACAAACAGGAATAAAGATTGCAGGAAATGGGATAGCAGTAGGATCATCAGGAAAAATATATGCTAAGGATAAAATTGTTATAAATGCTATTGGTGAAAAAGGAAGATTAAATGTAGGAATATCGTTTCCGGGATCTTTAGAGTATAGAGCGCTTCAAAATTATAATTGCGAAGTTAAATTAAATGATGACATATTAATTGGAAAGACAACACAATCAATAAAAAGTGAATTTATTAAAGCAGTGAAGGAATAGGGGGATTAAAGTTGATTGCAATAATTGGATTATTAATAGGAATAATATTAGGTTTTGTATTTGATGTTAACATATCAGAAACTTTTTCACCATATATGTCTGTAGCTATACTTGCATGCTTAGATTCAGTTTTTGGTGCTATTAGAGCTAATCTATCAAAAAACTTTCAAGCAGATATATTCATATCAGGTTTTTTTGGTAACGCACTACTTGCAGCAGGATTGGCATACTTAGGTGATAAGCTGGGAATACCAATATACATAGCCGCAGTAATAGTTTTTGGGGGAAGAATATTTAATAATTTTGCAATAATAAGAAGACTCCTATTAGAAAAAGTTAAATCACGCTAAAGAGGTGAAGTTGTGAATAACAATAAGCAATTTTTCTTTGTTTTCCTTGCAAGTATAGTTTTAGGAATTTTAATATCAACAAATTTTGATATCGGAAAAATTCAGTCTTTTGCACAACTGAATGCTAAACAATATCAAAATGCAATAGAGGAAAGGGCTAGCTTATACAAAGAAATAGGAAGCTTAAAAGAAAATAATATTAAAACTAAGGATAAAATTAATGAATATACGAAGGAAGATAAGAAAAATGAAAAAATCCTTCAGGATATGAAGGCTCAAATAATTGATTATGGATTATTTACAGGATTAAGTCAAGTTCAAGGACCAGGAATAGTATTAAAGATAAATGATGGAAATATTAATTTACAAGAAGACACTCAATATGAAACAGATAATAAAATTTTTCATGATAATGATATGGCATTAGTTTTAAATGAACTACGCAAAGCTGGTGCAGAAGCAATTAGTGTTAATAATCATAGGATAGTACCTTGGACTGGAGTAATATGCAACTGGGCATTTTTGGGATTTGAGGATAATAAAATGGAATCAGCACCGTTTAATATTTATGCTATTGGAGATACTGAAAAATTAAAAACAGCATTACTTGAAGAAGGAAGTCATGTTAAAACGCTTATGATTAGAAAATTATATGTAGAAATTGAAGAAAAGGATGCAATTATAATGCCTCCAACTACAGCTGATAGCAATGTTAAGTTTATGAAGAGAAAAGAAGATAATTAAAATAAAAATCAAATTCTCTTTATTTTCTTGAAGGAAATTTGACTTTTATAGAGAATAATATATTTAGGATGGGAAATAAGCATTAAAAAGAGGGAGTAGGCTATGAGTATTAAAGATAATATAAATAAATTAAGGATGGAAATTCCTGAAGGAGTAGAACTCTTAGCTGTTTCTAAGACAAAACCTATAGAGGATTTAGAAGAAGCATATCAATCAGGAATTAGGGACTTTGGAGAAAACAAAGTTCAAGAACTTCTTAATAAAGTAGAACATTTTCACAATGATGTAAGATGGCATCTTATAGGACAGCTTCAAAGTAATAAGGTTAAGTACTTAGTTGATAAAGTATATTTAATCCATTCTTTATCTAGCATTAAACTCTTAAATGAAATTGAGAGAGTTTTTGGAAAAGCTAATAAAGTAGCAAAAACATTAATTCAAATCAATATTGGAAGAGAAGAAAGTAAGAGTGGAATACTAGAAGAAGAATTATCTGAAATTATAGATGCTGTTGAAAAATGTCATAATGTTTTAGTTAAGGGGATTATGGTTATCATCCCTAAGGGAGACGATGAGAGTAACAGAGAATACTTTAAAAAGACAAAGCGAATATTTGAGTATCTTAAAAAAAGAGACTATAAAAATATTAATATGGAAATACTTTCGATGGGAATGACACAAGATTTTAAAATAGCAATAGAAGAAGGATCTACTTTGGTCAGAGTTGGACAGGGAGTATTTGGGAAAAGAAATTATAATGTAGGAGGAGAAAAGTAATGAGTAACATGTTAACTAAAGTTAAGTCATTTTTAGGATTGGGAGACGAGGAATATGAAGATTATGAGGACGACTATGAAGATGGCGAAGAAGAAGAATTAGAAGATATGATAGAGCCTGTTATTACAAATAAGAAAAATGGTAAGGTTGTTAATATTCATACATCTTCAGCTACAAAAGTAACAATTACTAAGCCAGTTGACTATGAAGAAGCAACTGAAATTTGTGAAGCATTAAAAAATAGAAGAATAGTATTAGTAAATACTACATTATTAGAAACAAAAATTGCTCAAAGATTATTAGATTTTATAAGTGGATCTTGTTATGCACTAGGAGGAGAATTACAACAAATAGAAAAAGGTGTATATATTCTTTCCCCTTCAAATGTTGAAGTAACTAATGAATTAAAAAATGAATTAAGTTCAAAGGCCTTATTTAATTGGTCAAAGTAGGAGGAAAATATGTCATTTATTATTGCTAATTTTATTAGTACGCTCTTTAGAATATTAGAGTTCGCTATACTGATAGAATGTGTATCTTCTTGGATATCTCCGGGAAAACAAAATGATTTTATAAAACTAATAAGTAGCTTTACTTACCCTGTATTAGAACCGTTTAGAAGAATACAATATAAGTTTATGCCAGATATGCAAATAGATTTTTCTCCAATTTTTGCAATTATTGCTATGGATATAATTAAAAGTTTAATTTTAAATATTATACGTTAAATATGAAAGAGCAGATAGTTAAATATTTTGGAGAAGAAGATAGAGCAGATGCATTAAACCTATATGAAAAATATATGTTAGCCTTGGACAAAGATATTCCTGTTTTTGGAAAATATTTTTATACACCTAATGTATGGAAGTGGTTTCAAAAAAAATGTACAACTAATAGATTTAAGGTAGAGAGCAAAGGACTTTTTGAAAATGCAGAAAGAAGAATGATTTCTTTTAATAATATATATGAAAGTCCTTTCCCTATGAAATTAGTTAAAATTGAAAGTAAATCTAAATTTTCAATTTTACAACATAGAGATTTTTTAGGCGGAATTTTATCATTAGGAATTGAAAGAAACAAAATAGGTGATTTACTAGTAGTAAATAATGTTTGTTATTTACCTGTACATGAAGATATAATTAATTTTTTGTTATATAATGTAGATAAAATAGGAAAAACCCCCTGTAGTATAACAGAAATTGAAGAAGGGGTAGAGTTTCCTGACATTAGATTACAAGAAGAAATTATTTTAATCTCTTCATTAAGAATTGATGGGATTGTTTCAAAAATAACTAAGTTATCTAGAGCAAAAGCCCAATTGTTAATAGACCAAGGACAAATTTTGATAGATTATACAAAAGTTAAAGATAAGAGCTATGAAGTTAAAGAAGAAGAAAGAATTACTATAAAAGGAACCGGAAAATTTATTATAGGAAATGTTATTGGAAATAGTAAAAGTGGAAAATATAAAATGATTATAAAAAAATATACATAATTGAGGTGAGAGTATGAAATTAACACCAATGGACATAACTAATAAGGAATTTAAAAAAGGATTAAGGGGTTATAATACAGAAGAGGTTGATGAATTTTTAGATCAAATAGTTGATAACTATGAAGAGTTATATAAGGAAAATTCAAATTTGAAAGAAAAACTAACTAATATAAATGAAAAAGTTGAGCACTATGCTAAAATTGAAACTACTATTCAAAATACATTAGTACTTGCACAGAATGCAGCAGAACAAGCTAAGAGTTCTGCACAAAAGGAAGCAGAACTTATTCTTAAAAATGCAAATGAAACAGCTAAAAAAGTTCTTGATAAATCTCATAATGATGTGATTTCAATAAACGATGAGTATGAAAAGGTAAAACAAGAATTTATTAAATTTAGAGCTAAGTATAGAAATTTTATGAATACTCAACTTGAAACTTTCGATGATTTAGAAAAGGATTTTATTAAGAATTATAATGTTTCTGATCCAATAGAAGAAGTTGAAGAAATACAAGAAAAAAACATTAATATACAAGAAAAAGATATTGAAATATGTGATGAAAATATAATTGATTATGATAAAAAATCAATTGCTGAAGATATAAATGAAATAAAGAGTTTCTTTGCTCAAGAATAACAGTGTATATCTTTAATATGCCTTAAAGGAAAGTACCTTTAAACTGTAATTTTAAATTACGTTTTAAAGGTATTTTTTAATCTATAAAGATAAGGTACAATATATATGTTGAGTAATAGAAGGTATTATATTATAATGTTGAGAGAATATGCATAGAAAGGGTATTAGTTTATGGAAAAAACTGTTTTAATAGTTGATAAAAAAGAAGAAGGAATTAGAATAGATAAGTATTTGTGTGAAACTTTTAAGGATAAATCTCGTTCCTTTATTCAAGGACTTATTGAAAAAAAAAATATTAATGTAAATGCTAAATTAGTTAAAAGTAATTATAAATTAAAAGCCCTTGATGAAATTGAAATAAATATACCAGAACCAGAAGTTTTAAGCGTTGATGCAGAAGATATAGATATAGATGTATTGTATGAAGATAAGGATATAATAGTTGTAAATAAAGCTCAAGGAATGGTGGTTCATCCTGCGCCAGGAAATTATAATGGAACCTTAGTTAATGCACTATTATTTCATTGTAATGATTTATCTAGTATAAATGGAATTATAAGACCTGGAATAGTACATAGAATTGACAAGGATACTTCAGGAGTTCTAGTAGTAGCTAAGAATGATGAAGCTCATAATAAACTTGCTGAACAATTAAAAGATCATTCTATGAAAAGAGAGTATTATGCATTGGTTGAAGGAAGACTAAAAAATGAATCTGGAACAATTGACAAACCTTTGGGACGAGATAAAAAAAATAGATTAAAGATTGCTATAACTCAAGACGGAAGAAGAGCAGTAACTCATTATAAAGTAATTGAGAGATATGATGGATATACCTTAATAAAATGTATCTTAGAAACTGGTAGAACACATCAAATAAGAGTACACATGACATCAATTGGATATCCCTTAGTAGGAGATCCGCTTTATGGATTTAAAAAACAAAAATTTAAACTTAGAGGACAAATGTTACATGCTAAGAAGCTTGGTTTCATACATCCAACTAAGAATGAGTATATAGAATTCACAACAGATTTACCAGACTATTTTAAAGATATATTACATAAGTTAAAAGATTAAAAGTTATTTTAATATAATGTTATAAGGGGGAATATTAGATGAATTTAAAGGCTGTTTTGTTAGATGACAAAGCTATAAAAAGAACATTAATTAGAATTTCGCATGAAATAATAGAAAGAAACAAGGGAATAGATGATATAGTATTAATTGGTATAAAGAGAAGAGGGTATCCCCTTGCACAAAGACTTGCAAATTATATTGAGGGAATTGAAGGCGTAAAAGTAGAAGTTGGATATGTGGATATAACATTATATAGAGATGATTTAACTGCTTTAAAGAAAGAGCCTACAGTAAAAAATTTAGATTTAGGAATTACAATAAAGAATAAAAAAATAATTTTAGTTGATGATGTATTATATACGTGTAGAACAGCTAGAGCTGCTATTGATGCAATTATAGATGTAGATAGACCTCAAGGAATACAATTAGCTGTACTAATAGATAGAGGGCATAAAGAATTACCTATTAGAGCAGATTATGTAGGTAAGAACATACCAACATCTAAAAGTGAAGTTATAAAAGTGATGTTATCAGAGATAGATGGGGATGATTCAGTAAAAATATATGATTCTGAAGAAACAACAGAAAAATTATAAAAAGAACTAGAGAGTGAATAAAACGAATATCACTCAAAAACAGTTAGATAGCAGATAAAAGGAGTAGAATATGTATAATTTAATTGCAACAAGTACTTTTGGTATTGAAAGCATAACAGCAAAGGAATTAAAGGCACTTGGATATGAAGATTTAAAGGTTGAAAATGGAAAAGTAACATTTGAAGGTGATGAAATGGATATAGCGATTGCAAATGTTCATTTAAGAACTGCAGACAGAGTATTAATTAAAATGGCGGAATTTGAAGCAAAATCATTTGAAGAACTTTTCCAAGGAACCAAAAGTGTAAAATGGAATGAAATAATACCTCAAGATGGAGTTATGCATGTTGTTGGTAAATCAGTAAAATCAACACTTCATAGTGTTCCAGACTGTCAGTCTATTGTTAAGAAGGCAGTTGTTAGTAGTATGAGTGAACATTATGGAATTGATCAATTTAGTGAGAGCGGACCAGTTTATAAAATTGAAGTAGCTATATTAAAGGATATAGTCACACTAACAATAGATACAACAGGACCAGGACTTCATAAGAGAGGATATAGAGAGCTCGCTGGAATAGCACCTTTAAAAGAGACTTTAGCAGCATCAATGCTTTTAATTTCAAGATGGAGAGATGATTTTGAATTAATAGATCCTTTTTGTGGTTCAGGAACTATATTAATTGAAGGCGCTATGATAGCTCAAAATATTGCTCCAGGAGCAAATAGAAGTTTCGTTTGTGAAACATGGTCAGATGAACAAAAAAATATGTTTGATATAGTTCGTGATGGAGCTAAAAAATCTATTAAGGACAAAGATATAAAGATAATAGGATATGATATAGATTATAGAATTATCAAATTAGCTAAGGAAAATGCAAAAAAAGCAGGGGTAGATAAGTATATAGAATTCCAAGAAAGAAACTTTATGGACTTTTCAAGTTCTAAGAAACATGGATTTATAATATCAAATCCTCCATACGGAGAAAGACTTGGAGAAAAAGAAGCTTTAGATGTTCTTTATAAACATATGGGAGCTATGAAAAAGAAACTAGAAGGTTGGGATTTTAATATTTTAACTTCAATTGAGGATTTCGAAAGATTACTCACAGTAAAATCAACTAAAAATAGAAAATTATATAATGGTAAGATTAAATGTCACTATTATCAATACTTTGATAATAGTAAAATTAAAAATGCTGGGGACACATTAATTAATGAATTAATAGATTAGTAATACTAGAAACTAATAAGGCATTTAAAAAGATGGCTATGTTTTAGCAAAGTGTTGATATTGTTATATTTTTGTAAAGCGGACATTGAAATTGGACTTTTAGAACTCTTAATGAGTATCGTCATCTTTGCTGCTTGTCCAAAGCTTGTCTTTGGAGCAAGCTAAAAGGGGAATATACTCATTTAGACGTTCTTAAGTGAGATCCAAAATTTTATATTTTGTTGATCGAACTTACTCAGCGAATGAATATGAGTCGAGTTTCCTATATCAACTTCTTAGTCCACTTTACAATATATAACAATATCAACATGGTTTTAAAACAAAGCGTAAAAATAAAGAAATAGGGATGTGCTTTTGCAAAATATTTTTTAGCAAAAGCATATCCCTATTTTGTTTAGTAACGGTAGTTATTTTTATTGATTAAGGTCGAGCTTATCGAAATCTTTAGGATCAACTATTAAGGTCTTGTTTGTATGATAAATCACCATACCAGGCTTTGCACCATTTGGTTTTTTAAGCTCTTTTATTTTGGTATAATCAACTGGTATTTTAGAAGAATTTTTTCCTTTACTGTAATATGCAGCAATTATTGCAGCTTCCTCTAATGTTTTATCGGGTACCTCATAAGAAGCAACAATAACATGAGAACCAGGAATATCTTTTGCATGTAACCAAAGATAATTTTTGTTAGCAAATTTTAAACTTAAATAATCATTTTGTAGATTATTTTTTCCAACATATATATCAATACCATCACTTGAATGAAAATGATGAGGCTTAGAGGTTTTATTTTTTTTATTAATTTTATCTGATTTTTTATATCTCACATACCCAGTTTCAATGAGTTCATTTTTTATATCAGATATTTCATCATAACTTTCAACATTTTGAATATTCGTAAGAACTGAATTTAAATATTCTTCTTCTTTATTATTTTTTTCAAGTTGAGATTTGGCATATTCCTCAGATATTTTTAATTTATTGTATTTCTTATAATAAGTTTGAACATTTTCAGAAGGAGTTTTAAATTGATCTAACTTTATATCGATATACTCTTCTTGTTCATTATAATAATTTAATAATGAGGCTTTAGTATCACCCTTTTTAAATGTATATATGTAAGATGTTAAAAGGTCACCTTTTATTCTTAATATGTCTTTTTCAGAGCACTCTTTTAAAGTTTCAATAAGAATTTTTGATTTCTTTTTACATCTATCTATATTTGTATTAATGAGTCTTTGAAGATCCGTAGATTTATTGTGAAGTCTGTCTTGTTTATCTTTTTTAGAGAAAAAATCATCCATGAGTATATTAGGATCATCATATTTTATTGATGAAAAAGCATTTTCTAAAGAGTTTAACTTTAAAAAATAAAAGTCCTTAAAAAGTCCTAAATTATTCATATAAATATTGTAAGAAATATTCTTATCTAAATTAAAGATGAAATTATTAAAAAAATCATAAATTTCTTTCCTAGTAGGTGATGAATTTGATTTAATAATGTTATAATATAAATCTGAAGACAATAATTTACTAATGCCTGTAAAAGACTTAGAAAAGAAATTTTCATCAAAAACTATTGAATTAGTACTTATAAAATCATTTAAAGATTGATATTCAAATGAAAATGGATTTAATTTATGAGAATCAGGTGGATAAACATAGGTAACTCCTGGATAAAGAACTCTAAAAGTATTTATATCAGGTGTAATATGTTTAATAGATTCCATAACTTTATTATCTCTATTTCTAACTAATGTGATATTAGAATGTCGGCTCATTATCTCTATGATTAGGGAATAAACACTATCAAAACCTAATTCGTCTCGATTTTCGATATCAATTATTAATATTCTATCATTATCTTTTTGCGTTAACTTTACAATACGTCCACCTAATATGTATTTTCTTAATACCATTAAATACATAGGTGCTTTAATAGGATTATTTTTAGCGTAATTAGTTAAGTGAATTCTAGCAAATCGAGGAGAGGCAGATATTAAAAGTTTTATATTTTTGCGTTCTTTTCTCAATGTTAAAATAATTTCGTCTTTTTCAGGTTGATTTATTTTATCTATTTTTGAATCTAATATTGATTTTTTTAGATCATCAATTAAACTATATAAGTAGATGCCATCTAGTGCCATTATAATTCGTCCTTTCTTAGTGCAAATAAGGCATTTTTAAAGAAAATAATGCCTTAATATAGTATAACATTATAGATGCTTTATTATCAAATATTCATATGATATATTAAGATATAACAGTGTGCTGTAGGATGTTATAGATGGTACTATTTGATAAGGTCAATATTAAAATTTTTATGCATTTTCAAAAAATAATGAGTCAGTATGTTAATCTATTTTTTTGAAGATACCTTAGCAAATAATTATTTATATGACAAAGTATATAAGTTCCAATAAAGTTTGTTCATTAAAATAAATTTTAGAACACTTATAAATACTATGATTTAACTACTATAGTGAAGAACTTATATAGAAAATTTATGATATATATGATTCTAAGTAGATATTGTTAATTAAAGATGCAATTTATTATAAAAATTAAATAAAAGTTTATAAATGTATTAACTTAATTAGAACATATATATTTAAAGAATATTGAATTGAAGTAATAAAAAATAGGAGGATATATTAAATGGATTTTTATAAAATGCACGGTGCAGGAAACGATTTTATATTTATTGAAGATTTTAATCATGAAGTAAAGGATGAATGTAAATTAGCGCAAAAGCTTTGTGATAGGCATTTTGGAATTGGAGCAGATGGTTTAGTTATTGTTAGAAAATCGGATAAAGCTGATTCTAAAATGACTATCATAAATTCAGATGGATCAAGAGCAAATATGTGTGGAAATGCTATAAGATGCTTTGGTAAATATGTTTATGAAAATAAAATTATTGACAATACTAAATTTTCAGTTGAAACAGGGGATGGAATTAAAGAAATTGAAATAATATTAAATGAAAATATAGTAGAATATATAAGAGTATATATGGGTAAACCATGTTATAATGGGGAATATATACCTTTAAATGGGAAAGATAAGTTAATAAATTGTGAGGTTAATGTAGATAATAAAAGTTACAATATGACTACATTATTAATGGGAGTTCCGCATACAGTTATTTTTGAAACTAATAGAGAATATGATGTTAAAGAAGGATTAAAGATAGAAAAGTTTAATTTGTTTAAAGAAGGAACAAATGTGAATTTTGTTAAAGTGAATGATAAAAATCATATAAGAGTTAACACTTGGGAAAGAGGAGCTGGAGCAACATTAGCTTGTGGTACAGGATGTTGTGCATCAGTAGTAGTGGCTAAGGATTTAGGATATGTAGATGATGGAAAGATTTTTGTTAAAGCACCAGGCGGAGAATTGATTATTGAAGTTTTAGATGATGGAGTGTATATGAGTGGACCAGCTCAATTTGTTTGTAAGGGGCAAAGTTATTTAGTTATCTAAAATAAATCACATTCAAAAAAATAAGCAAAAGATTTTTAGCATATTAGTTTATATTTTGTTTTAAATAATGTTTAATATGAGGGGATAGAAATGAAGGAATTTAGAAAAAAGTACTTGCGGTTTTTAACTTTCATTATTTTTCCTCTGTTTCTATTAGGATGTTCATCTGGCAAAGAAGATATAACTAAGGTAACAGAGGAAATAAAGTTAAATTCTGGATCAGCATTAAAAAGTGAAAATGGAAGCTATAAATTGTATAATTATGAAGATGGAAAGTATATACCTGCTCAGCAAAACAGTATGATAGTAGCTTATGATAAGGCAAGTTCAAGCTATATATATATGGAGGATGAAAAACATTATATTGTACATAACGGATATAAAATGGAAGTTAAGGATAAAAATCATAGTGACATAAAGATATCCCCTAAAGGAAATTATGTATCATATTTTATGGAAGATGAAGGATTAAAATTAAAGATAGTTACTACTAAAGATAATAATGAAGTTAAATTAAATTCTAATGTATCTATATCAGGAACATTATATGATTGGTATGACGAGAAAAATTTAGTTTATTATGGAATTAATGATGATGGTGTAAATGGAATATTTACCTATAATTTAGATACTAATAAAGAAGAATTGCTTTACAAATTAGAAGGAGGATATCTATCGTTTATAAAAGCATCAAAAAATGATCTTATTTTTATACAAATAAATTTAGAAAACCAAAAAGAATTAATGATTATAAATAAACAAAGTAAAGAAACAAAGAAATTAAGCAATCAAATAGAGGATTTATCAGATTTGATTGTTTATAATGATACAATATATTTTACAGGAAAAGTTTATGGAGACACAAATTCACTTTATAAGATAAATTCAGATAAAGTTAAAAGAATAATATTTGACTTTCCTAGTATGGTAAAAATGGAAAAGGGCTTGAGTCTAGATGAAAATGGAAATATTTTATTTGTTGGTGCTAAGGGAGTTTCAGAAGATGAAGCGATATATAGTTTTTCAGAAGACGGAACAATAGCAGTAAGGTCAAAAACGGCAAAAGAATATGTTTTTTTACAATATAGAACTTAAGCATACTAACTTGTTATTTTTTAGAATATGCATTAAAGGTTTTAAATGTACAGTTTTGTAGAAGTGTACATTTAAAACCTTTTTTTTATTCTTTAGGAATTTATATTATTAAAAAAATCGACAGCTCCACAGTTGCCTTACGATTTTTTTATTACATTCAAATGAATACATTTACATTAATTGGGATAGAGTATTAAAAATGAAACATGCTTAAATACAAGGGATTATAAGCTGATTTTAAAATTTAGAGCAGTACTTAGAAGAAAAATGCTAATAATGAAAAAGATTATTAAGTTGTATAAAAGAAAATAATGAGTCAAAGATGCTATATATATTTTGCACAAGGGTAAGGAGGAGATAATGATTAATGAATATGAAATTAGAGATATAGATTTAAGCATTGCTAGAAAGATAAATAAAAAGATATGTGAAAAATATCAAGTTATTCCAATGAAAGAGCAAGGCGATAGTATTATAGTTTTAAGCTGTAACACTAAAGATGATGCAAAAGATTATTTAAGATTTATTTATAATACTAATATTATAATAAAGAAAATAACAAAAAATAATTATGAATATTTAAAAGAGTTAATATTTGAAGTTGATAATAAAAACTTAGAAGAATATCTTATATATCATGCAATAGATAGAAAAGCTAGTGATATCCACATTGAACCTAAAGAGAAGGAAGTGGATGTAAGATATAGAATCAATGGAACTTTAGTTCTAGTTTATAAGATATCTATATCAGAGTATTTAAGTTTATCTTCTAAGATTAAGCTAAAAGCAAATATGGATATATCTGAGAAGCGAAAACCACAAGATGGAAAGATGACTATAAATTATAATGGTAGTGCATATGATTTGAGACTTTCATCTATCCCTATAGTATATGGTGAAAAATTAGTAATAAGACTTCTGTATTGCGAAAAATTTGATTATAAACTAGAAGATTTATGTTTTTCACAAGATAAGATAGAACTTATTAGAAGAATTATGGCCTTAAATAATGGACTAGTCATTATAAATGGGCCAACCGGGAGTGGCAAATCTACTACATTATATACAATTTTAAAAGAAATAAACAAGGAAGGTATAAATATAACAACTTTAGAAGATCCGGTGGAAGTTTTAATACCTAATATTAATCAGATGAGCTTAAGTAAAAAATTAAATATTGATTTTTCAAATGGATTAAAAAATATATTAAGGCAAGATCCTGATGTTATTATGATAGGAGAAGTTAGAGATGAGGAAACAGCTAAAATTGCTGTTAGATCATCTATTACAGGTCATAAAGTGTATACCACTATTCATTGTAAATCTCCTAGAGATGTTTATTTAAGATTAGAGGATATGGGAGTTAAATCATATTTAATTAGAGATTCAGTGGTAGGAATTATTTCTCAAAGATTAGTAAAAACATTATGTGAGGAATGTAAACAAGAGGATAATGAAAACTTTTATAAAGGAAATAAAGTATATAAAAAAATTGGATGTAAATCTTGTGATTATTCAGGATACGCAGGAAGAAAGCTTGTTAGTTCTGTATATTTTTTAAACAAGAAATATGATATGGAAAAATTATATAGTGATCAAAGTTATTTATCAAATTCAAGTATGAAAAAGGATCTACAAAATTTACTTAAAAAAGGAGAAATTCCTTATGATGATTATTTAAGATTTATAGAAGGAGAAGGATTAAGTGAGAATATTTAATATAAAAAAACACTTTTTTCAGATGAGATTTAATAAAGTAAGTTCAAAGGAACTAAGCTTAATAGCTGGTAACTTAGCGCAACTTTATAAAGATGGAATAGCTATAAATGATGCACTTGATTTAGTTCAAGAAGTTACTTTAAACAAAGAGTATAAGAATAGCCTTAGTAAGGTTTTAAGATCAATAGAGGATGGAAAAAGCTTATCAAAAGCTTTTGGAGAATTTAAAGAATTATATCCTGAATTTTTTATAGGTATAATTTCAATAGGTGAAAATAGTGGAAAATTATATGAAGTCTTGTATGCTTTAAAAAATTATTATAGTAAAAGAGTTTTTATAAGAAAAGAGGTTATAAATGCAATAACATATCCAATATTCATATTTTTTTCGCTTATTGCTCTTATAATATTTTTAATAACAGTAGTAATACCTAACTTTTATGATATCTATATATCTATAGGAAGCACACCACCTTTAAGTTGTTCAATGTTATATAAGTTCAGTAAATATCTAAAAGATAATATTTTAGTTAGCTCGATTTCCATACTTTGTTGGATAGTATTAATACCAGTTATAATTGTTAAAAATTTATCAAAAAGAAAAATAACTCAAACATTTAAAAATATAAAAATTGTTAAAGATTTTTTTGAATATATGATGGTTTTAACTCTATCTATCATAATGAGTAGTGGAGTTAATATTTCCTATGGACTAAAATATTGTTCAGAAGGTATGAGCTTTAGGTATTTAAGAGATAAGTTAAGTGATATTAATAAAAACATTTTAAGGGGATACACATTAACAGAAGCAGTAGATGATACTAAGGCATTCTCTAGATATACAATTGCTATAGTGAAAATAAGAGAGGAAAGTGGCTCTGTAGAAGAGGGACTAAAAGAATTGAGCATTTTGTTAGAAGATAACTTGACTAAAAATATTAAGAAATATATTAGTTTACTTCAACCATTTTTAATTATTTTTATGGCAAGTTTAATTACTATATTTTTAATTGCTTTTATACTACCTTTGTTTGATACGCTAAAGAGTGGCATAAGGTAGATGAAAAAGAAAGGCTTTACATTGATAGAAGTAGTGGTAAGCATGGCTATAATAAGTATTTTATTTGGTGCTACATTATCATTAAGCAAAATGAGTTCAAATATATCAAATGATATAAAGTTTGAAAATTCACTTTATGAAATAGAAAATTTATTATCTTATGCTAAAGCATATTGTAAAAAGAATAATATGGCAGGAGAGATTCAAATAGATAGTAGCAGAAATCAAATTATATTTTTTGAAAACTCTAGTCATGTAATAAAGAGATTGATTTTACCAGAAGAAGCTAAATTGACTTATAATAAGGAATGCTTAGATATAAGTTCTAGAGGACATATAAAAAGAGGTTTAACAATATTAGTGCAAGATAAATGGAGTAAAACTCATAATATAACTATTAGGGTAGGAATAGATTTAATAGATATTAAAGATAATGATGATTTTTTAATAGAATATAATGTTTATAAGAAAATTTTACTTGAAACTGAGAATTACTGATTTGTTATTTTTTTTAATATGACTAACCAAGAAAGGAATGCAAAAGTGAAAAAAAAGGGAAGTATTTTAATAGAAGTAATAGCATCGTTAGCTATGTTAAGCTTAATAGTAACCTTTGCTGTTAGTACTCATATTCATAATAATAATGTTTTAAAAGAAAGACAATTAAGTGAAGAAGTTGATAGAGCAGTTTATAATTTGATGAATGAAATTAAATATAATTTTTCTATAGATGAAGTTAAAGAATTATTAAGATATAAAGAGATTGGTTTAAAATTTGACCATGATTTTTCAAAACAATTTTTATACAAGCATGTTAATGATTTTATTAAAGGAGATGATATTAAAATTTCTTTAGTAGAAGAAAAAAACTCAGAAATTATCATACTAATTAACACTTTTATAAAAAAAGAAAATTATGAAGTTAATATAGATAAAACATTTAGCAAATGTTGGTGGATGGAAAATGTGGGTAATGTATGAGAAAAGAAAAAGGCTTCACAATAATTGAATCAATTATATATATTTTTTTAACTACGATAATTTTATTTGAGGGAATAAGTATGGTAAGCGTAATTTATAAGGGATATATAGAAAATGAAAGTATTAGTATAAACTACAATGATATGCAATCGTTTTATATAAATTTAGACTCTATTTTAAAAGAAGAGGATATAGAAGATGTAGAAGTAGGTGATGGTTATTTATTAATTTCAAGAAATATGGATTCAACTTTAAAAAGTAAAAAAATTATAAAAGACAAAGATTGTGTGGTTGTAAAGTACTTATGTGGAAATTATGAGGTGGGAACAAATGTTTTGCTATTAAAAGTCAGTGACTTTAAAGTTGTAAATAAAGAGAATTTAATTTATATAATTGTTACTGATAAAAATGGAGAGGATTTCATCAGATGTTTGTAAAAAAGAGAGGTAGTGTTTTAATAAGCACAATATTAATATTATCATTAATAATAATTATTACTAATTGTGCTTTTAAAATGATGAAAAATAATAATGAAATGGAATATTTATATAAGCATGATGGTGATATTTATAATTTGAAAAATTCAGAAAAAAATTCATTGTTCGAATTCATGCAAGAGTTAAATAAAGAAGAAATAGAAAAAGTTTTTGAAGGAGATTTTCAAAAAACAAATTCAAATAATACACTTAATTATAATAAAGAAAAAAATATATTTTATTTACGTAATTGTAAGAAACCAATACAAGAAAGAAAAGTAAAATATATTAAAAAAAATAAAAAAATAATACTTATTCCTACATATAAAATTAAATATATTGAATAACACTGAAAAAAAAGTCAATAATATAGATATATTTGATTCATTATTAAAGGAGCATATTATGAGTAAATCACTATTAATAATTAAAAACAATACTTTTACCTATCAAGACAATGAATATTTATTTGATGAGTTTGATGAAATTCAAAGTTCATTAAGCAAAGATAGGGAACTTATTATATTAGAAGAAGAGTTATATTCAAAACATTTCTTTGGGAATTTCAAAAAGAAAGAGTTACATAATTTTATTGAAAACAAGTTAAATAAGGAATTCCAGAAAAACGATGATATACTTTATCATTATGAACAGGATAAAAAGAATAAAATGATATCTATATATTCTATAAAAGGTGGAAAAAGGGTAGAAATATTATCTCAAGAAGCAAAGGAATTAGTAGTTAAGCCAATACAATTTATAATAAAAGAGACAATGATAGATTTACTAGGAAAAAAAGCGTTAAATGCTAAACTTATTTTACAATTTGATAAAAGTTATTATTATGTTTCATTAAAAAAAGGAAAATTTTATTATTCATTTGTAGAGAAGAAAATGGATATTTTACTTAATAGAATACATGAACTTTATATAAAAGAAGCTATAAAACAAGAAGAAAATAAAGTTTACGTTGATAGTGCAATATATGATTTTACAAAAAAAATATATAAGAATTTTATTGATAAGTTTGAATTAATAAGTATAAATAGTGGAGATTTATTAAATGAGAAAATATATAAAAAACAAAAATTTCATTTCAAAAAAGTTTTATAATCAAAAAGTACAAGACGAAGAAAATAAACAAAATAGAATATGTGCATTATTTATAATAATTGACTTAGTATTATTTCCTATTGCTTTGGAAAAAATACAAGAATTTAAAGATAAATCCATAAACTGCAATAATAATATAGAACAAGTATCAGAACCTACAATTAAGTTAGAAAATGTAAGCTCTTGGATAAATAATATAATAATAGATGGTATTGAATGTGCTAGTATTACTCAAGATGGTGGAAAGATTGAAATTAATAATTTAGAAATATTAAAAACAATAGAATCAAATGAGTATATAAAGATAAATAGCTTGATTTCTAATGCTAATGGAAACTATACATTAGGGGTAGAGTTGAATGAATAAAAGAAACAAAGGTATAATAACTATAATTTTTATTATTGTTGCTTTGTTTCAAAGCATGGTAATATTCTATATAAAATCAAATGAAAAATTAATTAAATCAACATTGCCTTTAAAAGTAACTTATAGTAAAAATCATAAAACTCTAGAAGACTTTAATAAAAAATTACAAACTTTAGATAATTGTTATATAGTAGGAGCAAAAGAAGTTGATGATAAATGGTATATTAAAATAAATATACAAGGAAATAAAGACATACTTTTAGAAAAGCTATCTTATTTAAGTGAATACGATATAAATGATTATAAATTTGAGCATAATAAAGATAAAAGTTCATTAACAATAGAATTAAGTGATAAGGATTTAGAGGTGTAAGTAAGTATATATTAGATAAGGCATTTTGGAACGTTATTTTTTTAATGTCTAAATGAAGAAAAATATCTAAAATTTATGAAAAAATTTAGACTTTTTTTATGTAAAATATAGATAAATAATTGCAATTATTACTTTCTTTTGATAAAATATCATTGTTATGTCGAAGTTTATAACATTTGAACTTTAATAATATCTAAGGTACATTCAAAAATGTGCCTAAAGCATAAATTTAGATTGTAATTATTCTATAAATTTTGGAGGGATATTTAATGATATCAGCAGGAGACTTAAGAAAAGGTGTAACTTTTGAGTTCGATGGACAAGTGTTTACAGTTACAGATTTTTTACATGTTAAACCAGGTAAAGGAGCTGCATTCGTAAGAACAAAGCTTAGAAATGTAATTTCAGGAGGAGTTGTAGATAGAACATTTAACCCAACTGAAAAATTACAAGAGGCTGTAATAGAGAGAAAAGAAATGCAATATCTTTATTCAGACGGAGAATTATATTACTTTATGGATCAAGAAACTTTTGAACAAATTCCTTTAAATGCAGAAAAAGTTGAAGATGCAATAAAATTCTTAAAAGAAAATATGTTTGCAGTAATAAAATTCTTCAAAGGAAGTGCTTTCTCAGTAGAAGCACCAAATTTTGTTGAATTACAAATAACATATACTGAACCAGGAGTTAAAGGAAATACAGCGACTAATACATTAAAGCCAGCTACTGTTGAAACAGGAGCTATAGTAAATGTTCCTATGTTTGTTAGTGATGGTGATGTTATAAGAATAGATACTAGAACTGGAGATTACATGGAAAGAGTTTAAAACTCTTATAAGGCATATTGAAAAAATAATAGATTAGTATGATTGTTTATTATTTTCTTTCATTGCCTAAGTTGCTAAGTTTATTGCTTAGCAACTTTAATTTTAAGCATATTAAAAAACAACAAGTCAGTATGGCTAGTATATTTTGTGTTATACCACGTTGGAATGCTTACCTAATAGATAAACTATTAGCAAAACATATATCCTTGTCTTACACAAAATATACATAATATATTTGATTCGTTATTTTATTTAATATGTCTTATAAAAGGAAGTGAATAGATATGGAAGAGCTTAAAAGTCAAATTGAAGATTTAAAGTTAAATTTATCTAATGTGGAAACTAAAGAATATAAAAGTTGTTTTACTTCTTTAGTTTCTATTTTAGAAGCAATGAATGATAAATTAGAAGAACTAACTGTGAATCAAGAAACCATGGAAGAGAATATTAAATTTATGGATAATGATTTAACAGATATTCAAGATGAACTTTTTGAAGAAGTGTCCATAGATGAATTGAGTGATATGGAACAAGAATATACAGAAGTTAGTTGTTGTCATTGTGGTAATACAATTTTTGCTGAACAATCAACTTTAAAAAATAATAGCGAAATTCCATGTCCATATTGTAATAAAAATATTAAGGCTAACTAATTATTTAGGCATATTAAAATAAATAATAAGTCAATATGTTTTATTTAAAAATGTCTAAAGTATAAGAAAATATTTTTTGCCATAGCTTTTAGCTATGGCTTTTTTGCATGTATAAAAGCTATAGCTAAGCTTATGAACATTTTTAAATTGATACAAAAGGTATGTAATTTTAAATTTACATATCTTTTTTTTCTGTAAAAGTAATATTTTCATTCTGAAATCAATATTAATAAATTAAGAAAAACAATAGAGGAGGAAGTGAGATGAAAGATGAAAATGAAGTTTTGAATATTTTCCCGAGTAATATAGTTAGCTTATTTAAAGAAAAATCTAAAAAAGAGCAGTTTTATGAGATAAGAATTAAAATAGGAAAACCAATTTTAGTTTACTCAAATATAGGTGAATCAATCATAGATTATATTCCATCTAAAGATGAATTGAAAAGCATAGTTCAAAAGATCTCAAATTACTCTTTATATGCTTATGAAGAAGATATAAAACAAGGTTTCATAACAATTAAAGGTGGTCATAGAATTGGTATAGCAGGAGAATGTGTTATGTCAGAAGGAAGAGTTAAGACTATAAGAAACATATCTTCTATAAATGTTAGGTTTTGTAGAGAAATCATAGGATGTTCAAATAAAGTTATGAAATATATAACTTCAAAAAATAGAATTTATAACACTATGATTATTTCTCCACCTAAGTGTGGTAAGACAACTATTTTAAGAGACATAGCTAGAAATATATCAGATGGAATGCAATCAATATCTTTGCAAGGAAAAAAAGTTTCAGTAATAGATGAAAGAAGCGAAATAGGAGCTTGCTATTTTGGAGTTCCTCAAAGCAATTTAGGAATTAGAACTGATGTATTAGATAATTGTTTAAAAAGAGAAGGCATGATTATGTCAATAAGAAGCCTCTCTCCTGAGGTATTAATTTGTGATGAAATTGGTACAAGAGGAGATGTGGAGGCATTACTTATGGCATTTAATTCTGGAGTAAATATAATTACAACAATTCATGGTTTTACAATTGAAGATCTTTATAAGCGTAAGGTTTTTAAGGACCTTATTGACAATCAAATACTTGAAAGGATAATTACATTAAGTTCGAGAAATGGAGTTGGAACTATTGAAAAAGTTTATGCATTAAAAGGAGAAGAGAGAGTATGTTTAAATTAATACTTATCTCCATGTTATTTGTAACTAGCTCATATATAGGCTTTATGTATGGAGAAACATTTAGAAAAAGATGTGATGAGGTTAAGGAAATTTTAAAAGCTTTGATAATTCTTCAAAATGAAATTATATATGGAAGCACACCTTTGCCAGAGGCATTGGAAACACTTAAAGTTAAAGTTAACTCACCTTTAGATGAAATTTTAGATAAGACTAATAAAAAATTAATACAAGGAAACGTTAAAAGCGTATATCAAGCCTTTAATGAAGAATTTATGCTTTTAGAAGAAAAATTTTATTTATCACAAAGTGATAAAAGAATAATAGGAGATTTTTTAAAATCTTTAGGAGAGTCAGGAGTTTTTGGACAAGAAAAAATATTTAATTTAGCTATTGAAAACATAAAGATAAATTTAAAAGAAGCAGAGGATATCTCAAGAAAAAACATAAAGGTTTATAGATGTCTTGGCATATGTGTTGGAGCAATGCTTACAATATTTTTAATTTAGAGGAGGGATATTTATGCATGATATAAGCATTCTTTTTAAAATTGGAGGAGCTGGAATATTACTTGTAGTACTAGATAAAGTTCTAACTAGCAGTGGAAAGGGAGATGTTGCAGCTATCACAAATATTGCAGGAACAGTAATAATTTTGTTAATGATAGTTTCTCTTATAGGAGATTTGTTTAACACAGTAAAAACAATGTTTGTGATGTAGGTGATTTTATGTTGATAGTAAAGGTTGTATCTTTAGCTTTTATTGGATTATTTCTAACTTTGATATTTCAAAATACTAAAATTGGAATGGCTACTTTTATTTCTTTAGCTGTAGGTGCTCTAATATTGCTTTTAATGGTAGGTCAATTACAAGAAATAATTATCTTTTTAAGAACTGTAGCAGACAAGGCTAATATAGACACAGTATATATTGGCATTATATTAAAAATTTTAGCGATAGCATATTTAGCATCTTTTACTAGTGAATTATGTAAGGATGCAGGAGTTTCAAGTATAGCTACAAAGGTAGAATTCTCAGGAAAGATAATGATTTTAGTTCTTGCAATTCCAATACTTATGGCTGTATTAAATTCTATTTTACAGATAATGTAGGTGTAATTATGAATATAATAAAAAGATTTACAATAGGTTTATTAATAAACATTATGATTATTACCATAGGAAGCTGTGTGTTTGCAGATAGTAACAGAGCCTATGGAGCAGAGTTAAACAATGTAAGTATTAGTAGAAATAATAAAACGCAAAGCAATCAATCTTCAGATAATGAAGTTAATATAGATAAACTAGATGGCAATACCAAAGGAAAAATCGATTGTTTATACGATTATATAAATAAGATGAAGACTGATGTAGAACTTATGAATGATTTAGATCCCATACAATATATAAAAGAGTACATTAAGACTGGAAAAGGAAATATTTCAATAGGATCAGTCAGTAAAGGAGTACTTAGTATTGTTTTTAAAGAGGTTAGAAGTGTATTAAAACTTGTAATCTCAATAGTTACAATAGTTATAATTTGTTCGCTGATTAAAAGTCTTCAAAATGCATTTTCAAATGATAGTATATCAGAAATAGCTTTTTATGCTTGTTATGCTTTGATTATTATGGTTTTATCAAAAAGTTTTATTATATCTATTTCAGTTGCAAGAGAAGTGATAACTAATATTTCAGATTTTATGGCTGCATTATTACCAGTACTTATAACAATGATAGGTGTAGCAGGTGGAATGACTCAAGCTGCAACTTTAGATCCAATTGTCTTTGCTGGAGTTATATTTATACCTAGAATATACTCAAATATTATAATTCCACTTATTTTAATGGGCTTTGTATTAGAATTTGCAAATAATCTTTCTACTGAACATAAAATAACCAACTTATGTAAACTTTTAAAACAATGTATATTATGGATGCAGGGGATTATAATTACTGTTTTTATAGGGCTCCTTACAATAAGAGGAATTACATCAAAGACAATAGATGCTGTAACCTTAAAGACAGCAAAATTTGCTATAGATAATTTTGTGCCTATTGTTGGAAAAACATTCTCAGATGCTATTGCATCAGTTGCAGGATATTCATTAATAATTAAGAATGCAATAAGTTCAATAGGATTAGTTGTTATTATTTTAATACTTCTATATCCGATAATTAAGTTGGTGCTTATGGCACTTATATATAAATTAGCAGCTGCACTTATAGAGCCTATAAGTGACTCAAGGATAACTAACTCAGTAGCAGCAGCAGGTGATTCAATGATACTTATTATATCTTGTGTACTTAGTGTAAGTTTAATGTTTTTTATTTTAATAGCGATCATTGCATCATCTGGTATGTTTGTAGTTGGAGGTTAGATTATGGAAATATTAAAAGGATTGGTAACAAATTTAGTAACTGCCCTTATATTTATAACGGCAGTAGAACTTATAGCTCCTAATAATAATATGAAAAAATATCTAAAGTTTATATTAGGATTAATATTAATAACCGTAATCTTAAATCCAATAGTAGAGCTTATTTCTAAGGGAAAAGAAAATGTATTTGTTAGCATTAGCGACTATCAAGATGTAGTTTCTAAATATGATAATAAAATAAATAACAGTGATAGTGGTACTTTAGAAAAATATAATAATGATATTAGCAAACAAACATTTATAGATAATTTTAATAAAAATTGTGATAGTTTACTTAAAAATAAATATCCAGATAAGAACTTTAAAAGTGAAGTGGATTGTACAGTTGATTTTACAGATATGAGTTTGGATATAAAAAAAATAGAAATTGGTATAAGTGATAAAGATATAAAAAAAATAAAGAAAATAAAAATCAAAAATCAAAGTAATGAAAAGCAAGAAAAGCAAGAAAATAATCAGTATAAAGAAGTAGTTAATTTTGTATGTGAACAATTAAATATTCCTAAAGAGAAAATAGAAGTATATGAAATAGAGGAATAGGAGATGAGTGAATGGATAAAAATAAGTTTAAGAAACAGATAAAAAAAATACTATCTGAAAAAAAATTAAGTAGTCTTATTTCAGTATGCTTAGTTTTAGCTTTTATACTTGTAGCAATAAATGTATTAATGCCTAAAAATATTTATTTAAATAAACCTAAAAATGATCAAAGTACATCTTTAAACAAAGAAGATAATAATACTAATACTGTGAGCAGTAAACTTAGTGAACAAAAAAATTATGAGGAAAAACAAAAAGTTGATTTAAAAAATATATTAAAGAAGATGGACGGTGTAGGAGATGTTGACGTAATGATTTCATTTGAAAGTGGAGAAGAAAAAGTGCCAGCTTATGATACTACTGCTCAAACATCAACTACAGAAGAGACTGATAATGAAGGCGGAAAGAGAGTAAACAATCAACAAAATGATGGTTCAAAGGTAGTTATGACTAATAGTGATGGTAATAATGAACCTTTTATATTAAGGACATATAAACCTAAAGTTACAGGCGTTGTTGTGGTTGTAGAAGGTGCTGAAAATGGTAAAACAAAATATAGTATTGAGCAAGCAATTTCAAAGTTATATAACTTAACTTTAGATAAGGTTAATGTATATCCTATGAAGAAGTAGCATATAATTTTATAGAAAAAGGATGGGAGGAGAAATATTATGAAAAGGAAACAATTGGGAATAATTTTCACATTACTAGCATTAATATTATGTGTAGGGGTGCTAGCAGCAAAACTTAATACTGGGGGGTTAAATGATCCAACAGACTTAAGTCAAGTACTATCAACTGAAAATATAAACACTACTAAAGAAAATGGAAAGGTAGCAGATAATAAAGGAGAGAAAGCAGCATTAAGCCAACAAGAAGGTTTTTATCAATCAAAGAGTCTAAGGGAACAACACGATTCATCAACAGTTCAAAATTTAAAAGCTATAATAGATGACTCAAATACATCTAAAGAAAGAAAAGAAGATGCAACAAAAGAGTTAACTCAAAAGACTATGAATACAGATAATGAAGGCAGAATAGAATTAAACGTAAAAAATAAAGGATATGAAGATGTTTTATGTACTTTAGACTCTAATAAAGCAACAGTAATAGTTAAATCTCAAGATCAACTTGCAGAAAAAGATAGTGTTGCTATTCAAGAAATAGTTCAAAATGTATCAAAAATTAAAGATGTAATAATACAAGTTGAAAAATAACATAATATCCATTAAATATTCGACTTGTTATTTTATTTTATATGACTAATTGTAATGTTAAATCATATTTGATATAATAAACCTAAGATTAACATGTTTTGTTATTACAAAACCTAGGAGGGTGAAGAGCATGGAAGATTTCAACAATGAAGAAAATGTTGGAGTTGTAAAAATATCCGATGAGGTGGTAAGCGTTATTGCTGGTATTGCAGCACAAGAAATTGAAGGCGTTAGTGATTACCAAGTAGGTGTTTCAAATAACTTATCAAGTATTCTAAAAGGAAAAAAATCTCCAGGAAAGTCAACTAAGGTTACTTTAATAGAGGATAGAGCGACTATAGAGATGAGTTTAAGCGTTGAGTATGGTATAAAAATCATGGATGTAGTTTCACAAGTTCAAGAAAATGTAAAGAGAACTGTAGAAGCTATGACTGGTTTACAAGTAGAGGCTGTTAATGTATATGTTCAAAACATTTACTTGCCTAAAAAAGAAGAATGTGAATCTAATTAGTTTTAATTTCACCCTCTGAATTTCAGAGGGTGTTTCCATGTTAGGTATTATTTTGTTTATAATGCTTAAAAATGTTTATAAAAGACAAAATGTAGGAATAATAGAAATAACATAAATATCAGGAGGACTATATGAATAGAAAATTATCAAGAGAAAAAGCAATGGAATTATTATTTGGAATGAGTTTAAATGCGGACAATTGTGAAGAAACATTAGAAAATTTCATAGATAATTATGAAGGAGACATAAAAGAATTAGATTTAACTTACATAAAGAGAATATTAATAGGTGTGGAATACAATAAAGAGAAAATCGATGAAGCGATATCAGCAAATTTACATAATTGGAAAATAGGCAGAATATCAAAAATCAACTTATGTATTTTAAAATTAGCAGTCTATGAGATAGAATATAATGAAGAAGTCCCAAATAGGGTGGCTATAAATGAAGCATTAGAAATAGCAAAAAAATATTCTGATGAAAAAAGTGTATCATTTATTAATGCAGTATTAGATAATATTCTAAAAAAATAAAAAGGGGCGGATTGTAAATGGGGCAAATTATAAATGGAAAAGAAGTGTCACTTAAGGTAAAAGAAGATATTAAATCTTTTGTTGAAAAAAGAAATAATAGTGGTTTAAAGATACCTAAAGTTGCTTCCATACTAGTTGGAAATGATGGCGGATCAATTTATTATATGGGAAGTCAAGAAAAGGTAGCTATGTCACTTGGCGTTGGTTTTTTGAAGGTTGTATTAGAAGAAAAATGCAATGATAAAGACGTTATTGATGAAATTCATAAATTAAATAACGATGATGATGTTCAAGGGATAATAATTCAATTACCTTTACCTAAGCACTTAGATGAAAAGAAAATAATAAAAGAAATATGTATACATAAGGATATAGATTGTCTTACTTTTGAAAGTCAAGGCAAACTATATATGGGAGAAAAAGGTTTTATACCTTGTACTCCTAATTCTGTTGTTACTTTAATTAAAAGTTTAAATGTAGATATTTCAGGTAAAGAAGTAGTTGTTCTTGGAAGAAGTAATATAGTAGGAAAGCCAGTGGCACAACTGTTATTAAACGAAAATGCTACAGTTACAATATGTCATTCTAAAACAAAGGACTTAAAAGAAGTTTGCAGTAGAGCCGATATATTAGTAGTTGCAATAGGAAGACCAAAATTTATAAATGAAGATTATGTAAAAGAGGGTGCAATAGTTATTGATGTTGGAACTTCATCATTTGAAGGAAAGATAACTGGAGATGTAGATTTCGATAAGGTAATAAATAAAGCATCTTTCTTAACTCCAGTACCAGGTGGAGTTGGAGCTTTAACTACTACTCTTTTAATAAAAAATTCATGTGAGGCTTTAAAGGAATATGAGGATTAAGACGTTAACTGTTTCAGATTTAACAAATTATATAAAGAAAGTAATGGATAGCGACTTTATTTTAAATAATCTCTCTGTAAAAGGAGAGATTTCTAATTTAAAGTTCCATAGTAGTGGCCACATTTATTTTTCTCTTAAGGATAACAATGGAAAAATAAATTGCGTAATGTTTAAAAGTAAAGCTAGCCTTTTAGATATATCATTACAAGATGGAATGGAAGTTATAATTAAAGGTAGAGCATCGCTTTATCCTGCTACTGGTAGCTTTCAACTTTATTGTGATGAAATAAAAAAAGAAGGTCAAGGCGAACTATTTATTAAATTCGAGGCTCTTAAAGACAAATTATCTAAATGTGGATATTTTGATGAAGAGTATAAGAAAGAACTACCTAAATATGCTAAGAAAATAGGAGTTGTAACCTCTGAAACTGGAGCTGTAATAAGAGATATTATAAATGTGACTACAAGAAGAAATAGCTTAGTAGACATAGTATTATATCCTGCTAAAGTTCAAGGAGAAGGTGCTTATAAAGAAATTATTAAAGGAATTGAATACTTTAATAAGAAAAAAAATGTTGATTTAATAATAGTAGGTAGAGGTGGAGGTTCCATAGAAGAATTATGGAACTTTAATGAAGAAGATGTAGCTATGGCTATATTTAATTCTAAAATTCCTATTATTTCAGCAGTTGGTCATGAAGTAGATTTCACTATTTCAGATTTTGTAGCCGATTTTAGAGCAGCAACGCCGTCTCAAGCAGCTGAAATATCAGTTCCACTTTTAAGTGATATAAATGATAAAATTTATGATATATCAAGAACTTTAGATATGAAGATTCAGGATAAAATAGTACATTGTAAAAATGAGTTAATGTCAAATGAAAGAATTTTGAAATTACATTCACCAATGTCTAAAATAGTAAATTCATATTTAGAAGTAGATAAATTAAAAGATAGATTAAATTTTATAATAAGTGCAAGAATTAAAAGAGAGAAGCAAAATATAGAAGGATTAAATAGTCTACTATCTGCTAATAATCCTGTAAAAGTACTTAATAAAGGTTATGCTATAATAGAGGATGAAAATAATATTTTAATTACAAGTACATCTCAATTAAGTGATGAAACAAATTTAAAAATTTCTCTTAAAGATGGAATAGTAAAGGGAAATTTTATACCTACTAAGTAAGGAGCTTAAAGATATGGCGAAAAAAGAAAGCTATGAAGAAATGTTACTTAACCTTCAAGAAATATTAAATAATTTAGAACAAGAGGGATTGAGTCTTGAAGAGGGCATGAAAGCTTATGAAGATGGCGTAAAGCTTGTAAATAAGCTTTATAAGACTCTTAATTCATATGAAGGGAAGATTTCTATAATCAAGGATGAAAAAGAAGTGGAGTTTGACAAACAAGATGGAGATAAATAATTTAAAAAATACAATAGACAACTATTTAAAAGAATATTTTAATGAAAAAGATTCTTATAATAAAACTATATATGAAGCAGCTAGCTATAGTATAAATATAGGTGGAAAGAGAATACGTCCACTGCTATTTTCTTTAACATATGATATATATAAAGAAGATACAAAAAAAGTAATGCCTATGGCAGCAGCAATAGAAATGATTCACACATATTCTTTAATCCATGATGATTTACCATGCATGGATGATGATGATCTAAGAAGAGGAAAACCAACAAATCATAAGGTATTTGGAGAAAATATGGCTGTTTTAGCAGGAGATGCATTATTAAATGAAGCTATGGTATTACTTATGAAACAGTCATTAACTTTAGGCGAGAATTCACTAAAAGCTTCTTATGAAATTGCTACAGCATCAGGTGCTGAAGGTATGATAGGTGGTCAAGTGGTTGATATTTTAAGTGAAGGTAAGAAAATATCAAAAGAACAATTAGAATATATGCATACAAAGAAAACAGGAGAATTAATTAAGGCTTCAGTGGTAGCAGGAGGTATTTTAGCTAATGCACCAGATGATGATTTAGAAGCTTTAGATAAGTATGGAAAAAAATTAGGCTTAGCCTTTCAGATAAAAGATGATATATTAGATATAACAGGATCATGTAAACAGCTAGGAAAAAATCCTCACAGAGATGAAGAATTAAATAAAACTAATTTCATAACTGTTTATGGGGTAGAAAAGTGCGAAGAACTATGCAAGCAATTAACAGAAGAATGCATAGAAATTTTAAATAGATTAACAGTAGATGCAAGTTCTTTAAAGGAGTTAACATATAGCCTTTTAAACAGACAAAACTAAAAAAGGGAATGGTTGTTATGAAGTCATTAATAGATAGTTTAAACTTCCCAGAAGATTTAAAAAATATGAATGAAAACAAGATGAAAATATTAAGTAAAGAAATTAGAATGTTTTTAATAGATAGCGTTTCAAAGACAGGAGGTCATTTATCATCTAATTTAGGTGTGGTTGAGCTTACACTTAGTCTTTTTAAAGCTTTCGATTTTAATAGGGATAAAATAGTTTGGGACGTAGGACATCAAAGTTATGTATATAAGATTTTAACAGGAAGAAAAGAAGGGTTTAAAAATCTTAGACAATTTAATGGACTTAGTGGTTTCCCAAAAAGAAATGAAAGTAAGTATGATTCTTTTGATACAGGTCATAGTAGTACATCAATATCAGCAGCACTTGGGATTGCAAGAGCGAGAGATTTGAAAAATGAAAACTATAATGTTATTGCAGTTATTGGTGATGGAGCTTTAACAGGTGGAATGGCACTTGAAGCTTTAAATGATGCAGGTTTTAGAAAAACAAAAATAGTTATAATTTTAAATGATAATCAGATGTCAATTTCTCTAAATGTTGGAGGTCTTTCAAGATATTTAAATAAGTTAAGGATGGAACCAAGATATAATAAATTAAAAGCTGATATACATACATCTTTAAATTCATCAAATTTAGGTAAAAACATAGCTTATAAGATGTCAAAAGTAAAAGATAGCATAAAGCAATTAGTTGTACCTTCAATGTTTTTTGAAAATATGGGAGTTAAGTATATAGGACCAATTGATGGTCATGATATAAAGTCAATGACTGAAGTATTTACTAAAGTTAAAGATATAGAAGGCCCAGTTATAATACATACAATAACTAAAAAGGGAAAAGGATACGCTTTAGCAGAACAAAGCCCATCAAAATATCATGGAGTTGGACCATTTGATTTAGAAAGTGGAGAGTCAAGGATATCTTCTAAAACTACTTATTCAAAGGCATTTGGAGAAGCTTTAGTAGATATTAGTGATAAGCATAAAGATATTGTAGCAATAACAGCAGCAATGCCGGATGGAACTGGCCTTAAAAACTTTGCAAGCAAGTTTCCTGAGAGATTTTTTGATGTAGGAATAGCAGAGCAACATGCAGTAACACTCGCGGCAGGAATGGCAAGTAATGGCTTGAAACCGGTTTTTGCAGTGTACTCAACTTTCTTGCAAAGAGGTTTTGATCAAGTTTTTCATGATGTTTGCATGCAAAATTTACCAGTTATATTTGCAATAGATAGATGTGGTATAGTTGGAGACGACGGAGAAACTCATCAAGGAATTATAGATATATCTTATTTATCAATGATACCTAATATAAGTATAGTTGCACCTAAATGTGTAGAAGAGATGCCTCTTCTTTTAAAATGGGCAATTCAAAAAAATGCTCCAGTTGCGATAAGATATCCAAGAGGAGCGGATATAATTGATTATATGACACCTTTAAAGGAAATAAAAGAAGGCGTATGGGAAGTAATAAGTGAAGGAACTGATGTTTGTATTATTGCAAGTGGAAAAATGGTACAACATGCAATTTTAGCAAAAGAATTGTTAAAAGATAAAAACCTAAATCCTAAAATAATAAATGCAACATTTATAAAACCAATAGATAAAAAAATGTTACAAAAACTTAAAGACGAAGGATATAATATTTTAACTATAGAAGATAATAGTTTAGCAGGAGGATTAGGATCATCAATTTTACAATCCTTAAATGATATAAATTATAAAGGCAATATTAAATTATTAGGATATAAAGATGAGTTTATTCCACAAGGAAGTGTTGATATACTTTATAAGGAATATGGATTAGATCCTCAAAGCATAAGTGATGCTGTCATAAAACTTTAGGCACATTCAAAAAAATAATTGACAAATATACGACGCATCTTTGATCAATTATTTTCTTTCATGTGCCTTATAATTAAAAGGAGAAGAATACATGGCGGGAAAAAAGCAAAGACTTGATTTACTTTTAGTAGAAAAAGGTATAATTAATTCCAGAGAAAGAGCAAAAGCTTGCATTATGGAAGGCAAAGTATTTATAGATGGTCAAAGAGTTGATAAAGCAGGAGAAAAGATAAGTTACGAAGCTGATATAGAATATAGAGGAGAAACTCTTCCATATGTTAGCAGAGGTGGACTAAAATTAGAAAAGGCAATGAAGTCTTATGATATTTCCTTAGAAGGGAAAGTATGTATGGATATAGGAGCCTCTACAGGAGGATTTACAGATTGTATGCTTCAAAATGGAGCAATAAAGGTATTCTCAGTAGATGTTGGATATGGACAATTTGCATGGAAGCTAAGGACTGATGAAAGAGTAGTATGTATGGAAAGAACTAATATAAGATATGTTACTCCAGAGGATATAGGTCAGGCTTTAGATTTTGCATCAATAGATGTATCATTTATATCATTAAAGAAAATAATGCCAGCAACACTATCATTATTAAAAAGTGATGGAGAAGTAGTTGCACTAATAAAACCTCAGTTTGAAGCAGGACGTGAAAAAGTAGGAAAAAAAGGCGTTGTTCGAGAAATTAGTACTCATAAAGAAGTTGTTTATGGAATTATAGATTTCCTTAAAGAGAAAGAATTGAATATTTTAGGGGTAGGATATTCTCCAATTAAAGGACCAGAAGGTAATAGAGAATATTTAGTTTACTTTACAAAGGATAATGAGAAAGAAAGCAATTTTAAAATGCAAGATGTAGATGAGGTGATAGAAGCCTCTCATATACAACTTTAAATGTTTTTGGAGGGGTTATGGAAAATATAGGTATTGCAATAAATCCATCAAAAGATAATAAAAATACTATTTTAAATATGGTTATAGAAAATGTTAAACAAGTATTTAACATTGAATATATTCCAATATATAATAGTTTTGATATAAAAGAATTAGACTTAAGTTCCTTAGATTTACTTATTATTTTAGGTGGAGATGGAACGTTACTTGGAGCAGCAAGAGAACTAAGTGATAATTTTAATGCACCAATACTTGGAGTAAATATAGGGAATTTAGGATTCTTATCAAGTACTGAAATATCAGATTTAGATTCTGCATTAAAAAAGATTAAAGCAGGAGACTGTAAAATTCAAGAAAGAATGATGTTAAACTGTGAAGTCAATTTAGAAGAATCTAAAAAGGAACTTAAAGCATTAAATGAAGTAGTTGTTGCACGAGGCACACTATCTAGAATGGTAAAGTTTAAAATATTTGTTGATGGAAAATTATATTCAATATTTAAGGGTGATGGACTTATTATATCAACACCTACTGGATCAACTGCATATTCATTTTCAGCAGGAGGACCATTTATATATCCAGATTTAGAGGTCATTACCATAACACCAATATGTGCACATACAAAAAGTATGCATACTATAGTTCTAAAAGGTGAGAGCATTATTACAATAATGGTAGAAAACGAAGATGACGAAATTTATTTAACAGTAGATGGTCAAAAAGCTATTGAAATGAATGACAAGGCTTTAATTACAGTAAAGAAAAATACTAAGTCAATAAAATTACTTTTATTTAATGATTATGATTATTTCAAAGTAATAAGAAAAAAGGTTTTAAATAATTCTAAAGAATGTGATGGTGAGAAATTTTGAAATCAAAAAGGCATACAAAAATATTAGAAATTATATCATCTAAAGAAGTAGAAACTCAAGAAGAATTAGCAGAAGAATTAAAATCACAAGGCTTTGATATAACTCAAGCTACAGTTTCAAGAGATATTAAAACTTTAAAACTTATTAAAGTTCAAGCTCAATCAGGTAAATCTAAGTATGTTGTATCTTCAGGGGAAGAAAGAAATATAGTTGATAGATTAAGCAATATTTTATCCAATACAGTTATAAGTGTAGAAAACATAGATAAAATGGTTGTCATTAAAACAATAAGTGGTTCAGGATCTGCAGCAGCGGAAGCTATAGATAATTTAGAAGGTTCTGATATAGCAGGCACCGTAGCAGGAGATAATACAATATTTATTTTAGTTAGAAGTTTAGAAAAGGCTGAAGAATTAGTATCAAAAATAAGAAAGAGAATATGATTATAGATATAAGGATGGATAAAAATGTTAATTCAATTAAATATTAAAAATTTTGCATTAATACAAGAAATAACTATGAATTTTAATGAAGGATTTAACATACTTTCAGGTGAAACTGGTGCAGGAAAGTCTATTTTAATGGATGCAATAGATTATGTCCTAGGTGGAAAATTTTCTAGAAGCTTAATTAGAACAGGAGAAGAAAAAACCTATGTAGAAGCACTGTTTACTCTTGAAAATAATACAATAAGAAAAATATTGATTGAATTAGATATTGAAAATGATGATGATATATTAATCATTTCAAGAGAAACTCATCAAAGTGGAAGAAGTTTAATTAAGGTTAATGGAAAGAGTTTGATAGCTTCTCAATTAAAAAGAATACGAGAAAAACTTTTAGATATACATGGACAACATCAAACTCAAAATCTTTTGCAAAAAAATAGTCATATATTATATTTAGATAGTTTTATAGGAAATGAAATTACTGAGCCATTAGAAGAATTTACTTCTTTAAAAGAAGATTTACTGAAAGTTCAAAATAAAATGCAAGATATTTCAGGTAATGAGGATAGAGAAAAACTTTTAGATTACATTAAATTTCAAATAGAAGATATAGAAAATGCAAACCTAAGAGAAGATGAAGAAGAGAAGTTAAAGGAAGAATTTAATTTATTATCAAATGCTGAAAAAATTAGTAATAGTTTAAATTTATCTTATTCATTGTTAAATGGTATTGAAGGAGAAAACAGTGTTATAAATTCAATTTCAAAAGTAATACAAGAATTATCTAATGTAGAAAATAATTTTGAGAAAATTAAAAAAAATAGAGAATTAATTGAGGGAGCCTTTTACTCATTAGAAGAAGCATCAAGAGAAATTAGAGATATGGCTGAAGAAGTTGTATATGATAATGATGCTTTAGAAAAGATAAATTCAAGGATATATGAAATAAATCAATATAAGAAAAAATATGGAGTTACTATAAAAGATGTTATAGTATATAACAAAAAAATTAAAACTCAATATCATGATTTAGTAAATTCAGAAAAAATTATAGAAGAGTTAAATAAACAAAAACAAGAGATTTTAAATAAAATGGATAAAGTATCTTTAAAGCTTCATAATTTGAGAATTAGCAAAAGTACACAGTTAGAAGAAAATATTTTAAAGGAACTTGTTTTTGTAGGACTTGAAAAATCTAAAATGCAAATCAATATAATTAAGGAAGATAGATTTAATTCTAGAGGTTCTGATGAAGTAAACTTTTTAATTTCTACAAATCCAGGTGAACCTTTAATGCCTTTAGAAAAGGTATTATCAGGTGGAGAGCTTTCAAGAATTATGTTAGCCCTAAAGTGTGTATTTGCAGATAAAGATGAAATACCTACTTTAATTTTTGATGAAATAGATACAGGTATTAGTGGCGTTGTTGCTCAAAGAGTTGGTGAAAAGATGTATCAGGTGTCAAAAAATCACCAAGTTCTTTGTATAACTCATCTTCCTCAAATTGCAATTTTATCAGACTATCATTACTTTGTAACAAAAGAAGTAAAAGATAATAAAACATTTACTAGGATTAGAGTGCTTTCAAAAGAAGAAAAGGAATATGAAATAGGCAAGATGTTAGGTGGAGACGAAGTGACAGAAGCTACATTAAATAATGTTAAAGAAATGATAAAGTTAGGTGAAATTAAAAAATTAGAAATTTAAAAATTAATACATATTGAAATATAATTTGGTAAAAATAAAACCATGGATTCCATGGTTTTATTTTTTTTTATAACAATAAAAAAATTATTTATAAAAATTTAACATAGGTTAAATAATTTTGTCTTTTATAACAAAGTTAATACAGCATAATAGGCTTGTCTAGTGGGGAAATTAAAAACAGAAGCAAAGGAGGAGGGAAAAATGAATAAAAAAATTTTATCAGCAATAAGTTTAATTACAGCTCCAATCTTGATTCTGGTTTTAATAACCACGATAAATATAAGTAATATACCTAATAAAATTTATATTAATAGAGATATGCCTGTATCTTCAATTATTCCTATAGCAAGTACATTAAATAAAGTTGTAGATACAAAAAACAAATATCAAGTAAAGTTATTAGGTGTAATTCCAATTAAATGTTTAGAAGTAGAAAAAGTTAAAGATTTAGAAGTTTATCCTGGAGGAAATAGTATAGGTGTTAGAGTTTCTACTGAAGGAGTATTAGTTGTTGGATATTCAGATATTGAAATTAATAATCAAACTGAAGAGAGTCCTGGTAAATTAGGAGGAATAGAACTAGGTGACACAATATTAAAAGTTAATGGAGAAGAAGTACAAAGTTGTAAAGATTTAATTAATATAATTAAGAAATGCAATGAAGCAAATGTTAAAGTAGAAATTCTAAGGGGAAATCAAAATATTGTTAAAGAAGTAGAATTAAAAAGAGAAAAAGAAGAAAATTATAAACTAGGGTTATGGATTAGGGACTCTACAGCAGGAGTTGGAACTATGACTTTTGTAGATAATGAGTCTAAAAAGTTTGGAGCACTTGGTCATCCTATTACAGATTGTGATACAAATGAACCATTTTTAATTAAAGATGGCGATTTGTTAGAATCATCTATAATTAGTTTAAGAAAAGGAGAAAAAGGTTCTCCAGGAGAATTAAAAGGTGTATTTGTAAATGAAAAAAATCCAAATGGTCAAATAAAAAATAATACACAAAGTGGCATTTTTGGAACAGTACAAAATGTTGATATGGTAAAAGATAATTCAAAACCTATGAAAATAGGATTTAGAAATGAAATAAATGAAGGAAAGGCAAAAATACTTACAACTATTGATGAATCTGGCCCCAAAGAGTATGAGATTGAAATAGTAAAATTACTAGATCAGCAGGTTCCAGGTCCTAAAAGCATGGTAATAAAAGTTACAGATCCAGAATTATTAGAAAAAACAGGAGGAATTGTTCAAGGAATGAGTGGAAGTCCTATTATACAGAATAATAAACTTGTAGGAGCAGTAACTCATGTACTTATAAATAAGCCTGATACTGGATATGGTATATACATAGAATGGATGTTAAAAGATGCAGAAATAATTAAATAATAATACAAAAGCATTAGCTTTTAGCTAATGCTTTTGTATTATTATATTTAAATCTTTGACTTGTTATTTTCTTTTAATATGCCTTATTAAAAAATTAGTAGAGTTTTATCAAAGTATTTTCTATAAAACTATTTACTTATCCTAAAAATAAGGTTATAATTTACAAATAGTGGAATATAAATAAATTATAACAATTAATGATATAATTTATATGATTTAGTTGATTATTTAGTGAAAATAAGATTGAAAAAGGTACATACCACTATAACAAAATAAAATAAAAAGGATTTTACTGATAATTATAGAATTACTTTATAATGGGAACCTCAGTTTTAGGTAGTCGTTGTTATTTTATAGGGGTTAAGAGAAATTATTAATATAATGTAAAGTTGATGAAGGAGAGAAAAGCATGGAAGATTCAAAAATATCTGTACTTATTGCTGATGATAATAAGGAGTTTTGTAGTATTTTAAATGATTATCTATTGAATCAAAGGTATATAGTTGTAACAGGGATAGCAAAAGATGGTAGAGAAGCTATAGACTTAATTGTTGAAAGAAAGCCTGATTTAGTAATTCTTGATATAATAATGCCTCACTTAGATGGATTAGGAGTTTTAGAAAAATTAAATACAATGAACTTAGAAAAAGTACCTAAGATAATAATCTTATCTGCAGTTGGACAAGATAAAATTACTCAAAAAGCTATAACATTAGGTGCAGATTATTATACTGTAAAGCCTTTTGATATGGAAGTATTCACTAAGAGAATAAGAGAAATGTTCAATAATGGTTCCGATTCCGAAAATATGAGAAGAAGTTCAGCACAACAAATGATCTCATATACTACTGAATCACAAGCACCAAAAGGAACAATGGATTTAGAAACAGAAATAACTAATATAATACATGAAATAGGAGTTCCAGCACATATAAAAGGATATATGTATTTAAGAGAAGCAATAACTATGGTAGTTAATGATATTGAACTTTTATCAGCAGTAACAAAGGAATTATATCCTTCAATAGCTAAAAAGTTTAATACAACAGCTTCAAGAGTAGAAAGAGCTATAAGACATGCTATAGAAGTAGCGTGGGGCAGAGGCCAAATAGAGGCTATTAACAAGCTATTTGGATATACTATACACAATGACAAGGGCAAGCCTACAAATAGTGAATTTATCGCAATTATCGCTGATAAATTAAGACTTAAGAATAAAGTTAGCTAAGCATAGTGGTAGTAGTAAAATCAATAGATTAAGAAGTTTAGGAAATAGTTACAAGTTGCTTTTTAAGCCAATAAACTGTTTTTTAGGCCGATAAACTATTAATAAAAAATGTGCATAAAGACCTTTAATTGGTTGGGTGTTAATATCTAATCAATTGGAGGTTTTTATTATGTCAAGAATTATGAAACAAAACAAAAAAATTGAATTTTTTATTGAAAATTTTATGATAAATTGTAAACTTAAAGAATTAAGTGTAAAAATTATGGATTCATACGAAAAGATGCTGAAGTTGTTTGCAAAATATTTAGAAGAAGAATATAAAATAACCTCTATAGAAAAAATTGAAGGAGAGCATGTTAAGGACTACTTAGTTTTCACAAAAGAAAGAGGTACATACTCATATGTTACTAATATCAAAAGTATAGTTCTTTAGAAAATATAAAGAAGTGGTAGATTTTTATTTGGATTAAGTGTTATGCACACACAATAAAATAAATATCTATCAATAACGATAAATAAAAAATATATAATCCCTTTTAGTTCGTTACCATTTAATCGTAACGAACTAAAGAGATATTATTTTATATATACAGAATATGTTATAATTTGTTTATATTAGTTATGCTTAATTAAAAGATATAAATTTGTAAGATAAGAGAAAAGAAGGTATGAACATGATTTATCAAGATGACCAATATATTAAAATCAGTGGATATATAAAAAAAGAAGCGACTGTTAAATTTGATTTTATCTGTCATAAGTGCCAGAAGAAAACCATTATAGGTTATGATATGAGTAGATATGGACAAGTTGGTGAATTTGTTTGTAATTGTGGAGTAAAATACAATGTTACTGATAATGACGTATATAAATCGCCAGTAAAAATATGGTGTGATGGAAATTTTATTAATGAAATTCAAACATACTAAAAGTAATTAAAGATTATTATAGAACCTAAAATATTCAACAAATTAAAATATTGCATTATTCAGAAATTAAATTGGAATTTTTTGTTATGCAATACTTATCTAGAATGTAATAGTAGATTATTGTGAACACACTTTAAATTTAATAGATATTATAAGGAGTGATAAAGTGAGAATCTTAAAATATGATTTATTTCCAGAAGCGTATGGTTCTAACGGTAGGTTTGTGTCTAAAGAAGGTACTGTGGCAGAATTGATAATTGATACTGGAATGCTTCTAAATGCAGATTTTGACAAAGTAATTCCTAATCTTAATATATTAAATAAAATGTTTTTACAAGGTCTGTATCCTCGTACTGGAGAATGGGAACCTTTTGAAATAATACAGGAAGAGTATGAAGAATTAGTAAAGTACCTATGTTCATTACCTATGCCAAGGCCTTATAGAAGTCTATAATATTATTATAAATTATTTGTAGTTTGTGAGGTGAAGGTATGGCAAAATATGTTTTAAGATATTGCTTTGAACTTGGTGGTACTTGTTTATGGTCAGTTAATGACAATGCAAAAAATAAATTTGATTATCCTATAGATAATGATGAATTACCAGTTTCAAAGAATATAGTTGATGAGCTATATGCACTTGAAGAAGAATATCATGGTTATATTGATTGGAATTATCCGCCCAACCCATCGCCTTGGACAACAAAGCAAAAGCTTGATTTAAAAAAACGTGCAAATATGGTATATCTTAAATTGTTATAAGAATTAGGTGGTGATTTTGAAGCTATCAATGAAATAGATAAATGCATAGAATAAAGCATAATCTTAATTTAAAGTAATTGTAATATTATAAATTTATGTACAAACTTAGGAAAATGATAATTTAATATATTTGAGTAGTTTTAAGTAGTCTCATATCTTATATTAAATGTGTAAAGAAAAACAAATGTTATTAATTACGTTTATAAAAAGTCGTTATAGCCTACAAACACCTTAAATAAGTAATAAAATTGAATAATTTGGGTTACAACATTTTATTTTATAAACGTCTATAAAATATATAATAGCTGATATATTTATCACGCTAAAGGGTCATATGGTACAACAGGAGAGAGAAAACAGTTCAACGTATAAACTCCCAAGGATTAGCAGTTGGAGCAGCTAAAGGTAAAAAATCAGGTAGACCACAGGCAGAACTACCAAAGGAATTTATTAAAGAGTATAAGAAGTTTAAAGATGGTGAATACGGTAAAATGTCAGCATTAGCAAAGACTTTAGGAATTTGAAGAAGTACGCTTTATAAATACATTAAGATTGTAGAAGATAAGGAGGGTTAAAAATGCAACAAAAAACTATTTTAAAAATATCTATTGTAACATTGATACTAAACTTGATAACATTAGGAATTAATTTATCGCTATTTTTTAGTAAATAGTGTGAAGTAATTTGGGAGGGTATGAAGAGTGGTTATCTCTCTTCTTTTTTGTTCTTTTGAAAACTCCTTTTTATGTAATAAAATTGATATTTTACCTTGTATGAAAAAATTAAAAATTGAGATTGTAAGCAATGATGAATATATGTAAATTAATACTCGGACAGGGGTTCGACACACCTCGCCTCCACCATGAAATCCACGACCATTTGTATGTGGCTTAAATAGTTGCTTACAGGTGGTCGTGTTTGTTATTGTTATGGGGTAGCTCCACCAATTATGAATTTTAGTGTATTTTATAGACTCTTTAGGGGCACTGTGTTATGCGGTTTTAAGAGTTCTTGATTTTATGTCATCATGTATTGATATAAAAAATTAACTGTGTTGTATTTATTGTGACATTTTTATAATGCAATTCAAATATTAATTCATTAGATAAAATTATAGTTATTTCATTAAAATGAAGTATATAAATTATAATATAGACTTGTTAATAAGTAGTGTATTTAGTATATAGTTGGCTAGAAATTTTGAAGTGTTTTTTAGAATTGCTTTGGTTTAAAGTGTACAATAATATTAGTAAAAACTTTTTAATTTAAATTTAAAAGTAAAATAATTAAAGTGATTAGCGAACAAAGGAGCAAAAAATGGATCAAACTTATGAAAGTGTTTTAATAAGTAAATTAAAAAATAATGTGATTTATAAAGAGTTAAAAAGAAAATGTTCAGACTTAGAATGTGGGCCTAAAGTACTTTCCCTGGTACATGAAGTTGGCCAATATTCAATTGTTAAGCATAAAACAGTAATGAAAAATATGGCAGAATTTACGTTGCATGATGAAGATCATATATTCAATATGCTTTTCATTATTGGAAAACTAATTCCTAAACAAACTTTAGAATTTATGTCTATTCCAGATTTGATGTTAACACTCTTATCCGTATTTTTGCATGATATTGGGATGTGTCCTGAAGAAAATCAAATTAAAGCTTGGAAAAACCAATTATCTAATGATGAAAAGCAAAATTATGAAGAAGAGATTGAAACTTATAAAAGATTTAGAATGACATATACTCAACAAATCGAAGAAATTGAAACTTTAAATAATGCTAGAGAGTATTCTAAAGCACAATTGCTTGAAGATTTTATTGTAACTGAATATATAAGAATAACGCATTCTGATCGTGCCAGGAAAATTATTGCAAGTGATTGGCGAAATAAAATTATTTATAATGAAACAGATTTAACGGTTGAATTGGCAGAGATTTGCTTTAGTCATAATCAGGATTACACCAACTTGTTAAACATGGAAACAATTAAAATATGCGATACAGATGTGTTTTGTTGCATGCCCTTTATTGCTGTTTTATTACGTTTGTCAGATATAATAGATTTTGATACAAAAAGAACTCCAAGTGTTTTATTTTCACATTTGACAGTAAGGAATCCTATTTCTCTTTCTGAATGGAGAAAACATCAAGCTGTAAAGTGTTGGTCTATAACTAATAAAAAATTAGTTTTTACAGCAGAGTGTAGTCATCCAGCTATTGAAGCAACAATTCGTCAATTCTGTGATTTGATTGATAATGAATTAAGAAATTGTACTTTAATTTTATCTAATTTAAATAGTGATTATATTGAGGAAAATATATTAAATTATAAAATACCTTTGCCAGCAAGAGTTGATCGAAGAAAGATTGCAGCAATTAAAGATATTGTGACTGGGAAACCAATTTATAGATATAATGATACTAAATTTACACTAAGCAAGAGTCAAGTTATTGATTTGTTAATGGGTACAAAATTATATGGAAAACCTGATGTAGCATTAAGGGAATTAATACAAAATTCTATTGATGCCTGTTTATTAAGACAAAAACTTAGTGAAAGATGGGGAGAGACATATAAACCTGAAATTGAAGTGGAATTTTATAATCAAAATGGAGATGATTATCTTAAGGTAAAAGATAATGGTGTTGGAATGAATCAGCATATTATTGATAAATATTATACTAATATTGGATGTTCATATTATAAATCAAGAGAGTTTTATGAAATCATGGCCGATATTAAATCTTCATTTAAACCAATATCAAGATTTGGAATTGGTATTCTCGCTTGCTTTATGGTTTGTGATAGTATAGAAGTAAATACACGACGTATTACTGGAAGATATCAATTTGATGAAGCACTAAAAATTGCTGTTGAGGGATATGAAAGTTTATTCTCTATTTCTGATAGTGATAGGGTAGAACCTGGCACAGAGACAATTTTAAGATTAAGAAAATTGCATCCATGGGATCAAATGAATAAAGATTCCTTTAAAAAATCTGTAAAAAATTTAGTTCCATTGCCACCATTTGAAATTACTATAAAAGCGGAAGACGAGGAGATAACATGTGTACCTAACGATTTTGAAGAATTGGATTTATCACTGCTAAAAGATTATACATGGAAGAGAGATAGTTTTAGTGAAAAAAATAATATTAAAATTATTAATATTAATTTAAATTCATCAGAGTATAGTTTTAGAGGAAATGCATCAATAGCCTATATTGTAAGTAATGGAATTCCAGTAAATAAAGTAGAATTGGTATCTAAAGATGTTTTGGTTGATGGAGAATGTTATTCATTGTCGTATGATATTTCATATGGAACTAATTGTATAAATAAAAATTCAACCCAAATAGAAATAAATGAAAATGGAGAAATTGAATCTAATCACAGCTTTAATGTAATATCAAAGTCTAAATCTGCTTTATCAATACATGGAATAGATGTTCCTTGCAGTCTATTTTCTGATTATACAAATTTTGGACAAAAAGCTGTGCTAAAATTTCCGTTTCCAATTATATTTAGACTTGACATTGGAGAAGGAAATGATTTGAATTTAAATTCAGCAAGAACACAGATTATATATGATAATATATGGATGAACTTTGAAAAACAATTTTTTGAAGTCATATGTACTAAAATTAAAGAGAAAATGGATAGTAGTAGTTGGAGTGAATTTAAAGTTATTATCTATGAGCAGTTAAGAGATAACTTCCTAAAGAACATCATTGAGGGGTTATGATAAATAAAAAATAAAATAGATTTTTATTAAAGTGAGGAACTTATTTTAAAGTTTATAAATTAGTGTTTATAATATCCTTGCGGATAGAAGAACTAGAGGAGATTGCAAAAAAGGATTTGAAGAGCTTGATATAAAAATAGAAGAGAAAGTTGGAAAGTTATAGAAAGTGATATAAATAAAAAATGCTTTTAAGCAAATTAATGTAAATATACTATAAATATTAAATTTGATAATTTTTATACGCATATTGAAATGATGTATGAGTAACCACGCACGGAAGAGCTAGAATTACAAAGGAAAAGTTAGATAATATAAAAATAGGTAATGAACATGATGTGCAGATAATATTGTAGTCTTTAATAAAATCCATATTTCCAGAAGCAACAAACGACACTGGATTTTTAATGATAAAATATGAAATTTTCATTGAAAAGTATTCTATAATTATAGATGTAAAATGTACAAGGGTAAGAATGACAGAGCGAAACTTAACAGAAAAAGTTGGCTCAGATATAATCCATTACCACTATATTAATATATTCTTCTTCATATAGTCGTGCTTCAACTCCACCATCAAACCAACGAAAATTTAAATATTGAATTTTCGTTGGTTATTTTTGTTTATGCATATTTGATAAAAATGTATTATAAATTTTTTAAAATTAAAATAACATTGTCATAATAGAGTGTTTCTAGGTAGTGGTATTGAAAATGTAAAAATAATGAAAATTACAAAGAAATCACCGCAAATATCCATAATATGATATATTATAGATAATATATAATATTATGGATATGAAATGGGAGGCTCTTATGGCTACTTATTACAATACTAAAACGTGGCAAAGGACATTAGGTACTGATACAGAAATTCCAGAAGAAAATAAAGATAGAAATAAATTAATAACAGCATATGAGAATTTTAGAGAAAAAGCAAAGATTATAGCATCTGAAATAGCAAGAGATCAGCCAGATTTTACGGTACATGATATCAATCATATAGATGCTTTATGGGAAATGACAGATTTAATTATTGGCAATGATTACAATTTAACACCAGCAGAAGCATTTGTATTAGGAGGAGCATTTTTAATACATGATCTAGGGATGGGATTGGCAGCATATCCTGATGGTATTGATAGTATAAAAAATACTGAATTATGGAAGGATATTGCTACATCGGAATATAAGAAGGTATATAATAAGACGCCTACAGAAGAAGTATTAATATCATTACCTGATGATATTAATAAAAATACATTAAGTCTTGTATTAAGGCAGTTACATGCAAAACACGCTAAAATACTTGCAACTATTAAATTTGGAAATAGTGAAGAAAATGAATTTTATTTGATAGAAGATCAAATTCTAAGAAATACATACGGTGAGGCAATTGGACTAATTGCACATAGTCACTGGCTTTCAGTCAGTGAATTGAAAAATTATTTTCCAAATGAAATAATGGGTGCAGCTACAGGATTACCAAATGAATGGATTGTGGATTTGGTGAAAATTGCTTGTATATTACGTGTAGCCGATGCTAGTCATTTAGATGAACGGAGAGCACCAGCAAATTTAAGAATAGTACGTAATCCGAATGAAAGTTCAGAGAATTATTGGATTTTTCAAGGAAAAATGCTTCAGCCAATAATACAATATGATAGGATAGTTTATACATCAAAACCATTTAAACAATCAGAATCAGAAGCATGGTGGATAGGTTATGATACATTGAAAATGTTAGATAGAGAGCTTAAACAAGTAGATGCTTTATTAGCAGATAAAAACAAACATAGATTTTTAGTTAGAAGTGTAGCGTATATAGATGAACCTACAAATTTATCAACAGTATTACGTAGTGAAGGATGGGAACCAGTGGATACTCAAATAAGAGTTGGAGATGTTGTTAAGTTGGTAGCAAAACTTGGAGGTGAACAACTATATGGTAATAATGTTTATGTGCCTATACGAGAACTAATTCAAAATGCTATGGATGCGATTAGAGCTAGAAGAATGATCGAAGATGAAAGTGAAGATTGGGGAAATGTAAATATTGAGTATGGAGAAGATAGTAATGGATATTGGATAAAGGTAACAGATAATGGTGTAGGCATGTCAAAAAATGTACTTACAGGTCCATTTTTAGATTTTGGAACATCATTTTGGGGAACAGAATTAATGCACGATGAGTTGCCTGGACTTGAATGTAGAGGATTTGAATCAATAGGAAGATATGGAATAGGATTTTTTTCTACTTTTATGATAGGTAATTATGCTCAAGTAAGAACAAGGAGATATGAAGAAAGTAGAGATAGCACATTAATATTAGAATTTAATAAAGGTCTTACTAAAAGACCGATACTGAGAAAAGCAGAAAGAAATGAGCAGCTAAGAGAAGGTGGAACTTCTATTAAAATCTATTTAAAAAATGAACGAATTTATAATGAAATTATTTATGGAAATGCATGGCGTGGTGGTATAAAAATAGAGAGAAAAATACCAAAACTATGTCCATCAAGTGATGTTACTATTTATATTAAAAATAGTAGTAATAACACAAAGGTAATAACTGCCAATGATTGGATTCATATAGATGAAAGAAAGTTTTTTGAAAGATTAGCAGGAATGTCTATATCAGAATTTGAATCAAAGGAAATTTTAATGATAAAAAAGATAATTAAGAATTTTAGGATAATTAAAAATGAATCTGGTGAAGTAGTAGGACGTTTATGTATTTATCCTACTATAGATTATGATAGTTTTGAGATGGAGGGCACTGTAACTATAGGTGGATTTGAAAGTAGTCAACTTAGACATACTATAGGAATCTTAAAAGGTACTCCTTGCATGGCGTCAAGAATGCAAGGTAAACCAATTGTTGAATCTAAAAAGATAAATGAGTGGGCTACTGAACAAGCACAATTAATAAATAAATCAATCAAGGATAATAAATTTTTAATTGAAGCAAGTGCAGCAATACGAAGAATTGGTGGACATACTGGACCTAATCCAGTTGCTAGAAATAAGAATGGATATCTAACTTATGACAATATAATTAGTTTAAGTAAAAATCTAGCTGAAGTTATATTAGTAATAGATGCTACTGTAGAACGTGAAATTGAAGAAAAAGGAAATTTTGAGTTAAATGATAATGTGATTTACGTTGAAATGTCTGCACCAGGGATATCAAATAATTGGCCTGAGAATAATTGGGATTGGTTTCATAGCCAAACACTTTGTGGCTTAGTTATAGAAGCTTTAGCAGAAGGGTGGAATGTAGATATAGAGAAGATTTTAAATATAAGTGAATTTTCAGATGATGATATTCAATTTAGTAGAAATATTGGTCACAGAAATGGAATTACTATAGGAAATGATTTTTGTGACATAATATATAAACCTAGAAGTAAATAAAACTAGATTAATGTATTTTTATATAATTATAGGTTGTTGAGTAAACAAAATTTGTAAAAAATAAATAAGCCATTCCTTTGTGATATAATAATTTCGCTAAAAACCTAAATACATCACATAAGGAATGACTCAAATATGATTATACCATTAAATATTCAAATCGAAAATGATAATTATAAAATTTTTAAAGCTGTTAAAATTGCATTTGCTAAATTAAATTCAAACACTCAAAATTCTAAAGGACGACCACGTAAGTATTCAGATGAACAAATAGTTGCTTGTATGTTATACGGCGTTAAAAATAGTATATTCAGTTTAAGAGAACTTGAATATCAAATAAAAAAAGATTATGTGTTTCAATCTATAATTCATCTTAATCAAATCCCAGATTATTCTACATTTTCATTAAGAGCTAAAATTTTAGAGAAACATATATACTATGGTATTTATGCTATGTTTGTTGAATTTATCAATCCAAAAACTAGATTATGTGCAATAGATGGTACTGCTTTAAGAAGTTCAAAATACGATAGCGAAGATAAATCCGGTAAGGGTACACGTCTTGGGTACTATAAAGATTATAAATTGCACTGTATTGCAACAGTTACTGATAGTATAATTCCTTTAGTTTTTGGTTTAACAACAGCTAATGTTTATGATAATCAAGTTCTAGACTTACTATTATGAAGCTAAAACTTATAACCCATTTTTTATACTTGCAGACGCAGCATATGATTCAGTAGAGTGGTTTGAAATTGCCTCAAAACTAGAATTTAATTTGTTAACTGATATAAATATGCGTAAGGCTAAAAGTATTGAGTCGTTTACTGATAAACGATATGAAAATGCTTTATTTCTTGAATCTCCTATTGGAGAAAAGCTATATAAAAATAGATTAAAAATAGAGCAATTATTCTTTGTATTAAAAGGATTATATAATTTAGAAAATCCAAGATTCTATGGGCAAGCCCGATACGAACGTCATATAAAATGGGTTCTATTAGCTTATTTAATAGATGAATTTAATAAAAAACAGTAAGGAATAAAATCTAGAAAATATTCTTGGAATCTATGATTCCTAAGAATATTTTCTTAGATAACTATTTGTAAAAATTAGTTATTCAACAACCTAAATTAATGTTAAGGATAGGGGATTTGAAATGTCAATAAATACAAAGAAGAAAGAACTAAAATCGATACATATTTATGTTAATAATATAAATGATAGAATAATTAGAGCTAGAATTGAGCACTTATTAGATTGGTACATACGTAAATCCACATTTTATAAAAATTTATTTTATGGAATAAGTGTACTATTAATTTTGATAAATGCATCAATACCAATATTAAATGAATTTCTATTACAAAATTCATCGAGTTCAACAGCAAGATTAGATAACTCTCAATATATAACTATAGGTGTATCAATACTTTCAAGTATAGCAACAATACTAACAAGTTTTATGACACTATTTACTATGAAGGACACTTGGTTTAGATATAGAAAGCATGTTGAACTTATAAAAAAGGAATGCATGTTATATAATTGCAAAAGTGGAGTTTATGGAGGGGAAAATATTAATTGCATATTAGCAGAAAGAATAGAAGAAATAATAGGTAATGAAAGGCAAGAATGGGTAGAAAGAAAATTTAATAATACTGAAAGTAAAGCTGATAATGCAGAAAGTAAATAATTAAAATTTTTGTTATGCAAGATTTTAATTAAACCTATAAAAAAACTTAAAGGATAATATTAATGTGGGGGTTGAAGATGGGCATATATACAATTGAACAGCATCTAGTTGAAAAATGTAAAGAAGATAAAAGATATGAGTTGTTAAAACAAATCTATGACTATAACAAGCCAATTATTTGTAATGGATTAGGTCATATCAGCAGATATTTTACTCAATATAGTAAACACGATTCAAGTCATTCACAAAAAATTATAACAGCAATTGAGCAATTATTGGGGGAAGATAAAATTAAACAATTGTCTGCTACAGATACATATCTTATATTAATGTCAGCATACCTACATGACTATTCAATGACGTTAAACTACAAAGAAATTAGAGCCTTATTTGAAAGTGATAAATTTGTTGGATTTTTAAAATCGTTAGAAAATAATCCTGATTTTTCTGATGATTCAAAGCGTCTTAATATAGAAGAATTATGCCAAAAATATAGTAGCAAAAAGAGTTGGCCTTTAGATATATTAAATAGTTTAAATAGAGTTATATCAGCATACTATAGAACAGATCATGCTTTGAATAGTAAGAATATAATATACGATAACTTTACTGAAAGTGATATTAATATAAATCCTAATAAATTTTTACCAGAACGTTTAGAGTATATATTGGGAGAAATTTGCAGGATTCATCAAGCAGATTTTAAAGAAATTATGAAATTGGAAAAAGTTTCGAATGGTTCATTTAATGATAAAATGCATCCTCGTTTTATTGCTGTTTTGCTTAGAATTGGCGATTTACTAGATTTGGATAATGACAGATACGATGAAGCGTTATTAAAAACAGCGTGTAATGAGTTAAATAGGGATAGCTCACTTCATTATAATAAACATAAATCCATTAAAGAGTTTTTAATTACTGAAAAACTTATTAATATTAAATCTGAAAGTATAAATGATGATACTGTTCGATTAACAAGAGAATGGAAAAAGTGGTTAGAAGACGAATTAAATAATTTTTCAAAGTATTTGAATGATATTATTCCAGAAGATTGGATATTTTCTGTTCCTAAGTTAACATTTATTGTTAATAAAACTAATAGTGAAGCTTGTTATATAGATAAAAATTTAATGTTGGAAGTATCAAGTGAAAAAGCATTTGACTTGATATCAGGTGCAGGAATATATAAAAACAATCTTGCTTTTATACGGGAGTATCTTCAAAATGCAATTGATGCAGTAAAAATTAAGTCTTGGATGGAAGTTCTTGAACTGGAATCGTATACAAGAGAAGATTTCAATCTATTGAGTAAAGAAAATATAAAGAAAATAATAAGCGATAAATATGAAAAAAATGAGTATAGTGATGTGTGTAAGAAATTCCAGATAAAAATACATTTTTTTGATTGTAATAACGATAAAGAATTTACAAAGTTCGAAGAGTATTATAATAGTAACAATTTGAAAAAGGATTATTTTAAGAATAAGATAATTGTTGTATTTGAAGATAATGGGGTAGGGATTTCAAAAGAGTGTTTAGAAAAAAGAATTCTCTCTGCCGGTGAGCATAATGATAAGAGTGACAAATACCAAAGAATGATAGATACTATACCTCAAATTATAAAACCGACAAGTAAATTTGGAATAGGTATGCATTCAGCTTTTTTAGTGTCAAAATATGTTATCATACAAACCAAAACTGTACAGGATGAAAATGGCAGAGAAATAATAATTAATTCAACTAAAAATAATGGATGGGTTGAATGTAATAAGTTGGATAAAGTAAAAGAAAATGAATTGGCTTACGGCAATATTGGAACAAGGACATATGTAGTTTTAGATCCTAATAAAATTGAAGTGCATATAAAGAAAAATGGTAAAAGACGTAAATATCCTAATAAATTTATTATTGATGGTAATGATAGCAAAGATGTTGGAACCATTATAAAATACATTGAATCAATAGTTGAAGATGTATGTATAGAACCATTTTGTAGTGTACAATTAATAGATTATCCAGAAGGAAAGTTGCATAAAAAATATATAGCCAATATGAATTCCAAATTCAAAAGTATTTCATTTAATGAAATAAAAGAAAATGTTTTTGAATATAAAAATAGAAAATTATTATCTAATGCTATTGAATTTGAATTTTATAATTATTATATGATAATTACGTTGCAATGTTCTAGTGAACATAATGATGTTTATTGGAATCCTAATCGGACGCTTATATTGGCTACTAACAAGGAAACAGGGCATAAATTAAAATTTTATATAAGTCCTCAAATTAATTATAATAAAGATGTTACAATCTTATATAAAGGTATGAACGTAGAATCATTAGAATTAAAAGAGGAATTAAAGAAGTATTTAATTGATGGTAGTGATGCTATAATTGATTATTCATTTGATAACACTTCAGATTATTTAAAGATAAATCGTGATGATGTTACTAAAAAAGGTCTAATTGAGTGCACTAAAGTATTTAAGGAAATGATAAGTATTTCATTAAAGGCTATGCGTTATTTTGTAATGAAAATGTTCGAGAAAGAGAACATAATTGAGAAGTATAATAAATATAGTAATTTTCTAGAACCTATTTCAGAAAAACTAATTATTTCATTTGCAGAATGGATGAAAGAAAATACTGAACATGGGGAAATAAAAACAGAAATTGTGCCCAAATCAATAAATTATTATGGTGACAATAATATGGGAATAAATAACAAAGATGAGGCTGTTTTATTTTTAGAGGTATTCACTAAAAGAATAGGTCAAAAGCTTTGGAATATTTATAATAGTTCAAGTAGAATTTTTTGTGTTGAATCATATTTTGAAAAAGGAGAAGTTAAAGAAAAGTTCTATAGCTATATAGCGAATTATTTAAGTAATTTAAATGAAAGAATTGAATTATTACAATTCATTAATGAATTTGATAAGTTTGATATGAAAAGTGTTGAAGAAATTCTAAAGTCATTTTCTGATGAAATTGGGGCAGATGCACTACAATTTTTACGACCTAATATAAGAACTAATACTTTACGTGGCAATGATTTTAGTGGACCATTTAAGAAATTTTATTCATCATTGCCAATACTAATGATTTTTAGGTATCATCAAAAATATGGTCATCAGGATATACTCAACGATAATAAATATATTGAAATTGTATCAATATTAACTGATGAGTATATTAAAAACCATGATTATGGGTATTTTACTGATGAAGAGTGTAATCAGTGTGGTTGTTTTGCATTTTATAAAGATAAACCGTTACATTTTGGAAGAGAGTTAATCAAAAATTTTACTGATGTATATTATCAATGGACGACCTTAGAAGACAAGGATAATTCATTTTTAATTTCAATATATCCAATAAAAACATTGGATTTGTATTTCGGGGATTCAAAAAAATGGAAAACCAAAATGGAAAATGTTGATAAAGGATGTGAAGAAATATCTTGCAGTGATGGAGTACTAAATTTATATTTTTTCGCTGATATAATCAAATTTGATTATGTTGACGTAGAAGAAAAGGATTATGTGATTTCAGAAGATCTGGATAATTATTGTATTCCTGCAGTAAAAAAATATTCTAGTATTGCAATAGAAAATATTCCAATAGAGTACGAGATGTTTTATAAAAACTCTAAATTTAGAAATATCAATCAAGGGAAGTTTATTATTTTTCCAACTAATAGTAAGTTATTAGAGAAATGGATTGAAATAGTGAAAAATTTATCCTATGAATATGGGATGATAAAGGATGAAAATAGAGAAGAATTTGACAAAGAAATACAAAAAGAAAAAAGGCAATTTATAAAAGGAATATATTTAAATGAAATAGTTGATTATACATATAAACAAAATAGTAAGGAAAAAGAAGAAATAAATAAAGAGTATAAATTACTATTAGAAGATATTTTAAATAATATATATAATTTTATGATAGATTAAAATCAGTGTATAACCATAATTTAAATTATACAAAATATATAAAAAGTTATTGAAGCAGAGTATATATAAAATTTTATTATAACTATGCAGGATTTTAGAAAGATTAATTGGCAAAAATTTAATAAAAATAGTGGATTTCAAAGGTCAAGCTTCGCCTCCACCATGAAATCCACGACAGAAATGTCGTGGTTTTTTTTACTTATTGTATCTAAAAGATATTATGTTTAAAAATATAATATAATTACTAGAAAATGATAGTAAGATTATTTGAATATTGTAATATAACTTATATGATTTAACCTTATAAAATCTAAAACTGAATAGGTATACAAATAACAAATAAAATTTTTTCAAATTCAGAGGAGACTAATTTTATGCTTCCACCATGTTTTTCTATGATTTTTTTTGTTATAGCCAAGCCAAGGCCACTTCCGCTGGAATTGCTATTATCTGATTTTACAAATGGCTCAAATATTGTTTTACTTATTGACTTATCAATACCAACTCCATCACTGCCAATTTTTAAGATTACATTATTATCTTTTAAATAAGATTCAATGTTTAAACTTGTATAATTTTCATTATGATTTAGATCATTGTTAAAAATATTAGAAATTGCTCTATCTATTAGTTTTTCATCAAATTTAAATATAATGTACCGTAGGCTTTTAAAGAAAGAAAGCTATCTGATTTACTAGAAAAATTAGGCTTGTATATAAATGAATGTTCAACTTTTAGTCTATCAATTTTACAAAGAAAAATATAGGACTCTCCATTTTTACCTTCCACTGGAAATGCTTGTCCAACATAAGGAGTTTCGGGTGAATATTCTATAGAAGAACTTAATTCAAATAGTTGTTTTTCAGTATATTGCATTATGTCCAATATTATAATATCTATCTGTTCTTTTTCAAAAATGTCTAATGCTTCTTTACCATTAAATGATCTGTATGTATTATATCCATTATTCTTTAGATAGAAATCTATTAGCTCCACAATTTCTTTTTCATCGTCTACAACTAAAACTGAATTCAATTTTTCCACCTCTTATTTGATATATTTGTATTTTATTATAATGCTTATCAATAATTAAATTATCATAGTTTAACAGCTAATTCAATTTTATTATAACTAAGTTAGATTTTAGTTTTTATGTTTCATTAAGCTTACATTAATAAGACATTAATTAAATCTTAGTGATGCAGCTAATAAAAGTATAGGAAATTATTCTGGTGGTATGAGGCAGAGAATAGGTATCGTGCAAGCTCTTTTAAATGATCCTAAAATTCTTATAGTGGACGAGCCAACTGTTGGATTAGATCTAAATGAAAGAATGAATTTTAGAAATTTAATCAATAGTTTATCAAAAGATAAAATAATTATATTGTCTACCCATATAGTATCTGATGTTGAGTCTTCAGCAGAAAAAATAGTTCTTATGAATAAAGGCAAACTTATATGCTACTGTAAAAATGAAGAGCTCTTAAATTCATTAGAAGGAAATGTATAGGAATGCTTAACTAAGGAAAGTGAGCTTGAAGATATAAAAGATAAACACATAACAGGAAATATCATAAGAAGAAATGAAGGAATGGTAGTAAGAGTAATATCAGAAACAAAACCAGTATTAGATGCTATGACTGTGCAGTCTACTCTTGAAGATGCTTATATTTATTATACTTCTGGAAAGAGGGGAGAGAATATTGAATAAGTTATATCGAATTTATTGTATAGGAAGATCTGACTTTTTAGATAGAATAAGAAGCAAAAGTATATTCATTATAACTCTTTTAACACCGTTTGCAATATTAGCAGTACCAGCTTGCTTTATAGTATCAGTTATAGCTATAATTTTTGAGGTTATTCCTATGATTAGAAACTCTTTTGGGAATGTAGCATATTTCTTTGCGTGGTCTGGTATATGTGTAGCATCTATTGGAAGATCAAAATCTTATTTAGCAGATGTTTTTGGAATGGATACTACTGCTAAAGTGATTTTAGAACAATTTAAGAATAAATTTGATGAGTTTAAAGACACTGATTACTTTAGCCTTGGAACCAATGGTCCACTTCATGATAATATTAGAACTTTTGTAATGGATAAAGCTAATATTAACAATAATGTATTTATTAGAAAGTAGCTTTTGTTATATTGCTTTATTTAGTATATAAAAAGTTTGATGTAATGGGAAATTTATAAAAATTTTAATTAAAAATTATCTAATATGATTGACAAAGAAATCATTTTCATGTTATATTCTAAATATGATAATTGTATTTGAATAAGGATCGTTACTGATTTATAAATATATCAGGCGTGACCTAAAAGCTGTATGGAGAGTATATAACTCATTATTACTACAGTTTTAGGTCTTTTTTGCATATTTTTGTGGAGGTTTATTATGAAAGTCAAGAAGGTATTTAATAATAATGTTGTACTGGTTGTAAATGATCTCAATGAAGAACAGATTGTAATGGGAAAAGGAATTGGATACCAAAAGTATCCAAGAGATTTAATTGAAGAAGATAAAATAGAGAAAAAATTTATATTTACTAATGACGAATCATTAAATAGCTTTGACACATTAGTTAATAGAATACCTCTAAACCATATTGAACTTGCTAGTGAAATTATACAAATGGGCAAAGAGTTATTGGATTATAAATTAAATGATAATATTTTAATTACCTTATCTGATCATATAAGTTATATGATTAAGAGAATTGATGAAAGATTAGTTTTTAGTAATCCACTTCAATGGGAAATTAAACAGATATATCCTGATGAATATGAGTTTAGTCAAAAAGCATTAAATTATTTAAAAGAAAAAACAGGTAAGGACATTCCAGATTCAGAAGTAGCTTTTATAACATTGCATTTTGCGAATGCTCACTTGGAAACAAAAAATATGGAGGAAACACTTTTATTAACTAAGATAATAGATAATGTTTTAGATATAGTTAAGTATAACTATGGAATTGAAATAAATGAATATTCATTTGATTATACAAGATTTATTACACATCTAAGGTATTTTGTAAAAAGACAGCTTACTGGTGAAAGTGTAGATGGAGATACTTCATTATTAGCTATTATAAAGTTAAAGTATGCTGATGATTATAATTGTTCAGTAAAAATAAAAAAGTTTCTAGAATCTACGTATGATTGGAAAATCACTGAAAGTGAATTATTATATTTGACACTGCATCTAAATAGATTGAGTCATAAAAGCAAATAGAAATTTATAAGATACAGTTATATAGGCTAATGTAATTATAATAGGAAAAAATTGAAAATAAATAAAAAGGATCGTTACTGTTTGGCAGGCGTGACCTAAGTTAACATAATTAGTAAAAATAATTATCCCATTTTTACTAATTATATTAGCTTAGGTCTTTTTTATAAAAAAAATTACTTGAAGGAGGAACATACTATGAAGTATGAAAGAGAATCAGAGCAAATAATTAAAAATATTGGTGGAAAGGATAATGTAATAAGTTTAGTTCATTGTGCAACTAGACTTAGGTTTAAACTTAAAGATACATCAAAGGCTGATAAATCTGAATTAGAAAAAATGAGTGATGTTTTGTCTGTAGTAAATAGTGGCGGGCAATATCAAGTTGTTATTGGTAATAAGGTAACAGATTATTTTGAAACTATTACTAAAAAATTAGGATTAACCAGCGGAATTAAACAGGAAAAAGGAGAGAAGGTATCAATAGTATCAAAGGTTTTTGAAGTTATCTCAGGAGCATTTTCACCATTAATTCCTGCTTTAGCTGGATCTGGTATGATTAAAGCATTGCTTACAATATTAACTAATGTGGGTTGGTTATCTGATGCTAGTACTACTTACGCAATTTTATCTGCGGCCGGAAATGCTGTATTTTATTTCTTGCCAATTTTCTTAGGGATTACTTTAGCTATTAAAATAGGAGGAAATCCATACGTTGGAGGTGCTATTGGTGCTGCTCTATTAGAACCAACTTTTACAACTCTAATTGGATCAGAAAATGCAGTTACATTTTTAGGAATTCAAGTAATTCCAGTTTCTTATGCGGCAACAGTATTTCCAATATTTATAGCTATTTTTATTTACTATTTTGTTGATAAATTCCTAAAAAAGATCATTTTAAAAGATTTACAATTGTTCTTAGTACCGGCTATTTCTTTACTAATTATGGTTCCATTAACAGTGATATTATTTGGACCATTAGGAACAAATGTTGGTGGTGTTATATCAAATTTTGTAATGTGGTTAATCAATGTAAATCACATTTTAGCCGGAATTATTTTAGGCGGCGGGATGCCTTTTATGGTTATATTTGGTCTTCATTGGGGATTCACACCAATAACACTACAAAACCTATCAGTACTTGGAGGAGATCCTATAGAAGGAGCAGCAGTTGCAGCAGTATTTGCTCAAATTGGTATTGTCCTTGGATTATTTTTAAAATCAAAAAAACACTCAAAGTTAAAAGCTTTATCTGGCTCAACAGCTATTACAGGATTATTAGCAGGGGTAACTGAACCTATTGTTTATGGAGTTATTTTAAGGTATAAGAAAACAATACCTATATTAGCAATTGCAGGAGGATTAGGTGGTGGTATTTGTGGAGCTTTTGGAGTAACTATGAATGCTTATGTGTTTCACAATGTATTCTCAATGCCAGTTTACACACCATTCTTCGGATATTTATTAGGAATAGGAACAGCATTAGGAGTAGGAGCAGTTCTTGCATATTTCTTTGGATTAAAACCAGAGGAAATTCAAGAAATGGAGAAAGAAGCTAATGAGTTTAAAAGCAATGATTCTAAAGCTAATGTTGGTATAAAAAGTAATATAGAAGAAATTTTTTCACCACTTGATGGAAAACAAATTAAATTATCGGAGGTAGAAGATGAGGTGTTTTCATCAGGAGCTGTTGGAGAAGGTTTAGCTATTATTCCAGCAAAGGGAGAAGTTGTTTCCCCAGTAAATGGAGTTATATCAGCTATTTTTCCTACTAAGCATGCTATAGGGATTACTTCTGAACGAGGGGTCGAATTATTAATTCATATAGGCCTTAATACAGTAGCACTAGATGGAAAGTACTATGAAACACATGTTAAAAATGGAGATGGAGTTAAGATTGGAGATTTATTAACTTCTTTCGATAAAGAAAAAATTGAAGAAGCAGGTTATAGCACTGTTACTCCTATTATAGTTGCTAATACAAGTGAATTTGTAGATGTAATTATAGAAGAACATGCAGAAGTGAAGAATGGTGAATCTGTAATAAAAGTAATTCACTAATAAGAAAGGATGGTATAAATATGTCTTTAAAGGAAAACTTTCTATGGGGAGGAGCAGTTGCAGCACATCAAGTTGAGGGCGGCTGGAATAAAGGTGGAAAAGGAGTAAGCATAGCGGATGTAATGACAGCTGGAACACATACAGTTGCAAGAGAGATTACAGATGGTGTTATTGAAGGCAAGAACTATCCAAATCATGAAGCAATTAATTTTTATGAAAACTATAAGGAAGATATTAAATTATTTGCAGAGATGAACTTTAAATGTTTTAGAACGAGTATAGCGTGGACTAGAATTTTCCCAAATGGAGATGAAGATACACCTAATGAAGAAGGTCTTCAGTTTTATGATAACTTATTCGATGAATTACTAAAATATAATATACAACCGGTAATTACTTTAAGCCACTTTGAAATGCCCTATAATTTAGTGAAAAAATATGGAGGCTGGCGTAATCGAAAGTTAGTAGACTTCTATGTTAATTTTTGTGAGACTGTTATGGAGCGATTTAAAAACAAGGTTAAGTATTGGATGACTTTTAATGAAATTAATAATCAGACTATAACGAGTAATCCTATATATGCTTTCACAAATTCCGGAATAATATATGAAGAAGCAGAAAATAAGGAAGAAGTTATTTTTAGAGTAAGTCATAACGAATTCATTGCAAGTGCTAAAGTAGTGAAAATTGGTCATGAAATCAATCCGGATTTTATGATAGGATGTATGGTTGCAGCTATGCCTAGCTATCCATATTCATGTAATCCAGATGATATTATGAAAGCCGAAGAGGCTAATAGAGAGCAATTAATGTTCACAGATGTCCATGTTAGGGGAAAATATCCTAAACATATCTTGAAATTATGGGAAAGAAATAATTATGACATAAAAATAACTGAAGAAGATGAGAAAATTTTGAAAGAAGGCACAGTTGATTTCATTGGTTGCAGTTACTATTTAACAACTACAGTAACTTCAGATAAGAACATGAAGCGTACAGGGAATGATTCGGCAGGTAAAGCAGATGTTGTAGAGAATCCGTACTTAAAGACATCAGATTGGGGATGGACTATAGATCCAGTTGGACTTCGTTACTATCTAAATCAATTATATGATAAATACGATATTCCGATATTTATTGTAGAAAATGGATTTGGAGCTATAGACATATTAAGAGAAGATCAAACTGTAGATGATCAATATAGAATTGAATATCTATCAAGTCATATTAAGGAAATGAAGAAAGCAATTGAAATTGATGGCGTTGATGTAATTGGTTATACAACATGGGGATGTATTGATCCAGTTTCATTTACCACAGGTGAAATGAAAAAAAGATATGGCTTCATTTATGTAGATAAGAATAATGATGGAAAGGGAAGTTTAAAAAGATATAAGAAAAAATCTTTCTATTGGTATAAACAAATTATAGAAAGCAATGGTTCTATTTTGGATTGATATTTTGCTAAAGAAATTTATATAAATAGGATAGTGGATTTTAAAGGTTGTACTTCCCATCCACCAGGAAACCCACGAAAATGATATGCTCCCTTTATAGTAGACAGTTAAAATAATAAAACTGTTTTTATAAAGGGGGTATTTTGTTTTGGGACGAAAATAAAAAGTACTATCTGAAATTAAAGTAAAAGTTGTAAAAGAATACTTAACAGGCGTAAAGAGCATGACTCAGATAGCATATGAAGAACTTGAACAAGCTATTGATGAATATATAGATTTTTATAATACAAAAAGATTACAGGAGAAATTAAAAAGTATGACTCCAATGGAATATCGAAGTCATACTTTAGTAGCATAATTTTTTTATTATTTTGCCTGTCTACTTGACAGGGGGCAGTTCAAAATTTTTGATTGCCATGGGTTTTTATTATAGACTTTACTCTGTATTGAGCTCGCACGTGCGAAACATAAAACCGCTACTATGTGAGTGGGTCTGACTGTAAGAAAGAAATTTTAGTGAAAATTATGATTTAGATTTGTAAAAAATAAACCTAATTTACAACTATAGCAACATTTTATCTATTTAAAGATTAAAAGTATAATGCAGAAACAGCAATATACATTGCTTTCTGTTGAAACATTTTTTTATCATTTATATATGCACTTATTCCTCGCATTTTAAACAATTTCTCACTTATCCTTTTCGCTTAAATCAGATTTTTTATATTGTGAAGATAATTCTGTAAGTTGGTTTCCTATATCAGTTATATTGTTTAAACCTGTCTCTTTTTGATGTAAGACTGACATACCAATTTGAAGCTGTTGTTCTGAATTTTCAATATAATTTAATTGATTATTTAAAGCCTTTATTTTTTTCTTTATAAGATCTTCTGGGCTTAGGTTAACACTTTTTTTCTCAGCAGTAGCAATTTTATTCTTGTTATTGAGTACTTTTTTTAGTTGTGTGTAGTTACTATTGTTTATATATGGATTTTTCAAATAAGAATTTCTATTTTCAATAATCATTTCCTATTTCTCCTTTTTAATAAAGTATTAAAGCATAATACATATTATAATTAGTGTATTATTGAGCATATGGAATTGAACCTACTGTTACTCATATCATCGCATTTACAAATGGACTTCCATCACTATTTTTTGCATATTCACTAACTACACTTGCACCACCCAATTAATAAGATTGTTTTTTATTTAAAAAATAAAACTATCAAACACAACGAAGAGAAATCAGTAAGGCCTTAAAAGATAAAAATGATTATATAAGGCGGAATATACATGAGTAATTTTGATGAATATTTAAAAAAGCAAATTCAAAACGAAAAACTTTATAAAGAATGTGAAACTATAGAACTAGATAGAGTAAAAAATAAAAAATAAGTTGAACTCTTAACTAAATTAAGATAGATTAATGATGTAGAGATATCTTTGATAATACAAAAGTTATACATAAGACGATGTGATTGTTTATACAAAAGGAGAATTTAAATGGAATTTAGAAAAGCAGTTGAAACAGATGTTAATAATATAATGAATATTATTAAGCAGGCACAAGCTTACTTTAAAGAAAATGGGATTAATCAATGGCAGGATAATTATCCGGATATTGAAACAATAATTAATGATATTGCTGATGAAAATAGTTATGTCTTGTTAAAAGATAATAATATTGTTACTACTGTAGCAGTTTCTTTTGATAATGAAAAAACATACGACTCTATCTGTGATGGTAAATGGATTAGTAATAATGAATATGCAGTTATTCATAGAATGGCTGTTGATAACAATTATAAGGGATTAGGATTATCATCTCAAATTATTAAAAATATAGAGCAGCTTTGTTTGAATAAAAGAGTACAAAGTATCAAAGTTGATACACATGAAGACAACATATCTATGCAAAAGCTACTTAAGAAAAACAAGTTTAAGTATTGTGGAATAATTTATTTAGAAGATAAAAGTAAAAGAATAGCTTTTGAAAAAATACTATAGGTTATTAGGGTAATCATTAAATAATTTAAGTTATATTATTTTTAAGATAATGCAATATTTATAGATTAAAAAACTTTTGCACTTGCAACGAGTGTATGAGTATTACAATAAATTCAAAAATAAAACTCAATAAATAAGTTAGTGGGGGATTAAAGCACCCCCTAATTAAGTAAATTTAAAAACTGTTTAATCCTTTCATTAGATGAATTATATAAATCATTATAAGTTCCTTTTTCAATGATTTCTCCATTATTAACAAAGACAATTTCGTCTCCAACTTCTCTGGCAAATGACATTTTGTGAGTTACAATTGCTATTGTGTAATTTTCTTTTGCAAGATCTTTAATAAGGTTTAACACGTCAACTTCAAGCTCAGGATCCAAAGCACTTGTGGGTTCATCAAAAAGTAATATATCAGGTTTCATAGCAAGTGCTCTTGCTATAGCTATACGCTGCTGTTGACCGCCTGATAATTGATGTGGATAATTATTTTTCTTATCTAATAATCCAATTTTATTTAAAAGTATTTCAGCTTCTTTTATAGCTTCTTTTTTAGGTGTTTTCAAAACGGTTAATGGGGCTTCAATTATGTTTTCAAGAGCTGTTCTATGAGGGAACAGATTGAAGGTTTGAAATACCATTCCTGTTTTTTTTCTAAATTTTCGTATTTCATTTTTATTCACATCACCTTTTGAAAAATCTAATATATCATCATTCATACTTATTATACCTTCATCAGGTGTTTCAAGAAGATTGATACATCGAAGCAAAGTAGTTTTCCCAGAACCTGATGGACCTATAATAACAGTTGTTTTGTTTGACTCAATAGTTAAATTTATATTTTTTAATATATTAATATTATTAAAGTGCTTATTTAAATTTTTGATTTTAACCATACTTCCTCCTTGTATCAGTTTTCAAAAATGAAATTAGGCACATTCAAAAAAATAACAAGTCAATATTCTAGTTTATTTTGTACAATACTGCTTCAGCAGATTGGTCTAATAGCTCGCTATTAAACCAATTTGCTTCCTTCCTTGATGCAAAATATGCATCGCATCTTGGACTTGTTATTTTCTTTCATGTGCCTTAATTGAAAACTATTCTATAGATAATCTTTTTTCTGAGTATTTTTGTACTTGCGTTAAGATTGTACAGAACAATAGATAAATTAAGCCTACTTCACAATATAAAACAAGTGGTTCATATGTTCTTGCAACAATTCTTTGAGTTTCCATAAACATTTCAGTAACTGTTATGTTAGTAGCTAAAGATGTATCTTTTACCAAGCTGATAAATGAATTAAAAAGTGGTGGAATTGATACTTTAGCAGCTTGTGGAAGAATTGTTTTTACAAGTGTCTGTATATAATTCATACCTAATGAATAACTAGCTTCCCATTGTCCACTTGGAACTGACAAAATTGCTGCCCTTATTGTTTCTGAACTATAAGCACCTACATTTAACGAAAAGGCAATTATAGCTGATGGAATAGGTTCAATCTTTATTCCGGCACTAGGTAAGCCGTAAAATATAATAAAAAGCTGAACCAATAGTGGAGTTCCTCTAAATATCCATGCATAGAATTTTGCTATTTGTTTTAAAATTCTATGTTTTGAAATTTGAATTAAAGCAACTATCATAGCTATTAATAATCCTATTGCAAAAGAAACTAGTGTAAGAGGAATTGTATAAATAATTCCGGCTTTAAACATAGGAAAAAAAGAGCTTTTTATAATTTCAATAATACGATTATCAATAACCATAAAAGTTATCCTCCTTTAATTATTTAGTAACATTAGTTCCAAAGTATTTTTCAGATATTTTTTGCAAAGTTCCATCTTCATTTAACTTAGCTAAAGCATCATTAACTGCCTTTACAAATGAATCATTACCTTTACGCATTAAAACTGCATTTTCACTTGCTTTGTCAAGGGTATCAGTAATCTTTAAAGGAGCATCTGGCTTTTGTTTTAAGTAATCATAAAAAGTGACATCATCATTTACTGTTGCATCAGCTCTGCCATTATTAATAAGATCTATTGATTTACTAAATGTTCCATCAGTATCTACTAACTCTGCACCATAACCTTTAGACATATCGGCAAAGTTACTTGTTAATCCTTGTGCAGTTTTTTTACCTTTTAAATCTTCAAATGATTTAATATCTTGATTGTTTTTTTCAACAATTAATACAGCTCTTGTTACTGTATATGGTGTTGAAAAATCGTATTTTTGTTTTCTTTCATCAGTTATGCCAACTTGATTCATAACTACATCATAACGCTCAGAATCTAAACCAGCTATGCATGAATCCCAAGGTGTTTCTACAAATTCAGCTTTTACACCAAGTTCTTTTGCTATTGCTTGTCCAATTTCTACATCATATCCAACCAATTCATTTTTATCATTGTGATATGTGTAAGGTGCATAGGCACCTTCAGTACCGATTTTTAAAGTGCCTCTGTCTTTAATTTCTGCTAATAAATCTTTACTTTTGTTATCGTTAGTTGAAGCTTGCCCAGAATTACTGCATCCGATTAATCCAATTGATAATACCCCTACTAATAATAAACTAATTAAATTTTTCTTTTTCATTATTTACCCCTCCTACAATTCCTATCGGTTTAGTATGTTTTGCAGTTATCGTACTATAAAATTTGTAATGTGTCAATATTTTTTTGAATTGTTTTAATAAAGAGAAAGGAGTTAAAAATGCTAAACAAAAAGATGTAATAAAAAATAATATTGACAAATATAATATCAAATACTAAAATAAGCCTAATAATTACTAGTAAACAAATAAGAATAATATAAAATGAATTTTATTATAGTAAATATAATAAAAAGAAAACACATAATAAGGAAAATTTTTAGATATTTGATAATAAAATTTAAACTATATAGTGTTCAATATAGATATTTTAATAAAAATACAGTTAATGCAAAAATGGGAAGAGGAAGAATAAACAATGATTATACTGCTGGCTATACATAGATAGAGCAAGCTCACAAAATGTGTTATACTTGATTCGCAATGGTAATTTACTGTGGAACAACTAAATAATTTTTATATAGATAAATCAACACTATTGCTAACTAGAAGAATTGGCAGTGAGGACAGAATAATTATGAAGAATTTAATAAAAAGGATAATACAAAATAAAGAATATAAGAGAATATTGACATTCGTAGTTATACTCTATATTTTTCGAGTTAATTACATAAAGAGGATGTTATTTCACACTACAAGTATATCAACAATTAGTCAATATGGTTTATTGATTCTAACTATATTAGGGGCAACTGTACTTATGGGAACTTTATTATTTGTTGCAATTAAGGTTTGCAATATGTTTTATACAAGGAAGAATGTACCTAAAGTAAAAGGAAAAGAATGGTCACTTGGATTTAGAGAATTAAAATATTTTTTAGTAGATAGGAAAAATTGTAAAATTTGTGAAACAAAAATGAAAAAAATTACGAGTGAAGAGTATAAAGGTATAGAGAGGAATATAAGTATGGATGGGTATGCATCAGATGTAGAAAGGTATGAAGTTAAAATTTCTTATTATTGTCCAAAATGCAATAAAAAATTTTCTTTAGAAGAATTGGTAAAGGAAACAGAATAATTATGAAGATGAACTAGGTAATTTTACTATAGTTAGTGATGATACGATGGAATTATATGAAAGATATTCACAGGAAACTAATAATAAGATTTATGGTAAATTGCTAAAAATATTATTTTATAGGATAAGAATTAATAAAATGTCGAAATTTATCAACATATATTATGACAATATGTTATAATATTTATATATATAAACGAAGGAGGAAAATAATGATAAAAGAATGTAAAAAAGGCCACGATGTAAATATAAGAAAATTTGGCGTTCAAACAAATGTAATTTTACCATTTGCAATTGATAGTAGTGATGGCACAGGTTCTATAAGATGTAAAACGGATAAATGTGAATTCATTGATGTATGTGAATATAAAGATTATATAAAAGACTAAGATAAGACCTTTATTTTTATTTGAAATAAAAATGTTTTTAAGTGTCTTTTAGTTTATATAGAGTGTTATATAGTATCTTTAAATGTGATATGGTGTTTAAATCGAGTAAAAGTATTAAGATATTAAAGTGAAGTTAATAAATAGTATGTAGTAATTTGAGAAGATGAACCTAAAAGAAGGGAACATCTTCTTTTTATTTAATTTAAACGCTATGTTTTAAAACCGTGTTGATATTGTTATATAAACATATTTACATATACAAATGTGTTTAATTAATTTACAATAGTAAAATATAGTTCTGTTAATTAGAACTATACTATAGGTAAAACAAGGATTTTAAAGAATATAAAATAAAATAACTATATTTGGGAAAATTTTATGTGGAATTTTAATAAATATTTATTAATAGGTGATTATTTATGAATACAATTATGAAAAGACGTTCTATAAAAGCAGGATTGCCTCCAGGAAGTCTAATATACACTGGAGAAAAAAAGAGTGAAACAATTCAAATAAAGCTATTCAATTATACTGTAGATAGATTTGAGGAAAAAGTAATTGATTTAAATGATGTAAGTTTGTTGCATACAGAAAAATCTAATGTACATTGGATTAACGTAGAAGGCATTCATGATGTCAATACTATTGAAAAACTTGGTAGGTGTTTTGGGATTCATTCTTTAGTATTGGAGGATATTCTAAATACTGGGCAACGTCCTAAGATAGAGAATTATGAGGGGTATACTTATATTGTTGTAAGAATGTTATTCTATGATAATGAGTTGGGCGAATTTACCACTGAACAAGAAAGTTTCATACTTGGTGAAAACTATGTTATTTCTTTTAGTGAAAGAAAAATAGAAACATATAATACAGTGCGTGAAGGTATTAGACAAGGAGTAGGACGTATTAGGAAAATGGGTGCAGATTACCTGATTTATAATTTGCTTGATGCAATTGTTGATAATTACTTTGTTGTACTAGAAGAATTGAGTGAAAAGATTGAAGATACAGAAGATGAGTTAGTATCAAATCCTTCAAAGAGTACATTGCAAGTCATTCACAAATTAAAAAGACAAATGTTATATTTGCATAAATCTGTATGGCCGTTACGGGAAGTAGTCAATTCTCTAGCGCGAAGTGAAACACCGTTAGTTAAAGACTCTGTGGATATATATATAAGAGATTTATATGACCATGTAATTCAGGTAATGGATACTACTGAAACTTTAAGGGATATATTGTCTAGTATGTTGGACATGTATCTTTCCAGTGTAAGTAACAAGATGAATGAAATAATGAAAGTTTTAACAATTATATCTACTGTTTTTATACCACTATCATTTATTGTTGGGTTATATGGAATGAACCTTACAAATATGCCAGAATATAATTGGCCATGGATGTATCCAGTAGTATGGATAATCATGATTTCTATTGCAACTTTAATGCTTATTTTCTTTAAAAAGAAAAAATGGTGGTAAGTATAATCTAATACTAATGAGTGTTCAAAATGCACCTAGTTAATTTGTATGTAGATGACCTAAGAAAGTGTCCAGATGGGTTTATTATTGCAAGAAGTTATGATGAAGCTATTTGAGAATTTAAATACTAGTAAAATAAATATCTTGTTATTAGATCATGACTTAGGATTAGATAAAAATAATGGTGTAGGAAGTAATTTCTACTCCTTTTTTGTGCTGTAAAAGCATGACTTTTAGAAGAATGATTGAAAGGGTTGTTGGTAGAGGATCACATTCATCATACAGTATGGATAAAGTTAGACTTTCACTATAAAAAATTACTGAATTAATTAATAAGAGGAAGAACCTCTTCTTTTTATTTATCATAATATAAAGGGATTAATAGAAAAACAGGATATAAGAGAAAATAATGGTATTATATGATATAATAAGGCGAAAAATAATAATAAGGGGTAAACAAAATGAAAAGATTAAGATTAACAAAAGTAATAGCTAGTGCATTAGTAATAGCTTCAGTAATGGCATTGAATCCAATAGGAGCAAGTGCATCATGGAAACAAAATAATACAGGTTGGTGGTATACAGAAGGAAGTTCATGGTTTACAGGTTGGAGACTAATTAATTCAAATTGGTATTATTTTAAGTCTAATGGATATTTAGTTCAAAATGCATGGATGTGTGATGGATATTATTTAAACTTAAATGGAGTATGGACAGAAACAGCTAAATATGCAAGAAAAGATATAATAAAAAATGGTATTGCTTGTTGTGAGTCAGGAAAAGTATGTTATGAAGCAGGAGATCAATCAAATTTAAAAGTAATTAATAGTGAACCATGCATATATACTTGGGATAAAAATGAAGTATCAAGATATATTGGTATGAACACTTTAAATGTATATGATTGCAATGGAAACAAAGTAGATAAGGTGACTCTAAATTCTAGTGGTGCCGAGAGTCAAACTTCATCTAAAAATATGACTTCAGAAAAAGCCTTAACAATATTGAAAAAGGCTTATCCAGATTATACTTATATTGATGGTGGAGAATTAGATACTTATTACGCAACTGGAGAATCAGCATATAGATTTACTTTCAGAAAAGGTAATGATAAATATATTGGATGGGTATTAATGAATGGACAATATGTTTTTAGATTTGTTGGTTAAAAAAAGTAGTATAATAGCAATTAATTACACAAAAGAGGTAAATTCATGGAAAAACTATCAAGAATAAAGAAAAGTATATTATGCAAATTATATGGAATAATATGGAGAGAACAATTCATTCTTATTTTGCTGATAATTCTTGTTTGGCCAGTAGGAGTATATCAGATGTGGAAACAGAGCCGTTGGAATGATATAGTTAAATGTATCATAACATTATTTTGTATAATTATCACAATTATAAAATTACAAAATTTAAACTGAAAAAATAGTTAGAATTGTAGTACATAGATTAATTAATGTTTATATTAAAAAGCACTTGCAGAAATTTCTGTAGGTGTCTTTTGTTATACAAAAAATCAAGAAAAAAGATGATATATAGAATGAATATAATAGATGTAATAATGGATCTATGTCTACCATATTGACATAGATCCATTTAGGTATTAGAGAAAGTATATATTACAGTATAAACTTTTCAATTCCTAAAGCTATACCGTCATTATGTACTGTATCAGTAACTTTCTTAGCATAGATCTTAATTTCATCGCTAGCATTTCCCATAGCTATTCCACATCCAACCGTAGATAACATTTCTATATCATTTTTTCCATCACCAAAAGCATAACTATTTTCTATTGGAATATTTAAATAATCTAATGCTTTTAAGATTCCTGTAGCTTTTGTATTTCTTTTTGAATAAAACTCAAAAGATTTTTCTTCTTCATTATAAATACAATCATAATCATCATTTTCTAGAGATAAACAATAGTCGATACCTTTTTCATCTTTGCATAGCGTTTCTACTTTATAAGTATCTATATTTTCAATATCATAATTACCTTTTAAATATTTTCTAGAAATACTGAAGTTATCAAAATATGAATAAAATTCTTTATAGTCTTCTTTCATATATGAATATATTTCTCCTTGTAAAATATATTGAATGTTAAGTTCTTCAAAATTATCAGATATTTCTTTTACAAAATCTTTATAAAGTGGTTCTTTATAAATAAGTTTATCTTTAACTTTTACTTGCGCTCCGTTTGTAAGAATAAAACCATCAAATCCAAAGTTTAACAAAGCTTCACTTAGAAATGCATAAGGTCTACCTGTTGCAATAAAAACATAATCTCCATTTGCTTGTAATGCACGAATTGCTTTTTTTACTTTAGGAGTAATATCTGTTAACCCATTTAAACAATCTATTAATGTTCCATCTATATCAAAAAATATTGCTTTTTTCATAATTCTATCTCCTTTTATTTTAATAGGATCTGTTAAGTTATATGAACATCGCTTTTCTTAGGCACATGAAATAAAATATACAAGCATACTGGTCTATTATTTTTTTGAATGTGCCTTAATTCAAGTAAATATAATAATTTGGCAAAAATTAAAATATCATATTGAAGTAGAAAATAAATGAACAAAACAAATATAAAATTTTATTGTTAATTATAATTTTTGATAAAACTCTATTTTTTCGTTTGACGGTCCTATTAATGTAAAAAACTTAACTTCGTTTTTACAAAAATGTCGATATTGAACCTCATCATCTAACAAATCATATCCTCTAGTTTTAGCTTCTTTAAATGCTTTTTCAATATCAGAAATATTTATTGACATATGATCTATTGCTTGTATTTTTTCTTTAGCATTCAATGTTTCATTAGTTTGAATTATTATATCTTTAAATTGAAGAAATGCCACTTGCTCATTTGCTTCTATATTAAAAGTTTTTAATATAGTTTCAAAGCCTAAATCTAAATAAAATTTTATGGTTTTTTGCAGATTAGTAGTTGGAATTACTATATGTGCAATTCCTGTAAGATCATTTAATATTGACATGGTTTTTCTCCCCCTTTATAAAATTACAATTTGTTAAGTTATAGGAACATTGGTCTTCTTAACTTAAGTGAATATAATAAGTTCGTAAAAGTTATACTATAGTTATAGTTTATTATCATTCAATACAGTTTGTTACTAATTAATCTCATTTTAGGACATTTATTCGTGATTGTCAATTAGTTTTATTGCATTATTGTATTATGACTGTTACAATAAGAACAAACGGGAATGAATTGGAGGAAATTATGTTTATTGAAGAAAGGTATAAATATATTTTAGATTTACTAGAAAAAGATGGGAAAGTATTAGTTAAAGATTTAAGTTCACAATTTAATATTAGCGAAAGCATGATTAGAAAAGATCTTCAGGTGCTAGAGAAAAAAAACTTATTGCAACGTACTTATGGTGGAGCTATTAACATAAAACGTACAATTGTAAATTGTGAAAGTTTTCTTAAAAGAGTAGAAAAAAATACTGATTTAAAAAAGATCATTGCAGAAAAAGCATATGATCAAATAAAAGAGAATGATACAATTTTTTTAGATGCATCAAGTATTTCTTATATTCTTGCAAAACTACTTGTAAAAAGTAATAAAAATATAACCTTAATTACAAATATGTTTGAGATCTCATCAATGATTCCTTTAGATTCAAAAATACATTTTATTTTTATCGGTGGAGATTATAATACTCTTGTAGGTGGAAGTATAGGTTCTCATTCTATTGAGCAAATTAAACTTTATCGTTGTAATAAAGCATTTATAGGATGTAATGGAGTAGATCTTGGGACTGGAAGTATTAGTGTTGGTGTATCTGAAGATGCAAATACTAAGAAGACTATTATGCGTATATCGAAAGAGCTATATCTAATGGCACTAAATGAAAGATTTAATACAGATGGAATTTTCATTTTTTCTAATATAACAGATTTTAATAGTATTATTACAGAAGCTTCACCAAGTAATACTATAAGAACTCTCCTTGAACAATATGATGTAAAGTTAATTTAACTAAAAAATTATGACTTCATATGAAGTCATATGAAGTCATATTAAAGTGTTTTTATGTTGTCATACAATAGGAAATGATTAAAATCAATTCTACTGTACAAATTAGAGCATATAAACATAGAAGAAGGCTAAAAAGCTAGTAGACTTAATTAGATTACAAAAGTCTAAATTTGACTTCTTATGCAGAATATAGAGACTAAGTAATTTATATAGAAGTAATTCGAGAATAGATTATTCACCTCTTAAAAATTTCCAATTTGAAGGATTAGAGTAAATAGATAGGAAAAAGCTTTTAAATAGAGGTTAGAGACGTATTTTTGAGAAGTCAACCTTACCATATTAAAATATTTTTTCTAAAATTTACATAAAAATATTGACAAACTATATACATTTATGATACTTTTTGAAAAGTATACTTTTAATTTAGTTCAGCGAAACTAAGAAGGGGGAAAATATCATGAATAATAAATTATCAAATAATGAACATGACTTTGTAGATGTTACAGAAAAGGTTCCTTTAAGGAGGGCAATTCCATTAAGCATCCAACATTTATTTGCAATGTTTGGAGCATCAGTTCTAGTACCACTTATTTTCAGAGTTGATCCAACAACAGTTCTATTTTTTAATGGTGTAGGTACATTATTATACGCATTTATCACTAGAAAAAAGATTCCAGCTTATTTAGGTTCAAGCTTTGCTTTTATAGCGCCGGTATTATCATTATATAACCAAGGGTATGATTTTCAAACTATACAGGGTGGTTTTGTAGCTGCAGGGGTAGCTTTTTCAATAATAGCAATTATTGTAGGATATACTGGTATGGGATGGATTAATAAATTATTTCCACCAGCAGCAATGGGAGCAATAATAGCAATAATTGGTTTAGAGCTAGCTGGTAATGCAGCTGATATGGCAGGATTTCCAGTAGGAGGAAGTAATTCACCGACTTTAAATACAACGTGGGTAATTGTATCAATGGTAACATTAATTACAGTAATTTTATGTAATGTATTATTAAAAGGATTTTTAAAAGTTATACCAATATTAATAGGAGTAGTAGTAGGATATATTACAGCATATTTTATGGGACTAGTAGATTTTAATTCAGTAAATAATGCAAGTTTCTTTGCAACACCTAATATAAAATTAGCTCATTTTAATATCAATGCAATATTAACAATATTACCAGCAACATTTGTAGTAATTGCGGAGCATGTAGGACACTTAAAAGTTACTAGTAGTATTGTAGGAAAAGATTTGACAAAAGATCCAGGACTTCATAAATCTTTACTTGGAGATGGATTATCAACTATTATTTCGGGAATGTTTGGCTCAGTGCCTACAACAACTTATGGTGAAAACATAGGAGTCATGGCATTAACTAAGGTATATAGTGTATATGTAATTTGTGGAGCTGGATTAATATCAATAATTTTAGGATTTTCAGGAAAAATGTCAGCACTTATTAGCACAATTCCTACACCAGTTATAGGGGGAGTTAGTTTTCTATTATTTGGAACAATAGCAACATCAGGATTAAGAACGTTTATTGAAGAAAAAGTTGATTTTGCTAAATCTAGAAACCTAATACTTACTTCAGTAATATTTATAGTAGGATTAAGTGGAATAAAATTGACACTTGGAAATATGGAGATGAAAGGAATGGGACTAGCTACAATTGTAGCCATTGTATTAAGTATAAGTTTTATAATATTTGATAAACTTGGTATAATGAACGAAACAGAATAAAACAAAAGAAGTTAAAGATTAAAGAAGTATTGTTAATTGGATAAATTTAAAATGGACCCTATGTCAAGGACATTTTAAAAAAGAGTATTAAGATTCTAAAAGATAATTTCTGTATTGTACAGGAGTTATCTTTTTTATTTTAAGAAAAATTTCTAGTAGTAGAAATTGGAATACTAAATGGTTATAATATAATTATACATTTATGGGATAAATGGTAAATACAAAATGTATTAATATAATTTGCTGCTTGTTTAGAAATAAGTTAATTTAACATGAAGATTAAAGGAGAGTATTTATGAAGAAAAAAGATGATAAACAAAGAGCTCAGGAAGGTAAAAATAAAAAAAGATTATTAAGTATTAAAACTAAGATAATTGGGAGTTATATAATTGTATTAGGGTTTATGATAATTGTTGGAGGAATATGTATTTATCAATTGAATAGAGTTAAAGCAGAACTTGGAACAACTCAAAACATAATTGATAATGCAGCAGTACAAACAGTAACCAAGCAAAATATGAGAACATCTATTGGAGTGGTTGAAGGCTCAGTAAGTAAGTGTACAAATATTACTATTATAATTTCATTAATTGGATTTTTAGTTACATTGGGGTTAGCAGTAGCAATTATTAAAGGAATACTTAAACCATTAAAAGAATTAAGTACACTTGCACATTTGTTAAGACAAGGAGATTTAACAGCCAAACTTGAAGGAAGCTATGATAAAGAAATAGGAGATGTTGTAGATAATTTAAATGATGCAATAAGTGCTAATAGATCAATGGTGGGGAATATATACACATATTCAAAGTTATTAATAAAGTCAAGTCAAGAACTTAACATAATTGTTAAGAAGATTAATGGTAACATTGTAGATGTAAATTCTTCTACTCAAATTATATTTAAAGATGTTGAACAATTAAGTGCAGTTTCAGAAGAAGTTAATGCTTCAACGCATGAAATAGCTACTACAGTATCTGGATTAAATGAAACTGCAGGAAAAGATAATGAATCAGCAGAAGCTATTAGAAGCAAGGCAATTAAAGTTAAACAAAAAGGACAATCTGCTGTAGAAAATGCAAGAAAAATTTACAATGAGAAAATTGAAAACGTTACTAAAGCCATAACACAAGGTAAAATAGTAGAGGATATTAAAATGATGGCTAATGTAATAGCTGAAGTTTCAGAACAAACTAATCTTTTAGCACTAAATGCATCTATAGAGGCGGCTAGAGCAGGAGAACAAGGAAAAGGATTTGCAGTAGTTGCAGATGAAGTAAAAAAATTAGCAGAACAAAGTAAAGAGACAGTTGACCAAATAAAGGGTGTTATTAGTGAAGTTCAAAGTGCATTTAATAATTTAAGTGACCATAGTAAAGATTTATTAATTTTCTTAGAACAAGATGTCAATAGTGATTATGAATTACTAATTGAAACAGCAACAAGCTATGAAAAAGATTCTAAATTAATCACTGATATGGCAGAGAAAATTCAAAATACAAGTAAAAATATTGAAGAAATTATTATTCAAATAAGTGAAGGAATTAATACGGTAAGTTCTACAGCAGTAGAAACTTCATGTAAATCACAAGATATACAAATAAATGTTGAAGAAGTTACTAGTGAAGTTGGAACTATTGTTGAAGCAATAAATAAGCAAACTGAACTTGCAGAAGAACTTAAAGACGTTATTAATGTATATAAAATCTAAGAAATGCAAAATTAGAAATTAAAAAGATTTGGCAAAAAAGGAGAGTATCACAGACTTTTAACAGAATAAATATACTTAAGAGTCCTGGAGTAGTTGATACTATTGATAATGTATCAGCTACTTTTTCATTGCCAAGAATCTTTAAAAATTAAAATCAACAAATAATTGCACAGAGCATTATAAAAGTATATAGAGATATTACTATTGAATGTTACAGATTTTTTGAAAAAAGTTTTAATAGTCTATTGACAACTTCTGTAGCTGTAACTATAATGGTTACGGCAGGAGGGATTAAGTATGAAAATAAGTAGTAGATTCTCTGTAGCAGTTCATATACTATCAATATTATCTATGGAAAAAGAAAAATTGTGTACTTCAGAATGGATTGCTGGTAGTGTAAATACTAATCCGGTAATTATTAGAAGAGTTACTGGAATGTTAAAAAAAGCTGGTATGGTTAATGTGAATTCAGGGAGTGGCGGAGCATATCTTTTAAAGCCCATAGAAAATATTACTTTACTAGATATATATAAGGCAGTAGATGTAGTTGAAGATGGGCAGCTTTTTCAAATCCATCAAAATCCAAATCCAAAATGTCCTATAGGTGCTAATATTCAATTTGTACTAGAAATTATATTAATTAAAGCTCAAGGGGCAATGGAGGATGTATTAAAGAATGTTACAATGCAGGATATTATTGAAGGGCTGTTAGAAAATATTGAGAATTGTAAAATAAATAACTAGTCAAAGATTCTTAGAATTTTTTGAACTAGACAAGGAAGTGAAGGCAAGTTAGCTAATACTGCTGTTATTACTTGCATTTGCTGACTCAGTATAGCATCAAAAAGACAAGAAGACATTAGTTATTTATTTAGAGATGTCTTAAGTGGAATCCATTTAAAAAATTTCCAACATCGATGTAATTGTTGTAGTTACGTGGATGTTGGAAATTTTTCTGTGTTTTTATGTAATCTACTTATTTTCTCCAAAATACTCTATAAACTTTTGGGCCATAGATGAAATATATTTATCTTTTATCCATATTGCGCTTACCTTAGTTATTAATTTATCATTATTAATTTCTTTATAAATTAGATTATCATTTCCACCAAGGCCAAAGGCAGATTTAGGAATTATGCCAATGCCAAGGCCTGCATTTGCCCATAAAAGAGTGGTGCGAGCATCATCGTTCTTACAGAATATTTCTGGTTCAAAACCTTGTTCTAGGCAAGTTTCATGTATTAATTGTTCAAATCTACGGTATATAATTAAAGGTTTTTCTTTTAACTCTTCTATGGTTATATAAGAGTTTTTTGTTTTGAAGTAATAATTTTTTGATATTACAGCTATCATAGGCTCAGCCTCTGCATATTTGCAATGAAATTTTGAAGAGTTAAAAGGAGTTCGTACAATACCTACCTCTATAATACCTCTGTTTAAAAGCTCTAATATTTTAAAGGTATTGCCTTCGTGTATTTCAAACTTTACTCCTGGATAGTTTTTTCTAAAGTCTGAGATTTTATCATTGAGTAAAACAGAACCAGATGATGAAACAGTACCTATAGATAATTTACCTTTAAACCCCTTTTTAAAATCATTTATTTCATTTATGGTGGAGTCTGACAGTTCTAATATTTGTTCAGCTCTATCTTTTAAAATATTACCAGCATCAGTTAACTCGATATGTCTTGGTCCTCTTTCTATAAGTTTTACACCAAGCTCATCTTCAAGATTTTTTAATTGTTGACTTAATGGTGGTTGAGCCATATTAAGCCTTTTAGCAGCAGAAGTTATTTGACCTTCTTCTACAATGGTTAAAAAATACTTTAACTGTTTTATATCCATAAACATATTATCTCCAATCCATATGATTTTCGTATATAAGTGATACAAATTAAATATTATTAATATGGTAATTTCTATGTTAAAATCATAACTGATAAATATTTCATAGTCAATATAGGGTGATTGCATTGTTGAAAATCCCTATATTATTCAAGAAAGGAGATTACACACTTGTTTAAACTTATATCCTTTTTAAAGCCTTATAAAAAAGAATGTATTGTTGGACCAATATTTAAATTATTTGAGGCTATTTTAGAGTTGATTTTACCAACAATTATGGCTCTTTTAATAAATAATGGAGTTACTAATAGGGACAGTTCTTATGTAATTAAAATGGGAGGAATTATGCTGTGCATGACAATCTTTGGATTTTGTAGTTCTCTTGTGTGCCAATATTATGCAGCTTGTGCTTCACAAGGCTTTGGTACAGATTTACGTAATGCTATATTTAAGCATATAAGCTCTCTTTCTTATACTGAAATAGATAAGTTTGGTAGCTCATCACTTATAAATAGAATTACTAATGATGTAAATCAATTGCAAATTGCAATAGCACTACTTATAAGACTTGTTATACGTGCACCATTTATATGTATAGGCGCTACAATAATGGCAATGATATTAGATTTTAAGTTATCTTTAATTTTAATTTCATCAACACCTTTTTTTGCATTAATATTATATTTTTTTATAACTAAAACTTCACCATTATATAAAAAATATCAGAAAAATTTAGATGAATTATCTCTTATAATAGGTGAAACTTTAAGAGGAGTAAGAGTTATTCGTGCTTTTTCTAAGATATATAAAGAGAAGAAGAGATTTAAAGAGAAAAATGATGATTTAACTCATACCTCTATTAATGTTGGTAAAATATCAGCGTTATTAAATCCATTAACATCATTTGTTATGAACAGCGCTATCATAGTTTTATTATGGGTAGGGGCTTTTCAAATTAATAGTGGAACTTTATTGCCAGGAACAATAATAGCTTTTGTAAATTATATTACTCAAATTTTACTTGCACTTATAGTTGTTTCAAATCTTATTGTTTTATTTACTAAGGCTTCAGCTTCAGCAGGACGTATTAATGAACTTTTTGAAACAGATACATCCATTATTGAAAACATAGGAAGTGTAAATGAAAATTCTGATATAAATACATCTGCTATTGAGTTTAATAAGGTTTATTTTAACTATAATGAAGCTAGTGATATGGTATTAGAAAACATTTCATTATCAATAAATAAAGGAGAAACTGTAGGAATTATAGGAGGAACAGGTTCAGGTAAATCTACATTTGTTAATTTAATACCAAGATTTTATGAAGTTAATGCAGGAGAAATTTTGGTTAATGGTATAAATGTTAAGAAGTATCCTTTAGATACACTAATAAGTAAAATAAGCATGGTGTCTCAAAAAGCTGAATTATTTACTGGAACTATTGAGGAAAACATTAGATGGGGCAATTTAGAAGCTTCAGAGGATGAAGTTATAGAGGCTTCAAAAAAGGCACAGGCCCATGAATTTATAATCAAACTTCCGGAGGGTTATAAAACTAAAGTAGAACGTGGTGGAGCTAATTTTTCAGGAGGACAAAAGCAGAGACTTACAATAGCTCGTGCTTTAGTTAAAAATCCAGAAATACTAATTTTTGATGATTCCTTTAGTGCTTTAGATTTTATAACTGATGCTGCATTAAGAAAGGCTATTAAAGACAACTCTAATAATATGACCATAATAATTGTTTCTCAAAGGGCAAGTACTATAAAAAATTCAGATAAAATTATTGTATTTGATGATGGACAAGTGGTTGCCTTAGGTACACATAGAGAGCTTATAGAAAGCTCAGAAGTATATAAGGAAATCTGCTTATCTCAACTTTCAAGTGAGGAGGCAATTAAATGAATAATACATTAATAAGAATATTTAAATATATAGGAGAGAGAAAGGGTCTTTTATTTATATCTATAATTTTTACCATAATAAGTGTTACTACAAATTTAATAGGTCCTATTTTAATAGGTAAATCAATTGATAATATGATTGGAAAAGGAAATGTTAATTTTAAAGAAGTATTTAACATAATTTTTATATTAGCAGTAGTTTATATATGCAGTAATCTTTTTAATTGGCTATTGAGTTATTTTTTAAATCTTATAACCTATAAAACTGTAAATTCCATGAGAGAACAGCTTTTTAATAAGATTAATCTCCTGTCATTAAAATTTTATGATGGTAATGCTCATGGAGATATTATAAGTAGATTTATTAATGATATAGATACAGTTGGAGATGGACTTTTACAGGGAATGTCATCTTTATTTATAGGAGTTGCTACAATTATAGGATCTATAGCCTTTATGCTTTCTATTAATTTTGTTATGACCTTAGTGGTTATATTATCTGCACCAATAACATTTTTTGTGGCAAGGTTTGTAACTAAAAAATCTAAAAAGATGTTTTCAAAACAAGCAAAGACATTAGGTGAGTTAAATGGATATGCAGAGGAGATTATAAGGGGGCAAAAGGTGGTAAAGGCATTTAACTATGAAAAGCACTCCTATGATAGGTTTAAAGCAATTAATGAACAGCTCTATAATTCAGGAGTTAAGTCGCAATTTTATGGTTCTCTTGCAAATCCATCAACTAGACTTGTAAATAACATAACCTATTCCATAATAGGAATAATAGGTAGCATTGTTGCTATTATGGGAAAAATAACTGTTGGTGGTATATCAAGTTTTCTTATATATTCTACTTTGTTTTCAAAGCCTTTTAATGAAATAACAGGGGTGCTAACTCAAATACAGGCAGCTATTGCTTCAGCTAATCGTGTATTTTCTATAATTGATATGGAAGAAGAGCAGGATTATATAGAAAATTTAGTTAATATTGAAGAGTGTAGAGGCCATGTAACCTTTAATAATGTTTCATTTGCATATGATAAAAAAAATCCACTTATAACAAATTTGAATTTAGATATAAAACCAGGTAGTAGAGTTGCTATTGTAGGAAAAACAGGAGCAGGAAAAACAACTCTTGTAAATTTATTAATGAGGTTTTATGAAGTTAATGAGGGACAAATATCTATTGATGGAATAAACATTCAACATATGAATAGAGATGATTTAAGACAAAGATTTGGAATGGTTCTTCAAGATACATTTTTATTTTCAGACACTATAGGTAATAACATTGCTTATGGTAAACCTGAAGCTTCAAAAGATGAAATTATTAAAGCAGCAAAAGGAGCAGAAGTTCATAGCTTTATAAGACGTTTACCAAAGGAATATGATACTGAGATAACTTCATCAGGAGATAATTTATCACAAGGGCAAAAGCAACTTTTAACTATAGCCCGTGTAATGCTTGCTGACCCACCAATGCTTATATTAGATGAGGCTACAAGCAATATAGATACAAGAACAGAACTACACATACAAAAGGCATTTGAAAGAATAATGGAAGGGAGAACAACCTTTATAATAGCGCATAGACTTTCTACAATTAAAGAGGCAGATATAATTTTAGTTATGGATAATGGGAACATAGTTGAGAGTGGAACTCATGAAGGTCTATTAAAAAAGAAAGGACACTATGCTAGGATTTATAATAGTCAGTTCCAAGTAAACTAAGTTAGAATTAGCAGTTAATAAATATGTAAAATCAAATATAAAAAAGATTAAAAATTGAAGTAAAGGATATTTTTAATATTTTTATTTGAAGCTGTTTTAAAACCGTGTTGATATTGTAATATAAGGCTCATGGACAGTGGAATTCACCTTTATATTAAAATATCAACACTATTTTAAAACATATTCATATTTATAAATGATAAATGGAAATAAGGAGATGCCAATATATAGATAATGATATATGCATACTATAATAGTGCAAAAATGCTTGAATAATTTTACAATTGAATAAAATAAAAAAACATTTATGATAAATCCTTGTTATAATTGAGTTCTCACA
>NZ_FOMG01000014.1 GCF_900112485.1 Clostridium uliginosum
CCCATTTCTTTAATAATATATGTTAGCTTGTATTTTACAATTTTTGAGTAATTAATCATTAGTGATGCCTCCTTAAATTTTTATATATTTAAGGGCTGCGCCGCATTTTTCTATATATTTGTCAAGTGTTAATTGAAAAAAGCAAGGTATATTTTTATACCTTGCTTTTTTTGAACAATATCAATGTCATTTCGTTAACTAAATGACATTGGTCAGAATGCTAGTCTATTTTGCATAATATGGTACATTTTTTTGAACTGTTATTTTCTTCATATTTCTACAACGAGACTATCTCAAGTGAGATGGTCTGTTTTTTATGTGCTCTAATTTAACATAAATAGATGTTTGAATTTTAATTTTTCTCAGCAAACTCTCAGTTTACGTTCAGAAACTATTAAGCTTTATTTGTTATAATTCAGTTAACAAATTAACTAAGGCACATTCAAAAAAATAATAGACCAGTATGCTTGTCTATTTTGCGTTATACTGCTTCAGCAAATTTAGCCAATAGCCAGCTATTAACTGAATTTGCCTCCTTGTCTGACACTAAATATACGACGCATCTTTGGTCTATTATTTTCTTTCATGTGCCTAAGTATGTAGGTGGTGTAATTTTATTATGAGTACAATAAGCGTTGAATTATTAATAATCACAATTATAGTAGGAGTGATTTTAATTTTTATATTTGTTACTGGAAAATATGAAAGACCTTCAATAATAAAGAGTAGCTATGCTCTTGGGACTATAATAAATTTGAATGTATGTGGCAGTAACGGTCAAAAGGCAATTGAAGAAGCAATTAAAAAATTAAATGATATTGATGATAAAATGTCAGCATTTAAAGAAGACAGTGAGATATCAAAAATAAATTTTAAAGCTGGAGCTACTTCAGAAGTTGTAAGTAGGGATACTTATTTTGTAATAGAAAAGGCTGTTGAGTATAGCAAAATATTAGAAGGAACTTTTGATCCAACAATAAGACCACTATTAAAGCTTTGGAATATAGGTACAGAAGATGAGAAAATTCCTGAAAAACATCAAATAGAGGAAACACTAAAACTTGTCAATTATAATGATGTGATTCTAGATAAAAGCAATTTCTCAATAATGCTAAAGAATATGAAACAAGCTTTGGATGTAGGTGGAATAGCGAAGGGATTTGCAGCTGATGAAGTTAGAGACATTTTTTATAAACACAATATTAAAAGTGCTTTAATTGATTTAGGTGGAAATATTTTTGCACTTGGGAATAAAGAAGATGGCACGTCTTGGAAAGTTGGAATTCAAAATCCTTTTAAGTCTAGAGGAGAACATGTTGGAATATTAAGTGTAAAAAATAAATCAGTAGTTACATCAGGTAATTATGAAAGATATTTTATTAAAGATGGAAAAAGATTTCATCATATAATTGATCCTAAAACAGGATATCCATCACAAAGTAAAATTATAAGTGCAACGATTATATCAGATAATTCAATAGATGGTGATGGGTTATCAACAGGTGTTTATATTCTGGGTATAGATAAAGCACTAAAAATTATAGAGGCTATAGAGGGCATTGATGCAATATTTATCACTGAAGATAAAAAAGTATATATAACTTCTGGCATTTATAAAAATATTTTTACATTAACAGATGAGGAATTTTTTTTAATAGATACCACAATGAAAATTTTAGTTATGTAGTGAATTAATCGAAATAAGGGATAATTGTTTATTTCGGTTGCTGAGGATTTTTATGTGGGTTTCTAACATTAAAATATATCTGAAAATAATATACACACATAAAGTTTCGAGTGTGGGTACATATAAATAAAAAATTATAGCTTTGATAGAAGGAGTAATAAATATGAGTAATAAGATAAAGAAATCTCAGGTTCTAAGGCATTGTATACAATTAATCTCATTTTTACTGTTGCCGGGATTGTATGCAATGACTTTTAGTGAATTAAAAACAGTGTATCAAATGATTATGGGAGGAAATTTTAACTTTCTTCAAGCATTTCCAAGTTTGATAGAGTTTGTAGCTGTTATGTTTTTAACCATAATAATTGGAAGATGGTTTTGCGGATGGATATGTGCTTTTGGAGCTTATAATGATTTAATATATTTTATATCAAAAAAGGTGTCTAAGAGAAAATTTAGAATAAATGAAAAAGTTGATTCTATATTAAAATATGTAAAGTATATAGTATTGATATTTATAATAATTGTTTCTTGGACTATAGGAAGCAATATTTTAGAAAGTACAAGCCCTTGGGATGTTTTTGGCCAAATAACTGATTTATCTACTGTTTTTTCTAGTTTACTTATTGGACTTGTATTTTTAATTTTAATTACCATAGGAGCATTCTTTATTGAAAGATTTTTCTGTAGATATTTATGTCCTTTGGGTGCTGTATTTTCTATAATTTCTAGATTTGGAATAACAAAAATTAATAAGCCTAAAGCTGATTGTGGTAAATGTAGAGCTTGTACAATCAATTGTTCAATGGGATTAAAACTTTATAAAGTAAATGACGATCGAGGTGGCGATTGCATAAATTGCTTAAAATGTACAGAAGTATGTCCTAGAAATAATGCTAATGCAAATATGATTGGAAAAGATTTAAATCAGAATCTAGCTGGTTCTTTAGCAATGGCTACAATGCTAGGTGTTTATGGACTAACAAGTTTTGGAGGAGACGTTTTAAATAAATCTGGAATAGGTTTAAATAACAGCACAATTTTAAGTGATTCAACTTCAAACAGTTCAGCTTCAGATAACGCTTCACAAAAGTATAAAGATGGAACATATACAGGAAGTGGGGAAGGTTTTGGAGGAACAACTAAGATTTCTGTTACTGTAACTAATGGAAAGATAGCAAGCATAGAAGCTTTATCAAACGAAGATACTACAGAGTATTATGAAAGAGCTTCAAATGTTCTAATAAAAAAAATGATTTCTAAACAATCAACTTCAGTAGATACAGTTTCTGGAGCTACTTATAGTTCTAAAGGAATTATAAGTGCAGTGAAAGATGCATTAAATCAGGCATCTGCTTCAGATTTTAATAATGATAATTCTAATAATAGTAGTGCTACTAAAGGTGAGACTATAACTTCGAATTCAAAAGCAAATCAAGGAAGCACAAGTTCTAATTCAACCAATAATAGTCAAGGTAACTATAAGGATGGAACATATACAGGAAGTGGAAGAGGCTTTAAAGGAGGAACAACCAAGATTTCTGTTACTGTAGCTAACGGAAAGATAAGTAATGTAGAAACGTTATCAAATGGAGATACTCCAGAGTATTACAGAAGAGCTTCTGGAACTGTAACAAATAATATAATTTCAAAACAATCAACTTCAGTAGACACAGTTTCTGGAGCTACATATAGTAGCAAAGGTATTATTGAGGCAGTAAAAAGTGCATTGAGTCAAGCTAAATAGTAAAACTTGTTAAAATATCCACTTTTCAATGAATATGATGTCTTCATTGGAAGGTGGATATTTCTATTATATTCCTAAATTAACCCATTATTCTAGTTGAAATAAGTGTATTTTTTAATGATGTTATAAACTTTAATATATTATATATAATTACTCACTAGGACTAGAAAAATTGCCTAACAGTTTCTATTGTTTTAAGTTGCACCCGTTATTGATTGCTCCAAAGACAGGCTTTGGAGCAATCAATAATGGAACAACTTAAAACAATGAGTTAAATTAAGGTGATTATATAATAACTAACATATTTACAAAAATTGTTAATATAATAATATAAGAATTTATAATATTAATAGGAGTATGATGTGAAATGCCAAATAAAAATAGAAATAGAATTATAAATAATATAGGGACAAAGACTACAATGATACCAGAAAAGAAAATTAAAACAAAGAAAGAGACAATTTTAATTGAAGTTGCAAAAGATCAAGTTATAGGTGAATTTATTAATGGATATGAAGTAATAAAGCCTGTTAAACTATATGGTAAATATTATGCATTGGTAAAGAACAAGTAATATATATATGTTCTAATTAAGTTAATACATTTATAAAATTTTATTTAATTTTTATAATAAATTACATCTTTAATTAACAATACCTACTTAGAATCATATATATCATAAATTTTCTATATAAGTTCCTCACTATAGTAGTTAAATTATAGTATTTATAAGTGTTCTAAAATTTATATTAATGAATAAATTTTATTGGAACTTATATACTTAAATTTTAAAGCATACTTATACTTTGAATATATACCAGAACTAGAAATAAGGGGCATGCATTTATTGCAGTGTTTTATAGGATAAGGTTGGTATGTTAATTTTAGGAATATTCAAAAAATATCATTGACGTTTGATAATTAATAGTATAGTGTTTATATTGTAAAAGGTTTTAATAATTAAATAACTAGGGGAGCTAATATTTTAGCTGAGATTGGAAAAATTGATTTCTTAGACTCTTATAACCTGATTTGGTTAATACCAACGTAGGGAAGTATATATTAATATTGTGTAGTCTATTGATGTAGCCCTAGGGCTACATTTTTTTTGCGTGTTATAGAATTAACTATAGAATATTAAGTAAAAAATTAGAAAATAATAAATTCTTTCTGAAACTCACATTTTTCCAATAGCATGTTATATGTTTTTATTCTTTTGTTGTTTTATTCATTAAAACATATATTTATAAACATATTTATTTTAGGGGGAATTGTAATGGATAAAAAAAGTAAAGCACAAAAAATTGCATTAAGTGGGATTTTAATTGGTATTTCAGTTATATTTGGAACATTTTCAATTCCAATTGGAGTAGCAAAAATATCACCAGTACAACATTTTGTAAATGTAGTAGGGGCAATCGCTTTAGGGCCACTTTATGCATGCGCAAATGGATTTATTGCAGCGCTTCTTAGAAATGTTTTAGGAACGGGAAGTTTATTAGCATTTCCAGGAAGTATGATAGGGGGATTAGTAGCAGGAATTCTTTACAACAAATTCAAAAAAACAATAGCTGCTGTAATTGGAGAAATAATAGGAACAGGAATATTAGGAGCTATTATAGCTTATCCAGTAGCAATATTATTTTTAGGGAAAGAGGCTGCTTTATTTACTTATATAATACCATTTACATTAAGTTGTAGTGCTGGAAGTATTATAGCTTACTTTTTCTTAAAGGTACCAGCTATAAAGAAAACTTTAATAAATAATCAATATTTAATTATGAAGAAAAGTTCTAAGAATATTGAAGGAATGTAATTGCTAATTATAAAGTATATAAATCACACTTACAAAGAAAGGATGAAGAATCATGAAAAATGCATTAACTATTGCAGGGTCTGATAGTTCAGGGGGAGCTGGAATCCAAGCAGATTTAAAATCATTCTCTGCTAATGGAGTTTATGGAATGAGTGTTATTACAGCTGTAACTGCTCAAAACACTATGGGAGTTTTTGATATTCAGGATATAAATCCAGAAATGATTGAATCTCAAATAGATGTTATTTTTAAAGATATTAGAGTAGATGCGATTAAGATAGGAATGGTATCTAAGATTGAATCTATTAAGGCTATAACAAAATCATTAAAAAAAGTTAAAAAGTTACCTGTTGTAGTTTTAGATCCTGTTATGATTTCTAAAAGTGGATTTAATTTATTATCAAGGGATGCTAAGGATACACTAATTGAAGAATTATTTCCTTTAGTAACTTTAGTTACTCCTAATTTACCAGAAGCAGAAGAAATTTTGGGATATGAGATAAAAACTTTAGAAAATATGAAAGAAGCTGCTTTGAAAATTAGAGAACTCGGACCTAAATATGTACTTGTTAAAGGTGGACATTTAGAAGGAGAAGCTACAGATTTATTATTATATGGAGAAAAGTTTATTTATTTTAAGCAAGAAAGAATTAATACTAAAAATACTCATGGAACAGGATGCACATTATCATCTGCAATAGCTGCTAATTTAGCTAAGGGGATGAATATAGAAGATGCAGTAAAAGAAGGAAAGAGATATATAACAATTGCTATTAAACATGGACTTGAACTTGGAAAAGGGGTTGGACCAACTAACCATTTTTATGAACTGTACCAAAAATCAGGTATGTTAGGTACATAAAAGAAAATAACAAGTCAATAGGAATAATGGATGATATAAGTAATTACAAGGAGGGCAAAATTTAATGAAGAATAAAATAGATTATAGTATCTATCTTGTAACAGATAGAGAGTTAATGAGTACAAAGACATTAGAAGAAAGTGTTGAAAAGGCAATTAAAGGTGGTTGTACATTAGTTCAACTAAGAGAAAAAGATTGTTCATCACTTGATTTTTATAATACTGCAATAAAAGTAAAAGAAGTTACTGATAAATATAATGTTCCACTAATAATAAATGATCGTTTGGATATTGTATTAGCTGTTGATGCGGCTGGAGTTCATGTAGGACAAAGTGATATTCCAGCAAATATTGTAAGAAATATATTAGGGGAAGATAAAATTATTGGAGTTTCAACAGGTTGTTTAGAAGAGGCACTTAAAGCTGTTAAAGACGGGGCAGATTATTTAGGGGTTGGAGCTATGTATACAACAGGAACTAAAAAAGATGCAAATTTAATATCAATGGATGAATTAAAAAGGATAAGGGAAAATGTAGATTTACCTATAGTTGTAATAGGAGGAATTAATAAAAAAACGGTTAAGGACTTTGAGAATACAGGAATTGATGGATTAGCAGTAGTTTCAGCGATTATTTCTCCAAAAGATATTACTAATGCTACAAAAGAATTAAAAGAATTATTTTCTAGCGTTAAATAGTTTAGAATAATTTATGATGAATTATACTATAAGTAAGTGCGAATTTTACTAAAATTGGACAGAAAAGAGGGAAGTTGCATGTGAGAAACCTGCACTTACAGTTTTGAGAGTAGATATTTAAAGATTAATAACTAGTACTTGCTTTTAGAAATAAATAGTCGTTTGCAGCATTTGTATGCCTTAGGTGTGATTGCTAATAAAAAATGAACATAAAGAATAGTAAAATGGCTTAAATCATAGTACAATTTGAGCCATCTTCCTATTTGTTAGTATAATCCAGAACTTATTAGCCTCTTTTTAATTTGAGGTCCAATAAGTGATGCAATTATTATTTTTACTATATCTCCTGGAATAAATGGAAGTACACCAACTGCTAATGCTTTATTGAATGCTATATGTGCTTCATATGCTAACCATGTTGTTCCAAATATATATGTTACGATTGTGCCTACTACCATTCCTAAGAAACACATATAAATTTTGTCTGAGAATTTATCTATGAAAATACCACTGATAAATGCCATAAAAATAAATCCAATTAAATATCCACCTGTTGGTCCAAATAATTTAGGGAATCCTCCAGAAAACCCTGAAAATACTGGTAGTCCTACAAGACCTATGAAAAGATAAACTATATAACTAAGTGTTCCTCTTTTTCCTCCGAGTGCATATATTGCAAAATAAATTGCAAGATTAGTTAATGAAATTGGTACTATTCCAATAGGTAGTGATAGTGGTCCTAAGATACAAGTAACAGCTGTTATAACGCCAATCAATGTTAATTGACGAGTATTAATTTTTTTTGCTTTTGCCATAATTGATTCTCCTTCTATTTTTGAATATCAAAACCAAGCTTTGTAAACATAATTTTATCTTGCTCAGTGTTATTTCCTACAGTGGTTAACATATCACCAGTAATTGTTGCATTGGCACCAGCTTGGAAGATTTTTGTGCCTCCATCTGCAAAATAATTTCTACCAGCTGCCATACGAATATAAGCAGTTGGATTTAAGTAACGAAAAATTGCTATTGTTCTTAAAATGTCCTCATGACATATTCTTTCTAAATTGCCAAATGGAGTGCCTTTTATTGGCATTAATACATTGATTGGTATTGATACAACTCCAAGTTCTGATAAACTAATAGCCATATCAATTCTATCTTCCCATGTTTCACCCATTCCTATAATTCCACCAGAACAAACATTAAGTCCTACCTTCTGAGCAAGTTTAATTTCTTCAATTTTATCTTCATATGAATGTGTAGTGCAGATATTATGAAAGTTTTTTTTAGAAGTTTCAATATTTTCATGATACATTGTAACGCCAGCTTCCTTTAAACGTATAAATTCTTCTTCTGTCAAAAAACCATGTGATGCACACAACTTAACTTCACATTCTTCATGCATCTTTTTATAGGCGTCTATTGCTTTATCAAAATCAGTGCCAGTTAATGATCTTCCAGCTGTAACAATAGAGTAGCGATGTACGCCATTTGCTTCATTTTTTTTACAATCTTCTAAAATTACATGTGGATCTAAAAAAGCATATTCTTTAATTCCAGTATTATGGTGAGCAGACTGAGCACAGAATTTACAGTTTTCACTACATTTTCCGCTGCGTCCATTAATAATTGTACAAAGGTCTACTTTTTGTCCACATAATTTCTCACGAATTTTATTGGCTCCTGCACAAATTTCTTTTAATCCTATAGTTAATAAAAATTCTAAATTATCATTTCTTGTCAAACGCTTTCCAGTTATAATTTCTTTAATTAATTTTTCCATATTAGTTCACCACCATGTAAAATTGTAAAAATAAACGTTAATTTAGTATATAATTTATAACTTTAATTGTCAACCTAAACCTATAATTCGGTTTACAATAAAATTATTCAAAGATCATATTATAAAACAATTTATTACACTTAAAAGTTACATGGCAAATTAGAAATCTTAATTTCACAGGTGTCTAAAGTATCTTAAAATAAGCATTGAGCTTAGTGTCTAAAGAAAATTCTTATCGTGGTCCTGTTATCTATCAAAATGGACAGTATAAACATCATTGTATTATCAGTGGAGAATTCAAGTGGTTTCAAGGGCATGAAGAAATTTATTTTGCTGACATTAAAGTTTGTGAATGCCTTTTCCATGGTGGGTTAATTAAATAGTAAAAATGAATATATGTAATGGAGAGTAGTATTATCATACTAAATAGAAATGATTTATGTTGGTGCAAAAGTGGATTGAAATATAAAAAATTAATGTAATAGTATTGCCTTGAGATGTTTTAAGTTCATTAATAAAAAATATTTCTTGTATTTTAAAATATAAATAGTATAATTTATATTACCATTGGTAATATAATGAGGTGAATTGATGAAAAAAGGAATAACAAAGGATCAAGTAGTAGAAACAACTCTTAAGCTAATAAAAGATAATGAGAATATAAGAAGTGTAAATTTAAGAGGCGTTGCACGTGAGATAGGATGTGCGCATACTAATTTATATAACTATTTTAGTTCATTTGATGAATTATTATGGTGTGCTCACATAAAAATATTAGAAATATTTTTAGAGGAACTTAAAGAAAAGATACTTGTAACGAATGACTATGAATTAAAGCTTAATTATTTTTATAATCATTTTGTGGATTTTTCTCTTAAGCATAAGGGATGGTTTCGTTTAGCATGGTTTGAAATATTAGAAGGTAATCGTCCAGAAGAGGATAGGATTGCAACTACTCAAACTGTTGATGCCTTTGTGGAAATCATTGAAGGCATATGGATTAGCATGTATGATTCTTCACCATGTAGAGAGAAAATTAGAGCTGTAATTCATAATGTACATTGCTACATACATGGGGAAGTATCAATATATATTGCAAAAAGGGGGTTGATTCAAGAAGAATACTTATTTAAAAAATATGTGGTCAATCAATGTATAAAACTTACAAAACTTCTATTAAATGAGGAGGATTAGTTTTTTATGAGTAGTTATGAAAATGAATTTAAAGAAGAAGAATTATATATTAATAATACTATTTCACTTCTAAATAAGAATTTAGAAATTGAATTAAATAAAGTGAGTTTAGCTCAAAAAGAACTAATGAATGTGAATAAATATATGTGGGAAAACAGTGTACACTATATTGATGATATTGATAGATTAGCTGATATAAAGCAAGATTTATCAGTTATTCATGTTCAAAGAGCAGGCTATGAAGAAATAGAAAAAAAGATATATAAGTATAAGAGTATGCGTAAGAAACCTTACTTTGCAAGAATAGATTTTAAAGAGGAAGATGAAAGTAATGCAGAAAAAATCTATATAGGGTTCAATAACCTTTTAGATGAATATAATTATGAGCTTTATGTTTATGATTGGAGATCTCCCATAGCAAGCATATTTTATAGATATGAATTAGGAGCAGTAAGTTATAAAGCGCCTAAAGGAGAGATAAAAGGAGAAACCTCACTTAAAAGGCAATATGAAATTAAGAATGGAAAGTTAGATTATTTTATTGATTCAAATTTAAACATTATTGATGATGCACTTAAAAATGCTTTATCTAAAAATACTTCTTCAAAAATGAAAACAATAGTTGAAACAATACAAAGAGAACAGGATATTATTATTCGTGATATTGAAAATGATTTGCTTATTGTGCAAGGAGTAGCTGGAAGTGGAAAGACATCTATTGCACTGCATAGAGTTGCTTTTTTAATGTATCAAGGTTTAGTAACTAAATTATACTCTAATAATATCATTATAATTTCCCCAAATGATTTATTTGGAAATTATATAAGTGATGTTCTGCCAGAACTTGGAGAAGAAACTATTAAAACAATAACATTTGAATATATATTTAAGGAAATTTTTAATAATAGTATTAACATTAAATCTAGAAATCAATTATTAGAAGATATAATAGATACTAAGAATACTAAAAAAAGAAATATTATTAAATCAAGTATGGAATTTAAAGCTTCAAAAGAGTTTGTAATAATATTGCAAAGACTAATATGGTATTTTGAGCATAGAATGATAGAAATTTTAGATATTTATTATGATGGAATATACATTGAAGACAAACATTCAATTAAGGAGTCTTTGCTAAAAGGTACTATAAATATGCCTATTGAGAAGAAACTAACAATAATTGAAAATAGAATATTTGAAAAAATTCAATCTATTAGAAAGAAAAGAAGAGAAAAACTAGAAAAATTTATTAGTAGATATCCACACCATCAATTTGAAATTAAGGCTTTAGCGAGATTAATTACAATAAAGGAAACTTATAGATTAAAAGAGCAAATTAATAGCTTTACTAAAGTTGATTATATGAAGGTTTATAAGAATTTGTTTAAAGATAAAAATTTATTTTATCATTTAGCAAAGGGACTTAACTTACCAGGAAATATAGAAGAGATAATAGATAGCTTTAACTGTGATTACAAAGTTATATCATATGAAGATACATTATCAATTATGTACCTTAAAGTGAAAATGAGTGGATGTAATGTATTTAAAGAAATTAAACAAGTTGTTGTTGATGAAGCTCAAGATTATTATCCTATACATTTTGAAATTTTAAAGGAATTATTTAAGAATTCTAAATTTACTATTTTAGGAGATATAAATCAATCAATAGAGAAGGAAGCAACCTTATCAATTTATGAAGATGCAAAAAATATATTAAATAAAAAAAGAAGCATGACTGTATATATGAATAAAAGTTTTAGATGTTCCTATGAAATAAGTAAATTCAGTAATAAATTTCTTGATGAAAATATTAAAATAGAAAGTTTTGAAAGACATGAGGAAGAACCTGAAGTAATAAAAGCAGTTACTACTCATGATTTAGATGAAAACATAGTAAAACATATATTAAATTATAAGAATTTAAATTATACATCAATAGCAGTTTTGTGTAAGAGCATGAATGAATGTGAAAAAATATATAAGAGACTTAAAAAGAAAATAGATATGAAAATTATTAATGGAAGTAATGTGAGCATAAATGGAGTAATGATAATGCCTGTCTATATGGCTAAAGGATTAGAATTTGACTGCGTTATAGTTTATGAAACAAATAACAGAAACTATAATACAGAAGTTGATAAAAGATTATTATATATTGCTTCTACTAGAGCACTTCATAAATTAGTGTTCTTTTATACTGGAAGTAAATCTAAATATTTGGAGGTTAATGATATTTAGAAGAGGTGATTTAGATTAAGAAATACTAAAGTTTATTGGTAATAAAGGAATTCCTGGGAAAAACATAAGTCACTCTGAAAAGAAATCACAGTTATTTCAGTTCATAGCTCTGCACTTGATTCATTAAGTATTTTTACACTCAAGTATTGAGGGGATGTTTAAATTATTTTTTTGTGCATTGAGCATAGCGAAAGGTATGATAGTTAATATGAGATTTGAAGAAGATATAATGAACTCCATAATTTATCAGGTACATCATAATAGTGGTAAAAACCTGTATAGTCATGCGGTTAGCGGGAATATGTCATTTTGTTCTTTTACAGAGGAAGTGGTTGCTAGATATAATGATGAATTAAAGCTATGCTGGCAAACTGACCTTATGGAAAAAATTATTGATAATACCGTTGATACGGTACTAAAAGAATTTTATTGCACAAATCAATATATTGATTTCAATAATGAATCGAAAGCTTTGCTTAAGCAGGTATACAATTTACTGTTTCAAGATATTATAGTAAATGAATTGGATTTGAAAATCGTGCAAGAAAGACATTATACTCGTTTAGCAAAATTATTATCAATTACAAATCCTTTTACGGCAATAATTAATCCACCAAACAATACATACGCCTCAAGTGCAGTATGTGCAGAATATTCAGCGGAATTTCAACTATTTATACTTGGATTGAAGTTATCGGAAATCAAGGCCCCATTATTAGATATTGGATGTGGTGAAAATGCTGAACTAGTTAATTTTATGAGATCAGCTGGGATTGAAGCATATGGGGTCGATAGAATTTGTGCTGACAAGAAAGTATATCTGAGCAAAGAAAATTGGTTTGAATACGATTTTGGCATATCAAAATGGGGTACTATTGTATCTAATATTGCACTTTCCAGTCACTTTATTAATAATAATCTGCGAAAAGATGGAAAATATAGCGAATTTGCAATGATTTATATGAAAGTATTAAATGGACTTGTTCCTGGAGGGAGTTTCATTTATGCACCGGCAATTCCATTTATTGAAAATTGCTTGCAAGCATCTGAATTTCTTATTGAACGAGAATTGTTGAATAAAGAATATTATAGAGTAAAAGTTACTCGCTTATATAGATAGCAAGTAATGAAGAAAAAGCTACATCAAGTATTGCAACTTTGTGTAGCTTGTACGTTATTTATCAACTTGAATGGAAATTTTTAATAAATATTGATTTGGGTCACTCACTGAAAGATAATAGAGTTGATCTTCCTCGTAGGCATTTCCAATGATTTTGTAGCCGTTTTGTTCAGTATACTTTTTAAGTTTGTGGTAAGCATCCGGCAGTGTTTCATATGCGCCCTTGTGAAATAACACAACATAAGTTCCAGCAGGTTTTATAAATAGATATTCACTATTTGCCTTATGATCTATTTTGCTGCAAAAGTACTTTCTCTCAAATAGGCCTTGCTTAAGGTTTTTCAAAAGTACGATTTCACCAATTGGAAATTCATTATAATAATAATTTTTGCGGCAGTATGAAATATGTTCTTGTATTTTCATATGGAAAGCTTTTTCGTCTGTATAACTAACTTCTGGTGCGTCGATAACAATATAATACTCCTCAGTACAATATTCAATTTGAACTTCATTGCAATTAACTGACAGTGCATGTTCTGTAGTGGCTATGGTATTTTTGAGGAGCTTTTTTATTTGATTAAGCCGTTTTTGTTCTTTTTTTAATTGAATTTGTTTTGCTTTTAGAATAGATAAAAAATTCTTTGTATTCTGTTTTTCCATATAGCTTTTAATTTCCTTCAGAGGTGTACCGATCTCTTTGAGTGATTGGATAATATCAAAGGTTGTAAGCTGCTTTGTTGAATAATACCGATACCCATTTTCTGCAACAATTTCCGGCTTCAAAATGCCTAGTTCATCGTAGTAGAATAGGGTGTCTTTTTTTACACCGCATAAAGCAGCAAACTCTCCCGCTTTGAAAAAAATTTTTGACATTTTTTTATCCTCCTATTGACTATTGGGTAACCCCACACTTTATAATATGACTGTTGCCGTTAAAAAGCAAGGTATTATCATGGCGCTAATGAAATTTCACGAATAAGATGGTTTTAATGGTAACTTTTTTAATATAATAATAGTGTAAAAAGAAGAGGTTGATTTTATATGAAACAAGATATGTTAGTTAAACAAAAATATTTAAAAAAAGGAGGAATTATTGCGCTTATTGCTGTGCTGAGTATGGCTCCTATGTTTTCAGTTGATATGTATCTGCCTGCACTTCCATATATGAATGCTTATTTTGCAGCCTCTGAGTCAGTAATGAATTTAACACTGGTAGGCTTTTATATTTTTATGGCTTTAGGACTTTTAATTTTTGGGCCTCTTAGTGACAAGCATGGTCGTAAGCCTATTTTAATTATAAGTTTGTTTTTATATGTAGTTTTTAGTGGTCTTTGTGCTATCTCTACAAATATTTGGCAATTGATATTTTTTAGAATTATTGAAGCAATTGGTGCTGGTGGTATGTTAGCAATTTCAATTGTTCTGATTAAAGATTCTTTTAAGGGGAAAGCTATGGGTACCATACTTGCAGTCGTTACGTCTATTTCTATAATTGCTCCTATGATTGCACCTATTGCAGGAGCATTTATATTGCAGTGTTTTAAGTGGAGAGCAATTTTTGTAGCTTATGCAGTTATAGGCATTATATGCTTAATAGCTTCATTTCTACTAGCTGAAACATTGCCTGCTTCCAAAAGATTAGATGGAAAGTTAATAAATACAATGGGAAGGCTTGTAGTTGTAGGAAAGAATAAGGGTTTTACATATTTATTGATTATTGCATCCTTGTTTGCAGCTCCTTATATGGCTTATGTTGCCGTATCTTCATATGTTTATATTGATTTTTTTGGATTATCTACAACCACCTACAGCTATATCTATGGTATAAATGCGGCATGTTCTGTTTTAGGACCACTTATCTATATAAAGATAAATGGAAAAGTTGATCCAAAAAAAATTACATGGTTGTGTTTTGTACTAGCTGTTTTTAGCGGAATGGCGCTTATTATTTTAGGACGTCTTTCACCTGCATTATTTCTACTTTCATTTAGTCCATTTGCTTTTGTAGAAAGCATCATGAAAGTATTTAGTACGGATATCTTATTAAATCAACAGGAAGGAGATAGCGGATCAGCATCTTCTCTAATTAATTTCACACAAACAATATTAGGAAGTATTGGTATGGTGATAGGCGCGTTACCTTGGTCTAACTATATAAGAGGACTTGGAATATGTGTCCTAGGCTTCACAATAATTGGTGTAATTAGCTGGATTGTATTACTAAAATCTAGTATTTATATAAAAGGTTTAAAAGAAATCCAAAATAGAAAACAATCTGAGTACAACTCTTGCACTTAGTGATAATCCAAATGAAATAATAAAACATAAAGTAGATAACTGTGATATTTATCTAATAGAGTATTTACAATAATAATTTGTATATATATAATAGTACTATGTTTTGTTTTATAAAGATTAATATTGATAAGTGTGTTGAAAGAGAAGAGTATATATATATTAATTTAAAGCGAGTTAGGGATGGTGTAAGCCTGATATTTAATTTTATAGAAAGAAGCTCTTGAGCTTAAAATGAAAGCTTTATTGTGTAGTAGTTTTAGGGTATTCTCCCCATATAGAGATAATGAGTGGATTAAGTTTATTTAATCAATTTAGGTGGTAACGCGGAATTAACTTTCGTCCTAATTTTTAGGACGAAAGTTTTTTATATTTTTCTATGTTTTAAGTGAATGTTTATACTATAGTATCAACACTGTTTTAAAATGTAGTAGTATATTTAGGAGGAAAAAGAATGAGTTTAGAAAAATTAGCTAATATAATATTTCCTGATATTGATAAGACACCAGAATATTATATTGAAAAATACCAAAAGAGAAATTTAAAAGAAGGTGCAGTTGTTACTAGATATGCGCCATCACCAACAGGGTTTCAACATATCGGTGGAGTCTTTGCAGCTTTAGTAAATGAAAGACTAGCAGTTCAAAGTGGAGGTGTTTTCTATTTAAGAATAGAGGACACAGACCAAAAAAGAGAAGTTGAAGGTGCAATTGAAGATACAATTAAAACAATGCATAACTTTGGAATGGACTTTAATGAAGGTATGACAGGAGAAGAAACTTTTAAAGGGGAATATGGTCCATATAGACAAAGTCAAAGAGCAGAAATATATAAAACTTTTGCGAAGGATTTAGTTGCTAAAGGATTAGTTTATCCATGTTTTTGTACTCCAGAAGAATTAGCAGATTTAAGAGAAAAGCAAATAGCTCAAAAAATAACACCGGGATATTATGGTGAATATGCTAAGTATAGAAATTTAAGTCCAGAAGAAGCTATAGCTAAAATAGAAGCAGGAGAAAAGTATATATTAAGATTAAAATCACCTGGAAATTCAGAAAATAGAGTTGAATTCTATGATCTAATAAAAGGAGATATATCATTCCCAGAAAATAATCAAGATATTGTTATAATAAAAGGGGATGGATTACCAACATACCATTTCGCACATGTTGTAGATGATTCTTTAATGAGAACTACTCATGTTATAAGAGGAGAGGAGTGGTTATCATCATTACCTATACATGTTCAATTATTTGAAGTGCTAGGTTTAGAAAGACCAGAATATGCTCATATTCCAACAATAATGAAAAATGATAATGGTTCAAAGAGGAAATTATCAAAGAGAAAAGATGCTGAAGCTGCTGTTTCTTATTATACAGAGGTTGGATATCCAACTGTTTCAGTTATTGAATATTTATTAAATATTATAAATTCAATTTATGAAGAATGGAGAGCAGAAAATCCTACAGCCGATTATCATGAGTTCCCAGTATCTTTAGATAAAATGAGCAAATCAGGAGCTTTATTTGATATAGTAAAATTACATGATGTAAGTAAAAATGTTATTTGTAAAATGAAAGCAGATGTAGTTTATGATAACTATGTGGCTTGGGCAAAAGAATTTGATACAGAAATGTATAAATTAGTTACAGCTAATGAAAAAATGTCTAAAGAAATGTTTAATATAGATAAAGAGGGCCCAAAACCAAGAAAAGACTTTGCTAAGTGGGATGAAGTAAAAGAAAAAATATTCTATTTCTTTGATGAATTATTCTATAAAGAAATTGCAGAGCAAGTTGAATTACCAAAGACAGTAACATTAGAATCAGCAAAAGAAGTAATAAAAGTATACATGAACAAATACAATACTAATGTTGCTAGCCAAGAGGAATGGTTTGAGGATTTAAAAACAATTGGTTTAGACTTAGGATATTGTGCAAATAGAAAAGAATATAAAGCAAATCCAGACCAATATAAAGGTATGATTTCAGATGTTGCAGGGGCAGTAAGAGCAGCTATATCACACAGAAGTAATACACCAGATCTTTATACTATTATGAATATATTAGGACATGATAACGTAAAAGAAAGATTTGAAAAATTTTTAGAAATATAGATATATAAAAGGAGTTGTCTCGAAATCAATGTATATGAGTTCCAATAAAGTTTATTCATTAATGTAAAGATCATTAATATAAAGCTCATGGACAGAGTAATTTACTGTGACAGCCCCTTATTATAGAATCTTAAAAAACAAGTTAAATATTAAAATCTATTATTCGGTGCCTTTATTTTTTTAGTATAGTAGATTAAAATTAACAATAGATGTAAATACATATAAGTATATTATGTAATCACTTTAAGATGTGAAAATAATTAATAGGAGAGATAAAATATGTTTAATGAAATTAATTCATCTAACTTCATAAGAAATATAATTATTGAAGATTTAGAGACTGGAAAACATAAAAAAATAATAACTCGTTTCCCACCAGAGCCAAATGGTTATTTACACGTAGGGCATGCTAAATCAATAGTTTTAAATTCAGGATTAGCAGAAGAGTTTAACGGAAAATTTAATTTGAGATTTGATGATACAAACCCTACTAAAGAAGATACTGAGTATGTTGAATCAATAAAAGAAGATGTAAAATGGCTTGGTGGTAACTGGGATGAAATATTTTTTGCATCAAACTATTTTGATACAATGTATGAAAAAGCTATCCTTTTAATAAAGAAGGGATTAGCTTATGTTTGTGATTTAACTCCAGAAGAAATGAAAGAATATAGAGGAAGCTTAACTGAACCAGGAAAAGAAAGTCCTTATAGAAATAGAACTGCTCAGGAAAATCTTGATTTATTTGAAAGAATGAGAAAAGGTGAATTTAAAGATGGGGAAAAAGTATTAAGAGCTAAAATAGATATGGCTTCTCCAAATATAAATTTTAGAGACCCTATAATTTATAGAATTGCTCATGCAGAACACCATAATACAAAAGATAAGTGGTGTATATATCCAATGTATGATTTTGCACATCCAATAGAAGATGCTATTGAAGGAATAACTCATTCAATATGTACTTTAGAGTTTGAAGATCATAGACCTTTATATGATTGGGTTGTAAAGGAATGTGAAATGGAGTCTGTTCCTAGACAAATTGAATTTGCAAGATTAAACATGACTAACACAGTTATGAGTAAAAGAAAATTAAAGCAATTAGTTGATGAAGGAATAGTTGATGGATGGGATGACCCAAGAATGCCTACTATATCAGGATTAAGAAGAAGAGGATATACACCAGAAGCTATAAGAAATTTCTGCAGTGCAATAGGTGTAGCTAAATCTAATTCATTAGTAGATTCTCAAATGTTAGAATACTTTATAAGAGAAGATTTACAATTAAAAGCACCATCAGCAATGGCTGCTATGAGACCTTTAAAATTAGTTATTACAAACTATCCAGAAGGTCAAACAGAAATGTTAGAAATAGAAAATAATGCTAAGGATGAAAGTCAAGGAAAGAGACTTGTGTCATTCTCAAGAGAGTTATATATAGAACAAGAAGATTTTATGGAAGTTCCAGTAAAGAAATATTTTAGATTGTTTCCTGGAAATGAAGTAAGATTAAAAGGTGCATATTTTGTTAAATGTACAGACGTTATAAAAAATGAAAATGGTGAAGTTACAGAAATACATTGTACTTATGATCCAGAAACAAAATCAGGTTCAGGATTTACAGGAAGAAAGGTAAAAGGAACTATTCACTGGGTAGATGTTAAAACAGCAAAACCAGCAGAATTCAGATTGTTTGAGCCTTTAATATTAGATGATATAGAAGAAAATGAAGGAAAAAATTTCTTAGAACAAATAAATCCAAACTCAATGGAAGTATTACAAGGATTTATTGAGTCAACAGCTGTAGAAAATGCTAAAGTGCAAGATAAGTTACAATTTATTAGAAATGGATTCTTTACAGTAGATTCAAAATATACTACTGATAAAAAGTTAGTATTTAATAGAATAGTATCACTTAAAAGTTCATTTAAACTAAAATAACAAAGAAGAGAATAAATAAAAAATCACCATATATAGAATTATTATATAAAAATAGTATCTAATTTATAAGTAACGGCAAACTTTACTAAATTTAAGTACATGATAATAATTGGCGTTATGATAATATAAATAGGCTAAGGGAAATTGATTCAATAGAGATTAGTATAAATGATAATAATTTAATAATGGAGGAGAACCACGTCCAAAGTGAGAGGTTCTCCTTTTTCTTTTGTTTCAAAAAGAAGATTTATATATAAAAATACCTATATATTCAATGAAGGAAAAATGTAAATAGGATTATAGAATTACATGGAGGGGAAATAAACATTATTGAAAAATACAGAATATAAAACAATATTTAAAATTAGTTTAATAGTTTAGTTATATAAGAAAATTAAATAATTAGAGAGAATGATAAGGTTAAGAAGTTTTATTAATTTCTTAACCTTATTTTTTAAAATACCATATATTCATATCTCGGTTATTTCTATATGTAATAACATATCTAATTATATAGAAATAAAATGAATTAAAATTAAGATTATTGGTTAAAGTATGCTAAGAAATAATTTAATAAAACAAAGGGGGACTTTTATATGACTGTTAGCTCAAATGTAAAACAAACTTTATCTACGCTAAAGGGGGCTGAGGCTACTTTAAGAGTATACTCATTACAAGAACGTGATAAAGAAGCTAGGGATATTTATGCTGAGGCATTTAAAGAAATAAGTAAAATTAAAACAGATTTAGAAAAAAGAGTTGGCACTATTGAGTTTGAAGAGCCTCAATATAAAGGCAACTAAGTGAGGTGAAATATGGATACTTGGTTAATATTATTGTTTAATTCAATAATTTTATTTTTTTTAACATTGGTTTTAACAAGGTTTATGAAGAAAAAAAGCGTATCTAACGTTACCCCTTTTGATTTTATTTCTTATGTAGTTATTGCTATTATAATTACTTTGATTTCATTAGGTGTCATTGCCAATATTTATTTTGGATTAATTGCACTGGCTGTTTGGGTACTGATACCTATTATTTTAGATTACGCCTCCATGAAAAGTAAATGGATATATAACATAATAAATGGTAAGGAAAGAGTATTAATTAAAAATGGTAAGGTCATGGAAGATAACTTATCTAAAGAAAGAATTACGGGTCAAGAATTTCTACAAGAGTTACGTTCTAAAAAGGCATTTAATTTAGCTGATGTTGAATTTGCTGTAATGGAAACAACTGGAGATATAAATGTTAGTTTAAAAGCTGATAAAAAACCTGTTACCTCATATGATTTAGGAAAAAAAGTTGCATCTAAGACTGAATCACAGACAGTTATTTTAGATGGAAATATATTAAATGAAGGCCTTACCAATATTGGATTAAATCAAGGCTGGCTTACAACTGAGTTAGAAAACAAAGGAGTCGCACTTGAAAATGTTTTTATTGGTCAAGTAGATTCTTCTGGAGATTTATATCTAGATCTATTTGATGATATGATACAAGTCCCAAAAACACAGGTTAAAGAAATGCTATATGCCAGTATTCAAAAAAGTCAGGCAGAACTTATGTCCTTTTCTTTAGAAACAGAGAATAAAGGAGCAAAAGCTATGTATTTAAAAAATGCTGAAAAGTTAAAAAAAATCATAGAAAAATTAGAACCCTATTTATTACGTTAGAAGGTGAAATAAATGTCCAATATGAAAAAGAAAAAATTAACCACAACTCAGCTGCAATATGATGAATTGGTAAATAATATAGAGCCTAAAAGACCTATTTTAAAAAATTGTATTAGAGCCTTCCTTGTAGGAGGTATCATATGTACCATTGGTCAATGCTTACAGATGTTCTTTATTACCTATTTTAATTTTAATGAAAAAACAGCAGTTACGCCTACTACACTAGTTTTAATCTTTGTTTCAACTTTACTTACTGGACTTGGAATTTACGATCATCTTGGTCAATGGGCTGGAGCTGGATCTGCTGTTCCAATTACAGGTTTTGCTAACTCTATAGCTTCTGCTGCAATTGAGCACAAGAGTGAAGGACTTGTACTTGGGATAGCTGGAAATATGTTCAGACTTGCCGGGGCAATTATTGTTTATGGAGTCTTTTCTGCTTTTGTAGTTGCTACAATAAAAATGACAATTAAATGGCTGGGGGCGATGTAAATGCTTCAAGGACATCAATCATGGATTTTTAATTCTAAACCTACAATATTAGCTTCAGCAGCAGTTGGTGGCCCTTTTGAAGCTAATGGTGCTTTAGCAGATGACTTTGATATACTTCATGAAGATTTATGGCTTGGACAGGATAGCTATGAAAAGGCGGAAAAGGTTCTTCTCGAACATGCGTGTGAAAGAGCAATAAAAAAATCAAGTATAAAAAAAGAAGATATCAACTTTTTTTTAAGCGGAGACTTGATGAATCAAATTATTTCTAGTAGTTTTACTGCACGAACTTTGGGTATACCTTTTTTAGGACTCTTTGGTGCTTGCTCTAGTTCCATGGAGAGTTTATCACTGGCTGCTCAATTAATAGAAAGTAAATGTGCTAAATATGTTCTGGCAGCTGCAAGTAGTCATAATGCAGCTGCAGAAAAACAATTTAGATATCCTACAGAATATGGTGTGCAAAAGCCTCCAACTGCTCAATGGACAGTAACAGGAGCTGGAGCCGCAGTACTGGGAGAACAAGGAGATGGACCTAAAATAACTTCTGCTACTATAGGAAGAGTAATAGATATGGGAATTTCAGATCCTTCTAACCTTGGAGCTGCTATGGCACCAGCTGCTGTTGATACCATTGAAGCTCATTTTAGAGATTTGAATATTGATGCCTCATATTATGATCTTATTGCTACTGGTGATTTAGGAAAGGTAGGACATGAACTTGCTAATAGTTTATTAAAAACCCATGGTATAGAAATGCCACGCGATATATTTACAGACTGTGGACTTTTAATATATAAAAAGGATCAACCAGTTTTTTCTGGTGGTAGCGGTTGTGGCTGTTCTGCTACTGTAACTTATGGGCACTTTCTTAACCGTATGCGAAGAGGGGAATTAAAGAGAATACTAGTTGTTGCAACAGGTGCTTTAATGTCCCCAATATCCTATCAACAAAAGGAAAGCATACCTTGTATTGCCCATGCTGTTTCTATCGAAATGTGAAAGAGAAGGTGTGAGTTAAATTATGGAAAAATTTATTTTTGCATTTATAATAGGTGGTTTAATTTGTGTTATTGGGCAACTTATAATGGATATTTTAGAGATTACGCCTGCACATACTACTTGCACATTAGTTGTAATTGGAACAATTTTAGGAGGACTTGGTCTATATGATCCTTTAGTAAAGCTTGCAGGTGCAGGTGCATTTGTACCTATAAGTAGCTTTGGAAATACTCTTGTAACTGGAGCTCTACTTGATGCTGAAGAAACAGGGTTTATAGGCATATTTACTGGTGTTTTAAAGACAGTAAGTTCGGGGGTATCTGCAGCAATAATCTTTGGGTTTATTGCTGCGATAATATTTAAACCAAAAGGTTAAGTATATTAAAAAAATAGACCGAAAATTGACCTGTTATTCATTTGAATAGGCCTTAAATATATTTGAAAGGAGGTGATAACTGTGTCTGTAGGAACTCAAATGAAACAAGTAATTGCAGGAATACAAAGTGCTTCTGCTACAATGAAAACATTTTCTTTAGAAACTGAAGATCAACAAGCAAAAAATGATTTCGAACAAATAGGTAAACAACTTGATTCTTCACTAGAAGTTTTGAACGGAAGACTACAATATATTCAGGAACAAGAACCTCAATATAAGTAATATTAACTTTTACATTTACAGTTGAAGAAAGAATTATATAATAAATTTATAAAGAAATTATTATATTGTTTAAACACTCTGAACAAAAGAAAACTCACGATATTATGTCGTGAGTTTTTTATGTTTCGCTATGCTTTAAAACTATTGAACTTATGTTTAAAAATTATTAGGTGTGGTATATACTATTAATATAAAAATAATAGTTTCAGCAATCGTAATTTTAATTATTGGCTATGTTTTAGCAGAGTGTTGATATTGTTATATAATAGCGAATTGGCATTGAAGTTTACTTTGTAGAACTCTTAATGAATATTTGTACTATTAATGCTTGTCACAATCTGTGATTGGGAGCATGCATTAATAGGACTAATATTCATTTTAGAGTTTTTAAGTGAGAGTCAAAATTTTATATTTTGCTTATCGAACTTACTCAGCGAACGAATGTGAGTCGAGCTTCATCTTAAATTTCACAGTCCATGAGCTTTATATAACAATATCAATACGGTTTTAATTAAGTTTATACATTCATTGTAAATTGAAAGATATATTATTAAAGGTAAGGTGGGGTATAGTGAATAATAGGGAAAAGATTTTCTTTGTTTTAAAGAAATATTATGGATTTAATACTTTAAGAAGAGGTCAATTTGAAATTATAAATAGTATACTTGAAAAGAAAGATACCTTTTGCCTTATGCCAACTGGTGGAGGAAAGTCTATTTGTTATCAAATACCTGCAATTGTTTTAGAAGGAGTCACTCTTGTAATATCTCCACTAATTTCTTTAATGAAAGATCAAGTTGATAATTTAACAGGACTAGGTGTAAAAGCTACATATATTAATAGTACTCAAAATACTGAGTTAATAAAAGAAATATTAACTGAAACATCAATTGGAGAATATAAGATTATTTATATTTCACCTGAAAGGCTTGAATCTAAGCTGTTTAGAGATATGATAAGGGATCTTAAAGTTTCTCAAATTGCTATTGATGAAGCTCACTGTGTATCTCAATGGGGACATGACTTTAGAAAAAGTTACTTAGCAATTCAAAACTTTTGCAAAGAATTAAAAGATAAACCTATAATATCAGCGTTTACAGCTACAGCTACAGAAGAAGTAAGAAAAGATTCTATAAAGTTATTAGGGTTACTAAATCCTTATGTATATAAGGGAAATATTAATAGAGAAAATTTAAATCTTACTATATTAAAAGAAGTAGATAAATTAGAAACTTTAAAGGATATACTTCGAGATAATGAAGGCGAATCAGGAATAGTTTATTGTGCTTCAAGAAAAGAAGTTGATAATTTATACTATTATTTAAAAGATTTAGGTTTCAATGTAGGTAAGTATCATGGCGGACTTAAAGATGAAGAAAAAGAAATATTTCAAGAAGATTTTTTATATGAAAGATTAGATGTAATTGTTGCTACTAATGCATTTGGTATGGGAATAGATAAGTCCAATATTAAATTTATAGTTCATTTTACCATTCCTCAAAATATAGAATCCTATTATCAAGAGATAGGAAGAGGGGGAAGAGATGGAGAACTTTGCAATTGCTATCTATTTTATGCAAAAGAAGATATTAGTAGAGTTGAATATATAATAAATAAGAGTTCTATAATGAGTAGGAGAGAAATTCAACTAAGAAAATTACAGTCTATGATTGATTATTGTAATCTACAAAGTTGTTATAGAAACTTTATATTAAAATATTTTGAAAATGATTATAAGGGAAGTTATTGTAATAATTGTAGCAATTGTTTAAATGATGATGAATTAAAGGATTTTACAATAGAAAGCCAAATGATTTTATCAACTGTATTTAGAACGAAAGAGATGTATGGAATATCAGTACTTATAGATGTTCTAAAAGGATTTAAAGGCCCTAAAATAATACAAAATAATTTAGATAAAGTAACTACATATGGAATAATGAAAGAGCATGGAAGTGGACTTATAAAAGACTTAATTAATAGTTTATTAAATGAAGGGTATGTTGATTTGAAAGAGGGAACATATTCAATGCTAAAACTTAATGCACGTTCATTTAGAGTATTAAAAAATAAAGAAAAAGTAGTATTTAAGATTTTAGATAAGGAAGATACAATATTAAATAAACAATTATTTGAAGAATTAAAGAAATGGAGAAAAGATAAAGCTTATAGAGAAAGAATTAAGCCATATATAATATTTTCAGATACAACATTAATTGATATTTCAAATAATAAGCCAGATACTTTAGAAAAACTATTAGAAATTAGAGGTGTTGGGGAGAAAAAAATAAATGCTTATGGAGAAGAAATATTAAAAATTATGGCTATGTTTTAAGTGAGAGTTAAAAGGTGGAATATCTAAGTCACATGAAAGAAAATAATAGACCAAAGATGAGTTGTATATTTGGCGTCAGAAAAGGAGGTAAGTTAGTTAATAGCATAAGTTATTAACTGAACTTGCTGACGTATTATGGCCCAAAATAGACAATCATACTGGTCTATTATTTTTTTATGTGATTAAGTAAGTTCAAATTTTCAAATTTAAACAGAAAAGAAAGATTCACAATGGTATATTAATTTCATTGATTAAATTTGTATAATTAAAGAGAGAAGAAAAGGAGTGATAAACATGGAACTTAATAAAGAGTGCATGGAGATACTTCGATATATGATTGAAAAAGATGATTATATAAAAGTTGAGGAATTAGCTAAAAAATACAAAATAACAGATAGAGCAATTAGATACAAGATAGATAAAATAGAAAACTTTTTAGTTAAGAACGGTTTTGAATATTTCGATAAAAAATATGGACAAGGTATTAAGGTAACGAATAGCAAAGAAGTAAAGGTATACATAGAAAGATTTACATCAGAATACACACCATATAAATATGCATATTCAAAAGAAGAACGAATACTTTTTATGACATTAAGACTTCTTCAGGAAAATGAAAATATGAAAATTAAAGAGTTTGAAGAAAAACTATGTATTTCTAAGAATACATTGTTAAAAGAATTCGATGTAATACAAGAAAATCTAAAGAAGTACAATTTGAATCTGGTTAGAAAACCAGGAGTTGGACTTATTGTTGAAGGATTAGAAATAGATAAAAGAAATGCTGTAATAGATATTATTTCAGAAAGTGTGTCTGTAGAGGAAGTTGTTAATTATGCTTCAAAAAAATCAAGTCAGTCAAAAATAAGTATGCTTCAATTTGATGCATTATTTAAAGAAATAGATATTGATTTTATAGATGAACTTATAAAGAATGCTGAAGTTAAGTTAAAAAGGGAATTTAGCGATGAAGCATATGGTGGATTAATAACACATTTAGCAATAATGATAAAAAGAGTACAAATAGGAAAGGTACTAAGTACTCAATTAGTCAATTATGACTTTGTTAAAGAGACATTAGAATATGAAGTTACAAAAGATATTATTAAAAAGATAGAAGATAAATATCAAATAAAAGTACCAAATGAAGAAATAAGTTATATAGTTATTCACCTTTTAGGAGCAAAAGTTGTTAATAATAACTTTTTAGTAAATAAGAATGAGGATAATAAATTATTAAATATAATTGATTTTATGACTAAATATATAGAGTCATATTATAAGATAGATCTTGATGAAGAAAGAGTAGGATTGTATGATGGACTATTATTACATTTAAGACCTAGTTTATATAGAGTTAAATATGGATCAAAAATTATAAATCCACTTTTTGAAAGAATAAAATCTGAACAATCAAGATTATTTAAAGTAGTTACAACTGCATGCAAATATTTAGAAGAATATATAGGTAAAGAATTAGGAGAGCATGAAATTTCATACATAGTTCTTCATTATGCAGCTGTTATAGCTAGATATGAACAAAAAACTAACGGACAAGCTAAAATCATAGTAGTTTGTGGATCTGGAATTGGTTCATCTAAGCTTGTTGCATCTAAAATATTAGAACGATTTGATGTTAATATTTTAGGAACTTATAGTAGTAGAAATATAACATCTGAATTAGAAAATAGTTGTGATTATATTATAAGCACTGTAGATATACCAAGCTTAAATAAAGATAAATATATAAAAGTTTCTCCACTTATTACAAGTAGAGATTTAGAAAAATTAGAAAACTATATGCATCCAATTAGAAAAATAGATAAGGGTAAAAATGAAATATTATTACTTGATAGGATATTAGGGAAGATAAAAAAATATTGTGATATTAGAGATGAAGAGCAGTTAAGATATGAAATTTTATATGAAATGAAAAAGCAAGAAGAAATAGAAATTTCTAATAAAGAAAAACAGTCACTAAGTTATTTTATAAAGAAAGAAAATATAGAAATAAAGCTAAATTGTAAGGATTGGAAAGATGTAATATCTAAAGGTGCAGATATATTAATTAAAAAAGATTATATAACAGAGAAATATAAAGAAGGCATAATAGAAAAATTAGAAGAAATAGGACCATATATGGTTATTGCACCAGGGGTATGCTTATCCCATGTAGATATGGCAGATGAAATAAATAGAACTTCAATGAGTCTTATAAATCTAAAATATCCAATAAAATTTAATAGTGAATTTAATGATCCTGTAAGAGTGGTATTAACTTTTGCAACAAAGGATAAGGAGTCTCATCTAAATGCATTACTTGGATTTATGAATTTAATAAATAATGCAAATGATTTAAATAGTTTAATTTCCGCTTCGTCAAAAGATGAAGTGATAGATATAATTAAAAAATATTAATCAAGTATTAAGGAGGAGAATTTATGAAAAGAGAAGAAGTCAATTTTCTTAATGAAAGATGTAAAGAGGTCAGAAAATTAATACTTAAAGAAATTCACAGTGTAGGAAAAGGTCATTATGGCGGAAGCTTATCAATAGTTGAAATTTTAGTATTACTCTACAATAAAGAAATGAACATAGATGTATCAAATCCTAAAATGGAGGGACGTGATAGGTTAGTTTTATCTAAGGGCCATGCAGGACCTGCACTTTATGCCACATTAGCAGATAAAGGATATATAACAAAAAAAGAATTATTAACTTTAAATAAAGAAAATACTAATCTACCAAGCCATTGTGATATGAATAAAACAAATGGAATAGATATGACAACAGGTTCACTTGGACAAGGAATAAGTTGTGCAGTTGGTATGGCAAAGGCTTCTAAAATTAAAAAAGATAATTCATATATTTATTGTATAGTTGGAGATGGAGAATGCGAAGAGGGTCAAGTTTGGGAAGCAGCATTAGCAGCTAGTAATTTTAAATTAAATAATTTAATTGTGTTTGTTGATTATAACAAAATGCAATTAGATGGAACTTTAGCAGATATAATAAATATGAGTCCAATGGATAAGAAGTGGGAAGCATTTGGATTTAATGTTGAGAATGTATGTGATGGACATAATGTTGCAGAAATTCATGAAGCGATAGATAGATGTAAGAAACAAGATAAACCTACAGCTGTAATACTTAATACTGTAAAAGGCAAAGGTATACCTGCCATAGAAAATGCAGGATATAAGAGTCATAGTATGGGTTTAAGTCATGAAGAATTTAAAGAATCATTAGAATTTTTAAAGTAAGGGGGAAGCAGTTATGGAAATGAGAAAAGTTTTATGTAATGTAATGGAAGATTTAATGAATAAAAACGATAATATCATATTTATGGATGCAGATTTGGCAGAGGCAAATGGAACTATGCCTTTGAGAAAAGTATTTCCTGAAAGAGCTTTTGATGTTGGGATAAGTGAAGCTAATATGGCAAGTATGGCGGCAGGAATGAGTGCTTATGGAATGAACCCATACATATGTACATTTACTGCTTTTTCATCAAGAAGAATTTGTGATCAAATAGCAATTTCTATGGCTTATGCAAAGCAAAATGTTAAGATTATAGCAACAGATGCAGGAATTGCATCTGAACTAAATGGTGGAACTCATATGAGCTTTGAGGATATTGCAGTATTAAGAAGTATTCCAGGAGTTACTATTATTGATGTAGTTGACGAATTTCAACTAAAAGAAGTACTATATAAAACAGTTGATTACAAAGGTGTAGTATATATAAGAATTCCTAGAAAAGATGTGCCAAAGGTGCATGATGAAGAATATGAATTTAATTTATTTAAGGCTGATGTTATAAAAGAAGGAAAAGATATAACTATATTTGCTACTGGATTGATGACAAATACAGCAGTAGAAGCAGGTAAGCTTCTAGAAAATGAAGGAATAGATTGCGAAATTATATCTGTTCCTACTATTAAACCAATAGACAAAGAGACTATAGTTAAATCTCTTAATAAAACAAAGAAAGCTGTTACTATTGAAAACCATAATGTAATAGGTGGCTTATATAGTGCTATTGCAGAAGTTTCATGCGCAGAATGCCCAAGTCATATTATTAGCTTAGGTGTCAAAGATCATTTTGGAGAAGTAGGTAGTATAAAGTTTTTAAGTGAAAAATATGGAATGACAGCTAATGATATTGTTGATACGTGCAAGTCAATGCTAAAATAAATAATATCAATCATAAGATTAAGTGAATAATTTATAATTAATAGAACTCTCCTACAAAGCTTTTAAAGTAATTTTAAATAAGTTTTGTATGGAGAGTTTTTATGTAAATTCCAATGCCAATTCGCTCTTCTACTATAACATCAATACTATTTTAAAACATAGATGAATTTGAAAAAGTAAGTTCAAATTTTCATATTTGATTGGAAACTAATAGTGGTGTAAACCTATTCAAAAAAGAAGAAAAAGTTAATATAATTAGAGTATACCAAAGGTCAATAAATGGATGGGAGATATTAAAACATGTTAGTAGATTTAATAACATCAGAATTAATAGATGTAAAAGTTAAATGTAAAGATTGGAAGGAGGCTATAAATAAAGGCGCCAAATTATTAGAAAATAAAGGATTCATTAAAGAATGTTATAAAGAAGAAATAATAAATAATTTTAAAGAATTAGGACCATACATGGTAATAGCACCAGGAATTGTATTATCCCATGCAAGACCAGAAGCTGGAGTAAATGAGACTGGAATTAGTATAATAACTTTAGAAGATCCAATAGAATTTGGAAGTGAGTTAAATGATCCAGTAAAATTGGTAATAACATTAGCAGCTAAGGATAATACAAGTCATTTAAGTTTTTTATCAAAACTTATGGAGATTTTAATGAATACTGAAGACTTAAATACATTAATAAATGCAAATGAAGTTAAAGATATAATAAATATTATTAAAAAATATAAATAAGAGAAATTAGGAGGAATTTATTATGAAAATTTTAGTTTGTTGTGGATCAGGATTAGGAAGTAGTTTTATGATTGAAATGAACATTGAAAATACATTAAAATCTTTAGGAATTAAAGGAATTGAGGTAGCACACTCAGATTTATCATCAGCAAAAGGAATTCCAGCAGATGTATATGTTGGAACAAGAGACATTGCAGTTAGACTTGAAGGTCTTGGTGGAGAAGTTGTTTCTTTAAACAATATGATAGATTCAGCAGAATTAAAAGACAAGCTTATTGAAGTATTAAAGAAATTGAAATATGTTTAATTCATACTTGTTCAATGCTTAACTTAGATGAGTTTAGCATTGAACTAAATAATTTATTTGTCATTATAAAAATAGGAGGTATTACATATGTTAAACTTTATAGTTGATATACTTAGTGAACCATCAATATTGGTTGGTTTAGTTGCACTTATAGGACTAATATTACAAAAAAAATCTGTTACTGAATGTATCACAGGTACAATTAAAACAATTATGGGATTTTTAGTTCTAGGTGGAGGAGCTGCTTTAGTGCAAGGTGCTCTTGGATACTTTGGACAAATGTTTCAACATGGATTTGGAATTACAGGAATAGTTCCAAATAATGAAGCAATAGTAAGTTTAGGTCTTACTGATTTAGGTAGAGAGACTGCACTTATTATGGCATTAGGTATGATCGCAAATATATTAATAGCAAGATTCACAAAGATGAAATACATATTCTTAACAGGACATCATACTTTATATATGGCTTGTATGTTAGCTGTAATATTAGTTGCAGGAGGCTTTAAAGGATCATCTGTAGTTATTGTTGGAGCATTATTATTGGGATTAATAATGGCGGGTATGCCAACATTAGCACAACCTTTCATGAGAAAGATCACAGGTACAGATGAAGTTGGATTTGGTCATTTTGGTACTTTTGGATATATTCTAGCAGCTTTAGTTGGTAAAGCTGTTGGTAAGAATTCTAAATCAACAGAAGAAATTAATTTTCCTCAAAGTTTAACTTTTTTAAGAGATACATCAGTTGCAATATCTATAACAATGTTAGCTTTATACTTAATAGTAGCAATAGTAGCAGGACCAGCATATGTAGCTGAAATAAGTGGTGGTAAAAACTTAGTAGTATTTTCAGTAATACAATCAATAACATTTGCAGGTGGAGTTTATGTTATTCTTGCAGGAGTTAGATTAATACTTGCAGAAATAGTTCCAGCATTCAGAGGGATTGCAATGAAGTTAGTTCCTAATGCTAAACCAGCATTAGACTGTCCAGTAGTATTCCCTTATGCACCTAATGCAGTATTAATAGGTTTCTTATCAAGTTTTGTTGGTGGTGTTGTTGGATTAGGTATATTACTAGCAATGGGAGCACCAGCAATATTACCAGGAGTTGTTCCTCACTTCTTCTGTGGAGCGACAGCAGGCGTATTTGGTAATGCAACAGGGGGAAGAAAAGGAGCTATACTAGGAGCATTTGCACAAGGATTATTAATAACATTCCTACCAGCATTATTAATGCCAGTACTAGGTGGTCTAGGATTTGCAGGATCAACATTCAGTGATGCAGACTTTGGAGTATTTGGAATAATACTAGGTAAGATATTATCAATATTTGCATAATATTTATTAATCAGAGAATAAAGAATTAGCAAACATCCAAAGAGATATTCTTAAGAATAAAAATAAGAAATTATAAGAAAGTCCTGTCTTACAAAATCATTGCAAGACAGGATTTTATTTTTCTTTCACGTGCCTTAGTGAAAACATACTTAAGCTAAAAAAGGTGGAACATCAAAGTAGAATTTTAATGGAGTATTCTATAATTTTCTACTTTTTTATTATATAAAAGTTTAATAGATGAAAAACATAATAGACTTAATTTGTATTAGATTCAATATTGTGTTAAATTAATATGTATTACACAATATATGTGGAGGGGGATAAATGCATGAAAATAAAGATAATAATACCTTTAATACTTGTAACATTAGCTAGTACAATTCTACTAAGTGGGTGCACTAACCCTAATGAGAACTCTTCAAGTAATACAACTAATGTGTATACTTCTGACAATAAAATTGTAGATAAAAATAATACCGAAGATAAAATTAATGATAGTAATTTAAATAAAGAATCTGATATCAGTAAAGAGGGTACAAGTTCTAAAGATTTAGTAAACAACTTAAACAGATATGAAATAGTAACTAAAACTTATCATAAAAATAGTGTTGAGATTAATTATCCTCAAGTGAAAAATTTCTCTAATGAGGAAAGACTTAAGGCGATTAATAAGGATTTAGAGGAAGAGGCTTTAAGCATTTTAAAGAATTATTTTGAAGACGATCCAAATATTAATGAAGTAACTATGGATATAAATTATGAAGTAAAACTTAGAAATAATAATTATATCTCAATAGTTTACACTGGATATAGTAATGTAACTGGAGCGGCATATCCAGTTTCTGTATTTTATACAACTAATATAGATATAGAAAAGGGGAGTAGTATACGCCTTTTAGATTATGCTGATGTAAATGATGTATTAAATAAATTAAAAGATCCAAATGTTGTTACAGTTCTTTCAGATAATAAAGAATTAGTAGAGGCTCAAAGATCTATCCTTGAAAATTATGATAGTAAAGAACTTCTTAGTATGCTTAAAGAAGCTGATTTTTATAAATCAAATGAGAAATTAGAATCTCCCCCAAATGGAGTATATAGCTATATGGATGATGGTAATATAGTGATTAGCTTAGAGGTGAATCATGCAATGGGAGACCATGCAGAATTTGCAGTGAAAAAATAATGAAGAGAGTGAGAGTTCTTTAAAATATAGTCTAAAAACAATGAAAAAAAGCACCTTTTCTTTTAGGTGAAGCCAGTGAAAGTATGCGGTTGGAAAACCGTTCAATGCGAGAGGAAGTAGCACGGCCAATAACAAAACCTTATAAGCGCAGAGCAAACCACTCGTTTTACGGGTGGTTCTGATTCTAAAATTTGTTAGAGTATTTATTGATACTGGTTGTGTTTCATAATTAGTTGTATTTAAAGCATATTGACATCTTACATCTAAATGAAGAAAATCGATAAGCTCTTAATTTGTTTGCTGAAATATTTCTTTTATAATTAGTAATTTAAGAATAACATTAATAGGTGAATTCGGTCTTGAGGCTTTATTACTATATAAAACCGAAAAACGTTTCTTATAATTATTGAAAAAGAGAATATAAATTATATAATTAACAATTTATATGTTATCTTTTAATAAAATTACATAATAGGACTACAATTAATTTACTATTTTAAATTTTCCATCATGTTATTCAATTGATCCACAATATATAAAGAATCTTGAATGTTTTCATTAACTGCTTCCATTGCATTTGACTGTTCTTTAGTTGTTTCAAGAGTTATTTTAGAGTTTTTTATAGTTCCATTAACTGATTCTTGTATTTTAGTTGTTAATTCTGAAATACTCTTTGCTGTTTCCTTTGAATTTTCAGCTAAATTTCTTATTTCTTTTGCAACAACCGAGAATCCTTTTCCTAATTCTCCTGCACGTGCAGCTTCTATAGACGCATTAAGTCCTAACATTTTAGTTTGAGCTGCTATGCTTTTTATAGCATCAAGTATGCCATTAATTTGTTCTGTAACCACTCCTACTTGTGTTACTTCGCTATTTAATTCTTCTTGCTGAGATGCAATATTTGTTGCTGATGCTGAAAGTTCCTCTACTGTAGCAGACACTTGCATAAAATTATCGGACAACCTTTTTGATAATATATCTAATTTAATTTCATTATGTCCATTTTTAGCAAGGGAATTTACTACAAGAAATAATACATTTGCTGCTGCTTCTATGTTTTTCATATCTACTATATTAACTTGATGTACTGCTTCCACAAGAGAATCTCCATGTACATCTATTTCTTTTGCAATTTGTATAAAATCGTGTTCTTTAGGGGCAATATTTAACATTTGACCACCTAAAACTGTTCCTATTAAACTTCCTTCTATAATAATTGGTGCTGCAAAATCTATAAGGCCAGCATGACATACTCCTACAAAGGGTTTTCCTGTTCTTCTTGCTTCTTCCCCCATCCTTTTGTGAGAAGCTGCACACCTGTCATCTCCTTTTTTTGTTGAATGAATCAAATCATTACAAAATTTTGTATAAGAACTAGGATTTGTCACCGCTTTTCCGTTTTTATCCACAGTAACACTTGCACAATTCATTGCAAACGCAAAATCATCTTGGAATTTTTGTAATAATTTTGTATCAATTATATCTTTTATCTCCAAGGCATCCATATCTAGTTCATTCTTGTCTAACATTTTTATCATAAAAACTCCTCCTAATATACACTCTATAATATAAGTTACATAAGTACTGTTGAAATATATGTAATTAAACAATACTTTTCCTTATTTAATCTTATATATCTAAGCTTTATCTTAATTATCGACTTTTTTTGGATTATCTTGAATAATTTTATATATGTTGCAAATTCAAATGTGCAAAAAAAACGTAAACATCTACTTAATTTTTTGAATAGTTTTTATTGCAACATATATATATAAATTTAACTATTAATAAAAGATGGAAAGCTTGTTATTTTCTTTCATGGACCTAAACAAACTATGACCATATTTGACAATAGATACAAAAATAATATAAATATGTTACAATTATTAATGCAGATTAAGTGAAGAAATTTATAAAATTTTTACTGTATTGGTTAAGAAGATAGAATGTATATATTTTGTTATTAAATCAACACACTAATAGTAAAAACAAAGAAAACGTTTAAAAAATGTATTGAATTTTAACACACTTATAAAAAAAGTATAATCAATCCATTTAAAACTGTTTTAATTGCTTAAATTTGCAACTTAAATATTATTGGCATGATAATTGCTACTTAAATTAATTAATAAGTAATAATTTATTTACTATTAAATAATTGGAGGTAGATATAATGAAAAACATATTTTTATTTTGTGATGCTGGAATGTCAACAAGTCTACTAGTATCAAAAATGAGAAACGTTGCTGAAGCTCACAACGTAGAGGTACAAATACAAGCTTTACCATTTGCTAAATCATTTGAAATAATTGAAAACGGACAAGCTGATTGCATATTATTAGGACCACAAGTAAAGTTTTTATTAAAAGATATCGAAGGCAAATGTAAAGAAAAAAATATACCTTTAGATGTTATAAACTCAGCACATTATGGGACAATGAATGGTGAAAAAGTTTTAAAACAAGCCATCAAAATGATAAGAGAAAATCAAAATAAATAGGTAAAATTTTAAAATAAAGTAGCTAATTAACATTGCCAATAATATTTAAAAAGGAGTTGGAAAAAATGAATAAGTTTGAACTTATATTAGAAGAAAAAATTAGTCCTATTGCACAGAAAATTTCTGGACAAAGACATTTAAGAGCAATTCGGGATTCATTTGCAACTATAATGACATTTTTAATTATAGGGTCTGTATTTATGATTATTGCAAATTTTCCTATTAATGGATGGGAAGAGTTGCAAGTTAAATTATTTGGAGAAGGTTTTCCACAATTAATAATGACACCCGTAAGAGTAACTTTTGATTTTATGTCAATATATATTGCAGGAGCAATAGCATATAATTTATCAAAAAGATATAACATAGATGCTTTTACAGTAGCCTTATTATCAATAGCAAGCTTTGTATTATTGATACCATTTGATGCCAAAATAGAAATAGATGGAGTATCTCATGTTGTACCAAAAGTATTACAAATAGGAGCTTGGGTTGGAGCTAAAGGACTTATAGTAGCTATAATAGTTGGAATAGTAGTAACTGAAATTTTTAATTTGTTTATTAAGAAGGATATTAGAATAAAAATGCCACCAAGTGTACCAGAAGCGGTTTCAAAAGCATTTTCAGCTTTAATACCTGGATTTGTAATAATAACTTTAATGTTAATAGTACGTTTTATTTTTGCAGCAACAAGTTACGGCTCATTATTAGAGATGATTTATTCATTAGTAGCTATGCCAGCACAAGCATTTATAGGAAATAATGTTTTCGGTGCAATAGGATTATCAGTTGCCTCAACATTATTTTGGTTTTTAGGAATTAACGCTACTTCAACTTTAAATGGTGTAATTAGACCATTTTGGATGCAGTTACAAGAACAAAATATGACTGCTATTCAAGCAGGTTTAACACCACCAAATATTTTAACTGAACAATTCTATGATTTGATATATATGGGGGGTATAGGTGCAACTCTTGCTGTTTGTATATTTTTGACTTTAAGATCAAAATCAAAGCAATATAAAGAAATTGGTAAAATATCAGTTATACCAGGAATGTTTAATATAAATGAACCTGTAATGTTTGGTTTGCCAATTGTTTTAAATCCATTTGCATTTATACCATTATTAGTAGCACCAGTAGTATTGATAATAATAAATTATTATGTTATGTACTTTGGAATAGTACCAAAACCAAATGGAATTTATTTGCCTTGGACTACTCCGCCAATAATTCAAGGATATTTAATTACCGGAAGCATAAAAGGTGCATTATTACAATTGTTTGACATGTTTGTTGTAATGGGAATATGGTTTCCATTTATAAAACTTATGGATAAAAAGCAATATGAATTAGAACTTCAAGAAGATGATGAAGATGATGATTTTGACTTTACATTATAAGAATACTATTACTTGAAAGGATCTGATTAAGATATTTCTTGAAAAGATGAATTTTGAAGATGAATTTTTAGAAGATTTGAAAGAATTATTAAGAAAAAGAACAGTAAAAGAAAAAGAACATGACAATGCTCCTTTTGGTTATGGTATATTAGACGGATTAAAATGTGCATTAGAAATTTCTAATAAGTATGGTTTTAATACGGTTAACTTAGATAATTTTATAGGATATGCTGAATATGGAGAAGGCGATGATTATGTTGGTGTTCTAGGACATATAGATGTGGTTCCTCAAGGCAATAATTGGGATCAAGATCCATTCAATCCTATAATTAAAGATGGAAAAATATATGCAAGAGGTTCATTAGATGATAAAGGACCAATATTATGTGCTCTTTATGCACTAAAACTAATAAAAGATTCTAATATTAAGCTATCCAAAAAGGTTAGAGTAATATTTGGAACAAACGAAGAATCTGGTACTGCAGATATAGATCATTATTTAAAGAAAGAAAAGCCACCAATACTTTGCTTTACTCCAGATGCATATTTCCCAATTGTAACTTCAGAAAAAGGAATTTTGACATTTGAACTTATAAAAAAATTTCAAAGAAGCTTAAATGGATATAAAATCGAATATATTAGAGGTGGTAAAAAATCTAATGTAGTTCCCGATTACTGTGAATGTAAATTAATATACGATGTAGATAGAAATGTAGTTGATGATTTTAAAGATACTAACTTGAAAAACAGGTATAAAATAATCACAAATGTTGAAAAAAATGTAGTGGTAATTAGAAGTAGTGGAAAATCTTCTCACGGGAGTACTCCCGAACGAGGTAATAATGCTATATCTAATATGTTAATTTATCTAAATAAAACACTAAGATATGAAGATGAATTTTCAATTTTTTTAAATGAATTTTCTAATATTATTGGATTTGATTATACAGGAGAAAAATTAAATATTAATTTTTCAGATGAAGAGTCTGGAAAATTAACATTGAATCTTGGAATTATTAACGGAGATACTTCTGAAATAAGAATGAGATTTAATGTAAGGTATCCTGTAAAAGCTAATTATGAAAAAATTATATCTAATATTAAAGAAAGAATTCAAGATAAAAAGTTTATTTTTGAAATGGGAAACCATAACCCACCATTACATTTTAAAAAAGATCACAAATTAGTATTAGCTCTTAAAAAAGCATATGAGGAATCAACAGGAGATGTTGCAGAATTACTATCAACAGGTGGAGGAACTTACGCAAAATTGATGCCTAATACTGTAGCTTTTGGACCTATTTTTGATGAAAAACATAATTTATGTCATCAAGCAAATGAAAATATAGAGTTATCATTACTTAAAAAATGTATTGAAATATATGCAAGGGCCATATATGAATTGGCAAAGTAAAAGTAAAAATTAACTTTAGGCACATTCAAAAAAATAATAGACCAAATATACGACACATCTTTGGTCTATTATTTTCTTTTATGTGCCTTAAGACAATAATTAATAGTAGACATTATAAATAATTGGAGGAATTTGGTATGGAATTTAGAAGAGAAGAAGATTCTATTGGAGAAAAATACGTTCCAAAGGAAGTCTATTATGGTGTACAAAGTCTAAGAGGATATGAAAATTTTAGAATTAGTGGATTAGATGTGAATGAAAATTTCATAAAAGATTTGGCTCTAGTAAAGAAAGCATGTGCAATAGCAAATTTAGAAAGTAAACAATTAAATGAAAAAATAGCAAAAGCAATTATTGAAGCATGTGATGAAGTTTGCAATGGTAAATTAATAGACCAATTTATTATAGACCCTATTCAAGGTGGAGCAGGAACATCAATGAATATGAATATGAATGAAATAATTGCTAATAGAGCTAACGAAATATTAGGTTATGAAAAGGGAAAAAAATTTCCAGTGCATCCCAATGATCATGTTAATAAAGGACAATCTACTAATGATGTTATTCCAACAGCGGCAAGTATAACTACTTATAGACTTTTGGATGAGTATATAAAAGAAATAGAGAGACTAGAAAAGGCTTTATTAAAAAAAGGAGTAGAATTTACGCCTATAATAAAAATGGGAAGAACAGAAATGCAAGATGCAGTACCTATAAGTTTAGGAAGTGAATTTAAAGCTTTTGCAAAAGCAATTGGTAGAGATGTTAAAAGATTAGAGATTTCTAAGAAAAGATTAAAAGAAGTAAATTTAGGTGGAACAGCAATAGGAACAGGCATAACTGCTAATGAAAGTTATATAAAAAGTGTTGCTATTATTTTAAGTGATTTATTGGGATATGATATACATCAATCTGAAGATTTAATAGATGCTACTCAAAACTTAGATAAATTTTCAGAGATATCATCTAATTTAAAAGTTTGTGCTGTAAATATAAGCAAATTAGCAGGAGACTTAATTTTAATGTCATCTGGTCCAAGAACAGGTATTGGAGAAATTAAACTTCCAGCTAAGCAAAATGGCTCATCAATTATGCCAGGAAAAGTTAATCCTGTAATGCCAGAATTAATGAAACAAATATCTTATCAAGTTATAGGAAATGATTTAACTATTACATTAGCTGTACAAGCTGGTCAATTAGAATTAAATGCTTTTTGCCCAATTATTATATTTAATTTATATCAATCAATTACTATATTAACAAATGGAGTAAAAACATTTATAGACAATTGCATTGTGGATATTGAAGCTAATAAAGAGAGATGTAGGGAATTAGTAGAAAGAAGTGTAGGAACAGTTACAGCTTTAATACCTGTAATAGGATATGAGAAATCAGCAGATATTGCTAAAAAAGCTTTAAAGACTGGTAAATCTATAAAAGAAGTAATAAAAGAAGAATGTGATTTTAGTGAAAGTGAAATTAACAAGATACTAAATATAGAAAAAATGGGTGAATAAATTAGTAGTATTAATGAAATTAATCAAAGTAAAGAGGCTGTCTCAGAATAAATGTACTATGTTTTAAAATAGTATTGATATTGCAGTATAAAGCTCATGGACAGGGAAATTTACTTTAAGAACTCTAAAATAAAGCTTAGTCCAATTAATGCATGCTCCCAATCAAAGATTGTGACAAGCAATTAATAGTACAAATCTTCATTAAGAATTCTAAAAAGCAAATTTCAATGCCAGTTCGCCCTTATACTAAAATATCAACATTGTTTTAAAACATAGTAAATAAATAGAGGACTATCTTAAATACATAAGTATGTTTTTTGAGATAGTCCTCTATTTTTATGTTAAAACAGAACTTAAAGCTTAAAGAAATAAATTAACTCATTTGTTATGTTTAAATTTTATTGATATAAACAATGTTGATTTTAGTTAGATATATATGCAACTAAAACAATTAAGAATAATATTTCTATATCAGATAAATTTACGTTGTAGATTTCTTCAATATTATATTTAAACTTTAAAGTTAAAGAGTAGTAGTCTGGGTATAATTTTTTTAACTTATTTATAATAGGTGTGCAATTTATGTTTATAAGGTTAATTCTTTCATAAATTAGATCAATATGAATATGAAAGAAATTATTTAATATATCATCAGTAAAAAAAGTTTTTGTTCTTTCGTTGATATTAATAAGATTTTCATAAAGGCTTTCATAAGCTGAGTTATTTAAATTATAATGATAATTTGGTATATTGTTTTTTATTGTAATTAAATAATCATTGAAACTATCAACTAAAGTACTATTATTAAGATGTTTATTTTTTAATGAATTATTTATATTAGTAATTAAATCTTTAAAGCTATTAAGAATACTTTGTTTGTACTTTAAAAATGAATGATTAGTTATTTTAGTATTATTATCATAAATAAAATAACCATTTAAATTATTAAGGCAATTAAGTAAATTTTTTTCACTTAATAAAGGTTGACTAAGTTTACTTTGTAAATTATCAGGAAGATCAAGGCTATTTATTTTTACTTGCTTTTTGTTATTTATTAAGTAATCAGAGTATGCATTAGCTACTGCCAATGTTATGTCATTTTTTAATTGTCCTATATTATATGGACAATCATATGATAAGAAACAAAGAATAGAATTATAAGAAATAAGAATAGGCTTGTTTAATTTTTGACTTTCTTGTTTTAAAAAAGATTCTATTAATACTAATCGTTCCTCTAGACTTCGCTCATTTAGAGAAGGAAGATATATTTTAATTGGAATTCTTCTTATAAATGTATCTAATAAAGAAGTATTGATGTCTTTATTAGTTGCACAAATAATACGAGCGGATGACTTTATTTTATGTGACACCTCTCCAAATCTTTTAAAATAACCAGTATCCATAAATATAAAAAGCATTTCTTGACCTTCGCTTGGTAAATTGTGAATTTCATCTAAGAATAGAATACCACCATCAGCTTGTTCAATTAAACCGGATTTATCTTTAGTAGCACCAGTAAAAGTTCCTTTTTTAACTCCAAAAAGATGAGAACTCAAAAGTTGAACATTGTTTGAATAATCAGAACAATTAAAGTGTAAAAAAGGTATGTCCTTAGTAGTATTTAGTGAACTTGCATATTCATGCATTAATGATGCAAGCATAGATTTACCAACACCAGTATCTCCTATTATCAAACAATTCATTCCATTAGGAGGATATAATATAGCAGTTTTTGATAATTTTAATGCATGAGTTAATGATGGATAAAAATAAGATAATTGATCCATTGATGAATTTGTACTAATGTCTAAATTATTAGGATTATTTAAGAAATATTTAACAGGTCTAGAATTGTTTTTATATAAAAGATTGTCTTTAACGAGCAAATTCAAATCTTTACTAACATTAGAACGTTCTAAATTAAGATAATCACTAATTTTTTTAGTTGTAATCCCAGTGGCATTATCTAATTTTTTAATAGTATCATAAATTAATTTAATTCTTTTCATATAAATTACCCACTTTAGTAAAATATTTTTGTATAAAAATTTGTTACATAATGTATTACTATTAACAAATACTGTATTAATAGTAGCATATTGTGTATAGCTTTACAACACACTTATTATAATTATAATTATGAAGAATAAGAAAAATTAAAAAACTAAGATATAGTCATACATTTAAATATATTCTATTAATTGGCATGTTTATTGCTTTAATTATTATAGTAATGTAATAATGATTGGAGGAATATTCATGAAATGGACAATGATAGCAACATGGAGAATGGCAATAGAAGGAATAACAGAAGCATCAAAAGATTTAGAAAAAGGTTGTTTTTCGGGAAATGCTATAGAGAAAGCAATTAAAATGGTGGAAGACTTTCCTTATTATAAATCAGTTGGATATGGTGGATTACCAAACGAAAAGTGTCAGGTTGAGTTAGATGCTGCATATATGGATGGAGATACACTTTCAATTGGAGCTATTGGAGGAATAACTGACTTTAAAAATCCAATTAGTATTGCAAAAAAATTAAGTGAAGAAAGATTTAATTGTTTTCTTGTTGGATTAGGGGCAAATGAGTACGCTCAAAAAGAAGGCTTTGAAAGGGTAAATATGTTAACAGATAGAGCAAAAAGGCACTATCAAAAAAGAATAAGAGAAACAATAGATAAGGGATTGAGTCCTTATGCTGGTCATGATACTGTAGGAATGATTGCTATTGATAAGAATGGAAAGATGGCTGCAGGAACGTCAACAAGTGGACTTTTTATGAAGAAAAAAGGTAGAGTTGGAGATTCTCCAGTTTCAGGTTCAGGTTTTTATGTTGATAGTGAAATAGGTGGAGCATCAGCAACAGGTCTTGGAGAAGATTTAATGAAGGGATGTATTTCATATGAAATAGTAAGATTAATGAAAGAAGGATTACATCCTCAACAAGCAGCTGATAAAGCAGTGTTAGAATTAAATGAAAAATTAATTAAAAGAAGAGGAAAATCAGGTGATATATCAATAGTTGCACTTAATAATAAAGGGGAATGGGGAGTTGCAACTAATATTGAAGGATTCACATTTTCAGTAGTTTCAGAAGACGAACATCCAACTGTTTATTTATGTAATAAAATTAACAATGGACAAACTACATATGATGTAGCTACAAAGGAATGGTTAGAAGCTTATGAAAAGAGAATTAAATCACCAATTACTTTTGATTAAACATTAGATTTTATATTTAAATATGTATATTAATAAATTCGTTATCCTGGGAGGAAATCATAAATGAGTATATATGAAGTTTGCGTAGGAAACTATAATGAAGCTTTAAGAGCTGAAAAGCTAGGTGCTAATAGAATTGAACTTTGTGATAATCTTTTAGAAGATGGAACTACTCAAAGTTATGGAACTATAAAGAGAACAATATCAAACTTAAATATTCCTGTCATGGTTATTATTAGACCAAGAGGTGGAAATTTTAATTATTCTCTAGAAGAGATTGAAATAATGAAAGATGATATTAGAATTTGCAAAAAACTTGGAGCGTATGGAGTAGTAATAGGAGCATTGAAAAATAAATGTATAGATATAAAGGCAGTTAAAGAACTTGTGAAAATTGCAAAGCCTATGAGTATAACATTCCATATGGCTTTTGATGAAATAGAAGATAAGTATAAAGCCATTGATGAACTAGTAGATTTAGGAGTAGATAGAATATTAACTAAAGGTGGAAATGAAAATGCATTAAGTGGAAAAGAAATGATAAAAAGTTTAGTTGAATATTCAAATGATAGAATTTCTATTATGCCAGGAAAAGGGGTAACAAAAGAAAATAGAGAATTTATACTGGATTTTACTGGAGCAAAAGAAATTCATGGCAGTAAAGTAGTGTAAAATATAATTATAAGAGAAGAGGGATAATGATGGAAAAATTAGAAGAAATATCATTCAAGTTAATTAGTAATTCTGGTGAAGCAAGATCACTATTATTTGAAGCATTAAGAGATTCAAGAGAAGGAAATTTTGAAGAAGCAGAAAAAAAAATTAATGAAGCGGAAACTAGCATGTTAAAGGCTCATGAATCACACTTTTCATTAATACAACAAGAAGCGGCAGGAGATAAAATTGAAATATCATTACTTTTAATGCATGCAGAAGATCAATTAATTACAACAGAAACACTAAAAAGTATTGTAAAAGAAATGATATTAATGAATAAAAAATTTTCAAAATAATATATTTAATTTATATATTTCCCAACTATGTATGTTAAAATCCATATTTTGAAAAATTACCATATTTTTATTACTATAAATCTTCAGTAAATATATTATGAAGAAAATTTTTTAGAACATATATATTAGGCTATGTTTTAATATAGTGTTGATATTGTTACATTTTTGTGAAGTGTGCATTAGAATTGGACTTTTAGAACTCTTAATGAGTATTGTCACATTAGTTGCTTGTCCAAAACTTGTTTTTGGAATAAGCTGGAATGGGACTATACTCATTTAGATGTTTTTAAGTTCAATTCTTTAGCACGCTGAACAATATGTAACAATATCAACACGCTTTTAAAACATAGCCATATATTATAAATAGAACAGGCATTTTATTATCAAACTTGATAGTGAAATGCCTGTTTTTAATATTTATTATTTAATGATTAATAAATATTTTAGGTTGTGTTTTAAGTGAAGGTTGATATTGTAATAAGAAAAAGTTTGAAGGAACTTTTTTAGAGTATTTGGAGATAGTAAAAAAGATCCAGACATGTCTAAGCTTTCATATAAGATGAACCATTTAATTAATAGAAGTATTCACTATAAATAATTTTTATTATAATTGCTTTAAAGAATTCTTTAAAAAATCAATAAATATGTTTTCAGCTATAGAAGGTTTGTAGTCTTTATTTTTTATAAGATAAATTCTCCTATTAATCTTTATATCTTCTTTAAATGGAATAGCTTTAATTAATCCATAATTAAGTTCATTTTTAATGCAGTAATAAGATAAAACAGATATGCCTATTCCTGAAATAACTCCTTGTTTTATAGCTTCTATATTACCTATTGTGTAAATTTTTTCTGGTTTAAATTTAAAATCTCCTATGTTTTCAATATGTTTAATTATTGAAGTTTTAGGATTTGATATTAAGAAAGTGCTATTCTTTAAACTATTTATGTTTATAGATTTTTTCTTAGCAAAAGGATGATTATTACCTACTAACAATACTATAGGATCATCACAAATGTCTTCACAAATTAAATCTTCTTTATCAAAAAATTCTGGTTGGCTTATTAAGGCCATTGAACACAGATTATTTTTTATGTCTTGTATTACATCTTTAGTATATTTAACATCATTTAATATAGATATGTATGGATATTTTAGATTGAAATTATAGATTATATCAGGAAGTATGTAAGTACCTGGGGTGCTAGAACATGAAATATTTATCTTTTGTTCTTTTAAATCATTTAATAATGAAAGTTTAAGTTTAGCCTCATTTGATGCATCTAATATTTTTCTAGCATATGGTAATAAGGCCTTTCCAGCCTCCGTTAATTTTATATCTTTATTATCTCGTGAAAATAGTTTTGTATCAAAATATGCTTCTAAATTTTTTATTCTAAGGGATACAGCAGCTTGAGTGCAAAATAATTGTTGGGAAGTTTTGGTAAAATTATTATTTTCAGAAAGAATAAGGAATGTTTTTATGTTTTGAATATTCATTGCAATACCTCTTAACATATGTTTATTTTAATAAAATTATACTACATAATTAATTAATAAGTTAATAAATAACAAACAAGCAACTATAAAAAATACTTATAGTAAAATTAAGAAAGATTTTTTCCATAAGTATTCATAATTGGATAAAGGATTTAATTTGCTTTAGAATGATTTTATGAAAACCAATACAAAGATGAGAGGAGAAATGTGTTTTGAGTAATTCAGAAAAAGAGGTAAAAATAAAAAAACAAAAAAGTCCTTTTGAAATAAGGATGCAGTTTTTTGGTTTACCACTTGCACTTATATTATTTGCAATAATTTTTACAATGACAACACCAAATGGACTTTCTTATTCAGGGAAGATGGCAATGGGGGTATTCTTGTTTGCATTAACATTATGGATAACAAACAGTATACCTAATTATGTAACAGCACTACTTACTATAGTTCTTTTACCATTAACTGGTGCTTGGGATGAAACTCAGGTTATGGGAGTCTTAGGATATGAAGTTATCTGGTTAACTTTTGCGGCTTTCATAATAGCATCTGGTATGGAAAAGAGTGGTCTTGCCAAAAGATTAGCATTATTTCTTATTACTAAATTCGGAAAGAGTACTAATAGTATATTAGCATTGCTTATGGCAACAAACTTTTTAATAGCTTTTGTTGTTCCATCAACAACTGCTCGTGCTGCTATGATGTTCCCTATAGTAATGTTAGTAATAGAAGCTTTCCATGTTAATTTAGATGATCCTAAAAATAACTTTGGTAGACTATTAGCATTACAAGGAATTCAGTCAAATAACTTATCAACAGCTGCCATATTAACTGCTACATCTTCACAAATACTTGCAGTTAGTTTTATAAGAGATCTTTCAGGTCATGAAATTTCATGGGGTGAATGGTTTATGGCATCAGCACCAATAACTATACTTACATTAATAGCTTCATTTTTTATAGGTAAGTCATTATTTAAGGTGCATAATAAAAAAGTAACTGAAGAAGATATGAAAAAAATTAACGATCAATATAAAAGTCTTGGCAAGATGTCAATAATAGAAAAGAAATCACTTGCTATATTTGCTTTCACAGTTATTATGTGGGCATTAGATAAGGCACAACTTAAAATATTCGGATTTAGATTAAGTTTGGTTATGGTTGCAATACTATCAGCAGCATTATTCTTCATGCCTTATATAGGAATATTAAAGTGGAAAGAAGCTAAGATATCATGGAACTTATTAATATTTGCATGTGGAGCATATGCAGGTGGAGTTGCATTAAATGATACTGGAGTTGCATCATGGGTACTGAATAGTATATTTACATCTTTAGGAATCGAGAATCTAAGTTTCTATGCACTATTTGCAGTAATAATGTTTATTTCAAGTTTCAGTCATTTAGTATTCACATCAAAAACAGTAAGAACAATAATACTTATACCAACAATAATAGCAATAGCAAAAACATCAGGTTACAATCCAGTTGCTCTTGCATTACCAGCAGCATTAACTATTGCAGATACAATTACATTACCACCAAGTAGTAAGGTTAATCTTATATATTACAATACTGGATACTTTAGTGTATTACAGGAACTGGTTTATGGATTACTTGTGTTATTAGTAAAATGGGGAATTTTAATAGTTGCTTCATTTACTTGGTTTAAATTATTAGGAATAGTTTAGGGGGGAAATGATATGAAAAAACTACTGACTGTATTACTAGCATTAACTTTAATAATTTTACCCGCAGAGCAAGTTTTTGCGGCAGATAAAGATGGAAAGTTAATTTCTATAGAGGATGTAATTACTAAAAATGGAGAAAATGCAAATATAAAAGAAAGTATAACAGCTATAACAGATTCAAATGGGAAGGTAGATTTTCCATCTTATAAAGATAGCAAAATAAATAAAATTACAATAGAAAATGGTACACAAAATGGAGATGTTGAACTTATAAAAAATGGGGATATAGAATATAACTCATTAAATTTCACAGAAAAAAATAAGGAAGTTAAGTTTTCCATTGAAATCATACAAGAAAAAACTTATGTAGAAAAAGCAGCTAAGATAGGAAGTACATTTCCTCAAAATGTAAAGTTAATTGAATTTAAAGAGAAAAATAATTCACCTTTAAATATTGAAAATTATACAATTAATTTAGCAGCTCCTAATGGATATGAACTTTTACATATAGTTGACTTTAATCCTGAAAAGCAATATGAGGTTTTTCAAAAAGATGGACAAACTTTTGGAAAGTTTGAATTTAAAAAAGTTAAATGTGGATCTGACATGAAACTTTCAATTAATGTGTATAACAAAAATAAAACCTTTAATTATATAGTTTGGGCATTAGCAATTGTAATTTCAATATTATTTATGATTAAGAATAGAGATTTATTAGAAAAGGCTAAAGAAGAAAAATTAAAGACTAAAAATTAAAAAAACTAAGAATAAATAGTAGGTAGGTGAATAAATTTGAGAAAAAGACAAGGTATATTAATAATATCAGATGGGCTAGGGGATAGACCTAATAAAGAGTTAAATGGCTTAACTCCACTTGAAAAAGCAAATACTCCTAATTTAGATAAATTAGTAGCTGAAGGTATATGTGGAAATGTATATCCAATATCAGCAGGTATAAGAGTTGGTACTGATGTAGGTCATCTTGAGATATTTGGATATGATAGCAATGAAGTTTATCCAGGTAGGGGACCTCTTGAAGCTATAAGCGCTGGGATAGAGATTGATGATGGAGATATTGCTTTTAGAGGTAACTTTGGAACTATAGATGAAAATAATATTGTTATTGATAGAAGAGCTGGTCGTATTAGAAAAGATACAGATTTATTAGCAAATTCATTAAATGGAATGATATTAGAAGATGGAACAGAAGTTTTAGTTAAGGAACTAACTGATCATAGAGTAGCTGTTGTCTTAAGAGGTGAAGGATTAGGAAAAGAAATAATTTGTACAGATCCTGGGACAGCCTGTGAAGGAGAAAAATTAGTAAAACCAATAGCAATAGATGAAAATGATGTTAAAAGCAATAAAACAGCAAAAAATCTTCTTGAATTTACAATGAAAGCAAATAAAATATTAAAAAATCATCCAGTTAATATAAAGAGAATTGCAGATGGAGAAGAAGCTGCAAATATAATTTTAACTAGGGGTGTTGGGCAAAAGAAATACATGCCGAAAATAACAGAAAAGTTTGGAATTAAGGCAGTATGTATAGCTGGAGACAAAACAGTTTATGGTATTGCAAATTTAGCAGGGATGGAAAAATATGCAGAAGATGACTTTACTGCAAATTTTGATACAAACATAGGTAAAAAAGCTAAAAAGGCAGTAGAATATATAAATAAAGGTTATGATTGGGTTGTAGTGCATGTTAAGGCAACAGATCTTGCAGGTCATGATAATCTACCTTTAAAAAAAGTGGAGGTTATAGAAAAGATAGACAAGATGGTTGGTTATATATTAAATAATGTAGATAAATCAAAATGCTATATAAGTTTTACAGCTGACCATTCAACTCCATGTGAAGCAAGAGATCATACTGGAGATGGAGTTCCAACTATAATATGGGGAGAAGATGTTAGAAAAGATGATGTTAAGGTAGCTGGAGAGAAGTATTTTATGAATGGTTCTTTAAATAACCTTACTGCAACAGATATTTTCATGTTGCAAATGGACTTTATGGGCTTTACTAAGAAAAGAGGAGCATAAAGTTTAAATAGTGAACTGTTCCCACATTAAGTGGATATTGTTTTAAAAAGCGAGTTATTTTTAAGCCACATTCCTATATTCAATAGGAGTGTGGTTTTTTTAATACCAGTCAAATATCAATGAATATATTCATTAATAGCCTTAAATAAAGTGTCTACATCTTAACATATAGCCAGTCTATTATTTTCTTTCATGTGCCTTAAATATTATGTGTTAACTTAAAATTACAGTTTTCTTTCTTTTTTTGTCATACACACGGCTTTGATCTGAATATATTTTAATAAAAAGGAGGGCGTATTTATGGACTTCAAAAAATTTATAGAAACAGATAGAGAGAATTGTAATAAGAAAAAGTTTGAAGGAACTTTTTTAGAGTATTTAGAGATAGTAAAAAAAGATCCAGATATATCTAAGCTTTCACATAAAAGGGTTCATGACATGATTGTAAAAAGGGGAATAGAGGAACTAAAGGCAGAGGAAAATCCTAGAATAAGAAAAATCTATGGAAATGATTCAATAAGAAGATATGGATTTTTTAAAGATGAGTTTTATGGAATTGATAAAGTTATCATGAAACTATGTAATTACTTTAAGTCTGCAGCAATGAAAGGGGAAGAAGCAAGACAAGTTTTATATCTTGTTGGTCCCGTTGGAGCAGGTAAGTCATCCTTAGTTGAAAGTATAAAAAGTGCATTAGAAGAATGTGAACCAGTTTATTCATTGAAGGGATGTCCTATGCATGAAGAACCACTGCATCTTATTCCTAAGCACTTAAGACCTAAATTTGAAGAATTATTAGGTATACAAATAGAAGGAGATTTATGTCCAGTATGTAAATATAGATTAACTAATGAGTTTAAAGGCAAATATGAAGAATTTCCTATTGAAACAACAGATTTTTCTATAAGATCAAGAAAAGGAATAGGGGTAGTACCACCAGTTGATCCTAATAATCAAGATACTTCAATTTTAAATGGTTCTATTGATATTTCAAAAATGGATTTATATTCAGAAGATGATCCAAGAATATTTTCATTAAATGGTGCTTTCAATGTTGGAAATAGAGGACTCGTAGAATTTATAGAAGTTTTTAAGAATGATGTTGAGTATCTTCATACAATAATTACTGCCACTCAAGAAAAATCAGTACCTTCACCTGGTAAAGGTTCTATGATTTATTTTGATGGGGTTATATTAGCTCATTCTAATGAAGCAGAATGGAATAAATTTAAATCAGATCATACAAATGAAGCTATATTAGATAGAATAGTAAAGGTTGAAGTTCCATACTGCTTAGAGTTAGATGAAGAAATAAAAATATATAAAAAGATATTAAATAGGAGTAATTTTAAAGCACATATAGCACCTCATACTATTGAAACTGCAGCAATGTTTGCAATTCTTTCAAGATTAGCATTTTCAAGTAAGGTTGATCTAATTACTAAGTTGAAAATTTATAATGGGGAAGAAATAGTAGAGAAAGGAACTACAAAGAGGATTGATATTTTAGAACTTAGAGAAGAAGCTGGGCAATATGAAGGAATGAAAGGAATAAGCACAAGATTTATTGTTAAGGTAATAGATAATGCACTTTCGGATTCAGAATATGACTGTATTAATCCATTAAGTATTATGGAGAGCTTAATAAAATCAGTTAAAGAAATGGATATTGCAGCTGATGATAAAAAGAGATATTTAGGCTTTATACAAGATACCATAAGAAAAGAATACAATAAGATTTTAGAAAAAGAAATTACTAAGGCATTTATTGTTTCATTTAGAGAACAAGCTGAAAGTTTATTTAATAATTATATAGATAATGCAGAAGCATATGTAAATAAAAATAAAATCAAGGATTCATCTACCGGGGAAGAGCTTAATCCAGATGAAGAATTTATGAGAAGTATTGAGGAACAAATAGGTGTTTATGATGCTTCAGCTAAAGGATTTAGAAGCGATGTTACTTCATATATGTTCTATATAATTAGAAAGGGTGAAACGCTTGATTATACTTCATATGAACCATTAAAAGATGCTATAGAAAAGAAACTAATAGCTTCAGTTAAGGATTTGTCTAGAATTATAACTAAATCTAAGGTGAGAAATGAAGAACAAGCAGAAAAATATAATTCTATGGTAGATGAAATGCAAAAGAGTGGATATTGTCTTCATTGTTGTGATGTGATTTTAAAATATGCTGCTAACAATTTGTGGAAGGATTAAAATAGCATATGGCTATATTTAGGGATAATACAGATAATCAAGTAGATCACGACAGAGCGATAGAGGATAAAAGAAGACATAGACAATTAGTTGAAAAATCAATAAAAGAAAATTTAGGAGATATTCTATCAGAAGAAAGTATATTAGGTGAAAGTAAAAACAAGAAGTTTAAAATTCCGATTAAGAGCATTAAAGAATATCAATTTGTGTATGGAAGGAACTCTAAGGGGGTAGCAAGTGGGACTGGTGAGGAAAAACGTGGAGATAAGATAGATAGTGGGGGTAAGAATAAAACAGGCAAAGGAAATGCAGGAGCTGGAAATAATGAAGGCGATGAGGTATATGAAACAGAGATTACCCTTGAAGAGCTTCTAGAGTATATGTCAGATGAATTAAACCTACCTAATTTAGATGAAAAGAAATATTCGGAAATTTTTAGTGAGAATTGTGGTAAAAAAAAGGGATATCAAAGACACGGGATAAAACCTAGGCTTGCAAAGAAAAAAACAGTAATGTGCAAGATAGCAAGAAAGCAAAGTAAGAAGAGAGCATTGATGGAAACAAGTCAAGGTTACAAGTTAGAGAGGTTTCCATTTAGAGAAGAAGATCTTAGATATTATAGGGTTAAATTAAAACCTAAGAAGGCTAGTAATGCAGTTATGATATTTATTATGGATGCTTCAGGATCCATGGATTCAACAAAGAAATACTTAGCAAGGTCATTCTTTTTTGTATTATCAAGATTTTTAAAGAGAAAGTATAACAATATAGAATTTGAGTTTGTATATCATACTACAATTGCTAAAAGAGTGAGGGAATATGAATTTTTTCATAAGTCTGAATCTGGAGGAACTTATATATCCAGTGGCATTATAGAAGCTTTAAGGTTGATAGATGAAAAATATCCTCCGTCTGAATGGAATATATACCCTGTATATGCTAGTGATGGTGATAATTGGTCAGAAGATAATGTAAGAGCTATAGAATCAGTTAAAAATATATGTAAGGTGAGTAATATGTTTGGATATGCAGAACTTCTTCCATCAACATATACTCAAACTATGTATCACAAATTTGATAAAGAAATTAAAGAAGAGAACTTTGTATCGGTAATAATTAAGGAGAAAAAAGATTTATGGGAAGCACTAAAGGTTATGCTTAAAAAGGAATTAAAGGAGGAGTAAGCATGAGTTATAGCTTAAGGGATATTGAAGAGTGGAATGAAAAGATAGAAAAGAAAGCTAAAAAATATGGATTAGATTTTTATAATCAAGAATTTGAATTTATAGGTTTTAATGAGATGATAGGGTATGAAGCTTATGTAGGAATGCCATCAAAATATCCACATTGGAGTTATGGTAAGGCTTATGAGAGAAATAAAATGCTTTATTCCTTAAATCTTACAGGACTACCTTATGAGATGGTAATTAATTCTGATCCATGTTTAGCATATTTAATGAAGGAAAATACATTATTACTTCAAATATTGACTATGGCTCATGTATATGGTCACAATGATTTCTTTAAAAATAATAGATTGTTTAAAGAAGCCACCAATGCAAAGTATACAATTGAAATGTTTAAATTAGATGCGGACATTATACGTGGATATATTAATAATCCAAGCATAGGATATAAGCAAGTAGAGAGAATATTAGATGCAGCTCATGCTATAAGATATCAGATTGGAAGAGTTATTGGTATGAAAAAACTTTCTGATGAGGAAATGAAAGAAAGTATGATAAAAGATTATGAGAGAAAAATGGATAATAGGGGAGTATTGGATTATAATGATGAAATTCCTTTTCCAAATATAGAAAAGATACCAATAGAGCCTGAAGACGATGTGGTTGAATTTATAATTAAATATGGAAAATTAAAAGAATGGGAAAAAACAATTTTAAAGATAGTAAAAAGAGAAACAGAGTACTTTATTCCACAAATTGAGACCAAGATAATGAATGAGGGGTGGGCAAGTTATTCCCATTATAATATTTTAAAAGAATTAGACTTACCACAAGACTTATATTTTGAATTTTTAAAAAGACATAATGATGTAATAGCACCAATGGTTGGGGGAATAAATCCTTATTATATTGGATTTAAAATCTATGAAGATATTGAAAAAAGGTATGGAAAAGAAAAAATATTTGAAATAAGAGAAATTGAAAGGGATTGTTCTTTTTTAAGACGATATTTAACTAAAGAATTATGCGAAGAATTAAATTTGTTTCAATATAATAAACGAGCATTTGATACGGTTATTGAAGAGATTTCAGATGAAGATGGATGGAAAATAATCAGAGATAACTTAAGTTACACTTGTGGTATGGGAAATATCCCATATATTAGGGTTTTGGATTTAAATGTCAAAGACTATACATTAACATTAGAACATGTTTTTGATGGAAGAGAGCTAGAATTTTCTTATGCAAAGGAAACATTAAGATATATACAAGAGCTTTGGGGAAAACAAGTTAAATTAATTACAACAGGCATTGATAAAAAAGAGATAACCTTAACTTGCAATATTGATAAAAAAATTACTATTTATTAAAAACTAGACTCACATTTGCTTTTGTTTAGTAAGTTCAAGAAACCAAATGTAGAATGCCCACAGGGAAAGTTCTGTTAGCAAAATACAAGATTTGGAATATCACTTTTGGACTTTAGGGGAAACTCGACTCATATGCATTCGCTGAGTAAGTTCAAGTACCCAAATATGAAATGCTCACAGAGAAAGTTCGAGAAACCAAATATAAAATTTGGACTCTTACTTTTGGACTTTCACTTAAGGAACAAAAAAAACTTATATGAATATTTTAATATAGGACAAGGTATTAAAAAATAATAATATAATTTATTAACTTTTTGATAATGCCTAAATAATATTATAGGAGAGGAATATGAACCTAAAGGATAGTAAAACTGAAAAAAATTTATATAAGACATTTGCAGGTGAATCTAGAGCAAGAAATACTTATGGACTATATGGAGAAAAAGCTAGATTAGAAGGCTTTAGACGGGTTGGACAAATATTTGATGAAACAGCTGGAAATGAATATGCTCATGCGAGGGAAGTATTTAAGAGATATTTAAACAAGGTTAAAACTACAGAGGAAAATTTAATAAATGCAGCTTTAGGAGAAGCAAATGAAAGCAATAATCTTTATAAGGAATTTGAAAAAGTAGCAAGAGAAGAAGGTTTTGTAGAAATTGCAGATTTTTATAAAGAACTTCAAGAAGTAGAAGGTAATCATAAAAAAAGATTTTTAGAATTAGCAGAAAAGATTAAAACAGGAACTATGTTTAAGTGTAAAGATGAATGCTATTGGCAGTGTATGAATTGCGGATACATCCATGAGGGAATGGAAGCACCAATGTCATGTCCACTATGCAAATATCCAAGGTCATATTTTAAACAAATATACAATGAGGAACAGTAGAATAGGAGGAATAATATATGTTTTATAAATTTCCAAGTGATTTTCTAGTTCCTGTTCTTTGTGTTGATGATTTTAAAAATGATGTTGATAAACCTAATGATGTAAGAAATAGAAAATGTGTAATAACAGAAGAACGTGATATGTTGTTAAGTCCACTTGAAGAGGGAGTAGAATATATTACAATGAAAAATTTGTGGAATGAATTAGATGAGGAGTATGCAAATAACGAAACTGAAAGGTAGATAAGGTATATGACGCAAAATATACGTTGTATCTTTGAATTGTTATTTATTTGAATATGCCTAACATTAAAAAGAGGCTGTTGCAAAATGATTTTTCAAATCATTATAGGCAACAGCCTATTTTATATGCATACTGGCTTGTTATTTTTAAAAATATGCTTTAAATAGACATACAATTGAACATAAAAATTGAAATTTAATAATATATTAGTTATTGAATAATAAATTTATAGGGATTTAAGATTATGAAATATAAGAATTTAATAAAAGATCAATGCGAAGATATAAGTAATTTAAGTCAAATACTTAAAACTTATGTAGATTCATATAGACTTTTAATTGGAGGAGCGGCAGAATTAAATAATATTAATGTTGCAAAAAAAAGTGAAATTAGAAAAGCTATAGATAGAGTGGATGAGATGGGAGAGTTAATTGATGAATTGATAGTAGCTTTAGATAAATGTGAGGGTGGATATTTAAAATATTGTAAAATTAAAAATGAATATATTACGATAAATTCAGAAAAAGACATAATACTCACAGAGATAGATAATGCATTAAATTTTCAAAGTTCTGAAAGAGATGAGTAAAGTATTATTTAATCAAAAAAGGACTGACTAAAAACAGCCAGTCCTAATTTATTTTCTTTAAAATTTCTTTAATTTAAAGTCGCTTACCATTAAGTATGAAAATGCTATCATTAGAATAATTGCAATATAAATTGATGCCCGTGCTTGTAAGTTAAGTAAAGCAAAAAATGCCATAAAACATCCAGCAATAGTAATAGGAACACCAGTAAATACACCATCAAAATCTGATGAATTATATCTTGCTAATCTAAAGGCTCCGCAAATTGGGAATAGCAATAATAAAGCTAAGCCTAATAATCCATTTGGCCCTAATTTTGTAAATTCAAATAAAATATATATTAGTATAGACGGAGCTACGCCAAAAGAAACTAAATCAGCTAAGGAATCCAATTCTTTTCCTAATTCACTAGAAACATTTAGAAACCGTGCAACTCTTCCATCATATCTATCTACTAAACCTGCGATTAGTATATAAAGACCTGCCCAAATATAATTATGATTCATAACGGATAATATTGAAACAACGCCACAAGACAGGTTTATAAAGGTAAATATGTTAGGAATACAACTTTTCCTCATAAAATCACTCCTAAAATTATAAAAAATTATTTACGAAGACTTATTATACCATATATTGATCTAAAATATAAGGTTTAATTGAATTAATGTTATTCATAAGTTAGAAAAACTGCTAATTTCATACCAAATAATTACATAAATTGTAATGTATTATCGACATTAAAAGTTGAAAATGATATAATCAGCTGTATAACAAATTTGGTTGGAGGTAAATTATATTGATTAAAAAAGTTAGATTCATATACAACCCATACTCAGGCGAAAATATTATAATAAATGAGTTAGATAATGTTATAAGATTGCATGAAGAAGCAGGATTGCAAATTATTCCATATAGAATTCAAAAGGGAAAAGCATTATCAGAAGCATTAGATGGAATTGATACTACTTATGAATACATTTTAATTGCTGGTGGAGATGGAACTGTTGATTCAGTTGTGAATGCTATGAAAAAAAGAAATATAGATTTACCAATAGGAATACTACCAGTTGGAACAGCAAATGATTTTGCAAAGTTTATCGGGGTTACAAATGATATTGTAGAAGGATGCAATAAAATACTAAATTCAAAACCAACACCTGTTGATCTTGGACAAATAAATGATAAGTATTTTATAAATGTAGCAAGTACAGGCCTTTTTACAGATGTATCTCAAAAGACAGATGTAAATTTAAAAAATACTATAGGGAAGTTAGCTTATTATTTAAAAGGATTAGAAGAGCTACCAAACTTTAGAAAATTAAAAGTTAATATAGAATCAAAAGAATGCAAATATGATGGACAAATGTATTTATTATTAGTATTTAATGGTCAAACAGCAGGGAATTTTAAGTTAGCTACACAAGCTAATTTATATGATGGAAAGCTTGATGTGATAATGTTTAAAGCTATTCAGATTATTGAATTATTACCATTATTTATTAAGGTCTTAAAAGGTGAACACTTGGATTCTGATAAAGTAGTTTATTTTAAAACAGATGATTTATATATTCAATCTTCAGAAGATATAGTTACAGATATTGATGGAGAAAGAGGACCAGAATTTCCTTTAAGAATTAAATGTATAAAAGGCGGAATTAAAGTTTTAGGAATAAAATAAAAAAAAGATAATATATATTAAGTAACATAAATTTAAGCTAGGAGTGTAATTTTTGAATTTTGCATATTATTTAATTTTGTTATTTATAATCTGTTTATCATTTTTAATACTTAAAAAAAACTTAGAAGTTTCACCAAAGAAAATAAAAATATATACTACAATAGTAATACTATTGTTTATATTAAGGCATGTAGGTTTGTTTTTACTATGTATACTTAGGAATAGTAATTTTATATATTCTTTAAAACCAATAATATTCTTAAATAATTTAACAATTCCACTTATGGTTTTAGCTATAACATATGTGTATTTAAGATCTGAACAGTTAAAATTTAATTGGAACTATATAATTGCCATTGTCCTAAGTGCTATTTATATTGCAATATTATATATATCAAAGGTAACACTTGATGTTAATAATTTATATGGATTTATAATAAAAATTAATCAAGAAATATTATTATATTTATTTACATTAATAATATTAGGAGTATTTCTTATTATTAACGTAATATTGTTAGATGAAAAATTTGTAAATAAAAATGGTATAAGATTAATGATTTTAGCAATTGTAGTTGTTATGTTAGAAAGTGTTATGATTTTAGGTGGATCAAGATGTTTCCCTTATCCAGTAATAGGTGATTTAATATTTATTATTATCATGAATTCCGTTTTAGATAGCTTTAAAAAGGCAAAAAATCTTTAGAATGATGGAGTAAGATTTTTACATTATTGTACTAAGGGATAAGATATTATTCACATAAAAATATAAACTTACTACAATTTTAATTTCTTTCATGTGCCTTAATGAAATTAAAATTGTGGTAAGTTTTTTATATGCTTAAAGTATATTCAAAAAAATGGGGATGTCTCATAATACAAATCATCTACTGATATGATGTATATTCAAAAAAAATAGAAATAACATTTATGTAAGAAGCATTGAAAAATAAGCTTATAGTTTCTTCATTTGAAGTTGTTCCATAAATGATAGTCCTAATGCATATTAGGAGCAATCTTTTATGGGTACAACTTTAAATGTTAGAAAATATTAGCTTATTTTTCTAGTCTTCTTTAATAAATGTTATTTCTATTTCTTTGTTATTACTTCACTTGGTAATTCTGAGACAGCCCCATTTTCTTTTATATTGCTAAAGCTAACTCTCTCTTCTTTTATTATTGCTTTTATTTTTATGAAAAGAAGTTTTAAAACTTTGTTTATTTTTATTTGTACTTTTACATGCGTTATTGCTTGTATTATTTTCAGTACTCTTATTTGGACCATTCTTGGAAGTATGATTTTCATTTTTATTTAATTCTCTATTTAAATTATTATTAGCATTTTTACTTGAATTATTATTAAATGGTTTATTATTTGACTTATGTTTACCTTGATAACCAATTTTACCTGGTGCATTACCAATTAAACAATCTTTTCCATTACCTATTAAATCTTCTCTATGTGCTTTAATTAATGCTTTTTTAACTGTTTGATAGTTTTTTGGAACAGCAAATTGTATTAATGCTCTTTGCATGTTTTTTTCTTCTTGAGTTTTTGGAATATACACTTCTTCATCAGTAATTGGATTAAATCCAGTATAATACATAGTTGTTGACAAACTTCCTGGAGTTGGGTAAAAATCTTGTACTTGTTCTGGAGTATATCCCATCTCTTTTACATATTCAGCAAGTTCTATTGCTGCATTTAAATCTGAACCTGGATGAGAAGACATTAAATAGGGAACTAAAAATTGATTTTTATTTACTTGCTTGTTTAGTTTAAAATACTTATCAACAAACCTATCATAAACTTCTCTTGTTGGTTTGCCCATTTGATTTAATACTCTTGGAACAACATGTTCTGGGGCAACTTTTAATTGACCACTTATATGATGTTCACATAGTTCTTTAAAGAAAGAATCATTTTTATCGTGTATTAAATAATCATATCTAATACCAGAACGAATAAATACTTTTTTTATTCCATCAATATTTCTAACTTTTTTTAAAAGTGAAAGATATTCAGTATGATCGATTATTAAATTCTTACAAGGAGCTGGGAACATACATTGTTTAGTCTTGCAAGTACCATGTACTTCTTGTTTTTTGCAGGCTTTGTGCCTAAAGTCAGCAGTAGGACCTCCAATGTCATGTATATAACCTTTAAAGTCAGGTAAAGTTGTTAATAACTTTGCTTCATCGATTATTGATTGTTGTCCTCTATTTTGAATAACTCTTCCTTGATGGAAAGTTAATGCACAGAAAGAACATGAACCAAAGCATCCTCTATGACTAGTTATTGAAAATTTAACTTCTTGTATTGCAGGAATACCACCTTTTGATTCATATATTGGATGGTAAGTTCTTGTATAAGGTAAATCATATGTAAGATCCATTTCTTCTTCAGTTAAGTTTTCTTGAGGCGGATTTTGCACTAAATATCTATCGCCATATTTTTGAACAATAGTTTTACCTTGTATAGAATCTTGTTCATAATATTCTAATTTATAAGCTTCTCCATAAGCTTTTGTATCAGTAGATACTTCTTCAAATGAAGGAACTGTAATTGAGTCTTTAATAGAAGATATATCTTTAGTTAAATAACAAGTTCCACGTACAGTTGTAATATTTTTTATACTTGCTCCATATCTTAATAATTCAGCAATTTGAACTACAGTTTTTTCGCCCATACCATACATTAATAGGTCAGCTTTAGAATCTAAAAGAATACTTCTTCTAACCTTATTATCCCAATAATCATAATGTGCAAATCTTCTTAAACTTGCTTCTATCCCACCAATTGCAATAGGGACATCCTTAAAAGCTTCTCTAATTCTATTACAGTAAACTATAACAGCTCTATCAGGTCTATGGCCAGCTTCGCCACCAGGTGAATAAAGGTCCTCACGTCGTGTTTTTTTTGCAGCAGTATAGTGATTAACCATTGAATCGATATTACCTGAGTTTACAAGAAAACCATATTTAGGACGTCCTAGCTTCTTAAAATCTTCAGAATCTTTCCATTTGGGTTGAGCTATAATGCCTACAGTAAATCCTTGAGATTCAAGTGTTCTGCCTATAATAGCAGTACCAAATGATGGATGATCCACATAAGCATCACCACTGACAATAATAAAGTCTAATTGATCAATGTTTCTTTTTGCTAAGTCTTCTTTACTAATAGGTAAAAATTCTTTACAAAGTTTCATATATTAATTAACTCCAATTCATAAATTTCTATTTAATGATTTAAAAGGAAATAATAATCCTAAACTAGTTTATTATATTCCTTTAAATGCTGTAACTATCTAATGTATTTTATATTAACATAACGATAATTACTTTACAAATAGCAATGATTTTACAAGATTTTGTATAACTTCTAACAGTGTAATTTTTTAAATATGGTGTTAAATTATTCCATTATTATACAAAAAGATTTACTAGTTATTTATTTGGAGATGACTAGTATTAAGATAGTACAAAAAAATGGTATGATTTAAAGTATTTTTAATTAGAAAATAAAGTTAATAAGCTGATGAATAATATAAAAAACAAAAATTTGTTGCCTTTTTATGGATATGTAATATAATAATTAGTAGAAATAAGTAGATTAAGAATTATTAATATTAAAAATAAACTAGATGTTTTATAGAAATTGTATTATAGGGTGGTGTAAAAGATGGAGGCTGGACCTCAGAGTATTAAAGAACATAGGTTAAAATTTAATATCTTAAGGGAGAAGTCTCATCTTTTTTAGATAAGTAAGACTTCTTTCTGAGCAATAAAGAGGAGGCTTACATGAAGAAATTAGCTGTATTTTTATATACAAGTGCTTTATCAAGGAAGGTTTATGATGAATTTGGTGATATACTTGGTGAATTAAGAGATGTTTATGTAACTACTGAAGAAGGATATCCAAGAGTAATCGGATATAAGATTAGAAAAGATGGCGTTACATTTCATTATGAATTTAGAAATATAGAATTTTTTGAAGATGGAGGAATTGTTAAGATTGAAACTAGAGGAAGTAAGGAAATACTTCCTATGACTTATACTTATCTTCTGTCAGAAAATTTATTAGATAAGAAAATAGTAGATATAAATGGTAAACAAGTTGTAAGGGTTAACGATTTAAGAATAGCAGAAATTGCAGGAGAATATAGAGTAGTTGCTGTTGAGACAGGACCACTTGCTAGATATAGAAGATTTAAAATTGCAGGAATAGTTAAGTTTATATATCAAATTTTAAGAAAAGATTATGAAGATAAAGTTTTAATGTGGGAAGATGTTGAATCACTAGAAATGGTTGATAACAATCTTAAGTTAGTACTTCCATATCAAAAATTATCAACATTACATCCAGCTGATCTTGCAGATATATTAGAAGAGTTAGATGCAAGATCAAGAAAACAAATTTTTGAATCTTTAGATGAAGATTTAGCAGCTGACACATTAGAAGAAATAGATGCAGAATATAAAGGAAGTATTATTAAGGATTTATCAGATAGTAGAGCGGCTGAGGTTTTAGAAAATATGCCAAGTGATGAAATTGCAGATCTTCTAGATGATTTAGATGAAGAAGAAAGAGAAAAAATACTAATCAATTTGGAAAAGGAAGATGCTGAAGAAGTTAAGGAACTACTACAATATGAAGATGAAATTGTAGGAAGCATAATGAGCAAAGAATTTATATCTGTTAATCTGGATATTACTGTTGGTGATGCTATTGAGATATTAAAAGAAATGCAGCCAGACGAGGAAGTTATGTATTATATATATATAACAAATGAAGAAGATAGGATTGAAGGTATGATTGCATTAAGAGATTTAATAATAAATGATTGTGATAAGAAAATAAAAGATATTATGGATGAAACAGTATCTCATGTTAGACATGATGATGAAATTAATTATGCAATTGAGGTGGCAGCTAAGTATGATTTAATATCTGTTCCTGTAATAGATGAAGAAGAAAAATTAGTTGGAATAGTAATTATTCATGATTTAGTAGATGAATTTTTATATCCTCTTTGGAAAAAGAAAAACTAAATAATGTTTTAATTTTTTGACTTGCTATTTTCTTTAATATGCCTTAATTTTAAAAAATATTGTTGACTTTTTTTAAAAATAACATATAATAAAGATATAAAGCTTATCGAATTACTCAGAATTAAAGACAGTGAAAAAGGAAAGTAACATAAAGAAAGATTACAGAGAGAAAAATATGCTGAGATTTTTTCATCAAGAATTTATGTGAAGTGCCCTTTGGAGTTGAAATCTGAACTGTACATTTTATACAAATGCTATTATAGTAAGATTCTCCGGGTTCACCCGTTATAGTGATATGGCATCTTAAGTGTCAAAAATGAGTGGAATTAAATTATTTTAATTTAATTCAATTAGAGTGGAACCACGAATATTACTTCGTCTCTATAGTTATTATAGTAGATGGAGTTTTTTTGTTATATAAGGCACATCTTTGGTATATTATTTTCTTTAATGTGCCTAACTAATAATTAGTATACTAAGATAAGGTTAAAATATATGATTTCAAAATATCAAATAGAAAAATATTAAGGAGGACTAGAATAATGATTTATAATGGAGTATTAGAATTAATAGGAAAAACACCAGTTTTAAAGATAAACAACTTGGTTAAAGGTGAAAATATAGCAGATGTTTATGTTAAATTAGAGAAATTTAATCCTGGTGGAAGTGTTAAAGATAGAGCAGCACTTGGAATGATTGAAAAAGCAGAAAAAGAAGGTTTATTAAAACCAGGATCAACAATAGTTGAACCAACAAGTGGAAATACAGGAATAGGACTTGCATTCATAGGAAAGTTAAAGGGATATGATGTTACTATAGTTATGCCTGAAACAATGAGTAAAGAAAGAAGAGACTTAATTAAGGCTTATGGAGCAAAATTAGTATTAACTGATGGAAGTAAGGGAATGAAAGGTGCAATAGAAAAAGCATTAGAAATTGGAAGTGGAGATGGATATTTTATACCTCAACAATTTGAAAATTTAGCTAATCCAGAAAAGCATTATGAAACAACAGCAGAAGAAATTTTTGAGGATATTCCAGATTTAGATGCATTTGTAGCTGGTGTTGGAACTGGTGGAACTGTTATAGGAATATCAAAGAATCTAAAAAAGAAAAATCCGAAAATTAAGGCTATTGCAGTTGAACCATTATCTTCACCTGTATTAAGTGGTGGAAATCCAGGAGCGCATAAAATTCAAGGAATTGGAGCTGGTTTTGTTCCAGAAATTTATAAAGAACAATATGTTGATGAGATAATTCAAGTAAAAGATGAAAATGCATTTAAGACAGCTAAAGATTTTGCTAGAGTTGAGGGTGTTCTAATAGGAATTTCTTCTGGTGCAGCAGTATATGCAGCTATAGAAACTGCTAAGAAGTTAGGAAAAGGCAAGAAGGTATTAGCGATTGCTCCCGATGGAGGAGAAAAGTATATATCAATGGGAGTATATGAATAAATTAACGTTAGTTAAGGATTAGATATATTTAAGGCATATGAAAGAAAATGTACGTCGCATCTTTGACTTGTTATTTCCTTTCATATGCCTAAGTTACTACTGAATTCTATGAAAGAAAGGAGAGTATGCTGTGTTTAAAAGATTAAATTATGATTTAGAAAGAGTTTTAATTAATGATCCAGCGGCTAAAAGTAAAATAGAAGTTTTGTTATTATATCCATGTATTCATGCTATTATAGCGTATAGAATAGATCATTTTTTATATAAGCATAAAAGATTTTTCTTGGCAAGACTCATTTCTCAATTATCACGATTTTTTACTGGAATAGAAATTCACCCAGGAGCTAAAATAGGAAAAGGATTATTTATAGATCATGGTATGGGTGTTGTAATTGGAGAAACTGCTGAAGTTGGAGATAATGTTACACTTTATCATGGAGTAACTCTTGGGGGAACAGGAAAAGATAAAGGCAAAAGACATCCAACAGTAGGCAATGAGGTTATGATAGGCGCTGGAGCCAAGGTACTTGGACCTATAAATATTGGAGATAATTCTAAAATAGGTGCTAATGCTGTAGTTGTACATGATGTACCAGCTGGGGCAACAGCAGTTGGAAGTCCAGCAAAAAATATCATAAAAACTAATGCAACTATAATAGAAATAAAGGATTTACAAGGAAAAGTGAAAAAAATATTTAATCAAATGGTAATTTAGAGCAATAGAAAATGGGAGTAGAAAGAAGATATAATTGAGAAATTGTTCCTTTTAGGAATAGGTTCAGTAGGACTCATAAAGTGTAGAAGATTTGATTAAGGCACATTCGATTTAATGTGCTAATTAGAGAATTTTTATGAAGAGAGAAAAGCTTCAAACCTGCAAGATGAGTTTGAAGAACATGATTATGGAAAAAAGAATATTTTAAAGAGGAGCTGATTGAAAATGATTTAGATATCATTTTAGACAGCTCCTTATCTAATTTTGAATAAGGCACATTAAAATAAATAACAAGTTAGTATGACACAAAATATACGTCGTATCTTTGACTTGTTATTTTCTTTAATATGCCTTAGGCATATGAAATAAAATATATGATGCATTTTTGGTGCATTATTTTCTTTTGTGTGTCTAAAAGAGTATATAAATAGACTTTTTAAATAAACTAGAATATAATTGTAAATATATATAATTAAGTCACATTAAAAAAAATAACAGACCAGTACGATTGTCTATTTTGCGCCATACTACGTCGATAAGTTTTGCTAATAGCCTGGCTATGAACAAAAGTTCATCTAATTGTCTGACACCAAATATACGGTGCCTTTTTGGTTTGTTATTTTTCTTTCGTGTGCCAAAGTAGGAGTGAAGAAATATGTTATCACCAACTATAGTAAAAGTATTAGATTTATTACCAGAAAGTTTACTTATAAAAATAGGTAGGATGATGGTTAATAACTATATAAAGAAATATGCAAATATAGCCGTAAATGGTATTGAAAATATAGATTCTATAAAAAAACCAAGGATATTTATATGTAATCATCTAAGCAATGCAGATGGTTTAGTTTTAGATAAAGTATTGCGTGAAAAAAGTGATCCATATTTTGTTGCAGGAGCTAAATTATCAGATGACCTTGTAACTCGTATAGGAATTAAGATTGTAAAAAATATTCCTATAAAACCTAATTCAGCTGATAAAGATGCTATTACAAAGATAGTAAAAGCTCTTAGAAGTGGAGAAGATGTATTGATATTTCCGGAGGGTACTAGAAGTAGAACTGGTGCTATGATACAAGGGAAAAAGGGTATATTATTATTTGCTAAAATGTCAAAAGCTGAAATAATTCCAATTGGAATGTCAGGTACAGATAAACTGCTTCCTATTAGTAATAGTGGAAATATGGGAGGAGAAAAATGGAGAAATGCTAATATTACAATAAATATTGGAAAAAAGGTTGATTTACCAATTAAAGATGAAAATGAAAATAAACATGAATATGAAGATAGATGTATGAATGTTTTGATGAGAAGCATAGCTGTTCTCTTACCAGAAGAGTATAGAGGAGTTTATAAATAATATGAAATTAAGAACACAAAGAATTTTAGATATTTTGAAGGATACTTATCCAGATGCAAAATGTGAATTAAATCATGAAACACCTTTTCAGTTATTAGTAGCTACAATTTTATCAGCTCAAACTACAGATAAAAAGGTTAATGAAGTAACAAAGACTTTGTTTAGGGATTATCCTAATTTGGATGCATTTTTAGAAATTACTAATGATGAATTAGAAGATAGAATAAAACAAATAGGATTATACAGGAATAAGTCTAAAAATTTAATACTTATGTTTAGACAGCTAAAAGAAAAATTTAATGGAGAAGTTCCAAAAACACTAGAAGAAATAACTTCACTTGCAGGAGCTGGAAGAAAAACAGCTAATGTAGTGTTATCTAATGCATTTAATGTACCATCAATTGCAGTTGATACTCATGTTTTTAGAGTTTCAAATAGATTAGGGCTTGCCGAGTCAGAAAATGTTTTAGAAGTAGAAAAACAACTTCAAAAGGAATTACCAAAAAAAGAATGGTCATTAGCACATCATTTATTAATTTTTCATGGTAGAAGGTGTTGCATTGCTAGAAAACCTAAATGTAATGAATGTCCTTTAAGAGAGTTATGTAAGTATAACAGATAATTGGGGACATGAGGCATCTTCTTAAAATAGTGTTGATATTTTAATATAAAGGCGAACTGGCATTGGAATTTGCTTTGTAGAACTGTTAATGAATATTTGTCCTATTAATGCTTGTCACAATCTCTGATTGGGAGCATGCATTAATAGGACTAATATTCGTTTTAGAGTTCTTAAAGTGAATTCCACTGTCCATGAGCTTTATATTACAATATCAACACTATTTTAAAACATAGCCAAATGTTCATTATATAAGAATTATTAAGAGAACCACTATTAGCTATAATTAATGGATTTGTGGTTCTTTTATTATTGCATATTATTTGGTAATATGTATTCACTAAGGTACATTCAAAAAAATAGACCAGTATGCATGTCTATTTTTTTCTTTCATGTGCCTAAGAAGTTTTATATAGTTATAATATATAAGTATGATTTATCAAGTGATTTTTAGGTTTAAGTGTCTTAGAAGACTTATCCAGGTGCGTAGCAATGTGATAAAAATTATATTATAAAAATGGAGGTAATTATGAAAGTTGGAGTTATAATGGGGGGAATATCTTCTGAAAGAGAGATATCCTTAAAAAGTGGAAGTTCTATAGTTGAAAATATAAATAAAGAAAAATATGAAGTAGTTCCAATAGTTATTGACAATAAAGAGGATATAATAACTAAAATTAAAGGAATAGATTTTGCACTTTTAGCATTACATGGAAAGTTTGGAGAAGATGGAACCGTTCAATCAGTACTACAAACATTAGGAGTACCATATTCAGGTTGTGGTCCATTAAGCAGTGCAATGTGCATGGATAAAGATATATCAAAATGTGTTTTAAATGCAGCAGATATTAGAACTGCACCATGGATTAATTTAAGAGAAAATGAAAAGATAGATTATAGTGAAATAAATAAACTAGGATATCCAGTTGTAGTTAAACCTACTCATGGAGGATCAAGTGTAGCAACCTTTATTATTAAAGAAGAAAAAGATATTAAAAATGCAATAATTGAAGCGTTCAAATGGGATAATGAAGTTATGATAGAAAAATTTATAAAAGGTGATGAAATAACTTGTCCTGTTTATAACGATAAGATGTTACCTATAATTGCAATAAAGCCAAAAGCAGAGTTCTTTGATTATACTGCAAAATATGCAGATGGTGGATCAGATGAATTTATAATAGAACTTGAAAAAAATTTGCATGAAGAAGTAGAAAAGATGGCACTAGCAACATATAAAGCATTAAAATGCGAAGTATATTCTAGAGTTGATATGATTGTTACAACAGAAGGAGTTCCATATATTTTAGAAGTTAATACTCTTCCAGGCATGACTAAAAACAGTTTAATTCCAAAGAGTGCAGCAGGAATTAATATTAGTTTTTCAAAACTAATAGACATGATAATAGAAGATTCAATGAAAGTTGTTAGATAAATAATATAAGGAATGTATAAATAACTTACAAAAATAAAAGGCGCTGTTTTAAAACCGTGTTGATATTGTTATATAAAGCTCATGGACGGTGAAATTCATATAGGAAACTCGACTCACATTCGTTCGCTGAGTAAGTTTGAGATACCAAATATAAAATTTGGACTCTCACTTAAGAGTTCTACAAAGCAAATTTCAATGCCAGTTCGCTATTATATAATAATATCAACACTTTGCTAAAACATAGCTTTTTTTATTCTTTAGGAAATTATATTATGAAAGAAGTTGTGGATAACGTAGATTATATTTTTATTTAAAGGTATTTCATAAGTAGAATATAATATAAACAATTGGTATTATATTTTATAAAATCTTAAGAAGTTTTAAGTGATTTTTTTTAGAATTTTAAGTTAAAATATAAGTACAGATAGATTGTACAAATATTTTTAGTTATAGGGGGATGGCAGTTTTGGAAAAACAAACCATTTTAATAGTTGATGATGAAAAAGAAATAAGAGATTTAGTTGAAATATATTTAAAAGGAGAAGGGTTTAATACAATAAAAGCATGCGATGGAGAGGAAGCATTAGAAATTGTAAGGTGTGAAAGTGTAGATTTAATTATATTAGATGTAATGATGCCTAAACTAAATGGCATAGAAACTTGTTTAAAAATTAGAGAAGAGAGAGAGATGCCGATAATTATGTTATCAGCTAAAACTGAAGATATTGATAAAATATTAGGACTTAATATGGGGGCGGATGATTATTTAACTAAACCATTTAACCCATTAGAGTTGGCGGCAAGAGTAAAGTCACAACTTAGAAGATTTTATAGTTTTAGTTCAAAAGCTTCAGAAAAAAATGAAGATAATAAAAGCGCAATTCAAATAGATGATTTAACAATAAATTTAGAAACTCATGAAGTAATCCTTTCAGAAAATATATTGAAATTAACACCTACAGAATTTGATATTTTAGCACTACTAGCTCAAAGTAGAGGAAAAGTTTTTTCAATAGAAAACATTTATGAAAGCGTATGGAACCAAGAGTTTATGACTTCTGATAATACTGTTATGGTACATATTAGAAAGATAAGAGAAAAGATAGAGGAAAATCCAAGAAAGCCAAAGTTTATAAAGACTGTATGGGGAGTTGGATATAAAATTGAAAAATAACAATATCCATCAAAAATTTTATGATAAATTTCATAGTAAATTAATAAATTCAAAACATTTTAGTTTAACTAAAAAATTATTAATAAAAGCAAGATCTAAAATTGAAAAAAGTATTAGATTTGAATTGATGATGGTAATTGGAATATGTTTTTTGGTTTCATTCTTATTTTATAACTTCACTAACAATTTATTAAAAAGAGAATATAATAATCCTGAAATAATTTATAATTATAATTCTATTGAAGAAGAAGCAAATAATTTAGCTATTACACTAGAGTCTAATAAAAATTTGACTTTAGATAATAAAAAAGATATTGAAAATATTTTAAATTATCAAGGTCAACAAAATAGTAAAGTATATATAACTGATTTAGATGGTAAAGTAATAATTAAAAATTCTAATGTAGTAGAGGAAAATATTGATATTTACAATGCATTAAAAAATGCTATTACAAGTAAGGAATATAATCAAGAAAATTCTGTTAAAGAAAAAGTATATATTATGCCTTTAAAAATACAAGCTGAAAGGGTGTATTTGATTTATTCAAAAATTCCAGAGGCAAGGATAACATATAACACTGTACATGTATCTAATTCATTTTTAGCATTATTACTTACATTTATAGTTTTTATAGTAATATTTGTAATTATAACAAATAAAAAAATGAAGTACTTAGATGAAATTGCAATTGGGCTTAAAATTATTGCAAGTGGAAATTTAAATCATAGGATACATGAAAAGGGACGGGATGAAGTTAGAAATATAGCTTATAATATAAATAATATGGCTAAAGAAATAGGTGAAAAAATCCATTCTGAGAGGATGGCTGAAAAGACAAAAGCAGATTTGATAACTAATGTTTCTCATGACTTAAGGACTCCATTAACATCTGTTATGGGGTACATAGGACTTGTTAACGAGGAAAGATATAAAGATAAAGAGGAAATGAAAGAATATTTAAATATTGCTTTTAATAAGGCTGAAAAATTAAAATTGTTAATTGAAGATTTATTTGAATATACTAAGCTTAATAATGATGGAATTAAATTATCAAAAGAGCAGGTTAATTTATCTGAATTTTTATCTCAATTGATAGAAGAAGTGAGTCCGTTATTAGATGAAAATTCTTTGACTGTACATAAAAAATTTGAGTCTGATAAGATTTATGTGTGTATTGATACAACAAAAATGCTTAGAGTGTTTGAAAATTTAATAACTAATGCTATTAAATATTCAGATAAGCCAGGAGAAATAGTTATAGGCGTTTATGAAAAAGATAATTATGCTACTGTAGTTTGCAGAAATAAAGGAAATAATATACCAAAAGAAAAATTAGACAAGTTATTTGATAGATTTTATAGAGTGGATGAATCAAGAAATGCTAATACAGGAGGTTCGGGATTGGGGTTAGCCATTTCAAAAAATATAGTTAAACTTCACGAAGGGAAAATTTGGGCTGAATCTATTCAAGGTAATATAAGTTTTTATGTGGAATTAAAACAAATCTAATTTCTAAATTATTCTGAAAAATAATAAACTATAGGTACTTTTTTGAAAGTAAATTAATATTCTATAAGGAAAGCTATTTTTTTTTGGAGGAAGTATGCAAAATAAAAATCCTAAAAGTCTTTTTGGTATAGATATAAATGAATATACTCAAAATGTTCAATTCCCTATTTTAGCAACGAAAATAGACTTTTTATATTTAAGATCTTCAGGATCAGGAACAGGTAATTTTAGAGTTGATAAAAAGTTTATTCAATTTGTAAATGAAAGTAGGAATTATAAAATCCCGGTTGGAGCATATCATTTTGGAGTACCGTCATATGATTTAACCGATGCAGATAGACAATGTGATGATTTTATAAATGTATTACAACAGGGATTTGGGGATAAAGATTATGGAGATTTATTTCCAGTATTAGATGTTGAAGTTCCGGTAGATAAATCTATAACAACAAAGACATTAATTGATTGGATTGATAGGTTTAGAAAAAGATTTGAGAAAAAAACAAGAAGAAGATTAATGCTGTATACAGGATTGTTTTTTATAGAACTGTATGATAATTTTTTTATTCCAGGAAGAGGATATCCTCTTAAAAATATGCCTTTATGGCTTGCAATGTATACAAAATTACCAATTAACCCAGAATACCCACCAAATGTTGGAGGATGGACTAGATGGAGAGTATGGCAGTATAGTGAAGATGAACAGGTTAGTGGAGTAGGTAATCCTGTTGATGCAAATTGGGGACCAGATAATATAAGCTTATTGACTCAACCACAGTCAGTAACTGGGCTTAAGGCAACAATGGATAAAAATAGTATATACTTATCTTGGAATAAAGTGCCTGATATAGATTTATTGGGATATAATATTTTTGTGAATAGGGAATGGGTTGGAACAGTTGACGAAAATGCAACTAAATATGTAATAAATAAAAATAAACTTAATCTTCCAACTGGTAAACCAATAGAGGTAGCTATTGAAGCTTTTGATTATGATGGAGAAACTTCTAAAACTAGGACAAAAGTTATTATATAGAAAACAAATATATTTCAGTTTCTTAAATTACAAAAGCATCTTAGGCACATTCAAAAAAAATAACAGACCAGTATGCTTGTATATGTTGTGTCATACTATGCCGGCGAGTTCAGCTAATAGATTGTTATTAACTAAACTTACTTCCTTGTCTGACTCAAAATATACGATGCATCTATGATCTGTTATTTTATATGCATTAAAAAAATAACGGTCCAATATGTAATATATGTTCTGTGCAAAACCATGAGATGGAGCTAACTGATAGTGGTTTCTACAAGTGAATTTTGTATTACAAAGCATGGCACAAAACAGAATAACATATTTATTAGTTACTTTTTTGAAGATGCCTTAATTAATGTATTTTTCAGATAATTTTGTAATAATTTTTAAAGTATATATAGTATTAAACATTCTAATTTATATATAATATTACTATTATATATAAGTTAGAATATGCTATAATAGGATTGTTAATTATACAAGGATTAATAAATTTTTAAATTATAAATAGCCATACATTTTATTGAAAGGGGAATGGCCGTGAACGAAGGTAGAGGAAAAAGGGGGCACATCCTTAGAAGAAGTGACAATAATAAAAAGAAGAAGATAATTTTGGGGACGGCAGTTGCTGCAGTAATTATTGGAGCTTCACTAATGGGATATTCTTTATCTATCAAAGGGATAGTAAAAGAATGGGATCAAAAAATATATTCAGGTGTAACTATAGAAGATATAGATCTTGGGGGAATGACTAAAGAAGAAGCAAAAGAAGAATTAACAAAAACACTTGAAGGTTCTATAGGTGATAAAAAATTGCCTATAAAAATAGGAGATAACGAATATGAACTTATTTATTCAGATATATCACCAACTTATGATATAGATGCTGCTGTAGAGGAGGCTTATTTTTTTGGAAAAGAACATGGGCTTTTCAGAAAATATCTTTGTATAAAAAATGAAACTAACCACAAAATTCCAATAAATATAGGTTTTACATATGATGAAGAGAAATTAAAAGCATATGAAGAGACTTTAAAGAATAAGATTACACAGAACCCAACAAATGCTACAATATCTGCGTCTGGTAGTGGATTTTCTATTAAAGATGAGGTTGTAGGTAAAAGCATAAACATAGAGACATTAGATCAGAAATTAAAAGAAACTATAAATGGAAATATTAATGATAATTCTGGTATATCAGTTGATTTAGAAACTGTACAACCTAAGGTGACTAAAGCAGAGTTATCTAAAGTTAATGGATTAATGGGATCTTTTTCTTCAAATTATGGGACATCAGGAGCAGGAAGAAGCACTAATATAGAAATAGCAACAAAAGCAATAAACGGAACTGTTTTAATGCCAGGAGAAGTATTTAGTTTTAATGAAGTTGTTGGACCTAGAACTGTGGAAAGAGGATATCAAGAAGCGGGTACATATGTTGCCAATAAGGTAGAACCAGGTATTGGTGGAGGCATATGTCAAGTATCTACTGCACTTTATAGGGCTATGATGCATGCTAATATAAGATCTGTTGAAAGACGAAATCACTCAATGGTTGTAGGATATGCACAACCTGGATTAGATGCAACAGTTTCTTATGGAGATATAGATTATAAATTTAAAAATACTTATGATTTTCCTATCTATATAGAGGGAACTACTTATAATAAAGTTATAAATTATAATATATACGGAGATGTTAGTGGCTTAGGTGGAAAAACATATGATATGGTAAATGAGATAACTCAAACTATACCACCACAAGTGAAAGTTGTGCCAGATCCAAGCTTGCCAGAAGGAAAAGAAGTATCAGAAGGTGCTGGTATGACTGGATATAAAGCTAATGGATATCAAGTTACTTATGAAAATGGTGTACAAGCAAATAAAGAACTTATTTCTACAGATTATTATTCATCAGTTGATGTAACTGTTAAAAAAGGAACTCAACCAGCAGTACCAGTAGCACCAACAGAACCACCAGTAGTGCCAACAGAACCACAAGTGACACCAACAGAACCACCGGTGGCGCCACCAGCACAATAGCAATAGTATATAATTATTAAATTAACATAAAAAAGGTATTTTATAATAAATACCTTTTTTATATTTAGAAATAATAAGGCATATTCAACAAAATAATAAGTCAGTATGCTAGTCTATTTTGAGTTATAAGGAAGCTCCACTTGTATACATCGCATCTTTTATTTGTTCTTTTTTCATATGCCTTATACAAACTTAAATTGATATTTCAACGACTAGACATAAATTGAACCATATAGTATACTTTTTAGGTATATAATATAATAATAGTAATATAAAAGAGGGTGAGCTTTTGAATTTAAATATAGTACTATATCAACCAGAAATTCCACAAAATACAGGTAATATAGCTAGAACTTGTGTACTTACTGATAGTAAATTACATTTAATAAAGCCTTTAGGATTTGATATAGATGAAAAGCACGTAAGAAGAGCAGGATTAGATTATTGGAAATATTTAGACTTAGAGATACATGAAAGTTATGAAGATTTTATAAAGAAATACGGAGATAAAAGAATCTTTTTATCTAGTACTCATGCTAAATCTTACTATGATGAAGTTAATTTTAAAGATGGAGATTTCATAATGTTTGGAAGAGAATCTAGTGGAGTGCCTGATGCAGTTCATACTGCACATACAGGAATTAGGATACCAATGATTAAATCTAGTACAAGAAGTTTGAATTTATCAAATACGGTATCAATAGTTGCTTATGAAGCATTAAGACAAATTGGATTTCCAAACATGAAATAAGGCATATCTAAATAGCTAGTCAGTTTTCTTGTTTTTTTGTACTATACTGCATCAGCAAATGTAGCTAATAACAGCAGTAATAACTACGTTTACTTTCTTGTATAGTTCAAAAAATCCTAAGAATATTTGACTAGTTATTTATTTTACAATGTCTAAAGAAAGAGGACTGAGGCGAAATGGAAAAAATTAAAATTATCACAGATAGTACTGCTGATTTGCCAAAGGAATTATATGAAAAATATGATATAGAGGTTTTGCCAGTAATAATAAATTTTGGAGAAGAAAGTTACTTAGATGGAGTTGAAATAAATCCTGATAAAATATTTGAAAAAATAAAAAAAGACAATATATTACCAACTACAGGACAGGTAATTCCAAGTAGATTCATAGAAGTATATAAGAAATATTTAGAGGATGGATATAAAATTCTTTCAATTCATATGTCTTCTGTAATGAGTGGAACATATCAATCAGCTTGTATAGCAAAGAATACATTAGAAAGCAATGATATAGTTGTTATTGATTCTCAAAATATTGCACCTGCATTAGGAATGTTATTATTAAAGGCTATCAAGCTTAGAGAAAGTGGACAAGATGTTAATCAAATAGCAAATAAGTTAGAAGAAGTTAAGTATAAGATAAAAACTCTAGTTTGTTTTGAATCTTTAAAGTATCTTATTAGAGGTGGTAGAATTTCAAAAACTGCTGGGATGTTTGGAAATGCTTTTGGAATAAAATTAATACTTGATATAAAAGACGGATTAATGTCAGTAAAAGATAAAGTTAGAGGAAGCAAAAAAGCTATTACAAAGATAATTTCTGATTTAGAAGCTGCTGATTTAGACGACGAAGTACCAGTGATATTAGTAGATGTATATAATATTAAAATCAAAAAAGCACTTATAGAATATATGAAAAATAATGATATTAATTTTATTGAATGTCCACTTGGATCAAGTGTATGTATACATTCAGGTCCAAATTGCTGTGGATTAGTCTTTTTAACTAAATAAGGCATTTTGAAAAAATGCACCTTATTAAAATCAAAAACCATATTTTACTTTCTTTATAAAATTATACGGAAAGTAAAATAGGTTTTTTTAATATGCCTTAAGTAATAAATTTCTATATTTAGCATAATTTAAATAAGAAGAATAGATTACTTGCGTTAAGTATAAGATTGAGGGTATACTATTTATAAAGTTATAACTAGAAATAAATAGTACATTTAAAAATATGAATACGTTTAAATAATTGGCTATGTTTTAAAGCAATACAAAATAATTATGTGTTATAAGAAAAGAGGGTGTTTATGAATTTAGATTATGGCATGAAAATGACACAAGATCAAAAACTGGTACTAACTTATAATATGCAACAGTCTATAAAACTTTTACAGATGTCCATGCATGATTTAAGAGAATATATTGATAATGAATACTCTGAAAATCCTATATTAGAAATACATGAATCAGAAAAAATGCCAGATAATACTAACTCACAAGATAAATATGATTATAAAAAATTAATTAAAGAATTGGAATCAAATAACTATAAAAATGAAACTGATAATAATTATGTGAATAAAGAAAATGATGTTTCACCATGGAATTATATTGAAAAAACTAAATCTTTAAATGAATATTTACAAGAACAATTAATAGAAATTAATATGGACCCATATACAGTAGCAATATCAAAATACATCATTGAATCATTGGATCATAAAGGATATTTAGAAATATCAACTAATGAAATAAGCAACGAACTTAATATATCAGAAGAAAAAGTTCAACAAGCTTTAGATGTAGTACAAGATTTGGAGCCATATGGAATAGGTGCTAGAAATATAAAAGAATGTCTTATGATTCAAGCTTCAAAGTTAAATATACTAGATGATACTATGGAAAAAATTATTTTCAATCATTTAGAGGATATTGCAGATAATAAATATAAAATTGTAGGTGAAACAATTAATATTTCACCAAGAGAAGCTCAAAAGTATGGAGATTTAATAAAGAAACTAGAACCAAAACCATCGAGAGGGTTTTATACAGGGGAAGAAGTAAGCTATATAATTCCAGATGCTGAAATTAAAAAAGTAGAAAATGAATATTTTATTTTAATGAATGAAAGTGTACTGCCTAGATTAATGATAAATAAAGCTTATAAAGAGGTTTTAAAAAAGGATGCAGATACTCAAACAACTACATATGTTAAAGAGAAGATTGACAAAGCTATGTTTTTAATTAAATCTATAGAACAAAGGAAGAATACTTTATATAATGTATTGAAATGTTTGCTAGATAAGCAAAGAGATTTTTTCGAAAAAGGCTATGAATATATAAAACCTTTAACATTAAAAGAAGTAGCAGAAATAATAGGGATGCATGAATCTACCGTAAGTAGAGCTATTAAGGACAAATATGTACTTACTAGTTATGGTACAATAAAAATAAAGAAATTATTTAGTAGTAGTGTTTCACTAAATAATGAAGAAGATATGACTACAGATAAAATAAAATGTGAAATTAAAAAGATTATTGAACAAGAAGATAAAGAAAAACCACTTTCCGATCAAATTATATCATCAATGTTATGTGAACATAATATTAATATTTCTAGAAGGACTGTAGCAAAATACAGAGAAGAATTAGGAATTAAATCATCTTCAAAAAGAAAGAGAATTATATGATATAAATATAGTATATTAGTAGATACCCCACTTATTAAGTGGGGTAATTCTATTCACTGTTGTTCGCTGAGTAAGTTCAAATATCCGAATACAATATTTGAAAGCTAGTTTAATAAAGTAATTAACAATAAATTTTCATATTATTAATAATTTGACAAATTTTCAAATATTAAAAAAAATTTTCGTTAAAGGCTTTTAAAATCTTACAAGGTGTTTTATAATAATAGTTGTGGGACATGATGTAATTGCATGGGACGCATAAAGACCAAAGGAGTGTTTATGTTGCAGGAAATATTAGAGTTACAGAAAAAAATAGTTCCTGAGCTTGTAGATACATTAGAAAAAAGATATAACGTACTCAGAACTATATATTATAATCAACCAATAGGTAGAAGAGTTCTTGCTAGTCAATTAAATACTGGTGAGAGAATAATTAGGACTGAAGTAAGCTTTTTGAGTTCACAAGGATTAATTGAAATAAATACTCCAGGGATGACAGTTACAAAAGAAGGTCAAGAAATAATAGATAAATTAAAAGATTTCATTCATGAAATTAAAGGACTTTCAGAAGTAGAAGAAGAATTAAGAAAATCACTTAATTTAAAAAAAGTAATTATAGTTCCAGGAGATTTAGAAAATAATCATTCAATTTTGAAGGATTTAGGTAAGGCTTGTGCGAATTATGTAAAAGACATATTAGTTGATGGCTCTATAATAACATTAACTGGTGGAAGTACATTAAAAGAAGTAGTAGAAGAATTTCCTAAAATAAATTATTTATCTAATATTCAAGTAGTACCTGCAAGAGGTGGAATGGGTAAAAATGTAGAAACCCAAGCAAATACTTTAGCAGCTTTATTAGCAAAAAAGTTAAATGGCAGTTATAAAATGCTTCATATTTCTGAAAACTTAAGTTTAGATGTAGTACATACTTTACTTAAAGAAAAAGAAATAAAGTCAGTAATAGATACTATACATAAAGCAGATATTTTAATGTATGGTATTGGTAATGCTGTCCAAATGGCAAAAAAAAGAGATGCTTCAGATGAAGTGATTGAAGAATTAATTCAAAATGGAGCAGTAGGGGAAGCGTTTGGTTGTTATTTTAATAAAAATTCTGAAATAGTGTCAGAAACTACCGCTATTGGAATTAAAATTAATGAAGCGAGAAAAATTAAGACACATATTGCAGTTGCAGGTGGAAAGAATAAAATAGAGTCAATTATAGCAACTGAATTTAATGATGTTAATGGTATTTTAGTTACCGATGAAGAAACAAGTAAAAAAATATTAGAAACACTAAATCAATAATTTCAGTTATTAAATTAGTTTGTAAAATTTATTTTTATAAAAAGACATTACTTTAGGAGGTAATTTTAATGGCAAATGTAAAAGTAGCAATTAATGGTTTTGGACGTATAGGACGTCTTGCATTTAGACAAATGTTTGGAGCAGAAGGATATGAAGTGGTTGCAATCAACGACTTAACAGATCCTAAGATGTTAGCTCACTTATTAAAATATGATTCATCACAAGGTAGATACGAAGTAGCTGTAGAAGTTAAAGAAGATGCTATCGTTGTTAATGGAAAAGAAATTAAAATTTATGCTGAAGCTGATGCTTCAAAACTTCCTTGGGGAAAAGTTGGTGTAGATGTAGTACTTGAATGTACTGGATTCTATGTATCAAAGGCTAAATCTCAAGCTCATATCGATGCAGGTGCTAAGAAAGTTGTTATATCAGCTCCAGCTGGTAACGACCTTCCAACAGTTGTATTCAACGTTAACCAAGACGTTATAACTGCTGAAGATAACATAATATCTGCAGCTTCTTGTACAACTAACTGTTTAGCTCCAATGGCTAAAGCACTTAATGACTTAGCACCAATTCAATCTGGTATTATGTCAACTATCCATGCTTACACTGGAGACCAAATGGTATTAGACGGACCACACAGAAAGGGAGATTTCAGAAGAGCAAGAGCTGCTGCTGTAAATATCGTTCCTAACTCAACTGGTGCTGCTAAAGCTATCGGATTAGTTATCCCAGAATTAAACGGTAAGTTAATCGGTTCTGCACAAAGAGTTCCAGTTCCAACTGGTTCAACTACAATCTTAGTTGCTGTAGTTAAAGGAAAAGATCTTACAGTTGAAGGCGTAAATGCTGCTATGAAGGCTCAATCTAATGAATCATTTGGATACACTGAAGAAGAATTAGTATCTTCTGATATCGTTGGAATCAAGTATGGTTCATTATTCGATTCAACTCAAACTATGGTAGCTAAAATTGCAGAAGACTTATACCAAGTTCAAGTTGTTTCATGGTATGATAACGAAAATTCATACACTAGCCAAATGGTTAGAACAATCAAATACTTCTCTAAATTCTTAAAGTAATTTGAGCTTTTAGTGAAGGCACATTCAAAAAAAATAATAGACCAGTATGTATGTCTATTTTGCGTCATACTGTGTCGGCAAGTTCAGCTAATAGCTCGCTATTAACTGAACTTCCCTCCTTGTCTGATACCAAATATACTATGCATCTTTGGTCTATTATTTTCTTTCATGTGCTTAAAGCAATTAAAATTATAAATAAGTCTGGTTTTGTAGTATAAGGCTATAAGGCCAGACTATTTTAAAATGTTGAAAAATTTAATATTTAGAGGTGAAAAGAATGAATTTTAATAAAAAAACAATAGAAGATATTGAAGTAAAAGGAAAAAAAGTTTTAGTTAGATGTGATTTTAATGTTCCATTAAAAGATGGAGTTATAACTGATGAAAACAGATTAAATGGAGCTCTTCCAACAATTAAATATTTAATTGAAAAGAATGCAAAGGTTATCCTTTGTTCACATTTAGGAAAAGATGCTTCAAAATCATTAGCACCAGTTGCTAAGAGATTAAGCGAATTGTTAGGTAAAGAAGTTGTTTTTGCAAGAGATGAAGAAGTTGTTGGAGAAAACGCTAAAAAAGCAGTTGCTTCAATGAAAGATGGAGATGTTGTATTACTAGAAAATACAAGATGTAGAAAAGAAGAAACTAAGAATGTACCTGAATTCTCAAAAGAATTAGCTTCATTAGCTGATGTATTTGTTAATGATGCATTTGGTACAGCTCATAGAGCTCACTGTTCAACAGTTGGAGTAACTGATTACCTTGATACAGCTGTATGTGGATACTTAATTCAAAAAGAATTAAAGTTCTTAGGAGAAGCAGTAAACACTCCAGTAAGACCATTTGTTGCTATTTTAGGTGGAGCTAAGGTTTCAGATAAAATTGCTGTTATCAATAATTTATTAGATAAAGTTGATACATTAATCATTGGTGGTGGAATGGCTTATACATTCTTAAAAGCTCAAGGATACGAAGTTGGAACTTCATTAGTTGAAGCTGACAGAGTAGAATATGCTAAAGAAATGATTGAAAAAGCTAAGGCAAAGGGAGTTAACTTCTTATTACCAGTAGATCATAGAGTAGCAGCAGAATTTAAAGATGTTGAAGCTGTAGTTACAGAAGATCAAAACATTCCAGCAGGAAGTATGGGATTAGATATTGGACCTAAGACAGACGTTCTTTATGCAAATGCTATAAAGGATGCTAAGACTGTTATATGGAACGGACCTATGGGAGTATTCGAATTCGATAACTTCAATAAGGGAACAATTGCAGTTGCTAAAGCTATGGCTGATGCAGATGCTACAACAGTTATCGGTGGAGGAGACTCAGCTGCTGCTGTTAATATCTTAGGATTCGGAGATAAGATGACTCATATCTCAACTGGTGGTGGAGCATCACTTGAATTCTTAGAAGGTAAAGTATTACCTGGTATAGCTGCACTAAACGACTAATTATAAGGCACAATTGAAAAAATAATAGACTGAGGATGCTTGTCTATTATTTTCTTTCATATGTCTAATACTTATAAATATGTAGTTAAAATAAATAATATATAAATTTTAATATGAGGTGAAGAGGATGAGAAAAGCAATTATTGCAGGAAATTGGAAAATGCACAATACTATTGAAGAATCAGTTAAAATGGTAGAAGAATTAAAACCATTAGTTAAGGATGCTACATGTGATGTAGTTATATGTCCTACTTTTGTATGTTTAGATGCTGTTAAAAAAGCAGTAGCTGGATCAAACATTAAAGTTGGTGCACAAAACATGCACTTTGAAGAAAAAGGAGCTTTCACAGGAGAAGTTGCTCCAAGAATGTTAGAAGCTATGGGAATTGATTATGTTGTTATTGGTCACAGTGAAAGAAGAGAATACTTCAATGAAACTGATGAAGCTTGTAACAAGAAAGTTAAAGCTACTTTTGCACATAATATGACTCCAATACTTTGTTGTGGAGAATCTTTAGAACAAAGAGAAAATGGAACAACTAATAAAGTACTTGAAGCTCAAATTAAAGTTGATATAGCTGGATTAACAAATGAACAAGCAGAAAAAGTTGTTATTGCTTATGAACCAATTTGGGCAATTGGAACTGGTAAAACTGCTACTAAAGAACAAGCTAATGAAACAATAGCTGCAATTAGAGCAATGGTTACTGAAATGTATGGAAAAGAAATTGCTGATAAAGTAAGAATTCAATACGGTGGTTCAGTTAAACCTAACACAATTAAAGATCAAATGGCTATGTCTGATATAGACGGAGCATTAGTTGGTGGAGCTAGTTTAGTAGCTGCTGACTTCTCTGCAATAGTTAATTACTAAGACATATTCAAAATGTAATTCTTAAGACTATGAACTTATCGTTCATAGTCTTTTTTTTGATACTAAAAATTGTAATAGAATATTTATAAGTCTGGATTATTCATGAAATGAGTGTAAATAAAATCTTTATGATATTAATTTAGATTTTAGGAATTGTAAAATAAACAAATAGTCAAAGATTCTTAGGATTTTTTGAACTAGACAAAGAAGTAAATACAGTTAATACTGCTGTTATTAGCTACATTTGCTGATGCAATATAGTACAAAAAAGACAAGAATACTGATTAGTTATTTATTTGTATATGTATTAAATAGACTAGCATACTGATTTGTTATTTTTTTGAATAAGCTTTACTTTATAAGTTGCAATAAGTGTAAAAAAATAATATAATTAAAATGGTTAAAAATGTAGAGAATAAAAGATAATAGTAGTATTTAAAGAGATTAAATAAGATATTTGGAGGGATAGGAACATGTCAAAGAAACCTGTTATGTTAATGATATTAGATGGCTTTGGTATTGCACCAAAATCAGAAGGAAATGCTGTGAGCTTAGCAAATAAGCCAAATTTTGATAGATTACAAGAAAAATATCCTACTACAAAGCTACAAGCTAGTGGAATGGAAGTTGGATTACCAGAGGGACAAATGGGTAACTCAGAAGTTGGCCATTTAAATATTGGTGCTGGTAGAATAGTATATCAAGAATTAACAAGAATAACTAAAGCTATTGCAGATGGAGACTTTTTTGAAAATGAAGCACTAAAAAAAGCAATACATAATGCTAAAAATAATAATACAGCATTACATTTAATGGGATTATTATCAGATGGTGGAGTTCATTCACATATACAACATTTAAAAGGACTTTTAGAATTTGCTAAAAAAGAAGGAGTTCAAAATGTATATGTTCATGCATTCATGGATGGAAGAGATGTACCACCTTCATCAGGTAAAGAATTTATAGAACAAACTGAAAAGATTATGGCTGAAGTAGGCATAGGTAAGATTGCTACTGTAAGTGGTAGATATTATGCTATGGATAGAGATAATAGATGGGAAAGAGTTGAACTTGCATATAATGCATTAGTATTAGGTAAGGGTGAAATTGCTAATAGTGCAGTAGAAGCTATTGAAAGATCTTATCATGATAATAAGACTGATGAATTTGTATTACCAACAATAGTTACTGAAAATGGAGCTCCAGTTAGCACAATAAAGAGTGGAGATTCAGTTATATTCTTTAACTTTAGACCAGATAGAGCTAGAGAAATTACTAGAGCTATTAATGATAAGAAATTTGATGGATTTAAGAGAGAAACTTTAAATCTTACTTTTACAACAATGACTCAATATGATAAAACTTTAGAAGGTGTTGAAGTTGCTTATAAGCCTCAAACATTAACTAATACTCTTGGAGAATATGTAAGTAGTAAGGGATTAAATCAATTAAGAATAGCTGAAACTGAAAAATATGCTCATGTTACATTTTTCTTTAACGGTGGAGTTGAAAAGGAAAATGAAGGTGAAGATAGAGCATTAATTCCTTCACCAAAAGTTGCAACATATGATTTAAAACCAGAAATGAGTGCATATGAAGTAACAGATGAGTTAATAAAGAGATTAGATTCAGATAAATATGATATGGTAATCTTAAATTTTGCTAACCCTGATATGGTTGGTCATACTGGAATAGTTCCAGCTGCTGTTAAAGCAATTGAAACAGTTGATAAATGTTTAGGTAAGGTTGTAGATAAAGTATTAGAAAAAGATGGATCAGTATTTATTACTGCTGACCATGGTAATGCTGAAATTATGATAGATTTCTCAACAGGAAATCCATTTACAGCTCACACTACAGAACCAGTACCATTTGTTTGGGTATCAAATCATACAGAAGGTAAAACATTAAAAGAAGGAAAGCTTGCAGATATAGCTCCAACAATGTTAAATCAATTAGGACTTGAAGTTCCAACTGAAATGACTGGAGAAAATTTAGTAGTAAATAAGTAATTCCAGAAAAATGTACAATGCCTAAGATGTACTATACTTTAAAAATAAATGATAAAGTAAATATAGATTCAACATTTTAGAGGACTTAAGGCATATGAAAGAAAATAACAAGTCAAAGATACGACGTATATTTTATATCATACAAGTAGGTAAGGTTAGCTAATAACTGGCTATTAATTGATTTTGCTGACATAGTATGACGTAAAACAGACTAGTATACTGACTTGTTATTTTTTTTTTCATATGCCGAATCAAAAGTAATTAGTACTTTTGACTAAATCCTTTTTTGTTTAATGCTAACTGAAAATAAATTTTCAATAAAGAAAAATTGTAAAATTTGATAGAGTAATTATTGAGTACTGCATAAATTCAAACCTAAAGTAATATATTTATAAAAAAGGTTTAGGATTGATGAAATGAAGAAAAATTTTGATTATTCTGCTGACTTTGATGAAAAGACAGAAAAATTATTTAGAAACGGAAAGTACCTTGGCCAAGGAAACAATGGAATAGTTTATGAGTTACCAAACAATAAAGCTATTAAGATATTTTTAACTAAAAAAGTATGCAATGATGAAGGAGGTATACTTCATAGAACAAATGGATCGAAATATTTTCCTAGATTGTATAAAAGAGGAAAACTATATGTAGTTAGAGATATGGTAGATGGAGAAAGATTAGATGATTATATAAAACAACATGGATTAAGTGAGACATTAATAAGAAACATATATGATTTGTTATTAGAGTTTAAAAAACTTAAATTCACTAAATTAGATACTAGATGCAAGGATATATTTATTTCTGAAAATGAAAAGCTTATGATAATAGATCCTAAGAAAGCATATTCTAGAAAAGTAAACTATCCAAGACATTTGATGAAAGGGTTAAAACGAATTGGAGTATTAGAAGAGTTTCTTGAAGGTATTAGTGAAATAGACAAACATAAGGCAAATGAATGGAATATAAAATTTGAAAGATATTTTAACAATGAACAATGAACAATTGATAATAGGGCTGTCTCAAATGATTTAAATATCATTTGAGGCAGATTTTTTTATGCTTAGGTATGCTTTAAGTGAATGTTGACGAAAGGTTATCATTTTGTATATTTTTTATATTAAGAAATAGTGAAAAAATAATTATTTCATGAATATTAAAAATACACTTTACTAATAATATTAAAGTAAATGAAAAATTCTTTTCGTTTTATCTTTTATATAAAATAAGGAGGGTATTAAATGAAAGATTACTTAGAAATTGTAGATGTTGTTGCAAGACAAATATTAGACTCTAGATGTTTTCCAACAGTAGAGGTAGAAGTATATTTGGAAGATGGTAGCATAGGAAGAGCTGCAGTACCATCAGGAGCTTCAACTGGAATGTATGAAGCAGTGGAATTAAGAGATGAAGATAAGAATAATTATTTAGGTAAAGGAGTTTTAAAGGCAGTACAAAATGTAAATGAAACAATTGCTGAAGAATTAATAGGATGCAATGTATTTGATCAAACATATATAGATACAATGCTTATTGAATTAGATGGGACTAAGAACAAAGGTAAATTAGGTGCAAATGCAATCTTAGGAGTGTCATTAGCTGTTGCAAATGCAGCTGCAAATTCATTACAAATGCCTTTATATAGATATGTTGGTGGCGTAAATGCTAAAGTATTACCAGTTCCTATGATGAATATAATAAATGGGGGATCTCATGCAGATAATTCAGTAGATTTACAAGAATTTATGGTTATGCCAGTTGGAGCATGTTGCTTTACAGAAGCATTAAGAATGTGTGCTGAAGTTTATCATACATTAAAGAAAATTCTTAATGAGAAGGGATATTCAACAGGAATTGGTGATGAAGGTGGATTTGCTCCAAACTTAAAGTCAAATGCAGAAGCAATTGATGTTATCATTGAAGCAATCACAACAGCTGGATACAAAGCAGGGGAAGATATGTTTATTGCAATTGATGCAGCTTCATCAGAATATTATAAAGATGGCAAGTATGTATTAGAAAATGAAGGAAAGACATTAACATCTGCAGAAATGGTTGATTTTTTTGAAGATTGGGTAAATAAGTATCCAATAATATCAATCGAAGACGGTATGGCAGAAGAAGATTGGGCAGGTTGGAAGTTAATGACTGAAAGATTAGGAAAGAAAGTGCAACTAGTTGGTGATGATTTATTTGTTACTAATACTGAGAGATTAGAGAGAGGAATTGATATGGGTGTAGGTAACTCAATTCTTATTAAATTAAATCAAATTGGTACTTTAACAGAAACTTTAAATGCTATAGAAATGGCTAATAGGGCTGGATACACAGCTGTTATATCTCATAGATCTGGTGAAACAGAGGATACAACAATTGCGGATTTAGTTGTAGCTGTTAATGCTGGTCAAATAAAGACAGGAGCACCTGCAAGATCTGAAAGAGTTGCAAAATATAATCAACTTTTAAGAATTGAAGAAGAATTAGAAGATGTAGCCGAATATAGAGGCAAAAAAACATTTTTTAATATTAAAAAATAAGGCTTGGTTTTAATATCAACACGTTTTAAAACAGACCTAAAAATAATAATAGGATACATAACTATTTAACAGAATAATTATATAATATCAGAAATTTTTAAGTTTACTTGTAAAGTCTAAATTTTAGGTATATATATTAAATAAATAAGCTGTCTCAAAATAGAAGATAATTTCTAGTTTGAGACAGTTATATTTATTTGTTTTACAATACCCTAGTATTATAATTTATGTAATATTTTTCTATTATGTTTTAGAGTTATCTGATATAATAGAGTTGAAGATTAAGCTCAGATATAATCTTTTTACTAATGAAAAGTTGTAATGGGGTTAAAATTGTGATATCATCTAAGTTATACGTTATTTATAGGAGGTGTTTACCTATGCAAAATATATTAATGGGTTTAGAAGTAATATTAGGATTGGCAATTATTGTAACAATTTTTATGCAACCTAGTAAAGCTGATGCTTTAAGTGGATTGATACAAGGTGGATCAAAAGATACATTCTTTTCAAAAAATAAATCAAGAACTAAGGAAGTAATGCTTGTAAGGATAACATGGATTTTTACAGGATTATTTGCAATTAATACAACAATATTACATTTTATAAAGTAAAAAATCTGAGCTGCTTAATTATAAGTAGCTTTTTTTATTGCCATAAATATTTATATAATTAAATAAAAAGGACATAAGACACATTCAAAAAATATTATTGTAATAAAATCTTGAAATTTAAAATAAGGATAAATAGTAGATTAAATTCAACAGTTTTAATATAGGCACAGTTAACTTTCTATTTTTGTTCATATGCCTAATCTTTATACTAAAATCCAACAAAAAATAAAAGGGGTGAGAGGTATGAATTTATTATATGTTTCAATGGTAAGTGGGTTTATTGCTCTTATTGTAGTTGTTTTTCTGATTAAGGATATACTAAAGAAGAATACAGGCAATGAGAGAATGGCTGAAATTTCTGGGTATATTGAAGAAGGTGCGATGGCATTTTTAAAAAAAGAATATTCTTATTTAATAGTGTTTATAATAGCAGTTGCCTTAGCTATAATATTATTCTTAAATATACAAACAGCAATAGCGTTTATAGTTGGTGCAGTATTTTCTATAACATCAGGTTATATTGGTATGAGAATAGCTGTAAAAGCTAATGTAAGGACAGCAGAAGCTGCAAAACATGGGATAAAAGAAGCGTTAGCAGTAGCTTTTTCTGGTGGTACAGTTATGGGGTTATGTGTAGTTGGATTAGGGATAATAGGATTAGGATTTTTTTCAGTTATATTTGATTTAAATGCAGAATATATAACAGGATTTGGTCTTGGAGCTTCTTCAATTGCATTGTTTGCAAGAGTTGGCGGTGGAATTTATACTAAAGCTGCTGATGTTGGAGCAGACTTAGTTGGAAAAGTTGAAGCTGGAATACCAGAAGATGATCCACGAAATCCAGCAGTTATAGCGGATAATGTTGGAGATAATGTTGGAGATGTTGCTGGTATGGGAGCAGATTTATTTGAATCTTATGTAGGATCTATCATTTCTGCAATTACATTAGGTTCAGTATTAATGGGAACATGGGGAAAAGAAATTGTAATATTTCCTTTAATTTTATCTTCAGTAGGAATTATAGCGTCATTAATAGGAATTATATTTGTCAAAGCATATAAAGGGGACAACCCACAGAAGGCTTTAAATTTAGGAAGTACAATTTCAGGAGTACTGGTATTAATAATAGGTTCTATAGTCTGTAATGTTTTACTTGGAGATTATAGAATATTCTTACCTGTAATATCTGGATTAGTTGTAGGATTAATAATTGGTAAGGTTACAGAATATTATACTTCAGCAGATTATGCTTCAGTTAAATTTATTGCTAATGAATCTAAAACAGGTCCAGCAACTAATATAATTGCAGGATTATCTGTAGGAATGAAATCTACAGTTATACCTGTTTTATTAATAGCTGTAGGAATAATAGTATCATATTTTGCTATAGGAGGAGCTCAAGATACTGCGTTAGGGTTATATGGAATAGCATTGTCAGCAGTTGGAATGTTATCGACAACAGCTATAACTGTTGCAGTTGATGCATATGGACCAATAGCAGATAATGCTGGTGGAATAGCTGAAATGTGTGACTTAGATGAAAGTGTTAGAGAAATAACTGATAAACTAGATTCAGTTGGAAATACAACAGCAGCTATTGGTAAAGGATTTGCTATAGGTTCAGCAGCACTTACAGCTTTAGCACTGTTTGCATCATACTCACAAGCTGTAGGCTTAAAAACTATAAATTTACTTGATCCTTTAACTTTAGTAGGAGTATTAATTGGAGGAATGTTACCGTTCCTTTTTGCAGCATTAACAATGCAATCAGTAGGAAAGGCTGCTACTCAAATGGTTGAAGAGGTTAGAAGACAATTTAAAGAAAATGCTGGTATATTAAAAGGAACTCAAAAACCAGATTACTCAAAATGTGTTGAGATATCAACAAATGCAGCGTTGAAAGAAATGATTCTTCCAGGAATATTAGCTATAGCAGTACCTTTATTAGTTGGAATATTATTAGGTACTGAAGCTTTGGCAGGATTAATTGGTGGAGGAGTAGTTACAGGAGTAATGCTTGCAATTATGATGTCAAATGCAGGTGGTGCTTGGGATAATGCTAAAAAATATATTGAGACAGGTGTTAATGGCGGAAAAGGTAGTTATGCACATAAAGCAGGAGTTGTAGGAGATACTGTAGGAGATCCATTTAAGGATACTTCAGGTCCTTCAATGAATATTTTAATAAAACTTATGACAATAGTCTCTGTAGTATTTGCACCTTTGATTGCAAAATATGGGGGAGTTTTAATTAACTTATTTATTAAATAAAAATAGACTAGTATACTATTTTTTTAATACGCATAAGAAACAAGAAAATAATGGGCTAAAGATACCTAAATAAGACTGCAAAAGTATTTGCTTTTACCAACTGGTTTCAGTTAATAAAAGCGAGTATTTTTCAGTCTTTTTTATTTTTTAGTTTCTACTTTAAAACCGTGTTGATAGTGTAATATAAAGCTCATGGACAGTGAAATTTATATAGGAAACTCGACGCATATACATTTGTTGAGTAAGTTCGAGGAATAAAATATAAAATGCTCACAGAGAAAGTTTGAGGAACAAAATATAAAATTTGGACTTTCACTTTTGGGCATTCACTTTTTGAATCTCACTTAAGAGTTCTACAAAGCTAATTCCAATGCCAGTTTGCTCTTATATTATAATATCAACATTTAAAAAAATATTTAATAAAAAATGAATTTAAAATGTCTTAAATAAATTAAATTATATATGTCAATACTATAGATATTAACACTAGGCATAGTATTGACATATATAATTATATAAAATCTATATTAGAAAGCATTATTATGTTAGTATATAGTTAGTACAATAGAAAAATTTACTATTAGATTATATAACAGGAGGAAATGTTATGAAGATAAAAGAAACATTAATAAGTTTTATGAAAGAACCAGCTTATACACCAATGACTATTGAAGAATTAGTTATTGTTTTTGATATAAAATATGATGAATATGGTGCTTTTAAGAAAACATTAAAAAGTATGGAACGTGAAGAATTGATTGTAAGAAATAATAAAAATAAATATATGATACCTGAAAAAAGGGCATTAATTACAGGTAAACTTCAAGCTCATGCAAAAGGATTTGGTTTTTTAATTCCAGAGGTAGAAGGAGAAAAGGATGTATTTATTCCAAGCTCATGTATGAATGGAGCTATAAATGGCGATAAAATACAAGTACAAATAACAAGAGAAGATACAACTACTAAAAAAAGAGAAGGCGAAGTAGTAAAAGTTCTTGAAAGAAATACAGCTAAAGTAATAGGAATATATCAAGATAGTAAGAATTTTGGATTTGTAGTTTCAGAAGATACTAGAATTACACAAGATATATTTATTTCTAAAAAAGATAGAAATGAAGCTAAAGATGGTGACGTTGTTATGGTTGAAATAACAAAATGGCCAGAACAAAAAAGAAGCCCAGAAGGTATTGTAACTGAGGTATTAGGTAGAAAAGGTGATAAAGGAATAGACATCTTAACTATAATTAGAAAATATGGATTACCTGAAGAATTTACACACAAGGTTTTAAAGTTTGCAGATCAAATTCCAGAAACAATTGATGAAAAAGAATATAAAAGAAGAACCGATTTAAGAAATATTAAAATGGTAACTATAGATGGAGAAGATGCTAAAGATTTAGATGATGCTGTATCTATAGAAAAATTAGAGGATGGTAACTTTAAATTAGGGGTTCATATTGCAGATGTAACTCATTATGTTACAGAAAATAATCCATTAGATAAGGAAGCATTAAAGAGAGCAACTTCAGTTTATTTAATAGATAGAGTTATTCCAATGTTACCTAGACAATTATCAAATGGAATATGTTCTTTAAATCCTCAAGTTGATAGATTAGCGCTAAGTTGTTTTATGATTATCGACCATAAAGGAAAGGTTATAGATCATGAAATCTTAGAATCAGTTATTAAAACTAATGAGAGAATGACTTATACTGATGTTACTAAAATTTTAAGAGACCATGATGAAGAATTAATAAAGAGGTATGACTACCTTTATGAAGACTTTAAATTAATGGAAGAGCTTTGCAGTATCTTAAGAAATAAGAGAACCAAAAGAGGAGCTATTGATTTTGAAATAGAGGAATCAAAAATAATTTTAGATGAAATGGGTAAACCAATAGATATTAAGCCTTATGACCGTGAAATAGCTAATAGGGTTATAGAAGAATTTATGTTGGTTTGCAATGAAACAGTTGCTGAGCATATGTTCTGGACTAAGTTACCTTTTGTATATAGAATTCATGAAAATCCAGATGAAGAGAAGCTAGCTAAATTTAAAGAGTTTATATATAACTTAGGCTATACAATACAATGGAGAGAAGAAGTGCGTCCAAGAACTCTTCAAGAAGTTTTAGAAAAAGTTAAAGGACAAAAAGAAGAAACTGTTGTAAGTACATTATTACTACGTTCTATGATGCAAGCTAGATATGCACCAGAGTGTACAGGTCACTTTGGATTAGCAGCAGAGTATTATTGTCACTTTACATCACCTATAAGAAGATATCCTGACTTACAAATCCATAGAATAATAAAGGAACATCTTAATGGTGAACTTGATGAAGGAAGATCTAAAAAATTAATATCAATAGTTGATTATGCAGCTAAGCAATCATCAGAAAGAGAAAGAGTAGCTCAAGAAGCTGAAAGAGAAGTTGATGATCTTAAAAAAGCTGAATATATGCAAGATAGGATAGGAGAAGAATTTGATGGTATAATATCTTCAGTTACTTCTTTTGGAATATTTGTAGAATTACCAAATACAATTGAAGGATTAGTTCATATTACAGATTTAGATGATGATTACTATATATTTGATGAAGCTCATCTTTGCTTAATTGGAGAGAGAACTAAGAAGACATATAAGCTTGGAGCGGAAGTTAAAGTTAAGTGTGTTAAGGTAGATATAGATAACAGAGAAGTTTATTTTAATATTACTGAAGATATTAAAAATGAAGAAGAAGTTAATGAAAGTAACAACAATAAAGAAGAAGATTCACAAGTGAAGGAAGATTTAGAATAAAGTAATTTTAAGCTTCATATGGAGTTTGCTCATAAGGAATATATCACTCTGTCTGAAGCTTAGAAAAACTTAAACACATTAAAAAATTAGTATGTAAGGCACATTCAAAAAAATATATAAGAATATTCATCTGCTATTTATTTGGAGATGCCTAAGTAGATATATTAATTGATTAAAGATAATAGTTATATTATAATTTTATGTAAGGCATATTCAAAAAAATAACAAGTCAGTATGCCTAAGAAAAGCGATGACAATTTGTTAGTAGGTGATTTAATGGTAAGAAAAAAGAGTTCAAATTCTTTGGCAGAAAATAGAAAAGCAAGGCATGATTATTTTATAGAAGAAACTATGGAAGCTGGTCTTGCACTAGTTGGTACTGAGGTTAAATCTATAAGAAATGGTAGATCTAATCTTAAAGAATGTTATGCAGATTTTAGAAGTGGTGAACTTTTTATAGTAAATATGCATATTAGTCCATATGAGCAAGGTAATATATTTAACGTAGAACCTTTAAGAGAAAGAAAATTATTATTACACAAAGAACAAATTTCTAGGCTTTCAGGACTTGTAGCTCGAGATGGATATACATTAATTCCATTAGCACTTTATTTAAAAAATGGAAGAGTTAAAGTAGCCATTGGAATATGTAGGGGTAAGAAAAATTATGATAAGAGAGATTCTATGTTAGAAAAAGATCATAATAGGGAAATGCAAAGAGAATTAAAAGAAAGAAATAAATACTAAACTAAGAAATAGGGATATGCTTTTGCGAAATATTGCACTAGGAAAATTATCTTTAGAGTTTCATAATTTAAAGACTGAAAAATGTTACTGTTTAAGAGAGTTATCGCGAGTGTAACATTTTTTGGCTTTAAAATTACAGATGACTCTTGGACAATTTTTTGGCAATTTGAGTAACTGTTTATCCCTTTTTGCTCTAGTTATCACTATACTATTAATTATTTAAAAATTCAGAATTGATTTTTAAATTTTATGATAATGGTGTATATTTATAGATAACATATAAAAAATTCTTAAATAGGGGGAACAGAAATGTATAAGATAGTTGGAAAAAGAGAGCTTACAAATAATATATACTTAATGGAAATAGAAGCTCCAAGAGTTGCAAAATCAGCTCAACCTGGTCAATTTATTATTATTAAAAATGATGAAAAAGGTGAAAGAATTCCTTTAACTATTGCTGATTACAATAGAGAAAAAGGAACAGTTACAATAGTTTTCCAAACAATGGGAAAAAGCACAAAAGAATTAGCAGAGTATAGTGTTAATGATTGCGTAAGTGATTTCGTTGGACCGTTAGGCCAACCTAGTGAACTTGTTCATGAAGATTTAGAAGAATTAAAGAATAAAAAGTTAATATTTGTTGCAGGAGGAGTTGGAGCTGCACCAGTTTATCCTCAAGTTAAATGGATGCATGAAAATGGAATAGCTGTTGATGTTATTTTAGGAAGTAGAAATAAAGACTTATTAATATATGAAGAAGAATTAAAAAAGGTTGCAGGAAATCTTTATGTTGCAACTGATGATGGATCATATGG
>NZ_FOMG01000071.1 GCF_900112485.1 Clostridium uliginosum
TAATATAAAGCACACTTCTGTAAATTAGCCATATTTAACTCCTAATATTACTTATACTTAATATTATGCTTAAACTTTCTAAAAAATTTCTTTAATCTGAATTAGTTCCACCTTTTTTAGTAGCGTTTATTGTTTAACTTCCCCCCCATTTACCTTTGGTAATCTTATAAATAAATTATTAACATTATATTCAATGAAACTATCTTCTTTATATCCTCTATATTTCCTACTAATAATATTAAATGTGCCTAATAAATCAAAATTTCCATAACCAATTTCTCTACTCGGAAATTTATATATAGGATTTCTATACGCTCCATACAGTAAATAACTCCTAATCTTTGTAGAATACATAGTTGTATCATTTCCATCAACAATTCCCCATTGCAATAAAAGAGCACAAGCTCCTGCTACTATTGCGGTTGCTGCAGAGCTACCTGAAACAGTAGTAATTTTCCCCGAAACTGTGGTGGTTAAAACATTTATTCCTATCGTAGCAACATCAGGATTAATTAAATTATTAGTATTAAAACCTCTTCCTGATGAAGAAACTAAAGATTCATTATAACTACCATAATAAGCTACTGTAACTGTTTTTCTAGCCGTAGATGGAATTGTTAATGTAATAAACGGATCTGGTTTAAGAAATTTTGTATCTTCTGGCAATGTACTTTGAGGTGAAAGCCATATATTATATCTACCATCAGTTATATAATCTCCAATTAATTGAAACTCCCATATTCCAGGTTTCATATCAGTAAAAACAACATTTATTACTTCCTGTCCTGTAAACTGTTCAGGAAGATAATATCTAACAGACATGTTAGTATCTGAAAAAACAAATTTAAGATTTTCTATTTTATTTATTTTTGATTGAATAAACCTAGATTCTTCTCCTGTTGGAGAAATTACATTTAAAGACATCTTATTAGGTTTTTGAACCCATATATCTAAAGAAAAATATTTCATTTCTCTAGGTATTTTTAATTCTACTTTATCTATATCATGTACATTTTTAATATAACCCGAAGCATGTCCTTCTGCAGCACCTTCATTTCCAACTCCTGCAACTAAAGCTATTCCTCTAATACTACCAACAGTTGTTAAATATTTCGAAATCAAATTATTGCCATCATGGTTTCCGTCCGTACTACCAATATTTAAACATATAACCATAGGTTTTTTTACTTTTAAGGAAAAGTTCTTTAGATATTCTACTCCTGCTAAGATCTCAGCAGCATTATAAACCGGAGTATATTTAACCCCATTTCCTTTTAATATATTACCAAAATTAGTAGATTCAAGAAGTTTAACAATTACAAAATCACTATCAGGTGAAACTCCTTGAAATTCTTGATTATATCCTCTTGCCCCTATAATTCCAGCTACCTCAGTTCCATGACCTACCTCATCCTTTGAAGGTACAATTTGATAAGGATCTCCTTTGTTTTTTTGAGCATTAATTGCATTATTGATTTGTTCATTTGAATAAGTCTCACCAATATATAAAGATGTATTAGTATTATTACGAATAGTTTGATCCCATAT
>NZ_FOMG01000012.1 GCF_900112485.1 Clostridium uliginosum
AAGAAAACTTCGTACCAAATCTTCGGTAAGCTTCATTTATAGAGTAGCATAAATTTTATCATATTTCAAAAAAACAGATGTAAATCTGTTTATTTGTTGCACCCAAAAATATTATTTTGTAGCATGTATAGTAAGACAAAAAAGTCACCTAAGAATATTTTCAATATCCTTAGATGATCTTGACAAGGATAAATCCTTATCTAAATGACATTGGTCAGTTGCTAGTCTATTTTGTGTCATACTGAGTCAGCATATTGGATTAATAATTAACCATTGAGCCAATACGATTCCTTGTCTGACTTAAAATATACATCGCATCTTTGACTTGTTATTTTCTTTTATGTGCCTAAATGAAGATAGTATATAATTTATAAGAAATAAAAAAAATGAGGCAAGATTTAAGCCTCATTTTCTTGATTAAAAATATATAAGTTATTTTATTGTTATATAAAATAAAGGATAACTAGTTAATAAAATTTATCTTATTACTACTATTACTAACACCCTTATTTTCTAAAGTTCATATGTAGAGAGTATTTCTCATAAGAAAATTCAATATGAACCTAAGAATCACTTGATTCAGAATCTTTATTAACACATTCTGAAATCCAAGGCAATGCTCCCTTGTGTAAAAATCCTGCGTGATCAGGAGTAATTTTAGATATGAAGAAAAGAGTATTAGCTTCTATTACTGTTTCGATAGAAGATTTTATTTCTTCTGAAGTCATTGAAGTTGTTACAATCCAAGCTGAAGGCATAACATGTCCCCATGAACCTAATGATTTGATTTTTCTACTTAAATTATCATTTTCATCATGTTGATGATGATCTAAATGATATGTAATTAAATATACATTCATATTAATACCGCCTTTAAATAATACTATTTTGATATGAATTTATTATACATCAATTGATAATTAATTGCAATAAACAATTGAATTCAATTATGAAATTTATTTATATTAGTTTGTGAAGAAAATTATAAAATATACATAAGAGAAGTAGTTGAAGATAAATTTAATGTCCTAGAGTAGCATAAGTTACCCTAGGGCATTTTTAACTTTGGCTCTGTTTTAAAATAGTGTTGATATTGTTATATAATAGCGAATTGACATTGAAATTTGCTTTGTAGAACTCTTAATGGATATTTGTACTATTAATTGCTTGTCACAATCTTTGATTGGGAACATGCATTAATAGGACTAATATTTATTTTAGAGTTCTTAAAGTAAATTTCATCGTCCACGAGCGTTATAAAACAATATCAACACTCAGCTAAAACAGAGCCTTAACTTTAGACATATGAAAAAAATTATATAATTTTCTTTAAAACTAAATTAACTATTAGTAATATTATACTAAATACAGCTAGAGAACATAGTAGAGTAATTAAAACAACAAAATTATAAATTCCTGAAAGTAATATTGCAATATATAATAATAATGCAAAAATGAATGCAGATATTGACAAAGTTTTTTGAAGAATAAATCTATTTCGTTCATCATTATCTTGAATCTCAGCTTTTTTAAATTTATCTTCATTTTTAAGATAGATGTTATTCTTTATTATTGTTGCTATACCAGCACCAATTAAGCCACCACCGGTTCCAATATAAAATCCACTTGAAAAATCATTTGTATATTTTAATTCATTAATTTTCATAAAAATAACAATTGAAATAGAAAATATACCACATAAAATAAAGATAATACTTAAAATAATTCTAAGGATTATTTTTTCTTTAAAAGATATATTGTGTAAATTAAATTTTGATAAAAACATAAGTTATTCCTCCTCAAAAATGAAAACTTCTTCAATAGACAGATTAAAAAATTTAGAAATTTTATAAGCAAGAGATAATGAAGCATTATATCTACCATTTTCTAATGAAATTATAGTTTGTCTGGTAACACCAACTGCATCTGCAAGTTCTTGCTGAGTAATTTTTTTTGGCTTTCTCAATTGGTTTATTCTATTATTCAAAATCAATCCCCTTTCTTAATGTAATGTACGCTTTACAATTTAAGTATAGTTAACTTTACTTATAATGTCAAGCAAACTATACAAAAATAATTAAATAAAAAAGAAAGTTATATATAATTATAAAATTTTCTTAAATAGTAGTATGTTTTTTGTGTTAGTAAAAATATTATAAATTAGTATTTAAAAGTTGGAAATATTTAAAGTAACATGTTAGTATAAGGTAAGGGTAATAACAAAAATATTTATATACAAAAGGAGAATAAAATAATGAAAGATATAAATGCTGTTATTTTTGATATGGATGGATTATTATTTGATACTGAACAAATATCATTTGAATCTTTTAGACAAGTTATTAGGGAATATGGTCTTGATATGGAAAAGGAACTACATCTAAATATAATTGGTAGAAATGTTAATGGAATAAAAGAAAAAATGATGGAAAACTATGGACAAGACTTTCCGTTTGATAAATTATACGAACAGAAAACTAAAGTAATGACTGATTGCTTAAATAACAAAGGAGTACCTGTTAAAAAGGGAGTCTACGAATTACTTGATTATTTAAAGAAAAAAAAATATAAAATAGCTGTAGCCACTTCAACAAGAAGAGAAAGAGCAATTGAGTTATTAGAAATGGCAAAAATTAAAGATAAATTTGATTGCATAGTTTGTGGAGATGAAGTTATAAATTCTAAACCAGATCCAGAGATTTTCTTAAAGGCAGCAAAAAAACTTGATGTGCCTACTGAAAATTGTATTGTTTTAGAAGATTCAGGGACAGGTATACGAGCAGCACATGCAGCTGGAATTAAGAGTATAAATGTTCCAGACATGAAAAAACCAGATGAGCAAATGAAAAAATTAGCATTAAGAATATGTGAAAGTTTATTAGAAGTAAAAACCATTTTAGAAAGTGAGTAGGAAGAGATTCATAGTAATGCATTAGTAAGGTCAAAATTATTTAGAAACTATTTTACTTTTATATAATAAAAATGGATATATGCGTTCTATTGATATAGCAAAAGAATTAAATATACAGGCATACTGGTCTATTATTTTTTTGAATGTGCCTTATAAAGTGATTCTTAAAACGATTTAAAAGCTATCTAACTAGTTAATGGTTAGATAGCTTTTTTCGTTTGAAAAATAAAATGCAATATTTTTACATGAACATATTGTATTGAACAATGAATAATGATAATATAAAGTTGTTCAAAAAATGAACAATAAATCAGGAATAAAAAGTAGTGTAATAAAAATTATTTATTTTGCTACAAAATAGACAAACATATTGGTCTGTTATTTTTTGAATTTGACGTAGAAAGGAGTTAGATGAATTTAGTGAAGAGGATAACTACTGCTGTAATTCTAGCAGCTGGAATGGGTACACGAATAAGTGAAATAACTAATGATAAGATACCTAAAGGATTTATCTCAATAAGTGGAATAAGCTTAGTTGAGAGATCGATTAGTAAGTTGAAAAAAGTTGGAATAGATAAAATATATATAGTAACAGGTCATTTAAATCATTTTTATGATGAAATAGTAAGCGAAGGAATAAATATTTATACAAAAAAGAATGAAAATTATAAATGTACAGGCAGTATGGGATCATTAGCAATTTTAGAGAATGAGTTAAAAGAAGATTTTTTACTACTTGAAAGTGATCTTGTTTATGAAATTAGTGCGTTAGTTAATGCTATTAATTATCCCCAAGATGATTGTATTATGCTAAGTGGAAAGACTAATTCAGGAGATGAATGTTATGTAGAAATAAAAAACAATAATTTATATAAAATTTCTAAAAATATTAAAGATATAGAATTTGTATATGGTGAATTAGTTGGAATTTCAAAAATATCATTAAAATTATATAAAGAAATGCTAAAGGAATATAAGAATTCAAATATAGAACAATATCATTATGAATATGCAATCTTTGATGTTGCAAGGAAAAGTAATGTTGGATATTTAAAGGTTGATGATTTGGTATGGGCAGAAATTGATGATAAAAATCAGCTTGAAAGAGTAAGAGATATTATAATGCCTAAATTATATAAAAAAGGTGAGGAGTAAGAAAGGAGATTATTATGAAAAAAGTATACATTGCAATGAGTGCAGATATAGTCCATCATGGTCACTTAAATATAATTAATGAAGCTAGGAAATTAGGGGATGTAATAGTAGGCCTTCATACAGATAAGGTTATTTTAGAATATTGGAGAAATCCTGTAATGAAGTACGAAGAAAGGAAAAGGGTAATTGAAAATATTAAAGGAGTTTCAGAAGTGATTCCTCAAGATACTTTAGATCAAGTACCAAACCTTCTTAAAATCAGACCTGATTATGTTATGCATGGTGATGATTGGAAGACAGGATTACAAAAAAATCTTAGAGAAAGAGTAATAAGTGCGATTAAGGGATGGGATGGTAAATTAATAGAGATAAAATATACAGAAGGTATATCTATTACAAAATTAGAAGAAGCATTGATGGGAATAGGGACAACACCTCAAATGAGAATGAAAAAACTCAAAGAATTAATATATTCAAAAAAGTTAGTTAGAATACTTGAAGCGCACAATGGACTTACAGGGTTGATTGTTGAAAAGACTAAAATAGAAAAGAATGGTAAGATAAAAGAATTTGATGGTATGTGGGTAAGTTCACTTTGTGATTCAACGTCTAAAGGTAAACCAGATATAGAGTTGGTTGATTTAACATCAAGATTAAATACAATTAATGATATTCTTGAGGTTACCACAAAGCCAATAATTCTTGACGGAGATACAGGTGGAAAGGTAGAACATTTTGTTTATACTGTTAAAACATTAGAAAGATTAGGGGTATCGGCTATTATTATTGAGGACAAAGTTGGACTTAAGAAAAATTCATTATTTGGTACTGATGTTGATCAAACTCAAGATACTACAGAAAACTTTTGTGAAAAAATAAAAGCTGGAAGAGAAGCAAGAGTAACTAGTGACTTTATGATAATTTCAAGAATTGAAAGCTTAATTGCAAAGGCTGGAATGGAAGATGCATTAAGTAGAGCTAAGGCATATATACATGCAGGTGCCGATGGAATTATGATTCATAGCAAAGAAAAAGATGGAAAAGAAATAGTAGAGTTTTGTGCAAAATATAATAAATTTGAAAAGAGAGTACCATTAATAGTAGTTCCAACGTCATATAATTTTATGACAGAAGATGAACTTTCTAACTTGGGAATTAATGTAGTTATATATGCAAATCATTTGATAAGAAGTGCGTACCCAGCTATGGTAAATACGGCAAAGAGCATTTTAATAAATGAAAGAGCTAAGGAAGCATCAGAAAATTGTATGCCAATAAAAGAAATCCTAACATTAATACCAGGAGGAATGTAAAAATGATAGAGGTTTCAAGTTTTTACAAAGAACTAATAAATAATAATATGAATTTTTTTTCAGGTGTTCCAGATTCTCTATTAAAATCTTTTTGTGCTTATCTTAAGGATAATGTAAATGAGGAAAATAATATAGTTACTGCAAATGAAGGAAATGCTGTTGCATTAGCAACCGGACATTATTTAGCTACAGGAAATATAGGACTTGTTTATATGCAAAATTCAGGTTTAGGTAATGTTATAAATCCACTTACATCTCTTGTAGATAAATTGGTATATAGTATCCCGATGATGCTAGTTATAGGATGGCGAGGAGAACCTGGAAAAAAAGATGAACCTCAACATAAAAAGCAAGGATTAATTACTATTGAAATGTTAGAAACTTTAGATATAAAGTATGATATTTTAAGTGAAGATAATAGTGATGAAGAGATGAAAGATATATTAAATAAGGCTTGCATTTATATTAAAGAAAATAAAGAGCCATATGCTTTAGTCGTAAAAAAAGGATCATTTGGAGAATATAAGAATATAAACAATACTGTAATTGATTTTGAAATGAGTAGAGAGGAAGCCATAGAAGTCATAATATCTAAAATGAAAGAGAATTCTGTAGTAGTATCTACAACAGGGATGGCATCTAGGGAACTTTTTGAATTAAGAGAAAAAAGAAGAGAATGTCATAGCAAAGATTTTCTGACAGTTGGCTCTATGGGACATGCTTCTCAAATTGCATTAGGAATTGCATTAAGCAAAAAAGATAGAGATGTTTACTGCATTGATGGAGATGGAGCTTTAATAATGCATCTTGGAGGACTTGCCATAATTGGAACACAAAATGTAGCTAATTTTAAACACATAGTAATCAATAATGGTGCTCATGATTCTGTCGGAGGGCAAGAAACTGTTGGATTAAATATAGATGTTTCAGCTATTGCAAAGGCATGTGGGTATAAGCAATGCTATTCTTGTAATACGAAAGAAGAATTACTAATGTATGCAGAAAATATCAAGAATAGTAAAGGCCCAACATTGTTAGAGATTAAAGTTAGAAAAGGTGCAAGAAAAGATTTAGGAAGACCTACTACAACTCCAATTGAGAATAAAGAAGCATTTATGAGTTTTTTGAATATATTTTAAAATAAGAAAAGAGGAACTAAAATGGAAATCAAGAGAAATATATTGCTTAATCCAGGACCAGCAACAACTACAGATAGTGTTAAATTTTCTCAAGTTGTACCAGATATTTGTCCAAGAGAACATGAATTTGGACAAGTTATGGAATTTGTATCAAAAGAGCTAACTAATATAGTAGCTTCAAATGATAAGTATACTGCTGTTTTATTTGGTGGTTCAGGAACAGCTTCAGTTGAAGCTATGTTAAGTTCAGTAGTTGGTGATGATACTATTTTAATAATTAATAATGGTGCTTATGGAAAGCGGATGTGTGAAATAGCTGAAATATATAATTTAGATTATATGGAATTTGATAGCTCTCCTATAGATGCTATAAATTTTGTGGAATTAGAAGAAACAATTAAAAATAGTAAAAAGACAATAAGTCATCTATCATTAATACATCATGAAACTACAACAGGATTATTAAACGATATTAAAAAAGTAGGAATGATTTGTAAGAAGTATAAAATAGATATGATTGTTGATGCAATGAGTTCATTTGGAGCTATACCTATTAATATGGAAGAGATGAATATTAAATATTTAGCTTCTAGTTCAAATAAGTGTATACAAGGTATGGCAGGAATTAGTTTTGTAGTATCAAATTTAGAAGCTTTAGAGAAGACTAAGAATATTAAGCCAAGAAATCTTTATTTAAATTTGTATAAGCAGTATGATAATTTTAAAAATGCTTATCAAATGCGATTTACACCACCAGTACAAGTAATATATGCATTAAAGCAAGCAATAATAGAATATAAGGAAGAGACAATAGAAAAGAGATATACAAGATATAAGAGTTGTTGCAATATTTTATGGGATGGACTAGAAAGATTAAAATTAAATAAACTAGTAGATAAGAAAAATCATTCTATGCTTATAACATCAATTCTCGAACCAGAAGTAGAAGGCTATAGTTTTGATGAAATGCATAAATATTTATATGACAGAGGTTTTACAATTTATCCGGGAAAAATATCACTTGAAAATACATTCAGAATAGCTAATATAGGAGAAATATATCCACAAGATATGGAAAAATTTATAAAAATATTAGAAGAATATCTTAATATGATAGTTTATAAATGAAGATATCATTTTAATAAGGCACATGCAAGAAAATGACAGATAAGAATACTGGTCTGTTATTTTTTTATGTGATTAAGTTATAAAATATAAAAATAGATTGTAATGTAGATGTTCAAGTTGTATATTACCAATATTTGATGTATAATTAATTTAATTATTTTAAAAGGAGGGTAGATCATGGCTAATATAGTTAGTACTGTTAGAATTATTTTAAATAAACGATGGAAATACAGTAGTTCCATTACAAAAAGCGCAATTTCAGCTTTCAACGGGAGAAGTGCGTCCATTTTTAGAATAAGTACTTACTATAGTGTAAATCCATGATTCTATATCTTTCGGTTAGTTGAATTCATTATATATGTGATATGAATTTTATTGCTAATTAAGTTAAGATCTATTTAGGACTCAAGGTTTTATACTTTGAGTCCTTTTAATATGTACTTATTTAAACTAATAAGCTTTTGACTTTAAAAACTTATGTGAAAAAAATTCGTTAAAAACTCGAATTCTTTATCATATATGTTTAATGTTGAAGTTGAAAGACTTGGGGATACATTTTCTTTCATAAGCCTTTTGCTATTAAGCTTTTTTAATAATTTTCTATTAAAGAAGCATGGATAGAGGGCTTATTTTTATTTGCAAAAAACTTGGAAATATTAATTTGTTGGAAGATATATTAGCAGGAAAAATAGGTTTTTCAATAACCTTTGGAATTATAGGATTACTGTATATTCCAGTGAGGTTATTTTTAATCCTAAAGCTTATGAAACACAAAAATAGAGAAAATTTTGGAGGAATTAAAAATGATAGAATTAGCTTTAAATAAATTACAAAAGTACTATGGAGCCACTATGGTTTTAGATGATATCACCTTTGAGGTACAAACATCTGAAAAGGTAGGAATTGTAGGTAGTAATGGGTGTGGAAAAAGTACACTTTTAAAAATAATTATGGGCATTGAAGATTATGAACACGGGATGATGTCAATTAAAAAAGGAGTAAAATTAGGGTATCTTGAGCAGATGCCAATTTATCCGGATAGCTTTAAAGTCATTGATGTATTAAATGCAGCCTTTGAAAAGGTTGATAAATTGTATAAAGAATTAGAACTGCTGGAAAAACAGCTTTCAAGTGTTGATGAATCTAATATGGAGAGACTATTAAATAAGTATTCAAAGATGCAGGATCTTTATGAGAGTTTAGGAGGCTATGAAAAAGAAGAAAAGTTAAGTAAAGTTTGTACAGGACTTAAGATTAATGATAAATTTAAGAAAAAATTATTTTCACAATTGAGTGGTGGAGAAAAAACTACAATAATCCTTGGTAAAATACTACTTCAAAATCCTGATATATTATTGCTGGATGAGCCATCAAATCATTTAGATTTAGATGCAATGGAATGGCTTGAAGCCTATCTTAAAGAGTACAAAGGTATAGTAATAATAGTATCCCATGACAGATACTTTTTAGATAATGTAGTAACAAAGATAATTGAAATAGAGGATATGGTATCAAAAAGCTATAATGGTAATTACACAGCTTTTGTAAAAGAGAAGGAAAGACAGCTTAAGCTTCAGATGGATGCCTTTTTAGATCAGGAGAAAAAGATTAAAGCTATGGAAAAGTCCATTGCTCAGTTAAGAGACTGGGGAATGAGAGGGGATAACAGTAAATTTTTCAAAAGAGCAGCAAGTATGCAAAAGCTTCTCGATAAGATTCAAATAATAAATAAGCCTGTGCTTGAAAGAGAGAGTATTAGTATTAATGCAAATACTGCAGACAGGTCTGGAGATAATGTAGTTATAGTTAAGGACTTATGTAAGAGTTATGGTGAAAAAGTCCTTCTAGATAAAACTAATTTGCTGGTAACCAATAGAGAAGCTGTAGCATTAATAGGAGCAAATGGCTGTGGAAAATCAACCTTGATCAAAATTTTATTGGGGATTGATGAGGCTGATGATGGAACTGCATTCTTAGGAAGTTCTATAAAGCTTGGATATCTGCCACAGAATATAACGTTTAATGATGAGAATAAGACTATATTGGAATGCTTTAGAGAGGATATAGTAATAACTGAAGGAAAAGCAAGAGAATATCTTGCAAAATATATGTTCTTAGGTGAAAGAGTGTTTAAAAAGGTTAAATCTCTTTCTGGAGGTGAAAGAAGCAGACTGAAGTTAGCCATGCTCATGTATAGTCAAGTGAACTTATTAATTTTAGATGAACCGACAAACCATTTAGATATTGATTCAAGAGAGGAACTAGAGGACTTTTTAAAAGAGTTTAAAGGTACATTGTTATTTGTATCTCATGATAGATATTTTATAAATAATATAGTAAGTAGAGTGATAGAACTATCAGAGGGTTCCATAATTTCCTATGGTGGTAATTATGAGTATTATAAAGAAAAATCAGTACAACTAAAAGGTTCAACAGTAATTAAAAAAGCTGTCAATGAAAATAAGATAACAAAAGCAAAAAAAGAAAAAATATCTAAACAAACTAAACCGCGTAATAATGAGTGTCAGAAATTGAAATTAGAAAAACAAATAGAAGAATTAGATGAAAGTTTGAAGGTTATAGAAGAGGAAATTAATAAATTCTGTAATAATTATGAAAAGGTAAATAACTTATATAATGAAAAGTTAGAGCTACAGAAAAGCATTGATAGATTGATAGAGAAGTATTTAGAATATTAAATAAAAGTGAACATTTTTGAAAATAAAAATAAACTATATCATTTATTGACACATATATCATTTGATGATATAGTTTATTTAATGATATATCATTAAAAGATATACGGCGGAGGTGACATAGGATTTGGCTAGAAATAAGTCTTTAGAGATGGGTGAACTCACAGATGCTTACTATTATATTCTGCTATCTTTAATAAAACCTAAACATGGTTATTTAATTATGAAATCAGTTGAAGAAATGTCTGAAGGTGCATTTTCAATAGGTCCTGCATCATTATATACAAGTATAAAAAAACTTCTTGATGCAGAATTTATAAAACTTACACAAGAATCAGAACAGAAAAAAGTTTATGTAGTAACAGATAACGGTATTGAATCTTTAAAAAATGAAATTAAAAGAAAGAGTAAAATGATTAAAATTGCTGAAAAGATATTTAATGATGAGGAGATGTTATAATATGTTTAATACAAAATATGTTATGAACAAGGGATTATCAGTTGCAGAACATGAAGAAATGCAGATGTTATCAGAATATGCTAGTAGGGGTTGGAAGTTAGATAAATGTGTATTCTTAGGATATAAACTAAAAAAAGCTAAACCTGAAAATTTACAATATGATTTAGATTATAGAAAAAATCCAGATAAAGATTATTTTTTATATTTTGAAGAAGCAGGATGGAATAAGGTGTGTTCTGTAGGAAATACGATACATATCTTTAGTGCTCCTGAAGGAACAAAATTAATTTATACTGATAATGATACTGAAATAGAAAAATATATAAGCATATATGAGTCAACTAAAAAAGTGGCAATACCATCTTCGGTATGTTCTATTTTACTTATGTTTTTAATACTTCTTGCTAAATATAATTACTTACCTGACATATGTAGAATAAGATTTGCTGTTATTTTAATGCCTACACTAGCAATTACTATTTTTACAACAATACCATGTATAAATTATTATTCTAAAATAAATGAACTTCAGAAAGTTTCTAATTCCAATAAAAAACATAAAATAAGTAGATTTGCAATAATAATGCTTATATCATTTATATTTTTGCTTATTTTATTCGGTTTAAAGATTATAAGTATAAGCATGGCAATATTTTCTTTTATTTGGTTAATTATTATTCTATTATCTGTATCCAGAAATTCTGTAAAATAAAAATACTAGAATCATATATCTTAAAAATTATTTGAGATATATGATTCTAGTATTTTTATGTTTATGTACTAACATTTAACTATGCAACAGGTGGTATGTAATATTCAAAATAAACAACAGATTAAAATATTACATTCTGAATGTGCACAATACTACTAAGAGATGTTACCCCAAACTATATCACTTACTACTGATACGGTGAACCTTACCATAAGTAAATGTAAAACACACTGAAAGTAATATGGTAAGCTTTGTTTAATTTATATATAATATAGATGGGATAAAAATATAATTTAAGATGTATTATAGATATCTAAATTAAGAACTAAATTTAATAATTTTTTGATTTTATTGAATTTAGGCACATTTAAAAAAATAACAAGTCCATCTGCCAAGCCTATTTTCCATCATACTGCGTCAGCAGATTTCCCTAATAGGCCCACTATGAGGGCACTCTACTTCCTTGCCTGATAAAAAATAATCGATGGCATTTTGGACTTATTATTTTCTTTCATGTGCCTTAAGTTACTATGATGTTTCAGGTTTTTAAATTGATTATTTATAGTAAGAAGTTTGAATGAAAATCTATACAATTGATAGGCAAAAAGGAGGCATGTTTTTTATGGGTACACCTGTTATTTATGCATAGCAAAGGCTATTGCATAACAGTTAATAATTAAATTATGAAATAGCTTTTGCCCAAACCTAAAATAGTATTATATTTAGGAGGAGCAGATAATGAGCTATGCAAGTGCCAGGGAGATTTTCCCTGAAGATATATTAAAAATAATACAACAATATGTGGATGGTGAATGCATTTATATACCAAGGAAAGAAGAAAATAAAATGGCATGGGGGGAGATAACCTGTAAATGTCAACATCAAAATGTTGAAAAGTTCCAACATGAAAATGCATAAATATTTGATAGTTAATTTAATTAGTCTCTAGTTCTTTCTTGTTGAATTAGATCATAAACATCCTTTGTTCTATATGAGGGTCCAACAATTTTTACAATATGAGAATGATGCAATAGTCTATCTAATATTGCATTAGCCAAAGTTACATCAGAGAAAACATCTCCCCACTTACTGAATGGCTGATTAGTTGTTATTATAGTAGAATTATGCTCATATCTCTTTGTTATAAGTTGAAAAAATAAATTAGCACCTAAGTGGTCGACTGGAAGATATCCAATTTCATCAATGATTAATAATCTATATTTATTATAGTGCTTTAATCTTGCTTCTAAACGATTTTCATCATATGCTTTTCTTAAATTTTGTATTAAATCATGGCAGGTAATAAAATATGTAAGATATCTTTTACTCGCTGCTTCAACTCCGATAGCGGTAGCTAAGTGCGTTTTTCCAACACCAGGAGTTCCATAGAACAATATATTTTCTTTATTCTCAATAAATCTTAATGAACACAAATCTTTAATCTGAGCCTTATTAACCGAAGGTTGGAAGTCATAATCATATTCATCAGCTCTTTTTACAAAAGGAAAACCGGCTACCGTTATTTGTATCTTTGAAGCCATTGCATTTTTATATGCTATTTCTTTATCGGTTAGATGCACAAGGGCATCTAACACAGGAGTTCCTTCTTTTACAGCAGTATCTAAATAGTTAGGAACATAGGAATACATTTTTTCTAATTTTAAAGTTTCTAAGTTATTTAATAATTTGGCATACATTTAAATTCCTCACTCTCTTAATAATATATCCATCATCGTCATATTTTCTTTTATAAATTCATCTATTTTCGCATCTGTAAGATGCTTACATGCATCAGATTTTAGTATTTCATGCATATGCCCAACTTTATAGTTATATTTATTTTCACTTAGTGAGTGACATACAATGAAATCTTCATTATAATAAATACTGATATTGCCATCACATGCCTGGGTAATATTAACCTTTAGACCAATGTATTTGGTTGGAACAGAGTATTTTCTACCTTTGTAATTAACCATAGATTCTTTTGATACCTTATATTCTTTTTCGCAGGAGACATATGATACCAATGAATCCATTGGTGGCAATGGTTTAAGATACTCTAGTTCTTTATTTAAACGACTTAAAGGAGTTTCGTTTATTGCTTGTGATACTTCATTATTCACTTCTTTCATGAAATCTTGGACTATTCTATCTAAATCATCATAATCCTCAAATTCGCAATTATAAACGGCCAAACGGTTAGTAAGACGTGCGAGGGATTCAACTTTTCCCTTTGTTTGTGGCCTATATGGCCGACATGCAATAGGTTTGAAACCAGCATCATTTGTAAAATGTTTAAAAATTTTATTAAATTCAACACTAGAAAATGTTGATTTACTTCTATCTACTACTGTTTTCATATTATCAAATAATATTTCCTGTGGTATTCCTCCAAAATAGCTAAATGCAGAGATCATGCATTTGAATAGAGTTTTCTGTTCTCTATTAGTAGTTAGTTTTACATATTTTATTCTTGAATAACCAAGTACCATTAGGAAAATATTCACCTTAAATATTTCGCCATGTTTACTTATCATAGTCAAATTTTCTTTCCAATCTACTTGGGCTTGTAGCCCTGGCGTTGTTTCAAATCTAACAGTCGCTTTTTGAATTTCAACATTTTTATATTTTTTTACAAATGCGGCTACTGTACTATATTTACCTTTATATCCTTTCTTCTCAATAAATTTATACACTGCCATAGCAGTGGCTCCGTAAGTATCTACTTTTTCAATAATAATGGATTTATAATCATCAATAAATGATTCATAAACCCTTGATGATTTTTTAGGTTCTAGCTCCCCTGAATTGATTTTTAAATACCTGTCTATTGTTCTTGAATCGCAATTAAATCTTCGTGCTAATTCACTTTTATTCAATAAGCCATGCTCCTCTCTAGTGTATTTTTTTAGTTTATTATGTATATCTGTTCTCATTATAATTGCACCTACTTCATTAGAAATCCTATACAATTATATCTTGAAAAAACTATACATAAAAAGTGCATAAATTCCTACATTTCCATGTTGGAACTTTTATGCACTTTCATATTAACATTTACAATAACCAAAAGTAAAGAAGAACTTCTGGTTAGAAACAAGAGGATATATGAAGATTATTTATCAGGAATATCTATTCAAAACCTTTCAAAAACATATTATTTGTCACCAAAAACTATACAAAGAATTATTTTACAAAAAAAGAATATATGATAATAGAAAGTGCGCTGTCTAATTTGTACTGGATGGCGCATTTTTATTTATTAAATAAGAATGAGGTTTTATGTAATATGCAGAGTTGATAAAATATATATAGAAAAAAGATTGGAGGAATTATTTATGACAATAGATATTTTTAATGCATAGCAGAGGCTATTGCATTATGATAAAAATGTGATGAAATAGCCTTTGCAAATCCTAAAAAATAAAGACTTTGGAGGAGCAAAATGAGCTATTTTAAAAAATATCAATGGGAACTAGTCCCTAAAAATTTACCAATAGTAAGAAGGAATTGCCCTAAATGTAATGAAAAAGCACGCTATATAAATAGTGAAAAATTTAGAGTAAATGCAAATAAAAATAGCATTGATATTTGGTTGATTTATCAATGTGAAAAATGTAAATCAACTTGGAATATGACAATATATGAAAGAATAAAACCATATGATATTAATAAAGATGAGTATGAAAAATTTCTTTCTAATGATAAAGAATTGGCTAGAGAATATGCTTTTAATTTAAGTATATATAATAAAAATAAAGCTGAAGTTATCCTAGAAGACGTTAATTATGAATTAATCCAAAAGAAATTAGAAGCATATTATATCAATGAAAATGAACTTGTTATTGAAATTGTTTGTAAGTATCCAATAGAACTCAGAGTAGATAAGCTTTTAAGTGATACACTTGGAATTTCAAGAAACAAAATAAAAAATATGAATAAAAAAGGAGTAATCTTCATTAAGGATAATAAAAATTCATTAAATATAAAAGTAAGAGATAAAATGGAGATACATGTTTTAAATGTAGTAGAAAATATAGAAATTTTAGAAGCTATAGTATAAGTCATTTCAAAAATCACTATAAACAAAGCTGGAGAGAGTGAAGCAATAGAGCTTAATATAAGTGATAACTTAATAATGTATTTAAGTAATGGAGGAGAACTAAGTCCGGATTATGGAGGTGGTTCTCCTTCTTCTTTGCTTTATAGAATAAGGTTGAAGATAAATCCTGCGAATTATTTTATGTAATTTAATATAACATCTGTATAAAAAATATACCACTTACAAGTAATAACTAACCACTTACTATTGTTATATTTACAAGCAAAAAAGGAATCAATATAATAATAACTGTGGGGAGTGAAAATATGAAAATACGAGTTGAATTAGATAATAAAATTAAAGAAAATGAATTTATTATTAGATGTAGTGAACTAAGTGAAGATGTTAAACACATTCAAATTATTCTTGGCGATATGCTATCGAAAAAGAAAGGTATAACTTTTTACAGAGGTGATACTGAGTATTATCTTTCTTTGGAAGAAATTTTATTTTTTGAAACTGAAGAAAATGGGATTTGTGCACATACCATTGACAATATATATAGTGTAAAATATAAACTTTATGAACTTGAAGAATTATTGCCAGGATATTTTATGCGAGTTTCAAAATCAACAATTTTAAATACAAATCATATTTACTCCATAACACGTAGCCTATCATCAGCAAGTAAGGTTGAATTTCAAAATACTCACAAACAGGTATATGTTTCAAGATATTATTATAAACCATTAAAAATTAAATTATTAGAAAAGAGGAAATAAGATGAAAAAAGAAAGTGTTTTTTGGGGAGTTTTATTTATATTAGCAGGTATTTTTTTGATTATAAGTAAACTTGGATACTTCCCAGATGTGAATATATTTAGTTTATTGTTAACAGTTTTTTTGGTAGTAGTTATTGTGAAAAGTTTGCCTCGTCTTAATTTTTCAGGTATTCTATTTCCTAGTGCATTTATTTGCATAATATATGATAAACAATTAGGGCTTACAGCTATTACACCTTGGACTGTATTGATTGCAGCACTATTTGGTAGTATTGGTCTTTCCATGATTTTTCATAAACACATTAAATGGATTAATCACAAGCATAATCATGAAGATTACAAGTTTGAGAAAATTGATATAGAAGATGAAAGTCATGTTGGATTTAAAAATTTATTTGGTGCTAGTATAAAATATATAAATACAGATAAGTTTGAGCAAGCTGACTTTAATTGTTCTTTTGGAGCTATGAAGGTGTATTTTGACAATGCAATCATGAGTAATGAAAATGCTATAGTTAGGATTAATGCTTCTTTTTCAGGAATAGAATTATATATACCAAAAACTTGGAATGTTGACGATAAAACTAATGTATTTTTGGGTTCTGTTAATGAAAAAAATAGAAATAATCAAATAACAACAAATAATTTAACATTAGTTGGTGATGTTAGCTTTTCAGGAGTAGAAATAATTTATATCTAAATAAAATAAGAAAACCTGTTATAAAAAGGAAATGTGCTAAATATAAGTTGAACTGAGCCCTGTTAAGTAGACACAGTTAAAGAAGCTGTTGTATTAGTTACTTAATGGGGTGATTTTATGTCTAGAAAACAAAGAGAAAATTCATTTGAAATAAAGTTAGAAGCAGTAAAACTTTATCTTGAGAAAAATATAGGAAGTACGACCATTGCAAAAGAGCTTGGACTAACAGATGGTAGACGAGTAATGTTGTGGATCAAAAGAAAAGATATAAGGAATTTGGTGAAGATGGTCTTAAAGAGCGTCGTGGAGCAGATAAATGGTTGTCAAAGGGAAGAAGTAGTAGTAAAGAATTAACTCTAGAAGAAGAAAATTTAAGACTAAAAGTAGAAGTAGAATATCTAAAAAAGTTACTTCAAGTAGAAAGGTTGTGATAAATATAATATAATAGTTACTCTTAAAAACACATATAATATTAAATAGAGACTTTGAAGCATCAAAGCTTAACGAAAAATGGGTTACCGATATTACATATTTATATTATGGTAAAAATCGTAAAAAGGCTATTTATCAGCAGTTATGGATTTATACAATAATGAAATTGTAGCTTATAAATTAAGTTCATCATTAAAAATGGATTTTGTTAAGGATACTTTTAATGAGGCTTTTTCTAAACAAAAGGGACTTGATTTAAGTGATTTAATTGTACATAGTGATCAAGGTGGGCATTATAAATCTTTACAATATAAAAAGATAATTAAAAATAATAAAGCTAAATTAAGCATGTCTAGAAAAGGAAATTGTTATGATAATGCTTGTATTGAAAATTTCTTCGGTCATCTTAAATCAGAACTAATATATCAAAATTTCTTTGATAATAAGAACGAATTATTTAAGGCAATTGATAGCTATATTTATTGGTATAATAACTCAAAATTTCAATCTGTATTAAAAAACCGTACCCCTATCGAAGTAAGGTGTACGGCTTAGAAAAAAGCATCTTTTTTAAACTATGTCCATTTAATTGGGCTCAGTTCAATGTTTGCTGGAGCATCACCTTTTATACTCGACCGTAGGGAGATTTTGTTCTTTACTATGTTTTAAGTAGAATTTATATTTTATATTGTTTTTAAAAACTTATCTACTAATATGAGAGCACTACCTATTGCGGGAGATAATTCTCCATAATGACTGAGTGTGATAAAATTATCAATTATTGGGAAGGGTAGTGATGCAGATACACGTTCATTAAGGGAGTTTATATCTTCTTGTATTAAATAAGGTGCTAGGAAGCCGCTAACGATAATATTACAGTCTAAAATAACATTTAAATTTCTAATAGCTATTGCAAGATTATCTAAATATTCAATCCATATTTTATTACAAAAGGAATCGTCTTCTCTAAGTTTTTTAAAGAAAGAATCCAAATCTTCTCCTGCTGATTTTTGGAGACTATTTGCAGAACAATATGTTTCTAGACAGCCTTGGCTTCCACAATAACATAAAGGACCATTATGGTTGATACACATGTGTTCTATTACTCCACTATGCATGTTTATACCATAATGGACTTCACGATTTACAATAACAGCACTACCAAAGTTTCTATTTAATAAGAATACAACGGCATCTTTTAAATTTTTATGATTCCATAATTCTACATAGGCGGCAGCTTTAGAATCATGTTCTAGAATACAATTATAAGGAATATACTTTGAAATATTATCTAAGTTTAATCCTGTATCAGTTAATATCTTTCCATAAGAAATAGTTTTACCATCGTTTGAAATTATACCTTGAATGGCAATTCCTACTCCAAGTATAATGTCTTTATGCCATAAATTCATTTCTATAAAACTATTAATTGAATTACCAAGTTTGTAAAAGTATTGATCAGAAGACTCAAATTTAATATCGATTGTACTACTATTTAAAATGTCTCCATATAGAGTGATAGCAACAATATGAACACAGTCTTTTAAAATATCTACACCAATAGAAATACGTGCAGTACAATTAATTTGAATAGCTTGTGCTTTCCTTCCTCCTGTTGATTCATAATGTCCATTTCTTTCAATGAGTTTTTCTTCTTCTAATATTTTTAAATTTTGTGTAACAGTAGTTAGTCCTATATTTAATTTCTGTGCAATCATCTGTTTAGAAATTGATTTCTCAGAATAAATCAAAGAATATATAGTGCTTTTATTAATTTTTTTGACTTCCATTGTTGTCATTCCGGTGGTCGTCATAATAATCACCTTTTCTTCTATATTTATTTATATTTGGCTATGTTTTAGTATAATTTTGAAAATTTATGATTTTTAAAGAAAGTTCACAAAAATACATCCCTTAATTTGCCATGTAAGCATTAATGTGTTGAATATGGAAAATTACTTTTTAATTTATAAATTCGGCCTAATTATAGCATACCAAAATAAACATATCAAATTTCAACATTTAATTAAAATACAGCCTTATATTTAAATTTTTTAGTTTATATCACTAGTACAGATACTAATATATATATTATGTTGTAACAAATTGGAATTGAAGGTAATTAAAAATTAAATTGTGAAATCATACAAAAAACAAAGGAATCAATTGTGATTTATAACAATTGATTCGTTTACAGTAATCGTTTATTATAAACTTATAATCACCTATTAAACATAAGTAAAAACTATAAGGCGTGATTCAAAAGAGAAAATTTAGGAGGAATAAAAATGAAAAGTGCAGTATTTTATGGAAAACATGAAATGAAAATTAAAGAGGTAGAATTACCAATAGTAGGTCCAGATGATGTTTTAGTTAAGGTAAAAGCTTGTGGAGTGTGTGGTACAGATGTGCATATCTATGAAGGAGATAAAGGTGCAGCAGAAGTAACACCTCCAACAATTCTTGGTCATGAATTTGCAGGTATAGTAGCTAAAGTGGGGAAAAATGTAACAAAGTATAAAGAAGGAGACAGAGTATGCGTAGACCCTAACTGTTACTGTGGTAACTGCAAATATTGTAGAAGTGGTATTGCTCACTATTGTACAGATATGATTGGTTATGGAACAACAATGAATGGTGGTTTTGCTGAATATTGCAGTGTAAATCAAAAACAAATTTATCCGATTGGAGATAATACAACATTTGAAAAAGGTGCTATGGCAGAACCAGTAGCTTGTTGTCTTCATGGAATTGATATGTGTAATATTCATCCAGGAAGCAATGTTGTAATTATTGGAGGTGGCATGATTGGATTATTAATGATGCAGCTTTCTAAATTATCAGGAGCAACAAAAGTAGCTTTATTAGAGCCAGTGGAAAAGAAACGAGAAACCGCTATGAAATTAGGTGCAGATTTTTGTATAGATCCAATTAAAGAAGATGTAAAAGCTAAATTAAAAGAAAATGGAATGACATGGGTAAATGTAGTTATTGAATGTGTTGGACGTCCATCTACAATTGAACAAGCAATTGATATTGCAGGTAATAAAGCAGTTGTTATGATGTTTGGCTTAACAAAACCAGATGAAACAATATCATTAAAACCTTTTGAAATATTCCAAAAAGAGATAGAGTTGAAAGCATCTTATATCAATCCATATACACATAAACGTGCAATAGAATTAATTGATTCAGCAAGATTAGATGTAAGCAGTATGATATATGAAGTATGTGGCCTTGAAAAATTAGAGGATATTTTAAGCAAGCCAGAACTTCGTGCAAATGGTAAATATATTATAGCTCCTTACAAATAAGAAGGTGAAAAGTTATTATGGTAAATGAAGCATTTGTAACAGATCCAACAAGGTTAATGATAGCAGCTGTTACAGGAATTATAGTTTTGCTATTATTAATTATGAAATTTAAATTCCATCCAATTCTATCATTATTGATATCTGCTTTATTTATTGGGTTAGGTGCTGGGATGCCAGTACCTAACTTGATCAAAACAGTTGAATATGGTGCTGGAGACACATTACAGGGAATAGTTCTTTTAATTGGTCTTGGATCTATGTTTGGAGGAATCCTAGAAGTATCTGGAGGAGCTGAATCAGTTGCTAAAAAATTGATTCATAAATTTGGCGAAAAGAAAGCAGGATGGGCATTAGGAGTAACTGGGCTTGTAGTAGGAATTACTGTATTCTTTGAAGCTGGGGTCGTAATTTTAATTCCACTTGCATTTGGACTTGCCAAGAAGACAAAGAAATCTACTTTATATTATGTGATTCCTTTATTGGCAGGATTAGCAACGTCATTTGCATTTATACCTCCTTCAGCAGGTTCAGTATTGGTAGCCAATATGTTAAATGTTGATTTAGGGGTTATGATTTTAGTTGGTGTACCAGTAGGAATTTTAGCTATGTTAGTTAGTGGGATACTATGGGGAAAATATATTGGAAATAAAATTCATTTAAAACTTCCTAGTAATATTAGAGACGTTGTAGAATCTGAAGAAGAAAAATTACCTAGCTTTGGAATTGTTTTAACTATTATTATGATTCCATTGATACTTATTTTACTTAGTACAGTTTCTACATATATTCAGTTTTTAAAACCAGTACAGCCTATATTGGAATTCTTAGGAACTCCTTTTGTAGCACTTATTATTGCTACTCTTGTTGCTATGTATTTACTTGGTATAAAACATGGGTATAATAGTGAACAATTAAAGCAAATTTTAGATAAATCTTTAAGACCTACAGGTATGATTTTGCTTGTAATTACTGGCGGCGGTATCATTCGATGGGTACTACAAAACGCAGGGATAGGAGGAATTATTGGGCCGACTTTGGAAAAGAGTGGGTTACCATTGATCATTATAGCTTTTTTTATAGCAGCATTAATTCGTACATCGGTTGGGGCAGCAGTAGTAGCAATGACTATGGCAGCTGGGATTATGGCAACAATGCCTGCAGTAGCGGAATTATCTCCAATATATAGAGCTGCAATGGTATGTGCTATTAATGGAGGAGCAACAGCATTTAGTCATGTAAATGATTCTGGATTCTGGTTAGTATCTTCTCTTTTAGAGATGAATGAAAAAAATACACTAAAATCATGGACTATAATGGAGACATTAATTGGTATCACAGGTTTATTATGTGCATTAATTATTTCTTGCTTCGCATAGTAGGTAAGGATATAAAAATAATTTTAATAATATATTAAAGATAATACAGAATGTAAAGAAAGCATTAAATATATAAGAATTCAAATTGATAGAAAGGATACAGAAGGAATTATGAATAAAACAAGATTTGATATTACAGCTTTTGGAGAAATGTTAATTGATTTTACGTTTCAGGGTTTTAATGAAAAGGAACAAAAGTTATTTTCACAGAATGCAGGTGGAGCTCCTGCAAATGTACTTGTAGCGGCAAGTAAGTTAGGTGCATCTACAGCTTTTCTTGGAAAAGCAGGAAATGATATTCATGGAAAATTTCTAAAAGAAACATTAGAGAAAGAAAATGTTGATAATACAGGATTTGTATTAAGCGATGATGTATTTACAACACTTGCTTTTGTTGATTTAAATAAACAAGGAGAAAGAACATTTTCATTTGCAAGAAAGCCAGGGGCAGATACTATGATGGAAAAAGAAGAAATTTCTTTACCAGTTTTAAAAAATAGTCATATATTTCACATAGGATCTTTATCACTTACAGATAATCCAAGTAAGGAAACTACATTATATGCATTAAAGAAAGCAAAAGATTTTGGAAGTATTATTTCTTATGATCCTAATTATAGAGATTCATTATGGGAAAGTGAAGAAAAAGCTGTGAAAGAAATGCGTTCAGTTATTCATTATGCGGATATTATGAAGATCTCTGATGAGGAGATTAGACTTATTACAGATGAAAAAGATCCAGAAGCAGCTGCAAAAAAATTAATCCAGCAAGGTGTAAAAGTTGTTGTAGTTACACTAGGTGCAAAAGGAGCTTTTGTGGCAACAAAAGATGGAGGAACGGTAGTGCCAGGTTTTGAAAGTAAGGTAGTAGATACAACAGGTGCAGGAGATGCTTTCTGGGGAGGCTTTCTATTTAAAATAAGTAGAAGTGAAAAAAATCTAAAAGAATTAACGTTGGAGGAGTTAGAAGATTTTACGAGATTTGCTAATGCTGTTGCAAGTATTTGTGTACAAGGATATGGGGCAATTGCATCTATGCCAACTATAGAAAATGTAAATGAGATAATGTAGAATGGGGGATATATAATGAAGAGTTTATCAGATGGAATTGCACATATTGGAATTCCTACAAATAATATAGAGAAAACAATTAAATTTTACACAAAGTTAGGATTTGAAATTGCTTATGAGACAGTAAATAAAGAAGCAAACGAAAAAGTAGCTTTTTTAAAATTAGGAAATTTAATTATAGAAACTTATGAAAATAATTCTGCAAAAATGGAATCAGGTGCAATAAATCACGTGGCAATTAATATTACAGATATTGAAAAGGCATATGAATATATAAATACAAAAGGATTAAACACAACAAATGATAAAATTAAATTTCTTCCATTTTGGGATAAAGGAGTACGTTTTTTTACAATAGAAGGACCAAACAAAGAAAGAATAGAATTTAGTCAAATATTATAAAATTAATATAAAAATAGCATTAATATTTATTTGATAGATAGAATAGAGCTTCCTATCTATCAGTTAGTCTATAACCTTGTTTGTGGACACGGGTAATTACCAAAGGGAACCCCAACCAGCCAAACATAGAATTCTACCTGATGGAATGATACGCTTTTTTACGGGTATAAGCTTATAGAGCTCGTCAGAGGGGACACATCTATCCTCTATTTAGGAGTATTATACTAAAATAAATAATAAGATGTTTCCAGAGGGGAAAGATGAAGAACATACCTAAATATGTAGCTAGATTTATTAAGAAATTAAGAAGAGAACTAGAGAAGTAAGTTTATTTTAAGTAAGAAAGTGTAGTGTGTGTGGTGGTGCTTCGCCTCCACCATGAAACCTACGACAATACTAATATGTGTTGTCGTAGTTTTTTTTATTGTGACATAGTTTTTATATTAAATAGATAATTTCATATTCAGGACAGATTTTTTCTACAGCAGCTAAATCTATGTTGCCTACATTTTTCTTAGAATCTTCTATTTTTTGAATCGTTTCATCTGATAGTTGGTTATTTGATTGTCCTCTATTTGATCGTAAATCAATATGTTTGGAATCATCTAAACGAGTATGTATATTATCTATACCATTAGGAGCAACTTTAGCAAGTTTAGCTTTCATACTCTCTGGGCTCTCGCCCTTTACACGTGTATAAATATCTGTATAATAATATGATGGAATATCTATTGACATATTTTTCCCTCCTTATTTAAGATTGTTTTTGTTTTATAATTATATATTCGTATACATTTTGGAAATATTTATATAAAAGTAACAAAAATTAACTTATAGAAATTAATTGTAACTATTTAGCTATAGCAATTATTTTATATTTATTATAATTTAGGGTGGGTGTGTCTTCTATATTCTGTTGGTGTAATATGATAATAACTCTTAAATTTGCGATTGAAGTTAGAAAGATTGTGAAATCCACTCTCTAAGGCAATATCAGAGATGGATAAATCAGTTGTCTTAAAAGTTCGTTAGCAACTCTGAGGCGAACTTGGATGATGTATTCAACGCAGGAGATACCTACTGTTTGTTTAAATAAGCTCATAAAATGAGTCTTGCTAAAATGGCATAAGCCTGCTAATTCCAATATAGAAATAGACTCTTTGTAGTTATCTTGGATATATTGTAGAACTGTTTTAATTTTGCCCATATAAATGGATGTTGTCCCAGAAATATTTGTTTTCATAAAACATTGATATTTAAAGAGTAGGTATAAAAGATGGTATAACTTTTCTTTTAAAATCAGCTCTAAATAAGTATCTTTGTTTTTTATACAAATAAAAATTTCGTTAATACATGCTGACATTTCTAAATATGAAGGATGGTTTTGATTTATATGCGATAGTAGACGGAGAGAGCCATTAAAAAGTGGACGCAGATAGGTGAGGGTACATTGATCCATAACTGAGTAACCAAGTAAATCCAAGTGAAAAACCAGAGTGTCAGAAATTTGTGTAAGTCCGGCAATAGGATAAACTGAATGTAAGGTATTAGGGGATATAAAGATTAGGTCACCTTTTTGAGAATGAAAAGTTTCTTCGCCAATTTGATAAGTTGCACTGCCATCTCGTACAAAAGTCACTTCAACTTCAACATGCCAATGAAGCAATACATCAGGCAAAACAGTTGGTATGATACAGTGGTAGTAAGAATATGGTGCAAGCTGGTCTCCATGGTTGATAGCATCTTTCTGGGATGATAATAAATATTTTTCCAAAATAAGTTCCTCCTAAAATGAATATTTAATAAAAATAGTATAATAGTATCAGTTTTTGAGAGTATAATACAAGAAAATTGCATAACTATCATGTTATAATATCAGAAAATAATGAATACAACAATATAAAACTAATATTGCTGCATTTGTACAAATACATAGAACTTTTTAAACTAATTACTAATGTAGAGTCAATTTAATTCAAAGGTGGGGGAACTGTGGTAAAGGAAATAATAAATAAAAACAGATCAAACTTAGTGTTTATTGGGTTGGTTATAATAAATATATGTGTATCCTACCTTACTGGTAGTACAGGAATATATGCAGTTACAGCTTTTCGTGAATACGGTAGATTAGATTTGTTCAACACCATGTTTGTAATAGAACCATTAGCAAGGAGTATTTCATTACTTATTTCTGGTAGAGTCGGAGAATATTTTGGGCGTAAACAATTATATATATGGAGCGTGGGTGCTTTTGCTCTAAGCATTGCAATTAGTGCAGCCGCATCAAGTGGAACTATATTTCTGCTTGCTAGAGGTGCTTCAGGTTTATTTTGGGGATTATTTTTGGCAAATGTATTTACAATGGTAAATGACATAGTGCCAGAAGAAGAGTACCCTGTTAGAATTGGTATTATGCAGACCATTTATTCTTTGGTACTCATTGTGGGACCAGTACTTTGCGGAATATTTACAGAAAGGTGGAATTGGCGTATATCACTTGCAATACTACTTCCTTTATTTGTAATTGGGATGCTATTAGTAGGCTGTTTTATGCCGGCAAGTAGGATGAAAAAAGAAATGTGTATAGGCAGCATAAAGGAAGATTCTAAAGGACAAAATTTACATAAAAATAGAAATGGTATAAATGAATTAATGATTATAAAATTACTAAAACAGAAGGGTTATCCCATAATTATTTTAATTACTTTTATAGTTACATGTATTTCTTGTAGTGGTAACTATATACCACTTTATGCGCAAACAGAATTAGGGGCTAATGCAACTATTAGTGCTATTGTGCTTGCTCCTTGCAATATTTTTGTCATGGCTTTCTCAAGTGCTGCAGGCATATATATTTCAAAGAAAGGCTGCACAAAGTCCAGTTTAATGCTAATGTCAGGAACTGCTCTTGTAGGAACGTTTATTTATATAGCAACATTAATTATATCTAGTTACGTTATTATTATACTAGCTACTGCAATCATGGGTATAGGAGTGGGTATACATCAAGTTGTTCCATTTGCATTTGCACAGAAGCATTTAGATGATAATCTGATTGCAGAAGGAATCTCATTTATTAGTTTTGTACAAGGAGTTGCAGGGGTTATTGTAGGTATGATTTATTCAGCAACCATGAGAAATGGAATCGCATTTTCATTGGCATTTGCAGCAGTTTATAGTGTTATTCTAATTTTAATTATTATATTAAAATATAAAGAACCAAAAGGTGATTAGTATTAAATAAATAATATTCTAATAAGGTAATACATAATTAATTATGAAAAATTTAAAAAGTAATAAAAAGTAATTACAAAAATAAAGATAAAGAAAAGGGGAATAGAGAAATGAATCAAAAAGAAAGAATGCTAGAAGGATTACCATATAAAGCTTGGTTAGATGGGCTTAGTGAAGAAAGAATGAAAAATAAGTTAAAAATACATGATTATAATTTACTTCGTCCAGATGAAATAAATAAAATGGATGAATTGATTAAAGATATATTGGGGAAAACTGATGATAAAGTTTTTATAGAGCAACCATTTCGCTGTGATTATGGTAAAAATATTGAAGTGGGTAATAATTTTTTCGCTAATTACAATTGTACAATATTAGATGTCGGAAAGGTAGTAATTGGTGAAAATGTTATGTTCGCACCTAATGTATCAATTTATACAGCAGGGCATCCAATTCATCCACAATCAAGAAATTCAGGTTATGAGTATGGTATTGAAGTAATAATTGGAGATAATGTATGGGTAGGAGGAAGTGTTGTAATAAATCCAGGTATTAAGATAGGAAATAATGTTGTAATAGGCTCTGGAAGCGTTGTAACAAAAGATATACCAGATAATGTTATTGCAGTAGGAAATCCATGTAAGGTAGTACGAGAAATAACAGATGATGATAGAAAATACTATTTTAAGGATAGAGAATTTGATGTTCAAGATTATTTATAACAATTAATTTACAAAGATTAGTATATCTATGTATAATAACATTGACAATTAGATTAAATTTAATTTATACTGTATAAGATAGATTTCAAAAAAAGAGAGGTATTTTTGTGAGTGTTTAGTATCTAAAATAGTTAAGTTAATATTAATTCTAAAAAATAAGGGGTATACCTTTTATTTGTTATGGAATTAATTTGTACTATTAAAGATACAAGTCCACGAATTTACTTTAAAGAGGTAAGAGAATTACCTTTATTAATTGTTGAATTTTAAGCTGTGGAGGTATCCATAGCTTTTTTTATTATATAAAAATAGAAATCTATCAAGATTTCGTAGACTTGTAGTGTAATAAAAGATACAAGGAAGGATTATTAATATGAATAAAGTAACATTAGAAAAATTACATTACTATGAGTTGAAAGAAACAGTAAAAGGATATTGCGTTAGCGGATTAGGAAAAAGATTAATTGATAAATTAGAACCTAGTAGCAATATAAAAATTGTAAATCAAAGACTAAATGAAACATCAGAGGGAAGAAGATTATTAGATGCATCTTATAATATACCGCTAGAGGGTATTTTTAATATATTACCTCTTATTGAAAAGATTGAAAAAGGAGCATCTTTAGAGGTAGCTGATTTGACTATGATGTCAAATTTTTTAAGAGGATGTAGGAAAGTCAAGTTATTTATAAAGGACAAAGAGGGATATGCGCCTACATTAAGTTCTTATGGGGAAAACATTTCTGATTTGAGCTACATTGAAGATGAAATAAATCTATCAATGAGAGGAAGTATTGTTGACTCAAATGCTAGTAAGGATCTTAAAAAAATAAGAAGACATATTGATATATGTGAAAGTAAGATAAAAGAGAAGTTAGATAAGTTCCTTAAAAATGGTCAAAATAAAGAGTATATTCAAGAATTTTTTATTAGTCAGCGTGATGGAAAATACACAATTGCAATTAAGGCAGCACATAAAAATCAAGTTCAAGGAACCATTATTGAAACATCTTCAAAAGGAACGACTGTTTTTATGGAGCCAAATGTTATTTCAAAGCATACAAGTGACTTAGTAGTATTAAAAGCAGAAGAAAGTATAGAAGAGTACAGAATATTAGCTACTTTAACGGATATGCTTTTTGAAAGAATAAAAGATTTGAAGATGAATGTTGATGTTATATCTGAATATGATATGATTTGGGCAAAAGCTAAATATAGCAAAGCAATAAAGGGAATAAAACCTAAACTAAATGACTATGGATATATAAAAATGATTAAAGCGAAATATCCTCTTATTAAAGATAGTATACCGTTAGACTTTGAAATTGGTAAAAATTACAGAGGATTAATAATAACAGGACCAAATGCAGGTGGTAAAACTGTAGTATTAAAGACAGTTGGGTTGTTAACATTAGCAATACAATCTGGATTTCATATAGAAGCTGAAGAAGGGACAGAATTTTCAGTATTTAAAAAGTTATTTGTTGATATTGGTGATAATCAAAGTGTTGAAAATGCATTAAGTACATTTTCATCTCATGTAAAAAATCTAGCAGAAATAATTAGAGAAAGTACAAAGTCAACACTACTATTGTTTGATGAAATTGGCAGTGGAACAGAACCCAATGAGGGATCTGCTCTGGCTATTGCAATATTAGAAGAATTGTATCATAAGGGTTGTATAACTATAGCAACTACTCATTATGGAGAAATAAAAAACTTTTCAAAAGAACATCCCGATTTTGAAAATGCAGCTATGGAGTTTGAAAAAGAAACTTTGGAACCGCTATATAAGCTTAATATAGGAAAAGTAGGCGATAGTAATGCTTTATATATTTCTAAAAAGATGGGGTTATATGATTCAATTATTGATAAAGCAAGAAAATATATTGATACTAAAAGTTATAATTATAATTTAATAGAAGATAGCAAGGTTATAAAAAATAAAGAGTTGCAAGCAAAGGAAGATTTTTATGAATACTCTGTAGGGGATAAAATTATTTTTTTAGAAAATAATGAATCAGCTATTGTGTATAAAGAAAGAGATAGATTAAATAATGTGACTATACTATACAATAAGGAATTTATTGAAGTTAATTATAAAAGAATAAAACTAGAATTAAAGGCAAGTGAACTTTATCCAGAAGGTTATGATTTAAATCAGTTATTTATAATCTATAAGGAAAGAAAGCTAGAAAAAGATATTGAGAGGGGCTCAAAAAAAGCATTAAAAAAAATAAAAAAAGAAACTTTAAAATGCTCTAAATAAATTCACAAAACGGAGGGTACATTTATGGAAATAAATATTATCCACGTTTCGGATTCTAGGAAACTTTGAATTTTGGAATTGGAGCACCATTTGAAATTCCTAGTGAAAATTTTATGGCAATTGAACTTGTAAAGAATTCACTTAAAGATGTAAAAGGTAAGGTAGTATACGCTAAAGAATTTTTTGAGCAAGAATAATATACAAAACTTTAAATAGGACTGTGTTTAATCTGATACCTTTGTCAAGGACAATTAAAAAAAGAGAGTGTTATATCTATACTGATACCTATGGACTGGACACTTAGAAAAAAGTGTTTAGTCTGTCTGTATTTTTTTAAAACGGAGATTGTATACTGGTAGCCCTAAATCACTATGAAGTATTAAAGGCTTAGTTGGATTTTGTAGCTCCATAGCGATTTTTACTGGCTTTGTGGATATCTATAATTACTTTTTTTATCTTATTATCCTATAATTCTCGATTACTTGATTTCTTATTATGTATTTGTAATAGGAACTTCTACATATTTTTAAAACCTTGCACATAAGCTTAATATCATGATATTTCTTGTTGTTAGTAATGATTCAACTAACAACCACCACTTTTATTAACCATATCAACATATAAATAATGATAAAACACTAGATTATTTTGTAAAATATTGTGGATATTTTTCCTTTGCCCTGCCAGCAATTTGAGAAATAGTTTCCAGATGGGTTTCCATAGCATGCTGAGCTTTAATAAGGTTATTCTCTTTAATTGCATTTTCAATGGCTCTATGCTCATCTATTAATTCAGGTAGCCTATTATCAAAAGCCACATCAAAGTTACGCCATCTGGCAATGTGAAGCATCGGATTCTCTAAAATTTTTACCAATCGATAACGTTTTACGCTATCAATCATAATTTTATGGAATGCAGAATCTAGTTTTTGGAATTCTTTACCGTATAATTGCATGCTCCGACAATGCTCCTGTAATTCTAAATTGTTTTCTAACTCTTCTACTAACACCAGGCGTTTACTTTCTTTAATTTTTGTAAACATCTCATATAATACTTCTTTTTCTACTGCAGTCCGCAATATCAGCAAGTCTTCTATATAGTTCAAATCAATCAAACTGACATAAGTTCCTCTTTGTGGATAGATGGTAAGTAATTCCAATTGATTCAACCGGATAAATACATTACGAATGATAGAGCGAGAAACTCCATATTCCTCACACATCTGATTTTCACTAATTTTCTGTCCTGGCTCTAACTGCAATTTTAATATCTTTTTGCGAATGTCACGATATACCTGTTCTACGCTAATTGGCTGATTGTTGCTTGAAATATAATCCATGCGAATCCTCTTTTCATAATGCTTTTAGTCACTTGTGGAATTCCGCAAGCGTCCATCCAAATAGGATGAAAATTATACTGTTTGTAAATGTATTGAAATATGTCTATCTTCTTTTAAATTTAATCCGTGTATTGAGCAACCCAAAACAGTGAGTAAATCAACTATGCGTGTTGATTTATATTTAACAGCTATTTCTAAACTTATAAATGTAATACTGGCTTACGTCATGAATAATCTAGAATATATTATAAGCATAAATAAACTTCTTAAATAAAGAAGCTTAATCAACATATTCATAATTGAATATCAAACCATATGCTACTCATGCCTTTTTACCAAAAGGCTTTTTGTCGTACTTTTTTTGGGGATTTTCAAGCAAAGTTTCGAAAGTTATCTACATTATTTCTTTCTTGATTCTACAATCATCTAATAATGTTTTAATATTATACTAGTATACCACAATTCAAATTTAATGCAAAATGAGAAACTGACTCAGTTTGGTCAAGTCCTAGTGGTCAATAATGCAAGTATTAGTGAATATCTTATTCGTCAATTGAGTTAGGCGATTTATTAATATAATCTAAAAATCTGTCTAAACATCGAAGGTAATACTGAACTGTTATTGCACTATATCCCATAAGCTCTAAATTTACTATTTTATTAGATTTAGTGTTTATAGATCCAGCATATTGCCGGATATGTCAAAAAATTTCGTAGCGAAGTTTGGGAGGTGAAAAATGCCTAAATGAATTGATGAATGAATATTGGATTCATTTAGACATATGGATAAATTTTAATATAGATTTTGACGAGTGCCTAAATGATTTGATAAAAGAACACATAGAAATAATATAAGGAATTAAAGAAAAAAATAAAAAACGCAAGATAGCATAGCAAAACACCTAAATACAATTAATGGAATTAGTGAATGTGTAAGAAAAGAGTATCAACACTACAGTATTTTAAAAAATAGGGAATCATATTTATGATTTTGTATAGGAAAACTATTGTTTTAATGTGAACTTTGTGAAAAGATAAGAAAACATTTACAAACAAAAATCAGTATGGTATTATTTAATTACAAAACTTGTATACAAGAATACTAGAAAACCAAAAAACTATAAGACTGAAATAGCCATAGTCAATTTATAGAAGTTATTTTGGAGAGAAAAGGGGAATTATTAATTATGTATACCTTAGGTATTGATATAGGTTCAACAACATCAAAGTGTGTGATTGTAAAAGATGGAAAAGATATAATTGCTTCTTCCATTGTTATTGCAGGAACAGGGACAGAAGGACCAAATCAGGCAAGGGAAGAAGTGCTGAAAAATGCTGGATTGAAGCAAGAGGATTTGAAATATGTGGTAGTAACTGGATATGGAAGAACTATATATACAGATGCTGATGCTGAAATCAGTGAATTAAGCTGTCATGCATTGGGAGTAAAGCACATATTTCCTGATGTGAGAACAATTATTGATATTGGTGGACAGGATGCAAAAGTACTAAGTCTAAATGAGAAAGGCAATATGGTTAACTTTTTAATGAATGATAAATGTGCAGCAGGTACAGGCAGATTTTTAGATGCTATGGCTGGAATTTTACAGTTAGACATTAATGATTTGGAAATTAAGGCATCAGAAGCGACTAATCCAGCTAAGATTTCTAATACATGTACGGTATTTGCAGAATCAGAGGTAATATCTCAACTTGCAGCTGGGGTAGAACTCAATAACCTAGTTGCTGGAATTTGTAGTTCTGTAGCCAGTAGAGTTGCTTCTCTAGCTAAGCGTATTGGAATTAGAGAAAAAGTGTGTATGAGTGGTGGTGTAGCACGTAATGGTGGAGTCAGAAGTGCTCTATCAAAGGAATTAGGAGTAGAGATTTTTTATTCACCTTTCGCTCAATTAATGGGTGCACTTGGTGCAGCATTAGCTGCTTATAATAAAGTGAATTAGAAAAGGGAGGACTTTAAAAATGAGTGAAGCAAAGAAAAAAGAAAAACGTGTCATAGATCCTAATTCAGCTAGTTATAAGTTGAATCAGATCACTGTGAATCATTACAAAGAAGTTCAGGAGGCAAAAGACCGTGGCGAAAAAATTGGATGGTGTGCCAGCAATTTTCCACAAGAGATTTTTCAGACATTAGGAATTAAAGTTTGTTATCCAGAAAATCAGGCAGCGGCAATTGCAGCTAGAGGTGCAGGTGAAAGGTTATGTTCCGAGTCAGAAGCTGATGGTTATTCCAACGACATTTGTGCCTATGCAAGAATAAGTTTGGCTTATATGAAATTAAAAGATGTTAAAGAACAAAATATGCCACAGCCAGATTTTTTATTATGTTGTAATAATATCTGTAACTGTATGATTAAATGGTATGAAAATATTGCTAAAGAGTTGAATATACCACTTGTTTTGATTGATATTCCTTTCAATCCAGATTATGAAGTATCAGATGCTCAGATTGCTTATGTAAAAGGCCAATTTTTAGATGCAATTAAGCAGTTAGAAGAAATCACTGAAAAAAAATGGGATGATGAAAAATTTAAAGCGGTTATGGAAGTTTCCAACCGTACATCTAGAGCGTGGCTTGAAGCTACAAGCTACACAAAATATACACCTTCACCATTAAATGGTTTTGATTTACTAAATCATATGGCAGTGGCAGTATGTGCTAGAGGAACTGTAGAGGCAGCGGAAGCATTTGAAACTTTGTTAGAAGAATATAAAAAGGCAGTTGAAGAAGGTACAAGCACATTTCGTACAGAAGAAAAGTATAGAATTATGTTTGAAGGAATTGCTTGCTGGCCACATCTTCGTGCCACATCCACTGGACTGAAATCAAGAGGTATTAATATGGTAGCAACAATTTATGCAGATGCATTTGGTTTCATATATGACGATTTTGATGGTCTTATCAGAGCATATTGCAATACTCCTAATGCTATCAATTTGGAACTTGCACGTGATAAGAGAGTTGCAATAGCTAAAAAAACTAGTACTGAAGGTTTATTAGTGCATACAAACAGATCTTGTAAGCTTTGGAGTGGATTTATGTATGAGATGAGTCGTCAGATTGGAGAGGAATGTGACATTCCTGTTACATCATTTGATGGAGATCAAGCCGATCCACGTAATTTTTCGGAAGCACAATATGTAACCCGTGTACAAGGATTGACTGAGATTATGGAAGCAAATAAGGGAGGTAAATAAAATGGCTGCATTGAATGACTTATTAAAAAAATTTTATGATATTGCTGCGAATCCGGACAAGCAGCTTAAATCTTATCTTGAAGATGGTAAAAAGGTAGTTGCATGTGCCCCTATATATACACCAGAGGAAATTATCCATTCTATGGGACTTATTCCTATGGGCGTATGGGGTGCAGATGTGGAAATAAAAGAAGCAAAAAAATATTTTCCAGCTTTTATCTGCAGTATTATGCAGTCTGTTTTGGAATTGGGAATTACAGGTGTATATGAAGGCGTCTCTGCCATTGTTATTCCTTCTCTTTGTGATTCACTAAAATGTCTTGGACAAAATTGGAAGTATGCTGTGAAAGATATTCCATTTATTCCGATGACTTATCCACAAAATAGAGCCAATGAAGTCGGAAAAAAATTTACAAAGGCTGGATATGAAAGAGCTATTAAAGAACTTGAAGTAGCAACAGGAGCAGTTTTTTCTGAAGAAGCATTACAAAAATCTATTGAAATATATAATGCACATAATGTGGCCATGAGAAAGGTCAGTGATTTATTAATCCATTATCCTCAAATAACAGCTTCACAAAGAAGTGATATCTTTAAAAGTGCATATTTTATTGAAAAAGAAGAACATACAAAGCTATTAGATGAACTGATGAATATATTACAGGAAACTAGTCAGGTGGAAAATAAAAAAATCAAGGTTATAACATCAGGAATTTTGGATGATAATAAAAATCTGTTGAAGATTTTGGATGACAATAATATTCAGATTGTTGGTGATGATATTGCAAATGAGTCACGTCAGTATAGGATAGATGCTAAACCTGCTGTGTCATCATTAGATGCCTTGAGTGAAAAATTCTCTAAAATGGATAATTGTTCTGTATTGTATGATGTGGATAAAAAAAGAGCTAATTATATTGTAGATTTAGTGAAACATACAGGTGCGCAAGGTGTGATTATTTTTATGACAAAGTTCTGTGATCCAGAAGAATTTGATTATGTCATTGTGAAAAAAGCTCTTGATTCAGCAAAAATTCCAAGTATCATGATTGAAGTTGATAGACAGATGGTTAACTATGAACAGGCTAAAACTATAATTCAGACTTTTAAAGAAATGATTGGTTAGTAGTATTTTAGATTGTACTCACGCAAGAGATGAGTAAAGTGATAAGTAAAAATGTTTATAGCCCTGGGTAGAATACTATTTATCCTAATTATAGGGTTTCTAGATCATATCTTAACTTATTTAAACTTTATATTTTAAAGGATATTGAATCTTGTATGTTTATAAGATTACCTTTACCAATAAAAGCCTTGAAAAAGCTAATTTTGAGTTAGAAACCTTATAGAAAAGGAAGCGTTGATGCATGAAATTGAAAAATGTAACAATAGGACAAACTTTATCAGATAAGCTAGAAACTATGGCAGATAAAAATGCAATTGAATATGAGGATGTATTTTATACATGGAGAGAACTTGATGAAATCTCCAATAGGTTTGCAATAAAGTTTATGGATTATGGAATTGAATATAACAGTCATGTTGCTATTAGGAGTACTAATACTCCTAACTGGATAATTACTTATTTGGCATTGGCTAAAATTGGAGCTATTTCTGTATTGATTAATCCTAAGTATAAAGAAGAAGAATTAATTCAAATTCTTCAGTATTCAGAAGTCCAGTATGTATGTTATGGGGATTGTTATAAAAACAAAAACTGTAAAGATATTATCAGCAGTTTGAAGGAGAAAAGCATAGGAAGAGTAGAGAAATATATATATATAGGAAAAAATAAATTTAGTGAAGGGGACAAAAATCCGATTTTAGAGAAATTAACCTCTGTCGACATGGAGAGGCTGAAACAAGCAGAACATAAAGTTACACCCCATCACACTGCAAGCATGATATTTACATCTGGTACGACATCTATTCCTAAAGGCGTAATGCTTACTCATTATCAGCTTATGAATATTGCTATGGAATCTGTAGAACAAATGAGATGGACAAAAGAAGATAAAATGTGCATATCATTACCTTTATTTCATTGCTTTGGATTAAGTGTTGGCTTTTTTGCTGGTCTGTATAAAGGATTTTGTATTTATTTATTGCCAGAGTTTTGTACATCATATGTTTTAAAATGTATTGATCAATATAAAATTACCATCTTAAATGGAGTTCCTACAATGTTTTTAGCTCTATTGAATAATCAAGAGAGGAAAAAATGTGATTTGTCATCTCTGAAATCGGGAATCATTGCTGGTTCTACAGTTTTTAAAGAGGATTATTTAAAGATACAAAGAGAACTAAACTTTGAAAAATTACAGCAATCATATGGACAGACAGAAGCATCGCCATGTATTGCTTTTAATGATTATAATGAGTCCACTGATATTAAATGTGTTTCGGTTGGAAAAGTGATTTCTAATGTAGAACTTAAAATCATTAGTACAGAAGATAAACATGAATTAAAACCTTATGAGACTGGGGAAATCATCATTAAAGGATACAACGTAATGCAGGGATATTATAAACGTTCCGAGGAAAATTGTAAAAAGATTAAACAAGATGGATGGCTTTATACGGATGATATTGGGTATATCGACAATGACGGGAACCTTTATATCACAGGAAGAAAACAGGAAATTATAATACGCTCTGGAGAAAATATTTCACCAAAGGAAATTGAAGATGTCATTATGAGATATCCTGATATTTTTCAGACAAAGGTATTTGGAATACCAGCACCTGTTGTACAAGAAGAAATAGTTGCCTGCATTATCAGTAGTGATAAAAAATTTCAGACCAATAAGTTAAGAGAGCATTTGAAAAAATACTTGGCTGATTATAAAATCCCAAAATATATTTATGACTTCCGAAAATTTCCGTTAAATTCTAATGGGAAAATTAATATAAAACAATTAAAAGAAGAAATTCAATTAAGAATAAAAAAGGAGGAATATCTGTGATTTTAACAGAACAGCATGAGTTAATCAGAAAATTAGCAAGGGATTTTGCTGAAAAAGAATTAACATCAGATATTTTAGATGAAATTGAAGCAACTGGAACCTTTCCAGAAGATATTTTGAACAAAATGGCAAAGGCTGGTTTCTTTGGAATAAAAGCTCCAAGAGAGTTAGGTGGTGTAGGAGCTGATAATCGTGCATATGTAATTGTAATGGAAGAGATTGCAAGAGTTAGTGCAGTTGCTAGTATTTATGTTTCTTCGCCAAATTCCCTTTCAGGAGGACCACTGCTATTATCAGGAAATGATGCGCAAAAAGAAAAGTATTTAAGACCGGTTGCAACTGGAGAAAAGAAACTTGCATTTGCATTAACAGAACCAGGAGCTGGTTCTGATTCAAGTGGAATGACTACGACAGCAGTAGAAGATGGTGATTACTTCATATTAAATGGACGTAAAACCTTTATTACAATGGCACCTTTAGCAGACTTTGCTGTAGTTTATGCCAAGACTGATGTAACTAAAGGAGCAAAAGGTATTTCTGCTTTTATTATTGATATGAAACAGGAAGGCGTATCTTGTGGTAAAGCAGAAAATAAAATGGGAGTTATAGGATGCGCTACTAGTGATATCATCATGCAAAATGTTAGAGTTCATAAAAGTAATCTTTTAGGAGAATTGAATAAGGGATTTATAAATGCTATGAAAACTCTTGATACAGGACGTATTGGTGTAGCAGCTCAATCGATAGGGGTAGCACAGGCAGCTTTAGATGAATCTATTAAGTATGCTAAAGAAAGAAAGCAGTTTGGAAAAAGAATTGGAGATTTTGAAGCTATCGGTTTTATGATTGCAGATATGGCAACAAAGTTGAAAGCTGCTAAAGGGCTTGTTTATGATGCTGCTTATTTGAAGGATATAAATAAAGATGCGTCTATGGCAGCGTCTATGGCTAAATATTATGCAGCAGAAACTTGTAATGAAATTTGTGGTAAGGCTGTCCAAATTCATGGTGGTTATGGATTTATGAAAGAATATAAAGTAGAGCGTTTATATAGAGACTGTAGAGTATTTACTATTTATGAGGGAACTTCACAGATACAACAAATGGTAATTGCTCGTAATTTATTAAAAAAGTAAGAAGGAGAGTAATAAATTATGAAAATTTTAGTATGTGTAAAACAGGTACCTGACACAAATGAAGTGAAAATTGATCCTGTAAAAGGTACGTTAATAAGAGATGGAGTTCCTAGTATTTTAAATCCTGATGATGCTAATGCATTGGAAGCTGCACTGGCTATAAAAGATAGTAATCCTGAGACAACAGTAACGGTATTAACTATGGGACCACCACAGGCAAATGTTATGTTGCGGGAATGCCTGGCTATGGGAGCTGATCAAGCATATTTGTTAAGCGATCGTGCGTTTGGTGGAGCTGATACCTGTGCAACATCTACAACTATTGCAGCTGGTATTAAAAATATTGGTGATGTAGATATTATTTTCGCAGGAAGACAGGCTATTGATGGTGATACTGCTCAAGTTGGACCACAGGTAGCACAAAGGCTAGGATTACCAGTGGTGACTTATGTGCAGGATATAAAACTTGAAGGGGATAAGGTAATTGTGCAAAGGCAGATGGAAGATGGATATGAAGTGCTTGAAGTACAAACTCCTTGTTTGTTAACTGCTGTAAAAGAATTAAATGAGCCAAGATATATGAGCATGTATGGCATCGTTGACGCGTATAAAAAAGAAATTCCTATGTGGAATCATGAAGATGTATCATTAAATCCGAAAGAGTGTGGTTTAAATGCATCACCAACACAAGTATTCCGTTCATTTACACCAGCACCAAAAGGGAAAGGTGAAATGTTAAAAGGTCCTGTAAATGAAATGGTATCCAGTCTTATTTCCAGACTGGAAGAAAAACATGTGTTATAGAAAGGACGGATTAAAATGGCTATAAAAGTTTTAAAAGAGAAATGCAAAGGATGTACTAAATGTGTAAAAAATTGTCCTTTTAGTGCAATCACTATGGAAAATAAAATTGCTGTTATTGGGGCCTCTTGTACTGGATGTGGTGTTTGTGTAAAAGAGTGCCCGTTTGAAGCAATCGAAAAAGTGGAAGAAGAAAAAGAAGCAGTTGACTTAAGTGCCTATAAAGGTGTCTGGGTATTTGCGGAACAACGTCAGGGAGAAATTATGCAAGTAGCGATTGAATTACTTGGCGAAGGTAAGAAATTGGCAAAAGAAGTTGGAACAGAACTGTGTGCAGTTTTATGTGGAAACAATATTAGTGGACTAGCAGATAAATTATTTGCTTATGGTGCTGATAAAGTTTATGTAGCCGATAATCCAGAATTAGAAAACTATCGTACTGATGCCTATACAAAAGTAATTTTTGAAGCGATTTCTATATATAAACCAGAAATTGTATTATTGGGAGCTACCCATATAGGACGTGATTTAGGTCCATGTCTTGCTGTAAAATGTAATACTGGATTAACAGCTGACTGTACTAAACTCGAAATCGATCCAGAAGATAAAAAAATTAAACAAACTAGACCAGCTTTTGGTGGAAATCTTATGGCTACTATCATTTGTCCAAACAATCGTCCACAGATGTCTACGGTAAGACCTGGTGTTATGGATAAGGCTATTTATACAGAAGGTCGTAAAGGGGAACTTATAAAACTGGATGTAGAATTTAAAAAAGGTGATATAAGAACAAAGGTTCTTGAGATTGTAAAAAAAGCAGGAGAAATGGTTTCATTAACTGATGCAGAAATTATTGTTTCAGGTGGTATGGGTATTGGAAAACAAGAAGGTTTTGAATTGTTAAAGCAGTTGGCAGATACATTAGGTGGAACTATTGCTTCCACAAGAGCATGTGTGGATGCAGGATGGATTGATCATTCATATCAAGTAGGTCAAACAGGTACAACTGTAAAACCTAAAATTTATTTTGCATGTGGTATTTCCGGTGCTATTCAACATTTGTCAGGTATGCAGAATTCTGATTATATTGTAGCCATCAATAAAAATGAAAATGCTCCTATTTTTGAGGTAGCCGATTATGGTATTGTTGGTGATTTATATGAGGTGATTCCTGTAATTTTGGAAGAACTGAAAAAATAATTAACGATAATTAAAATATATTAAATAATATTAAATAATAAATTAGGGGGAATTGAATTATGAGTAATAAACCATTGTCAGGAGTAAAGGTTGTTGAATTGGCAACATTTATAGCAGCTGCAACAGCAGGACGTTTTCTTGCAGATTTAGGCGCAGACGTTATAAAGATAGAAAGTGCGAAGGGTGATCCTCTTCGTTATACAGCACCAAGTGAAGGAAGACCTCTAGATATGTATGAAAATACTACATGGGATCTAGAAAATGGTAATAAACGTTGTATTTCTTTGAATATGAAAACTTCAGAAGGAAAAGATGCGTTCTTTAAATTATTGGATACAACAGATATTTTAATTACAAATTGGAGACCTCAAGCTTTAAAGCGTGCCGAATTGGATTATGAAAATTTAAAAAAGAGATATCCAAGCTTAGTTTATGCAATGTGTACAGGCTATGGAGAATATGGTCCTGATAAGGATTTACCAGGATTTGATTTTACTGCATTTTTTGCAAGAGGAGGATATCTTGAAACATTGCGTCAAAAGGGATCTGTTCCTATGAATGTTGTACCTGGATTAGGAGATCACAATGTAGGTATGAATCTTGTTGCTGGTATTTTAGCTGCATTGTATCAAGCAAAAAATACAGGAAAAGGTGAGAAAGTCACTACAAGTTTATTCCAAAGTGCTGTTTTTAATATGGGAATGATGGTTCAAGCAGCTCAATATAAAGACACAGGAATTCCATATCCTGTAAATATTCGTGAAGCAGATAATCCTTTTAATTCTGCATGGGAAACAAAAGAAGGAAGATATATACAAACATGTATGCCAGATTACAATACGTACTATAAGAAGTTCATGAGTGCTATCGGCAGAACTGATTTAGTAGATTGTGAGAAATATTTCCCAATTCAAAATTTGCAAAAAGCTGGAATAGGATACGAGGTTTATGACATTGTTATGGAGAGTATGAAAACTATGACAATAGCTGAGTGTAGTGAAAAATTAAAAGCAGCGGATGTTCCTTTTAGTGTTGCACAATCATGGGAAGAAATTCTGGAAGATAAACAGGCATGGGCCAATGAATGTTTCTATAGCATGAAATATGAAAATGGTAATGTAAGAACATTGGTTAGACCACCTGTTAATTTTAGTGAAATGGGAGAACCGGATTATGCACATGGTCCAATGATTGGTGAGCAGGGTAAAGATATTTTAAAGGAAATTGGGTATACAGATGAGGAAATCAGCAACCTAATTAATAATAAAACACTTTATATTATGAAATAATAAGAGGATTCAATCGTCCTTGTAATGTTATATCAATATTCAGTTAGTTTACCACAACTTTATACAATGATATTGCATAAAAATAAAGTTATTATGTGACATTAATTCTGTTAGGGTGTTATGAAAAAATATCTTAACTTTCATAAAATTTCTCGTTCTTTGAAAATTATATAAGTTTGGTAGACTTATTTTTATGAGTCCAGGTTTGAATAGTAACATGAGAAGCTCTTATATTTGATGTTGTTAAAAGAAACTATTGATATTTTTGATTAGCACGTTTATCTAAAGCAAACTTATATAATTTGGCATAATATCAACAATTATATTTTACTTTTGTTTTGTTCATTGTTCTTCTCCTTTCAAGGGGATATTAGGTTCTTGTCAAATTTATTGTATTTCCCAAGATTGAGAAGATCAATGTTCATATAATTTAATAGAACGAAAAAAATAGTGAGGAGAAAGTTATGGAAAATAATAAGATGACTTCTAAAGTATTTATGAACAAATTATTAGTTGGATTAAGCATTGGTATTGTTGTTGCATTAATACCTAATGCATTATTTGGCGAATTATTAAAAGCAATAATTCCACACTTTGCACCAGCACAAACTTTATTAAATGTAACAACACTTGGAATGATATTATCTCCAATGGTTATAGGTGTATGTATTGCAATGCAATTTGGATTAACTCCAATTCAAACAACTGCTGTAGGAATGGCTGCTGTAGTTGGTTCTGGTGTTGCAAAAGTTGGCGAAAAAGGCACATTTACAGTTGCTGGTACAGGAGATGTTATAAATGTTGCAATTACGGCTGCTATTGCGGTAGGTCTTATACTACTTTTAGGAAACATGCTTAAAGCTTATACAATATTATTAGTTCCACCTATAGTTCTTATAGGTGCAGGAACTATGGGTATAATTACATTACCATATGTTAAACAATTAACATTAATGCTAGGTAATATAATAAATAATTTCACTACATTTCAACCAATGTTAATGGGAATATTAATTTCAATTTGTTTTGCATTCTTAATAGTATCACCATTTTCAGCTGTTGCGGTTGCTACTGCAATTGCATTAAGTGGAATAGGATCAGGCGCTGCTAACTTAGGTATTGTAGCTGCAGGATTTGGACTAGCTATATGCGGATGGAAAGTAAATTCATTTGGTACATCAGTTGCACATTTCTTAGGTTCACCTAAGATGCAAATGGTTAATTTAATTAAGAAACCAATAATGATGATTCCTATACTATGTAATGCGGCAATACTGGGAGCATTAGCTGGAATATTTAATATTCAAGGAACTCCGATGTCAGCTGGTTTTGGTATATCAGGATTGATAGGACCTATAAATGCTATTAATTTAATGGGAGGATATACTCCTAAGAACATAATAATAATATCGTTAATATTTGTAGTTATTCCAGTAGCATTAGCAATATTATTTAACTATGTATTTACTAAAGTTGTTAAAATAGTAACAGGAGAAGATTATAAATTAACTTTTGAATAAAATATAAGTAGAGTTTTAAGGCTATTACTATATTACTTCATAAATTAATATAAGAGAAGGGAAAGGTTAGTTATGAAAATAGTAGCTTATTGTGTTAGATTAGATGAAATGAGTAGTTTTGAAAAATTTTCTAAGAAGTATGATCATGATGTTAAAATAGTAAAGGAATCTTTTAGTCCTGCAACAGCTAATTTAGCTGAAGGATATGATGCAGTATGTATATTGGGAAATTGCACAGCTAATAGAGAAGCTATTGAAATGATTTCGAAGTTAGGGGTAAAATATTTAGCAACACGTTCTGCAGGATTCAATAATATAGATTTAGAAGCAGCTAAAGAAGTAGGAATAGAGGTATCAAATGTTCCTGCATATTCACCAAATGCAGTAGGAGAATTTGCAGTAGCAGTTACTTTATGCTTAGCTAGAAACTTTAAGCAAGCCTTTAAGAGAGTTGAATTACAAGATTTCTCTTTAGGTGGATTAATAGGCTTTGAATTAAGAAATAAAACCATAGGATTTATTGGAACAGGAAGAGTAGGACAAACAGCTATAAAAGCTTTCAGTGGATTTGGATGTAAGATGATAGGATATGATTTATATCCAAATGATAATGTAGCAAAGTATTTAGAATATAAGACTTTAGCTGAGGTTTTGGCAGAAGCGGATATAATTTCATTACATTGCCCATTAACAGAGGACAATTTACACTTAATTAATGAAGAAACTATAGCAAAGATGAAGGATGGAGCAATTTTAATTAATACATCAAGAGGACAACTTGTAGATTCTAGAGCATTAATTGAAGGATTAAAAAGTGGTAAGATAGGTGGAGCTGCTATTGATGTATATGAGAATGAGTATGGTATATTCCACTATAATCATGAAAATGATATAATTAAAGATGAAAATTTACTAACATTAAAATCATTGCCAAATGTTATAGTAACATCTCATTATGCTTTCTATACAGATGAAGCAGTTACAAATATGGTAGAGTATTCTCTCCAAAACCTTTATGAATTCGAAAAGACTAATACATGTAAAAATAAATTAGTATAAAATAAAAAATAATCAAAAAAGTGTCAAAATAACCTATGTAAATAATATGTTTTTAGTTTAAATACCAAAGGAGAAATAGAATACTATAATATAAGAAGTTATCTATAATAATTATTTAGCTTTTGAATATGGGGACAATAAAATATAAACTTTTCTTTTAAATTTAAACTAATATTACAATATAAAATAAATATTAAATATAAGCGATTAATAACTTGTCTTAATCATAGTTATTAATCGCTTATATTATTGTAAAAAATCTGTGATGAAAATTATTTGAAGATTAGGCGCTGTTTTAATATCAAAACGGTTTTAAAACAGCACCAAAGATTAAAATTGCATATATTACCTTATAGGACAAATTCCATTTTCACACTCTTTGTCAATTATTTCGTGTTCATCGTCATCGTCAAGTTGTGATAATAATTCATAATCTATTGGCTTTATATTTTTTATACGTTCTTCATAATCTTCTTTCGTTATAGATTCATACGGAAGAAGTGGATAAGTTTCATCCATTAATGGTAAAAATGTTATACCAACTACATACTGGAAGTTTTCATATAACCACTCAGCAACGTCGTTCCATTCTTCATCTTTTACATGTACAGTAATTGAAGTATTATGATCTGTCCAGTTTATCATTGACAGTTTATAAAGTTCAAGCTGCTCAATAGCTCCAACGTCATATTTTGTTTTTCCATTGGGGGCTTTTACTGGAAACTCTATAACTTTTGTTGTACAAGTTTCATCTGTTTGGCCATTTTCGTTATATATAGGATAACATTTAAGTTTTTCTATCATTTTATATAATGGGTCAGATGTAGAAATTCTAACTCTTCTAATGTAATAATTAGAATGTGAATAATGTATTCCGGAACTTACACATGGTAAAGTTGAAAGAGATCCTTCTGGCTTAATGGTAGTCATAAGCTCAGGTACTGAAATTCCAAGCTCTGTGCAATATCTTGTACCTTCATTTCTAACAATCTTTCGTAAATGCTTTAATAATTTAGCCAAATCTTCATAACTCATATTTGTTTTATTTATCATATCCATCATACCAGTTAAAGAAATTCCAATTATTCTATCTTCTTTCATAACCCTATCCCATTCTGGAAGCTCAACATCTACTAAGGTCATTCTAATTGCTACTCTTGTAGATAATTTTAATATTTCTACTAAATGTTCAATATCTAGCTTATTGTTTTCATTTAAAAAAGCTACTAAATTGTTTGTAGACAAATTACAGCACTCATGAGATTTAAGCAAAATTTCTCCACATGGATTGCAACCTTTAAAAGAATCTTTTCTTTTTTTTGCTTCAGTTCCATTAATAAATCCTGGTTCACCATTTATTTTTATGGAATTTAATATTTCTTTTATTTTATCTAAAGATGGCCTTTCCTTATACAATATAGAATTATTACTCATTTTTCTATGGGAAACATCTGCGTTTTCTATCCAATTTCCATCAACTATTTTGTAGAGATTACTTTTTGCATTAATAACATCTTTATCGTCTTCATCGCAAAGAATCATCATAGCACTACGTCTTACGCCACCAGATACAACATTTTCGCTTATTATAGTGGCTAGATCAAGAACGTCTATTGATTTTAAGTTGCCATCTATAAGATTATTACAAACCTTATTAATCTTTTCAAACATTCTCTTTAAGGATTTGTGTCCAGATGCGCGTCCACCAAATCTTTTTAGTCTTTCACCTTCAGGTCTAACGCAACTATAATCAACTATTACTTTTTTGATATTAATATATTCTGGGTATGTAATTAATTTGAAGTAAATTTCTAATGCATTACACCAACCCTCTTTACTGTCGCCAACTTGGATTGTAGCTATAGATAAATCTTTTTCATTTATAGTAAGTTTTGTATCTTCCAGATATTCTTTTGGCATATATTTGTGAACACCTTCATTATATTCTCCATTTAAAGATAGCTTTCTTACTTTAGGCATGTTTGATATCAATTCCTTATCAATTCTAACTCCTACACCAGCACCAACCATAAGAAGATAAAATATATCTACAAAATCATGAAATTCTTCAATCATTGTAAAGCAACAGTTGTAATTTGAAAGTGGATATTCTTTTACTATATCTGTCCCGCCCATATAAAGAGTTCTACCAGATGTAAAAGTTCTTAAATTAAATAAATTATCAAATAAACGTTCAGCTTCTTTAACTTCATCTTTCATGTTTATAAATAATCCATGTTTCTTTTTAAAATCTATACCTAGTTCAATATTATATTCAGTTGTTCTAAGAACAGTTTCAAACCAATGTTCCCTTCTTTTTTTATTGCCCAAATATCTTGAATAGGTTCTTAAATAAACAAATTCACCAATATTGCTTAAAGGTGTATTCTTAACCTCTCTATATTCGTTTAAAAAACTTTCTGATAATACTTTATTCATATACAATCCTCCATTTTTTGTTTTCCAATAACTTTAGAATTATTTAAGAAATCATTTTGTTCTTTTCTTAAGTAATAATTATTATTTTAAACTATTTAATGGAATTACACAATATGTAGTATTCATTAAAATTAAAAATACTACATATAGTCTTGTCTATTTAAAGCATGTAGCAATTATAAAAAATATTTAATTTAGTATATTAAATAATCAAATGGATCATTACAACAACTATAGATACCCATTGAACCTAAATAAGATTATCCCCTTTGGAATTTTATTTATAATGAGAGGTATCACCAAACAATAAAATTTTAGATATTCCGTTTTCAATACATATCTTGCAAAGACTGGCTGGTTCTATGTCTGCAGTATCCCAAATATTTTGTATTTCTTGATTATTGAAATGTGCCATAATAACTTTTAATGTAATTCGATGAGTTACGATAATAATAGTTTTACCTTGGTTTGAATTTATAATATTTTTAACTTCAGGTATAACTCTATCTTGTAGCTTTTGATAGGATTCACCTAGTCCAGTAGGAGTATACAGGAGAGGATCATTCCAAAAATGATTCCAAATTTCAGGATATTTACTAATGATATCTGACTGTTTCATACCTTCCCAATCTCCCATATTAATTTCTCTTAGTTCTTTATTTACAATTATAGGAATGATTCGATTACCTTTGATAATCTCTGCTGTATCACAAGCACGTTTACTTTCGCTAGAATAGATAACATCAATAGTTTCTTCAAAAAGTTTATTATATAATCCATTTGCTTGAGTTATACCAAGATTTGTTAGAGGTGAGTTTTTATGTCCTTGCATTCTTTTCTCTAAATTCCATTCTGTTTGTCCATGCCTAACCAAATATATAATAGTTTGTTTCATATTTACCTCCTAAGTATCTGTAGTGAGTTTTCTCACTAGCAATTTATAAAACTAGTATAAAAGAAAAGAATTTATATGTATAATATATGTTATTAATGTAATTATATATAAAATATATGAATGGAGTTAGAATATGAATTTACATGGATTAAGGTTATTTTATATGGTGGCAAAGACTGGTAGTGTGACTCTTGCAGCTGAGCAATTAAGAATTAGTCAACCATCAATAACTTCTCAAATTAAAAAATTTGAAAGAGAAAGAGGAATAACACTATTTTTACCTCAAGGTAGAGGTATTCGTTTAACTGAAATAGGTGAGCAGTTAGCAAAGGAGGCAAGTTTGCTTTTTCAATTGGAAGATAGAATGGAAACACTGATAAAAAATTATATACAAGGTAAAAATGGCACTTTGAAAATAGCTGGTAATTATCTTTCATCTAATTTCTTAATACCTAAATGGGCAGCATGTTTAAAACAACGAAATGAAAATATAAACATTGAAATCACAACAATGAATACTGAAGACACAGTTAATAGTCTTATTAGTTATCAAGTTGATGTAGCAATTCTTGGTGGTGGAGCAGTTAATTATATGGATAAAATTGATGTCAATAAAATAATGCAAGATGAGCTATGGTTTGTGTCTGCTCCTAATCACAAATATGCTAATAAAAAGGTTAGTTTAAGTGATATAATGGTAGAACCATTTATAATGAGAGAAAAAGGAAGCTATGCTAGAGTACGTTTGGAATCTATCTGTAATACCTTTGGAATTTGTTTGCCTAAGGTAGTACTTGAGTTTAATGGATTACATGAAACACTTATGGCTTCTATGTCAGGTTATGGTGTGAATTTTTGTTCTTCAATAGCAGTTAAAGAATTTGTTGATATGAAAAAATTATCAAGAATTTATGTTGAGGATATTAATCTTAAAAATGAAATTGTTATTTGCACACGAAAAAATGAAAATAGGGGACAGTTAGTTAATGATTTTATCTCTATTATTGAGAACTATAATTAATAAAATGTTAGTGGTATATAAAATATAAGAACGAAGAAAAATTCCAGGTTTGGTAAAGAGTATATTAAAGAAGTAGCTAGTAAAATTAATTAAGTTTTACTAGCTATATTTTTATGTAATATTTAGACAAGGAGAATTATAGTTGATATAATCTTAATGGACAAACTAAGACATATAAGGTAAAAGTTAGTTTAAAACGTTACATAGCTAAAAGCTTGAGGGGAAGAGAGTACATTGTTAGAAATAAAAAGTTTATATAAAAAGCAAAACGATAATGTGATAAATAATATTAGTTTTAAAGTTGAAAAAGGTAATTTAGTAAGTATAGAATCTAGTAGCGAACTTAGTGATATATTAATTAAGCTTATATTAGACAATGAAGTACTAGGAACTGGAGAAATATACATAGAGGGTATAAAACATAGTGAGTATATAAAGAAAAATAAAAAAAATATTGGTGTAGTATTTAGAGAAGAAGGTTTTTATGAGAGGCTTACAGTAGATGAGTATATGAAATACTATAGTGACATAATTGATTCTAAGGTTAATTATAAAGATGTAATGTTAAAATTTTCACTATTAGAGATTGCCAATAAAAAAATAAAAACTTTAAATTATTCTAAAAGAAAAATGCTTAGTTTTGCTAGGGAAATGTTGAAGGGACCTAAGATTCTAATATTTCAGGACCCAATATTTAATATGGATAAAGAGGGAACAAGAATAATATTGGAGAATATTGAAGAGTTATATTCTAAAGGAACAGCAGTATTAGCTATATCCATGTCTTTTAAGGACACAATGTTAATTGGAGGAAAAACTTATATTCTTGATGAAAATGGAATGGAAGAAAATCAAGAGAAAAAAGATGAAGATATTAGTGAATTAAATTATAAAGAAGAAAAAGGTTATTTACATAAAGTTCAAAAAATACCAGCAAAGCTTGATGAAAAAATTTTGTTGTTTGATCCTGTAGAGATAGACTATATAGAAAGTGAATCTGGAATAAGTAATTTAAATGTAAGGGGAGAAAAGTTTCCATGCATGATGTCATTAACAGAACTTGAAAATAATTTAGAGTTTTTTGGTTTTTTCAGATGTCATAGATCTTATATTGTCAATCTTCAAAAAGTAAGGGAAGTAATAACATGGACAAGAAATAGTTATAGTTTAACCTTAGATGATAAGCAAAAAAGTGCTATTCCACTTTCTAAGGGAAAACTAGCAGAATTAAAGAATATTTTAAAAATATAAGTGATCCATTTAGGACAAGATATACTCCAGTCAGCAGAATTTATAATTAGAATACGCTAAAACTGTATTATCTTAGGCTGTAAATTGCACCATTTAACACTAATTTTACTCCTTTCATGGTATTTTTGTAGTTAGTTGATTTGAAATATATGATAATTATATTACTATAAGTAGCAAAACAAAATAATTTAATTTAGATTATTTGTAATGTTGATTAGAAAAGTAATTAATCTTTTATCAAATGTTATAAATAGATTCTGCAAGGAGGAAAATAATTTTGGGAAATATAATTTCTATGAAAAAAGTTAGAAAAGATTTTAACAAAAGTACAGTATTAAAGAATTTAAACCTCGATATTAAAGAAGGAGAAATCTTTGGATTTTTAGGGCCAAGTGGAGCTGGAAAAACTACTACTATAAAGATTCTCACATCACAATTAATACCTACAAGCGGACAAGTAATGGTCCTTGGCGATGAAATATATGTTAAAAATTTAAAGGATTTTAAAGATATAGGCATACTTAGTGATAATAGTGGTTTATATGAAAGGCTTACTGTTAAAGATAATCTTATGTTATTTGCTAATATTAATAAATTACAAGAAAAAGATGTTGATTATGTACTTGAAAATATGAATATGACAGAGTTTAAAAACAAAATTGTTAAAAAATTATCAAAAGGAATGAAGCAAAGAGTAATGCTTGCAAGAGCAATAATTCATAAACCTAAATTATTATTCTTAGATGAACCTACTTCATCTTTAGATCCAGGAACAACTTCAGAAATTCATAGGTTTCTTAGAAAACTTAATGAAGCAGGAACTACTATATTTTTAACTACACATAATATGGAAGAAGCAGATAAACTTTGTGACAGAGTAGCCTTTTTAAATGAAGGAGAGATAGTGGAGATAGGAAAGCCAGAAGAATTAAAATTAAAATATTCAGGAGATGATATACAAGTTAAATTAAAAAGTCAAAACAAATCAGTTATTATAAAAAATAATAAAGAAGGTGCAGAACAAATTAAGTGTTGGATGAAAGAAGAACAAGTTTTATCAATACACTCTATGGAACCAAATTTAGAAGAAATATTTCTGCATTTAACAGGGAGGGAAATTTAATGAATTTTTCAATGAGAAGAGTAAATGCATTATTTAAGAAAGAAGCAAAGGATTTATCAAAAAATATAAATGTTTTATTTATGTGTTTACTTCCAATGATTTTTTGCATTATGTATTCAAAACTTTTTTGTGATTCACAAGAAGGTAAATTATATATTTTAAATATGTGTTTAAATATGAATTTTGTATTAGTGTCAGGCCTTACAATTGCAATGATGATTGCAGAAGAAAAGGAAAAAAATACTTTAAGAACATTAATGTTAGCATGTGTTTCACCATTAGAATTTCTAGTTGGAAAAGCTATTATAATATTATTACTTTCACTTGGAACTAACATACTAATGTTTTTTATTATAGGCATGGAATTTTCGTATCTAGGACATTTTATTTTTATAACAACCCTAGTGGTTATATCTATGATGGAATTTGGGGCAGTAGTAGGAATTATAGCAGAAAATCAAATGAGTACAGGGACTATAGGAATGCCTTTTTTTATGATTATCTTAATCATACCTCTTTTTGCAAAAATAAATGATGCTTGTAAAATAGTAGCTAATTTTTTACCCAATTGTAATATGGAAATATTGCTAAATAGAATTTTTACTAATGAGCATATAAACATGAACTTTACTTATAGTATAGCAATAATTTTGGGCTGGATAATAATGGGGGCAGGAGTCTTCGCTTACGCTTATAGTAAGAAAAGATTAGATTAGTAAGAATAAAAATATAGACTAATCTGTTGAGTTAATATGAAAAAATAAATTAATATTTTATAGAATTAAGGAGAAATGAATTATGAAAAGAATAGGAATGAAATTAATAGCATTAGTTTTATTAATGACAACAATATTTTTAACACCATGTGGTGTTTTAGCTAGTGAAGCAATATCAAATGAACCAACAAAAGGTTTTATTTGGGAAGCAACTAAGGGTGATAATTCTATATATCTTGTTGGGACAATGCACCCAGCACCCAATAATGTAAATTTCTTTAATGATAAAATTAATAATATTATTAAAGAAACAGATGGACTTGCAACAGAAATTGATTTAACAGACGAAAAAAATATAAAAGAGTTACAAGATTATGTGACTAATAATTTTTCTTTAAAGAATGGTGAAATTAAAGATTTACTAGTAGGTGATGAAGAAAAAATACTTTGTAATATCCTTCTTGACTATAAACTTACATATAATGATATTAGTAAGTTAAATTCCAATGGATTAATAATGGCTTTGTGTAATCAAAGTTATACTTTGAATGAATTTACAGGTCCTATGTTTGATTTATTATTACAACAAAAATATAAGGAGTTAAACAAAGAAGTTATAGGTCTTGAAAGTGTGAAAGAACAGATGGGGACTCTAGGCACTGATATGGATAGTTTGAAAAAATATATTGATAAATATGATAGAAATCTTATAAAAGAAGAAAGTAAATATGCAAATGAACTTTTTGAAGGTTATAAAAATGGTGATTTTAATGTTGCTGAACAAGCTATAAAGAAACATCAAGAAAATATAGATTCATATAAAAAGCTTATTGTAGATAGAAATATTAAAATGGCTGATAAAATTGAAAAGTTATCTAAAAGCAGTAAGAAATATGTAGTAGCTGTTGGATATCTTCATTATTTTGGAGAGGATAGTATAATTAAACTTTTAGAGAAAAAAGGATATACAGTAAAATCTCTTAATTAAGATAGTTTTATAAGTAGTTTGCAATTTATTTTTGCTAACAATTAAATTTAATTGTTATTTTATAATCTAATTTCACAATAAAATAGAGCAAAATAAAAAGATGTTGTTACAGTATACTGATACCTATAGATTTCACACTTAGAAAAAAGTGTTTGGTCTGTAGGTATTTTTTTATAATTAAATGATCAATAAGAGCAAGATAATTAGGCAGATTAACTAATTAATGGGTGAGTATGGATCTGAGAGGGGGAAGTTCGTGAGGCCTTTTCATTTTTAATTATATAAAATATAGAAGGATATTGTATTACATAGGAGAATAATGTATTATATTGTAGAATAATAAGGAATTACAGGTAATCAGAATAATTTTTTTAATGTTATAAAATTTAATATTAAAAAAGAAAAAAATATAATTAATATATGGAGGAATGTTTATGGATTATAAGAAAAATTTAGAGTTAAAGAACAAGATTATGCTAGTAGGGTTTCTACTTTCGGTAATATTAAGGACAATTTTTGATATTTGTCTAAATATAGAACCGAAATTTATAATGATATTAGTTGTTTTTTCAATTCCATTATGTTTAGTGGATGTTATTTTAATAAAAAAGAAATACATTATTCAAACTATGTATTACACTATATTTATGTATATACTTATTATATTTATAATGTTTATATCAGAACCAAGCATAGCCAATTTTGTTTTAATTTATTATGGTATTATTTTAATAAGTGTATACCAAGATTTAAGAGCAATGATAATAGAAGCAATAGCCAGTGTAGGCCTTATATTATATTTCTTTTTAAACTATAAAGCTACTTTATTTGCTTCTGTAGGATATGAAGAATTAGCATTTTATGTATTATACGTTGTAGCAGGATCAGTTATATTATCTATTAATGCCATTATGACAAAAACTATCTATAAAAATTTGGCAGAAAATTATAAAATTGTTGAGGAATCTAAATCTAATTCTGAAGTTTTATTAAATAAAATATACAATACAATAAAAACTTTAACATTAGCTAACAAAAAAATTAAAGGTGGAATTTCCACAACAGGTCAAATAGCAGAAGAAATTACAACTTCTACAAATGATGTTGCTAATAAAGCAACAAAAGAAGTAGAGATAATGAATAATATGAAATCAGTAATTACAGTGGGGGTAGAAAAAGTAGAGGAAGTTACAAGAGCAATTAAGACAATGGAAGAATTATCAATATCTACAGAAAGTGTTGTTTTAGAAGGTACCAATAAAGTAGACAACCTATCATCAGAAATGAATAATTTAAATGTAAAGATTATAAGTGTAGTAAATTTAATAAATGAATTGAGTAAAGAAAATACAAAAATAGTACAGATTATTAATACAATAAATGAAATATCAGATCAAACTAATTTATTAGCACTTAATGCATCAATAGAAGCAGCAAGAGCAGGAGAACAGGGAAAAGGCTTTGCAGTAGTTGCAGAAGAAGTAAGAAAACTTGCGGAAGATTCAAAAGCATCTACTAATGAAGTAGAACTAATATTAAATAATATTTCTGATAAAACAAGAGTAGTATCTGATGAAGTATTAAATGAACAAAAATCTATTGAGTTATGTAATACACACACTAATGATGTTAAGAATTTATTTGAAAATATAAATAAAAATACTTCAAATGTATTAAATCACTCAAAGAATGTTAGCTATCAATCTGTTGTATTAGAAGATTCAATGAAGAATACATTAAATTCAGTAAATAATATTAGTGAAGATGTAGAAACTACAGCAACAGCTATGGAAGAGATATTTGCTGCGATTGATGAACTTAATAATAGTATAGCGGATATAACTAGTAGCTATAATGATATTGATGATACATGTAACGAATTAAATTCTATACAATTTTAGAATAATTGAAACATTTATTCAACATAATGAAATAGTAGATAGTTTTGTGTAAAAACGAAACTATCTACTATTTTTTAAAAATTGTATTAGCCTTAATTTACGATGTTTATTATAATAATTAACTCATAAACTCCGCTATATTTTCAGCTAAAATTCAATACTGTACTCATAATAATCCATTACAGACTTTTCCTCAAAACCACAAGCTTTATATAAATTTAGTGCAGTATTGTTTTTACAGTCCACATCTAATTCTATTTTATTTCGTTTTTATAAGTTATAAACTACATTAAATCTATTAGGATTATAATATCCCTCTATAATTTTCCAATCTTTAAAATCATTCATATTATATAATAGGTGTTCTTCCCTATGTGATGTAATTGGTAGATCGCCAATTAGAATTGCTTTTTTAGCAACTCTTTTCATTTCATTAATTGCTTTTTTAGCGTATTCTTGATTTGGAAAATAATGAAATGCACCAAAACAAAAAACTTTATCAAATGTTTTATCTTTAAATATTAAGTCATTAGCTTCTCCTGTTAAAACTGAATTATTAAGTAGCTCAATATGTTTTTTTACAAGAGAACTAGAATAATCAACCCCAACATATTCTTTACATTTTATATATTGTGCTAATCCTCCAGCACCACATGCAACTTCTAAAACTCTATCAGTTTCTTTTATGTCTAATTCTTTAATAATATTTTTTGCTATTTCTGCTACATTTGCAGTAGTATCTTCATATCCATCTAATACCTCTAAGGACTTTGTTGTATCTCGTCCCTTTCTTTCCCAAACTTCTTTCCAATAAGTCATGTCTTCCATATTTTTTTCCTCCCATTTTTAATTAAAATTTTCTTAAAGTAATTTGATTTATCCAATCGCTATCACTGCTAACACCTAGATTTTCTATCAAAGTAGGAGACTAGGTACTCATTGATAGTATAAGTACTGATACTTGCCTGAATAAGTTCTTCTAAGATTCAGATGGAGAGAGTCTTTATCATAAGCAAACTTCACCTAAACTTAATAATTACTTGATAAAGTATAATAAAATTTGTTCTAATCAGGCAGTTCATTTTATGAACAACTTTAGTTTATCACCGTTCATTGTTCACTTCAATAAGTTCATCAAAAATTTTTAAATTTATTAATAGATATATATTTTTATAATTTATATATTCACATGCTAAGTGTATTCATGATATTATTAGGCATATGAAATAAAATAATAAGTCAGTGATGAGACGAACATTTTGTCTTAAAACCAGGTATCCCTTTAGGATATAAATTCAACTCAATTCATCTGTAGTATAAAAACTCTAGATGAAAAGTTTCACTTTATATCAGTCAAGGAAAAAATCAGATTATAAATAAATAGAAATTTAGAGGAGATGTATATGAAATTTTTAAGAAATATTTTACAATTGATTTTAATTGTAATTATAACAATAGGTTGTAAAGAAATAGCTAATTTTTTGAATTCTAAGAATTGGACAATAGCAGTCACTATTATATATGTAGGTATATTAGTTTACATATTATTAAAAGACCTTTTTATAGCTAAAAGAAAAGATAAAATGATAAGAATAGCAGGAGAAGAAGGAGAGTCAAAGGTTAAGAATGTATTAAAAAGTTTGGATAAGAAGAGTTATAAAGTAATGAGTGGATTTTATTTAAAAGGAAATAGTTTAACTCAAGAACTAGATAGCATAGTGATTTCAAAAAAAGGTATTTTTAATATAGAGGTTAAGAATTTCTCAGGAAATATTACAATTAATAAATCTGGAGAATGGACAAGAATAAAGAATAACAAAGTAGAAACTCTTAAAAATCCTAAAGAACAAGTGGAAAGGCATCATAAGGTTATAAAAGAGGTTGTTGGAAGCGAAGTAAAAGTAGTAGATATTTTAGTAATTGCAAATAATAAAGCTACTTTATCAATAAAAGGGAATACTAATTTTAAGATTTTATTGTATGAAGAATTAGATGAGTATATTAATAATTATAAAAGTGATTCATCTTACAATATGGAGGAATTAGAAAAGAAGATACTTAAGAGAAAAACAGGGGATAGTTCTATAATGGGATATAAAGAAAAAACAAATAGAACTTCATTTGACAAGATAGTATTTTATACAAAGTGCATATGTGTTGCCTCTTGTGTTATATATTTTTTATGGAATATAATATATAAGTTTAACTAATTTATTCTATTAGGCACTTTAAAAAATAACAATCCAATAGACTAACATATTGATTAGGCACACTCAAAAAAATAACAAGTCCATCTGCCAAGCCTATTTTCCATCATGCTGCGTCAGCAGATTGCCCTAATAGGCCCGCTATGAGACCAATCTGCTTTCTTGCTTGATGAAAAATAATCATGGCATTTTGGACTTGTTATTTTCTTTCATGTGCCTTAGTTAATTTTTAATATATAGACTTGATACTAAAAAGTAATTAAGGAGTACATTATGAAGACAGATATATTTACAATTAGCGAGATAATAACTATTGTTATGGATTTAGTTGATAAATTAAAGACTTATGAATTATATGGATTTGAAGATGAAAGTGAATTACATATTCCAAAACCAATAAATGATAAATTAGAAAGTTTAGATTTTAGCGATTATAATAATTTTATAAGTAAGTGCTCTGAGATAGCAGAAGAAATTTTGTCTATAAAAACTGGGGAACTTAATGAATTAAATTATTGTCATGAACAAATAACTTTTTTAGCAGAGGACATGCTGAAAAGCTATATTAGAGCACATGAAGGAAAATAATAAACTCAATATACAAGCACATTGGTCTATTATTAATATCATTTCATTATTGCATAAAAACTTTTTGAAAAATTTCAACAAATTATCTCCTTTACAATATTCATGTAAATAGGTATGAATTTTATAGCTTAATCATACAAGGGGCTGTCTCATAATACAAATCATTTACTGATATGATGTATATTCAAAAAAGAAATAGAAATAACATTAGCGAAACTTTTCTAGTCTTCTTTAATAAATGTTATTTCTATTTCTTTGTTATTACTTCACTTAGTAATTCTGAGACAGCCCCTTCATTAACTAAGCAATCTTAGCATTGTAATTTTCAGCAAGTAAATTCATATTTTTTACTAAAATGTACATACCAATAAATGGCCCAAGACCACATAACATAGATCCTATTAACATCCATAATAAAATTGTTGAACCGCCTTCACTAATTATAACACTGTTGCGATTACCAACTCTTTGCATTTTATCACCAATATTGTAAGACCATACAAAAGTATAAATTCCACAAGTTATAATTGAAAGTAATATAACTATTATGTAATTTGGAAGTGGTTTTCCTTCACCTTCACATATTTTATTAACATCTTCATTAAAAGTATACCAAAAAATAATTCCGTAAATTCCAAGTGTAATTATACTTAGCAAAATAAGTAATCCAAAGCTTCTCTTTTTAATCATGTATAAACACTCCTTTCTAGTTATTAACAAAAATTCTACATAATTCTACCATAAACCCCTTTAAAGTTCAATATTGCTTTCTTTTAGACAAAACCATAATAGGATTTAGTTATTATTTATTTACTGAGTTAGTAATTTCCTTGAAGTGTTTATAATTTAATCGTATGCTATTTAGAATTATAATTCAATAAAAAGAGCCAGTTTTAATTAAACTGACTACTTTTCTAGAATTATTATACAATTTTAGTTGTCCAATCCTCACAATTCCAAGTTTCTGTTATTATATCTTTATAAAACTCAGGTTCATGTGATACTAAAAGTATGGTACCTTTATATTCTTTAAGTGCTCTCTTAAGTTCATCTTTTGCATCAACATCTAAATGATTAGTAGGCTCATCTAAGATAAGAATATTTGTTTCATTATTTAAGATTTTGCAAAGTCTTACTTTTGCAGCTTCTCCACCTGATAAAACTCTTATTTGAGATTCAATTTGTTTACTTGTTAATCCACATTTGGCAAGTACAGATCTTATTTGATATTGAGTATAACCAGGAAACTCTTGCCAAACTTCATCTATACAAGTATTAGTATTATTTGTTCTATCTTCTTGTTCAAAGTATCCTATATATTGGTAATCACCAAGTTCTGCATCTCCACTTATAGGTTTGACTATTCCAAGTAAACTTTTTAAAAGAGTTGATTTACCAAGTCCATTAGCTCCAACAAGAGCTATTTTTTGTCCTCTTTCCATATATAAATTTAATGGTTTTGTAAGAGGGGAGTCATATCCTATAACTAAATCGTGAGTTTCAAATATAACTTTTCCAGCTGCTCTAGCTTGTTTAAAACTAAACTCAGGTTTTGGTTTTTCTTTTGAAAGTTCTATTACTTCCATCTTATCTAATTTCTTTTGTCTAGATTTAGCCATATTTGCAGTAGCGGCATTAGCTTTGTTTCTAGCAACGAAATCTTCAAGTCTTGCAATCTCTTTTTGTTGCTTTTCAAAAGCAGCTTCCATTTTTTCTTTATGTAGTGCATGTATTCTTTCGAATTCATGATAATCTCCAACGTATCTAGTAAGTTTTCTTTCTTCTACATGATATATTAAATTTATTACTGAGTTTAAGAATGGAATATCATGTGAAATTAATATAAATGCATTCTCATAACTTTGAAGATATCTTTTAAGCCATTCTACATGCTCTTCATCCAGATAGTTAGTAGGCTCATCTAAAAGTAATATGTCAGGACATTCAAGTAATAGTTTTCCTAGAAGAATTTTAGTTCTTTGTCCACCGGATAAATCATCAACATCTTTATCTAGTCCTAAATCTAAAAGTCCAAGTCCTTTAGCTACTTCTTCAACTTTTGGATCAATAACATAAAAGCCATTATGATCCAGCATATCTTGAATTATAGCAGTTCTTTCAAGCATTTTATTTAATTCATCTTCATTACAATCGCCCATCTTTTCATATAAGTTGTTCATTTCTTTTTCTAAATCAAAAAGGTATTTAAATGCATCTCTTAATGCATCTTTTATACTTTGACCTTTTGTTAGCGCTGCATGTTGATCCATATAACCAACTCTAACATTATTTGACCAAATAACTTTACCTTCATCAGGAATAAGTTTATTAGTAACTATGTTCATAAATGTTGATTTACCTTCACCATTAGCTCCAACAAGACCAACATGTTCTCCTTTTAATAATCTAAAAGAGACATCTTCAAATATTGCTCTGTCTCCAAAACCATGATTAATATTTTTAACAGTAAGTACGCTCATATAGTCCTCCTAAAGTGTAAGGCATTTATCAAAAAATAACTACTTCATATATAATGATGTTAGTTATTATGTTTGTGGTAATGCCTTATATAATCCAATTTTAAAATATACTTTATATCTTTAATTATTTTAAGTGATGGAAACCCTTTATGTCAAAGTAATTTTTATGGAAAGCATATTAATTTATGATTATAAAGTATACATTATTAATGGTTAAAGTGAAGTACTGTTTAAAATTATTAATATATATAAGTTCTAATTAATATTTTACAGTTAATTTATTATATAGTAATGAAATATAAGTAGTATCTTTAATAGAACATATATATTGAAACAAAACTAATGTTAAAAGTATTAATATGTTTAATTAAATAAAAAATTCTTTGTAAGAAATATATAAATTGGATAAAATAATATATGGATGTCATAGGAAGAAGAGAAAGGAATAGATTTATGGACAATGATAAGAGTAAATCCAAAAAAGATATAATAAATAGATTAAGAAGAATAGAAGGTCAAGTAAAAGGTATACAAGGAATGGTAGAACAAGAGTCATGTTGCACAGATATATTAGTGCAAGTTTCAGCAATAAGATCAGCTATTAATAAAGTAGGCGGATTAATAATAGAAAATTATGCAGGTGAATGTTTAAATATTGACAAAGATGAAAAGCAAGAAGAAATAAAAAAATTAATAAAGACAATGGTCAATTTCACTAAATAAGGCATACATAAAACTTTTTTTGTGTACTGGAAATTCATTAAATCAAAATCGCTTATTTCATAGATAATATTATAAAATACAAAATGATAGAATAACAGGGGGAAAGATAAAAAAGAAAGTTAGAAATAGAGGTCACTAAAAAATCTATACTTTTTTTCAATAGCCTTGGATAAAGAAAGAAGGGGCTGTCTAGTAATACAAATCATTTACTGATATGATGTATATTGAAAAAAGAAATAGAAATAACATTTGTGTAAGAAGCATTGAAAAATAAGCTTAGAGTTTCTTCATTTGAAGTTGTTCCATAAATGATTGTCCTAATGCATATTAGGAGCAATCTTTTATGGGTACAACTTTAAATGTTAGAAACTATTAGTGAAATTTTTCTAGTCTTCTTTAATAAATGTTATTTCTATTTCTTTGTTATTACTTCACTTGGTAATTCTGAGACAGCCCCTTTTAGTTTCAATTTTATATCTTTCTTTAGATTTTTCTTTGAATTTTTTACTTTCTTGAAATTCTATTTTATCTTTATGAAAAGTTGATTTTATTGAAATAGAATAGTTTTTTGACTTAGCTCCATCTGTATAACCCCTTCTTTACTTGAGCATATCTTACGTTTTTCTATATCAAAATAATATGTTTTTGTTTAGTTTGTACCTACATCTTTAACTAGTCTATTTTCCTTTATGTGAATTAATAGGATATTGATAACATTGATAAATATTGATAATTTTATATTAATATGGTAAGATGACTTTAATTCAGTCTATAGTCATAGACTGAATGGACTTTAGTAGGTTATAAATAAAAGTGTGCAGTACATTTTTACATTAATTTAGTGTTTTTTTCTTCATTATTCAACAAGTGATGGAGAAACTTTAAAGTTTATAATAAAACTAAAAGTAAAAGAATTTAATACAAATGAAAATAAATAATATTTATTTATAATTTAGGAGGAAAATGTAAGTGAATACAAATGGAATAAAGAAAAAGAAAAAGAAAATAACAAAGTTTAGACATAAATTAGAAAGTGGTAAAAAAAAGACGAAGAAGTTATCTTTTATTACTGTATTGTCATTTTTATTATTTGAACTTGTCTTTATGGTATGTACATTTCCATTTTTACTTTTATATGGACCGTTTGAAAATGCAAAAAGAATATATGTTGGATCAGCAATGGGTACAATGAATACTCAATATTTAGCTACATGGTTTTTGTCAGATGAAAAAATAGATAGTATTATAGGGAAATCATCATCTGAGACCAAAGATGAAACTACTAATGTTAATGAAGTGAAAATTCCGAAGAATAAGGATGATACTATTGAGCTGTATGATATAACTGATAATCCTAAGTATAAAGGACACTATCTTGTTATAAAGGATTCAACAAGAGTAAAGATAGGAACTAGTTCTAAATTAGAAACAGAGGGTGAGACTACAACTGAAATTGCTGAAAATAGCGGTGCTATTGCTGCTGTTAATGGGGGCGCATTTGTAGATAGGTCTTCAGTTAAGTGGACAGGTACAGGAGCATTTCCAGATGGAATTGTAATTAGTGATGGTAAAAAAGTATGGAATAGTTTGGATGAAGATAGTAAAACAGATTTATTTGCAATAACAAAAGATGGAATATTAATTGTAGGGAAGTATTCAGAAAATCAACTTAAAGAATTAGAAGTTCAAGAAGCATTAAGCTTTGGACCTACACTTGTAGTAAATGGGAAAATGACTGAGATTACTATGGATGGAGGAATAGCACCAAGAACAGCAATTGGACAAAGAGAAGATGGTGCAATAATTCTTTTGGTTATAGATGGACGAAGTCTAACAAGCTTAGGAGCAACGTATAAAGAAGTACAAGAAGTATTATATAAATTAGGTGCCATTAATGCAATTAATTTAGATGGTGGAAAATCTACAACAATGTATTATGATGGAGAGATTATTAATACACCATCAAATAGCATGGGTGAGAGAACAATTCCAACAGCAGTTATTGTTAAGTAAACTAAAGGGGAGCAACAGGATGAAAAAATTTAAAAAAATAATTGTTTGGGCAGTATTATCTTTACTATTACAAACAGGTCTACTATATATATTAAATAATTTTGTGTTTATTAATTCATCAGAATTTAAAAGTAAAAAGATTGAAATTAAAAAAGATAATACAAAAGATATTAATGCAAGTATTCCAAATGATGCAAAGACTGCTAATTTATCATATGATGGAAAATATTTAACATATTTTAAATCGGATACTCTATATATTGAAGATACTAAAACAGCTAACGTGAAGGAAGTTAAAACTGAAAATAATGGAGTAATTATGTACTGTAAATGGTTAGATAACAGAGATATACTTGCAATAGTAGAAAAAGTGAAAAAAAATGGAGTAGAAAAAATTCAACTTATAACATACAATGCTACAAATTCTTCTGAGACTTTTGTACAAGAAATATGCAAGTATGAAAAGAATATGGAAATAAATAATATGACCACATCAGTTCTTACTAACGTGTATTATATACATGTGAATAAAGGTGGTTCAAGAAATGTAGTCTATAGGATAGATAGAAATGATACGTTGAGTAAGATTGATATTAAAACTAATATGTTAGGAAATATGAAAGTAATACCACATGAAGATAGATTAATTTATGAAGACAAGGTAAACGGTAAATTCTTTGTTACAAGTCCTAATAAACAATTAACGTTTAATTCTAATAAGAAATTGACTCTTCTAGGTATTGATAGAAAAGATGTAATATATATGGGTGAGCTTAATGGTGATAAGATAGAAGGTATAGTTTATGGTAAAGTTAGTGAAGATACATCAACTTGGAATAAATTAACTCTTGACTCAGCTGCAAGTATTGATGACTTGTACTTTAGTAATGAAAGTGAAATACTAATTAATAACAATCTTAAAGGAAGCGTTAAAAACTTAACCACTGGTGATGAAATTGAATATGAAGGAAAACTTCTTCAAATAAAAGAAGAGTTTATAGCGACTATTGATAGTAGTGGAAAATTAGTTTATAAGAATTTAAAAGGAAAATAGAAATTAATAAATAGCATTTAACCATAATGGTGAAAGACTTTGAGCGCCTTGGGTGGGCTCAATACTAGTTATAGCAGGGTACTATTTGGATTTATGATAAGTATATTATATAGTACCCTGCTATAACTATTTTTTGAATAACTTTTCTCTTACCTTTTTTAAGTTTATAACTTGTTTTGTAATTGTTGAAACAAATATTATCCCGAGTGCTAATGTTCCAGCTTTGGCTATAGTGTCAAGACCAACTTGAAGAGAACTTATAATATCTCCAGTTATAGTCTCATACATGGTATAATACATCCCCGCTCCAGGGACTAAAGGAATCAATGAACATATTATTATGGTAGTAACTGGGGTCATAAGAATTCTTGCACAGATTTCTGAATAAATACTAAATATAACTGAAGATATAAATAAAGAAAGAATAGTACTAATATTAAAACTTATTAGGAGAGAATAAGAAAACCAACTTAAGCCTCCACCAACAGCAGCAAAAAATAAGTTTCTTCCTTTTATATTAAATATTATTCCAAATCCTAATGATGCTATAAAGGCAAATAAAGTTTCACGAATCATTATGTTATAGCCCCCCAAATTTATTTATAAATATGCTTAAAACAGCACCAGTACCAACAGCTATAGAAACAGCAACCAAGAATGCTTCAGCGGCTTTGGTTATGCCTGCTAAAAAGTCTCCAGCAATAGTGTCTCTAATTGCATTTGTAATTATTAATCCTGGAACCAATAACATTACAGCACCAATAATTGTTTTATCTAAGCTATTACCAAAATTTATCTTTATAAAAATCATAGCTAATAAAGCGGATAAGCCACCACACAAACAATTTATAAAGAACTCATTTATAGTTAATTTTTGACATGTATTAGATACTAATTTTATCACTAATCCAATTAAGGTCGCTACAATAAAATCTTTGTAGTTTCCACCAAAAAGTATAGAAAAGCATCCAGCCGAAATTGCAGACCATGCTAGAGTAGATAATTCAGAATATCTCTCCCCTTTAGATATTTTTAAAAGTTCATTATTGAATTCATCAAGATTTATAGTGGTTGATTGAATTTTCCTAGAAAGAGCATTAATTTTATCTATTTTGTTTAAATCTACACCTCTAGAAGTAACTCGTTTAATTAAAGTTGATACCTCGTTTTTATAAGCAATTGATACCATAATGCCTGTTGGAGTTACAAAACTATCAGCTTGATCAACACCAAAAGAGTTACATATTCTACAAATAGTTTCTTCAACTCTATAAATTTCACCACCACTCTCTAGCATAATTTTACCAGCAAAGGTTGCAACTTGAAGCAATTTATTTAAATCCATGATTTTATCCCTCACATAAAATTTATCTAATGGTTATTATATCTTTTGAATAAGTGTTTTAAAAAACTAAATTGGATAAATATATTCTATATACATAAACTACATTCAAAGTCAAGAATAACTCAATGAAAGTATTATAACATAAAGTGTTTTTATATTATAGGGAGTGTAGCATAATACTACTTATATAATGATTTAATAAAATTATTGGTATATACATGATAGTTTAATTAATATTAGGGGAATAAAAAAATAGTTGATAAATTTACTCAGAAAACTTATAATTTGAATAAGGTCGTTATCAAAAATATACCAAACAGAATAGTTTTGTATATTTCGATAAGTGTTTTATTGATAATGTCTAATAAATATTGGGGTGATAAAATGAATTTTGAAAACATAAGTAGAGAAGACAATGAAATTTATACATTAATTCAAAAGGAATTAATAAGACAACAAAAAGGAATAGAATTAATTGCATCAGAGAATATTGTAAGTCCAGCTGTTATGGAAGCTATGGGTTCATATTTAACTAATAAATATGCTGAAGGATATCCAGGAAAAAGATATTACGGTGGATGTTATGTAGTTGATGAAATAGAACAACTTGCAATTGATAGAGCTAAAAAATTATTTGGAGCAGAACATGCAAATGTTCAACCACATTCAGGTTCACAAGCAAATATGGCTGTATACTTTACAGTATTAAATCCAGGAGACACTGTTTTAGGAATGGATTTAAGCCATGGTGGACATTTAACTCATGGCTCACCAGTCAATTTTTCAGGAAAATTATTTAACTTTGTATCTTATGGAGTAGATAAAGAAACTGAAATGATTGATTATGAAAATGTAAGAATGATTGCTCTTGAAAATAAACCAAAGCTTATAGTTGCAGGTGCAAGTGCATATGCAAGAACTATAGATTTTGCTAAATTTAGAGAAATTGCTGATGAAGTTGGAGCGCTACTTATGGTAGATATGGCTCACATTGCAGGTTTAGTTGCTGCAGGAGTACATCCATCACCAGTACCATATTGTGATTTTGTAACAACAACAACTCATAAGACTTTAAGAGGTCCAAGAGGTGGATTAATTCTTTGCAAAGAAGAATACGCTAAGGCTTTAGATAAGAACATATTCCCTGGAATTCAAGGAGGTCCTTTAGAACATATTATAGCTGCAAAAGCTGTTTGCTTTAAAGAAGCATTAGATCCAAGTTTTAAAGTTTATGCTAAAAATGTAGTTGAAAACTGTATAGAACTTGCAGAAAAGCTTAAACAACATGGATTTAAAATAGTATCAGGTGGAACTGATAATCATGTATTCCTTGTGGATTTAAACAATAAAGAAATAACAGGAAAAGAAGCAGAACATTTATTAGATTCAATAGGAATTACTGCTAATAAAAATACGGTACCAAATGAAACAAGAAGTCCATTTGTAACTTCTGGAATTAGAATTGGTACAGCAGCAATTACAACAAGAGGATTTGAAAAAGGAGATATGGCAGAAATTGCATCTATTATAGATGAAGCTATAGCAAATAGAGAAGGAGATTTATCTCCACTTAAAGTTAGAGTAGAAGCTTTGTGCGATAAACATCCTTTATACCAATAATTAGAAATATTTTTTTAAATAGCAAGTCAGTATGTTAATATATTTGACTTGTTATTTTTTTCATGAGCCTTAAAAAGTTAAACTAAAAATGGGGCTGTCTCAGAATTATCAAGTGAAGTAATAACAAAGAAATAGAAATAACATTTATTAAAGAAGACTAGAAAAATTTCGCTAAGATTTTCTAACATTTAAAGTTGTACCCATAAAAGATTGTTCCTAATATGCATTAGGACAATCATTTATGGAACAACTTCAAATGAAGAAACTCTAAGCTTATTTTTCAATGCTTCTTACACAAATGTTATTTCTATTTTTTTTGAATATACATCATATAATTAAATCATTTGTATTATGATACAGACCATTTTTTTAGTTAGATTTAATGTGAAATATGTCACATTAAATTTTAATGATTTTATATTTTAAAAAAAAAGTATAAGCAAAATATTCTGTCTGTAAGCGAGATAAATACACGTGTATTTTAAAATGGGATAGCTTTGAATACGCTTTACAATTTATGTCATGTATTGACACAATAACTCATATAATATAATATATTGATAACTTAAAATTTATCAATAATCATCATTATTTTTTAATAAATTACTAATTGTTTGGGCAACTTATTGATAATAATAAATGATTTTCAAAGGTACATTTAAGACATATAAAAGTTATTATAAAAACAAGGAAATGCAGATTGTTACAATGTTCTATGTAAAATTGCATTTTCAATGGAATGTTTTTTAATAGTACATATACTTAAACTAACATAGGGGGGCTATTTTTTTATGAAAAGGAAAATTTCTTTACTTTTGATGCTAGTTATGTCAACTTCATTAATGCTAGCAGGTTGTACTTCTAAATCAGATTCAAAAGCAAACGTGGATAGCGATGTAGTGAAAATCGGAATGTTTGAACCAATGACAGGTTCTAATGCGGCTGGAGGTGAGCTCGAAGTTGAAGGAGCAAAACTTGCCAATGAACTTTATCCAACGGTTCTTGGTAAAAAGGTAGAATTAGTATTTGCAGATAACAAGTCTGATAAAGTTGAAGCAGCCAGTGCAGCCTCAAACCTTATAGAGCAAGAAAAGGTTAATGCTATTATAGGAAGCTGGGGAAGTGGAAATTCTATGGCGGCAGGAGAGATTGTTATGAACGCTAAGGTTCCAGCAGTAGGGGCTTCTTGTACAAATCCACTAGTAACTGCAGGAAATGATTATTATTTTAGAGTTTGTTTTATAGATCCTTTCCAAGGTAAAGTTATGGCAAAGTATGCAGCTAATAAATTGCAAGCTAAGAAGGTGGCACTTATTCAAGAAGTTTCTAGTGATTACTCAGTTGGGATTTGCAAATTTTTTACTGATGAGTTTAAAAAGATTACAGGGGATGAAAATGCTATTGTAGCTAACTCTAAATACAATACAGGAGATCAAGATTTTACAGCTCAGCTTACAAATATAAAGAGTAAAAATCCAGATGTAATATTTGCTCCTGGTAATTTTACTGAAGGATCATTGATAATAAAACAAGCAAGACAGCTTGGTATAACAACTCCTATCATAGGAGGCGATACGTGGGAAACACCAGAATTTATAGATATAGGTAAAGAAGCAGTAGAAGGTACAGTTTTTTCAACTTTCTTTGCTAGTGAAACTCCTATAACTGAAGAATCAAAGACTTTTCTTGATGCGTATAGAAAAAAATACAACAAAGAGCCTTCAGCATGTACAGCGTTATCGTATGATGCTTACTTAGTAATATTAGATGCTATAAAAAGAGCTGACTCTACGGATCCAGTAAAAATAAGAGATGAAATCGCAAAAACTAAAAAATTCCCTGGGGCTGCTGGAGTAATTACTATAGATGAAAATAACAATGCTATAAAAGATGCAGTTTTAAAGGTGGTTAAAGATGGTAAATTTACTTATCTTGATACCATAAAACCAGAAGAAAACTAAATTAGGGGTGAAGAGATGATTTTGATGGACTTTACTACATTTATGCAATATTTAACAAATGGAATTTCCCTTGGAAGTTTATATGCTCTTATAGCTATAGGATATACTATGGTATACGGAATATTAAAGCTTATAAATTTTGCTCATGGAGATATATTTATGATGGCTGCTTACTTCGCATTTTTCGGAGTAGCTACATTTGGTCTTCCTTGGTATTTTGCCTTTATAATAGCTATAGCTATAACTGGGATACTAGGAATGACAATTGAATTTGCGGCTTATAGACCTCTTAGAAGTGCACCAAAAATATCTATTTTAATTTCTGCTATTGGTGTTTCGTTCTTGCTTGAAAATTTAGCAGTTGTTTTATTTGGAGGAAGACCAAAAGCTTTTCCAAATATAGAGTTGTTTACAGATGTAGTTGTTATAGGTGGTGTTTCTATTCAAAAGCTTACTTTTATAATTCCCATAGCAACAGTAATAATATTATTTGCTTTGCTACATTTAGTTAATAAGACAAATGTTGGTATGGCTATGAGAGCAGTGGCTAAAGATGTTGAAACGGCAAGACTAATGGGCATAAATGTAAATAGAATAATTTCTTTTACTTTTGCTATAGGTTCAATGTTAGCTGCTGTAGGTGCTATGATGTGGTGTGTTAAATACCCACAAATAGTTGCTCTTATGGGAATGATTCCTGGAATGAAGTGCTTCATAGCTGCAGTTATAGGTGGGATAGGTGATATCAAAGGGGCAGTTATTGGAGGGTTTATTCTTGGTATAAGTGAAATTATGTTAGTTGGTTTTCTTCCAGGATTAACAGGATATAGAGATGCTTTTGCTTTTGTACTTTTAATAGTAATATTACTATTTAAACCTACAGGAATAATGGGCAAAAACTTAACAGAGAAGGTGTAAGATATGAAAAAGAGAAATAAATATTTAAATATAGCTCTTATTGCAATTATATTTTTACTCTTATTAGCTGCAAATAATGGCTTAGATTCTTATAAAATTAGAATTTTAAATTTATGTGCAATATATACAGTTCTTGGACTTAGTATGAATTTGATAAATGGATTTACAGGTTTATTTTCACTAGGACATGCTGGATTTATAGCAGTAGGTGCATATACATCAGCACTTCTTACTATGTCTGAAAAAGTTAAAACTCAGAATTTCTTTATGGAACCTTTAATATCTCCATTAAATCATATATCAATGTCACTTCTTCCGTCATTAATTATTGCTGGGCTTGTTTCAGCTGGAATAGCATTTTTAATAGGTGCTCCTGCTTTAAGACTTAAAGGAGATTACTTAGCTATTGCTACACTCGGTTTTGCAGAAATTATAAGAATAGTTCTTAATAATGCTCAAAGCTTAACTAATGGTGCTTTAGGACTAAGGGGTATTCCACATAAAACAAATTTATATTGGACTTTTGGAATAGCAATTGTAACTATAATAATTATTGTTTCACTTATAAATAGTTCTTACGGAAGAGCTTTAAAAGCTATAAGAGAAGATGAAATTGCAGCTGAAAGTATGGGGATAAATCTATTTAAACATAAAACTATAGCTTTTGTAACTGGTGCTTTCTTTGCAGGTGTAGGCGGAGGCCTTTTAGGGAATTTACTTGGTACTATAGATCCTAATATGTTTAAATTTGTTCTTACTTTTAATATACTTCTTATAGTAGTTATTGGAGGTATGGGAAGCGTTACTGGTACAGTAATTTCAGCTTTTATTGTAACAATTTTAGGCGAGTGTTTAAGATTTTTGGATATGGAAAAACAATTTAATTTTGGATTTTTAAGCTTCCAAGGTATACCTGGACTTAGAATGGTTGTTTTTTCAGTTTTACTTATGATTATAGTATTATTCTTTAGAACTGGAATTATGGGAACAAAAGAACTTACATGGAAATCAATATTTAGATTTTCTAATAAAAAACCTCTAGAAGAAGGGAGGGAATAGCAATGGCACTACTAAAGGTAGAAAATGCAACTATGCAATTTGGAGGTCTTACAGCAGTAAAAGATTTTAATCTTCAAATTAATGAAGGCGAGATAGTTTCTTTAATTGGACCTAATGGAGCTGGTAAAACCACAGCTTTTAATATGATAACAAATGTGTATACACCTACAAAGGGAAAAATAATTTTTAATAATACAGATGTTACTGGAATGAGACAGGATATTATAACTCAAACTGGTATAGCAAGAACTTTTCAAAATATAAGACTATTTAATGATTTAAGCGTACTTGATAATGTATTAATTGCAAACCATGTTCATATTAAATCTAATTTTATTGAAGCTACATTAAAACTACCTAAGTATAGAAGAGAAGAGAAGGAAATGATTGAAAAATCCCTTGATCTTTTAGAAGAATTAGGACTACAAGATTTAAGATATGAAAAGGCTACTTCTCTTCCTTATGGTAAACAGAGAAAACTTGAAATAGCCAGAGCTCTTGCAACTAATCCTAAGCTTCTTCTTCTTGATGAACCAGCTGCAGGTATGAATCCTACAGAAACAGATGAACTTACAGCTTTTATTAAGGAAATTAAAGAAAAGTTCAATTTATCTATATTTATGATAGAACATCATATGAATATGGTTATGGGTTTATCAGATAAAATACAGGTTTTTGAATATGGAATTACTATAGCTGAAGGTACGCCTTCTGAAATACAAAATGATAAAAAGGTTATAGACGCATATTTGGGGGTATCTGAAGATGATTAAAATAGATAATTTAGTAGTATCATATGGTGGTATAGAGGCTTTAAAAGGTATAAGCTTAGAGGTACCAAGTGGAAAAATAGTAACTCTAGTTGGAGCTAATGGAGCGGGTAAAAGTACTACATTAAAATCTATAGTAGGTCTTGTTAAACCTAAAAGCGGTAGTATAGATTATGAAGGTATAGATTTAACAAAACTCAACACTGAGAATATGGTTAAAAAAGGTATAGCCTTAGTTCCGGAAGGAAGAAGGGTTTTTGCAGACCTTACAGTACTAGAGAATTTAAAAATAGGTGCTTACTCACGAAAAGATCGCACAGGCATATCAGAGGATTTGGAAAAAGTATATTCACTTTTTCCAAGACTTAAAGAAAGAACTTGGCAAGCAGCAGGTACTCTTTCTGGTGGAGAACAACAGATGCTTGCTATAGGAAGAGCTCTTATGTCAAGACCAAAATTAATCATGATGGATGAACCCTCTTTAGGTCTTGCTCCTATAATTGTAAAAGAATTATTTGGAATTATAAAGAAAATTAATGAAGAGGGTATGACAGTTCTTCTAATAGAACAAAATGCTAATGCAGCTTTAAAAATAGCTGATATAGGTTATATTATGGAAACAGGAAGAATAACATTAAAGGGCACAGGTAATAAATTGCTTAATAATGAAGAAATTAAAAAAGCTTACCTTGGTGAATCACTGTAAGGCATATGAAAGAAAATAACAAGTCAAAGATGCGACGTATATTTTGTATCAGACAAGGAGGTAATGTTAGCTCATGGCGTGCTATTAGCTGATATTATCGACACAGTATGATACAAAATAGACTATCATGCTGACTTGCTATTTTTTTGAATGTGTATAACATAAAGACTGTAATAAGATTTGTATTCAACAAGTCTTGTTACAGTTATTTTTTTTAATACCTTATCATTTCGCATTCTCTGCTCATATACTAAATAGAATTAATTTTAAATGGATTGTTGTTTATGATGAAGAATTGTTTTAATAGTAAAGATTTTATTGAAAGAATAACAAAAAATGGACCAGTATTAAAGTTTGATAAAGATTCTAAAATAGTACTTTTAAGTGATATGCATAGAGGTGATGGTGGCAACGCAGATTCTCTAAGGCCAAATAAAAATATATATAAAGCAGCTCTTGGATATTATTTTAGATACGGTTATAATTTAATTGAAGTGGGCGATGGAGATGAGCTGTGGAAAAATAAGAATTGCTCAGATATTGCTTATAATTATAAAGATATTTTCAAGATATTGAATAAGTTTAATAATGATAATAGATTATACTTACTTTATGGAAATCATGATATGGTAAAATCTAAACCAGGCTTTATTCATAAGCAAGAGAAAGCATTTAATAAAATAGATTATGGTTTTGGAAAAGATCTATTACATCTTTATAGTAATACAAAGTTTTATGAAGGACTTATACTTAGATATACTCCAATGAACAAAGATATACTTGTTTTTCATGGACATCAAGTTGATTTTATGAATTGTGAGCTTTGGAAATTTAGTCGATTCTTAGTTAGATATTTATGGGGATTTTTAGAAGGAGTTGCTGGTTTTAAAGCTCCAACAAGTCCTGCAAATAATTATAATAAAGGAAGTAAAATAGATAAAATTTTAGAGAGGATAGCAAGAAAAGAAAAGACAATGTTTATATGTGGTCATACTCATAATGATATATTTCCTGAAGTTGGTAAGGGGTTATATTTTAATGATGGATGTGGTGTATTTCCATCCACAATAACTTCTATTGAAATTGTAAAAGGAGAGATTTCTTTAGTTAAATGGAGCATAGAGGTGGATGAAAAAAATAGTTTGTATATTAAGAAAAGTGTAATTGGAGGACCTCAAAAAATAGAATGGTATTTAGATTACGCAAAAAGGTTATAGTGGGAGGAAGAAACAAATGAATTTTATTGATTTACATTGTGATACCGCAAGCAAAATATATTATGATGAATTAAATATTGAGAGTGATGTATGCAAGGTTAATATTCATAAATTGAAAGAAGGAAATGCATTAGCACAGGTGTTTGCTTTTTTTATAGATCAAAGTATAACAAAGACACCGTATGAAGAATTCTTAAAAGTGTATAATAATTTTAATCTTCAAATTAATAAGCATTCTAGTGAAATAAAGATTGTAAAAAATTTAAAAGAACTTGAATCTTGTAAAAAGAATGGCAAAGTAGGAGCTTTTTTATCAATAGAAGAAGGAGAAGTAATTGAAGGGGAGGTAGAAAAATTAAGAAATGTCTATCAAATGGGGATTAGAATATTAACTATTACATGGAATTATAAAAATAAACTTGGATATCCTAATGCTGGTTTTAAATATCAAAATAATGGATTAACTGAGAAAGGAATAGAAATCCTTGAAGAGGTTGAAACTTTAGGAATAATACCAGATGCTTCACATTTATCCGATGGTGGATTTTATAATTTAGCTAAACTGTGTAAGAAACCGTTTATAGCATCTCACTCTAATGCTAGAGCAATAACAAATCATCCTAGAAATTTAACTGATGAAATGATAAGGAAATTATCAAATAATGGTGGAGTTATGGGAATAAACTTTTGCTCAGAGTTTTTAGGTAAAGAGAAGATATCATCACTAGAAGATATATTGGTTCATATAAAACATATAAAAAATGTTGGAGGAATTGATGTTATATCACTTGGAAGTGATTTTGATGGAATAGATAATGAAGTTGAAATAAGGGATTGTTCAAAGTTTAATAAACTATATGTAGCTCTTAAAGAAAATGGATTTAATGAAAGTGAGATAGAAAAGATATTTTATAAAAATACAATGAGAGTTTTTAATGAAGTGTTAAAGTAATAATAATGAAATAAAAAAACATCAAAGAAATTTTTAAAAAATACTTTAAAGAAATTTTGAAAAAAGTATATTTATGATATCAACTATGCATAACATTATGAAGTTGAAATGCAATAAAGATTAGGAGAAGAGGAAAATTGGGAAAACTATTAGGAAAAGTAGCAATTGTTACTGGTGCTTCAAGAGGCATAGGAAGGAATATTGCTATAGAATTAGCTAAAGAAGGAACTAATATAGTTATAAATTATTCTAAAGATGATGAAGGAGCACAAGAAACGTTGAATTGTATAAAAAGCATCGGAGGATATGCTGTTTTATGTAAGGAAGATATATCATCTTATGAATCAACAAAAAAAATAATAGAATTTACTATAAATACATTAGGCAAAGTAGATATTTTAGTGAACAATGCAGCTAAGAGTATTATTGGATTATTTATGGATTCAAGTGAAGAAGGGATAAATGAAATTATAAATACAAATTTTTTAGGTGCTATATATATGAGTAAGCATGTACTTCCTTACATGGTTTCAAATGGGGGAGGAACTATAGTTAATATTTCATCTATGTGGGGTGATGTTGGAGCATCTTGTGAGGTATTATATTCTGCTTCAAAAGGTGGATTAAATTTATTTACGAAGTCACTTGCAAAAGAAATGGCTCCTTCAAATATAAGAGTTAATGGAGTTGCACCTGGCGTTATAGATACAAACATGAATTCATTTTTAGAAGAAGATGAAAGAAAATCTTTAGAAGAAGAGATTCCTATGGGTAGATTTGGAAAACCTAGTGAGATTGGTAAGATAGTAACATTTCTATGTAGTGATGATTCTTCATATATTACAGGACAAATTATAAGAGCGGATGGTGGATATATTTAGAATTAATTATTGATAAAAATAGACTATGTTTTAAAATCGTGTTGATATTGTAATATAAAGCTCATGGACGGTGGAATGAATTTATATAGGAAACTCGACTCATGTGCATTTGCTGAGTAAATTCAAAAGCAAAATATAAAATTTTGATTTTCACTTAAGAGTTCTACAAAGCAAATTCCAATGCCAATTCGCTCTTATATTACAATATCAACATTCGATTAAAACATAGCCTAAAAATATCCCTTAAAAAGAGTATGTTAAATCATATTTTTAAGGGATATTTTTTATAATTAGCTTAGACATATTTATTTTACTTCATATATCCAGCCTTCTGGAGCTTTAACATCACCAAGTTGAATTCCATAAAGAGTATCATATAATTTACGAGTTATAGGACCTACTTCAGTTTCACTGTAGAATACATGTAAATTATCTTTATATTGAATTCCTCCAATAGGAGTAATTACGGCAGCAGTACCACAAGCACCTGCTTCCTTAAATTGATCTAATTCATCAATGAAAACTTCCTTTTCATAAACTGGCATATTTAAATAATGTTCTGCAATATAAAGAAGTGAATATTTAGTTATGCTAGGTAATATGGAAGGTGATGCAGGAGTAACAAATTCATCATTTTTAGTTATTCCAAAGAAATTTGCAGCACCCACTTCTTCAATTTTAGTATGAGTTGCAGGATCTAAGTATATACAATCAGCAAATCCTTTTTTTGCAGCTTCAGCATGTGCTTGAAGAGATGCTGCATAGTTACCACCAACTTTTTGTCCTCCAGTACCATGAGGAGCAGCTCTATCATAATCATCTGAAACAATAAAATTACAAGGAGTTAATCCATCCTTAAAGTAAGGACCAACTGGCATACAGAATATAGTAAATATATATTCTGGAGCTGGTTTAACACCTATGTTATGTCCAACACCCATCATAACTGGTCTAATATATAAGGTAGCACCACTTCCATAAGGTGGAACATATTCTTTATTAGCTTTTACAACTTGCATAACAGCATTAATAAATTTCTCTTCAGGAATTTCTGGCATAAGAAGTTTTTTACAACTTTCATTTATACGTGCTGAATTTCTATCAGGTCTAAATAATTGAATTTTACCTTCTTTTGTTGTGTATGCCTTAAGGCCTTCAAAACAACTTTGGCCATAGTGAAGAACAGTAGAAGCTTCACTAATATGAAGCATATTGTCTTCAGTTAGTTTACCTTCATCCCACTTACCATCTTTCCATACTGAAATATAACGAAGATCTGTTTTTATATAATCAAATCCTAGTTTGCTCCAATCAATATCAACTTTTTTCCCCATTTTGTATTCCTCCATATCTATAGGCTTAATGCCTTCGTTTATTTAATATCATCTATTGTAGCACTACTTAAAAAATATTTCCACAATTTAATATAAAAAGCAAAATTTTATTATTAAATCAACAATAAAAATGAGTAAATCATAAACAATTAATAATTATTCTGCGTGCCTTATTATTAAAAAACATAAATTTATATATTTAATCTTTAATTATGTATTGATAGTTTATTTCCATGGAGCAGCATCAGAAGGCATTCTAAAATCTCCTCTAGGGCTTAGAGATATACTTCCAACTTTAGGACCATCAGGTAAAGCACTTCTCTTAAATTGTTGGGTGAAAAATCTCCACATAAATTTATCAAGACATTTCTCAATTTCAGCATTACTATAATTGCCTTTAAATGCTTCAGTGGCTAAGAAAAATATTCTTTCCTTTGATGAACCATGTTTTATAAAATGATATAAGAAGAAATCATGAAGTTCATAAGGACCTACTATATCTTCAGTTTTTTGAGTGATTTCTCCATTAGAATCTTTAGGTAGTAACTCTGGACTTACTGGAGTATCTAATATATCAATAAGAGTATTGCTAACTGTATCATTAGATTCTTTATCAGCTACATATTTCACTAAATATCTAACTAAAGTTTTTGGAATGGAAGGATTTACAGAATACATAGACATATGATCCCCGTTATAAGTACACCATCCAAGTGCTAGTTCAGATAAATCTCCAGTACCGATTAAAAGTCCATGCTCTTTGTTTGCTAAGTCCATTAAAATTTGAGTTCTTTCTCTTGCTTGCACGTTCTCATAAGTAACATCATGTATGTCTTTATCATGACCAATGTCTTTAAAATGTTGAAGAGCAGCATCGACAATATTTATTTCTCTTAAATCACAATTTAGTTCTTTGCATAAAGTCAACGCATTATTATATGTTCTATCAGTAGTTCCAAAACCAGGCATAGTAATAGCTACGATATTCTTTTTATCTAAATGAAGCAGTTCAAATGTTTTAACTATTACAAGAAGAGCAAGAGTAGAATCTAATCCACCTGAAATTCCAATTACAGCTTTTTTTGATCCTGTATGCTCAAATCTTTTTGCTAAAGCAGAACTTTGAATATTGAATATTTCTTTACATCGTTCTTCTCTTTCTTTTTTAGAAGACGGAACAAAAGGATGTTTATCTATAAATCTATCAAATTTTTCAATGCTAGTAGTTTTAAATTTGAAATTAATTGTATAAGGTTTTTTACCTGTAAATTTAGAAGCATCTCTAAAACTGAGATTTTTCATTCTTTCAGCTCTTAATTTAAAAACATCAATATAAGAATATATAACTTCATTTTCTCTTTGGAATCTTTCATTTTCCTTTAATAAAGAACCATTTTCGCTAATTAATAAATGTCCACTAAATAATAAATCAGTTGATGATTCATGAACTCCAGCGGAAGAATAAATATAACTACATATTCCTCTAGCACTTTGATTTAATATAAGGCTTTTTCTGTAGTTCATTTTGCTTACTAATTCATTAGAAGCAGAAAGATTTCCTATTATATTAGCACCCATAAGAGAAAGATAAGAACTAGGAGGAATAGTTACCCATAAATCTTCACAAATTTCAACTCCAAAGTTTGCAATATTAGAAGAAAAAATGAGATTTGTACCAAAAGGAATATTCTTTTGAAAAGGTAAATTTATTTCATAAGTTTCTATAGAAATACCTTCAGTAAACCACCTTTTTTCGTAAAATTCACTATAATTAGGAATATATGATTTTGGAACTATCCCTAAAATATCTCCTTTAAATAATAAAAAAGCACAATTATATAATATACTATCAATTAATAGAGGAGCACCTACTGCAATTAAAATATCTTTATCTTCAGTAGCACGTAATATCTCATGTATACCATTTAAAGATTTATTTAAAAGATAATCTTGTAAAAATAAATCTCCACATGTATAAGATGTGACACAAAGCTCTGGAAATACTATAAATTTACTTGAATTTTTGTTAGCATTATTTATACAATCTAAAATATTAGAAATGTTATAATCTACATCTCCAACTCTTGTTTTAGGACATGCAGATGAAACCTTAATAAAATCCATATTATCAACTCCAATTTTTATTATATACTTTTAGTATAACCAATAATATCTGTTATATATAACCATAATATGATGAAAGTAATAGAAAATCAATGACAATAATAAGAAGGATATTTAATAAGGTACATTCAAAAGATAAATAATTTACAAACAGAATTGAAATATGATATAATATGGTTTATTATACTATATAACCAAATTATACTAAGTAGTACTTTGGAAAACTTAGTAATTAATGATATACTAAGTACAGTAAATACAAAGGAGGAGAATATAGTGACAAGCCTTATATTTTGGATTGTAGTTGGGATTGCTGTATTTTTATTAGATATTTTTACTAGTAGCTTTCTGTTTGTATGGTTTTCAATAGGTGCAATTGCAGCATTTATAGCTGGATGCTTAAATGCAAATTTTGTAGTTCAAGCAATAATTTTTTTAGTAGTAAGCATTATTGCAATTTCAATTGGATATCCTTGGATAAGAAAAAAATATAAAAATTGTGAGCATAGAACACCACTTATGGAAGAAAATTATATTGGAAGAGTAATGATAGCAGAAAAAGATATTGAGAGTAAAGTAACTTTAAAAGTAAGTGGCATATATTGGACAGGCATTAATGAGGGAGATTTAATACACGAAGGAGAGAATTTTGTTATTTCAGGAATTCAAGGAACAAAATTAAAGATTAAAAAAGTAGAGGAGGAAAAATAATAATGGTTATAATTATACCAATAATATTAATATTTATAATATTTACAATTTTATCTTCAATTAAAATTGTAAATACTGGATACCTATGTGTTGTAGAGAGGCTTGGTCAATTTAGTAGGGTGTTAGAACCAGGATGGCATTTTATAATTCCTTTTGCTGATTTTGTGAGAAAAAGAATTTCAACAAAACAACAAATATTAGATGTACCACCACAATCAGTTATAACTAAAGATAATGTTAAAATTTCAGTAGATAATGTTATATTCTATAAATTATTAAATGCTAGAGACGCTGTATATAACATAGAAGATTATAAATCAGGTATAGTATATTCAGCTACAACAAATATTAGAAATATTTTGGGAAACATGAGTCTTGATGAAATACTATCAGGAAGAGACGCAATAAATCAAAATCTTTTAAGTATTATTGATGAAGTAACAGATGCTTATGGAATTAAAATCTTAAGTGTTGAAATAAAAAATATCATACCTCCAGCTGAAATTCAACAAGCTATGGAGAAACAAATGAGAGCAGAACGTGATAAGAGAGCTATGATTCTTCAAGCAGAAGGTCTTAGACAATCGCAAATTGAAAAAGCTGAAGGAGAAAAACAATCTCAAATACTTACAGCAGAAGCAGAAAAAGAAGCAAATATTAGAAGAGCAGAAGGTTTAAAAGAATCTCAACTACTTGAAGCTGAAGGTAAGGCTAAAGCAATTGAAAAAATTTCAGAGGCTGAAGCTTCAGCAATAATGAAAGTAAATAAAGCTATTATAGAATCAGGTACTGATGAAAGAGTTATTGCTATAAAGCAAGTTGAAGCTCTTAAAGAAATGGCTTTAAATCCTGCTAATAAGTTAATACTTCCAAATGAAACTTTATCATCATTAGGAAGCTTAGCTGCAATAGCTGATACATTAAAAGATGCTTATAAGAAATAGTAAAACTATACAATAAAAGGCTTTGTTTTAAAACCGTGTTGATATTGTAATATAAAGCTCATGGACGGTGAAATTTACTATTATATAACAATATCAACATTCTTCTAAAACATAGCGAAATAAAAAAAGATGTTTCTATATATTATTATTTAGAAGCATCTTTTTTTGTATAGTATGAAAATTGAATATGTATTATTGTTTAATACTAGCTATATTTTTATCTTTAGCTTTATGTTTTCCATAATTAATTTTCAATTCTGCATTTTCATTTAAATTAGTAAAAACTACAGGAGTTATTATTGAAGGAACTTTATCTTTAATTGAATTAAAGTCTACTTCTAGTAATTTATCACCTGCTTTTACTTTATCACCTTGAGTCACAAAAGATTTAAATCCTTCCCCTTTTAGATTTACAGTATCCATTCCGACATGAATTAAAATTTCCAATCCATCATTTGATACTAATCCAAGAGCGTGCTTAGTTGGAAATAAAGTAGCGATTGTAGCATCGATAGGTGAATAAACTATATTATCTTCTGGAACAATAGCAAATCCATCACCCATCATTTTTTCAGAAAAAACATCATCAGGAACTTCAGATATTGGTATTATTTGCCCACCTATAGGACAAATGATACTACAATTTATAGAGCTTTTTTCATTGGAAGTTGACTGATAAACATCTTCTTGAATGTCATCTACATCGTCTGAAACAATCAACTTACCTGAAATAATATCTTTCATTTGAGTTTTGATATTGTCTGATTTAGGTCCAAAAATTGCTTGGATATTATTACCTACTTCCATAACACCTGCAGCACCTAATTGTTTAAGTTTATTTTTATCTACTTTATCTTTATCTTTAACTATTACCCTAAGTCTTGTAATACAAGCATCAAGATTATCAAGGTTTTCTTTTCCGCCGAATGCTCCAATTATGGCATTAGCTAAAGCACTTCCTTCTTTTCTAGTACTAGGAGTACTGGCTAAGATATCATCATCTTCTCTACCTGGAGTCTTTAAATCAAATTTTCTAATAAAAAATCTAAATCCAAAGTAGTATATTACTGAAAAACAAAGTCCTACAACGATTGCTAACCACCATCGTGTTCTATTTGGAATAACTCCAAATAATATAAAGTCTATAATACCACCAGAAAAAGTTAAACCTATTTTTACATTAAGAAGTTGCATTATCATAAATGAAAGTCCAGCAAAAACACAGTGAACTGCGAATAATACTGGAGCTACGAATAAAAACGCAAATTCAAGTGGTTCTGTAATACCTGTTAAAAATGTAGTTAACGCTCCAGAAATTAAAATACCAGAAACTAGACTTTTCTTTTCAGGCTTAGCTTCATGATACATAGCAAGTGCAGCAGCAGGGAGTCCAAACATCATAAAAGGAAATTTACCAGTCATAAATGTACCTGCAGTAAAAGGAACTAGGTCTTTAAGTTGAGCAAAGAAAATCTTTTGATCACCTAAAACTAAATTTCCAGCTTTATCAACGTATTCACCAAATTGATACCAGAAAGGATTATACCAAATATGATGTAATCCAAATGGAATCAATGCTCTTTCAACAACACCAAATACAAATGCAGCAAATGTTTTATTTGTATCTATCATGCTCCTTGAAAAAATAAAAAGTCCATTTTGAATTGGAGGCCAAACAAATGTCATAACAATTCCTAGTAATACCGCAGATGCAGCAGTTACTATAGGAACAAATCTCTTTCCAGCAAAGAAACCTAAGTAAGAGGGGAGTTCTATATTATAGAATCTTTTATATAGCGAGGAGGCTATAACTCCTATGATAATACCACCAAAAACACCAGTTTGTAGCGTTGGGATTCCAAGGACTAATGCATACATTGGGTCAGTTAATTGAGCATTTGTAACTCCTAACATTTTACCCATTGTTGTATTCATAATTAAAAGACCTACTATAGCAGCCAGACCAGCAACACCATCTCCATCACTTAGTCCAACAGCAACACCAACAGCAAATATTAAAGGTAGATTATCAAAAATGATACCGCCAGAACGTTCCATTACTGTTGCAAATAATTGAAAACCAGTAGCACCAAAAATAGGCATTCTAACTAAAAAATCTGGATTTTGAAACATGGTGCCAAATGCAAGTAGTATACCAGCAGCTGGCAATAGTGCAACAGGTAACATTAAAGCTTTTCCGATTTTTTGTAGTTCGCCAAAAACTTTTTTCCACATAAATAATTACTCCTTTTCTTTTAAATTATCAAACTTAGTATTACCTAATAAATTAAAAATATTAAAAAAATTAGTAATAATAAGTATTTTAATATCATAATAAAGAAGATATTGTAGAATAAAGCAAAAAAATAGTAGTACTGATTAGTATAAAAACTGTTGAAGAATTGTTAGAAAAGTATTAGAATATGAAGTATAAGTTTATATTTGCGATATTAGGCACATTCAAAAAATAACAGACCAAATATACGGTGCATCTTTGGTCTGTTATTTTGTTTCATGTGACTTATGAAAAAGTAAAAAACTGATGTGCTTTTATATTTTGTATAGAAAGATATAAATATAATTAAATAAAGGTATATTTAATTTGTAACTCTAGGTTAGTATAATAATGTATATACTAAGATTTTTAGTTACTTATTTAAAAATGCTTTACTTGAGGTGAAAAGATGAAAAAGAAGAACTTAATGGCTTTATTCATGTGCGGTATTTTAAGTTTTACTTTAATTGGATGCAATGTTAAAGATGATTATGTCATTACAAGAAAAGTAAATGAGGATGAAGTACCAACATCAGAAAAAGTAGATGATATTTTTGATTCTGAAAAGGTTCGGGAATTAGAAGATAAACTAAAAGATAAGCCATCAGAAATCACTGATAAGATAGATGAGATGGATGGAGACAAAGAAAGAATAATGAAAGAACTTACTGATAAGGCAGATGAATTAACAGATAAATTAAATCAAGCTGACTTACAAGGTAAGAGTGAAGATGTTAAAAAAGAACTTGAAGAAGTTAGTGATAAATTAGATGAGCTTAAGGACAAAACTGATGATGCAAAAGACAAATTAGAAGATCAAGAAAATCCTATTGATGAAACTAAAGTTACGGATGTGAAAGATCAATTTGATTCTCATATGGACAACCTACAAAAGGCTTTAAATAGAGTAGGGAATCACTAATTTGGTGGGATTTAACAATTCTTAATATAGTGTTTAAATACAGGAGAGCTGATTTATAAGGTAGACCAGCTCTCCTGTATTTTAATATGCCTAAGGCACATTAAATAAAACATATAAATAATTTTTTATAGGAACTATATTGACTTTTTCGCTTTAGTATGATAAAGTAATAAATAAGAGAAGCGAGCTAAGGGGGAATATAATAATGAAGATAAATAAATTAATAAAAAAGATTTTAATGATATCATGTGTTGTTATGATTGGTACGAGCCTAGTAGCATGTCAAACAAGTAAAACGCAAGGTACATCTGATAAACAAGAATTAGTAATGGGGTTTGATGATACATTTGTACCAATGGGATTTAAAGATGAAAATGGGAAGTTAGTAGGTTTTGATGTGGAACTAGCTAAGGCTGTAGGAGAAAAACTTAATAAAACTATCAAATTTCAAGCTATTGATTGGAGTATGAAAGAGTCAGAATTAAAAAATGGAAATATAGATTTGATTTGGAATGGATACTCAGTTACAGATGAAAGGAAGAAAATGGTTGAATTTTCTAACGCTTATTTAAATAATAGACAAGTTATAGTAACTTTAGCAAATTCTAAGATTAGTAGTAAACAAGATTTAGCAGGGGCTAAGGTTGGTGCTCAAAATCAATCTAGTGCAGTAGATGCAATAGAAGCAGATGGGGATATAATAAAAACATTTGATAGTGGCAAGATTGTTACATTTGAAACAAATAATGATGCATTAATGGATTTAGAAGCGGGAAGAATAGATGCAGTTGTTGCTGATGAAATTTTGGCTAAATATTATATAAAAGAAAGAGGAAAAGATAAGTATAAAGTTTTAGATGATGATTTTGGTAAGGAAACTTATGCAGTTGGAATTAGAAAAGGTGATACAAAATTCGTAGAAGAATTTAATAAAGCACTAGAGGCTGTAGTAGAAGATGGAAGTGCTGGAGAAATTTCAAAAAAATGGTTTGGCGAAGATATAATAGTTAAGGCAGATGAAAAAAAATAGACTAGTATGCTGATTTGTTATTTTTTCAAATATGCCTAAGTAGTAAAAGAGGAGGAGCTATATTGAATTATATTTTATCACTAATGCCTCAAATATTAGAGGGATTAAAGGTTACATTAGAAGTTTTTTTATTGACATTAGTATTATCTATTCCACTTGGAATTATAGTTGCGTTAGCTAGGACATCAAAATCTCTAGTATTAAAAAAAATAATGGGAGCATATGTACTTGTAATGAGAGGAACTCCATTGTTACTACAAATAGTTATAATATTTTTTGGATTACCAATAGTAGGTATTACTTTTGATAGATTTTTAGCTGCTATTATAGCTTTTGTATTAAATTATACTGCATATTTTGGAGAAATATTTAGAGCTGGAATAATATCAATTGACCATGGACAATATGAAGGTGCAGAAGTTTTAGGATTAACCCAAAAGGATACATTCTTTAGAATAATATTGCCTCAAGCAATTAAAAGAGTTATACCACCAGTTGCAAATGAAATCACAACTTTAGTAAAAGATACTTCATTAGTGTATATATTAGGCTTAGATGAATTGCTTAAAATAGCAAAGATAGCTTCTAATAGAGATGTTACTTTAGTACCATTATTATTAGCAGGAATTGTTTATTTAATAGTTATAGGAATTTTAAGTAAGGTTCTAGAGAAAATAGAGAAAAAGTATGAGTATTATAACTAGGAAGGATTGATTACTATGTTAAAAGTTAGTGGCGTTGAAAAAAAGTTTGGTAATACAGAAGTTTTAAAGGGTATTGATCTTAATATTGATACTGGTGAAATATTAGTTATTGTTGGTCCTTCTGGAGGCGGAAAAACTACATTGCTTAGATGTGTAAATGCTTTGGAACATTGTGATAATGGAAGTATAGAGATTAATGGAAGAGCAATATGTAAAGATGGAAAGTATGTAGATAAGAAGACAATGGCTGAAATAAGAAAAGATATTGGATTAGTGTTTCAAAATTTTAATTTATTTCCACATATGAGTGTTTTAGAGAATATAATAGAAGCACCTCAAAAGGTTTTAGGGATGAGTAAGAAAGATGCAATTAAAAAGGCTGAAGAAATTTTGGGGTTTTTAGATTTAGAAGATAAAAAGAATAATTATCCATTTGAATTATCAGGTGGACAAAAGCAAAGAGTTGCTATAGGTAGGGCTTTAGCGTTAGAACCTAAAATTATGTGCTTTGATGAACCAACATCAGCTTTAGATCCAGGACTCACAGGAGAATTTGCTAACTTAATAAAAAAATTAAGTAATAATGGTATGGGTATGATGATAATAACTCATGATATGGAATTTGCAAAGAAAGTGTCTGATAGAATAGTTTCTATGAGTGAAGGTAAACTTCAAAAAGGATTAATATTTGAAGAATAAATTAATTTGTGTTGAATTAAGGAGTAAAATGTGATATTATAAATTAGTAATATAATTCAAGATTTAATCAGTACTACACATTTCCTCTGTTTCAGAGATTGGTTCTAGTATGAGGTTATAATCTATGAAAAGGGAGGAATTTATAATGGAAGATAAAACATTAGTATGTAAAGATTGTGGAAATGAATTCATATTCACAGTTGGAGAACAAGAATTCTACAAAGAAAAAGGATTTGACAACGAACCAGTAAGATGTCCTGATTGTAGAAGAGCTAGAAAGCAACAAAGAAACAATAGATAGTATTCTATTTAGGTCATAAGATTTTATCTTATGACCTTTTGTTTTTTTTAAGGTATATGAAACAAAATAATAGATCAAAGATGCGTCGTATATTTTGTCTTAAGACGACGTGCCCCTTGATGGTATAAGTTCAACTAAATTTATCTGGAGCATAAAAACTCCACCTGAAAAGTTTCACTTTATGTAAGGACACGAATGTAAGTTCAGTTAATAGGGAGCTATTAGCTGAATTTGCTGACATAGTATGATGCAAAATAGACAAGCATACTGTTCTATTATTTTTTAATGTGACTAAAGGAGGGATGGATTTGGATGAAAATGCATCAGAAGTGAAGAAGATATTAAATAATAGAAAAAACTTAAAGTTTAAATTAGTATTAGAATCAGCAGTAATAGGAATATTAGTTGGACTTATAATTGTTTGTAATAGAATTTTAGTTTCGAAGTTATCATATATATTTAATTACATTTATAAATTATCAAATGGAAGTCCTACAAAAATATTAGTATTATTTTTAGGGCTTATTTTATTGGGCTATTTTGTAGGATGCTTACTTAAAAGAGAACCAATGATTTCAGGTAGTGGCATTCCTCAAGTTGAAGGGATTTTAATAAAAAAGATAGAGGTTAATCCATTAAGAGTATTGATTTATAAGTTTATAGGTGGAACTGTAGCTTTAAGTGCAGGTCTATCAGTAGGAAGAGAGGGACCCTCAGTTCAAATGGGTGCTTCAATAGCTCAAGTCTTTGCAAAACTTTTTAAAAGACAAAATTTAGAGGAACAATTCTTATTAACTAGTGGTGCAAGTGCTGGACTTTCAGCAGCGTTTAATGCTCCATTGTCTGGAGTTATGTTTGCATTAGAAGAAGTTCATAAAAACTTTTCACCTTTAGTATTATTATCAGCAATATCATCTTCTATAATGGCAGACTTTGTTTGCAAGGAATTTTTAGGATTAAAACCAGCGTTAGTGTTTTCAAATGTACAGGTATTCCCACTAAGTTATTATTTTGCGCTTCCGTTACTTGGAATAGTATTAGGAATAAGTGGAATGATTTTTAATAAAGGAATTTTAAAAAGTCAAATGCTATATGGAAAATTAAAAAGTGTTCCAGTACAAGTTAAAGTAATAATTCCATTTTTAGTTACTGGAGTTGTAGGATTAAGTGCACCAATTTTACTTGGAGGGGGAAGCAACTTAATTGAGTCATTAGCTGATGGTGGTTTTACATTAAAACTATTGTTTATTTTTTTATTGTTTAAGTTTTTACTTACGTTAATCTGTTTTGGTTCTGGTACACCAGGAGGTATATTTTTTCCATTATTAGTACTTGGAGCAATAGTTGGTAATATCTTTGGGATAGCATTTTGTAATTTTACAGATTTACCAATGCTATATGTAGTAAATTTTATTATATTTGGTATGGCAGGTCACTTTGCCTCAACAGTTAAATCTCCAATTACGGGAATTATATTAATAACTGAGATGACAGGATCATTTGAACATTTATTAGCTTTAACAATCGTTGTAATTACAGCATATATTGTGTCAGATGTCTTAAATTGTAGTCCTATTTATGAAAGTTTACTGAACAATTTATTAAATAAGAAAAATAATGTAAAGGAATCTGAACAATTAAAAGGAAATGATAGAATCAAAACTCTTCTTGAAATTTCAGTATGTATGGGAAGTTATATAGAAGAAAAGAAAATTAAAGAGATATCATGGCCTAAAAAATGTTTAGTAGTGTCTATAAAAAGAGGAGATAAAGAAATAATTCCTAAAGGAAATACGAAAATATTAAATGGAGATTATTTAGTTGTTATGGTAAATGAAACTGAATCAGGAGAAGCTTTGGAAAAAATAAAAAGCTTAGCAAGTGAATTTAACAACTAAATAACAAGTCAGTATGCTAGTCTACTTTACAAAAATATAACAATATCAACACTATTTTAAAACATAGCGATAATTTTAAATGCACTCCGTCAAGTAAACACAGTTAAAAAACTATGTTTACTTGACGGAGTGCATTTTGTTTTACAGGTAAGTGTTTTTTTTATTTGGATATATTCAGAAATTTTTCAAAAAACAACTAGTATTTACTTGAATAAAAATGTTAAGAAGAAACTAGATGTATTGTGAGGAATAAATAATTTTAATAAAGGTTTTAAAATATATAAATTTGAGAATAATAGATTAAACATAAAATTTCAAAATACAGATATAAAACACGAATAATTAAAATTTTTAACAAATATATAGTTCGGATAAAGACTGATTTTAAGAAATTTTAATATAATAAAAGTTGACATCATACGTGTTAGATGATAATCTTAGAATATCGATACGAAAGTTAGCGCGATGTTATCAAAAAACATTCGGAATTATATAAATGGTGATTAAGCTAAACTCATAATATTTTTTGGAGGAATTAAGATGTTAGATATTAGAAGCGTATTTGTTGAAAAGAAAAAAGGATTTAATGTAGAAGCTCAAAGTTTATTAAGAGATTTTAAGGATAACTTAGGAGTGAACAACTTAGAAGATGTAAGGCTTATTAATAAATATATTATTTCAGACATAACTGAAGAATATTATAATAAGGCATTACATACAATTTTTTCAGAATCAACAGTAGATGTAGTATATGAATCAGAATTACCAATTAATGAAGGAGAAGTAGTTTTTGGAGTAGAATTTTTACCAGGCCAATATGACCAAAGAGCAGATTCCGCATCTGAATGTTTAGCCCTTTTAACAGCTGAAGATAAGGTCGAAATTAAGTCAGCAAAAATAGTTGCATTAAAAGGAAACATTTCAAAAAGCGATGTAGAAAAGATTAAAAACTATTATATAAATCCAGTCGATTCAAGAGAAGTAGATATAAATAGCAAAGACTTATCATCAACTTCAAACATTCCTAAAGATGTTCAAATCTTAGATGAATTTACAAATAAAACTTTAAAACAATTACAAGAATTTCATAATGAGCAAGGATTAGCAATGAGCATTGATGATCTAGTTATGATTAAAGATTATTTTAAAGGAGAAAATAGAGAACCATCAATTACTGAAATTAAAGTTATTGATACTTATTGGTCAGATCACTGTAGACATACAACATTCTCAACGATCTTAGAAGATATAGAGATTGAAGAAAATAAATACACAGCTCCTATTAAGAAAAGTTACGAGAGTTACATAAAATCAAGAGAATATGTATATGGAGAAAAAGAGAAGAATAAGACTCTTATGGACATTGCAGTTATTGCAATGAAGGAATTAAGAAAAAGGGGCAAACTTCAAGATTTAGATATATCAGAAGAAATAAATGCTTGTTCAATTAATGTAAAAATTGAAACAGATAAAGGTATGAAAGATTATCTGGTAATGTTTAAAAATGAAACACATAATCATCCAACAGAAATTGAACCTTTTGGAGGAGCAGCAACTTGCTTAGGTGGAGCAATAAGAGATCCATTATCAGGTAGAACTTATGTATATCAAGCTATGAGAGTTACTGGATCTGCTGATCCAACAGTTGCAATTGAAGAAACATTAACAGGGAAACTTCCTCAAAGGAAAATAACACTTGGAGCAGCACATGGATATAGCTCATATGGTAATCAAATTGGTCTTGCAACTGGGCAGGTTCAAGAAGTTTACCATCCCAATTACGCAGCAAAGAGAATGGAAGTTGGAGCAGTTATAGCAGCGGCACCAAAGGAAAATGTTATACGTGAAGAACCAAAGTTAGGAGATGCAATAATCTTACTTGGTGGTAGAACAGGAAGAGATGGAGTAGGTGGTGCAACAGGATCATCTAAAGAACATACTGTAGATTCAATTAATGAATGTGGAGCGGAAGTTCAAAAAGGTAATGCACCGACAGAAAGAAAAATTCAAAGATTGTTTAGAAATGCAAAAGTAGCAAAGATGATTAAGAGATGTAATGATTTTGGTGCTGGTGGGGTTTCAGTTGCAATAGGAGAACTTTGCAGAGGTTTAGATATAGATTTAGATAAGGTTCCAAAGAAGTATGAAGGATTAGATGGAACAGAACTTTCAGTTTCAGAATCACAAGAAAGAATGGCTGTAGTTGTAACAAAAGAAAATGCAGAGGAATTTATTAGACTTTCTAATCAAGAAAATTTAGAAGCAAGTTTAGTAGCTCATGTTACAGATACTGATAAATTAAGAATATACTGGAGAGGCAAAAATATTGTTGATTTAAAGAGAACTTTCTTAGATACAAATGGAGCTGATCAAAGAACAAGTGTTAAGGTTAAGGCGCCTTCTGATTATCCATATGCAGTTTTAGATGTTGATGTTAAAGAAACTTGGATTAGTAACTTGAAAAATTTAAATGTAGCATCTCAAAAAGGATTATCAGAGAGATTTGATTCAACAATTGGTGGAGGAACAGTATTAATGCCATTTGGCGGAAAGTATGCAAATACACCAGCAGAAGGTATGGCAGCTAAGATTCCAGTACTTGGTGGAGAAAGTAAAGATGCAACATTAATGACTTTTGGATTTAATCCAAACCTTGGTACTTGGAGTGAGTATCATATGGCTTATTATTCAGTAATAGAATCAATAGCTAAACTTTCAGCTATGGGTGGGGACTATAAGAGAGCGAGATTAACGTTTCAAGAATATTTTGAGAAATTAGGTAAAGACGAAACTAGATGGGGTAAACCTTTTGCAGCATTACTTGGAGCTTATGAAGCTCAAATGATACTTGGAATTCCTGCAATTGGTGGAAAAGATTCTATGTCAGGAAGTTTTGGGGACTTAGATGTTCCACCAACTTTGGTTTCATTTGCAGTAGGGGTGGAAAAAGCAAAGAGAATTATATCACCTGAATTTAAAGAAGTAGGTTCAAATTTAGTTTTACTTACAACTGAAAAGTTAGAAGATAAAACTATTGATATGGAGAAGTTTAAAAAGAATTTAGAAGTACTTTACAACTTAATAGGAGATGAAAAAGTTATTTCAGCATCTGCTATTAAATTCGGAGGAGTTTCAGAATGTATTACTAAAATGACTTTAGGAAATAGAATCGGAGTTGAATTTGAAAATTTAACTAAAGAAGAATTGTTTGGATTTAACTATGGTAGCATAATATTAGAAGTTAAAGCTAACGTTAATGTATGTGATGAATTTAAAGATTGCTTATACAAGGAAATAGGTAAAACAATATCTTCATCATTGATAATATGCAAAGAATATGATTTAGAGTTACGAATTGAAGATTTAGAAAAAATTTATGAAGAAAAATTAAGCAAAGTATTTGAAATTAAAACTAAGGATGTTTTAGATAAGGTTGAAACAGTATTAAATGATAAAAAAGTATACAAAGCTCCATCTATTAAAATAGCTAAACCAAGAGTTGTAATTCCAGTATTTCCAGGAAATAATTGTGAATATGACTGTGCTAGAGCTTTTGAAAGAGAAGGTGCGGAAGTATCAGAAGTAGTATTTAGAAATATTACTAAGGAAGCTTTATTAGAATCAATAGAAAATCTTAAATCAGAAATAAATAAATCTCAAATAATTATGATTCCAGGTGGATTCTCAGCAGGAGATGAACCAGATGGATCAGGCAAATTTATTGCAACAGTATTTAGAAATGAAAAAATTAAAGATTCTGTAATGGAATTATTAAAAAATAGAGATGGATTAGTATTAGGTATTTGTAACGGCTTCCAAGCTTTAATTAAATTAGGATTAGTACCTTATGGTGAAATAGTTGATATAAAAGAAGACATGGCAACATTAACTTATAACAATATAAATAGACATATGTCTTCAATTATTAGAACAAAAGTTGTTTCAAAAAAATCACCATGGTTTAGTGAAGTAAACTTAGGAGATATACATTCAGTTCCAATTTCACATGGAGAAGGAAGATTTGTTGCACCAGAGGAATTAATTAAAAGTTTAAGAGAAAATGGTCAAATAGCAACACAATATGTTGATTTTGATGGAAAAGTATCTCTTAATATGCCATTTAATCCTAATGGGTCAATGTATGGAATAGAAGGAATCACAAGTCCTGATGGAAGAGTTTTAGGTAAAATGGCTCATTCAGAAAGAATTGGAGAAGATTTATACAGAAATATTCCAGGAGAATTTGATCAAAAAATCTTCAAATCAGGAGTAAATTACTTTAAGTAGATAAGTGAGAGTCCAAATTTTACATTTGGTTGTTCGAACTTAGCTAACGACCAAATGGAGTTAGCCGCATAAGAAATGATTTTGTGTGAATCACTTACTCAGTAAACTTAGATAAAATAAGATATTTAAAATTTAGGAGGTTTAAAATGAGGGTAGCAATATTTTTTGGAAGCAAGTCTGATACAGAAGTAATGAGAGGTGCTGCAAATGCATTAAAGGAATTTAATATAGAATATAAAGCATTTATTCTTTCAGCTCATAGAGTACCAGAAAAATTAGAAGAAACATTAGAAATGGTTGAAAAAGAGGGTTGCGAGGTAATAATAGCTGGAGCAGGGCTTGCAGCACATTTACCAGGTGTAATTGCATCTAAAACCATACTTCCTGTAATAGGAGTTCCTATTAATGCAGCACTTCAAGGTTTAGATGCACTATATTCAATAGTACAAATGCCAAAAGCAATTCCAGTAGCAACAGTTGGGATAAACAATAGCTATAATGCAGGAATGTTGGCTTTACAAATGTTATCAATTAAAGATGAATCATTAAAAAATAAATTAATTGAATTTAGAACAAATATGAAAAAAAGATTTATAGATGAAAATGTGGAAGGGGTACAATTATAATGGAGAGACTAGAAATGTTATATGAAGGAAAAGCTAAAAAGGTTTATGCAACAGATAAGGCTGATGAAGTAGTAGTATACTATAAAGATGATGCAACAGCATTTAATGGAGAGAAAAAAGGTCAAATAGAAGATAAAGGTATAATGAATAATTCAATCACTTCAGTATTATTTGAATTATTAGAAAAAGAAGGAGTTAAAACTCACTTTATAAAAAAATTAAATGATAGAGAACAATTATGTAAAAAGGTTCAAATAGTTCCATTAGAAGTAATAGTAAGAAATGTTGCAGCTGGTAGTATGGCTAAGAGATTAGGTCTTGAAGAAGGATTTGCACTTAAAACTACTGTATTTGAATTATCATATAAAGATGACTCATTAGGAGATCCATTAATAAATGATTATCATGCAGTTGCAATTGGAGCAACAACTTTTGAAGAATTAAAGAACATTTATGATATGACAGCTAAAATAAATGATATTTTAAAAGCAGTATTTAAGGAACAAAACATTAATTTAATTGACTTTAAGATTGAATTTGGTAGATGTAGTGATGGAACAGTTGTTTTAGCTGATGAAATTTCACCAGATACTTGCAGGTTCTGGGATGCAACTACAGGAGAAAAGCTAGATAAAGATAGATTTAGAAGAGATTTAGGTAATGTTAAAGATGCTTATGTTGAAATATTAAAGAGAATTTCTAAATAAGATGTAGAGTGAAAGGGTTGTATAAATGAGTAATCCAAATTTTGAATTAATAATGGATCCAAGTAATGATAAATTTAAAGATGAATGTGGAGTGTTTGGTGTTTATGCAAATAATCCTATAGATGTTGCATCTATGACTTATTATGGATTATATGCACTTCAACATAGAGGACAAGAAAGTGCTGGAATAGCAGTTGCAGATGGAGAAAAAATTGACTTGCATAAGGGATTAGGATTAATTACAGAAGCATTTAACAAAGAGGATTTAGTTAAATTACAAGGGCATATAGCTATAGGCCATGTAAGGTATTCAACAACCGGAGGAAATACGGTGGAGAATGCTCAACCTATATTAAGCTCATCAAAAATTGGATCAATAGCTATGGCACATAATGGAAATTTAGTAAATGCTGATGTTATAAGAGAATTACTTGAAGATGCAGGTCAAATATTTCATTCTTCAATTGATTCAGAAGTAATTTCTTGTCTTATAGCAAGAAGTGCTAAGAAAGGTCTTGAAAAAGCAGTAATTGATGCAATGGAAGCTGTTAGAGGATCATTTGCATTAACTATTCTTTCTAAAGATAAATTAATTGGAGCTAGAGATCCACATGGAATTAGACCACTTTGTTTGGGAAAATTTGAAGAGGGATATGTACTTTCTTCAGAAAGTTGTGCTTTAGATGCAATAGGTGCTGAATTTGTAAGAGATGTAGAACCAGGGGAAATTGTTGTAATAGACAAAGAAGGAGTACATTCATATAAATATTCTGAAAATACTAAATGTCAAACTTGTGCTTTTGAATATATTTATTTTGCTAGACCAGACTCAAGAATTGATGGATTAGAGGTATACACAACAAGAGTAAAAGCAGGAGAACAGTTATTTAAGGAACATCAAATAGACGCTGATTTAATTATTGCAGTTCCAGACTCAGGAATACCAGCAGCAGTAGGATATGCTAAGGCATCAGGAATTCCTTATGAAATTGGATTTATTAAAAATAGATATGTTGGAAGAACTTTTATATCACCATCTCAAGAAATCAGAGAAAGAGCAGTTGCTGTAAAATTAAATCCACTAAAAGTGAATGTGGAAGGGAAAAGAGTAGTATTAATTGATGATTCTATAGTAAGGGGTACTACTTCGAAGCATTTAGTTGAATCTTTAAGAAGAGCTGGGGCTAAGGAAGTTAATTTCTTAGTTGCTTCACCAAGTGTTAAATATCCATGTTATTTTGGAATAGACACTCCTTATAGAAGTGAGCTTATTGGAGCTAATAATACTGTAGAGGAAACAAGAGATGTTATTGGGGCAGATTATTTAGGATACTTAAGTGAAAAAGGTATTTATAAGAGCTGTGATGATAGAGAAGGATTCTGTATGGGATGCTTCAATGGAGTTTACCCAGTTGCAACACCAATAGAAACATCAAAAGACCATCTTGAAAGGTAGGATTAATAAATGATTACTTATAAAGAAGCCGGAGTTAATATAGAAGAAGGATATAAATCAGTTAAATTAATAAAAGAATATGCAGCTAGGACTATGAGCGAATATGTTTTAAATGGTCTTGGTAGTTTTGCAGGAATGGTTGAACTTCCAGAAGGTTACAAAAAGCCAGTATTAGTTTCAGGAACTGATGGAGTAGGAACTAAACTTGAAATAGCTTTTAAGAACAAAAAGTATGATACAGTTGGAATTGACTGTGTTGCCATGTGTGTAAATGATATATTATGTCATGGTGCAAAGCCACTATTTTTCTTAGACTATATAGCTTGCGGAAAGCTTGAAGCTGAAGTTGCATCAGACTTAGTTAAGGGAGTATCAGATGGTTGTGTTCAATCTGATTGTGCTTTAATTGGTGGAGAAACTGCAGAAATGCCGGGTTTTTATAGTGATGGTGAATATGATATGGCAGGTTTTGCTGTTGGGATAGCTGATAAAGACAAAATTATAAATGGTAAAGACATAAAAAAGGGAGATAAATTAATAGGTATTGCATCATCTGGAATACATTCCAATGGCTATTCATTAGTTAGAAAAATATTTACTGACTTAAATGAAGAGTTTAATGGAGGAGAAGTATGGAAGACATTAATTACTCCAACAAAGATTTATGTAAAACCAGTACTTAAGTTATTAGAAAGCTTTGATATTAAAGGAATGGCTCATGTTACAGGAGGAGGATTTATTGAAAATGTTCCAAGAATGTTTAATGGTGGAGATTTCACAGCTGTAATTAATAAAAATTCATATCCTCTTCCAAAAATATTTGAAAGAATTATTGAAAAAGGTGTAGATAAAAACCATATGTATAATACCTTCAATATGGGAATAGGATTTGTTTTATGTGTTAAAGAAGCAGATGTTGAGCCTGTTTTAAAAGCATTACTAGAAATGGGAGAAAGAGCTTATGAAATAGGATATGTAACATCTGGGGGTGAAGGTGTTTGTTTAAAATAGCAGTATTAGCCTCTGGTGGTGGAACAGACCTTCAGTCTATAATAGATGCAGTAGAGAATAAATACATTAATGCTAAAATAGAAATGGTTATAGGCAGTAAGAATGATATTTATGCTCTTGAAAGGGCTAAAAATTATAATATAGATACTTTTGTGGTTTCAAGAAAAGAGTATGGAATAAAATCATCAGATAAGATTTTAGAATTAACAAAGGATAAGGTTGATTTAATTGTACTTGCTGGATTTTTATCAATTTTAGATGGGGATATTTTAAAAGAATTTGATAATAAAATTATAAATATTCATCCATCATTAATTCCATCTTTTTGTGGACCTGGTATGTACGGTTTAAAGGTTCATGAAGCTGTAATTAAAAGTGGTGTAAGATTTTCAGGATGTACAGTTCACTTTGTAAATTGTAAAGTTGATGGTGGAGCAATACTTCTTCAAGAAACTGTACCGGTTTATTTTGAAGATGATGCTGAAACTCTTCAAAAGAGAGTACTAGAAAAAGAACATATAATATTACCGAAGGCAATTAAATTACTTAGTGAAGGTAAGGTAAAAGTAGTAGATGGTAGATCTAAGATAGAAGAATAGAGGGAGGCCTTTTTCATGAAAAAAAGAGCTTTAATAAGTGTATTTGACAAAGATGGAGTTTTGGATTTTGCTAAATTTTTAGTATCTAAAGATGTTGAAATTGTATCAACAGGTGGAACTTATAAGTATTTAAAGGAAAATGGTATAAATGTAATAGAAATTAATGAAGTTACTGATTTTCCTGAAATGTTAGATGGTAGAGTTAAAACTCTTCATCCATTAGTTCATGCTGGAATACTTGCAATAAGAGATAATGAAGAACATATGAATACTTTAAAAGAAAGAGATATTCACACAATAGATTATGTTGTTGTAAATCTTTATCCATTCTTTGAAAAGGTTAAAGAAGATTTAGAGTTTGAAGAAAAGGTTGAGTTTATAGATATTGGTGGACCTACAATGCTTAGAGCTGCAGCTAAGAACTTCCAGGATGTTGTTGTTATTTCAGATAAGAATGATTATGAAGTTGTTATGGAAGAAATGAAACAAGGAGAAGTTGATTTAAAGATTAAGAAGAGATTAGCTGGTAAAGTATTTAACCTTATGAGTGCATATGATGGAGCTATTTCAAACTTTTTATTAGAAGATGAAGAATATCCAGAATATCTTTCAGTTTCATACAAGAAGAAGCAAAATCTTAGATATGGTGAAAATTCACATCAAAGTGCAGCTTTTTATAGTTCAACAATGGAAGATGGAGCTATGAATACTTTTGAAGTATTAAATGGTAAAGAATTATCTTATAATAACTTTAAAGATGTTGACATAGCTTGGAAGTGTACTAGTGAGTTTGAGGAACCATCATGTTGTGCATTAAAACATAACACTCCTTGTGGTGTTGCTGTTGGAAAAGATTCCTATGAATCTTATATGAAAGCTTATGAAGTAGATCCAACTTCAATTTTTGGAGGAATAGTTGCTTTTAATAGAAAAGTTGACAAAAAGACTGCTGAAGAAATGGTTAAGATTTTCTTAGAAGTTATTGCTGCACCAGAATATGATGAGGATGCTTTAGAGGTACTAAAGACTAAGAAAAATTTAAGAGTGCTTAAGTTTAAGAATACTCCTAATAGTGAAAAATACATGGTTACAGTTGATGGTGGAATATTAGTTCAAGAAGAAGATAAGAAGTTAATTGATGAAATGAAAGTTGTAACTGAAAAAGCACCTACTGATGAAGAAATGAAAGACTTACTATTTGGAATGAAGGTAGTTAAGTACGTTAAATCAAATGCTATAGTTGTTGCTAATGATGGAGTAGCGCTAGGAATTGGTGGAGGTCAAGTTAATAGAATTTGGCCAACAGAGGATGCTTTAAGAAGAGGAAAGGGTGCAACAATACTCGCATCAGATGCATTTTTCCCATTTAGAGATGTTGTTGATAAAGCTGCAAAAGCTGGTGTTAAGGCTATCATTCAACCAGGTGGATCAATGAGAGATCAAGAATCAATAGATGCTTGCAATGAACATGGAATTGCTATGGTATTTACAGGATTAAGACACTTTAAACATTAGGCTACGTTTTAAAATAATGTTTATATTGTAATATAAAGTTCATGGACAGTGAAGTGTATATTAGAAAATTGGAGGGATATCTATATGAAACTGCTTTTAATAGGATCAGGTGGTAGAGAACATGCATTAGCTTGGAAGCTTTCAAAAAGTAAAAAGGTAGAAAAGATATTTATTGCACCTGGTAATGGTGGAACTGCAATAGAAAAGAAATGTGAAAACATAAATATAACTGATATAGATGAATTGATTAAATTCGCTAAACAGGAAATTATTGATATTACTATAGTAGGTCCAGAAGATCCATTAACTAATGGAATAGTTAATAAGTTTAAACAAAATGGATTAAAGATATTTGGCCCAGCTCAAAATGGAGCGATGCTTGAAGGAAGTAAGAGCTTTTCTAAGGAATTTATGAAAAAATATGGGGTAAAAACTGCTGAGTATGAAGTGTTTTATGATGCAGATAAAGCCTTGAAATATTTAAATACTTGCTTATATCCAACAGTTGTTAAGGCTGATGGACTTGCAGCCGGTAAGGGAGTTGCTATTTGCAATACAAAAGAAGAAGCAATAAAGGCAGTAAAATCTTATATGATAGATGATATATTTAAAGGTGCTGGTCAAAAGATAGTAATTGAAGAATTCTTAGAAGGTGTTGAAGCTTCAATATTATCTATAACAGATGGTAAAACAATAATTCCATTTATTTCAGCAAAGGATCATAAACAAATTTTTGATAGCGGAAGAGGTCCAAATACTGGAGGCATGGGAGTTTTAGCACCAAATCCTTATGTTACAAAAGATATATTAAAAGATTTTGAAGAAAATATAATGGATAAAACTTTAGTTGGAATTATACAAGAAGGCTTTGATTTTAAAGGAATCATATTTTTTGGACTTATGATTACTAAAAAAGGAACATATCTTTTAGAATATAATGTTAGAATGGGAGATCCAGAAACTCAATCAGTACTTTATTTAATGGAAAGTGATCTTTTAGAAGTTATTGAAGCTACTTTAAGTGAAGAGCTAGATAAAGTAGATATAAAGTGGAATAATGGGGTATGCATAAATGTTGTTTTAGCATCAGATGGATATCCAGGAGACTTTGTTAAAGGTTATGAAATAAAGATTGATGACAAAATAAAGGATAAGGTGTTTTTAGCAGGAGCTAAGTTAGAAGATAATATACTAAAGACTAATGGTGGAAGAGTGTTATCTGTAATTGGATTAGGAAATACTTTAGAAGAAGCTAGAGAAGAAGCGTATGAAAATATTAAAGGTGTTACCTTTGAAGGTGCTTATTGTAGAAAAGATATTGGTATTTTTAAATAAGTCACATTCAAAAAAATAATATATAATTACAAAATAATCATGTATGTATAAGAGCACATATTAAACTTAGGCATATGAAAGAAAATAACAAGTCAAAGATGCGACGTATATTTTGTATCAGACAAGGAGGTAAAATCAGTTTATAGAAGGCTATGGGCTGATTTCACCGACACAGTATGACGCAAAATAGACTAGTATACTGACTTATTGTTTTTTTGAATATGCCTTAAAGTTTAATATGTCTTTTTTTATTTAGATTTAGTATCAAAACAGAAATTGGGTAAGCTATATTAAAGGAATATAAACAGAGTTCTTAGTCTCAGTTGGGGATTTGAGCTCATTTGAAATTTGGAAATCGTTATATAAGGAGTGTGCGGGCGTTATCTAGTAATTATGGATGCTATCTATCAGATAAAATTTATATTCTATAATAGTGCAAAAATGCTTGAATAATTTTACAATTGAATAAAATAAAAAAACATTTATGATAAATCCTTGTTATAATTGAGTTCTCACACAA
>NZ_FOMG01000011.1 GCF_900112485.1 Clostridium uliginosum
AAAGCAACACGTGAAGAACAAGGTCTTGCAGAAAGAGCTAAGAAATTAGGTGTTGACATTACAGGACTTTCAACAGCAGATGCACAAGCAAAAATTATGACAGCGCAAGCTCAAAAATTAGGAATAGATACTACAGGACTTTCTAATGATCAAATAAAAGCAAAAATAAAAGAAGCACACCAACATCAAGGACCTTCAGAAACAACTGAGAAGTAAGATATAGTTAGTTTAAATATTCTTAAATCGCTTTTTTACCACCCTATGGGTGTAAATTCTACTGATTAGTAACGAGGAGGGGCTGTCTCAGAATTATCAAGTGAAGTAATAATAAAGAAATAGAAATAACATTTATTAAAGAAGACTAGAAAAATAAGCTAATAGTTTCTAACATTTAAAGTTGTACCCATAAAAGATTGCTCCTAATATGCATTAGGACAATCATTTATGGAACAACTTCAAATAAAGAAACTCTAAGTTTATTTTTCAATGCTTCTTCTACAAATGTTATTTCTATTTTTTTTTTTGAATATACATCATATCATTAAATGATTTGTATTATGATGCAGCTCCTTTTTTGCATATAATCATTTTGAAGTATAATTTTCTTTCATGTTCCTTATTGAAAAATGTGATGCAACCAAAAGTGGTACAATATAAGGATAAATAAAAACATATAGGGAGTGTTTATTGTGAAAAGGAATTATACAATTACAAATACAACCAAGGAAGAAAGAATAAAAATTTCAAATGAAGCATTAGCTATTTCTATAATACATGGACAAGAACTAACTTATGAAACAAAAAAACTAGTTTCAGAATATATTGATGGGAAAATTGATATCTCTAGCATATTTTCATCTTTGAACTAGTCAGTATAAGTGGTATAATATTTAATAATAATATGATTATGGACAACTGACTAAACTACAATAAAAATGCTAAAGTTAAACAATCATATTAGATCAGAGGGGGAAGAAATATGATAAAAAGAATTAAAAAGGTAATGGCGTTAATGTTAATTGCTACTTCAGTAGTTACAATAGCACCGAAAAATATATTTAATGTAAAGGCTTATGCGGCAACAACATCAACAACAGCTGCAACAGGCATGGAGTGGACAGACGCGGATGAGGCTAAGGTACAAGAAGGATTAAAAGTTTATTTAAAGAAAAATGTATGTACTGATGCAGATGCTATTAAGCTTACATTTATGAAATATGTAAAGATAGATTTAAGTAAAGAAACAGCAGAAAAGATAGTAACTCCAATGGTAACAAAAGAGGTAACTGCAAAGGTAACAGCAATGGCAACAGCACAGGCAACTGCTGCAGCAAAAGCAAAATATCCTGATGCAACCGATGGACAAATTGCAGAAATGATTAAGCCTCAAGTTGAAGCTCAAGTTAAGGTTCTAGTTCCTAAAATATTACCTGGTGCGATTGCCACAGCAACTACACAACTACAAAGTGCAACACAAAAAATACCTGTATATCAATATGCAGGAGTAAAAGCTGATGGTACAGTAGTTGGAATGGGAATTATAGCTGGTGGACCAATAGCAGGAATGTTATTAAAATCAGGACAAAAGCCAATATATGTGGATACTACTAAACTTGGTGTAGAGGGTAATTTAGTTCTTGGAGAGTTAATAAATAAATTAGAAGATGTAATAAAAAATTTAGGAGATAATATAAAGGGTATAATAGGAAACATTACTGAGGGATTAAATGACATATCTAATTCAATTAATGATGTTACTAATTCAATAGATGATTTATTTGATGATCTTAATGATCATACTGATGACTTCCTTGATAGAATTAACAAGGATGAAGGATGGGACAAGACGGATGGTTACATCTATTATTATGATGAGGATGGTATTAAGTTAAGAGGCGTTAATGAAATAAAAGGTAAGAAGTATTATTTTAATAGAATTGATGGTGCTTTAGAGACAGGCTGGCAAATCGTTGATGGTAAGAGATGTTACTTCTCACCTAAAAATCGTTATCAAGTATTTAGTCAATGGATAAAAGATGGGGACAAGATATATTGTCTTGATGCAAATGGAGAAGTTAGAAAATCTCAGTGGGCTCAAAATGGAAATAAGACTTGTTATTTAAAGGCTGATGGGACTGTAGTTACTAATAAGTGGTTTAAAATTGATGATTATTGGTATTATTTTGATAACAATGGGAACATGGAAAATTCAACTTGGAAGTGGTGTGGTGATTCTTGGTATTACCTAGGAAGTGATGGAGCTGCCGCTAATAAGTGGACACAAATAAATGATAAATGGTATTGCTTCAAAGATCCATCAGGTGCAATGTATACAGGTTGGTTTAGACATGACGGAAGCTGGTATTGTGCAGATGATGATGGTTCAATGAAAACTGGATGGGCATATTCAAGTGATGGATGGTGCTATTTAGATGATGAAAGTGGAAAGATGAAGAAAAATGAATGGGCTTTAGTTGATGGAAAATGGTATTACTTTAATCTTAACGGAATTATGGTAACAGGTACAAGATACATTAATGCAACTAAATACCATTTTAGTGCAGATGGAATTTTAGAATAGAGATGTTTTTTTAAGAAATATGGATATGTATTTACTACGTATTGTTGAAAAAATTTTTTTGATGCAATGACTTAAGTGAAAGGCATATCCATATTTTTTTTTAGATGCTCATTATAATAAGGAAGAAAAAATGCTTCTCAAGAAATAGAATTTATATATTACTTCAGATACTAGAAAATAAACTAAGAATTTCTATAATTTTAAAAATTAACTTAGCTAAAATAACTAAACTCACCTAAAGGTTCAAACAATAGTTATTTCTTAATGCTTAGTTAATTTTTAAAATAATGAAACACTAAAGTTTATTTTCTTAATGTATCTTGTGTAAATATAAATTCTATTTCTTTTTGTAGATGAGCCATAGGTTAAGGAAGAAATTTTTTCAGAGTTTCTATAAAATATATTTTTATGCATTTACTTTGGATACTACAAGTCTTATTTCCATTAGGAATATTAATCATTAATAGGTTAAGATTATCTTAATTTACAGATTGTTATCTTAATGGTAAAATGTAGATTAAAAGGGAGGCGGAGTTAAATGAATAAAAATATTAAACGTATTATTGCAACCACACTTGTTGTTTGTGCTTTTTCTGCAATAGAACCAGTACAATATATGAATTTAACAACAACAAAAGCTTATGCAAGTTCTAATAAAGAGAAGAGAGATAAGAGAGATAAGAGAGATAAGAGGGATAAGAAGGATAAGAAGGACAAATTTAATAAAGATAATTTTGATGACCTTAAGCTTAATGAGGAATCAAGCTCAGATAAGATTCAGCTTTACAGTAAATCTAATTGCAAGAGTGATGATGAAACAGATTTTGAATTTAGTGATACAACATATTATGCAAAGGTTTCAAAGGGGACTAGCTCAGTTAATATAACTGCAGATAATGATAGCGATTATGAAGTATATGTTTTTAAAGGAAATAATAAAAAGAAATATGATTTGGGTGATGAAATTGACATTGATTCAGGAACAACTACACTTTATGTAAGAGCATATAAAGATGGTGATTTTGATAAAGATAGTGTAAAGCGTGATGTAAAAAAGACATATACAATATATGTAAAGAATGGTTCTAGCTCAAGTTCTGATTCTGATACTACTGATGAAGATAAGGATCAAGATGATATTTATTTAGATGATCTTAGACTAAGTGAGGGAAAAATAGATTTCTCAAAAGATAAGACTTCATATGATGTAAATGTTAAGGAATCAATAGATGAAATAAAAATTACAGCAAAGCCAGAGGATGAAGATTATACAGTTAAAATTGATGGATCAAAAGTGGATGATGGGGATAATTATAAAAAGACAGTAGAGTTAAAAAAAGGCAAAAATGCAATAGAAGTAAGTATTAAAAATGGTTCAGACAAGAGAATATACACATTAAATATAAATAGAGGAACAACTTCAAGTTCAACTAATACAACAGAAAATAATAAGCCAGCAACAGGAGACAATAATATTACAGTAGATCGTCCAACACAAAGTAATAAAAAAGCTCAACAATGGGTAACTGTAAATGGCAAATGGCAATATAATGATGTAAGTGGAAATCCACTTAAGAGTGCATGGCTTCGTGATAAGAATTCAGGAAAATGGTATTTCTTAGATGCAGATGCTAATATGGCTACAGGTTGGTTATATACTGGTGGAGTTTGGTATTATTTAGATAATAGTGGAGCTATGCAAACTGGATGGATACAACTTGATAGAAAATGGTATTATTTAGATACGAATGGAGTTATGAGAACTCAATGGATAAAGGTCGATGGTAAGTATTACTATTTAAATGAATCAGGAGTAATGCGTTATGATACCATTATAAATGGATACAAATTAGATGCAAGTGGAGCTTGGATCGGATAAGGCATATTCATTCCTAAAAAAGGACATATTAGCATGTAGTGATACATTGTAAATAATGATTTTAGTGTTTCATCATTTCTGTTATAGAATTTGGCATTGCTTGAAGCTTTAGCTGAGTTTGCCATAATTCTATTGCAGAAATGATAGAAACACTTAATCACTATTTGCTAGTATCCGTAGTACTAATATGTCCTTTTCTAGGTATAGATGTTCTTAGGTATATTTAAAAGAATAGCTAGTTAGTATGTTAGTCTATTTTGTGTTATATAATCTTCTAATGTAATAGAATATAATATAAAAAATTTATATTTATTTACAATATTTACATATAAATATTGTTATTTAAGTTAAAAGGTAGATATAAATATATTAAAAGGTACCGAAAATTGCATTTGCTGTTGTATATATTAGTGAAGGTTTAAAATAGAAATTATAGGATAATATTCTATAATTTATCTTTGTCCTATTATTTTATTTCATATGATTAAGACATCTTCAAAAGAATAACTAGTCAGTATGCTAGTATATTTTTCACTATACTGAATCGACAGAATCCTGTGATAGGACAATTATCATTAGAACTGTCTATTTATTTGACACAAAATATCCGTTGCATAATTTAAACTTAAGAATAAATTAAGAAATTCTTAATTTTTAGTTTAATATGTTAATGGTAAAATTTATGATAAAAAGGGGAGGAATATTTTAATGAGTAAGAAATTAAAGAAAGTAATAGCAATGGTTCTTACAGTAGCTGCATTTGCTACAATAGAACCTTCAAAGTATATTAATTTGACAACAACAGTAGCACATGCAAGTGTATCTAGTGATGCATTAAAGAATCTTGAAGTTAAGAAAGGATCAAAGGAGCTTCAACTTTATAATAATTCTAAGTGCAAGAGCCGTGATGAGGTAGATTTTAAGACTGATAAAACAGATTATTATGTCAAAATTGGTAGTAGTAAGTCAGTTAAGATAAGTGCAGACTTAGGTGCTGGTTATAAAGCAAAAGTTGTTAAGTCAGGTAGTAAAAAGGAATATGATTTAGATGAAAAACTTTCAGTAAGTGATGGAACAAAACTTAAAGTAACAGTATATAGTGAATCTAATAAAAATGACGAAGAGACTTATAATATAAAAGTAAAAAGTACTTCATCAAGTTCAAGGGATGATGACGATGATGATGAAGATTATGATGATATTTATTTAGATAAAATTAAGTTAAGTGACGGCGATATTGATTTTTCAAGAAAAACATCTTCATACACTGTAAAGGTTAAAGAATCAGTTGAATCAATAAAAATAACAGCAGAGCCAGAAGATGATGACTATACAGTTAAAATTGATGGTAAAAAAGTTGATGAAGATGATAAGTATAGAAAAAATGTAGATTTGAAAAAAGGTAAGAATGAAATTGAAATAAAGATTAAGGATGACTCTGAAAGCAGAACTTATACTTTGAATATATATAGAGGAACTTCTGATGCTATAGATGAAGATGATGATGATAATCAAGATGATGTATATCTAAAAAATATTAGTTTAAGTGATGGAGAGATTGATTTTAAAAAGAGGACAAGTTCTTATGATGTATCTGTTGAAAAGTCAGTTGATGATATAAGAATAACAGCAAAGCCACAAGAAGATGATTATACAGTTAAAATTGATGGTAGAAAAGTTGATGATGATGATGATTATAAAAGAACAGTTGACTTAAAAGAAGGTAAGAATGAAATTGAAGTAATGGTTAAAGATGGTTCAGACCAAAGAACATATACTTTAAATATATATAGAGGAACTAAACCTGATAAAGATACATCAACTGATACTAATGAAAAAGCAAAACCTAACCAATGGGTGACTGTAAATGGTAACTTTTATTATAATGATTCTATAGGAAATCCAATTAAGAATTCTTGGTTCATTGATAGAAATCTTGGTAAATGGTATTTTATGCAAGCTGATGGAAGTGCAGCCAAAGGTTGGTTATATAATAATTCTACATGGTATTATTTAAATTATGGTAACGCAGCTATGGAAACAGGTTGGTCATATATAGGTGGAACATGGTATTACTTAGGAAGTAATGGAGCTATGGAAACAGGTTGGAAGTATATAAATGGAACATGGTATTACCTAAATTCTAATGGTTCTATGAAAACAGGATGGTTAAATGATGGTAATGGTAGATGGTATCTATTAGATAACACAGGAGCAATGCTTGCTAATACAACTATAAATGGTTATAAATTAGGAGCAAATGGAATGTGGATTAGATAAGATTCCAAAAGTAAGTTTCCTTTTTAAAATAGGATATAGATGGTTTTAAGGCATATTAAAGAAAATAACAAGTCAAAGATGCAACGTATATTTTGAGTCAGACAAGGAGATGAAATTAACGCATAGCAAGCTATGGGTTGATTTTATCGACGCAGTATGACGCAAAATAGACTAACATACTGACTTGTTATTTATTTTATTATGCCTAAGTATAAAAATAAATGCAAATAAATAGAGATATGATAGGCTACAGATACGAAAAGTAGTTTCGTGAATAGTTTATATCATATCTCTATTTTTTATTTTTAAAACATTAGATAAAAATTTAGTATAAGAAGCAACTAAATCTTCAAATTCCAGTAAAAAGGGAATTGAAGATGCCATAAAATTAATATTATCTTAAGGTATTAATAATTTACGTTTTAACATTATAATGTTAAAATTATTAGTATATACATAAGGCATATTGACTTGTTATTTTTTGAAGATGCCTAAGTAGAAGGGGGAGGAGTATGAATAAAAGCATTAAACATATACTTTTAGGAGCTTTAGTTGTTGGTGTATTTGGAGTTATAGAACCTGCAAAGTATTTAAGCTTAACGACTACAAAGACTTATGCTGCAAGTAGAGTATATTTTAAAAGTGTATCTTTAAGTGATGGATGTAATATTAATTTCTCTGATGATGTATATTCTTACGTTTTGGATGTTGATAAATCTCTTGAAGAAATAATAGTGAGGGCTAAACCGGAAGATTCTGATGATAAGGTTAAAATTAATGGTGAAATAGTAACTGAAGAGGACAAGTATAGAAAGATAGTAGAACTAAAAGACGGTAAGAATAAAATTGAACTGGAAGTTAGAGATGATAATAGCGCTAACACAGCTATTTATACTATTTATATATATAGGGGTGGAAAAGAAGCTCTTTATTTAAAAGATATGATGATTGATGGGAATAATATTGGATTTGAAAAGACAAAGCCTTTTTATAATATAGAAGTTGATGAAGATACATCTAGAGCACTGCTTAATCCAGTGACAGAAGACGATAATTATACAGTTTCAGTTAATGGTACTGAGCTAGATCCTGATAATAGTTTAATTAAAATAAGATTTAGTGGTATAGGTAAGTATATTATTAATGTTAATGTTAAAGATAAGGAAACTAAGAGAGAAAAGGCATATATATTAAATATGTATGTAGGTATTCCTATATCACCCGATGTTTCTAATTCAGTTAACTCAGTAATCAAACCTAATCAATGGATAGTTGTAAATGGCAGGTGGAGATATAATGATTCAATTGGTGAATGTTTAAATAATATATGGTTTTATGATAAAATGTATGATAGATTTTTTCATTTTAATAAGAGAGGAAATATGCAGACAGGCTGGATATCAGATAAGGGTAATTGGTATTTTCTAGCTTCACATGGTGCAATGCAAACAGGCTGGATATTAGATGATAATAAATGGTATTATTTAAACTCATATGGTGTGATGCAAACAGGTTGGGTTGAAAGCAATAATAAATGGTATTTTCTAGATTCAGATGGTGCAATGAAAACAGGGTGGATATTAGATAAGGGTAGCTGGTATATATCAGATTATACTGGAGAAATGCAAACAGGTTGGATAATATATAAGGGTGACAGGTATTTCTTGAATTCAGATGGTACAATGAAAACAGGTTGGCTTAAGAATGGTGATGACTGGTATTTTTTTAATGATTACGGAGGCATGAAAAGTGGAGAATGGGTATTAAATAATGGTAATTGGTATTATATAAATTATAATGGAACTATGAGAACAGGAGGGTTAAATGAAGGTGATAGGTATTACTATTTAAATGATGATGGAACCATGAATACAAGTACTAAAATTATTGATGGACATACTTATAACTTCAATGAAGATGGATCAGTTATATTTTAGATATCTTTAAAAATATGTTGCATATTGATAAGGCACATGAAAGAAAACAATAGATCACATATACATGTACACTGGTCTATTATTTTTTTAATATGACTAAATCAAACAACTGAAATGAAATATATAAATTAAAATCAATGAAATATAAAGTCTTAGGTGCTAATTCAGAGCATCTAAGGCTTTTTTATGTTGCAATTAACTGTATATAGATGGATTGTTTATGGGTATATTATTCATATTTTACAGTTTACTGGGTTACATAATGGGAAAAGTTTGTTATTATGGTATTATAGTAGATAATAGGAACTATTAGGAACTAATAAGCTTAGGCATTTTCAAAAGATAACAAGTCAATATATAAGCATCTTTGACTTGTTATTTTATTTCATATGCCTTAAGGAATTAGAGATTTACATAAAGCGGAGGTAATATCAATGAAAAATGTAGTTTTAAAAAAGGCAGTAGCAGCAGTTTTGGCCGCCACAACAATTTTAACAGTAGTTCCAGTGGGGGCTTCAGCTGCTTGGATAAGAGAAGGCCAAAGTAACTGGAGCTGGAATGAAAGTGGAGCAACTTTTATAGGATGGAAAAATATTGATGGAAATTGGTATTATTTTGATAATAATGGAATTATGATAACTGGATGGATTAATAACTGGGGGAATTGGTATTACACAGATAGTAGTGGCGTAATGCAAAATGGTATAATTGAAGTTAATGGAAAAGTTTATGCACTAGGATCAGATGGAGTTATGCAAACAGGAAGAATTTCAATTAATGGACAATCTTATAATTTTGATGAAAATGGTATTGCAACAGGAGATAGAATTCCTAGTGCTAATAAGACTTTTGATGTTGCTAATAATGTTTTACCAGGAGGTTATAAACCACCATACAGTAGTGATGGGAATTTGTGGGGAGCAGCTTCATCAAATAATACAAATTCATCAAGTAAATCAAATTCCTCAAATAACTCGAGTTCATCAAGTGATGATATGTTTGAAAATGCTAAAGAAATTATAGTTAAGTATAAGGTAACTTTTGATTCAAATGGTGGAAGTAAGGTATCTTCAATAAATGGTGTGAAATCAGGAAAAACAATAGATTTACCAGATGAACCTACAAAAGATGGTTATAAATTTGATGGTTGGTATAAAGATGATGATGATTTTGAAAAGGAATTTACAGAGGATACAAAAGTAAGAGCTGATATTAAATTGCATGCAAAATGGGTAAAATCAGATGGATCTGCGGATACAAAACCAGATACAAAGCCAGGTGAACAAGTAGTGCTACTTTCTAAAGTAATTACTAATAATATATCAGGAAAAGACAGTGTTAAAGTGAGCGCAAGGGCCACTAATTATACAAATGGAGCAAAAGCTACGATTGAATTATTTGAAAAGTCTACTGGAACTGTAGTAAAGACAGAAACTGTAGATATAGGATCAAGGGGTCTTATAAGCTATACATTTACAGGAGTAGGCGTAGGGACTTATACAGCTAAAGTAACTGTTGGGACAGTGAGTGCTAGTTCAGAAGAATTTAATGTTATATCATCTTCAGATGCAGCAGACACTGCTATTAAAAAAGATGCAGAAGCACTTAGCTTAGGTGATTTAAGTTTTGTAATATCAGATTTTAATTTACCAACGGGAGGAAGTTATGGAACAACTATTACTTGGGCATCAGATAATGAAGATATTATTAGTAAAGATGGAAAAGTGAAAAGACCAAATGGAACTGATACTAAAGAAGTAAAATTGACAGCAACTATATCAAAAGAGGGTGGACTTTCAGTCAAAAAAGACTTTACAGTAACTGTTAAGAATTTAGATGAAAAATTAAAGTCAGCTGTACAAGAAATTAATATTGCAATGGCTACAACTAGTGATGCAGCAGCAAAGTTTAGTGCTATTAAAACAAAACTTGATGACAAAGAAATTATGGTTGTATTTGGAGTAAGTAAAGAAGAATATGCAAACTATGTAGCATTGAAAGTAACTGGTGATAAGTATCAAATAGAAGTGGCAAAAGGAGTTTACGATGCAAGTAGGGGTAAAGCTTATGTAGAAGATGAAAATGGAGCAAAAGCAATTAAAACTGCATTCAATACTGGAGTTAAAAAACAAACCAGTCAAAAGGGGATAGATGATAAGAATTCACAAGGAGAAAAAGATTTAGTAGCTGCAAGAGAAAAATTAATAAAACTAATAAATGAATATGAAGCTAAATCAGATGTAACTGAGGATAAATATACAGCAAGTAGTTGGAAGGCATACCAAAATGCATTAGCACAAGCAAAGGATGCACAAGATAGAACAAGTATAAATTTTGTACAAAGTTCAATGGAAAAATTAAAATATGCATTCGATAATTTGACTGGAGCTTATTTAGTAAATATAGATATTAATTTAAATGGTACAGTATGGGGTGGATTTAGAACAGTAACCTTAGAAAAAGGATCAGAAAAGATAGAAGCAAAAGATACAGAAACAGGAGTTAAGGCATCTTTAATAAATGGAAGATATAAAATAGTTGTTGATGGTGAAGATACTGGTAAAATAATAGAAATAACTAATGCTAGTCCAACTAAAATAGTATTAGATTATTATACAATAAATTTAAAAATGAAAACATCAGACTTAGTAAGAGGTGAAATAATTAAAGGAACTTATGGTGATAAGAATATTGCAAGTGAACTTCAAGGATCAAAAATGGTGCTTGGAGGGAAAGAGTTAACTATTAAAGTAAATGGTACAAGTAGCAATGTAAACATAAAGAACTTCAAGTATGCATGGTCAGAAGAAAATATTGTAAAGTCAGAAGGTCAAACATTTGTAATTAATGAGGTTAAAAATAAATTAGATTTAATATGTAAAATTACACCAGATGACCGTTTGATAAATAAGATTTTAGTTTCCAGTGATAGTTCAGGTAAAGTTACAGTTAAGGCAGATGCATTTAATGTTGGATCAGAAACAATAAAAGCTGAATTAATGCAAAATGGAAAAGTAATTGAAAATGGAACATGTAATATGAAAAAAGATTCAGAAGCGGAAGATAATTTTATAGCAGAATTTAATAATATAGCAACCGGTAGTTATATAGTAAGGGTAACAATTAGCTCAGGTGATAATGCAGTAAGTAACGAAGCGAGAGTTGTTGTAAAGCAAATAGATTCAAACTTAGTTAAGGCGATACAAGAAATTAATGGAGCAATAGATAAGGGAACAGAGGGGGATAAATTTACATCTTTAAAAACAGCAATTGAAGTAAATTATACAAATTTTAAAATAACTAATGAAGAGTATAATTTATATAAAGCTCTGGAAACTTCAACAGAGCCAAAAGATAAATATCAAATAGAAGTCTTAAAAGCAGTTTATGCAGGTAGTAATCAAAAAGCTTATTCGTTAGATGAAACTGGAGCAGAATCTATTAGAAGTAAATTCACTGCTGCGGTTACAACTCAAACAAATGAAAAGAAGAAAGTGGAAGATAATGTAACTGCAGCTGCAGAATTGGCAAAAGCAAAAGAAGATTTAACAGCATTAATAGATGGTGAAATTGGTACAGATCGTAATAATCCACAATATATAAAAGATGAGGTTAAGTATACTGTGGAAAGCTGGAAGATTTATTCAGATTCAATAATTAAAGCATTAAATGCTGAAAAAGTTCAAAATCCTACTTTAGTAAATGTAATAAAAGCAAAAACTGACTTAGAATCTGCAAAGACTCAATTACAATTAGGATATGAAGCAACAATAAAGGTTACAAAAGATGGAACTGCATATGATAATTTTGGTATAGTAACTTTAAAACAAAAGACATTAAATATAATACAATCAAAAGAAATAGCAACAGAAAAACCAGAAACGGGTGTTGTTAAGGCAAGTAGATTGGCAAATGGAGAATATGAAATCTTTATTAATAATAAAGATACTGGTGACACTATAACAATAAAAGATGGTGTAAGTGGAAATAAAGAACTAAAATACTATACAGTTAGTTTTAATTTAGATAAATCAGAAGAATTAGTTAATAGTACAATAACTGCAAAATATAATGATAAGGATATTATTAAATCTGGAGATGTAGTACTAGGAGGCCAAAATTTAACTGTTACAGCAATTGGTAAAAGTAGTGTTTCAGGTGTAAGCAACTTTATTTATACATGGACAGGGTTAACAAATATACCAACAGATAATGCATCAATAGTTACAGAGCATACAGTTGGAAAGAAATTAGATATAACCTGTAAAATTAGCACACCTGGAGTGTAAACAGAGTGTTAGATATTATAACATAGTATAAATTTTAAGATTTTAGAAATATTTATAGAAAAATTTACAAGGGAGTATTATGTTAATATTTAAGATATAATAAAAGTAATGTAGAAATATTTAGGTTAGGAAGTGAAGTGTGTGGATAAAGAAATATTAGAGTTATTGCAAAGGATAGAAGGACGATTTGATAAATTAGAAGTAAGATTTGATAATTTAGAGGGTAAAGTGGATAAATTAGAGAACGGACAAGAAAAGATAGTAAACAGGTTAGATGACGTAGACAATAGATTGGATAAAATAGATATTAGATTAGATAATTTAGAAATTGGACAAAAAGAAATAAAAGATAAATTAGATGACATTTCATAAGATATGACTGCGGAACTAACTCATATAGCAAATATAGTTAGTGGAGTAGATAAGATAACTGTAAAAAATTCACACGATATAACTGACTTAAATATTGAGGTAACTAGATTACAAGCTTAAAAAATAACTGAAAACTATATATAAGGTATTAGTTTTGTATTAGCTAATACAAAGAAAAAAGTGTTGTCTCAAGATGATTTTGAGACAGCTTTTTTCATATTAGGCTATGTTTTAAAACCGTGTTGATATTGTTACATATTGTTCAGTGTGCTAAAGAATTGATATAGGAAACTCGACTCATATTCATTCGATGAGTAAGTTCGAGTAATAAAATATAAAATTTTGACTCTCACTTAAGAGTTCTAAAAGTCCAATTCTAATGCACACTTCACAAAAATGTAACAATATCAACACTATATTAAAACATAGCTTTATATTAAGATATCCAAACTAGGATTGAAAAATTCTATTTGTTGGAAAACTTTCTTTTGGATATAATTATATATAGGTGGAGAGGGTAAACTTAAAGCAAAAATCGAATTATTAATAAGTAGTAGTTTAATAAATCTCTTTTTGTTTTTTTATTGTTGCACAAAATGAGTTTAATGTAGTATAACATATGCTAATATAGTATTATTACATTAAAATTTAATTATATTTTATTAGGGGTTGATATTGTGAATTCTTTATATGTACCTATTTATGCCACACTAAGAAAAATATCTATAGAGTTAGATAAATTAGATTTTATAAAATATGTATTTGTATATGGAAGTGTTTCTAAAAAACATATTCATAATGATAGTGACATTGATTTGTTAATAATAGGAACTAAAGATAAAAATATAGAATTAGTGAATAGTTTATCTAAAATTTTTGATGATTTAGACATTAATGTGGATGTGGATTTTAAGTATTACGAATTTAATAAATTTAAAATCATATATAAAACTAACACATTTTTAAAATATATTGAAAAAGATTGTAAAACAATTAAGGAGGTACAGAATGAATTATCTAGATTTTGCAAATAAAGATTTAAATTCAGCAAAAATATTACACAAATATACTGGAGAATATGATAACATTGTTGTGCTATGTCAACAATACTTAGAAAAGGCATTTAAATATCTATTAGATAGAAAATTGGGAGAATTAAGTAAATCACATAAATTGGTCACATTATCTAAAAAATTAGAAATAAATGAATTAGATAAGTATGAAAATTTTTTAAGAAAAGTACAGGATTATTATTTTGATAAAAGATATCCAAGTGAGGATTATATGGAAACAATAAAAGAAGAATGTGATGAAGTTGTAAAAACTACTTTAATTATTAAAGAAATTATAGAAGCAGAATTAAATAAATTAAACAAAGTAAATACAGTAAATACAGAATTAAAACAATGTAATTTATTTGATAACTTGAAATAAATTAGCACCAGTAGGATGTAAATTTTAGCACTTCAGGAATAAATTTAGTAAAATTTACAATATAGTATTGTACTAGCTAATATAAAGAAAAAAGTGTTGTCTCAAGATGATTTAAAATGATTTTGAGACAGTTTTTTTTCATGTTAATCACTGTGTTAAAACTATGTTTATATTGTTATATATTATAAAGTGGGCTAAGAAATTGAACTTTACAAAAATATAACAATATTAACACTTTTCTAAAAAATAGCTTCGCATCAAAATAACAAAGTTAGGATTGATAAATTCTATTTGTTGGGAAATTTTATTTTGGATATAATCATATATAGGTGGATATTAATTTTCTAAATATGTCTAAACAGAAGAATGCTTATGTATTTGGGCACTTATATGTGATATAATACTTTATGCAACTTACTAAGTAAAAGCGTATGTGAGTTGAGTTTCATAAGTAAGAATCCAAATTTAATATTTGGTTATTCGAACTTACTCAGCGAACGTATATGAGTCGAGTTTCATATATAAGTCTAAATTTTACATTATTATATATAATGTATTTTATTTTGAAAAAATGGCTCTGTTTTAATATAGTGTTTATATTGTTACATTTTAGCCCATTGAACAATATGTAATAATATCAACACGGTTTAAAAACATAGCCTAAAAAATATATATGTTGCATTGATAATTTTATATTTTGCAACTTAGAAATTTTGAAAACTTTTTAATGTTAGGGAGGAATTTATCTTTGGCTGATTATATAAATGAAATTGAAAAGAGAAGAACCTTTGCAATTATTTCCCATCCGGATGCTGGTAAAACTACACTTACAGAAAAATTATTACTTTATGGTGGTGCTATAAGACTTGCAGGTTCTGTTAAGGCTAGAAAATCATCAAAACATGCAGTTTCTGACTGGATGGAAATTGAAAAACAAAGAGGTATATCAGTTACTTCTTCAGTAATGCAATTTAATTATGATGGATATTGCATTAATATACTAGATACTCCAGGTCACCAAGACTTCTCAGAAGATACTTATAGAACACTTATGGCAGCTGATAGTGCAGTAATGGTTATTGATGCTGCAAAAGGTATAGAGGATCAAACAAGAAAGTTATTTCATGTTTGTGCTTTAAGAGGAATACCTATATTTACGTTTATAAATAAAATGGATAGAGAAGCTCAAGATCCTTTTAAGTTATTAGAGGATATTGAAAATGAACTTGGAATTAAGACTTATCCAATTAACTGGCCTATAGGTTGTGGTAAGGAATTTAAAGGTGTATTTGAAAGAACTAATAATAGAATATTAGCTTTTAATTCTGGAAACCATGGTCAAACAGAAGTTAGTTCTGTTGAAGGTGATGTAAATGATGAGATATTTAAGGATCTTTTAGGTGCTCCTTTACATAATAAGCTTATGGAAGACATAGAGCTTTTAGATATAGCAGGAGATGATTTTGATGAATCAAAGGTTAGAGGAGGAGATCTTACTCCAGTATTCTTTGGATCAGCATTAACAAACTTTGGAGTTGAGCCATTTTTAGCTCACTTCTTAAAAATGACTTCATCACCGCTTCCTAGAAATTCAAGTGCAGGTGAGATCAATCCATTTGATAAGGAATTCTCAGCGTTTGTCTTTAAGATACAAGCTAATATGAATAAAGCTCATAGAGATAGAATTGCATTTATGAGAATATGTTCAGGAGAATTCAAAAAGGGAATGGAAGTTATGCATATGCAAGGCGGAAAGAAGATTAAGCTTGCGCAACCTCAACAATTCTTAGCTCAAGAAAGAGAAATAGTTGAAGAAGCTTATGCAGGAGATATAATTGGTGTATTTGATCCAGGTATATTCTCAATAGGAGACACTTTATGTACTCCATCAAAGAAATTTAAATTTGAAGGAATACCAGCCTTTGCTCCAGAACATTTTGCAAGGGTAAGACCAATAGATACAATGAAGAGGAAACAATTCGTAAAAGGTGTTACTCAAATAGCTCAAGAAGGAGCAATTCAAGTATTTAAAGAAACACATATAGGTATGGAAGAAATCATAGTTGGTGTTGTTGGTGCACTTCAATTTGAAGTATTAGAATACAGATTAAATAATGAGTACAATGTAGATATTAAGATGGATAGATTATCTTATAGATATGTAAGATGGATAGAAAATAAGGATGTGGACATGGATTCATTAAACTTAACTTCAGATACTAAGAAGGTAAAAGACTTAAAGGAAAGAAATCTACTTATATTCCAAAACGATTGGGGAATAAGTTGGGCATTAGATCATAATAAGGGATTAATACTTTCAGCTGTGGGTAAAAGTGAAGAATAGAGGGTAAAAAAGGTTTTGTATATAGCTATGTTTTAAGTGAAAAGGGCTGTCTCAGAATACAAATCATTTAATGGTATTATGTATATTCAAAAAAATAGAAATAACATTTGTGTAAGAAGCATTGAAAAATAACCTTAGCGAAATTTTTCTAGTCTTCTTTAATAAATGTCATTTCTATTTTTTTGTTATTACTTGACTTGGTAATTCTGAGACAGCCCTACTATTTTAAAACATAGCTTTTTATATTATTTTGGTGTAATTAGCTGTTTTAAGATTTATTTTGTTTTAAAACATTATAAATAATTGATGCTGCTTCTGTATTAGTTATATTGTTTGAAGCATTGAAATTTCTATTATTATCACCTGCAATGATATTAAGTCCATAACATATTGAAGCATAACCCTTTAATTCTTCAGGGATATTATCTTTAAATGGATTAATAAATATTTCAGAGTGCTTTGCTATTTCTTCATACTTTAAATATCTAATTACAAATTTTGAAGCATCTTGGTTTGAAACAAAGGCATTTGGTGTTTTTTCTTCTTCTTTAATAATACCATCTTTTATTAGCATATTATAAAATTCTTCATCATTATAATAATTTTGAATAGGAGAATAAAGATATTTTAAGAAGTTATCTTGTGTTATATTGCTGTCTGGATTAAATTTATCACTTTTAATATAGTAACCATTGTTTAAAAGTTGTTTTACAGTTTGTTCACAAGAATGTCCAGATATATCTGTGTACTCTGGTACTTTATAATCTTTATATACATCTCCTTTAAAATCTAATCTTGTTCCATTTACAGGATCAAGAAGATATTCTCTATCTAAATTTAAAAAGTTATAAATTAACCCAACCTTATCTTTATCTATCAAGGAATATTCTAAGTTAAAGCCTACTGCACTACTGATTTTATCAAATGCATTTTCTTTATTTATAGTTCCGTTAATAGAAGGAAAGGTTACATTATCATACCAAGATCTATTATATTGAATTATTTTACCTGTGCTTTTATTTATTTCTACATTTAATGAATTGCTAACAAAGTCTATTCCATTTACTTGACGAACAAAATTAAAGGAAGAGATATCATTTTTATAGTTATCTGATTTGTCAGTATTTAAAATTAATTCATAAGCACTATTGTATTTTGTAGATGAAAATTTATCTGGTGCTACTTGTTTTAAAAATTGCTCTGCCATATCTAAAGCTTCGTTTTGTGAGATATTTTTATCACCTTTTGCTTCTTGTGAATAATAATTAAAAGAAATTAACTCTTCAGATTTTGCATTTACTTTACCATAACCACCTTCAAATGTAAGTTGCCAAATATATTCATCATTTAAATAATCTTTGTTTAAAGAGGCATCTATTAATTTCATATTAGAATCTATAAGATCTATGTGAGATTTTAAAATACTTTCAGCTTTTTCCTTTGTAATGAGCCCAGAAACATTTTTAATAGCATTTTCTTCTTCTGCGGTTAAGGTATTAATTTTATCGGCCATTCCTTCAGATAAGTTCATTTTATTTGCCATGTAAATATTATTCTCATTATAAAGTTTAATGGCAGCTCCTGTTTTTGCATCTATTGCTTGTAGGTTACTGTTATTTACAGAATAAGCAGGAAAAATATTTAATTTTTTTTGAGAATAATCATAATAAGAATAATACTTTAAATCTAAACCTAGCTTGTCTAAGTATGCTTTTTTAGCTGTAGCATAATCTATTTTATTATCTAAAGTTGGATATTCAAATATTTTATTTGCTACATTTTGAGTTAGTCTATTAAATGTAGTAACTTCACCAGTATATTTGTTTACTCCTATATTTACAGAAGAAAAACTAATAGGTACATCATTTGAAAATTGTTGATATATAAATGTATATTTATTATCTTGAAAATTATTAGTTTTTGTGTCAATAAGCTTCATTTGATTTGAAGAAGAAGGAAATACCTTTGATAAAAATTTTTCGGCAGAATTTTTAGCTTCTTCTTTTGTAATTTGTGCTAAACCACTTGAAATATCATTAATACAATATTTGTTGTATTCATATAAATTTTTATTTTCATCAATCAATGCATGGATTTCTCCATAATCTGATTGATCTTTTTTCCAAGTAAGTTTCCACGTTGTAACCTTATCACTACTTGTCCCGCTTCCTGATGAAGAATGTGTGAAATTAGTGTAATCATCTGGAACTGTTATAATGTTTTTTGCGGCAGTAATAGCTTGCTCAAGACTTTTACTATCAGTTTCTGCTGCAAATACTGGAGCAGGAAGTATTAATAAGAAAAAGGTTAAAATTAAACTTAAAAATCTCTTATTTTTCATAAAATACACCACCCTTTATAATTTATTTAATAATTTCCTAAAATAGGTATTTATATTATAATAACATATTTTGGATATAATGTATTATTATACAAAAAAGTATTAAGTAAAGATTTTAATTTAAAAACACAGTCCAATTCTTTAGCACTCTGAACAATATGTAACAATATCAACACGGTTTTAAAATAGAGCCAAATAAAAAAATGTTTCAAATAATGCAACATTTTATCTTTTTAAATTGTGTTATAGGTGAGGGGGGAATCATAATGAATGATATTTCATTGCGTACGAATGAAATTACATCAGAAGATTTAGATAACTATGGAGATATGGTATTAAGGCTTTCATATTCTTATATGAAAAACATACATGATTCAGAGGATATACTTCAAGATGTTTTAATACAGTTAATTAAAAACAAATCTAATTTTAAAGATGAAGAACACAAAAAGTCTTGGATTATTTGTGTAACTAGAAATCTTTGTATAAATAAGTTAAAATCTTCATGGTTTAAACATAGACAACCATTAATAGAATTCCCCTATTATGATAATTATAAAGAGACTAATAGTGATGTATTTGAGGCTGTAATGAAATTGCCAGTAAAATATAGAGAAGTTATTCATCTGTTTTATTATGAGGATTATACTACAGCAAAAATCGCATCGATAATTGAAAAAAAAGAATCCACGGTACGTTCTTTATTACATAGAGCAAGAAATATACTTAAAAAAACATTGAACGGGGGATACGATTTTGAGTAAGAAATATAAATACTATATGAATAAAATTACTATGGATGAAGACATGAAAAAAAGGATACTTGTTAATATAGATAATATAGCTAAAAAAGAGGATATAGAAAATAGAAAAGATAAAATAAAAAGCACTCATAGTAGGTTTATAAAGAATCTTTTAATGTATGCAGCATGTTTTGCAATTGTTTTATGTAGTATAACTAATAACTCATTTATAGATTTTTTTAAATCTAAGAAATTAGATTTAAAGTCAGTTGAAGTTTCAAACCCTACTGATTCAATAGAAGTAGCAGAAAACAAAGAAATGGATGTAGACTTACCAAATGAACAATTAGAATCACGGGAAAGAGAGCAAAGTACGGAAAAAAATATAAATTATCAAAATACAAATAGTTCATCAAAGAAAGTATCTGAAAATACAAAAATAGAAAAGTCATATTCAACATCAGAAGAAGGTGATACAAAATCATCATCAGAAAGCGGACAAGCAAAGGATGTAGATTCAAATTTAAATTATAGTAATTCATATAATGATTCTTCGCCTTTAATTGAGAAAGCTAATAGTGATAATGCATATTTAAGTGATAGACCTAATGATGTTAAATTTAATGATAATAATTTAGATAAACAGATTACTAAGTTAGATAATGATAATTCACTTTTAAGTAATAGATCTAATAATGTTAAATCTAATAATAATAATTTAGATAAACCAATTTCCAATATAGATGGGGCAATTATAAATAAAACATTTGAAGAGAAAAAATTTAATAGTTTAGCAGCGTTGAAGAATTCAGCTAATTTTGAATTTAAGGTTCCACAAGAATTGCCTCTAGATTTTAAAATAGATAATATAAGCTCTATTTCAAATAAAGTAGTATCAATAAATTATGTTAATGGTGATGATACTATTGTATTTAGAACGGCTAAGGTAACAGAAGATATAAGTGGTGACTTCACTAAATATGAAGTAGAGAAAACAGTAAATTTTAATTCAATGGATATAATTTTAAAAGGAAGTAATGAGTTTATTAATCTTGCAAAATGGAATAAAGATAATATATCATATAGCATTTTAGCGAAAAAAGGTCTTGGGGAAGATGATATTTTAAATATGGCTAAAAGCATTGACATACCTAAATAAGGTACATGAAAGAAAATAATAGACCAAAGATGCATCGTATATTTGCCGACGCAGTATGACGAATAATAGACGAGCATACTGGTCTATTATTTTTTGAATGCGTCTAAATAACAATATTGGCTAGTTATTTACCTGTAGATTCCTTAAGTTAAAGTTAATCATTTTTCTAGATTTACAGTACATATTTAGGTTAATTTCATATAATGTAGTACAGGAAAATAATAGACTGTTTGATTAAACAATGGAGGAAATCTCAATGAGAATGATAGACAAAGCGCAGTTTGATACTAATGATAGCAAAGGGAAATTTGATTTAGATATTGAATCAAATTCTAATTCTTGCAAATTAAAGTTAGGAATACGTCCACAAGATAAAATGATATATATATGCGCAGGGAAAACTAAATATTTTGAATATGAATCTTCACAATCTTGTGGAAATTTTGTGGTTAATTATTTAGGTTCTAATTACAAGAATGATGATGATGTTGTAATAGGTGATTTAGGTAAATATATCATAACTAATACAGGGATAGCAGTATCAACCAATAATGCGTTAACACCTGGTCAATCTGATAGTTTAAACTTTGAAGTAGTAAGTAAATGCGGAACTTATACATTTAAAGTAATATTTACTTATTATCCAGAAGAGTGTTGTATTAAATAATTTTTTAAAATAAAGATGAAAGTAATTTAATGAAAGGCTATGTTTTAAAAGCGTGTTGATATTGTTACATATTGTTCAGCGGGCTAAAGAATTAAACTTAAGAACATCTAAATGAGTATAGTCCCATTCCAGCTTGCTCCAAAGACAAGTTTTGGACAAGCAACTAATGTGACAATACTCATTAAGAGTTCTAAAAGTCCAATTCTAATGCCCACTGAACAAAAATGTAACAATATCAACACTATATTAAAACATACCCTTTTTATTTTTTAGAAATTTTAGAAATAGCTTTGTAACTAGAATTAACTATATATTTATTCTTTGAGTACATTATTAACTAGTATATATTTAATTAAGTATAATGTTTTAAAGTGCAAATTTTTCTATTGCTTTTGCAACTCCATCATTTACATTTGTATCTGTTACATAATCAGCAACTTCTTTTGCTAAAGCACATCCATTACCCATTGCAACGCCAAGTCCTGCATATTTAAGCATTGAAACATCATTTTCATTATCACCTATGCACATTATTTCTTTTTGATTAATTCCAAGTTTCTCTGCTAGTATTTTTGCGGCATTTCCTTTTGATACTCCATGTTGCATTATTTCAAAGTTATTACCACCTGAACTTACTGTTTCTAAATCAGAAAATTTAAGCAGTTCTTTTTTTACTTCAAGAAGTTCAGTTTTATCTTCTCTATTATCTAAACATATAATTTTAATAATTTCATCACCATATTTGTTGATGATTTCATTTATATCTGAAGTTATAAAGAATTTAATTTTTTTCTCATCAGGTACTAACTTATTTGTAACCACATATGTATGATCTTCTGGAAATTCTTTTTCCATAATTGCAGTATCGCAAGTATAATATATAATTTTAAAATTATGATTATTTACTGTACGATATATTTTTAATATTTGTTCTTTTTTTAGTGTACTTGTGTATATAACCTCATTAGTAGACTTATCTTTAATGTAAGAACCATTACATGCTATAAGAGCTGTTTTTATACCTACAAGATCTGAAAAGTAATCTGCAGAAGCAAATATTCTTCCTGTACAGATTGCAACATTTATTCCTGAAGCAACAGCTTTCTTTAAGGTATTTTTATTTTTTTCACTAATTTCGCTATGTTTATTTAATAAAGTTCCATCCATATCAATACAGATTAATTTATAGTTCATTATGTTTTTCCTCCTAAGTAAGTACCTACAGGATACCCCGAGGTACTATTTGTACTATTATTGTACTATTCTTGTATATAATCTTCAAGGTATGCTCTTCCAATTATTCAGCCTTTAAAATCTTATTTATGGATATTAAGATACTTATATGATTAATTTACACTTCTTATATATTGTGATAAAATTAAGTCAAGTTTAGTAATAATTTGTTGATGAAATTTCATGACTTTTAACAATTAAATAGAGGGGAGAAATGACTGTTTTGATTATAAAAAACAAAATAACAGCTTTTTTACTAGTTTTTGCAATGATAATTAGTTTAATTCCAGCAACAACTGCATATGCAACAATAACAGATATTAATATAATATCTGACACACAGGTAACTGCAGAGCAAGCTAAGAAATGGGCAAAGACTAAAGGCGCAAGTGAAGAATTTTTAGCCTTAGCGGATCTTTATTGGGAATACGCAGAGGAATGTGGTAATGTAAATCCAGGAATTGCATATGTACAAGCTGGTAAAGAAACTGGGTTTGGTAAATTTGGAGGAGTATTAGATGCAAGCTATCACAATCCATGTGGAATGAAGACTTCTGCAGGTGGAGGAGATACTGATAAAAATGCTCATAAAAGGTTTGATTCTTGGGATGAAGGGGTACAAGCTCACTTAGATCATTTAGCATTATATGCAGGAGCTAAAGGATATCCAAGAAGTGATAGTTATGATCCAAGACATTTTATAAGCATAAAAGGGAAGGCAACTACTGTTAACTCTTTAGGTGGCAAATGGGCGCCAAGTAGCACTTATGGTGAAGAAGTAAATAGCTATTATAAAGCTTTATGCTCTTATTCAGGCATAGATAGTGCAGATAATAATAGTCAAAATGAAAATAATAACAGTTCAGGCACTTTAAACCCAGGTACTACTGAGTCTAAACCAAATGAATTATCAGTAGAACCAGTAATTAAACCTGAAATACCAATAATACCTCCAGCACCCTCTAAGGAACCAAAAGTTACATCAACAATTGGTTGGAAGAATGAAGATGGAGTATGGTATTATTACTATTCAGATAATACTAAAGCAAAAGGATGGATTAAACCAGATGCAAATTGGTATTATTTAAATGATTCAGGTAAGATGCTAACTGGATGGTTAAACGATAATGGAACATGGTACTATCTTAACGATAATGGAACAATATCATTAGGTTGGAAACAAATTGATAAAAAATGGTACTATATGCAAACTAGTGGAGCTATGTCAAAGGGGCTACAACATGATGGATCTAATTGGTATTCCTTTAAAGATTCAGGGGTTCTAGTAACTAATGGATGGTTGTCAATAGGTAAGAAATGGTACTATTGTGAAGATAGTGGAAAGCTAAAGACAGGATGGTTTAAAGATGGTGACACTTCTTATTACATGCAAGGTGATGGAAGTATGGCAACTGGTCTTAAATCTATAGAAAATAAAACTTATTTATTTGGAGATAATGGAGCAAACAAGACAGGATGGACATCCATTAATAATTATTGGTATTTCTTTAATGAAGATGGAGACATGTCTACAGGCTGGATTAATCTAGATGGAAACTGGTATTACTTATATAATACAGGAGCTATGGCAAAGGGATGGCTTGATCTTAGTGGAACTTGGTATTATCTAAATAGTAATGGAAGTATGGCAACTGGTTTTGTAAAAAGTGGTTCTGATTATTATTATTTAGATAAGTCTTCAGGTAAAGCTCTTACTAATACTACAATAGATGGATATAAAATAGGTGCTGATGGTAAGAGAAAAGGACAAAGCTCAAATAATGATAATACAAACACACCTAATACGCCAAGTACTCCAGGAAATAATACAAATTCGGGTGGAAAGAAATTAATAGTAATAGATCCAGGACACAACTTTGGTGGAGATGATGGAGCTTATGCTACACATGATAGAGTTACATATATAGAAAGAGATTTAAATATGCAACTTGGAGTTAAGCTTAAATCAGATCTTGAATCTAAGGGATATACAGTAATGATGACTAGAAATGAAACAGATAGAGAAACTTTAGCTGTAACTCCAAGTCTTACTAAGAGAGTTAATTTAGCTAATGATATTGGTGCAGATTTCTTTGTAAGTTTACATCATAATTCAGCTGATGCAGCATCTGCAAATGGTATAGAAACTTTCTATAGTTCAAAATCACAAGATGAGAACTTTGGAGGCGCATATAGTGATTCTAAGATTTCTATTAGTAAATCTATGGCAACAAATATTACAAATAATATTTGTAATAAAGCTGGATTTACAAATAGGGGAGGTAAGGACAGCGGATTATTTGTTTGCAGAAATACAAAGATGCCTTCAGTATTAGTAGAATGTGGATTTATAACAAATCCATCAGAAGCAATTAAATGTACAGATTCAAGTAGTCAAGAAATTGTTACATCTGCAATTGCAGACTCAATAGCAAGTGGATTGAACTAGGGATCTTCAAAAAATAGGGATAAGCATTTACTTAGTATTGCAGAAAATTTCTTAAAGAGTTATCTATCATTTCAAAACTGAAAAGTGTTAAACTCGAGATAAATCTCTCAGACAATAACACTTTTCACCTTTGAAATGATGAAACTCTAATAAGAAATTTTTTGATGCAATACTAAGTAAAAGGCTTATCCCTATTTCTTTTTTTAGATGTTCTAGTTGGTGATAGTGAGACACTAAGGTTTATTTTTTGATGTAATACTACGTAAAAGACATATCTCTATTTCTTTTTTAGATATTCTATCTTATATTTTTATGGATTTGAAGAAAATGCATAATACTTATGTGGATAATTTAAAAACAAATTTAAGTGTTATTTGATTTTTAATAACATTGTAATATTTAAAATGTTTACATGATTTTATTGGTAAATAATAGATGGATAAATTTGAGGATTTGGCATAAAGCGTGTAAAATCAAGGGGGAAAGGGAAGAATGGAGAGGATTTATCTAATTTACTTTTCTTTTTGTATATGTTAAAATTATTGTGATTTTGGAATATTATGATGGAGTTTTTTGATGAATTTTGTAATGATATTTCTAAATTTAATTAGGTATTTGAAAAAAATAACAGTCCAATATGTTATGTATATTAACTGATTATTTTTTGAAAATGCATTAGGTTAAAAAGAAATGGAGGGAAGGGAAAGTTTTGAATATTAATAAAAAGGTAATTTCATTTTTTCTTGCTTTAGCTATTGTGTTATCAATAGCTCCAACGACAAGTGTACAAGCTGCTATTGCTGACATTAATATAGTGTCAAATACTCAAGTAACTGTTGAGCAAGCTAAAAAATGGGCTAAATCTAAAGGTGCTACTAATACTTTTATAAATTTAGCAGAGCTTTATTGGAAATATGCAAAAGACTGTGGAAACGTTAATCCAGGCATTGCATATGTACAATCAGCTAAAGAAACCGGATATGGGAAGTTCGGTGGAGTATTAGATGAAACTTACAACAATCCTTGTGGACTTAAAACTTCAGCAGGTGGAGGAGATACTGATCCAAATGCTCACACAAGGTTTAATAGTTGGGATGAAGGAGTACAAGCTCACTTAGATCACTTGGCATTATATGCAGGAGCTGAAGGATATCCTAAAAGTAATACTTATGATCCAAGACATTTTGTAACTATTAAGGGTAAATCACCTACAGTAAATTCATTAGGTGGAAAATGGGCTCCAAGTAGCACATATGGTGAAGAAGTTAATAGCTTATATAATGATATGTTAACTTACTCAGGCATTAATGTTAAGCCGGAGGTAACACCAAATACTGATGATAAAGGTGGATCTGTAAGCCCAGAAAAGCCTGTCATTCCAAACACACCAACAGCTCCTGAAGTAACTTCACCAATTCAAAATTCAAATGATAGTAGTACAAATATTACATCATCAATTGGATGGAGATGTGAAGGTGGAACATGGTATTACTACACATCAAATGGTAGTAAAGCTACAGGATGGATAAAACCAGATAATAATTGGTACTATTTATATAGTGATGGTTCTATGGCAAAAGATTGGCTTAGGGCAGGAAGTAAATGGTATTATCTTCAATCTTCTGGAGCAATGAAACTTGGATGGCTTAAAGATGGATCCAAGTGGTATTACCTTCAAGGTGATGGTAGTATGGTTAATGGATTTAAGTTAATTGACAACAAAAAATACTTTTTAGATAGTAGTGGAGCAATGAGAGTTGGTTGGTTTTCAATAAGTGGAAATTGGCATTACTTTAATACTGATGGAAGTATGCTTAATGGATGGATAAGACCTGATAATAATTGGTATTACTTATACTCAGATGGAATTATGGCAACAGGTTGGTTTAAGCTTGGAGAAACATGGTACTATTCAAATAGTAATGGATCTATGGCAACAGGTTGGACAATGAGTGGCAATGATTTCTATTATTTACAACCTTCCTCAGGTGCAATGCTTAAAGACACTGTAATAAATGGATGGCAAATAGGCACAGATGGTAAGAGAGGTAGTAGAGTTAGTGGTGGTTCTTCAAAATTAATAGTAATAGATCCAGGACATAACTTTGGTGGCGATGATGGTGCTTATGCTACACACAATAGAGTGACGTATGCAGAAAGAGATTTAAATATGCAACTTGCAGTTAAGTTAAAGTCAAAACTTGAAGATCAAGGATATCAAGTAATGTTGACTAGGAATGAAACTGATAGAGAAACATTAGGAGTGACTCAAAGTCTTACTAAAAGAGTTGAGATGGCAAATAATTTTAATGCAGATTTCTTTGTGAGTTTACATCATAATTCAGCTGAAGCAGAATCAGCAAAAGGAGTAGAAACTTATTATAGCTCAAACTCACAAGATGCTAACTTTGGTGGAGCATTTAGTGATTATAAGCTTTCTATAAGTAAAAATATGGCAGTTGATATTACAAACAGCATTGTAAATAAAACTGGTGCTGTAAATAGAGGCGGAAAAGATGGAAATCTTTTTGTATGTAGAAATACAAAGATGCCTGCAGTACTAGTAGAATCTGGATTTATAACAAATACGGAGGAAGCAGCAAACTGTGCTGATTCAAATTATCAAAATAAAATAGCAGGTGCAATTGCAGATTCTATATCAAGTGGAATTTAGGCATCTTAAAAAAAATAGCAGTCCAATATTATATGTATATTGGCTGCTATTTCTTTTGCTTAATGATTAATTTTAGGCATACTCCCCAAAAAATAATAAGTCCTTATGTCTAAAATTATAGTTTTTTTTCAAAACAATGAAATTTACCTTTTCGAAACTGAACATCACCAACATAAAGATAATTTAAACAACTATATAATTTCAAGGCAAAAGGATTTTGAGAAAATGCATCAAGACGAATTGCACAGTAACCTTGTTTTATTAATTCTTCTTCACCTAACATAACTATTTTTTTACCAATACCTTTTCCTTGAATGTTAGGATCAACACATACACGATGGATTATAGAGACTTTGCCAGAAGCTTCTTTAAAATCATATTTCCAATTAAGGTCGTTATATTCTTTATCATGTTCTTCATTCATTACAATTGTTGCAACAGGAGTATCATTAATTGTTAATATGTACATTTTATTGTTCTCTATGTCGTTTCTTATAACATCTTCATTAGGATAAAGTTCATCCCATTGATTAATTCCTAAATTTTTCATGTTTTCAACTGCACTAAAAAATATTGATAGAATATTATCTATATCTTTTTTATTTGCTAATCTAAATTCGTTTTTCATTTTATCCCCCTAAATAAGTTATTTGCGTTCATATGCCTAAATTGCTATGGAATTTATTTGAATAGTATATTCTAAAAATTTTAAATAAGTCTTATTTTTAAATATATATATTCTAAAAATAATTGTTCATTTGAATTTATTCAGTATCTCTATTATTTCTTTAAATGTTAACCATATAAATAATGAATTATATTAATTAGAACATATATATACATTTTTAATTTTATATTGTACAACGTAAATTGTAAAATGTAAATTAATGTAGTTACATTCAAAAAAATAATAGATCATTATTATGCGCTGTTACTTTATTTCATTTCATGTGTCTTAATCTATAAAGATAATGCTAAATTAAACGAAAATATAATATGATTAATAGTTTAAAAATAGTGTAGATGTATGTATTAATTATATATATATAAATTGAGTTTAAATTACATATTTTTTAAAAATATAATTACCCAGGAAATAAATATCAAAAAATATAATATGGTATTATTTACACAGTGTGATATTAATAACAATTGCTGTAAAAACCTTATTTTGTGTAGAAAAATATGATAATATATAAATATATATTATAAGTTGGGAAATAAGATATTAGGGGGATAAAAATGGGAAAGAAAAACAATAAAAAGAGAATTATATCTTTATTAATAACATTTATGTGTATTTTTTCACTTCTACCTACGTCATGGGGTGGATATAGTGAAAAAGCTAATGCATCAACTCCATCAGGAGCAGGCTATGAAATAACTGTTGGAGGAGTAAAACTTGATACTAATACTCAAGATCCTAGTAATACAGTAGGTCAAGATTCAAATGATAAAAGTATTTATATAACAAAGGGAAGATTTAAATCTTTTGAAATAAGTATTCCGGATAATCCAAAAGATACAATAGAAAATAAAGAAAGTACATTAGGAAATATAACAACTAAGATTGAAACTACAACTAAAATTGAAAGAAAACTTGAACTAACAACTATTAATAAGATGAGCTTAGACGATACACAAAAACTTGGATGTACAGTTACAGATAATGTTGGATTAACCAAAAATGGACTTGAAATACATGACCTTCCATTAGGTATTAATGAAATAGGTTATAAAATTAAAGAAACAACTACAATAACAAATAAAAAGACAACTTATACTACAGATGATAAGGGTAACATTAGTAATAGTACAGAAGTTACAGAAGGTCCAACTTCAGCATCACAATATACTAAGGAAGAAGCTATAACTATTGAACATGCCTCAGTATATGCACAAGATAAAATAGATAAAATAGATTTTTCTAGTTATATTGGTAAGAAAGATGCTAATATTGAAAATACAGAGAAAAATAAAGTACCATTTTTATATAAAAAGCAATTAGAAACAACAGAAACTGAAACTTTTTTTACATATGAACACATTGTAAATGACCAAATTAGTACTTTAGATTATGTAATAAACTTTCAAGAGTCGTTTAATTTAGATAGTGCTAGAGTGTGGATGGATGGTATAGAAGATTTAACAGTACAGAAAAACGGAAATAAACTAATTGGATCGTTAAGTAAAACTGATTCAAAGATTATGGTAATTAGTATACCTAATGATAATAATCTTGGTAAAAATTACGCTATTAAATTAAAGTTTAAAGATGAAAATAGTACTGATGACTATACTCTTAGAGGAGTAAAAATTGACAGTAAATATTATAGTGATATTATTACAGATAATGAAAATTATATAGGAAAGTCATTTGAAGATCTTGGGAAAAAGGGTGGCACTAAAGTATATAAAGGCCAAATTACTTTGGATAAACGTGCTGGAAAGGTTAAAATAACTCCTACATTTGGTGCAAAGAGTGGCTATGTGATTAAAGCAAGTAATCATTATATTAATGATTATGGTGGAACCACTATAAAACAACAAGACTTTGATCAATATGTTTCTTTTAGTGATAGTACTAGCACTAAAGAAAATGCAAATGTAATTTATTTAGATGTTTATAAAGGATCAAGTGATTCTGATGTGTTAGGAGATCCTTTGGCAACATATCAATTAGAGGTTAAATTCAGTGGTGAAGAATCTAATTTTAATTTTGCTTTTGATAATGCAATTTTAAAGGAAGCTAATGGTGGAACTACACCAATACCATTTAATTCTTCTACATATAAATATGATTTTTACCTTACTGATCCTACAAAACCAGCAAATATTAAATTTACTACTATAGGTAATTTTTTAGATGGTGCTATAGCAAAAGTTACAGTTAATGGACAAGAAGAAGTTGTTAATAAGGATGGAAATTTAAGTTTAGACTTAAGTAAATGCGCTGGTAAACAAATGATCATAAGACCTTATAAAAATGGTAATCCAGTAGGAGATAAGTATATATTTAATATACAAGGGGATGGTAAAGATCCTGAAAATCCAGAAGTTCCTAGTAAGGAAAATGCTTATTTAAGTTCTTTAAGCTTTAGTACAGGAGATTTAAAGAAGGATGATGGAACTGCAGGATTTTCAAAAGAAACATTAAATTATGATTTGACAGTAAAAAAAGATAATAAAAAGATAGATGTAACTGCAGTAACTGATGAGCTTAAAGCTAATATTACTGAAGCAAAAGTTGTAGAAACTGGAAAGACATATGCCTTAACTTCAGGTTCAAAGATGGAGATTCCATTACAAGAAACTGGTGAAACTACATTGCAAATTATTGTTACAGCTGAGAATGGTAAGACTAAGAAGCTTTATACTGTTACAATTAAACAAGATGCTAGAAGTTCTAATGCTAAATTAAAAAATGTAGAACTTAATCCAGGAGATTTTAATTTTGATCCTGATAATGATACATGCAAAGTTCGTGTAGATCCAGATGTAAAGAGTATTAAAGTTAAGCCTATTCCTGAAGATGAAAACTATTCAAACATTACTGTTGATGGAGAGAAGTTTACTAGCTCACCGATATCTGTAAGTCTTAAGGGACAATGGAAAACAGAAATTGAAATAAAAATTACATCTGAAGATGGAACAAAAACTGAAACTTATACTTTAAATATCTATAGAACTAATGATGATATAAATGATATTAAAGATCCAAATGATGATAATAATAATGAAGATAATAATAAGAATGATGCATATTATGATGAAAGCAATAAAATTTGGATTGATTTGAGTAAATATGAAGAATGGGCTAAAGTAAAAGGAAACTATATTTACTTTGACAACAAAGGTAGACAAGTTAAAGATGCTTGGGTAAAAGTTGAAAAAATTTGGTACTATGTAAATTCATCAGGATATAGAGCAACAGGTTGGAAACAAGAAACTGATGGAAGATGGTATTGCTTAGATAATAATGGAAAAATGCAAATAGGCTGGTACTATGACAAAAATAGAGGTAACCAATATTACTTTAACGCAAATGGAATCATGAAAACAGGATGGCTACTTTCAGGAGGATCTTGGTATTACTTTGATGGAAGTGGTAGAATGCTTCAAAATGAAAGAGCTTATATTGATGGTCAATGGTATTCATTCTCTAGTTATGGAATGATGTACTAAGGCACATGAAAGAAAATAACAGATCAAAAAATGCACTGTTTACTGGATGTCAGGCAAGGATGCAAGTTCTGCTAATAGGGGCTATCAGTAGAACTTTCCGACACAGTATGATAATCAATAGACAAGCATACTGGTCTGTTATTTTTTGAATGTGTCTAAAATATAGTAGACACAAAAAAGAAGATATATTATCACTTGGTGATAGTAGTAAAAAATATATAAAACCAGAAATGGGACAAATAGTGCTTTATAAACTAGGAAGATTATACTAAGTATTTCTAATGTTTATCTCGCAATTATTTGTCCTATTTTTTAGTGTAATTTCTTTATAAGGCTATGTTTTAGAAGAGTGTTGATATTTTAATATAAAGGCGAACTGGCATTGGAATTTGCTTTTTAGAACTCTTAATGAATATTTGTACTATTAATTGCTTGTCACAATCTTTGATTGGGAGCATGCATTAATAGGACTAATCTTTATTTTAGAGTTCTTAAAGTGAATTCCACCGTCCAGGAGCTTTAGATTAAAATATCAATACTCACTTAAAACATAGCTTCATTTATAATCATTTTTTTTATATGTCTTAGTTTAGTAAATAAATTACAGTACGTTTCCTGCCAAATTTTTTAACTTTATCATGTGATGGTAGCCATACATCTATTATGTAGGTTCCATCATTTTTTATTTTAATTGCGCCACCTCTATCCTCAACATTAAATATACAATCTGATTTATAGGACTTTAATTCAGGAATGAACATTTTACTTCCAAGAGGAACGTTTTTAGGCGCTGCAATAACACCTATTCTAGTCTGTGTTTGCATTGCAGTTTTTTTACCCCATGACTCTGAGCATGAAGCACAATTGCAATAAGCAGTTAATTCAGCTTTAATAGGTGTTCCTATTTCACCACCACGACTTATTTTAATTTTATTATCATTTATTTTAATATCTTTAGGCATATCATATACTGGATAAGGTGGAATTTCATCATACTCCTTAACATAATCTTTATGCACATATCCTGTGGTGTAATCATGTTTTATTTTGTACCATTCGCCTTCTTTATCTAATATATCAAAAATCATGCCTTTATATAAACCATAATATACTGAACCATTTTTATTAGGGTTCTTTCTAATACAAAGATTAGAATCAATATTTACTACTTGTCCATGTTTTTTTAAATCCTTGGAAATATCATTAATTTCCTCATTTTTGCTATTTGCTGTTAACTTTATTTCTGAACTTGAAATATTCCAAGCTTCATTTGAAGCTATGTTGTTAAGTTTTGTATTGTCATAAGTTAAAGGCAGAAATGTTGATGAACATATATATAGTCCACATAAACATTTTGCTAATTTTGACAACCAATCACTCCCTTCAGTTTTTCCTTATAGGATTAAGAAAAAGTATTTATTTAATCTTTAAAATAAAATTTCAATATACAGTATTATAGACATATAATAAGTAATATATACTAATAAATTACATGGTTCTTATATAAATACATAATTTTATTATTATGTATAATAAACGACAATTTATAATTAAATTTCATAAATTATACCTAGTTTTTTGCCCGATAAATTTAATTATACCAAAAAATAAAGAATTAGGAAAGCTTTTTACTAATTACCATGTAAGTAATTACTTTCATTTGTTGTTGATTAACAGCAGAAAAGCTATAATAATTCAGGATATAGTGTAGTTTTAAAACAAAGCCTAATATAATAATAGATTGGATATAATTACAATATATATTATAATAAATAGGTATTATAAGATAAGGCATATTCAAAAAAATAGCACGTTAGTATGCTAGTCTATTTTGTCTTAAGGCGAGGTGCCCCTTGAGGGTATAAGTTCATCTTATGTCACACTACATCGGTATGTTCACTTAATAGACAAGCTACGAGCAAACATATCTCCTTGTTATTGTGAAAAATATACATCACATCTTTAACTTATTATTTTATTTAATATGCCTAAATTAATATAAAAGGAAAAATGAGGGGGAAAAGGGTATGATAGAAGTAAAATATAAAAATACAGAAGAACAGTGGATAGATTTTTCAATCTATAAAACTAATAATTCTGAAGTCCATCAAAAATCGGTTAAAATAAGAAAAAGGATAGTTGTTTTTTTAGGGCTTTTCATTGGAGTACTTTACTGCATTTTAGGAATGCAAGAATATAATCAAGGAAATAGTCCGATTTTTTCAATTATATTTGCACTTATTTTTATTACATTAGGAATTACATCACCTTGCTATTTACCAAAATTTTGGTTGAATAAAGCTAAAAAGAATCTTAAAGAAAGATTAAAGAATGATGAGGGTATTTTAGGAAAGAACATAACAATAACATTGAACAAAGAAGAAATGAATATTACTAAAAAGAAACATAAAAATAGTGTTCCATTAAGTTTAATTACAGATTTTACTACAATAGATGATTGTCTTTGTATAAGTTTTGAAGGTAATGAAGAAGTTATTATTCCTTATGATGCATTTAAAAGTGATGAAGATAAAAAGATATTTGAAGATACTATCAAAAAATATCTTTTTAAGAAATAGAATTTAGGCACATTCAAAAAATAATAGGAAAGCATGCTTGACTATTTTGCGTCATACTGCGTCGGCAAATCGCTATTAATCGAATATTTGTCTCCTTGTCATTGTACCAAATATACGATGCCTATTTGGTCTATTATTTTCTTTCATGTGTCTTATATATTACTTTAGATGCTAGAAAGTGTGTTCTAAAAAATTGATAAGTATTTAACATTAAAGAACTTATATCATTAGTAATAGTGATATAAGTTCTTTATTTACATGTTGTAAAATCATGTTATAGAAATTTAGTAGGGAGGTTATTCGTACATATTTTGATACAGAAGATTATTGGTGTTAGTATAAAGTAGTGGACACATTAATTTATCTTACTTTTTAATTCATCTATTATCTTTAATAGTAGTTCTTGATTTTTCTTATACTCTTCCTGTTGATCTATTAACAAATCAATTTTATTATGCAAATCTTCTATTATAATTTCAGATTTTAAGTTAACAAGGTAGTCATTTGCAGCAGTTAATCTATCTTTTTCTGATTGACGATTTTGTGACATCATGATTATTGGAGCTTGTATAGCAGCAAGACAAGATAATATTAGATTCAAAAATACAAATGGATATGGATCAAATGCTTTATTACTTAGAATAACAGCATTTCCGATAATCCAAATTGCTAATACAACACCAAAAGTTATTATAAAGGTCCAACTGCCACCAAATGTGGCTATTTTATCAGCAGTTCTTTCTCCTAACGTGAAGTTTTCAGCATGTATATTATTTATATTCGTTGAAACCTTACCACTAATAAGTTCGTGAAGTAATTCTTCATCAATATTACTTCCCTTTATGTCCTTATCTTTTTCTAATATTTCTCGTACCAATTCTTCTTTGCTATTGCATATTGTATCCTTACCATCCATAAATAATCACTCCTATTCATTATGTGATTTTTCCTGTCACTTTATCCATAAATTGTAACCTTAATTATCCCTAAGAAAAAGTTCATTTTATTTAGTTTAAACAAAATTATTTATAGGGGACTCACATATTTCTTCTAACTTTAGTAGAACATTTTTATAACCTTCTTTTATTATATTATTGTTAAATAAGTCTTTATAAGATATATCTTTTATATCTTTTTCTAAAATTTTATTAAAATTCTTACCATATAATTTTTTTAAAAATATTTCACAGTCTATTTTTATAAGTTCATACATATCTTCACTTGTATAGTTAAAATTTTTCATGTCATAATTTATTTTTTCTATAATTCCATAAAGTTGATAAAGGTAACTCATTTCTTTTAGATCAAATATACCAGTTAGAGAAACTATAGCTTTAGAATACTCACCATTTACAGGGATATATATAGGAAACTGATTTTTTGTGTTATGAGTAAGTATACGTAAATTATCTATACTTTCAAATATAGCAGTGCATATGTCTAAACGTACAATATTTGCATAAGCACATAAGTTTTTATGATTCATTTTTTCTTCTAATTGTCTATTTTCTTTTACAATTTTAGTTTGTACTTCAATGTTTTTTAAGGTAGTAATTTTATTTATCCTCCAGCTACAAATTGCTCCTATTGTAGCACCTAGTAATATAGATATAGCGGAAATAATTGTTGTTATTAATGATTCCGGCATAAATGTTTTTCCTTTCGCATTGTTATATATATAAGTTCCAATAAAGTTTGTTCATTAATATAAGGCACATTCAAAAAAATAACAAGTCAATATGATAGTCTATTTTGTGTCATGCTGCGTCAGCAGAATGGCCTAATAGCTCGCTATTAAATTATTCTGTTTCCTTGCCTGACGCAAAATATACATCGCATCTTGGACTTGTTATTTTCTTTCATGTGCCTAAATCTTAGAATATTTATAAATGTTATAACTCACCAGTATAGTGAGGAACTTATATAGAAAATTTATGATATATATGCTTCTAACTAGATATTGTTAATTAAAGATATAATTTTCTATAAAAATTATATAAAAGATTATAAATGTATTAACTTAATTAGAACATATATATTAATAATTTCGGTATGTTTTAGATGGGTGTTGATATTATTATATAATATAGAACTGGCATTGAAATTTGCTTTATATTAAAATATCAACACGGTTTTAAAACATAGCCAATAATTTTTATATTTTATAAAGTCAAAAAATAATTTTAAAATTTACTTTTGTGTTAAATGTATTATGTGCTTATTTTTAGATTTATAAGCATATAATACATTTAATTATTTTTTTGAATATATCTTAAATATGAAAAAGCTCCTCATATCATAAAGTTTAAGATCGTTTATAGGTTAAGGCATTTAGCTAAATCTAACTAACTTGATTAAGTATTACACTCACAATTCTATTTATTTTTAGATAATAGAGTAAAATAGACTGAAACACAAAAGTAAGATAATGAAAGTTAATGTTCATATTGTACATATAAGAATGGAGGAATATTACTATGTTTACGCTATCATTTAAAAATGATAAAAAACAACCTACTGTTAAAAAAAATTTAACTACAGAGGTAAAGATAATTGAATTTAAAGGACTTAAATGGATTGATATTATTAGACCTACTAATAAGGAAATTCAAATGCTTAAGGATATGTATGAATTTCATGATCTCTTGCTAGAAGATTGCATGACTGAGCATCAAAGGTCAAAGGTAGATTCCTATGAAGATTATAGTTTTATCGTAATTCATCTTCCAAGATATAGAAAAGAACTTTTCAGAATTGACTCTGAAGAGATAGATATTTTTATAGGTCATGATTACTTAGTTACACTTCATGAGGGAGAACTTAAACCTTTAGTGGAGCTAGCAAAAAAATGTCAATCAAAAGAAGAATTACGAAGTGAATATATGGAGCAAGGTTCAGCATTATTGCTTTATGAGATAATTAAAACACTATTTGATTATTGCTTTCCTATGCTTGATAAGATTGGAAATATAGTTAATGAAATAAATAGAAAAGTGTTTGCTAATCGTTCTAAATCAATGCTTGAAACTATATCAAGAACTAAGATGCAGATAATAAACTATAGAAGTGTAATTAAACCATTAAGACCAGTTATAATAACTTTAGAAAAAGCTATTAAAAAATATCTGCCTAAAGATATGGATATATATTTTGATGATATTACTGACAAGATAGAAAAAATATGGGATATGCTTGAAAATTATAAAGAAGTTATTGAATCTGCGGATAGTACTTTTGCATCACTTACAAACCATACAATAAATGGTTTGATGCGTACTTTTACAATTATTCAAGTTGCTATATTGCCAATGACTCTTGTTAGTGGACTCTTTTCTATGAATGTACAAGGAATACCAATGCACAATTATGAAATGGCATTTTGGATAGTATTTGGAATGATATTTATTCCAACTGTACTTATTGGATTAGTATTGCTCATTAAGAAAGATAAATGGTTTTAGTAAAGGAGAATTGGAATTGATTATGATTTTTTAGTTGCTATAGGCAAATGTTGCAAATACTTTAAAAGTTATTAAATGTTCAAAATTACCACAAATAAAAATTTCAAAAATGTGAATAATAAGAAGTATTGAATTTCATAATTAATAGAAAATAAAATTCATATCTTATTTGGATTAAGTATCACAATTAGGATATATTAACCATGGGTATAAAATTTAGATTTCAAAATTATTTAATTAAATATAATAACTTATTTAAATCACATTGGAGGATAAAAAATTGAAAAACAAATTAAAGTTCTGTTTATTTTTTGCAAGTATGCTTTTTGTTATTTTTCTATTTAAAGAAAATATAAGTAGCATGCCTGTAGCATCTAACGTAACAACCACTAAAAATTTTAATATAAATGAAGAAGTAATTAGTGATAGAAAAAAAGTAATTTATTTAACTTTTGATGATGGTCCTAGTGGTAAAGTAACAAATAGAGTGTTAGATACTCTAAAAGAAAATGACATAAAAGCAACTTTTTTTCTTATTGGTAATCAAATTAAAGGTCGAGAAGACGTGGTAAAAAGAATGTATGATGAAGGACATAGCATAGGACTTCATACCTATACGCACAAATTTAAGAATATTTATTCAAGTGAAGATAAATTTGTAAAAGAAATGATTGATTGTCGTAATGAAATAAATGAAGTAGTTGGGATTTCTCCCAATATAATTAGGTTTCCAGGAGGTAGTAGAAAACATTTAAGTAACAATTTTTTAAATAAATTACATGATAATAATTTTAAAATATATGATTGGAATTTAGAAAATTCAGATGGGTTAAACCCTAAAATTCCACCAGATAAATTATATAGAAAAGCTACAAAGGGAAGTGAAAAGTTATCAAGGGTCATACTTCTTATGCATTGCACCGCTATGCACAAGAACACTTGCGAAGCTTTGCCAGAAATAATAAAATATTATAAATTACAGGGGTATGAATTTAAGACTATTACAGAAGATACACCAGAATTATATTTTCCAATAACAAGAAAAACATTTAATTTTTTTGAATAGATCACCTAAGGCATATTAAAGAAAATAACAAGTCAAAGATGCAACGTATATTTTGAGTCAGATAAGGAGATGAAATTAACGCATAGCAAGCTATGGGTTGATTTTACCGACGTGAGTAGAGAACCAAAAGTGAGAATCGAAATTTTATATTTCGTTCTTCGAACTTTCACACCGTGCAATCTATGATTTTGTGTGAATCACTTACTCAGCGAGTGTATACGAGTCGAGCTTCCTTATGACGCAAAATAGACTAACATACTGACTTGTTATTTATTTTAATATTCCTAAGTATTTCTATAATAAATAAGTTTAAGAAATAAGATTTAGAATTTATTTATGTTGATAAAAAAACGATTTTAAGAAATAGAATTTATACATTACTTGAGATGCTAGAAAATGAATCTTGCGTAAGTATAAATTCTATTTCTTTTTTTATATGTCTTATTAAAACTCACTTACAACTATTTGTTTGTGTATTTTATCTTTGAATTTGTCTACATATAAAGAGCCTGAGCCTGTATAGGTTGCTAAAAAAACTTCAGAAGGATCATCTACTCCATATTTCTTTAATTGATATTTCAACCATTTGCGATCACGATTAATTTGTTTTAAGTTTGTATCTACTACTATTCCATCATAAATTAAATCTAGACCTATTCTTGCCTTAGGTACAGGAATATTCATATTTTTTGGTGTTAATGGTTGTAAGTCGGATTTTTTTAGAACAGAAAGCTCACCATTTGTTTCTAATACTGCAAATTGAACTTCACTTATATCAAATATATCTTTACATCTTAATTGATGTTGTAAGTTTGTAGCATTGTATTTTAATTTACGCATAGTATCTTCTAATATTTTACCGTTAATTATTATTATACTTGGTTCACCTTCTATATGTTTTGCCATATATCTTGATTTAGTTGTGAGTAAGTCAATACCTAATCCTAGAACTACCCAAGCAAGAAGTCCTATCCAATGAGTCCAAGCCGCGCTTGATAAATCAGTTGTTAGGGTAGCGGCAATTGACCCAATAGTTATCCCTAGTACATAATCAAAGGGCGTAAGTTGAGATATTTGTTTTTTACCTAGAATTCGTGTAAATATTAGTAGTGAAAAAAAAGCAAAGATTGCTCTTACCAATACTATAATTCCTTCATTCAATTTATATCACTCCCATGTAAATAAATATTTTTTAAAATGTGCCTTATTTTTATTAATATATTAGATAGTGTAACAAATAAATCAGTAATTATTCTCACTATTCTTTTTAGTTAAAGATGCTATTTAGGGTGTTATGAATTGTTTATATAATTAAGAATTATATTTTAAAAATAATTTAAATAAGATTTTTTAAAATATATTTACTTTTAAATTATGCTGTACTATAATTTATATAGTTCATATTATGAACTATATAAATTATAACAACATATATATAAGTATTATATGAAGTGTAGAGTAGATTTAAGGGGGATTTTTATGTTAGAGGATAGATTAGAGATATTAAAGATATTAAATGATAATTTTAATATTAATCAAAGGGAATTAGCTAAGAGGACAAATATTTCATTAGGCAAAGTGAATTCTATTTTGAAGGACTTTACGCTTGATGGAACTATAGAGAGAATTATTAATAATAGAGGGATTTTATATAGGGTAACTGAAAAAGGTATGAATATTTTAGAGGAAAATCTTGCTTCTGCTAAGAATACAAGATTAAAACTTCATGAAGAAGAAAAGAAAATTGTTAAGCAAGCTGTGATTCTTGCAGCTGGTAGAGCTAAGGAATTTGGAAGACCAGTTGGAATGCTTGAAATTGAGGATTTTAAGTTAATTGATAGAACTTTAAATATCCTTAAAGAGAATGGAATAAATAAAATTGTGATTGTTATAGGTTATGAAAGTCAATATTATGAGGAATATTTTAAAGATATTAAGAATGTAACTTTAGTTAAGAGTGATACATATAAATGGACTGGAACAATGCATTCTTTATCACTTGCTAAGGACTATATTGATGATGATTTTTTACTTGTTGAAAATGATCTAATCTTTGAAGGTAAAGCAATTAAGGAACTTGCTGAAAGTGAAAATCGTGATTGCATACTTTTTACTAATGAGAGTGGTTCTGGTGACGAGGCCTTTGTTGAGATAAGGGATAATCATTTATTTAAGATGTCTAAGGATATTCACCAATTTAATAAAATTGATGGTGAGATGATTGGGCTTACTAAGATTTCTTATAAGTTATATTCAATGATGCTTGAGGAGTTTAATGGAAATGTTAATCCATATTTAAATTACGAGTATGTATTATTAGATGTAGCTAGAAGTTATAATATTGGATTTGTTAAGATAGATGATCTTGCTTGGGGCGATGCAGATACTCAAAAAGAGTATGAAAAAATTAAAAATTATCTTTACCCAACTATAAGAAGAAGAGAGCTTAGCTATGAGATAAATAATATAAAGACTATTGTTCGTGAAGCTTTAAAAGCAGATGATGATGATATTACAGAGGTTGTACTAGCAGGCGGAATGACTAATAAGAATTATAGAGTATGTGTTAAGGGGAATAGATATATCTTAAGGGTTGCAGGCACTGGTACTGAGCAAATGATTAATAGAAATACAGAAATGTTTAATTCAGCAGTAGCTTCAGAAAAAGGATATAATGTGGAAGTTCCTTACTTTAATCTTGAAACTGGGGTTAAAATATCTAAGTTTATAGAAAATGCAGAAACACTAACTCATAGAAGTATTAAGAAGGAAGAAAACTTAAAGCAAGTTACAAGTATTTTAAGAGACTTGCATGAATGTACTGATTTTCATATGGACAATGAATTTAATGTATTTAGAGAACTTGAAAAGTATGAAAATATTTTAAAAAGCAATAATGGAGATTTCTTTGATGATTATGCTCAAGTGCGTGAAAAGGTAATGATATTAGAAGAAGAATTAAAAGAATGTAATAGAGTTTTTGTACCTTCTCATAATGATTTAGTTTCTGAAAACTTAGTCAAAGATACAGAAGGCAGAATTTATTTAATTGATTGGGAATATAGCGGAATTAATGATGATATGTGGGATTTGGCAGCACTTTCTTTAGAAAATGAATTTTTAGAAGATGATGTTGAACTTATGTTTAGACTTTATTTTGGAAAAGAAGCGGATGAAAACTCAAGAAGAAGATTACTAATTCATCAAATTTGCCAAGATATATTATGGGCAGTTTGGACACTTATAAAAGAAGCTGAAGGAGATAATTTCGGTACTTACGGAATTGATAGATACAATAGAGCTAAGGAAAATTTAAAAAGACTTTAAAATTATTTTTTGATTTTTAAGGAGAAGATAACATGAGAGCAATTTTAATGGCAGCAGGTATGGGAACTAGGCTTAGACCTTTAACAGAAACTACTCCAAAGTCTTTAATAGAGGTTAATGGAATGCCTTTACTTGAAAGACAAATAATTAATTTAAAAGAACGAGGAATTGATGAAATTATAGTATTAACAGGTTATTTACATGAAAAATTTGATGAAATAGTTAAGAAATATAATTTAATAAAGGTAGTTAATGATAAGTATGATGTTTACAACAATATATATACAATGTATTTAGTAAGACAATATCTAAAAGATGCATTCGTTATTGATGCAGATAATTATATTACAAGAAACTTCTTGCCTGAAGATATGCCAAATACTTCGGTTTATTATTCAGCATGTAAGGAAAACATTATTGGAGAATGGATTCTAAACTATGATGAAAATGAAAGAATATTTGGAGTTGATATTGGAAAAGAAGGAGATAAACCTAGTTACATAATGTCTGGTGCATCTTTTTGGACAGAAAAAGATGGTATTTTAATAGCTAAAAAAGTTGAAGAGGTAGTTGCTGGTGGAAATTTTAAGGATTTATATTGGGATAGTATTGCGGTAGATAACCTTAAAGACATGGATGTGCGTATTGAAAAAATAGACTCAAATGATATTTTTGAAATAGATTCACTAGAGGATTTAGAATACTTAAAGAATACACTTAAAATACAATAGATAGTGGTGGAAAGAAATAGGGATAATCATTTACTCGTATTGCAGAAAATTTCTTAAAGAGTTGTCTATCATTTCAAAACTGAAAAGTGCTAAACTCGAGATAAATCTCTCAAACAGTAACACTTTTCACCTTTGAAATGATGAAACTCTAATAAGAAATTTTCAATGCAATATTACGTAAAAAGCTTATCCCTATTTCTTTTTATAGAGAGACTATAATGAAATAATCCTAAAATGATGAAAATATAATAAAAGTTTTTTTACGCAATATTACGAAAAAACATATCCATATTTCTTTTATTGTAGATGATATATTAAATGAGGAAAAAAATTCCTTATTATCTGACACTAAATGTATGACATGTTTTTGGTCTATTATTTTATGTGCCTAGAAATTATGTTTATCATTTCTTTTACGTTCTAATACATTTTTAATTATGAAAATAATTCCTGCTACCAGTGCACCAACCATAAATGCTTGTATACCACTACTGCATTCCATAAAATACCTCCTTTGAGTTTTACTTCAATTATACAATATACGAAATATTTATAAAATAATATTAATTTTTATGCATTTTTCCTAGGTATAAATTTTATTTTGTAACTCTTTGCTTAATTTTAAGGTTCTGTTTTAAAAGATGAAAAAAGTAATAATAAATACTAATTGACAATATTACTTGTTAGAATAAAGTATAGATACGGATAATGAATCATACCAAAGAATTAATGATATGTGAATTTGACAAGATTTTATCTTAGTGTAAAATATAGTAGAAGTAAAATAATCCAGAGGGGATTATAGGAGGAAACATATGGCTAAGTCTATGTCAAAGAATGCATTTTTTAAAGCAATGTTAAATTTATTTAATATAATTTTACCTATATTAGTAGGTCCGGTAATAACTAGAGTGTTTGGGCCAGATCTTTATGGATATATTGGGTATGGAGAATCTTTAACTGCATACTTTTTAATATTTGCAAGTTTTGGAATTTATCAATATGGATTGAGAGAAGTTAGTAGAGTTAGAGACGATAAGGTTAAACTAAAACAGACTTTTACTAGTTTATTTATTTTTACGACTGTTACAAATATTGTTACTTCAGCTGCATATATGATTTTTGTATCAATAGTTTATAAAAATCAACCATATTTTTATACATGTATAATTTTAGGCTTTAATTTAGTATCTAATCTTTTTTATGTGGAATGGGTTAATGAAGCTTTAGAAAATTATGATTTTATAGCTATTAAGACAATGATAGTTAGAATAATATATTCAGCTTTAATAGTATTATGTGTTAGAAATCAAAAAGACTTTTTATTTTATTTATATTTAGTTGTTTTCTTTAACTTATTAAATAACATAATAAGCTTTATATATATTAAGAAGAGAATAAATTTTGATTTTAATAATTTACATTTTGCAAGACATATTAAACCTATGTTTTTTGTTGTTATCTTATCAAATACAGGAGTTTTATATACTCAGCTTGATAAGATAATGATAGGTAATTATATTGGACTAACAGATGTTGGTTATTATTGTACAGCTCAAAAAATAATGACTATAATAAATACACTTATGCTTACGGTAATTCAAGTAACAATGCCAAGGCTTTCTAATTATTTGGGTAATGGTTCAAAAGATGAGTATATGATACTGCTTAAAAGGATAGTAAAAATTTATTTTATGTTTTTATTTCCAGCTTCAATAGGAGTATTATGTTTATCAAGAGAAGTTATTTTAATTTATGGGGGGATAAAATTTATTGAAGCAGTTCCTATAATGATAATGTTCTCTATTTATATGTTAAGTATTGGAGTAGAAGGAATAATAGCAAATCAAATTATATACCTTCATGGAAGAGAAAAAGATGATGTTAAATTAATATTTATAGGTGGAATATTGAACTTAATATTCAATAGCATATTGATATTTATAGGCAAATTTAGTGCTACTAATGCTATAGCTACTACACTTTTGGCAAATTTAATTGTTATAGGTTTTGAATATAGGCTAGTTAAAAAAAATATGAAAATAGATATAAATTTATTTAGTTTTGAAAACATAAAATACTTCTATTACTCTTTATTGTTTATTCCACTAACATTAATAGTTAAGTATTTTACAAATAGTGTAATTATGGTAACCTTAGCAGTAGTATTTTTATGTGGAATATATTATGTGGGAATTTTAGCAGTTACTAAAGATAAGGTATTTTTTCAACTTTTAGATGTATTCTTAAAAAAATTAAAAATTAAAAAATCTTAGAATATTTATAGTATATATGCATTAATAAATTTACATTTGAAATTACAGTAAATTTAAATTATTTATATGTTGTAGTAAACACAATTTATTGCAACATATAGTGTTACATTATTACAAAAGATAAAAATAACTTGGGAATTTCAAAAAAATAATAAGCTAAAGGAGTTCTTGATATAGTGGTTTAGTATTTTTTCATATTTAGAAGAAAAGGTGAGATATAATGGAGTTATTTATTAAGAATAGAAAAAATATAGTAAGAGGTTTACCAGCAGATAAGATAAAAGAAGCACTTAATATAATGAATACTAATGAAGAGAAAAGAAAAGATAAGTATATAATAATATCTAAAATTGATAAAGTTAAAAAGGAATTAACAACTGCAAAGGATATAAGCAAGGTATCTACGGCTCAAAGAAATTTAAGAAGGATGGCAGAACTAGAAAGTGAAATACGAGGATTAGAAACAAGCCTTAGGAATGTAGAGATGTTTGAAAATAGACAATTAAAAGTAGAGATAGATAATGCTGTAATTAATCCTACTGCGATTAATGTGTTATCTGCATATGAGTTAAGTTGTGAATCTTATGAACAATTTGATTCAGAGATAAACGAAATACTTAATGAAAAGAAACTTGTGGCATCATCTAATATTAACGAGGCATTTTTAGATAGTATGCAAGCATTAACAGAGATACAACAATTAATGATTAAGATGTTGATAAATGGTGATGATTTGAGCAAAGTATCAGATGATTTAGAAAATATAAAAAAAGTTATAAAGGAGAGATACCTATAACTCTTACCCCTGAGTTGTAAACTTGCTAGAAATTTTCCAATGAGTGAATATTAATCTGGTTTTCTTTAAAAAAGAGGATATATTTGTACTATATATACTAGTAAATAGTTATTAAGGCTTTCTATTTACAATGTATTATTTCGTACATATATATCCTCTTTTTTTATTTTATATGTTTGACTATGTTTTAAATTAATGTTGATATTGTAAAAGATAGTCAAATATTTTTATATGAACGTATTGTATTGAACAATGAACAATGATAATATAAAATTGTTCAAAAAATGAACTTATTAAATGAATGTGTTAAAATACATGATTAATATAAATTATATTATAGAAATTAAAAAAGTTCTAAAGCAATATTAAAAAGGGGAGATTATAATGGGTTTTGATAAAAATAATTATAAAAAAGGTGTAATGAGTGGAGTTATTTCAGCTATTTCTTGGGGAGCAGATACAGTACTTATGGGATTTATTTTAGCTATGACTCCATTTGTAAAAACACAAGAAGCAATACTTTTAGCACCAATTATTACTGCATTTTTGCATGATAGTTTTTCAACAATATGGACATTCATATATCTTGGTTTAAGAAAACAACTAGGAAATTTCTTTAAAGCAGTTAAAAGTAAAAGTGCTTTATGGGTTGCATTTGGTGCACTACTTGGAGGACCAGTTGGTATGACAGGATATTTATTATCAGTAAAATATATCGGACCTTCATATACTGCAATAATCTCATCTTTATATCCAGCAGTTGGAGCAATACTTGCAATGATAGTATTAAAAGAAAAAATCAATAAAAAAGGGTGGATTGGATTAGTAGTAGCAATTATAGGAGTATCAGTTTTAGGATATACTTCAGCATCAGGATCAACTAACCCTATAGGGTTCTTATTTGCACTATTATGTGTAGTTGGATGGGGCAGTGAATGTGTTATATGTGCTTATGGAATGAAAGGTGATGAAGTCACTTCAGAATTTGCACTTCAAATAAGACAATTTACATCAGCAGTAACTTATGGATTCTTAATAGTTCCAATAGTCGGTGGTATAGGTTTAAGTTTTGATATATTAAGAAACGGTGTTATATTCTGGATTGCTGGAACAGCACTAGCTGCAACAGTATCATACTTATTTTATTACACTGCAATTTATAAAATAGGAGCAACAAGAGCTATGGGTATAAACATAACTTATGTTGTATGGTCAATTATTTTTGATAAGATATTCTTGGGAAGTCAAATAGGATTATTAACAGTTTTAAGTAGTATACTTGTTATAGGTGGAGTTTACTTTGTAGCAAAAGAACCAACACCAGAAAAATTAAAATAAGCCCAATTTTTAAATTTGGCTATGTTTTAAGTGAATGTTGATATTGTAATATAAAGCTCATGGACAGTGGAATTCACTTTAAGAACTCTAAAACGAATATTAGTCCTATTAATGCATGCTCCTAATCAAAGATTATGACAAGCGTTAATAGTACAAATATTCATTAAGAGTTCTACAAAGCAAATTCCAATGCCAGTTCGCCTTTATATTAAAATATCAACACTATTTTAAAACATAGCCTTAAATTTTAATTATTTTTAAATCCGCACTATAGTTTAAACTATAGTGTGGATTTTTAGTATATTGCTAAACAATAGTATTATTTAGTATAATAATGTCTTAATAATATTTATTTTGTAAAAATATAATATATGATTTTTACATTAGGTTCTGTTTTAATATCAACATGGTTTTAAACAGAATCTCACATTAAATATCAATGAGGTGAAAAGATGAACATAAGAAAAAAGTTTATTACTTTACTTATTTTATTGGCTACAATACCTGTAATTATTTCGACAAGTATATGTCTTGGTAGCTTTAATAATAAGTATATAAAAATGATTGAGCAAAATGTAATAGCAGAAGCTAAAAATCAATCAACAAATTTAGAAAACTTTTTTGGACAATGTGTAATTAATCTTAATGTTATTATAAATATGCCAGCATCGATTGAATTATTAGCTGATTCAAATAATAAAGTTAATTCTGAAGATACAAAATATAATATGAAAATAGTAAACCAAATTTTAACTACAAGCAAAAATGAACAATCTTTTATAAATATAATGTCACTTATTAATAAAAATGGAATTATAATTGCATCAAGTGGTAATGAGTATATAGGTAAAGATACGATACTTTCTAATCAAGATATAGAAAAGCTTTCACATAATCAAACGATTGTAACGAAGATTATCTCAAGAGAAGATTTTAACAATGGTGTAAAGAGTTGTATTATTGCAACTCCAATTTTTTGTGAGGAGAAATATCAAGGATCTGTGCTTAGTATAATAGATATGAGCTATTTTGAAAAAATTGTAAATGATAAGGTTTTTTTCAAAACAGGTAAAATTACAGTTATGGATGGAAATGGAGATGTTGCAGCGACTGTTAATGAAAATTTAACTGATAATATTAATAATATTGAAAAGCCTAATACTTTATCTCAACAATGGAACAAGATAGATTTTAATAATAATCAAAAAGGAACAATTGATTACACTATGGATGGAATTCATAAAATAGGTTATTACTCTAAGATTGCAGATACAGGATGGACAGTATTAAGTGTAGTTGAATGGGATGAATTTACAATTCCGCTAAAACAAAGTATTAAAGTAATATTTATTTCAATAGTATTTATTTTAGTATTAATAATAATTGCTAATACATTTATAATTAACTATTTTTCTAAGCCAGTGTATAAATTACTAGAATCTATAAAAAGAGTACAACAAGGTAATTATGCAAAGCGATTTATATATAATAAGGCAAATGAATTTGGAGAAATAGCTATAGCATTTAATGAATTAATAGATACAATAGTACAAAACGAATCAGAAATAGAACATAGTAATAGAAAGCTAAAATCTTTAGTTTCTAATATACCAGGTGGAGTTCATCGCTCTAGAATAGAAAATGGTTGTTATATTTTAGATTTTATGAGTGCTGGAAGTTTAAATGTTTTAGGGTATAACAAAGAAGAAATTAAAACAAAATTTGATAATCAATTAATTAATATAGTTTATGAAAAGGATCGTGATAAAGTAAGTACTGAAATAATGAAACAATTAAATGAAGATGATAAATTTAATATAGAATATAGAGTTGTACATAAGGATGGAAGTATTATATGGGTACTTGATAATGGTCAAATAGTTGAAAATAAAAGTGGCCCAATATTTACTTATAGTGTGGTAATAGATATAACTGAATCAAAAACTGCACAAGAGAAACTTCGATTAAGTGAAAATCGACATCGTATTATTATGGAACAAACAGAAGATATAATTTTTGAATGGACTATTGCAGAAGATACGATTTCTTATTCTTCTAATTGGAATAGTAAATTCAAGTATATTCCATTTAAAAGTAATGTTAAAGAAAATGTATTTAAAAGTAACAGTATTTATAAAGACGATGCAGAAGGATTTAAAGAATTATTACTAGATATTGAAAAAGGAAATCCATATAGGGAAACTGAAATTAGAATCCGAACAGAAAAAGATAATTATATTTGGTGTAGGGTTAGGGTAACTGCAATATTTGATGAAAATGGATTTGTTTTTAAGGCGATCGGAGTAATAATTGATATTGATAAAGAAAAAAGGAAGACTGAGAATCTTTTATTTAAAGCTCAAAGAGATAGCTTAACTGAGTTATATAACAAAGGAACAGTACAGCAAATTATTGAAAATTATATAGATAATGATGGAATAAATGGTAAGCATGCATTATTTATGATAGATATTGATGACTTTAAATCAATTAATGATAATTTAGGTCATTTATTTGGAGATTCTGTTTTGCACGAGGTTTCTTTAGCAATCTCAAATGTTTTTACAAAAGATGACGTTGTTGGTAGAGTAGGCGGAGATGAATTTATGGTGTTCTTAAAGAATGTAGATTCAGAAGAGTTAATTCTAAAAAAAGCTGATGACTTAGTTCAAGCATTTAAAAAGATTTTTACAGGAGAAAATTTGAAGTATAAAGTATCTGGTAGTGTAGGTATTGCTAGGTATCCATATGATGGTGAAAATTTTAATGAACTTTTTATAAATGCAGATAAAGCTTTATATTCAGCTAAAAATCAAGGAAAAGATAACTATTGTATTTTTTCGAATACCTTATAAAAACATACAAATAATGACTTGATATTATTATATATAATAGAAGCTATGGCAAAGAAACTACATAATAACTAGTAAAGGATGCTGTATCAAATTATTTTTAAATAGTTTGATACAGCTTTTTTATTTGTGAAAAAATAAATTGATAAAATTTTCCATGAACTTATTGTATTGAACAATGAACGGTGGTAGTATTAAGTTGTTCAAAAAATGAACTATAAAAACCGCAAGGGTATCTTAAAAATAGGCGTTGCTTTAAAACCGTGATGATATTGTTATATATTGTTCAATGTCCACTTTATAACAATATAACAATATAAACACTCTTCTAAACAGAGCCTAAGAATTAAAGGATTTATAGGGGGAGAAATGTTATGAATAAGTTTATAAAAAAAGTTTGTACTATAGGATTAATTACAATGATAACAAGTGGATTGGTGGCATGTGGAACGGGAACAGCTAATGGATCAACCAAGGTACAGAAAACTGCTGATGGTAAAATTCAAGTAGAGTATTGGTATGGTCTTGGAGGAAAGCTTGGAAAAAATATGGAGAAGGTAATTAGTGAATTTAATGCATCACAAGATAAGTATGAGGTTAAAGGGGTAGCTCAAGAAGATTATGATACTACTTTTAAAAAGCTACAAGCAGGCATTGCTGCAAAGAAAGCTCCAACACTTGCAATAATAGAAGCTGATAAGGCAGCTATTTTAAATAATAGGGATGTATTACAGAATATAGGTGATTATACAAGTCAAGATATTGATTTTGAAGAAGAAAATTATATAGAATCTTTTATGGAATTGGGTAAGAAAAATGATAAGCAGTTTGCTTTTCCAATGTATGGGACAACTCAAGTTTTGTATTATAACAAAAAGGCTTTTCAAGATGCAGGGATATCACAGGATTCTTTAAAGACTTGGACTGGAATTGCAGAGGCTAGTAAAAAGTTAGTTAAGAAAGAAGGGGATGAGGTTAAATTTTATGGATGGGAGCCAATGTGGGGAGCAGATAATTTAATTGATGCTTCTTTAAGTAATGGAGGAACAATTTTAAGTGGTGACGGAAGTAAGGTATTAATTAATTCTCTAGAATGGATAGAAGCTTTTGATGGATTTAGAAGTTGGATACATGAAGATAAGGTTATGCGAATTCACTCAGGTGGACAAGGATGGGAATATTGGTATTCAACAGTTGATGATGTTATGAAAGATAAGAGTGCTGGATATACTGGTTCTTCAGGAGACCAAGGAACTCTAGATTTCGAAAAATTAGCTGCATGTCAGCAACCATCATTTAAAGCAGGAAAAGAAGCAAAACCAATTGCAGAAGCAAGATTTTTAGTTATTCCAAGTGTTGTAAATGATGAAGCAAAACAAGGTGCTTATGAATTTATTAAATATTTTACTAGTGCAAAAGTTAGTGCAGAATGGTCAATGGATTCAGGATATATTTCAGTAAATAAGAAAAGCACAGAAACACCTGAATTTAAAGCGTTTGTAGAGAAAAATCCACAAGCAGCTGTACCAAGTGCACAAGCGCTCCATGCTACAAAGACATTTATAGATCCTACAGATGGAAAAATATATGATGCATTAAAAATTGCAGCAGACAAAGTGGAAATAGAAAATATACCAGCTAAAGAAGCTTTAGATGAAGCACAAAAAACTGCTCAAAAGGAACTAGATAAAGCTTTAAGTAAATAGATGTATCCTGTAGATAAGTATAGTGAAAAGTGGATAAAATATTAAAAATTGTGGATAAGCTATGTGAATATGTTTACAACTTTATAAAATTATAAATATTAACTGTGAAAATAATTAGGTTAATAGATAATATTAGTTCATAAAATAAAAAGGTTATGTTTTAAGTGAATGTTGATATTGTAATATAAAGCTCATGTACAGTGGAATTCACTTTAAGAACTCTAAAATAAATATTAGTCCTATTAATGCATGCTCCCAATCAAAGATTGTGACAAGCAATTAATAGTACAAATATTTATTAAAAGTTCTAAAAAGCAAATTCCAATGCCAGTTCGCCTTTATATTAAAATATCAACATTATTTTAAAACATATCCAATAAAAAAATTGCGGATTAAAAATAAATAGTTATATCTATTAATGCATTTAATTAATTATTTTAAAGAAAGGAAAAGTATAATGAATTTTACTGCATGTTCATTATACAAGGTGGAATTATGAAGAAATTAAAATCTAAAAAAGTTAAACATATATTAATTGTACTAGGATTTATATCGCCAGCAATAATTCCACTTATTATATTTTGGATATATCCAATAATTAAATCTATATTTATAAGTTTTACAGATTGGGATTATATAACTTCTAACTATAATATGGTTGGACTTAAAAATTATGAAGAATTGTTTTCAAATCCCATGTTTTATGATGCATTAAAAAACACTTTGATATTTACTTTAGGGACATTAATACCTACCATAGCAGGAGGACTAGCTCTTGCTATGGTGTTAAAATCAAAACTTAGATGTTCAGCTATATATAAAGCCATAATCTTTTCTCCATGGATAACACCTACAGTTGCTATTTCTATTGTATGGAGCTGGATTTTTGAACCACAATATGGATTTGCAAATTATATATTGCAAATTTTTAATCTACCTAAATCTGAGTGGCTACAAAGTTCAAATACAGCTATGTTTTCAGTAATTATTGTTACTGTTTGGAAGGGGCTAGGATGGGCAATGGTGTTTTATTTGACTGCATTAGAAAAAGTCCCTAAGGATTTATATGAAGCAGCTTCAATTGATGGAGCAAATACTTTTAATAAGTTTAAAAGTGTAACATTACCACTTATATCACCAACTACTTTCTTTTTGAGCATAATAACAACAATAAATTCACTTCAAGCGTATGATCAAATTCAGGTTTTAACACAGGGTGGACCATCAGGAAGTACAAGAACCTTATTATATATGTATTATCAATCAGCTTTTGAAAATTTTAATATAGGACAAGCAACTTCGATAGCTACTGTGATTTTAGGTATTACAGGTATCTTAGCAGTGTTACAATTTATTGCATCGAAAAGATGGGTACATTATTAGGCATATTCAAAAAAATAATAGACCAAATATACGACGCATCTTTGGTCTATTATTTTCTTTCATGTGCATTAAAGAATTGAAAATGCCTTAGTTTTAGGGGGGAGAATATGGAGAAAAATTCAGATCAAAAGTACAACACTACTTTAGAAAAAAATAAAGAGTTTATAATTAATGAAGCAAATATAATTGATGATTATAAAGAAATAAGCAAAAAGAAAAAAGTACTTAATATTAATAACTATAGAAAAATGTATAATATACATAGCATAGATAGGGAGAAAACAGATAAATCAATAGATAATGAAATAGTAAAAAAAGCTCCCAAAAAATTATTAATTTTAAATGCTTTTAGACATCTTCTAATTTTAAGTGCAAGTTTGATTGCATTTTTTCCTTTCCTATGGATGGGGTCTAGTGCTTTAAAGACAAGTAGCGAAATATTTAATTTTCCACCTAAGCTAATTCCGAATAGTCCTCAGTGGAGAAATTTTATAGAGGTATTTAAAGAAGCACCTTTTGGAGGATATATGTTTAACAGTTTGTTTACAGCATCTTTTGAAGTGGCTTTTCAAATATTAACTTCTGCTATGATAGCTTATGCTTTAACTCAGCTTAAATTTAAAAGTAAGAAAATTTTATTTGGAGTAATAATGGCTACATATATGTTACCTTCAGCTACAACATATGTACCATGTTATATATTACTATCAGATATGAATTTGATAGATACTCTGCTAGGACTTATTATAAGTAATACAGCAAATATATTTGGGATATTTTTATTTAGACAAGCTTTTCTACAGATTGATCACAGCTTAGTAGAGGCTGCAAGGATAGATGGTGCTTCTCACTTAAAGATATTATGGAAAATAATATTTCCATTAACTAAACCAACATTTATAATTTTTGGATTAATAAGTTTTGTAACTTGTTATAACGATTATATGTATCCATCTCTTATTATAAAAAGTCCGGAAAAATTTTTAGTTTCAGCCGGACTTAGACAATTTTTTATTGAAGGAGGAGCATATGGGATAAAGTGGCCTCAAGTTATGGCTGCAAGCACACTTACAGTTTTACCACTTCTGCTTTTATTTATAATAGCACAAAAGTGGTTCATGAAAGGGGTTGAGGATACCGGAGTGAAAGGATAAATTATTTCTTTTAACAAATAAATAATATTCAAGTTAAGAACAGGAGTTGCAATAAGAAACTTCTGTTCTTTTGTTTTTAAACAATAAAAAAACGTATGCACATAATACTTTTTAATAGTGAGAATAATGAACTAAAATTATGGAACTGATATCATATAATTACGGGTAGATAATAAAAATTAATATGGAAATAGAATCATATAAATAGTTTTACTAATAAATAAAAACTATAAGTCAAGATATAATTTAGGTATATATATATTTAAATAAAATATAAAATAAATTTCAGATAACAGAAAAAAATATAAAAATATTGACATATCATATATGGAATTGGTATCATAAAATAAAGTTCTTAAACAGTGGAAACGTTTTTCGATTAAAAAGTTAGGGGAGATGTTATTATGAAAGAAAATGTAGTAGCAAAAGAGATATTAGAGAATATCGGTGGAAAAGAAAATATTAAATCTATAGAACATTGTGCAACTAGATTAAGAATCATATTAAAAGATAAGGAAAAGATTAATGAAAAAGCAATTGAAAATATTGATGGCGTTAAAGGTCAATTTTTTGCAGCAGCACAATATCAAATAATCCTTGGAACAGGATTTGTAAATAGGGTATATGATGTAATCGTTAAGAACACAGAAGAATTATCAAACAGTAGTGCAAAAGAAGATGCTTATAGTGAAATGTCAATGTTACAGAAGATATCAAGAATATTTGGAGATGTATTTGTTCCAATAATCCCTGTATTAGTTGCAACAGGGTTATTCATGGGATTAAGAGGACTTTTACAAAATTTAGGAGTAGCAATTGGTGGTAACTTCCTTCTTTTCACACAAGTATTAACTGATACAGCATTTGCATTCTTACCAGCACTAGTTGCTTGGTCAACAATGAAAAAATTTGGTGGAACACCAGTTATAGGTATAGTAATAGGATTAATGCTTGTATCACCAAGCTTACCAAATGCTTATAGTGTAGCAGCAGGAACAGCTGATCCAATACATCTTTCTATATTTGGATTAAGTATTCCAGTTGTAGGATATCAAGGATCTGTATTACCAGCATTAGTATTAGGAATTATTGCAGCTAAAACTCAAAAGGCTCTTAAGAAAGTTGTACCAGATGTATTAGACTTAATAGTTACACCATTTGTTACATTATTAATATCAATGATATTAGGATTATTAGTAGTTGGTCCAATAATGCATAATACTGAACAACTAGTTTTTGGAGCAATTAAAGGATTTATGAACCTTCCATTTGGAATAGGTGGATTAGTAATTGGAGGAGTTCATCAACTTATAGTTGTTACAGGAGTCCACCATTCATTAAGTGCTTTAGAAGTTGAATTATTAGCAAGTACAGGAAGAGATGCATTCAATGCAATGATAACTTGTGGCATAGTAGGTCAAGGTGCAGCATCAGTAGCAGTAGCATTAAAGACAAAAAATAAAAAGAAACGTTCATTATATATTTCATCAGCAATCCCAGCATTTTTAGGAATTACTGAACCAGCAATATTCGGAATTAACTTAAGATTCATGAAACCATTTGTATTTGGTTGTGCAGGTGGAGCAGTAGGCGGTATGCTTGCAGGAATGCTTCATATGGCTGGGACAGGAATGGGGGTCACAGCTCTTCCAGGAACATTGTTGTATATGGATAATATAGGTGGATATGTTTTAATAAATGGAGTAGCAATAGCAGTAGCATTCTGCTTAACATATTTCTTCTTTAAAACAGAAGAATAAGAACAATAAATATAGTATATTAAATAATAAACTAGATAGATTTAATGATAGAATTGTACTTTCACTAAATCTATCTAATTATAAATAGAGTAAAATAAAAATTTAACACAAATTAAAAAAATGTTTAGTGAAATTAATAAAATTAGTGATACTACATAGATAACTTATTTTTTAATATTATGAAATAATAAGTTATAATAATATTAAAAAGTAAGGTATATATGGAGGTTATTATGTATCGAAAAGTTACGATTCAAGACATTGCTAATATGGTCAATGTATCTAAAAGTAGTGTTTCGAGATATTTAAATAATGGATATGTAAGCGAAGAAAATGCTAAGAAGATAAAAGAAGCCATTGAGAAAACAGGCTTTGAAACTAATTTTTTTGCAAAAAGATTAAAAATGAAAAGAAGTAAATTAATAGGCATTGTACTTCCAAGAATTGACTCCGTTACAGTGGGAAAATTATTAACTGGAATTAATAGTAGACTCGAAGAAAATAATTATCAAGGTTTAATATTAATAAGTAATTTAAGTATTGAAAAAGAATTAGAGAATATAAATAGTTTGTATCAACAAGGTGTTGACGGAATTATTATTAATGCTATTGCTATTACTAAGGAACATATTAAATTAATTAGTAGATTAAATGTTCCAATGATTTTTACAGGACAAAAAAGTGAATTTGTTAATTGCATCAAGATAGATGATTATGAAGCAGGAAGAATAATGGGAAATTATTTTAAGGAAAAAGGCCATAAAAACATCGTTTTTGCAGGAGTAACAGAAGAGGATAAAGCAGTTGGTGTGGAACGTAAAGATGGATTTATAAATGCTTTTAAACATAATAACCAAGAAAGTAGTGTTAATTTTGTAGAGACAGGATTTTCATTTGAAAAGTCATATGAAATGGCTAAGGAAATATTAAAATACAAGCCAACAGGAGTAGTTTGCGCAACTGATAATATTTGTTTAGGAATACTTAGATATTTACATGAAAACAATATTAAAGTGCCAGAAGAAATTTCAGTAGCTGGCTTTGGTGGATATGATGTAGGAAGTGTTTTGTATCCTACACTTACTACAATTGCTTTTGATTATGATTTGACTGGAGTAAAGACGGCACAAGGTATTTTAGACTTAATCGAAGGAAAAGAATTAGAAAAAGATAATGAGGTAACTTTAAGGTTAGTTGAGAGAGAAAGTGTAAGAAATTTTTAATAGGAAGAAATAATTTATATAAGGCACATCTTTGCGCTATTATTTTCTTTCATGTGCCTAATCAGAAATTAAGGAATCTTAAAGCGATAGAAAAATAATTTAGTTAATGATAAGTTAATAAGCTTTAGAAATAATAGAAAAATAATGCAGATATATTAAGAAAGAAAGAGGTAGTTATGTCAGGTAAAGATATATACTCCAGAATACAACAAGACTTAAATAATTATTATAGTAATAAGGATAACAACATATGGAGAAATAATTTCCACATAGAAATGCCATTTGGTTTAGTTAATGATCCTAATGGATTAAGTTATTATAATGATAAATTTCATATTTTTTACCAATGGAATCCGTTTGGATGTGAACATAAGAATAAACACTGGGCTTCAGTTAAGACAACTGACTTTGTTAATTTCACTAAGCCAGAAATAATTTTAAAGCCAGAAGATTGGTTTGATAAGGATGGATGCTATTCTGGTGGTGCATATGTAAAGGATGATACTCTAAAATTATTCTACACAGGAAATGTTAAGGATGAGAATAATAATAGGGAATCTTATCAATGTATAGTTGACTATCATAAGGATGGAACTTTTGAAAAGAGAGGTCCAGTAATACTTAAACAACCTGAAGGATATACTGCTCACTTTAGAGATCCAATGATATTTGATCACCATGGAATTTACTACATGGTACTTGGAATCCAAACTGAAGATTTAAAAGGAAGAGCTTTAATTTATAAATCAGAAGATATTGAAAAATGGAAGTTTGCTGGAGAATTAAAGACTAATATGAATGATTTTGGATACATGTGGGAATGCCCTAACATGATTAGCATAAGTGATAATAAGTATGCATTTTTATTTTCACCACAAGGATTAGAAGCTGAGGAGTTTAAATATCAAAATATATATCAATCAGGATATGTAATTGGAGATTTAGATTTACATAAAGTGGCTTTAAATCACCATAGTGAATTTAAGGAATTGGACATGGGATTTGATTTTTATGCACCACAAGTATTTAACCATTATGGTCAAAATATTATGCTTGGATGGGTAGGTATGCCAGAGGAGGATGCTGAATACCCAAGTGCAACTAATGGAGGATGGATGTTCCCCTTAACTTTGCCTAGAGTATTAGAATACAAGGACAATGTATTATATCAGAAACCATTTAAATTAGTAGAAAACTTAAGAGAATCACAAGCTTTAAGTGTTAAGGATGTAATTTGTGATGATTATAAATTAAAATTAGATTCAAGAAATGTAGAAATAAACTTAGATTTAGATTTAAAAGAAAGCAATTATGTAGATTTAAAGTTTAAGTTTAACGATGAATATATATCGTTAATTTATGATAAAAAGTTAGAAGTATGTATTATAGATAGAAATAATATGAAATTAGGCGGAAAAGGAATCAGAAAGTTTAAATTGAAAGTTGAGGATTCATTAAAATTACATATACTTATTGACAATTCTGTTATTGAAATATATTATCAAGAAGGTTTGGAAACAACAACATTTATGTATTTTCCTAAGGAAGATAAATTAGAAGTGGAAATTAAAAATGATGATAAATTAAAAATAAACCAATTATGCGTTTGGAATTTAAGGGGTGTAAAGTATGAATAAAAACATTTTTTGTATTGGAGAACTTTTAATTGACATGGTATGTGTTGATAACAAAGGTTTAAAAGATGGTGAAAAGTTTGAAAAAAAAGCAGGTGGAGCACCAGCTAATGTTGCAGCAAGTATTACTAAGCTGGAGGGAAATGCCTATTTTTTAGGTCAAGTTGGAGATGACTTCTTTGGAAAATTTTTGATTGGATTATTAAATGATTTAAACATTAATACTGAAATGGCAGTAGAAAAAGGAAGCACAACAATGGCTTTAGTAGGAATTAATTCAGATGGAGAACGCAACTTCGATTTTTTAAGAGGAAGTGACGGAGATTACTCATTTGAGAATGTTAATACATCAAAGATAACATCGACAGACATAATCCATTTTGGATCAGCTACAGGATTCCTAGATGGAGAATTAAAGAAGACATATTTTAAATTATTAAAATATGCAAAAGAAAACAACATATATGTATCATTTGATCCAAACTATAGAGATGCATTAATCAAAGATGATATGTTAGATCAATTTATAATAGATAGTAAGGAATTCTTAAAGTATAGTGATTTCACTAAGTTAAGTGATGAAGAATTATACTTAATCACTAAAGAAAAAGATATTACAGATGGAGTTAATAAGCTACATAAGTTAGGAGTTAAAGTAGTAACTATTACTTTAGGTTCTAAGGGAACTTACTTAAGTATTAATGGAGAAAATGTAATAATTCCATCAATTAAGATTAAGCAAGTAGATTCAACAGGTGCTGGAGATTCATTTGTTGGAGCTGTATTGAAGCAAGTATCTGATTTTGAAGATAAGAGGAATATTAGCATAGATCAATGGAAGAACATAATTGCTTTTGCTAACAAAGTAGGAGCAATAACATGTACAAACTATGGTGCAATAGCATCAATGCCTACATTAAGTGAAGTACAATAATCATAATTAAACTATACTATTATGTAGTGCAATATAAAGTTATGGATATAATTTTATAAATATTAGAACTAGTAAAGATACAATAAGGAATTTTATCAACACTCTGCTAAAACATAGCCTAATAAAAATATTGAAAAAATTCCTTATTGTGTATATAAGGCACATGAAAGAAAATAACAAGTCCAAAATGCCATGATTATTTTTCATCAAGCAAGGAAGCAGATTGGTCTCATAGCGGGCCTATTAGGGCAATCTGCTGACGCAGCATGATGGAAAATAGGCTTGGCAGATGGACTTGTTATTTTTTTGAGTGTGCCTAAGTAGTTGTAAGATAGATTGTTTTATTTTAATATGTTCATTACAAATTTATAAATTTTAGGATTTGTTTTAAATAATGAGAATAGCACTATCCATTTAAATTCATGTTTACTACTTTTAATATATTGACTATATACTTTAGTAGCTTTATTTTTAATTAAACTTATTGTTTCATAATCATCAGGGAAATTCTTTATACATCCAAAGTAAAGGTCTATGATTGACCAAAGATACCATTTTAAAGTTTTAGCATATAAACTTTCATTATTTAATTTAGACATAAAGTCTACTTTTTCATCAAATACATCTAATACACATAATCTTTTTTTATCGAATTTAGCATTCATAATACTATCAGGTGTATTTCTATAGTAATATAGTTTTTTGTTTGTAAAAATAAGTTTATTTGATGAAAATAATAATTTATACATTATAGCTTCATCTTCAAAGATTTTAATTAAAGGAAATCTTATCTTATCAAATAAGAATTTCTTATAAATTTTATTCCAAAGAACAACTGTTGAAACATACATATCATTATATAGATTATGTAGTGATTCTATATTATCAAAATATGTTATAATTTCATTTTCTTGATTTATAATTTTTACATTTTCATCTTCTGCCTTTAAATAATTGCATTGAGCAATATCTGCATTACTATTTTCAGCTAAATTAAATAATGATTCGTACATATTAGGTTCTATCCAGTCATCACTATCAACAAAGGCAATATATTGTCCTTTTGCTATATCTAATCCAGCATTTCTAGCAGTACTTGCACCACCATTTTCTTTACGAATTACTTTTATTCTATTATCTTTTTTAGCAAATTCATCACACATTTTACCAGAATTATCAGGTGAACCATCATCAATTAGAATTAATTCAAAGTTTTTTAATGTTTGATTTAATATGCTATTAATAGATTTAATTAAATAAGTTTCAGCTTTGTATATTGGCATAATAATACTTATTAAAATTTGAGGATTTTCAATATTATCCTGTATTTTTATGTTCATATTTTATTATCTCCATTACTTTTAGATATTTGTAAACTATTTTAATAATAGTCTATTTTGTAATATTATATCATTATATATATTATTATGTTAATATATATTTTACATTTTTACTTATAAATGAAAAGTATAAATCAAAGAATTTTAATGACTAAATTTCTAACAAATACAGAAAGATTTATCTTATATTGCACATTGTTAATTGAATTATATATATGTTAATAAAAGTAGTATTTTTGTATGTGTTTTCATTGACATAAGTCAAGTTTGATAATAACATTAAAATGAATATTTAAATGGAATTATGTAGAATTTGATTTAAAAATAAGTTTTATAGATACATTGAGAAGGTGGCATAAAATGAATAATATATCAAAGAAAACAAGTAGTAACGTATATAAAAAGGATGACTACGAAGATTTAAGTTTAAAGGATGCACAAGCTTTAATGGTTAGTATTTTAAAAGATGTAGATCAATTATGTGAGAAACATGGACTTAAATATTTTTTAGATGCTGGAACTTTACTTGGCGCAGTAAGGCATAAGGATTTCATTCCTTGGGATGATGATATGGATATTGGAATGCTAAGACAAGATTATGATAAATTTTTAGAGATAGCAAAAAAAGAATTACCAGAACATTTATTTTTGCAAACATTTAAAACTGATAAGTATTATGATATTTATCCAGTACCTTGTAAAATTAGATATAATGGTACTATTTTAATAGAAAAGGCAATAGGTGAAAATGACAAAATGCACAATGGAGTTTATATAGACATATTTCCATATGATAGTCTACCTAAAACAAAGTGGGTTTATAAGCTTCAAAGAACTTTAAGTTATGAGATATTAAAAAGTTTAAATAGACTTCGTGATAAGCCAGAACATTTAAGTTTTAAAAACAGGATAACTTTTACGTTCTATAAATTAGTTACAAAGATATTTTCTATTAAAAGAAGAGAAAAGTTTTTTAAGTTTTTAATTAATTGGAATGACCCAAATTCAAAGTATATGGGGTATGGTGTTGATACATATTGGAGTGAGTATGTTTACAAAAAGGAAGATTACTTTGATTTAGTTAAATTAGAATTTCAAGGAGAGCATTTTTATGCACCAAGAAATTATGATGCGATTTTAACTCAATTATATGGTGATTATATGACACTTCCAAAAGAAGAAGAGAGAGTATGGCATGCTAAAGAAATTAAAAAACTTAAAGAAGTATAGATGCCTAAGGTGAAAATTGCACTTATGCAAGACTAACCGAAATAAAAGGGAAGTGTTTATTTCGGTTGCTGAAGATTTGAATGTGGATTTCTAACAATAGAAGTTGCACCATTTTTGCTTGTTCCCAAGGCAAGCTTGTGACAAGCAACAAATGGAACAACTTCTATTGAAGAAATGCCTACATTCAAATCTTTTGATGCAACACTACATAAACACTGCCCTTTTATTTCTTTATTTAGTGCATAAGTATGGATGCTGGTACCTATAATGAAGAGAATTATGAACTTTTACTTAAGAAAAATGACTAAATATTGCATATATTCAACAATATTAGTATAATTCAAATAGTGTTTAAATTTAGATGAAATAAATAATAAAGTATTGATAAGCATAATTGAAATAGTGTTTAAACCAAGTATATAAATAAAGAAGTAGGCCTAAGATGATAGAAGGAGTGACTGATTTGGTAAAGGTATCTATAATTACTCCTGTTTATAATGTGGAAGAGTGTATTGAAAAGAACATAAAGTCAATTATAAGTCAGACTTGTAAGGATTTTGAACTTTTGCTTATAGATGATGGATCTAAAGATAGAAGCATTGAAATAGCAAGAGAATTACTTGAAACTTCAGATATAAATTATAAAATTATATCCCAAAAAAATTCAGGCGTGAGTACAGCTAGAAATAGGGGAATTGAAGAAGCAAATGGAGAGTATATATCGTTTTTAGATTCTGATGATTATATTGATTCCAGATATGTTGAACTTATGTATGAAAAGGCAATTACTAATGATTGTGATGTAGTATTTTGTGATTATAGTGAAGTTGATGGTGATGGAAAAATATTAGCACAAAGTTCAACTAATTTTTTGGATGATTTTATTGAGGGAAAAGAAGGTGCACTTAGGCAATTAAATGGAGAAATTAACTTAGGGATGAGAAGTGCAATATATAGAACTTTGATTATTAAGGGAAATAATCTTGAGTTTGATAGTAATAGAAAGTATGCTGAGGACATGGTATTTATAGTTAAAGCATTACTATATGCGAAGAAAGTAATATCAGTTGATGAAGTATTGGCATATTATGTTAGATGGGATGCGGCAGTTACAAGAACTGCATCTTTAAAACATTTAGATTGCTATTATTCATATGTTGATTTATTAAAATATATTAAAGAAATTGGGGATTTAAGAGAGATAGAAGAGTTCTTAATTCAATTTAAGATTCCTTATTCAATTTCTCATATTTTTTCTACGTTATGTAGAGAGGAAAAATTCCATGAAGACCTTTTTAGATTTTTAAAACAAGATGATGTTAGTCAAGCATTAAAAAAATATAAACTTCAAAAATTTGATAAGAATAACATTAGATATTTAATTCAATGTAAAGGGATGAAGTGTTGTCCTAATCTACTTTTAAAGGCTTTTAATATTATATTAAGATAAGGCGAAATTAAAAATAACTTGCTTGAATTTTAGCAAGAATCTCTTAAATGGGAGGAGATTAAGATGAAGAGTTGGAAAACGGCAATAATAATGATAATAGATATATTTATGGTTAATATGGCATACCTTTTTGCTATAAATATAACACACACTGGCAGTTTTACTGAGATTGCTAATATATACTCTAAAGATGTTATAGTTTTAAGCATAATATATTTAGTATGTTTTTATTTATTTAAAATGTATGAGAGTCTATGGCATTTAACAGGAACAGATGAATTTTTATTGGGTGTTGGAGGAAGTATTTTAGCAGGATTACTTACTATTGGTTATACTAGAACATTAGGTTCAACTATACCTTTAAATGTTTCTGTTGTAGGAATACTTTTAACTATTTTCTTTGTATTAGGATATAGAATTCTTTATAGGGTTTATAGAAGGACACTTTTATACATACCATTTAAATATTCATCAGATCAAAGAAGGGTAATGATAGTTGGAGCAGGTTCTGCTGGTACTATGATTATTAATGAAATGATGGCAAGGAGAGAATTAAAGTATAACCCTATAGTACTTATAGATGATGATAAAAGTAAGCTCGGCAGAAGAATATCAGGAGTTAAGGTAGAAGGTAATAGACATGATATACCTTACGTTGCAGGAGAACAGGAAATTGATTTAATATTAATTGCTATTCCATCACTTGATGCTAAAAATAAATCCGAACTTATTGAAATTTGTAAAAACACTAATTGTAAGTTACAAATAATACCTGGTATGTATGAGATTTTAAGTGGTGATGCTACAGTTAGCAGGATTAAAGATGTTGATTTAGAAGATTTACTTGGAAGAGATGCTATACAATTAGATAACAAGGGGATTTCTGATTACATACAAAATAAGGTTATTTTAGTTACTGGTGGAGGTGGCTCTATTGGTTCAGAGCTTTGTAGACAAATAGCCTTATATAAACCTAAGAAACTTATTATATTTGATATTTATGAAAATAATATATATGATATTCAAAATGAACTTAGAGAAAAGTATCCAGAATTATCTTTAAAGGTATTAATAGGATCAGTTAGAGATAGAAAAAGACTTCATGAGGTTTTTTCTAAACATAATATAAATGTTGTATTTCATGCAGCAGCTCATAAACATGTACCTTTAATGGAGGATAGTCCCAAAGAAGCTGTTAAGAATAATGTATTTGGAACATTAAACGTAGCAACAGAAGCCAGTTTAGCTAATATAGATAGATTTGTATTAATATCAACTGATAAAGCTGTTAATCCAACTAATATTATGGGTGCAACAAAGAGACTTTGTGAAATGATTATTCAAGCTATGGATAAACAATCAAAAACTGAATTTGTTGCAGTTAGATTTGGTAATGTACTAGGAAGTAATGGATCAGTTATTCCACTATTTAAAAGACAAATTGCTCATGGAGGACCAGTTACGCTTACTCATAAAAAAATCGTTAGATATTTTATGTTAATCCCAGAAGCAGCTCAATTAGTTCTTCAAGCAGGTGCTTTTGCTAAAGGGGGAGAAATTTTCGTTCTGGATATGGGCAAGCCAGTTAAAATTTATGATTTAGCTTGTGACTTGATTAAGCTTTCAGGATTTGAGCCAAATAGGGACATAAAAATTGTAGTTACAGGACTTAGACCGGGAGAAAAATTATATGAAGAACTTCTTATGAGTGAAGAAGGACTTAAGGATACTGAACACAAAAAGATATATATAGGTAAACCTACATTTGAAAGTATGTATACTTTAAAACGAAAGCTTGACCAATTACAAGGATTATTGGATTTAGATGATATTAGAGAAGTCAAACAACAAATGCAAAGGATAGTACCAACTTATCATTGTAAAAATGAAGATGAGATTGCAGCAGATAATGCTGATAAGGAATAAAAATACAGGCGAGAATAGAAAGGGCGGTGAGAGTCTGATTAGATTTATAACTGATCAGACCTATATGGATAGAGCAAATAAAGTTAGAAACATATTCTTAGCAATTTTATTTATAATTGCTGGAGGAATATCAATATTAAATGGTAGTTATTTAGTAACAGCAATGTATATATTAACAATATTGTTAGCCGTATATATTATTAAAGATAAGGATATTTATAATCTATTATATGCCACACTTTTAGTTTCGCTATTTTATGATTACACATTACATGTTCCTAAAATTGAAAGTATATATTTCTTTCATATAGTTTTAGGAATATTTACTTTGTTATCATTATATAGAGTCTTTAAAGAGAGAGAGATACTAGCTAAATTAGATAAGAAGGTTTTAGCTTTTTTTGTGATTTGGTTTATATATATGTGTGTTAGTATTACATGGGCTTTAAGCAAAAGTTTATCTATTAAATATATAGCTATATATTTAATGATGTTTGCTTTTATTGTGGACATGATGATATATAATATAAACAAAGAGAGAATCAAAAAAACTGTCAATTTATTATTGCTTTTAGTATCACTTATAGCAGTTGTTGGAGCAGTAGAAGTTTTCTTGGGACAACAACTTCCAGTAAAGCATTACTTTGATACTTTTAAATTATCAAACTTACATCTTAGTATAATAAGAGCAAGGCCAATAGTATTTTCATTTAATACTAATAATTTAGCAGCAGCACTTGCTATTTTATCGCCAATATGTTTTTATGCTATATATAAATTCGAGAATATAATCCTAAAGATAGTATTTACTTTAGTTACATGCATAGCATTTTCATTAATAATGATTATAACTTCAAGAACAGGCTATGTATCTATGCTATTTGGATTTGCAGTATATTTTATATATTCTTTATTCAATATTAAAAATATAAAATTAAAAGGATTTATATTTCCTTTAATTTTAGCAATTAGTTTTGTTTTTTTATATAAATATAGTTTTATGTTTATGAATATTAAACCAATAGAGGATGAGCTAAATGGTAAACCTCAAGTTGGGAATATGCTAGCAGATAAGATGCATTCATTAGAATCAACACAGTTTGAAGACGGTGGAGAAGGTTCAACAAATGTAAGAGGAACTATTATACATGATGTTTTACAAGGGGTTATAAAAGAAAAGAACTACTTAGGATATGGAGTAGGTAATGTAGAACAATACATTAGAGAACAAGGAAATACAAACAAGGTATATAGTCCTCATTGCTACGCTGTAGAGATACTTGGAGATTTTGGTGTTGGAGGAGTCTTATTGTATGGAGTATATTACTTATACTTATTAGTTAGTAATATTATTATAGGAATAAAGAAAAAGAGTGTTATGTGTTTTGCAGCTGTATCAGGGCTAATAGCATTTGCACCAGCAAGCTTTGGACCAAGCTCAATAACATATGTATTTTCATATTGGGTGCTTATGGGATTTGCAATTTCATGCATTCAAGTTTACAAAGCAGAAGATACTAGTTATATAGGAAGAAGATCAAAAGAATTTACATTTTTAAGGTAAGTGATGTTTTAAAAATGTGTTGATATTGTTATATATTGTAAAGTGGGCTAAGAAATTGAACTTAAGAACATCTAAATGAGTATAGTCCACTTTTAGCTTGTTCCAAAGGCAAGCTTTTGACAAGCAGAAAAGGTGACAATATTCATTAAGAGTTCTAAAAGTCCAATTTCAATGTCCACTTTACAAAAATATAACAATATCAATACTTTTCTAAAAGGTATATTAAAAAATAGCTATATTATTCATTAATAAATGCAATAATATAGCTATTTTTTATGTGAATATATGCCTAACCTAAATATCTTCTAATTATGTCTGTAATTATATCTGAGGTATCTCCATTTCCAAATGCTGAAGGTGGGGTACCTGTTGGGCTAAAGTTTGAGATTGCATCTAATATTTTATTAGAATCACTTCCAACGATTGTGTTCCAACCATTTTGAACAGTTTCAACCCATTCAGTTTCATCACGCATAGTTATACATGGTTTCTTTAAGAAGTATGCTTCTTTTTGAACTCCACCACTATCAGTTAAAATTTTCTTTGAATTGTTTTCTAAAGATACCATTTCCAAGTAACCAACTGGATCAATAATTTTTATATTATCACCGATCGGTAAATTATATTCTTCAATAAACTTCTTAGTTCTTGGATGAAGTGGAAGTATTATTTTTTCGTTGCAGTTACTTAAAGCACTAATTATTGAAGTTAATCTTTCTATGCTGTCTGTATTTTCAGCACGATGAATGGTTGAAAGTATATAGCTTTCTGGAGTTAAGTCAAGAGTTTCAACTATTGTTGATACTTTCTTAGCTCTTTCTTTAAATAAGTTTATAGCATCATACATTACATCACCAGTATTATACACACCTTTTGTGATATTTTCAGCTGCTAAGTTTTTTTGAGCAGTTAATGTTGGTACAAAAAGCAAATCAGAAATGTGATCTGTTAATATTCTGTTTTGTTCTTCAGGCATAGCCCTGTTGAAGCTTCTAAGACCTGCTTCTATATGAGCTACTGGTATTAATAATTTACTAGCACATAAAGAACCAGCAAGTGTAGAGTTGGTATCACCATACACTAAAACCATATCAGGTTTTTCTTTTAGATATATGTCTTCAAGAGCAATTAACATATTACCAGTTTGATGTCCGTGATTTGATGAACCTATGCTTAGGTTATAATCAGGCTTTGGAATTCCAAGCTCCTCAAAAAATATATCTGACATATTATTATCATAATGCTGTCCAGTATGTACAAGTATTTCAGTATTTTTTTTTCTAATTTTATTTGAAATTGTTGCTGCTTTAATAAATTGAGGTCTGGCACCTATAACAGTTAATACTTTCATATATTGTTACCTCCTTTTAAATTTATCATAATTAAGGCTAATATGCCTAATATCTTTATTTTAGCACATTTTAATTGATAATTCTTTTGTTTTACATATTGTTTTACATATTGTAAGAGTTATTTAATTTTTATAGATTTAAATAAAAAAAAATTTGTGTTATAATCTACTAGAATTAAAAGAAAATTATTATAAAATAAGGGATTTATGCAAAAAACTAATATATGCTTTTAGTATATAAGGCACATTCAAAAAACAACAAACCAGTATGCTTGTCTATTTTCTTTTATGTGCCTAAAATCTATATATTGAGTTATAGATTAGATATTAAGGAGAGAATTTTAAATGAACATTTTACTTATAAATCACTATGCAGGTTCTGATTATCATGGAATGGAATTTAGACCTTATTATATGGCTAGAGAATGGGTTAATATGGGACATAATGTAACTATTATTGGTGCTGACTTTTCTCATTTAAGAAAGAAAAATCCTAAGATAGAAGATAGTATTCAAGAAGAAATTATTGATGGAATTACTTATGTGTGGGTTAAAACACCTGAATATAAAGGTAATGGTATAGGAAGAATAAAGAACATATCTACATTTATGTATAAATTGAGAATGAATTATAAAAAATTGGCAGATAAATATAAACCAAATGCAGTTATTGCATCTTCAACTTATCCTTTAGATATATATCCAGCTTATAGGATTGCAAAGAGATGTAATGCTAAGTTATGCTTTGAAATACATGATTTATGGCCATTAACGCCTATGGAAATTGGGGGATATTCAGAAAAGAACCCTGCTATAGTATTGCTTCAAAGAGCAGAGGACTTTGCATTTAAAAACTCAGATAGAGTTGTATCAATTTTACCTAATGCAGATAGACATATAAAGGAAAGAGGCTTTAATACAGATAACTATGTGCATGTTCCAAATGGTATTATAATTGATAGCGAAAAGAAAACACCTCAAATTGAAAACAGTATAGAAAGATTACAAGAATTAAAGAATCAAGGATATTTCTTAATTGGATATACAGGAAATCATTCTCCAGCAAATTCATTAAATACAATGCTTGATGCTGCAAAGAAGACAGAGGATGAAAAAATAAAATATATATTAGTAGGTAATGGAAATATCAAAGATGAATTAATTGATTATGCAAAGAGCAATAATATAACTAATGTAGAATTCTTAGATCCAGTATTAAAAGATAATATGGAAAATGTACTAAGGTTGTTAGATATTTGTTATATAGGATTAAGAAAAGAAAAATTATTTATGTATGGTGTTAGTCCAAATAAATTATTTGATTATATGCTAGCATCAAGACCAATAATTTATTCTATAGAAGCATCAAATGATCCAGTAACAGATGCACAATGTGGAATTTCTGTACCAGCTGAAGATTCAAATGCAGTAGTAGAAGCTGCTCTTAAGATAAAGAATTTATCAGAAGAAGATAAGATTATTATGGGTCAAAATGGACATGAGTATGTATTAAAAAATCATACTTATCATGGATTAGCAGAAAAGTTCTTAAATGCTTTGAAATAATTTTAGCAGATGATAGATATTTGAAATAATTTTAGTAGAGGATAGATATATGAATAAATTTAATAAGATAGTTAAAAGAATATTTGATTTTATATGTTCTTCTTTAGGACTTATAGTACTTAGTCCTGTTTTTCTTATAATAGTTTTAAAAATAAAATCTGGATCAGATGGTCCGGTGTTCTTCAAACAAATAAGAGTTGGAGAATATCAAAAAGAATTTAAAATTTTAAAGTTTAGAACTATGGTTGTGGATGCAGAAAAGTTAGGAAAACAGATTACAGTAGGTAAGGACAATAGAATCACTAAGGTTGGATCTTTCTTAAGAAAATATAAATTAGATGAATTACCCCAATTGATCAATGTATTTAAAGGGGATATGAGCCTTGTAGGACCAAGACCAGAAGTACCAAGATATGTTGAATTATATAATGAAGAACAAAAGCAAGTACTTGAAGTAAAACCAGGTATAACTGATTTAGCATCTATAAGATATAAGGATGAAAATGATTTGCTTGGTACAGCTGAAAATCCGGAAGAATTTTATATAAACACAATTATGCCAGATAAATTAGCATTAAATGTAGAGTATATAAAAAAGAGTAATGTGTTTTTTGATATTTATATAATAGTAAAGACTATACTAAAGTGCATATAAGGCATCTTTAAAAAATAACTAGTTAATATTATAGTTTATTTTTCACCATACTTTGTGGATAAAATAGATATTACATATTGGACTGTTATTTTTTCAGATACCTAATCTAAATATATAGAAAAGGTAGTGTGAAATTATGAAAAAATTAAAGTTTGCAATTATAGGTTGTGGAAGAATTTCTTATAAGCATGTGGAGGCTTTAGCTAAAAATTCTGATGAAGCTGAATTAGTTGCAACATGTGACGTTGTTTTAGAAAATGCTGAGGCAAAGAGAACAGAGTATATGGAAAAGAGCGGGGCATCTGCTGATTCTGTTCATACATATGAAGACTATAAGAAGATGTTAGAAAATGAAGATATAGATGTTGTTACAATAGCAACAGAAAGTGGATATCATGCTGAAATAGCTATTTATTGTATGAAAAAAGGAATAAATGCTTTAATAGAAAAGCCAATGGCTATGTCAATTGAAGATGCAAATGAAATGATTAAAGTAGCTAAAGAAAATAATGTAAAGCTTGCTGTATGTCATCAAAATAGATTTAACAAGCCAATACAAAAGTTAAGAGAAGCTATTGAAGAAAATAAATTTGGAAGATTAATTAATGGTACTGCAAGAATACTTTGGAATAGAAACATGGGATATTACGAACAAGCACCTTGGAGAGGAACTTGGGCTTTAGATGGTGGTACATTAATGAACCAATGTATACATAATATTGACTTACTTCAATGGATGATGGGTGGAGAAGTTGAAAAAGTATATGCTGAATGTGATACTTATTTAAGAGATATTGAAGGCGAAGACTTTGGTGCAATTATTGTAAGATTTAAAAATGGAGCTATAGGAATGATTGAAGGATCAGCTTGTGTTTATCCAAAGAACTTAGAAGAAACATTAAGTATATTTGGTGAAACTGGAGCAGTTTCTATTGGTGGATTAGCTGTTAATGAGCTTGAAACTTGGAGATTTGAAGGTGAAGATGAAGAGAAGATTAAAGCTTCAGTTAATGTTAAAATAGATAATGTTTATGGTGAAGGACACACTCCATTATTTAAGGATGTAATTGATGCTATAAATAATGATAGAGCACCATTAATTTCAGGTGAAGAAGGAAAGAAGGCTATGTCAATAATTCTTGCTGCATACAAGTCAAGAAAGACAGGAATGCCTGTAAAATTCCCATTAGAAAACTTCAAGACATTAGATATGAAAGATGATTTTAAAGGAAGAAAATAATCATAAAATAGAATATATTTTAAAACTGTGTTGATATTGTTACATATTGTTCAGCGTGCTAAAGAATTGGACTTAAGAACATCTAAATGAGTATAATCCCATTCCAGCTTGTTCCAAAAACAAGTTTTAGACAAGCAATTAATGTGACAATACTCAAGGAAACTCGACTCATATTCATTCGCTGAGTAAGTTCGAGTAACAAAATATAAAATTTTGACTCTCACTTAAGAGTTCTAAAAGTCGAATTCTAATGCACACTTCACAAAAATGTAACAATATCAACACTATATTAAAACAGAGTGTATTTTTAAAAAAGTAAATATAATTAAGGTACATTTAAAAAAATAACAAGTCAGTATGCTAGTTTATTTTGTATCATACTACGTCGGCATGTCCACCTAATAGCACACTATTAGGCAGATATACCTCGTTGTCTGACACTAAATATACATCACATATTTGACTTGTTATTTTATTTCACGTACCTAAGAAAATATTTCAACTTTTTGTCTTGAATTAGGGAAAATAATATATCCAATTAATATAGCAAGTATAGTTGGAATCAACCAAGCAAATCCTAATTTAGCTAGAGGAATAAAGTTTAAATTAAGTGATGGTATTATTTGAGCTATTCCAAAAACTAATGAAGTATAAACACCTAGACGTACTGCTTTTATGTTTACAATGTATTTATTAGCTAAAGTTGTTATTATTAAAGTAATAGCAACTGGATATAATACATTTAAAATAGGACCTGATAGTACAACTATTTTATCAACACCAAGAGAGCCTATTACAATGCTTATTAATGAAATTACAATAGCATTAAATTTATAAGATAATTTACCATTAGATATTTTTTCAAAAAAACCAGAGCCAGCTGTTAACAATCCAATAGATGTTGTTAAGCATGCTAGACCGATAGCAACTCCGATAATAGTAGTTCCTATATTACCTAATATACTTTTTGATACTAATAATAAAATTCCTGTTTTAGATATATCACTAATATTCATACTGCTTGTCTGAGCGCCTAAAATAACTAATCCACCATAAATAAAGGCTAAACCTGTAATGGCTACAAGACTTGATTTAATTGTCATAGGTAATATTTCTTCTTTTGAATATCCTTTTTCTAAAACTGCGCTTGAAATAACTGTTGCAAATAATAAGCCAGCTAGAGCATCCATGGTTTGATATCCTTCTATAAACGATGATGATAATACTGAAGTTGCATTGGTAGAGATTATATCACCTATTGGCATGATGAGTCCTTTAACTATTATAAATGTTAATATTAATATAAGTAATGGAGTTAAATATTTACCTATTGTATCTATTATCGAAGATCTTTTCAATACAAATGCTAGGTTTATGATAAAGTATATTATCATTGAAATAAGAGGAGTAATACTAGGAAATAAAGGGCTTATTGTTAACTCATAAGTGGTTGCAGCAGTTCTTGGAATTGCAAGCATTGGACCTATTGCTATAAATAATATTATAGCAAAAATCACAGAAAATCTTTTTCCTATTTTTGATGCCATCGTTTCAAATGTACCATCACCTTTTGCTGCAGATAAAATTGCAAGAAGTGGTAATCCGACTCCGGTACATATAAATCCTATCATTCCTGCAATATATTGCGTGCCTATTGAATGTCCTAAAAATGGTGGAAATATTAAATTACCAGCACCAAAAAACATAGCAAATAGAGCAAAGCCTATTATAATTATATCTTTAGTGTTTTTTTTCATAATGGGTTCCTCCTTAAATATCTAAATATATAGTTTATTGATTCCTCCCTATTGCTCAAGAGAAAAAGGTAGTGATTTCATATGATATAGGAATCAATTTATAAATTTTCCAAAAAACAAGTATAAATACTAATACTTTTGATATTAGCATAATATTACCAAATTATCAACATATAATAACATTATGTGACTAATTAATTATAATAGTGCTATATAATTATATAGAATTTTATAAAATTATAGAAAAAAATTAATATTTCATAATATAATGAAATTTTCATATAGTATACGTATTAGATATTAACACATTAATAAATATGTGATAACATAAGGGTATAGAAGATTAAAAAATTTTTTATATAAGGAATCTGAAAAAAATAATAGACTAGCATACTATCTAATTATTTTTTAGAAATACGCATTACATGAGAGGAAGATATAAGATGAAAGTTAAAAAGGCAATTATACCAGCGGCTGGACTTGGAACAAGATTTTTACCAGCAACTAAGGCTCAACCTAAGGAAATGCTTCCTATAGTTGATAAACCAACAATTCAATATATAATTGAAGAAGCTGTTGCATCAGGAATTGAGGAAATCCTTATTATAACTGGTAGAAATAAAAAATGTATTGAAGATCATTTTGATAAATCAGTAGAATTAGAACTTGAATTAGAAAAGTCAGGAAAAGAAGAATTATTAGAATTAGTAAGAAATATTTCAGATATGGTTGATATACATTACATAAGACAAAAGGAACCAAAGGGATTAGGTCATGCTATTCATTGTGCAAAAACTTTTGTAGGTAATGAACCATTTGCAGTTTTATTAGGTGATGATGTGGTTGATAGTGAGACACCTTGTTTAAAACAATTAATTGATTGTTTTAGTGAATATAATACTACTATTTTAGGAGTTCAAACTGTTCCGGAAGAGAACGTTTCAAAATATGGAATAGTTGACGGAATTCATGTAGAAAATCGAGTATATAAAGTTAAAGATCTAGTTGAAAAACCATCAGTTGAAGAATCACCAAGCAATGTTGCAATTTTAGGAAGATATATAATAACTCCACAAATATTTGATATTTTAGAAAATACTGCGCCAGGTAAAGGTGGAGAAATACAATTGACAGATGCATTAAAAACTTTAATCAGTCAAGAAGCTATGTATGCTTATAATTTTGAAGGTAAACGATATGATGTAGGAGATAAGCTTGGATTTTTACAAGCTACAGTAGAGTTTGCATTAAAAAGAGATGAATTAAGAGATAGTTTTATTGAATATTTAAACACAAAACCTTGGGAAAAATAGTAGTAAGGTTTAAAATAATAATGAGTTAATATGTAAGATAATGAATACATATTATTAAGGTATTTTCAAAAAAATAACAGTCTAATATACATTGTATATTAGACTGTTATTTTTTTATTAAATTGCTAATTATAAACAATAGTCAATAATATTTTTATTAATTTTTAAATCAAAAATGACAAAATAATTAAAGATTTTACAAATAATAACGAAAATAATAATAATAATAACAAAAATATGAAGTGATAAGGGGCGGATTTTAATGAATAATAACAAACCAGAAGTTAAAGATAAAATTTTATTATTTAAATTTAAGACTCTTAAGAGCAAATTAGTTGCAATGATGATAATGATTGCAGCAATTCCAATTTTAGCGTTAGGAATTACATCCATGATAGGATTTTCAATTTCTAGTGATAAGGATTTTAAAAAAAGTGGAGTTAGTTTAGGTCAAGCAGTAGATGAAACTATAAATACAAAGATTCATAACGCAGAAACAATGTTAAATTATGTTGGAACAAGGCATGCCTTTGATGATAGTGAAGTTGATAATAAAGAATTATATCAAGATTTAAAATTATTTAGAGAAGGAAATGCAGATGTTCAAAGTGCTTATTATTATAGTGGTAACGCTAAAAAATTTGTTATATATCCTGATGCGAATATATCAGATGGTGATTATACACAAAAACAATGGTATTCAAAAGCTAAAGAAGCAAATGGTAATTTTGCCTTTACAGACGTCTATGTAGATATGGCAACAAAAGAATATGTAGCAGCAATATCTAAGATTATTATACAAAATGGTCAAATAAAAGGAGCTTTATGTATAGATTTTAAATTAACAAGTATTGCAGAATCAATAGCAAATATTAAATATGGTGATAAAGGATTACTATCAATTGTTGATAATAATGGAACTGTAATAGCACATACAAATAAAGAATTAATAGGAAATACAGACATAACTAAAAAAGAAGAATGGAAGAATATATTAAGTTCAAAGAGTGGAGCTACTAAGATTAAGGAACAAGATGAAGAGTATAGTGTCAATTTTACAACTTCAGATGTAACCGGATGGAAAATATTACTTCAAATACCTCAATCAGAACTTAACCAATCACAACAAAGCTACAAAGTAATTCTATTTATAACAGCACTTGTATTATTAGCACTTGTAATAATATTAGGAAGAATTTTTGCTGTTGGATTAGCTAAAAATATAAATAAAATTAAAGAAGTAATTGGTGAAGCTGCAAATGGAGATTTTACAAAAAATATCGATATTTCAACAGGAGATGAACTTGAAGAACTTGGAATGAGCTTTAATGAAATGCAAGATAATATTTCTAAGTTAATTAGCAAGGTTGATGATTCTGTTAAAGAAGTTAATGGTACTTCAATTAATTTAGCTGGTATGAGTGAAGAGGTTTCATCAGCGATTGGGGAGGTAGCTAATACTATAGGTGAAATTTCAAAGGGTAGTATGGAATCGGCTCAAAATCTTGAAGTATTATCAACGAATTTAGAAGATGTATCAATTGAATTAAATACAATTAATAGTGCAACTAAAAATATAAATTCTGTAGTTATTGATACAAATAACTTAGGAAAACAAGGTCTTGAAATAATGCAAGTGGTTATGGGAAAATCAAGTCAAACTAAGATTAGTACTATGGAAGTTAATAGTGTAGTTTCTATGGTTTCTGAAAGTGTCCAAAATATTGCACTTATGAATCAAACCATATCACAAATTACTCAACAAACTAACCTTTTAGCACTAAATGCTGCAATAGAAGCTGCTAGAGCTGGCGAGGCTGGAAAAGGATTTGCTGTTGTAGCTGATGAAATAAAAAAGCTTGCAGAACAAACAGCATTATCAGCTAAAGATATTGATTCAATAATAAAAGAAATTGCAAGTAATGTAAGCACTGCTGTAAATCAAGTTCAAGAAACTAATAAAACAGTAGAAAGTCAAGAAGAATCAGTACTAAATGCAGAAAAGATATTTAATGATATGATAACTGCTATAGATGATTTAACTAAGAAAGTTCAAGAAATTGCTTCAGGTGTTATTCAAGTTACTCAAAAGAAAAATGAAGTTGTAAATCAAGTACAAAATTTATCAGCTATAGGAGAACAAACTGCAGCAGGAGCAGAAGAAGTATCTGCATCCTCTGAAGAAGTTGCAGCATCAACTGATGAATTTGTAGGACATGCAAATAAATTAAAAGATTTATCAAAAGAATTAAGTATAGAAATCAAACAATTTAAACTTAAATAAAAATTAAGAGTTTAATTAAAAAAATGATAAGGAACTAGATCAAAAAATATCTTTATACTAAAATATTAACCCCATTTTAAAAAATAGTTTATTTATTTTTGTATAGTACATTTATGTTGAAACAATCTATATCCAGTCCTAAATAATTTTTTTAAAAGAGATATGATGAACTCAAAAATGAATTAATCCTTGTTGAGTTTATATCATATCTTTTTTAAAAATTAAAATACCTTAAACAGCAAGAACAAGTGAAGATATAAAGGCAGCTAATGCGCCACCGGTAATTGCTTGAAGAATGTTTGGAAGAGCTTTTTTAAAGCTTGCACCTAATACAACAGTTGCAGTTAATACACCAATACCAACTGAAACCCCTTGATCAACCCAAGCTCCAGTTTGATGAATTAGTGGTAGTGCTGTGCCATGATTTAAGCACCATGTTAGTCCAACAACAAATGCACCTGCTATCCAACCACCTATAGCTCCAAATTGATTAACTAGTTTTCCCCATGTCATTCTTATAAGAAATGGAAGCATAAAGCCACCAACCATTGTGTGTATAGCCATTGACGTACTCATAATAATCTTCTCCTTTTAACAATAATTTTTTTTGATAATTACTTTACTTTTCAATATTTTAAACGTTTTCTTTTTCTAGTTCTTTAAACTCAACAGTTTGTTCATTTTTAAGCTTTTGTGCTTCATCTTTCATAAAATCTTTTTCAATCATTCCAGCAACAAATCCACCAACAATAGCTCCTATTATTACACAAATAAGTGTTGGCAAACCATTTGCTAAAGGTTGTACTGATTTTTCGATAAAGGCTTGTTTTAAAAATAAACAAGTACCTATACCAAGTCCCATGTCAATAAAACCAGAATTGTCATCAAATTTTATTAATCCTAAATAATGGTTCATGTACCAAAGGATACTGATAATAAGTGTACAAGCTAATAATCCTCCAGCTATTCCATACGCCTTAACATAATCTCCCCATACAAGTGCTACAAACAAACCAGCATAAGCATAACCAATAACCCCTCTTAAGAATTTCATAAATATAACCCCCTTAAATTTTATATATTAAATACTGTTAATTTAAATCTCTCATAAATTTAATAGCTTGTACAATATTAAATATTAATAAAAGATAAAAAATTAACAATGTTTAAACTTATGGTTTTTATTTTTAAGCTAAATTTTAATAAAATAAAATAGTGAGTACAGGATCAATTTTAAATATAATTTTATAAATTAAACGATAAATTTTTTCTAAGCTTGTACTATACGATACAAATTATCTGAATATTTCGAATATAGAAATATATTATCATACGAATTATGTTCAAACAAACATTTTCAAAACAATTATTTTGACATTATTAGTATAAAAAATAATTTGATTTAATCAAGAAAAAACGTAATTAATTATTAAAAAAACGTTATTAATTTTAGTGAATATATGGAAAATAGTGATTTATGAGGGTGATAAGATTAAAAAGAGCAGTGTTACAAGTACGAATTTTACTGTAAAATTTTGTTTTAAATTATCGTCTATAAATAAAAAAGAATGTTAAAAGTTTATTAATTTATAAAAAAAATTAAATATATGGTGCTATATTTTAATAAAAAAATTAAATGAAGAAAATATAACAATTAAAATTTTAAGTTATGTTTTAAGTGAGTTTTTTTGTCTATGAGCTTTATTTGATAGCTAGCAACAATAATACTCATTAACGGTTGCACATTCAGGGATAACACTTTCTACCCCACAGTTAAAAGCAAGTTTCACCTGAGAGTAAGAACTGTATTTATATTAGAATATCAACACAATTTAAAATAGAGCTAAATTTTAAAAATAAGCAATAAAAAATAGAAGCCAAACGGCTTCTATTTTTTATATTTAAAATGTTTTTGGAATGAATCCTATTTTCTTTTGCATTTTTCTTAATGTTTTATTAGCAACATAAGAAGCTTTTTTAGCACCTTCAGTATATATTTCTTCAAGCTTTTTCTTATCTTTTAAGAATTCAGCTACTTTTTGTTGCATAGGTACTAATTCTTGAATTACGGCATCTGCAACATCATTTTTAAGCTCTGCATAGCCCTTACCTTCATAATTAGCTACTAATGATTTTGGTTCAACGCCTTTAATAGTTCCTAGTATATTTAATAAGTTTTTAACACCAGGTTGATCATCAGTATAATTTACAATTCCAAGGCTATCTGTTACAGATCTATTAATTTTTCTTTTTATAACATCTGGTGGATCCATAATTAATATAAATCCATTAGGATTATCATCTGATTTTGACATTTTCTTTGCTGGTTCTTGAAGACTCATTATTTTTGCTCCAGCTTCAGGAATATATGGATCTGGGATTTTGAATGTTTCACTATAAGTATTATTAAATCTTGCAGCGATATCTCTTGTTAATTCTAAATGTTGTTTTTGATCGATACCAACTGGAACTAAATCAGTATTATATAAAAGTATATCTGCTGCCATTAATACTGGATAGTTAAATAATCCTGCTACGATTGAATCACCATATTTTTGTGATTTATCTTTATATTGAGTCATTCTTCCAAGTTCACCCATGTAAGTATTACAAGTAAGTAACCACGAAGCTTCTGCATGGGCTGAAACATGAGATTGAATAAACAATGTATTCTTATTTGGATCTATACCTGCAGCAAGGTAGATTGATAATAACTCTAAAGTTCTTCTTCTTAAATCAGCAGGTTTTTGACGAACTGTTATAGCATGTAAGTCTACAACACAATAGTAAGTATCAAATTCATCTTGCAATTTAACCCAATTTTTTAATGCTCCAAGGTAATTACCTAAAGTTAAATCACCAGAAGGTTGAATACCACTAAATATAACTTTTTTATTTTCAACTGTATTTTCTGACATGAAAAACACCTCTTTCTTAAGGTACATAATAATACTTATATTATAGGTTTTGCTTACATGTAAGTCAATTATTACAAGAATATGGAGAAAAATAGACTATTATTATTGACTAGTTATTTTGAAAAAAATGTCTAGATAGTTAATGATCAACCTATTACTTTCTTCCATGCTCCTTATAATGAAGAAATACGTATAATAGATTAATAATAATTAATATGATAAAATGATTGTAAAAATAGTAAATGTAATTTTAATAATAGACTATGTTTTAGAATAGTGTTGATATTGTTATATTTTGTTGCTCGAACTTACTCAGCGAATGAATATGAGTCGAGTTTCCTATATTAATTTCTTAGACCACTTTACAATATATAACAATATTAACATGTTTTTAAAACAGTACCTAATAATAAAAGATATACTTAGATTTTGGAGGCTGTAATTATGAAAATATGTTATTTAGCAGATATTAATAGTGCTCATACTCATAAATGGTTAAATTATTTTGTAGAAAAAGGATATGATATTCATGTTATATCACTTGGCAAAGGTGAATATGAAGGGGTTACAGTACACTGTTTAGATGTAGAAGATGGCGTTATGAAAAAGGCTTCTGATAAGACAAAATTAGAATATTTAAAAAAGATTAAGAGCGTAAAAGAGTTGGTTAAAGAAATAAAGCCAGATATACTCCATGCTCATTATGCTAGTAGTTATGGATTGTTAGGAGCTTTAACAAATTATCATCCATATATGATTTCAGTTTGGGGAAGTGATGTATATGATTTTCCTATTAAATCTCCTATACATAAGTTTATAATAAAATATAATTTAAAAAAGGCAGATTACATTTTATCAACAAGTAATGTTATGAAGAAAGAAACAGAAAAATATACCAATAAATCAATTGAAGTAACTCCATTTGGTGTTGATATTAATAAATTTACACCGAAAAAGGTAGAAAAAGATGAAATAGTAATTGGAACAATTAAAACTCTAGAAGAAAAGTATGGGGTACAATACTTAGTTAAAGCATTTAAAGAAGTTAAAGATAGAAATAAAGATTTAAAGCTTAAGTTAAGAATTGGTGGAAAAGGAAGTCAAGAGCAATACTTAAAGAGCTTATCAAAGGAACTTGGAATAAAAGATGATGTAGCATTTTTAGGGTTTGTAACGCCAGAAAATGTTATAAAAGAATTTCAAAGTTTTGATATGGCAGTCTTTCCTTCAACTTTAGATAGTGAAAGCTTTGGAGTTGCTGCAGTAGAAGCAGAAGCCTGTGGTACACCTATAATTGTTTCTAATGTAGGAGGATTAATGGAGTCTACTAAACCTGGAGTAACTAGCTTAGTAGTTAACAAGGGGTCAGTAGATGAACTTGCAGATAAAATAGATGAATTAGTTAATAATAAAGAGCTTAGAGAAGAAATGGGAAGAGCTGCAAGAAAATTTGTAGTGGATAATTATAGCTTAGAAGATAATTTTAGTTATGTGGATAGTATATATAAAAAGGTAAATTTAGAAAAATAATATTAGCATGCCCCATCTTAGAAACTTGATGCGTATTATAAATCACAATATTGTATGGATACATTTGATTTAATCTTAAAATGATTTTATAATATTATCTAATAAGTTAAGGGGGCAAGTTAATGGAAAATAAAAATAACAATTTAAATACTAAAGAACTAGTCTTAATGGGATTAATGATAGCTTTAGTGTACTTAGCAGGCAGTATAATTAAAATTCCTTCTGTGGGAGGTTTTGTGCATATTGGGGATTGCATGGTGTTCCTATCAGTAATACTTTTAGGTAAAAAGAAGGGTGCAGTTACAAGTGCTTTAGGGATGTTTCTTGTAGATGTTTTGGGTGGATACTATTTATGGGCTCCATTTACATTAATAATTAAAGGACTAATGGCATATATTGCAGGATTTATTTTAGAAAAAATGAAAAATAATAATTCAGCTATAAGCTATGCAACTTCATTTTTTGTTAGTGGTATATTCATGGTTATAGGGTATTTTTTAGCAGGAACAATTATGGCTGGTTTTTTAACAGAAAAAACAGGAATAGTTCAAGGAATAATATATGCTTCTAAAGATATATTAGGAAATATAGTACAAGTTGGTACTGGAATTGTAATTGCAATCCCACTAAGTGCTGTAGTTATGAAAGCAAAGAAAACAGTTTTAAATTAGGATATGTTTTAAAATCGTGTTGATATTGTTTAGTGTGCTAAAGAATTAATATAGAAAACTCGACTCATATACGCTTTAGCTGAGTAAGTTCGAGATACCAAATGTAAAATGTCCACAGGGAAAGTTCATGTTTCCAAATATAAAATGCTCATAGAGAAAGTTCGAGGAACCAAATATGAAATTTGGACTATTACTTTTGGACATTTACTTTTAGACTCTTACTTAAGAGGTCTAAAGACAAAATAAAAAGTTCTCTATGAGTAATTAAACTTCATAGAGAACTCTTTTAAATAACAGAATTAATTATCTTCTGTTATTGTTTCTGTCATTTTTTCTAGCTCTTCTACAATCAGGACATCTTACAGGTTCGTTTTCAAATCCTTTTTCTTTGTAGAATTCTTGTTCTCCAACTGTAAAAATAAATTCATTTCCACAATCTTTGCACATTATTTTCTTATCTTCCATTTTAAAATCCTCCTTAAAATTCATAGGGTAAATTGACTTTGATAATTCCAACCTTATAAACTAAGAAGGAACGGAACATTATCATCGAGAATTACCTACTATACTTTAAATTTATTATAACATATATATGTTATAATACAATATTTAAACATTTAAATATTGTATTATAATATAATTTTTATTAATATATTTTTAAAATTATATATTAAATTAATCATTAATTTATTTCTGATTTTTTTTATATTTTATAGATACTATCATATAACTTATAAGAGGTAAAATTAACAAGAATGTTAATGAAGCTAATTGAAAGTATTTTAAAGAATAAAATAAAGTATAGTTATTTTTTGCAACTATATATGATAATAAAAATACTATTAAAGAAAACAAACTAAAGTATATTATTTTGTTTTTTATTTTATCCTCATATATTAAGTATATGCCATAAGCACATAAAATATACTTAATGAAAAAGCCTATAACAATTCTGAATATGTAAAAAAATTGTCCAAATTCTATAAATTCTAATACTCTTACTCTTTCAGCTTGAATTAAACCTGGATAAAATATATTAGCAGCTCTTTGTGGTCCTAAAAATGCAATTGTCCCTACTATAGAAAAAACTAATATTATTGAAGTCAGTATACATCCAATAAGTGTATGCTTTTTTAGATTATTTTTATCATTTAACAATTTTAAATAAGGAAGAGTTATTGATATTGAAGATAAAGAACCTAATATCAAAATAATAGATTTAAACGTATCTTTAGTTAATCCATCTGATAATATGGGTAGAACATAGCTATAATTTTTATAAGGTTCCATTAAAATAGCAAGAACACCATCATTAAATAGTAAAAATGAAAAAGATACAATAATGACTATTAATATTGTTGAAAATTTTTTGCTTAAAACATAAATGCCAGGTATTAAGAATAATAAAAGATAACACCAAATAGGAGACTCAACAAATAAATTAGTATGTATAAAATTTACTTCAGATGATGAACTTTCTATAGCAGTTAACAAAAGTCCAATTGAAAACAGAAACATAATTAATTTTGCTATAGGTTTAGGAATATAAGATGTAAATGTTTTCGTCATATTAAGAGTGTTAACTTTAAGGGATGTATGAATTACAAAATAAAAAAATAATGTCATGATTACTAATGATATTAATAAACATATCCATGTATCCTGTTCACCATATTTTATAAAAAGAGAAGAATAAGTTCTAAGACTGATTAAAGTAGTGGCTAATATTAAAAATATATAATGTTTACTTGATAAATCTTTTTTCATTTAAGTTACGCCCCTTTTATAATCTCTAAATAATATTTTTCTATATATTATCAATAATTTTAAATATTGTAATTAATCCTAAAATGCCTCAACAGACAAAGAACAATCTACAATGAATGATAAAAACTTTTTAGAATTTCATCATTCATTGTCAATTGCTAATAATATATCTTCAACTATATTTTAGTATTAACAAAAAAATGAATATTAAACCATTTACGAGAGATAATATTTTTAGGTGATGTATTTATGAATAAAAATTTAGATTATTTAAAAAAACGTTTTGAGTGTGCATTTGATGTAAAGTATAGAGATGTTGATACAAAATTAGGGAAAGCAACATTAATATTTATTGATACATTGTGTAATTCTCAATTCATAAGTGACTATATTGTAAGTCCTCTAAAAAATGAAAAATATGAATGTAACAATATAAATGATGTTGTTACAAAAGTATTAGAGATTAATATAGTTAATTATGTAAAAGATTTAGAAGATGCAACATTACATATACTGTCAGGTGATATTGTATTAATTTTTGAAAATGAGAAACAAATGATTTACTGTGAAGTTAAAGGATTTGCAACAAGAGGGGTTGGAATTCCTTTAACAGAGTCTGTAGTTAAAGGACCAAGGGAAGGCTTTAATGAGCTTTTTGTTAACAACATTTCTTTAATAAGAAGAAAGATCAAAAATTCAGACTTGAAATTTGAACCTATGTATGTAGGAGAAAAATCTCAAACAGTTGTCTGTATGTGCTACATAAAGGGAGTAGCTCCACAATATTTAATTGATGAGGTTAAAAATACAATCAATGATTTAGACTTACAATTTATACTTGATACAAACTACATAGAAGCAAAGCTTAAAAAAAAGAATTCTGCATTTGACACTGTAGGATATACAGAAAAGCCTGATGAGGTAGCTGCAAAAGTTATGGAAGGTAGAGTGGCTGTTTTAGTAGATGGTACTCCTTTTGTATTAACATTACCTTATTTCTTTTTAGAGAATTTTCAAACACCAGATGATTATTACTTAAACAAAGTATTTGTTGATTTTATGAGATTATTAAGATGGGCAGCATTTTTTATTGCAACATTTATGCCTGGATTGTATGTAGCTGTTGTAACTCATCATTTTTCTTTGCTTACGCCTATGTTTACTTTTAGGTTAGCGGTGTCAAGAGCTGGAGTTCCGTTTCCTACTTTTTTTGAACTTATTATAATGATGTTAGCATTTCAGCTTATTAAAGAAGCAGGATTAAGACTACCACAGCCAATAGGAGGAGCAATGAGTATAGTTGCTGCTTTAATACTTGGTGATGCTTCAGTTGGAGCAGGAATAGCATCTAAAATAACCATAATAATAGTTGCACTAAGTACATTAAGCTACTTTTTGATACCTAAAATATATGGAGCGATTTCTATATGGTCTATAATAATTGTAATTTTTAGTACATTATTTGGCCTTCCAGGATTTTTTATGATATTTATAATTTTACTAACTAATATAGCAGACTTAGAAACTGGAGGATATTCATTTTTATTTCCAATTGGAACTAATACAATTTATAAATTTAAAGATACAATATTTAGAGGAAGTTTGAGTAAAATATCCAAAACAATAATAGGAAAGGGGAAGGGCGATGAAATTTAAAAGATTATTTATAATTTTATTAATAGTTATGATGTCCTTTTCCATGACTTCATGTTTTGATTATAATGACATGAATAGAGTAACATTTGCAACAAGTATTATTTTTGATGAAGATGAGAACTCAAATGTAGTGCTATATTTAGATTGTGTTAAGGCTTATAGAAATGCTAATGATAGTGCTGATAAAGGAAAGAGAATATTATATAAAGGACAAGGAAAAACAGCTTTAGAAGCTATTAAAGATATAAACATGTCATCTGGTTTTAAACTTGATTTCAGTCAAAATAGAGCATATATTTTTACTGGAAATTCAGTTAAAAATGGAGTCAAGAAATATATGGATTTAATAAATAATAATCCTGAATTTCCAATAATACCTAATGTATTTGTATACTTTGGAGAGGTTAATAAGCTTTTAGATATTTCAACTAGTGATCAGGAGTATTTAGGATTATTTTTAGATGATCTAGCTGAAAAAAATAAAGATAACCCTAAAGCAATAATTTTAAATACAAATGATTATTTAATTAAGAGTGTAATGAATGACAACTTGGCTATTATGAGTTCAATAGAGCTAAAAGAAGATGTGGTAGATAAAAAGATTGAGCTTAGTGGTGGGGTTATAATGCAAAATGATAGAATGATTGGAAAGATAGATAGATTAAATACATTAAGTTACAATTTATTAAGTGATAATGTTAAAAGTGGAACATTAGAAGTTATAAATCAAGACACAAAAAATGATTTTATAACATTAAATATTCTTGATTCAAAAACTCATACAAGTGTAAGTTTTGATCAAGATAACATTATTTTAAAGAAAAATATTAAATTAAAAACGAATATAGCAGAGTCACAGAGTAATATTATGGTTGATTCTAAATTTCTAAAACAATTGAAGACTTTAGAAGAGGAGAATATTAAAATTTACATAAATAATATTTTTAACGAATATAAAGAGAAAAATATAGATTTGTTTGAAGTTTTAGGATTAATGCATAAAAAATATAATTATGAAAAAACTGATGATTATTTATCTAAGGTAAAGCTACAAGTAGATGTAGATTTAGATATAAATGAAGCTGGAAGGGCTAAAAACATCTTATAGAAAATTATAATTATGTTTTTTGTAAGATACTCTTTAAAATTATTATAGGATATTAGTCATATTTAATTTGGTCTGTTATTTTATGTGCCTTAAAATCAAGTCACATATGTAATATTAATTTTATATATCAGTTAAAAGGTAGGAGTAATATGAATGATTATAAGAAAGTATATAATTCTTTAAGTAAAGAATATGAAGCATATAAAAAGTTTGTGGAATGTTATATACAAAAAATAAATCAAGAAAATATAAGATTAAAAATACATATGCAAAAGGATTTGTTTTTAGATATCTATAATAGAAAGTTTTTTTTGCAATTTTTAGAGAAAAGATTAACTCAGAATTCAAATGAAAAATTTTCAATTACTATGATAGATATAGATAATTTTAAAAATGTTAATGATACATATGGACATCAATTTGGAGATGAAGTTTTAATTAGTGTATGTAATATTATTAAAAACTGTTTGATAGAAGAGGAGTATGTATTAGCAAGGTATGGTGGAGAAGAATTTATATTATATACTGTTAATGATAAGGGAGAAGAATATATATATAATATAATAGAGTTTATAAGAGTTTCTATTGAGAATACTATAGTAAATTTTAATTTTATATCTGCAAGTGTAACTGCAAGTTTTGGAATTGCCTTTTTCCCTAGAAATGGAAAGAATATTAATGATATAATAAGAATAGCAGATGAATTATTATATAAGGCAAAGTATGCTGGTAAAAATAGAGTTATAATATCAGATTCATATAAAAAATAATATAAGTGTTCTAAGTATCCTTATTATTGTTATTAAGAGTTATTTATTTTATAATGCCTTAATTGTAAAAAAATCTTAATAATTATTTTAAGGATATTTTTTTGATGAAAATGGTATCTCTTGATAAGGCTTTGTTTTAATATCAACACGGTTTTAAAACATAGCGTTTGATAAAGAAATAACGTAAATACATCAATTGTTGCCAAAATATTAGCATAACGATATACTATACATAATATATATTTAAGTTTAGTTAAGGCATATGAAATAAAATATACTAACATACTGACTTGTTGTTTTTTTGAATATGCGTAATTTATTTAGGAGGTATTATAAATGGCAAATGTATTGGATGAGTTACTGGATCGTGGGTACATAAAACAATTTACTCATGAAGAAGAGACAAGAAAATTATTAGAAAATGAGAAGGTAACTTTTTATATAGGATTTGATCCAACAGCAGATAGTTTACATGTAGGTCACTTTATTGCAATGATGTTTATGGCACATATGCAAAGAGCTGGTCATAGACCAATTGCCTTATTAGGTGGGGGAACAGCTATGGTTGGAGATCCTAGTGGTAAGACTGACATGAGACAAATGCTTACAAAGGAACAAATAAAGCATAATGTTGATTCTATAAAGAAGCAAATGGAAAGATTTATAGATTTCTCTGATGATAAAGCATTAATAGTAGATAATGCAGATTGGTTATTAGAGCTTAATTATGTTGATTTCTTAAGAGAAGTAGGTGTTCATTTCTCAGTAAATAGAATGCTATCAGCAGAATGCTTTAAGCAAAGATTAGAAAAAGGATTATCATTCTTAGAATTTAATTATATGCTAATGCAAGGATATGATTTCTATGTTTTAAACCAAAAATATGGTTGTAAGATGGAACTTGGTGGAGATGATCAATGGTCTAATATGATTGCTGGTGTTGAGCTTGTAAGAAGAAAAGCTCAAGGTGAAGCAATGGCTATGACTTGTACATTATTAACTAACAGTCAAGGACAAAAGATGGGTAAGACAGTTGGAGGAGCATTATGGTTAAATCCAGAAAAAGTATCTCCATTTGATTTTTATCAATACTGGAGAAATGTTGATGATGCAGATGTAGAAAAGTGCTTAGCTTTATTGACATTTTTACCAATGGATGAAGTTAGAAGACTTGGAGCATTAGAAGGTGCAGAAATTAATAAAGCTAAAAAGGTTCTTGCATTTGAAGTAACAAAGCTTGTTCATGGTGATGAAGAGGCTAAGAAAGCTGAAGAAGCTGCTAATGCATTATTTGCTGGTGGAGCTGATATGACAAATGTACCAACAGTAACAATAAGCAAAGAAGAAGTAGGAAAATCAATATTAGATTTATTAGCTAGTACTAAAATCTTACCTTCCAAAGCAGAAGCTAGAAGATTAATTCAACAAGGTGGATTATCAATTAATGGTGATAAGGTTACTGATATAACTAGAACTTTAAATGAAGATGATCTTAAAGATGGTTCAGCACTTATTAAAAGAGGTAAGAAGAACTATAATAAAATAGAAGTTAAATAATATTTTATTAATTTACTTTGTTTTAGAACCGTGTTGATATTGTTATATAAAGCTCATGGACGGTGAAATTTACTTTAAGAACTCTAAAATTAATATTAGTCCTATTAATGCATGCTCCCAATCAAAGATTGTGACAAGCAATTAATAGTACAAATATTCATTAAGAGTTCTACAAAGTAAATTTCAATGCCAGTTCGCTATTATATAACAATATCAACACTCTGCTAAAACATAGCCTATAAGAAAAGAATATTAAAAGGAAGCTATGTATATGAAAAGTAATTACTAAAGTTAGGCACATTAAAATAAATAACAAGTCAGTATGCTAGTCTATTTTGTGTCATACTGCGTCGGTAAAATCATCCTATAGCTTGCTATGAGATGATTTTATCTCCTTGTCTGACATAAAGTGAAACTTTTCAGGTGGAGTTTTATACTCCACCTGAATTTAGTTGAACTTATCTTAAGACAAAATATACGTCGTATCTTTGACTTGTTATTTTCTTTAATATGCCTTAGTTTATAAATTTTATAATTGATTGATTTAAATTAGAATTTGATTTAGGCATCTTGAAAAGAATAATTAGTGAATATGTAGTCTATTTTGTGCAATACTCTGTGGACGTAATCTACTGATAGAATCACTACCAGTAGATTTACATTCCTCGTTTAGTACAAAATATACATCTCATATTGTACTATTAATTTTTTCAGATGTGTTTAAAAGTCAAATTCTATTTTTTTATCTAGTATATTTTAACAAAAATAAAAAATAAAAGTTAACTTATTTTTCTTTAATACGATAAATATAGTATGTTATAAGCTCATGATAAAAGTAGCTTTGTTTAATTGTAAGTAAATTATATTAAAAAATGAATAGGTTAGGGGGAAAATATTGTATGCCAGGAATTTGGAATGTAAATAATGTCTATACTAATAATACTAAGAAAATTTCTAGTAAACTGACATTTGAAGCGGGAGAGAAATTTACTGGAAGAATTGTTGGAAAAGGTGAAGGAAAAGATGTTACTATAAGATTATCTGATGGATGGCAGTTTATTGCGGAACTCGATGAAAATGTAAATCTAGAAGATCTTAAATTAGTGAGGTTCCAAGTTGATGATTTTAAAGATGGAAAATTAAAATTAGTAATAGCTGATACAAGCAAACCAGAGGTTAGTGATGATGTCTTTCAAGAAATTATAGAAAAAGAAGGACTTTCAAGTGATGATGTTAAAATTTTAGAAAAAATGCTTAAGCATGATATGGCTTTAACAAGAGAAAATATAAATAAGGTTAAAGGATTAATTCAATTTAATGAAAATATAAATGCTAATCCAGAAGAAATAGATACTTTTATAGCAAATTATCTTCAAAGTAAAGGGATCGATTCATCAAGTCTTAAGGGAGAAATGGTAAAACAAAATTTAACTGAATTTTTTAATACATTTAAAGACATGTCAGCAGAAGAAATTATTATTTTTATAGAAAATAATCTTGACTTTTCAAAAGAAAATATAGATAGTTTTAATAAGTTATTTAAAGGGAATATGCCTATGGAAAAGTTACTTATGCAGTTAAGTTCATCTTTAGATGATTCAGATACACAAATAAGTAGATTAGATAATAAGGATATAACATATGAAAATATTAAAGTGAATGCAGAAAAAACAGTGGAAGACAATGAAACTGTAAAAAGCAATAATATGAATTCATTAATTTCTAAATTATATGATTCAAATGATAACTCTAAAAATAAAGTAAGTATGCTGTCTTTAATGAAAAGCATAGTAGGAAATGATGATGAATTATTAAATTCTCCATTAAATGAGGTTATTAATTCAAGAACAGATGATTTAACTACAAAGGAATATAATAGATTAACTTCTATAGTTTCTAAAATTAGTGACAAGGATATTATTGATTTACTAAAAAATGTTTTAAAGGATAAAGGAATATCATTAGAAGATGTTAAAACTAATGGGTTAACAAGCTTAGGGGATAATGGGAAAAGTATAGTAGAAGAAACAATATCTAAGGCACTAGGTAAAGAAATTAAGCTTACAAATGAAGAAGCTGAGAAGTTTAATGATTTAATAAAATATAAGCTTCAATCTGAGACTACAGATAAAAATCCAGAGCCTACTAAAGGTAATACTAGTAATGTAAAAGAACCAATAGTGCAAGGAAATAAGGACATACAATCACCATTAATTAAGAACGAAATTAAGAATGAAATTAATAGTATATTTCAAAAGGATACAAATATAATTTCAAATAAAGACTTAATACAAGGAGAAATAAGAAATAAATTAGATGGAGTAAAAGATATAGTAAAAGATATAATAAGTAATATTGAACAAAAAGGCGTTGGATATGAGAAGGTTATGGAATTAATAAAGACAAATATTAATGATTTTAAAGTATTTAATTCTATAAATAATGAATATTATTATTTGAATTTTCCGGTTCATGTAAATTCTGAAGATTATCCTTGTAAATTAATTATAAAAGACAACAGAAAAGATGGTAAAAAAATAGACAAAACCAATGCTAAGATGGTAGTTAACGTAAAAACTATAAATATAGGTGAAGTAGACGGATATTTAACACTAGGTGAGAATAAAATAGATGTAAATTTAAGATGTGAAAAAGATTATATGTCTATTTTAGCTAATAATAAAAATAAGTTAATTAATGGATTAGAGACATTAGGATTAAGTACTAGCATTAAGGTATCATTGAAAGAGGAAGAAGCAAATTTGGTGACTTGTGGGAAATTTTTCAATGATTCAAGTGTTTCTAGCATTGATATTAAAGTATAATCAAGTTAATTTAGTAATTTATAAGTTTTTTTATAATACTAAACTTAAGTAGAGTATTCATTAGGTATTGCAAAATAAATAAATAGTCAAAAATTTTCAGGATTTTTTGAACTAGACAAGAAGACTAACTAGTTATTTATTTGGAGATGCCTTATAAGAAAGTTTGAATATGAGATTAGGAAACACTTGATGGAGTAGGTGGAGGTTATGATTCAAAGAAAAAAAGCAGCAGTTCTTAAATATGAACTTAATAGTGAAGCTCCAATTATAACAGCATCTGGAATGGGACATATTGCAGATAAAATAATTGAGAGAGCAGAAGAGAATAATGTTCCAATAGTTTATAATAAAGAATTGACAGAATTACTTTGTAATGTAGATGTTGGAGATGAAATACCAACAGAGTTATATGAAGCAGTAGCTCATGTAATAGCATTTGTTACAGATTTAGATAAGGGATATTCAAAAAAATAAAATAGCTAAAATAATAGAAAAAGGTGATATAGAAAATGGCACTTTATACTATTTCTGATTTGCATTTGGCATTTAATCTTGAAAAGCCAATGGATATTTTCGGGGATAATTGGATAAATCATTGTGAAAAAATAAAGAATAATTGGATTAACAAGGTAAAAAAAGAGGATACAGTTTTAATTGCTGGTGATATTTCTTGGTCGCTAAAGGAATCTGACAGTAAATATGATTTAGATTGGATAGACTCATTACCTGGTAGGAAAATTATAAGTAAGGGTAATCATGATTATTGGTGGGGCAGTATTTCTAAGTTAAACGTAATGTATGAAAATACTAAATTCATCCAAAATAATTTTTATTCTTATGAAAAATATGCTATATGTGGAACTCGTGGATGGACTTGTCCTGAAGGGGATAAGTATTCGTTAAAGGATAAGAAAATTTATGATAGAGAGCAAATACGCTTGAGACTTTCAATTGAGGCAGCCAAGAAAAATGGATTTGAAGATATTATAGTTATGCTTCACTATCCTCCAACAAATGAAAAGTTTGAAAAATCAGCTTTTACTGAAATTTTTAAAGAGTATAAGGTAAAAAAGGTTATATACGGACATTTACATGGACCATCTTTACAAGGGAACTTGCTTGAAGGAAATGTTGATGGGATAGAATATATAGTATCATCAGCAGATTATATTGATTTTTGTCCTAAAAAAATACTTTAGAAACTTTAACCATAAATTTTCTATTTAAGAGTAACATATATAATATAACATTTGGGAGAAGATTATGGACATTAATAATAAAAATAAGAGACCCAAAGTAAATATACCTAAATCAAATATAGAAAGCATAATTGGTGTTATTTCTATATTAGGAGTTATTATAGCTTGGATTTATTTAATAGCTTCATGGATAAATTTACCTTATGAAATACCAACACATTTTGGTTCTTCAGGAAAAGCAGATTCATGGGGTGGGAGATATTCATTACTAATTCTTCCAATATTAACATCTGTACTGCATATTCTTCTTACGACTGTTTCTAAGTATCCACAACACTTTAATTATGTAGTTAACATTACTGAAGAAAATGCAAAAAGACAATATAAAAATGCACGTACCCTTATAGTATGCTTAAAGATGGAAATTATAGCTATATTTTTATATTTAGAATGGCAAAGTGTTCAGGTTGCAATGAATAAATCTACTGGACTTGGATTATGGTTTTTGCCAATATTTTTGATAGTTGTGTTTGGAACTTTGGGAGTATGCATTTATAAAATGTTTAAATTAAAGTAGCTTTGTGATACTGAGTTTATTATTTATAATCACAAAGAGATTGGGTAAGGGAGCATTAGTTGTTCAATATTAATATAAGTAAATAAAATTGAATAGGAAAAATAACAGATCTAATTACCGTATTATTCAGAAATGAATTTGCGGTATTTTTTAATTTAATTTCAGTTTTTTGATTCATCATTAAATATAAATAATATCTACTTTAAATAGAGTTATTGAATTTAATCATATAGATTCAATAATTCTTTTTGCATATTGATAGGTACTTTAATAAAAGTAATTAATAATTATGATATTAGCACTAGCTGCTCTGTTCTTGGAATAACTAAAAGTACATACTATAAAGAAATAAATAAATGTTATTGTATATTTTAACAAGTAGTAGTATTATTTTTTTATTACTGATATTTAAAGTTAGTTAAAGGAATGTTGTGGATATGTTATTTAAATTAGGAAAATAAACCTAATAATATAAAGGTTTCCTGAAAAATGTCGATATAAATAATATGACTAAATTAATTAGTAAAGGTGACGTTATATGAAGTGTGAAAAAATAAAAATAGATAAGAAGATTTTCGACGATATAATAAGTGAATTGAATATGCTAAAGTTAAGTACAAATGATAGTAATTCAAGAAAGATTACGGATAAAGTATTAGATATATTGAAATCTTGTGAAGAAGAAGATATGAAGATATCTTTGCAAAAAAGAATACAGGAAAAGATGATAGAAGTTAAACATAAAAATTCTGAGCTGAATACTTCGTTATATATGTTATTAAGAGAATTTGAAAATGGAAAAATATCAAAAGAAGAAACTAAAGATATTTTTGAAAGACTTGTTGCATGCTCGGAATTTGATAAAAAGATATATTAGAATGAGCACCAATGGCTAAAGCCCAGTTATTGGTGCTTGTTTTGATGTAGGAGTTCTTCTAGTTCTATTTTTCAGGTGTAAAACAGGGTACAATTTGAGCAACTATTAGCCACCTAAAATAGAAATAGTCAAATGTAGAGTGTAATGACAAAATGTAGCGTAACACATTTAACTGTAAAATATTATTATCATTTTTTAAATGTATCTTGCATAAGTATAAAGTATATTTCTTTTTTAGATGAGCATATATATATTTGATTAATTCTTTAGGCAACTGAATAATATCAACACGGTTTTAAAAAAGAACCAAATAAAAAAATATTCTACTTATCTCGACTTAATGTGTCTAATGTTTTATAATAATATTATATGCTTAAATTAGAAAAAATCATAAAAGCAGAGAAAATGTAATATAATATACAATTAAAGGCTTAAGTCATTTACCAAAAAGAAACAAATTATTAAATTTTAGTTTGTATAATAAGAGAGATGGATAATTATTATGAAAAAACGAAGACATAAACACAGCAAAAATAAAAAAGGTCTTATAATATCACTTTGTACTTTAATGGCTATGTATTTGGGAGTATCAGTATTTTTTATGAATCATTTTTATTTTGGTTCTCAAATTAATGGAATTGATATTGCAGGTAAAACTGTTAAGCAAGCTGATGAACAAATATCATCAGCTATTAGTACTTATGCATTGGAATTAGAAGAACGAGGCGATATGAAAGAAGAAATTAAGGGAGATGATATTGGATTAGCATATGATCCAAAGGATAAAATTAAAAATCTTAAAGATAGTCAGAATCCTTTAGGATGGCTTACGTCACTTTTTAGTAAAAGTCATTCGCAAATAGATGGAATAGTGACTTTTGATGAAAATTCATTGAAAGAAAAATTAAATAAATTATCTTCTTTTAATAGCAGTGATATAATTGAACCTAAAGATGCTAGTTTTAAATATACAGATAATGGCTATGAGATTGTAGATGAAGTTAATGGAAATAAAATCAATAAAGATACCATATATGAAAATGTGGGAAATGCAATTCTTGCAGGTAAAAAGACATTAAATTTAGATGCAGAAAATTGTTATGAAAATCCAAAATATACTTCAAAATCTAAGGAAGTTATTGATGCTAAAGATCTGTTTAATAAGTATACCAGCTTGAAAATTACATATACTTTTGCTGATAAGAAAGAAGCCATAGATGGTTCTACTATAAATAAATGGCTTGATGTTGATAAAGATATGAATGTTGTATTTAATGAGAAAAAGGTGAGAAGTTATGTAGATTCACTGGCAAGTAAGTATAATACATTTGGTAAGACTAGAGACTTTGTTACATCATCAGCAAAAACAATACAAGTTAGTGGCGGTAATTATGGTTGGATTATTAATAAGTCTGAAGAAGTTAAAGATTTAATTGAAATCGTAAAAAAAGGACAAGATATAACAAAAGAACCAATATACTCACAAACAGGAGTATCTCGTGATAATAATGATATTGGAGACACATATGTAGAACTTGATATGACAAAACAACATTTATGGTTTTATAAAAAAGGCTCTCTTATTACAGAGGGAGATGTAGTTACTGGTAATGTAAGCAATAATTGTGGAACACCAGTAGGGACTTATAGATTAACTTATAAAGAAAAACATGCTACATTAAAGGGTGAAAATTATGCTGCACCAGTTGATTTCTGGTTACCTTTTAACGGAAATATCGGGATTCATGATGCAACTTGGAGGTCACAATTTGGGAAAGACATCTATATGACAAGTGGTTCTCATGGATGTGTAAATGCACCATACGAATTAGCAAATAAAATATTTGATAATATTGATGCAGGAACTCCTATTGTTTGTTATTCAGAGTAATTTGTGCTTTTAAGAAATAGAATTTATATTACTTTAGATGCTAGAAAATGAACTAAGAGTTTCTATCATTTTTAAAATTAACTTAGCTAAAATAACTAAACTCACCTAAAGGTTCAAACAATAGTTATTTCTTAACGCCAAGTTAATTTTAAAAATAATGAAACACTAAAGTTCATTTTCTTGATGCATCTTTCGTAAATATAAATTCTATTTCTTTTTATACATATCCATATTTCTAAAAAAGCATATTTAGAAATTTTTTTCTGTTGTTGAGGTTATATATTCTTGAGTAGTCATATCCCCATTTCTTTTTGTAGATGTGCTATAAGGTAATGAATAGCAGAAGATATCAGGGAATTCTTCAAGTTTTGTATCTGTAATTTTATCTAATGCAACAGTTACTGAAAAAAATTTCAAGTGAAGAGGTGTTTAAAGCATTAGAAGATTGTAATGTAAATGCTCTATAAAAGAAGTTGCTTCACAGACTTCTTAATGTACAATTTTAGTGCCAATTAAGAATTAAGCTTAAAGAAAAAGTTCGAGAAGACAAATACAAGATTTGGCTTCTCGAACTTTCTTTTTATGGAATTTCTAAAAATATTGTTCTACTTATTGTATCAAATTTTAAATAATGCTTTGTTTTAAAAACGTGTTGATATTGTTACATAAAACTCATGGACAGTGAAATTTTTATAGGAAACTCGACTAATATGCATTCGCTGAGTAAGTTCAAGGAACAAAATATAAAATGCGCACAGAGAAAGTTTGAGTAACCAAATATAAAATTTGGACTCTCACTTTTTGAATCTCACTTAAGAATGTTTACTTTTATGATTATTAATAGATGTTGAAGAACGAACTATTAATTTAGGTTCAATTATCTGTTCTTTTGGATATTCTTTCTCTTTGTCTTGTATCATAGAAATTAATTGATCAATGGCAGTAGCAGTTATTTCAGAAACGGATTGCTGTATGGTAGTTAAAGAAGGAAAATACTCTGATGCTTCTTCAATATCATCGAATCCAATAATTGATAAATCTTCTGGAATTTTAATTCCAATCTGTTGTGCACTGCTAATTGTTTGTAAAGCTAATTTATCTGTTGCGCAAACAATAGCTGTAGGTGGAGAAGATAGTTTTTGTATGTTCATTAGATAATCGGTAATCATTGACTTTTTTTTAATATCATTTTGCCATGCCTTTGAATTTGCAGGTAGTTTCATTGCTTCAATTTCTTTTTTAAAATAATTAAATCTATGCTTAACTCCCAAGAGTTGGTTACCTATATAACCAATATTTTCATGTTCTAACATGATTAAGTGATTTACTGCCATTTCAATACCTTTTTTTTCATCTGTACGAATGACAGGACTAACAAAATTTTCAATATCACCTGCGATAGCAACAAAAGGAACACCTTGTTTTTTTATATTTTGTATAAATAAATCATTTTCAGAAAGGTTATCAAGTATTATTAATCCATCAAACAAGTAATTGACCATAGCATTTAATTGTCGTTTTGCTGTTTCATATTGGTAATCAGTATGACCAATAAATAATTCTAAGTTTTTTTCATGTACATAATTTTGCACTTCTTTTACGATTTTAGATAGCAGGGGATCCATAATATCCCTTATGATTACTCCTAGTACACCTGTGTTTTTTGTACGCAAAGCAGATGCAAAAGGATTTTGTTGATATCCTAAAGAATTCGATATATCAAGCACTTTTGTTTTTGTATTTTCGCTAATTTTTATGTTCCCATCTTTTTTGTTTAATATCCGAGAAACAGTTGCAACAGAAACATTGGCGGCTTTAGCAACTTCACTAATAGTAACTTTTTTACTCATAAATAATTGGCTCTCTTTCTATAAATAATTGGCTCTCTTTTTATATATTAATGTAAAAGTGTATTTTTTAGGTGTTTCAAGAGACATTTTAATATATATTTACTATACCATTATTTTTGTGAAATGCTAAATTTCTTTTTTAACTTTACTCTTTTATCGGTAACCAATTAATTATTTTTTTAATTTGTTGATCCCAGAAATTCCATTCGTGTGAACCAGGTCCTTCAGAATAAACATAATTAGGTAATTTATTCTGAAGATTGTCGCGGAATCTAACATTATCTTCATATAAGAAATCTTCTGTGCCACAACATTGATAGACATGTAAATGAGAAAGATCTTCTATATTTTCATCTCTTGTTAAATAATACAAATCATGTTTAGTACCCTCAATTTCGTGGTTTCCATAAATTAAATCAAAATCTTTCATTTGCACATCTTTATTATTAGGGAAGTTTTTAATATCAACTACCCCAGAAAGAGAAGCAACTGCTGAAAAAAGGTTAGGATAATTGAAAGCCCATTTGTAAGCTCCATATCCGCCCATAGATAAACCAGCTATAAAATTATCATTTCTTTCACAAGATAATGGAAAGAAATGACGCACTTTTTTAGGCAATTCGATTGTTAGGAATGTCCAATAGTTACCTCCATAGCACATATTCGCATAAAAACTACGTTGAACTTGTGGCATAACAACTGCAATACCACGTTCATTAGCATAACGTTCTATAGATGATTGTCTAGTCCATGAAGTAGCATCATCAGAAAGCCCGTGTAATAACCAAAGAGTCGGATATTTTTTATTAATATCTATTTCTCCTACCTTACCACCTTCTTTTTTTTGTTCTGGTATGATAACTATCGCTGAGGTAGAAATCTCTAAAACATCTGAATAAAAATTACATGTAATTAACGCCATAAAAAGCAACTCCTTTTAATTATTTTAAAAACACTTGTATTATTTTCTTTCATAGTTTATCATAAAGATTATAAAAAGTAAACGTTATACGTTAAACGTTTGAGGGAAAATTAAAGGAGGATAATTATGAACAAAATTCAAAAGGAAAAAGGATCTATTATTTTTATTGTCTTTATTTGCATAGCCGCTGCTTTTGGTGGGCTACTATATGGATATGATTCAGCTGTTATTTCAGGGGCAATTGAATCAATTCAAGCTAAATTCCAATTTAGTAGTGCAATGGTTGGATTTGTAGTTTCAAGTATTTTAATCGGTGGAGTTATTGGAGTATTAATTTCCGGTTCTTTTAGTGATTGGATAGGTCGTAAAAAGGTACTAGCAATTTCAGCAATATTATTTGCAGTATCCTCAGTTATCCAATCTCTTGCACCAAATGTAGCAGTTATTATTTTAGCACGTTTAGTTGGGGGCGTTGGTATTGGAATGGCTTCTGTATTATCAGTTACATATATTTCTGAAGTTGCACCTTCTCATATGAGAGGACGTTTAGGTTCAACTTATCAATTTGCTTGTGCTATTGGTATTGTATCTGTTTATTTTATTAATGCTGGCATAATGAATGGTGCTGATTCAGTATGGAAAATTAATACTGGATGGCGTTTAATTTTAGGACTAGCTGGTGTTCCTGCATTGCTTTACCTACTTATTTTATTGCCAATACCTGAAAGTCCAAGATGGTTAATAGCTAAAGGTAAAAGTGAAGAAGCCAAAATAATTTTAGAAAAGATTAATGGAACTCTAGAAGCTAATAAAGAGCTCATTAATATTCAACATTCAATTAAAGTTAATAAAAAAAATTCATGGTCTGATTTTAAATCTCCAGGAATAAAAAAAGCACTTAGAGTAGGTATTATCTTAGCTGTATTGCAACAATTAGTGGGTATCAATGTTATTATTTATTATGCTCCACAAGTATTTAAAGCAGCTGGTGCAAATGGAGATATGGGAACACTTACTATTTCAATGATAGGTGTAGCAGCTTTCGCAGGTGTATTTTGTTCTATGTGGCTTATTGATAAAATTGGTCGTAAAAAACTTTTAATGCTTGGTAGTTTAGGTATGGCTTGCATGCAAGGTCTTGTTGGTATTTCGCTACATTTTAATTTGAATTTAGGAATATTAACAAGTATTTTCATTGTATTATACTTATTTTTGTTTAATGTTTCTATGGGACCTGTTGTATGGGTTATCCTAGGTGAAATTTTTCCAAACCAAGTTCGTGGAAGAGCAATGTCAATTGCAACATTTTTTATGTGGGTAGCAAATTGGATGATTTCACAATTGTTCCCAATAATTTTATCTCGTTTCGGCGGTGGAATAACATTTAGTTTCTTTGGTATGATGTGTATTATTTCTTTCTTCTATACATGGGTAGCACTTCCAGAAACAAAAGACAAATCACTTGAAGAGATAGAACAAATTTGGGTTTAAAATAGTTGCTTTAGCCAACAAACCTGTTATACAATGGAAATTAAATTAAAAACTATTTTTAATTCGAAGGGATAAATATTCAGGGTAAAGATATATTTGAGGTTTACGTTTATAGCTTAATATAAAATAAAAAACACCTATACGTAAGTATAGGTGTTTTATGGTTGCGGGGGCAGGACTTGAACCTACGACCTTCGGGTTATGAGCCCGACGAGCTACCAGCTGCTCCACCCCGCGTCAATATATTTGTAAGGCTTGTCTAGATTCTTACTATACCTTAACAAATACTGAAAGTCAAGGAAATTAAATATATGCTTAGCAGTAAGTGTAGTAAGATAATTACCATTTGTATATATTACCGGTAAACAAGAAACATTGGGAGATAATTAAATATTATATTGACAAATTAAATCTACAAATGTAAACAAAAAAGTAATATGAAGTTGATTTAAATATTATCTTATGCTAAAATTCATTTATTAGTTGAAATTTAAAAAATCTATATAGTTTTCTAGGGTTCCGCAGTTTATAACTGGCAGGTCCGAGAGAAAGCGCACAGTTAATTGTGTACACGGAAGGATAAAAGCCTGGGAGATATTTTAATAATATTTCTTTTGGCTTTTTTATTTTTTACTTATTTTAGAATTATGCCAAGAAATATTATCATTATATTAATTGTAAAATAAAGAATACACTAATTTAAGGAGTGAGAAATTATGGAATGGGTTTATTTAGTGATAGCAGGATTTTTTGAAGTAGGGTGGGCAATTGGATTAAAATATTCACAAGGATTTACAAAAATGATACCTAGTATGTTAACTTTAATAGGGATGATTGCAAGTTTCTATTTTTTATCATTATCTCTAAAAAACCTTCCAATAGGTACTGCATATGCAATTTGGACAGGTATAGGAACTGTAGGAACTGTCATTCTAGGTATTGTTTTGTTTAAAGAACCATTTGATGCTATGCGTATAATTTGTATTGTATTAATAGTTAGTGGAATTATTGGATTAAAATTAACATAGCTATACCAATAATATCAAATGAAGTAATAGGAATATGATAAGAAATTACTAAAAATAATTAGTTTAGTATTTATAAAAAGGAAGGATGAAACTAAAAGATGGTAGGAAAAATATTAATTTAAAAGAATATCATTATAAATTATGAGGTGAAAAAATGAATAATAAAATATTTGTAAATTCTGCAAAGGAAATAGATATAGACATTTGGATGAATTTAATTGAAATTGTTAAGGATAATTTTCCAGGATTAGTTCTTGAAGATTATAGAAAAATTTTAAAAGAAAGTATTAAAGAAAGAAACGCTTTGATTGTCAAAGATAACACTAATGCAATTGGAGTATTAATATTTTCGTATGAAAATAAGGAAATCGCTTTTCTTGCAGTGCACCCAGAGTATAGAAAAAAAGGGATAGCCACTGCTCTAATTGAAAAAATGTATGAACATTTTCCAAAAGGCTCAGAAATTATAGTAACTACCTATAGAGAAAATGATGTTAAAGGAAAAGCTGCAAGAGCATTATATAAAAATTTAGGATTTGTTGAAGAAGAACTAATTATGGAATTTGGGTACCCATGTCAAAAATTTGTTTTTAAAGGAAGTAAATTTTAATAATATTTTGGTGCTTAATGGATAGTTTTAATATTTTGTTTGATAAAAGTTAATAGCATATCTCCTAGTTCAACCATAGATCTATTTTTTGTTTGTATAAACCATAATGAAGGACTAATTGCATCAATATCTTCTTCAATTGAAAGTATTTTTATATGATCTATCTTTTCTGGAAAGTCATTTATTATAGTATAATCAGGACCAAATGAAATGGCTATATTTTCTTTAATAGCATTCATAATAGAATTAAGATTATTGGTTTCAAATAAAATATTTGCTGACTTTTGAGTTTTAGCTTCTAAATTGCTTAAATAGTTTAATATGAAATCATCTTGATAAATAGCTAATGGCTGTTTAATAATTTCATCATATGTCAAAATATTATTGTAAGCTAGAGCAGAAAGTTTGTTTATTGCAAAACAAAATGAACCATTTGTAACTTTAGTGAGGTCATATGGAAGATTGTGATTTTTTATATTATCAGTAAAAGCAATTAGAGCAAAATCTAATTTCTCTTGTTGTAGTGATTTTAAAAGTTCTGTAGTATTTTGTTCGATAATTGAAACTTGAATAAAAGGAAATTCAGTTTGTAATACTTTTATGGATTTTATAAGGGGGTAGTTGACACCAGGAATAGAACCAATTATTAATTTGATTTTAGGAAAATTAAATTTATTAGAAGTATATGAATAGATATCACGTTGTTTTTGTAATATAACATGAGAATTTTTAATTATGTATTGTCCTTGAGTAGTTGCAAAAGTACCTTGTTTTGAACGATTAAATATAGTAATTCCAAGTTCTTTTTCTAAATTTGAAACTGCTTGACTAACAGCTGAAGTAGTTAGATGAAGTTTATTTGCAGTTTTGGAAAAGCTTTTTTCTTGTGATAATGTAGTAATAATTTTAAGTTGTTCAAAATTCATAGTATAGATCTCCTTTTACATTTAATTTTACTTAACAATAAGTTAATTATATTTAATTTTACTTAAATACATTCGAGTTGTAAACTTATAATATCAAGATATTCTTAGATTCAGATGGAGTTTGCTAGAGTTTTTATTCTCAAATATAGTTTTCTTATATGAATACATTATATCCATCTGAGTATTAGGAAAACTTATTTGGGGATGTAACAACTCTTAGTTATATATTTCAGAATATGAAGTATTATAGTCGTAAACATTGGATAAATTAAGTAGAAGGAAGTGTTAAAAATGTGTACTAGTTTAACATTAGAAACAAAAAATGGACAACATTTACTTGGACGTACAATGGATTTTGCAATTGAATTTAATCAGTCAATTAATATTATTCCAAGAAATTATGGATGGACTAATATTATAGATAAGCAAGAAAGAAAAACAAAATATGCTTTTATAGGTATGTCAGTTATTATAGATGGACATCCAATTTTAGCTGATGGATTAAATGAAAAAGGATTAATGTGTGCAACGCTTTATTTACCAGGTTTTGCGGAATATTCAAAAATAGAAGTTAAAGATAAAGAAAATATTACATCATATGATTTTGTATTATGGGCATTATCTCAATTTGAAAATTTAGATGAAGTAAAAATAGCATTAAAAGATTTAGAAATTATTGATAAGCCTCTTTCTTTATTAAATTTAACACCACCATTACATTGGATTTTATCTGATAAATCAGGAAAAAGTATTGTTGTTGAAAGAACAGCTACAGGATTACATGTTTTTGATAATCCAGTTGGAGTTATGACAAATAGTCCAGATTTTCAATGGCATTTAACTAATTTACGCCAATATATTGCTGTAAGATCTAAACAATTTGATCCAATTACATGGGGGGATTTAGATTTATCTGCATTTAGCCAAGGTTCAGGCACATTTGGTTTACCAGGAGATTTTACTCCTTCTTCTCGTTTTGTTAGAGCAACATATTTAAAAAATAATTTAACACATATTGATAATGAAATTGAAGGAATTAATGGTATTTTTCATATCCTTTCTAATTGTCAAATACCTAAAGGTGCAGTTGTGACGAGTGAAGGAAGTGAAGATATTACAATATATACATCTGCAATGTGTAGTGAATCAGGTACATATTATTATAATACATATGATAATTGTCAAATTTCAGCTATTAAGCTATTTAATGAAGAATTAGATAGTATTCATATTAAATCTTATCCTATTAGAAATGAACAAACAATTTTCAGAGAAAATTAAATTAATCAAGTGATTTTAAGGTTCAAGTTGGGTTTGCTTATGAGAAATACCTATCCATTTGAACCTTAGAAGATGAAGCCTTAACATTTCCATAATATCCAGCCTCCTTTTAATCTATATTATTATTTATCATCATTTTATTAAGATTAGCATAAAATATATGTATTTTGCTATATCTTAAACTGAGTTAAATTTACATTTTATTAATTTTATGGTAAAATATGTATTAGAAATGGGAACAAACATTTATTTTACATTGTTTAAAATTTTTATTAAGTGCAATTTTCAATTTATAGAGTATTACTTTTAATTTAATTTTTATATTAAAATTTTAATATTATTTATTATTTGAGAGATTTTAGACTCAAATAGAATCGATGAAATATCGATTATGATATTATTTTGACAAAATTACTATTAATATGAAAAAAATGAAAAAAATATTAAAAAGTATAAAGTTTTACAAGTATTGTACGATAATTTAAATATAGAATTTATAAATTAAATAATATAAACTCAGGAGGAGTAAAAGCATGCAAGTAAAGCACAGGAGGTGCAATTTTACTAGCATAGTCTTTTATTTCTTTTTTTAATTTATAAAAAAATGTAAAATATATAAGAAAATGTTTATTTCAAGGAGGAAATTTGGATGTTAGTATTAGGAAGAAAACCTGGGGAATTTGTTATGATTGGAAAAGATATAAAAGTTATGGTTATTAAAACCGAAGATGGAGATCTAAGATTAGCAATAGATGCACCAAAGGATATTAAGATAACTAGAGGAGAAATACTAGTACACGACTAGTTTCAGAATGTGCTATATATGATTTTAGAATATAAAAACATAAATTTCTAAAAAATACTATAAAGTTATTTATTAAGGTAACGATAATTAAGTATAAATAGAAAAAATAGCTCAGGAGGAGCAAATTAATTTAAGCAAGTTGCAGGATGCAAAATTTGTTTAAATTAGTTTGCTCTTTTATTTTTTCTATAATTATATTTTTAAAATGGCTTTGTTTTAAAATAATGTTGATATTGCAATATAAAGCCTATTGATGGAAAAATTTACTTATATTTTAAAATTTAATACAAGTCTCAGGAAGAGCAATTAATTAATTCTGGTAGGAAACCGGAGTTCGTTAATTGCTCTTTTTTTTGTTAGTTCACCCGAAAGGGTTACTATAAATTTCAAAACAGTGGAACAAGGATGTCCACTTTAAAATTCAAGGAGGTAGAAAATTATGATAATCAATCACAATATGAACGCAATGAACGCACACAGAATGATGGGTGGAAACACAGCTAATACTGGAAAAGCTATGGAGAAATTAAGCTCAGGTTTAAGAATAAACAGAGCTGGAGATGACGCAGCAGGCCTTGCAATTTCAGAAAAAATGAGAGGTCAAATCAGAGGATTAGACCAAGCATCAAGAAATGGACAAGATGGTATATCAATGATTCAAACAGCAGAAGGTGCTTTAAATGAAACTCACAGCATTCTTCAAAGAATGAGAGAACTTGCTGTTCAATCATCAAATGATACAAACGTATCAGTTGACCGTGGAGAAATCCAAAAGGAAATGGATGAATTAGCTAAAGAAGTAACAAGAATAGCTAACAATACTGAGTTCAATACTCAAAAGCTTATAAACGGTGGAATTGATGCAAATGGAATAAAGGCAGCTAAATTCCATATCGGAGCTAATTCTGGTCAAGATATAGAACTATCTATTAAGGCTATGGATGCTAAGTCATTAGGAGTATCAAGAGATTTAGTAACTGCTACTGGAACAGGTGCTGGTAATGTTAAAAGTGCAACATTTCAAAGTACTGTAGGAAGTAAAGTGGTAGACGGAGCAGTAATTACTTTTGCATATTCTAAGGTAAATGCATCACCAGCTACAGCTTCAAAGGTAGATGGTGCTGCTAACTTTACTTCAGCAGATTTATCTAAGCTTAATGCTGATACTAACATGACTATTAAAGTTGGTGCTGATACTTATACATTAACTAATACTGCATTAAAAGCATGGGATGATAAAGCTGGACATAATGCAATTACTGATACAACAGCATTTTTAGGCAATGCTGTAAATGCTACTGGTGGCAAACTAAGTGATGTTGTTAATATAACAAATGCTTCCGGTAAAATATCTCTTGAGGCTAAAACTGCAGGAGCAAATGCAATAACAGTAAATTACAATGGTACTGATATCGGTAAAGTTGCAGGTGTTTTTGGAATGGCTGATAAACTTACAAACACAGGTAATGCTGAAGTTAAGCCTGGAGAAAAGATTACAATAAGTAATGCAACAGGTGATAATCAAGTAATTGATATTACTGATAAAGCAGCTACAAGTTTAAAGGTTACTTCTGGAGATTATGCAGGAATGACTATTAACACGATTGCGGGTCAAGCACTTAAGGATCTTACAGCTGCTAATGATAAAGTAACTGTAGCTGCAACAACTACAGCAGCAACAGTAACTACATTTGCTAATAATGAAAAAACTGCAGACGCAGTAACTGAAGCTGGTATAGATGTATCAACTCAAGATAAAGCAAGTAAATCAATTACAACTATTCAAACTGCTATCGAAACAGTATCAGCGGAAAGATCAAAGTTAGGTGCTTATCAAAACAGATTAGAGCATACAATAAACAACTTAGGAACTTCATCTGAAAACTTACAATCTGCTGAATCAAGAATTAGAGACGTAGACATGGCTAAAGAAATGATGAACTTCTCAAAGAACAACATACTTAGTCAAGCTTCACAAGCTATGCTTGCTCAAGCTAAATCACAACCAGAAGCAGTTCTTCAATTATTAAGATAAGCAGGGAACCAATTTTAGTTTTAACTAAAATTGTGTGAGTCGCTTACTCAGCTACCGTAGGAAGTCGAGTTTCCTTTAACTAAATCTATGATTTAGTTAGTGGAACTTACCCAGCGACCAAAGGGAGTCGAGTTTCCTTAAAAATAGGATTGTAAAAGAAATATTAAGGAGTCAGGGCGAAAGCTCTGGCTTCTTTTTTGTAAAACTTAAATTTATTTTAGGAAGGAGAAAAATTATTCATTCTGTTGTTTGTAAAGATTGTTGTGCTATAATTAGTTTATCTGGTGATAATATAGGAGATAAGATAAAATATTATGGAACTTGTTTTAACTGTGGGTATGATTATGATGCAAATTATAAGGCTAAAAGTGGCGAATACATGCAGAAAGATGGAGTGAAAAGAGAGCGTAGGAGGTGTTTAAATGGATATAGCAGCATTATCAATGGTAATGAGTCAATCCAGAGTACAAGAATCAGCTGGTATAGCAATAATGAAGGTGGCAATGGATACTGGTAAGGACAATGCTATTCAGATGACAGAAATAATGAAGAATTCTATAGTAGACCCTAATCTAGGCAACAACTTGGATGTAAGTGTATAGTATAAATGGATGAAAGAGAAGAATTAAAGCAAGAATTGCAACAAGAATGTGGGTTCAGTACAGGCAGAAGATGCTAGACATGATGGAGGAAAAGCTCATTCAAATGAGAGAAATAGCTGAGCAGACTAAGCAAGAGAATCTTACTCCAGGAGAACTTGAAGTACTAAATGTTAGGTTAAACGACTTAACAACACAGGTCAGAGCAATAGATGGAGAAAGCAGAAGAACAGAAGATAGAAGAATACTAGAATGAGCATCAATGGCTACACGAATAGCTGTTGGTGCTTATATTTATGTTTAAATAAATTTAAATATGGTAGAATAGATATAAAGCTATCAGAAAGAAAAAGGAAGTGATTTTGCTATGGAAAAGGAATTTAATATAACAGGAACATGTATACCTAATATGCATTATATGGTTGATATATCTAATAAATTAGAAAATGTTCTTAAGTTAATTAATAAAGGAAAATATTTTATAATAAATAGACCAAGACAGTATGGAAAAACTACCACATTGTTTTTAATAAATAAAGGTTTAAAAGAAAGAGAAGATTATTTTCCTATAAAAATAAGTTTTGAAGGTATAGGAGACTTAATTTTTGAAAATGAAGAAATATTTTCAAAAGAATTTTTGCAGATATTAGCAGATAGCGTATTATTGAATAATTCTGAGTTAGCTAATTTTTTAGAAGAACAAAAAAATACTGTAGATAATTTTAGAGATTTATCAAGAGCTATAACTAAATTTGTTGCAAAATCCAATAAAAAAGTAGTATTAATGATAGATGAAGTTGATAAAAGCAGCAATAATCAGTTGTTTTTAAGTTTTTTAGGTATGCTTAGAAACAAGTATTTACTTAGAAATGAAGGATTAGATTATACTTTCCATAGTGTAATTCTTGCAGGAGTTCATGATGTTAAGAGTTTAAAAATAAAAATAAGACCAGATGAAGAACATAAGTATAATAGTCCTTGGAATATAGCTTCTGACTTTGATTTAGATATGAGCTTTTCTGTAGAAGAAATAGAAACAATGCTTGATGATTATGTAAAATATAAAAGAGTAGAATTAGATAAAAATTATTTTTCAGAGAAACTTTACTTTTATACTTCAGGCTATCCATTTTTAGTAAGTAAACTTTGCAAAATTATAGATGAAAAGATAATGCCAGAAAATGAGTTCAAATGGGAAAAAGAATATATGGATATGGCAGTAAATCAATTATTAAAAGAAAGCAATACTAATTTTGATAGTCTTATTAAAAATATAGAGGATAACACTAAACTTAAAGAGTTGGTGAAAAAGATAATTTTAGATGGTTATGAAATTAGTTATAATCAGGATAATATTATGATAGCCATAGGAATAATGTACGGCATATTTAAAAATTATAATGGAAAAGTTAAAATTCATAATAGAATATATGAACAAAGGATATATAATTACATGAGTTCATTAATAGAAACTTCGATAGATTTAGGATCTTATAATGAAAGAAAAAAGTTTATAAAAACTGATGGAAATTTAGATATAGAAAAAGTACTTATAAAATTTCAAGAGTTTATGAAACATGAGTATTCAGAAAAAAGAGAAGGATTTTTAGAAGAAGATGGACGATTAGTTTTTCTAGCATTTATAAGTCCAATAATAAATGGAACAGGTTTTGCTTTTAAAGAAGTAAAAGGTGGAGAGGAAAAAAGATTTGATATAGTAATAACCTATAATAAAAGAATGTATATTTTAGAGCTTAAAATTTGGCGAGGAGAAGAATATCATAAGAAAGGTTTATTGCAACTAGGAGAGTATCTGGAACAATATAGATTAAACAAAGGACATCTTTTAGTGTTTGACTTTAGAAAAACAGAAAATAACATAGGTGAAATAGATGAAAGTATAGTTAAAGTTAATGGAAAAGAAAAGAAAATAACAGCTGTATATTGCTGACACAGGGGTAAAAACGTTCTAGGATTAGCTTAGTGTTACAGCACTAAGCTTTTTTACTTATATTATTAAGGGACTCTAGATAGTTTTGTGTTATTAACACATTTATCATTAAAATATTACTGGAAATTTTGTTTTCTGGTAATATTTTTTTATTTTTAGTAAATACTAAAAATATGTTT
>NZ_FOMG01000020.1 GCF_900112485.1 Clostridium uliginosum
CAAGGAATCAAAACGAGAAAATATCCTTGGAATTTATGATTCCTAAGAATATTTTTTAAATAAATATTTGTAAAAATTAGTTATTCAACAACCTATTATAATAATAAGTTATAGTATGAATATACATAAGGCACATGAAAAAAATAATAGACCAAAGATGAGTCGTATATTGGGGATCAGACAAGGATGTGAATTTAGTTAATAGCCAGACTATTAGCTAAAATTTCTGACGCAGTATGACGCCAAATAGGCAAGCATATTGGTCTATTATTTTTTAAAATATGCCTAAGATAAAGTTATAAGGATTAAATTGGAGGATAAATCTATGGGTATATTAGGAGTACATGAGGAAGATCTACAAGAATGTGCCAAATTATTTGCTGAAGTTTTTAATGGTGAACCTTGGAATGATAAATGGACAACAGAAAGTGCATATAAAAGGCTTAAATATATTTATATGTGTCCGGATTTTGTTGGAGTTAAGTACATTGAAAATGGAAAAATTAAAGGTGCAATATTTGGGAATTGTGAAGAGTGGTATGAAGGAAGACATTTTAATATAAAAGAAGTGTTTGTTTCAAGTGAAATGCAAGGAAATCATGTTGGAAGCAAATTACTTGAAAGTATTCAAAGTGAAGTAAAGAAATTAGGCGTAGATTTTTTGCTATTATTTACTCAAAATAATAGCATTAAAAATTTTTATTTAAAAGATAACTTTGAAGAAGCAAAGTCGTTATGCATAATGACAAAAAATATATAAGGTATTTGAAAAAATAACAGTCTAATATATAAATAGTGAAGATAGAATGATACTAAAAATAGTGAATTTCTATCTTTTCTTTATATAGAAATTTAAAATAATATTCGTGTTTTACAAATATTACAAATAAATAATCAGAGTAATAATAGATGCCTTAGCTTATTAGTTATTTCCAAGACTAAATTTTTTAGATTTATAAATATGGCTTATTAAATTATATATCATGTGAAACTCTGAAGATACGGAGTTGAAATTCATTAGAAGCATTTTATTGTAAAAATTAATATTCAATTAAATAAATTTTCAAATTGTTAAAAAATACTTGAATTGATTAAAAAATCCATATATAATTTAAATATAACTTATAGAATGTTCGGATGAAGATAGTGGGAGAGTTGTTATTATATTAGAAATTTAAGGTTAGATTATAATAACACACCGAAGAGGGAAATCTTTCAGGTATTAGGACCGCTATTGGACGAGCCTCTGGAGAGACTCATTTTAATATGAGCACCGAAGGAGCAAGGTAATTATTATTTTAATTACTGAAACTCTCAGGTAAAAGGACAGGGGATAGGATTAATCAAATATGGTTTTTGATTCAACTCTTATTCTCCTCCGTAATAAAAAATTAAGGGGGACTTTTTTATGTTATTATCAAATCTATTATTTTCAACAGCAGGTGTTCAAAATATTTTAAACAAAATTGACACTATTATTTGGGGACCACCATTATTAATTCTTTTAGTAGGAACAGGAATGTATTTAACATTTCGTCTTAAATTACTACAAATATTTAAATTACCACTTGCATTAAAATATGTTTTTGGCAAAGATGAAGAAGCAAGTAGTGATAGTGCAGAAGGAGATGTATCTAGTTTTCAAGCTTTATGTACAGCATTATCGGCAACTATAGGAACAGGTAATATAGTTGGAGTTGCAACAGCAATAACTGCCGGAGGGCCAGGAGCATTATTTTGGATGTGGATAGCAGCATTTTTTGGAATGGCAACAAAATATGCAGAAGGGTTACTTGCTATAAAGTATAGGCAAGTAGATGCAAATGGACAAATGGCTGGAGGTCCTATGTATTATATTCAAAATGGATTAGGTATTAAGTGGCTCGCAAAATTATTTGCACTATTTGGTATTGGTGTTGCTTTCTTTGGTATAGGAACATTTGGACAAGTTAATTCAATTGCAGCAGCAGCAAAAAGCTTTAATGTCCCATTAATTGTAACAGCTGTAGTTGTAACAATATTAGTTGCAATGGTGACTTTGGGAGGAATTCAAAGAATATCTAAAGTTTCAGAATTAGTTGTACCATTCATGGCAGCAGCGTATATAGTGGGTGCATTAACTGTACTTATATGCAATTATAAAGCTATTCCAGGAGCAGTTGGATTAATTATAACAAGTGCTTTCAATCCTAAATCAGTATTAGGTGGAACAATGGGTATTACACTTGTAATGGCAATTAGAAATGGTGTAGCTAGAGGAGTATTTTCAAATGAATCAGGTCTTGGTAGTGCACCTATTGCAGCAGCAGCAGCAAAGACAAAGTCAGCAGTAAGACAAGGATTAATATCAATGACAGGTACATTTTTTGATACAATACTAATCTGTACTATGACAGGAGTTGTAATAATACTTACAGGGTCATGGATGGATGGTGTAAATGGTGTGGTTGCAGGAGCTGATTTAACAACAGTAGCTTTCCAATCAGGTTTACCAATTGCAATAATCGGAAAATATATTGTTAATATAGGATTGATATTTTTCGCATTTACAACAATACTTGGATGGAACTATTATGGTGAGAGATGTACAGAATATCTTTTTGGTGTTAAAGCAATAATGCCATATAGAATAATATATATAGTACTTGTTGCTATAGGACCATTTTTACCACTAAAATTAATATTTATAATTGCTGATATAGTTAATGGATGCATGGCATTCCCTAATTTAGTAGCTTTAATAGGACTTAGAAAAGTAGTAATTCAAGAAACAGAAGAATTCTTTGAAGAAATGAAATTAAATAAAGTTAATGAAGAAATTATTGCGTAAATAATATTAAAACAAGTAATTTATTAGAATTATCTATTTTATTTTAAGTTAAGCTTTTATTTTTTTAAAAAAAGTCTTGCTATTTATTATAAATGTGTTATTATAAATGTACAGGCAAAATAAAAAAAGATTTTTTATAGATATGTAAAGTTCTCCTTTTAGAGAATTATATAAATCAATATATTAATTTTTAATTAAAAGGAGGAAATTGAATATGACAGATAAGACTTTAGTATGCAGAGATTGTGGTAGTGAATTTGTTTTTACAGTAGGAGAACAAGAATTCTATCAAGAAAAAGGATTTACTAACGAACCAACAAGATGTGCAGATTGTAGAAGAGCTAAAAAAGAACAAAACAGAAGATAGTTTTGTTTTCTAAAGGGTTATTTCTTAGTAGAAAGTAATTTTTATTAAGAAATAACCCTTATTTTAATTTGTGGATAATTATAGTGACAATAGAAAATTGATTTTTATAGAGGATCTAATCAGATCCTTTTTTTTATTTTTAAATTTAGTTATAATTTTAGGAAAATAATAAAACTTTTTCCTATTATAATATCGTCTATATAGTATAGATAAAAAGTGCACTTATAATTTATATAAAGGGGAAGGATTAATGCTTAAGAACTTTAAAAGAAAAAAGGTTGAAAAATATATAATAGATAATAGAAATTTATTTTATAGAATTGCTTACACTTATACTAAAAATGAAGCTAATGCATTGGATGTGGTACAAGAATCAATATATAAAGCTCTTTCTTCAGTAGAAAGTTTGAGAGAGTATAAATATGTAAAGTCGTGGTTTTACAGGATACTAATAAGAACTAGCATTGATTATATAAGGAAGAATACTAAGTATAGTAAGATGATGGATATTTCCGAAGTAAATGATACAGGTAAATATGATCAATATACAGATATAGACTTAGAAGAAGCACTAAATACGCTTAGTGCTGATTATAAGACTATTATAATATTGAGATTCTTTGAAGATTTAAAAATAGAGGAAATTGCAGAAATTTTAAATGAAAATACTAATACGATAAAAACTAGGCTATATACTGCATTAAGAAAATTAAAAATAAAGATTGAGAGGTAGAAAATTATGAATAAGAAAAAATTAGATGATTTAAAAAATATTTATAATAATATATCTATACCAGATAATTTAGAATCTATTGTAAATGAAACTATAGATAATAGTAAAAGTAATAGAAGAAAAATATTTAAAAAAGGAGGAGTTTGGATAAGCATAGCAGCATCTTTATCATTTATTGTGATACTATCAAATGTTAGTCCTGCATTTGCAAAGACAATATCACAAGTGCCAGTAGTAGGAGATTTAGTAAAGCTTGTTGTAGTTAAAAATTATTCTGTTAAAGAAGGAAATATTGAAGCTAATATTGATATTGCTCAAATAGATGGGTTAGATAATAAAAAATTAGAAGAATCATTAAATAATGATTTTATGAAAGAAGGAAAAGCAATTTATGAGAAATTGATAAAAGAAATGCCTGATATAAAAGAAGGGCATAAGTATGTAGGAGTTGATTATAATATAAAAAATGATTCAAAGGATATTTTATCTATAGAAGTTACTAAAGAGGAGATACAGGCTTCATCTTATGTTACTAAAAAGCATTATACAATAGATAAAAATAAAGAAATTGTATTAACATTACCTTTACTATTTAAATATGATAAATATATACAATTAATAAGTGAAAATATAAAAGAACAAATGAAAAAGCAAATGAGAAATGATGAGAATAAAAATTACTTTATAGATCAAGTAGATGTTCCAACCGATGATTTTGATAGCATAGCTAAAGAACAAGATTTTTATATAAATAATGATGGTAAACTAGTAATTTGCTTTGATAAATATGAAGTGGCACCAGGATATATGGGAACTGTTGAATTTGTAATACCGAGTGAAGTAATAAAAGATATAGAAATATAGATGAATATAACTAAAAAATCTTAAATAGAGGTAATTAGTTTTCTTGCTTTACTAGTATTTAATTTTAAAGTTTTTTTCATTACAGACAAGGGGGAGGACCTTAAAATTTATATCATCAATTTTAGCAAAATTATTTCCCTTTATTATATAAGAAATAAACTTATCAAGATATTCTTTTCCTCCTTGTATTTCAATTATTACTTCACCAGAGTTAAGATTTTTAGCATATCCAGTTAAGGAAAGTTCTAATGCTTTTAACTTAGCGAAATATCTAAAACCAACACCTTGAACTCGACCATTTATTATCATTAAATATCTAAGCATAGTTTTCTCTCCTAAATATATTATTAAAGATTATAATAACACAGTTGGTAAAAAATAAAAATCTTTATAATTTTCTGAAAATTGTATATAATATAGATAAGCAATTAAAGGAGGCGACTTAAATGGTTGAAAAAAGTATGGTATTAATTAAACCTGATGGAGTAGAGAGAAATCTAATTGGTAATATTATAAGTTGTTATGAAGATAATGGATTAAAGGTAGTTCAATTAAAACTTATGAAAGCAACAAGAGAGATTGCAGAAAAGCATTATTCACAACATAAAGGAAAAGATTTCTATGAAGAACTTATAACTTTTATAACAAGAAGTCCCCTATGTGCCATAATTTTGCAAGGTGAAGATGTAGTAGAGCAGGTAAGAAGAATAAATGGAGCAACTAGTCCAGATGATGCAGAAGAAGGAACAATAAGGCATAGATATGCTAGAAGTAAAACAGAAAATTGTGTTCATGCATCAGATACTTTAGAAAGTGCAAAAGCTGAAATTAACTTATGGTTTCCAGAACTAGGTTAATGGTTTAAGATATATTAAAAGGAAGTGTTTCAAATATAAATTTTGAAACACTTCCTTATTTATTTAATCAAGTGATTTTTATGATCGGGCGGAAGAACTTCTATTTTGAGGCAACAATTTTTTAATTAGAAGTTTTAACTTTCATCCAAGCATCATCATATAATTTTAGGTTTTCGCCCAAATCTATAAATGTATCACATTTGTCTAATGTTTCTTTAGTTGGATAAGCGCCTTTATCATTTTTAAGATCATCATCTAACATATTAAATGCTTCTTTATTAGGTGTTGAAAAGCCTATATAGTCAACGTTTTGCTCTGCATTTTCAGGATCACAAAGGAAGTTAATTAAAGCTTCAGCTTCTTTTTTGTTTTTTGAATCTTTTGGAATTACCATAGCATCAAACCATTTGTTAGAACCTTCTTTAGGTATTACATATTCTAATTTAGGATTTTCTAACTTAATGTGTGTAGCATCTCCAGACCAAACTGTAGCAAGAGCAGCCTCGTCATTAATCATTTTATCTTTAACTTCATCTACATAGTAAAGAGGATCCATAATTTCATTTTGTTTTACTAATTCTTGAGTAGCTTTATTTATTTCATCAGGATTTGTACTATTTATAGAGTAACCAAGTTTTTTTAAGCTTATTGCAAGACTATCTCTCATTGAGTCAAACATTATTACTTGTTTATTATTGTACTTTTCATTCCATAAAATATCCCAACTATCTACTTTATCAGTTACTATATCAGGATTGTATATTATACCTATAGTACCCCACATGTAAGGAACTGAATATTCATTATTTGCATCATAAGACAAATTTTTATATGGATTATCAATATATTTATAGTTAGGTATATTATTAAAATCTAATTTTTCAACCATATTTTCATTAATCATCTTTTGAATCATATAGTCAGATGGTATTACTAAATCATAACTACCAGGAGTACTTTTTAATTTTTGATACATTATTTCATTTGTATCATATGTTGAGTACTCAACATGAATTCCAGTTTCATTTTCAAATTTTGATAATAAATCTTCATCAATATAATCTCCACAGTTATAAAAATAAACTGTTCCGTTAGCACCAATTTTTTGATTAATGCACCCAGAAAAAAGTCCTAAAGTTAATAAACTTATTAGAGTTATAGCTCCAAGAATTTTAGATTTTTTCAAATTTATCACCTCTTGTTGAATTTTGTTTTTTATTCACAATTATTAGCAACGTTAATACTGTTAAAAACATTAAAGTTGAAAGTGCATTTATTTCAGGTTTAATTCCTCTTCTAGCCATTGAATAAATTTCTATAGAAAGATTAGTTATTCCAGGTCCAGTTGTAAAAAAACTTATAACAAAATCATCAATGGACATTGTAAAAGCCATAAGGAATCCTGAAAAAATACCAGGCTTAATTTGAGGAAGTATAACTTTTCTAATAGTATACATAGGAGTTGCACCCAAATCAGAAGCTGCCTCAACAGTGTTTTCAGGTAATTGTTTAAGCTTTGGAAGTACTGAAAGTATTACATAAGGAATATCAAATGTAATATGAGCGAGTAGCATAGTAACAAATCCAAACTTTAAATTAATAAATATAAACATACTCATAAGAGCAATACCAGTAACTATATCAGGATTTAAAACTGGAAGATAGTTAATGTTTAAAATTAAAGATTTTTTCTTACCACGCATTTTATTTATACCAATAGCACTTAATGTACCAACTATTGTAGCAATAACTGAAGCTAAAACAGCAATTAGTACGGTATAGTAAAGTGCAGACATAAGTCTGTGGTTATTAAATAATTCTTTATACCATTTAAAAGTGAACCCTGTCCATTTGCCCATTGTTTTAGATTCATTAAATGAAAATACCATTAAAGTAAAAATAGGAGTATATAAGAATAAAAATATGATAAATAAATAAAATCTTTTAAAAAAACTTTCGATTTTGTTTACCATAATTGCCCCCCTCCTTCTTTACTATCGCTATTTTCAAATTTAGATGTGATAGCCATAAAAATTAAAATAATAATCATCATAAAAATTGAAATGGCAGATCCGAAGTTCCAATCACCCATGTTTGTAAATTGTTGCTCGATTAAATTTCCAAGTAACATATAATGCCCGCCACCTAACAATCTTGAAATTACAAATGTAGAAACAGAAGGCATAAATACCATAGTAATTCCTGAAATAATACCAGGGATACTAAGTGGTAAGATAACTTTTGTGAAAACTTGAGTTTTACTAGCACCTAAGTCATGAGCTGCATTTAATAAATCTTGATCCATCTTTGTTAATACAGTATAAATTGGAAGAACCATAAAAGGTAAAAAGTTGTAAACCATTCCTAATAAAACTGCTCCATCATTGTAAAGAAAGGAGATTGGAGATATACCTAATTTGATAAGTAAAGTATTTATTATGCCTGTTTTTCCTAATATAGGTAGCCAAGCATAAGTTCTTAACAAAAAGTTCATCCACATAGGTAAAATAAATAGCATTATTAAAAAATTTCTTTTACTTGCATGCATCTTTGATATTATGTACGAAACAGGATATCCAATAACTAAGCAAGCTAAAGTTGATTTAAATGCTAAGCATAATGATTTAATAAATATATTTGTATATTGGAGATTAATTAATTTTTTATAGTTTTCTAAAGAAAATGAATAACCTGAATCAGTTTTTGTTGTAAAGCTGAAGAATAACACAATAATTAAAGGAATAACTATAAATAATGCACTCCATGCAAGGTAAGGATATGCTATTATTGAAGTTTTTTTCTTATTCATTATCAATACTCTTTTTCATAATATGAATGTCTTCAGGATATATATCTAGCCCTATTTCATTATTAACTTCCACGTATTTTGTATTATGAAGTATGAAAGTAAAATCATTGGATGAAACTTGCATTTCATAATGAACTCCTTTAAACATTACAGATTCAACTTTACCTTTAAGCATTCCATCTTCAGCTTTAACTATTTTTATATCTTCAGGTCTTATAACAACATCTATATTTTCCATTTTTTCAAAGTTTTTATCAACACATTCAAATTCTTTATTGCAAAACTCAACTTTAAAATCATTAATCATAATTCCATCTAAAATATTACTTTCACCTATGAAATCTGCAACAAAGGCATTAGCAGGCTCATTATAAATATCTTCTGGAGCTCCCATTTGTTGAATAACTCCTTTATTCATAACAATAATAGTATCTGACATTGTAAGAGCCTCTTCTTGATCGTGAGTTACAAATACAAAAGTAATACCAATTTCTTTTTGTATCTTTTTTAATTCTAATTGCATTTCTTTTCTAAGTTTTAAATCTAAAGCACCTAAAGGTTCATCAAGTAGTAAAACTTCAGGTTTATTAACTAAAGCTCTTGCTATAGCAACTCGTTGTTGTTGTCCACCACTTAAAGAATCAATACTTCTTTTTTCAAAACCTTTTAAGGCAACTAAGCAAAGCATTTGCTCAATACTTTGCTTTATTTTATCTTTTGGCATTTTTTTTAGCTTTAAACCAAAAGCGATATTTTCAAAAACGTTCATATGAGGAAATAATGCATATTTTTGAAAAACTGTATTTACCTGTCTTTTATAAGGCGGAAGAGCAGAAATATCTTCATTTTTAAACATTACTTCTCCAGAATCAGAATTTTCAAATCCAGCAATTATTTTAAGTGTTGTTGTTTTACCACAGCCACTAGGACCTAATAATGTTAGAAATTCATTTTTTTTAATGTTTAAAGATAAATTATTTAATACTTGCTGTTCACCGTAAGACTTATTAATATTATTTAGTTGTATTATATTCTCACTCACAAAAAAACACCTCTCTTCTAAATTTTAAAATGATGGTGGAGTACTTATCCAAATAACTTTTGCTGGAGTTTTACCAACATTTGAAATATAATGATTTACTTTTGGTTTATAGTAAAAGCTTTCTCCTTTTTTCACTTTATATTTTCTTTTTCCTAAATGAAGATAAATATGTCCAGACAGTACATAACCAAATTCTTCACCTTCATGAGGTTCTTCCTCAATATATTGTCCACCAGGCTCAAGAGTAATCATAATTGGTTCCATAGCATTTTTTTGAGCGTTTGGAATAAGCCACATTAAAGAATATTTAAGTTCCTCACTTTCGGTTGCAAACATATCATCACTACTAAAAGTAACTCTCTCTTCTTTTGTTTCACTAAAGAATTCATTTAAGTTAGTTCCTAAAATCTCAAGTATGTCCATTAAAGTAGCAATTGATGGAGATGTTAAATCATTTTCAACTTGAGATATAAATCCCTTTGATAATTCACATCTATTTGCTAATTCTTCTTGAGTTAATTGTTTTTCCATTCTTAATATACGAATTTTTTCTCCAATTTGCACAATTCACACCTACCGTTGAATATTTGAGATATTCACCTTTACTAAACCTTAAGTTTAAAATTACTAAACAAACAATAATATTATATAAATTTTAGAAACAAAAATCAAGATTTTTTTAGAAAAAATGGAAAAATATTTATAGCCTCTAAATCCCTGTTTATGAGTAAATAGTGAATAATGTTTAGTAAAGGAAGAACTTAAGTATACATATACTAAGATTTTAATATATAAGTTCCAATAAAGTTTGTTCATTAATATAAATTTTAGAACACTTATAAATAATATGATTTAACTACTATAGTGAGGAACTTATATAGAAAATTTATGATATATATGATTCTAAGTAGATATTGTTAATTAAAGATGTAATTTATTATAAAAATTAAATAAAAGTTTATAAATGTATTAACTTAATTAGAACATATATATATAATTAAAATTTATGTTTAATATTAAATAAAAGTAATAATATTCAAACAATTTGCATGAAAAAGCTTAATTTATGGCATAATCTATTGATAAACCTAGGAAAATATGAGATATTAAAAGGAAGATTAAGAAAAATTATTGGGTGATTTTATGAAAAATGAAGATGGATTGTATAGAAGAAATGGAAAATTAGTTTATATAAAACAACCAGAATATGATGAATTAATATTTACGGAAAAGCTATGGGCAAGTCAAGAAACAATGCAAGATATTGGTGGAGTGTATAATTTCACGAAAAATAAATGGGATAGTTTTTATAAAAAAATGGTTTATCCAACTGATGGAAGAAACTTTTATTGCCTAATATACACTATAAAAGATAAGCCGGTTGGGGAAGTAAGCTTTCATGGATTTGATCCTATTACTAAAATAGCAAGGTTTAATATTAAAGTTCATAATAAATATAGAAATAACGGCTATGGGAAAGAGGCTATAAAATTAATGTTAGAATATTATTTCTTTGAGGTAAAGGGAGAAATAATCATGGATAATATTAAGAATGAAAGTAGTAAATTGTTTGCTGAGAAATTAGGCTTTAAAGGGCAGAATATCTATAGAAATGAAGTAACATATAAGCTGATGAAGGATCAATTTTTAAATGCGCCTGAAAGCAAAACAAAAAATGTTTCTATTATTATGTATGATAATATGGATATTACAAATTATACTTTAATGTGTGATTTGTTTGATAAAGCAAATGAAATAGCAAATAAAGACATATTTAATATACAAGCTATATCTGTATTAAGCACGGTGAGATATAATAATAATTTTAACTTAGAAATAACAACATTATCTGAAAACTTATTAAAGCCAGATATCATTATATTACCAAATGGAAACTATATAGATAATTATGTTGAAAATAAAGAAACAACAAATTATATATTAACATATTATAATAACTGCGATTATATATGTGCAATAGGAGAAGCAATAAAGTTTTTGTTTAGGTATAAATGTCTTGAAGGAATATCTGTTCCAAACATTGATAATATACAGGAATTAATTAAAGAAAATAATTTAGAGAATACAAAAGTTATAAATAAAAACTTTGTTGATAACGGAAAAGTTATGATTAGTTGTAACTTGTTAGGCGTAATTGAGATGGGATTGTCTATTATATTTAAATTGGCAGGTAAAGAGTTAGTAGATAAAGTTGCAGAAAAAATTGGATTTAGTACATATTATAAATCGTAACAATTTATACAATATTTATGTTATTATAATATATATTGGGAAGTTGCGAAAAGGAGGTTATAAATGAATTCGAAAAAAACTAAAATAATAATAAGTGTTATTTTAGCACTACTTATTGTAATTGTAATTTTTGTAATGCATAATTTTGTAGGGCTTGGAGCTAAGGATATTAAAGTGGCTAAGAATTTTATAGAAAAATTATATTCAATTAATGCTATAAATAAGCAAGAAGATTTAAAAAGTATTAAGTATAAAAGAGTTAAGACATTAAATACTAAAAACGAATTAATATATAAAACTATAGTTACAGACTCTTTTGGAATAGATTTAGATAAAAATTATAATATTATAGGTTTTGCAAACAAAGAACTTGTAAAGGTAGATTCTGAGATAACAGTTGAAGAAGCTAAATCTATAGCAGATCAATATTTAAGTAAAATATATGATAAAGAAGTTACATTTAAAACTATTAAAAGTGATGAAGATGCAGGTAAATTGCCATATTATTCTTTTGTATATTTAAAATCTAAATATGGGTACCCACTTTATTTTAATGAAATAATAGTTAATATTAATAAATCAACTGGATTTTTAGACAATTATACAAATTCATCAATACAAAAGGAATGCAAAGAGCCAATATTAAATATTTCAAAAGAAATGGCGGAGATAGAGGCTTTAGACACATTTGTTAAGTATCATAAAAATGGACAAATTTCTAATATAACTGAGTTAGCTTATGCAGATAATAAATCAATATCAGAGTTGTGTTATGTTGTTGCTATAAAAGGTAAGGATGAAAATGGTGCTGATATTACATGGAAGCTATTCGTAAGTACTGAAACAAAAGAGATAGTCAATATTTTAAAATATGGAACTGAAGATTCTGTAATTGCAAATTAATTTTTGGCTATGTTTTAAAATTTAATATGCCTAAGTGAAAGAAGCCCACTCAAATCATTTAGTAGAATGATTTGAGTGGGCTTCTTTTAATTTTAAAACATAGTCAATTGTAAAAATAGTATATTAGTTAAAAATTTAATTCGGTTTTAAGGGTTTAAGTATAGAGTCTAATATTGAATCAGGTTTTGCTTCTTGATTATTGTTAGGCTCAGAATTAGTATTAGGAGATGAATTAACATCTGGTGGTACTTGTGGTTCAGATTCAGTTTTGTTTTTTGTTTCTTGCTCTGTAAGTACATTTGGTGATGTAGATGTATCTTGTGAACTTGGCAATACATAAGGATAATCTTTAGTTATTGGATTAGGATATGTTTTTTTGATAAACACTCTATTTTGAGTCAAGAATGAAGGCGTATTAGGGCCTGCAATCCTGTTATTAAGTCTATTTACACGAGCAGATATATGAGTAGTACATATGTCCTTAGGCTCAGTTCCTTCAATAAACATTTCTTCAACAAGTCTATCTCCTCTAGGATCTTGACTACATAACGAACTAGGTAATTTACCTGAATCCTTACATACTGTAACATTTACTATTCCGTTAGGCTTTTCTAAATCTTTTATTTCTAATCCTTCATGAGCTTTAGCCATTATCTTTCCCCATAAATTAGCACAGACAGTACCTGAACCACCAATAACTGTTTGTGGTTTATCGTATCCTACCCAAACGGAACCGGAAAGGTAGGGAGATAAACCTGCAAACCATAAATCTTTAGAATCAGTGGAAGTACCAGTCTTACCAGCTACAGGCATATTTCCCCATTTAGCTGGAGCTCCGCCATAATAATTAACTGGGCCTTTTAACATATCATACATAATATATGAGGTTTGAGGAGAAAATACTTGCTTTTGGTGCACTTTACCATCTAAAAGTGTTTTTCCTTTTGCATCAACAACTTTTGTATAGAGAATTGGTTCAGTATATAAGCCACCATTACCAAAGGTACCAAAAGCAGCTGATAATTTGTAAGTATTACCACCATCTCTATCCGCTGGGTCATTTTCAACTTCACCTAAAGCAAGTGCAGATAAAGTTTCAGATTTAGTACCATATACTAAACCTAAATTTCTTCCATAGGCTAATCCTGTTTTTACGCCAATATTGTATTCTGTTATAACAGAAGCAACATTTTTAGAATAAGTTATAGCTTCACGTGGAGATATAAGGCCTAAGTATTCATTAGGTGAATTTTTTGGATCATATGGTTTACCTTTATTATCTAAATAGTGTTTGCCGATATCTACAGGAAGTGGTGCATCATCTATAGATGTTGCAGCCGTAATGATTTTTTGATCTATCCCAGGACCATATACTGTTAATGGTTTAGTAGTTGAACCAATAGAACGTAACTCAGTATAAGCTCTATTATTTGATTGAGGAAGTTGTTTTCCTCTTCCGCCAACCATTGCAAGAACCTTACCATTTCTATAGTCCATTATAGTTGCAGATGCTTGTAATAATGGAACCCCATTCTCATCGTAAGCTTCTGAATTACCAACATTTAAGTTCTTGTAGTTATTTAAGGTATCTTGAGTAAAATGTTGTAAATTCTTATCCATTGTAGTATATATTTTTAAGCCACCATTAAGCATTAATTTTGAAACTTCTTCATCAGTGTATTTATATTTTTCTTTTAAATCTCTTTTTACTTGTGATACAGTAGGGTAAACAAACCATTCATAATTTAATCTATAATCTTTTTTGATTGATTTAAATACTAATTTATTATTATTTAAATCTTGAACTGCTTTAGTGTATTCATTATTTGAGATATAACCTAATTCTTGCATTTTAGATAATACCGTAATTGTTCTATTAATATACCTAGAAGGGTCTTCTTTATTATTATCGTTGAAGGCACTATAATATGTTGGAGCTTGAGTTATACCAGCTAGGTACGCACATTCAATTAAATTTAACTGTTCAGTATTTTTACTAAAGTATAATAGTGATGCGGCTTCAACACCATATACGTGACCTCCAAGAGGTATCGTATTTAAGTAAGCTTGTAAAATTTGATCTTTGGTTAATTTTTCTTCTAAATTCAATGCTAAATAAATTTCTTTAACTTTTCTATTTATACTTACTTCATTAGTTAATATCGTATTTTTTAATAGTTGTTGAGTTAAGGTAGATGCTCCATGTAAACCTTTTTGCCCAGTTAAGATTTTTTTAACATCCATTAAGGCTGCACCTAGGATTCTTTGGATATCTACTCCCTTATGTGTGTAAAAACGCTCGTCTTCTATAGATACAAAAGCATTTTTTAAGTTATCAGGCATTTTATTAGAGGCTATAACATAACGTTCCTCATCAGTATGAAGATTATCCATAAATTCAGCATTGTTATCATATAAGCTTGAAGGCTGATTTAATGATAAAACAGCATCAACATCTAGAGGAGGAGTGCTTTTTATTACTGCAAATAAATATCCAGTAGCAATAACAGAAATTATTAACATAAAAATTAAGAAACTAATTCCGATTTTTTTAAAAATTTTAGAACTAGAATTTTTTTTTCTCATTTTTTTATTTTGAGGCCTCATTTTTTTATTTGGAGTTTTCTCAACTGACATTTTATCCTCCTAAAATCATATAAAATAGCTATAAGGCACATGAAAAAAATAATAGATCAAAGATGCGTCATATATTTGGTGCAAGGGCAAGGAGGCAAGTTCAGTTAATAGCGAGCTATTAACTGAATTTGCCGACGCAGTATGACGCAAAATATGCACACATACTGGTTTATTATTTTTTTGAATGTGCCTTATAATAAATAATATTATTTATCATTATAGCATACTTATAATAAGAGTAAACTAATAACTCAATATAAAGGTGTTTAAAATGAAGTATTATACAAAACGAAAAAAATATAAATATATTCCGAGTATAATTATTATTATAACCTTGCTTATCCTTTTTAATTTAATAACAATGCTTTTTAATAAGAGAGTTGTGCCATCTCTTATAAGAGTATCAGAAATGACAGTAAGATCTAGGGTACTAAATATAATTAATCAAACTAGTATTGATATTTTTTCACAAGAATTTAACTATGAAGATATGATAAAAATACAAAAAGATAATGATGGAAACATAACTCTTATTCAAGCTGATACTGTAAAATTAAACTATCTAATGTCTAAGTTGTCCATGAAGTGTAATAAAGATTTAGAAAATTTAGGCGAAATTAAAGTTAAGATGCCATTAGGATGGATTACAGAAAATACTATTTATTATAACTTAGGTCCCGAAATATCAATAAAAGTTGAAAATTTAGGTAATATTAATGCAAGTTATGAATCAGAGTTTGAAAGTGCTGGAATTAATCAAACAAGACATAGAATCTATCTTAATATTGAATCAAAGATAAGAATAATTTTACCGTTTAAAACTGATGAAGTTGATATAAACACTAAGGTTCCTGTTTCAGATACAATTATAGTAGGCAAAATACCAAGTACTGCAATTGATTTTAAAGGAAATAACAAATAAGGCATATTAAAAAACACAAGATATGTGAATTAAAATTAAGGCTCTGTTTTAAAACCGTGTTGATATTAAAACAGAGCCTTAATTAAAATTTATTTCCAATTAAATACATAAGGAATATTTCTATAAAAATCTCCATAATTTAATCCATAACCAACTACAAAAACATCTTCGATTGTAAAACAGCAATAATCTGGCTTAATATCAACTTTTCTTCTTGATGGTTTATCAAGTAATACACAAGTTTTTATTGAGGTTGCTCCTAATTTTTTTACGTGATTTACAACAAAATCCATTGTTATACCAGTATCAACAATGTCATCAACGATAAGAACATCAAATCCTTTAATATTATCAGGAATATCATTAACTACTTTAACTTTTCCTGAAGACATTTCATCATCACCATAACTTGATGTAGTCATAAATCCTATTTTAGTATTTAAATCTATTTCTCTAACTAAATCAGCAGCATATATAAAGCTACCTCTTAATAAAGATAAAACATAAAGATTCTTATCTTTATAGTCATTAGTAATAACTTTACCTAATTCTTGTATTCTAATATTAATTTTTTCTTTAGAAAAAAGTATATTACGTTTTTTGTTTTCCATACTATTCCATTGCTAAAATCTATAAGATTGTATAAAAATACATATTAAATTACATCATAAAAACTATAATATTATAGATAAATGCAAAAAAATAAATGAATTTAATTTATAGATTTAACAACAGGTCACCTCCTCTAAGTATTATTAATATGGTTATTTATAATAGTTTAATAGTATAAAATATTAAGAATGTTGTCAAGATAGCTCATACCAAAGAAATTATTAGTTATTGAATAACTAATAATAAAATTAAAGATGATGATAAAAAGTGGATAATATAAATATTATAGGTATAATACATATATAGGTGTGTTAGTTTACAAGGAATGATTAATAGTATAAAATTATATGAAAGTTGTCAAGATAGCATTAAGCATTGTAAAATGAATAACTAATCAAAGATTCTTAGAAATTTTTGAACTAGACAAGGAGGCGAAGGCAGTTAATACTGCTGTTATTAGTTGACTTAGAATAGTACAAAAAAGATAAGAATACTAATTTAGTAGTTATTTATTTGGCGATGTTTTATACAATGTTATATCGTTTTATGTGAGGTGGTAATTAAATGATAGATGGTAATATTGATGGCATTAAAAATTTTACTTTAGATGAACTAGAGAAGATTTATTCTATTAGAACATCTAAAGATGAAGTATGTAATGTAGAGATTTTAAATATAATTTCTAGAGTTTCAGGTTCAATTGAAAGAGAAATAAGTGTAGCAATAAATAGAAAAGGAAATGCAATATCAGTTGCTATAGGAGATTCAACATCAGTAGAAGTTCAAGTAATTGATATAAGTGAGAAGAGATTATCTGGAGTCAGAGTAATTCATACTCATCCAAATGGTTATTGTAATTTTTCTGCACTAGATATAACAGCACTTTTAAGGTTAAAATTAGATGCTATTGTATCAGTTGCAATAGTAGATGGTAAGATAAAAGATTTTTCACTTGGAATGCTAAGACTATATAACAATAAGTTAGAATATGATGAACAAATGAATCTTTCATTGGATCAAATAACTTCTATAAATATATTAGAAAAGGTTAGATTTATAGAAAATTTAATTAAAACAAATGATGTCATAGAAGAAACAGAAGAGAAAGCAATATTAGTTGGTTCTGATACAAAAGAAAGTTTAGATGAATTAGCTGAACTTACAACAGCTTGTAATATTCCAGTACTTAAAACTGTGTTCCAAAGCAGAAATAAGATAGACCCAGCATTTTTCATAGGGAGAGGCAAGGTGTTAGAAATTGCTTCAATGAGACAACTTGAAAGGGCAAATGTTATAATATTTGATGATGAGCTTTCAGGATCCCAAGTTAGAAACTTAGAAGGTGCTTTAGGTGCTAAGGTGATTGATAGAACTACTTTGATATTAGAAATATTTGCAACTAGAGCTAAAACTAAAGAAGCTAAAATACAAGTAGAACTTGCACAACTTAAATATAGGTTGAGTAGATTGCAAGGCCTTGGAACTATATTATCAAGAACTGGTGGTGGTATTGGAACTAGAGGACCTGGAGAAAAAAAATTAGAAACAGATAGAAGACATATAATGGAAACTATCTACGATTTAAGAGGAGAACTTAAAAAGGTAAAGAAAACTAGAGAAGTACAAAGAGAAAAGAGAAATAAAGAAAATATTCCTAAAGTATCTCTTGTGGGTTATACTAATGCAGGAAAATCTACTTTAAGAAATACTCTTTGTGATATATGTGCTAGAAAAGATACTCAAGGGAAGGAAAAAGTATTTGAAGCAGATATGCTTTTTGCAACCTTAGATACTACAACAAGAGCTTTAACATTAAAAAATAAGGGATTAATAACTTTAACGGATACAGTTGGATTTGTTAGAAAGCTTCCTCATGATTTAGTTGAAGCATTTAAATCAACATTAGAAGAAGTTATATTTTCAGATCTTTTATGTCATGTAGTAGATGTCTCTTCTGATACTGCTATTGAGCAATATAAAGCAGTAAATGAAGTTTTAGCAGAGTTAAATGCAATAGATAAAGATGGAATATTAGTTTTAAATAAAATAGATAAGGCTAGTGAAAATCAAATAAATGATTTCATGGAATTTATACAAAGCGATGAGAGCATAGAAGAACAAACTATTATTAAAATATCAGCTAAAGAAGGAATAAATTTAGAGGAGTTTTTATCATTAATAGAAGAGAAGCTTCCTTACAATTATAGAAAAGTTGAATTTTTAATTCCTTACGATAAAAGCAGTGTTCAATCATTTTTGCATAGAAATGGAAGAGTTATAAATGAAGAGTATAGAGAAGATGGGACCTTTATGCTTGTAGAAGTAGATGATGAAATATATAACAAAGCTAAGGAATGTGCATTGAACATACTTAGTTAAAAAATGAAAAATTTTAAACTAAATAATAGTTAGTAGTTATTTTGGTAATTACTAACTATTATTTTTTTGTTTAATATTATTATAATTTCGTTAATTTATTAGAAAAAAATTAGAAAAAAATTGTCTGAATATAAAAAAAATTTCAGAAAAACATAAAAAAATGGTATAATATAGAACGGGGGTGATATTATGGCAAATCAAATCAGAATTTCTCCAGAACAAATGAGATCAAGATCAGGAGAATACAAAAGAGAAGCTGAGAATATTGGACAAGTTATTGGTAACATGGACAAATTAATAAACGAGTTACAAAATGAATGGGAAGGTGCAGCAAGTCAATCTTTTGCTACACAATACCAAGATTTAAAACCAAGCTTTCAAAAAATGCAAGAATTAGTAGATACTATTTCTACTCAATTAACACAAACTGCAGCAGCAATGGAAGAAATGGATGATAATATTTCTAAAAGTTTTGGAGTTTAAAGTTTATTAGAAAAAAAGAGGTGATTTATCATCTCTTTTTTTAAAGGTGGGTTATGAAAGATAGAATTTTAATAAAAAGTATTAAAAAAATTAGTATGTTTGTACTATTGATAGGTATTATCCTATCTAATTCTTTTGTGATTTATGCTACAGAGGGATTAAACATAGAGACCGATTCATTAAAAAATAACAATAGTAATTCATATAAATCAATTACAGATATATATCAGATACCATTATTTACCGAAGATGTTACAAATGAAAAAAATGAAGTATTGATAAGAGAAAAAGAAGAAAAAGTTAAATTAAAAAATTATCTTTTTTTAAAAATGTCTGAATCAAGAGATTCTGAAGAAGAATTTACAAAAAAAATTAATAAATATAATTTATTTTCAAAGCAAAAGGAAGAAAGTAAAATAAAGTATTTAAAGAAACAATCTACTATTAATATAGTAACTGTTTCTATTATTGTAGTGTTAAGCATATTAACGGCTATATTTACTACTAAGTACTATAAGTATAAGAATAAGAAAGAAGAGAATTACAGTGAATATAAGAGTTACATTAGATATTAGCACATATAAAAAAGGAATAATTGATATAGAAGTAAATGTTGATCAAATAATTGATGAATGTTTAAGAATAGTTGATGAAAACTTAAATTTAAATTTAAAATTAAAAGAAATAAATTATTGCAAATCTAAAAGAGAGAATAGAATTATCTCTAATTATGGCAGTTTTAAAGAAAACAATATATATACTGGAGATATATTAGAATTTATATAGAGGAAAGATAAAAATGATTAAAAATAAATTTACTAAAAATAACCATAAAAGTAAAGTGGAAAATAAAATTGGTGTTAATATAAAAGACACTATTGAAAAAAAAATAAAAATATCTGATTTAAATGCAAAAAAAGAGAATGAAATTAACAGGTTAGGATATCAAAATAGATATCTTATACCATGTGATTCTAAAATAGATAATGAGGAAGTAATTTTCATATATAACTTAATAGGATTATCTTCATTAAAATGCATACAAAACAACAGAATAGTAGAAAAATTGAGATTTTTAATAAATGTTAGTGATACATTCAGTTTGTTTGATGAATATGTTTTTGATCTTAATCCGGATAATTTATATTATGATTATAATTATTCTGTGAAAATAATGGATAGAGATATTAGAAATTATGATGAAGTAATAAACTGGCAAGATATTGTTTTACAATATAAGAGTTTAATTGGATTATTATTTAATAATAAGTACTCATTTGAAGATTTTTATAATGGTGGGATAGATTTATTAAATAATAACAAATCTTTAAAAAAATATTTTTCATTTAACACTGTTGAAGAAATAAAAAAAGAATTAGTCTCAGATTTGAACAAAAAAATAAAAGATGATAGCGAAAATTATATAGAAATAAAATCTAGAAATTTCAAAATAAAAGATTATTTATTAAAAATAGTATCAGGATTATTTATAGTAGCATTTGCATATGGCATCTATTCTATCACATATCTAAATCCATTTAAGGATTCTATAATAAAAGCTAATAACTATTATTTTAATCAAGATTATGAGGGCGTAATAAAATCACTTGAAGATTCAAAAACATCTAGATTAAGCAAAGAATCAAAATATATGTTAGCACATTCATATATTGTATCTGATAACTTATCGGATACTCAAAAGAAAAACATTTTATTAACAGTATCGTCTAAAAGTGATGAAAATATTTTAGATTATTGGATTTTTTTAGGTAGATCAGATTATGATGAAGCAATAGATTTAGGAAAGAAAATACAAGATAATGAGTTAACTTTATATGCTCTTATAAAAAAGGATAAATTTATTCAAGATGATGATAAGATGTCTGGCGAAGAAAAGCAAAAGATACAAGAGACACTTAAATCTGAAATAGATAAGCTAAGCAAGGAATTAAAAGGTAATGAATCTTTTAAATTTAATACAAATGCTAAAGCTACTGAAGAACAAAATAATAAGACAAGTAATAACACAAATATATTGATTCCAGGTGCTAATTAGGAGGAAAAATGTATTATAAAAATAGCATATTAATTTTTGAAGATGATGCAATAAAAGAAGTCCCATGTGATAAAAAAGTTTATATTACAAATGACTTCAAAGTTGGAAACAATAATAATCACATGGGATATATAGAATGTGATGAAGTAAATAAAAAAGCAACTGTTATAATGAGAAATTCAGAAAAAATAGAATTAGATTCTTATCAAAAGAAGGCGTTTAAAGAAAATGAATCAATTTTAATTATGTATTTTATCAATACAAGAAAAAGAATTTCTACTAAATATAAAAATGCATTAAGAATAGGAGATTTTAAAAATAGTGATATATATTTAACCAAATCTTCAAATCTTAATGTAACAATAGAAAAAGGAAAATTATATTTTTCAGTTGAATCTGAAGTTTATTTAAATGGAAAAAGGTGTAGTAATAATCCAGAAAACTTAGTAGAAGGAGACCTTATTTTTGTTGGTAATATCAAAATAAATTATTATGAAAATTCTTTAATAATTGAGGGCGGAAGAGAATTTTATAAAACTTTACTTAATGAAATAGACTTGAATGAAGAAAAATCAGAAGATTTTCCTAAATATAAAAGATCTCCAAGAATATTTAAAGAAGTTCCGACGGATAAAATTTCATTTAAGAAGCCACCAACTAAATCAGAGCATAAAAAAGGTCAGCTAGCTAAATTAATAGTTCCTCCAATTGTTATGCTTATATTAACAATTGTAATTAGCTTTATAATGCCTAGAGGAATTTACATAATAATGAGTATTGCAGCTACTTCAATGAGTACAGTTTTTGGAATAACTTCATATATAAATGATAAAAAAGAAACTAGTAGAAAAAATAAGTTAAGAGAAGAAGTATACACTAAATATTTACTTGATCTTAGAAAGACTTTAAATAACTTAAGGAAAAAACAAATTGAATCTTTGAGATATCATAATCCAAATTTAAATGAAATAACTAAAATGACTGAATTTTATAATAGTAGAATATATGAAAGAAATAATAATGATGATGATTTTTTAAATATTTGTATAGGAAAATCAGATATAGAACCAAGTTATCAAATGAGTTTTGCAAATGATGCAATAGAAATTGAAAAAGATCCTTTAGTTGAAAATGCAGAAAAGGTGTTTAGGGAATTTAATATAATTAAAGATATGCCATTATCAATAGACTTAAAAAAAGCTCATTTGGGTATAGTAGGCGAAAAAAAATATGTGCATGAACAACTAAATTTGATTTTTACACAACTAACATTTTTTCAAAGTTATCATGATATAGAGATAATATTATTGAGTAATGAAGACTATAAAGAGCAATTTAAATGGTTAAGTTGGTATCCTCATTTTAAAATAAAATCAATAAATGTTACAGGAATCATAGATACAGAAAGAGTTAGAGATCAGGTATTAGGTAATATTTCAAAAATAATTAAAGATAGAAAAATAAAACAAGAAGAAGAGAAAAAAGAAGGGGTATTTTTACCACACTATATATTTATAATAGATGAACCTAAATTAGTTATCAACCACTCAATAATGGAATATTTACAAGAAAAAGAATCTAAATTAGGTTTTTCAATAATATATACAACTAATTTAAAGGCTAATTTACCTGAAAATATTAAAAGTATTTTTACTATTGATAATTATCAAGAAGGTACACTTATATTAAATGAAGGTATATTAGTTAATAAGAAGATAAAATTAAATCATGTAGATATAGATATAAGCTTTTTATCAAGGAGATTAGCTTGTTTAGAGCATATAAAGGGTATGTCTAATAAAATTCCAGACAGTATAACATTTTTTGATATGTATAAAGTAAGCCAAGCAAAAGAATTAAATGTAAAACAAAGATGGGATAAAAATTTAGCTTATAAAACATTAGCAGTCCCTTTAGGGGTTAGAGGAAAAGATGATTATGTGTATTTAAATTTACATGAAAAAGCGCATGGACCTCATGGACTTATTGCAGGAACTACAGGGTCAGGTAAAAGTGAAATAATTCAATCATACATATTATCATTAGCAGTTAATTTCCATCCATATGAAGTTGGATTTTTATTAATAGACTACAAAGGTGGAGGAATGGCTGGATTATTTAAAAATCTTCCTCATTTATTAGGAACTATAACGAATTTAGATGGTTCTGGAAGTATGAGAGCAATGGCATCAATTAAAAGTGAATTATCAAGAAGACAACAAATATTTAGTAGATATGGAGTAAATCATATTAACCAATATAATAAATTATTCAGAAATGGTGAAAGTGATGAACCTATGCCACATTTATTTTTAATTTCAGATGAGTTTGCAGAATTAAAAAAAGAACAACCAGATTTTATGAGTGAACTAGTAAGTGCAGCGCGTATAGGAAGAAGTTTAGGAATACATTTAATTCTAGCTACTCAAAAGCCATCAGGTGTTGTTGATGATCAAATATGGAGTAATTCAAGGTTCAAATTAGCATTAAAAGTTCAAAATCAATCTGATAGTAATGAAGTAATTAAAACACCAGATGCTGCTAACATAACTCAACCAGGTAGAGCATATTTACAAGTAGGAAATAATGAAATATATGAATTATTTCAATCAGCTTGGAGTGGTGCTACATATGAAAATGATGATGATAATAAAGAGTTTATAGATAATAGAGTTTATATAATTAATAGTTTAGGACAAAGTGAATTATTAAATGAAGATTTAAGCGAAGTAACAGATGAATCTAAGGTTAGTGAAACAGAGTTAGATGTAACAATAAACTATATGCAAGATTTATTTAAACAACTTAACTTAAAAAATGTAAAAAAACCTTGGTTACCACCCTTAGAAGAAAAAATAGTTTCTCCTCATATAATCTTTGAAGAGATACAAGATGTATCCAATATAGAAAAGTTATCATTGAGTGCAGAAATTGGTATTGTAGATATACCAGAAAATCAATTACAAGCAGAATATATAATTGATTTTAGTAAAGACGGTAATTGCGCAATATTTGCTTCAACAGGATTTGGAAAAACTATAACTTTAACAACTATTATCTTTACATTAGCATTTAAGAATTCTCCTAAAAATCTTCAACTTTTTATACTTGATTTTGGTAATTCTGCATTAATTCCTATGAAAGATTTACCTCATACACGAGATTATATAAAATTTGATGATTCAGAGAAATTTTTTAAACTTATACATTTAATAGAAAAAGAAATTAAAAATAGAAAATTGCTTTTAGGAGAGAAAAGTGTTGCGAATTTCAGTATGTACAATGAAGTTAGTGAAGAGAAATTACCAGCATTATTTATAATAATTGATAATTACGATGTTATAAAAGAATTTGGATTAGAAGCAGAAGATTTTATACAAAAAGTAACTAGAGATGGTGCAGGATTAGGAATATATACTATAGTTACAGCATCGCGTCAAGGTGCAATAAAATATTCTATTTTTAATAACTTTAAAAATAAAATAGCACATTATTTATTTGATGAGACAGAAATAAATTCACTTATAGGAAGATCAATCTACAAGTTATATGATATACCAGGAAAGGCAATGGTCAAACTGGAAAATCCAAATATAATGCAAGTATATTCTTCAGTTGATTTTGAGGATGATATTGATTATACAAATGGTGTTATTGATATGATAGAGAGATTTAATGAACTGTACACTGGTGATAAGTTAGAAGGAATTAGAATGTTACCAGAAGTTCTCAAAATTTCACATCTTAAAGAACTTACAAATGATAAGGATATGGAAAAGAAAATTCCTATAGGGCTTGATGCAGAAAATGTAACAAGTCAATTTATAGAATTAAATGGTGGAGTAAGATTAATTATAGGACCACAGCAATCAGGAAAAACAAATCTTATAAAGCTTATTATTGAATTAAAAGGAAACATTGAAACTTATGTATTTGATTCAGAATTTGGAGATCTCTATCAATCTAAAGAATATGTAAACCAATATATAACAGAATCTGAAGAAGCTAAAATATTTTTAAACAACATGATAGAGATAACTAATAAGAGAAGAAGTGACTTTGAAGAATATAGAAGTAAAGAAACAGGAATAGCTCAAAAGATATACTTTAATTCATTATCTCCAGTTATGGTTTTAATAGAAGATTTAGATAATTTTATTGAAATACTTAAGAATACAAGAGTTAGTAGTGTAGAAAAAATATTAGAAGATTCAATGAATGTCGGAGTAACATTTATTGGGACTACTCAATCAAGTAAGTTTAAGGGTTATGATGAAGTAACAAAAATGTTTAAAAATACAATAAACGCAGTTATTTTAGATACGCCAAACGAACAAACGATTCTTAATGTTCCGAGAGTTAAAAAACAAAAACTACCTATTGACTTTGCTTATATGTTAAATAAAGGAGAAGTGGAATTAATTAAAATTCCTAAATCCTATAACTAAAAGAAAACAATGTTATGTATAAATATCAAATGAAAAAGTTATTATTTTAGGTAAGCCAATTAATAAAAAGGGGGAATTTAAAATTTGAAAGATAAAGCAATATCTTTTCTGAAAATTTTAATTGTTGTTATTGTATTTTCCGGGATATCTTTTTTTGCTGGGAGACAAATGCAGGAAAAAGAGTTTTTAACACAAGCTCAAAAAAGTAAAGATGAATCTACAACTATTGCTGTTGTAAATCAAGATTCAGGAATTACTTACAATAATAAAGAAGTAAATTATGCATTGGACATGGTTAATTCTTTAGATCATGATTTTGTACTTACTAATAGAGAATCAGCAAAAAAAGGATTAGAAGATGGGAAATATGGTGGGATAATAACTCTTCCAGGGAACTTTTCAACAAATGTAATTTCAGTAAATGATATTACACCATCAAAAGTTGATATGTATTATCAGACAAATAAAAAATTAACTAATGATAATAAACTTATAGTAGAAGGAAGAATTTCAGATTTTGAGAAAAAGCTAAATAACAAATTAAGTTATATGTATGTTTCTTCTATGTTTAAGGAATTGCATCAAGGTCAAGATGCCATATCTGTAGTATTAAGTAATGATAACTCAGATTTAGAAGCTATTAATGCTATAAGTGATAGTGATCTTTTAGCTTCAATAGATATAACTGAATTAGAAAACTTAGACGTTAACTTAGAAGATTTAGATTTAACTGAAAATTTTAATACTAATAAAAAGATAATTGAAGAAATTGACGAAGAATACAAAAATCGTATATTAGCTAAAGATGATAGTTTATCAGAAATAAAAAGCGAAGTATTAAAACTAACAGGAAGTAGTGATTCATCATTGCAATCATTTAGGAATGAAATAAAAAATATGACTCCTGAACAGTTAAAAGAAGCATTAACTAAAAAGCATCAATACAAATATTCTAATTTATCAGATGATTATAATAAAAATATAGATGAAGTAAATAAATACATAGAAGATTTAACTAAAGAAAATGGTGAAATTGATACTTTAATAAAAAAATATAATAATAATGTACTATCATCTATAAATAGTAAAGGCATAAAAGCCATTGATAAATGTGAAAGTAAACTTGAAGCTATTGATAATTTAGCTAAAAATAATAATGATAATATTCAAACTAATGTTATTAATAAGTTAAAAGAGTTAACTCTTAATATTAATAGCTTAAATAAAAGTGACATTAAGAAACAATCATTAAATGAAGAATATTTATTATATTCTCAAATGATAGAAGAATTAAAAAATACAAATCCAAGTGAATTAGAACGTATTTATAATAATGTCATGAGTAGAAATAACGTAGATTATAAGAAAATATTAAAGACTCCAACTAATCAGGTATTAGAGAATAATAATTTTGTTAATGCTGATGATTTTAAAGGATATATGTTTTCATCAACAATGCCACAAGAAGAACAAGTTTCAGCTGTAAATAGAGCAGATAACTATAAAAATATTGAACCAAGTTCTGTTGCAAGTAACAATATTCAAAATCTAAATGAAGTAGTTAGTAATTTAGAAAATGTTAAAAATGATTTTCATGATATGCAAATGTCAGTAGATTTAATAAGAACAGATTCAAATTACAAATATTTAAATAGACTATTTAATAAAGATTCAAATTTATTTACTGAATTACAATTAGATAAAGAATTTATTACTCCATTAAAAGAAAAAGTTAAAAATAGTAATACAAATAAATTACTAGAGACTATAAAAACTAATAATAAAATAATGGCAGATGACGTTAAATTTAAGGTTCAAACTCAAGTTGAAAAAGTAATATCTGAAGAAGGTTCATTAGACATAAATGGAATCTTAAAGATGTTTGATGAAAAATACACTAAAAGGTTTGATGACCTTATAATTAAAATTAATGAAAAAGCATCAACACCTTCATCAATAAATGAAGATGAAAAGACAATGAAAGAAATTTGGAATAAGTACGATAATTCAAATAAAAACATTACTAATATCATTAATACTAAGCTTGATAATGATAGAGAGCACTTAGAAAAAGTATATGAAAATTCTGATATAGATGTAAGAAAGATGCAAGACAGTATGCAACAAAATATCGAAGAATCACAAAATAAAATATCAGAAGCATTAGAAAGTGCTAAATCTACCAAAGAAGAGACAATCTATAGTAATTCAGAAAAATTACAATCATTATCTACTGTATTATCAAATTCAAGAGTTGGAACAGTAGAAAATACTGAGGTATATAACTTTATAACCAACCCAGTATCAACAATACAAACAGAAAATCTTGCTACTAATATTAAAAATACAAATGAAGATGAAAGTAACAAATATATTAAATATATTTTAGCAGTTGTGCTTTTAGCTTTAGGTAGTATATTAGCAAGGTTAGTACTTAATAAACAAAAAATAATAAAATAACTTAGAAATAAATATATTGGCATACCTAAATTAATTTATATCTCTATGTGGTTAAAAAGATAAACCACATAGAGAATTATTATATTAAAAACTAAATTAAAAATTATAAAAACATAGAATTAGAGAGGAGAGGGGTATGAGTAGCAAGTCTTATTATAAAAAAAGATGATAGAATATAAAAGTGCAAAAAATGAGCTTAGTAAGTCAGAATGAATACAACAAATTATAATCAAGAAAAGTTAGGCTCATTGTCATTGATATTATCAAATTCAAGAGTAGGAACAGTAGAAAATATTGATATATATAACTTTATGATAAATTCTGTATCAGCAATACAAACATGGATATTGGAAAGATATAATTAATACAGTAAAAAATAATAATAAATTGAAGAGTGTAACAGTGGCTGTTTAGAAGATATAGATTAATAATAAAGAAAGTGGGAGAAATGAGATGGCAGAGGGAACTGAAATCAAAGTTAATGAATCAGATTTTAATAATGCAATTCAAAAAATTGATAAATTAATTAAAGATTTATGTAATGAATATAAAAATATTGCAAAACATAATGAAGCACTTGCTATGGCATGGACAGGAAAAGCTGGAGATGCTTTTTTAAAAGCAGCATATTCACTTGAAAGACAATATGCTCAAGTCATAGCTAAGTTAAAAGTCAATAAAGAAGATTTAGAAAAAGCTAAGGAAGCATTCTTAAAGGAAGATAATTATATTGCTGGCTTAATGGGGGCGGTAATAGCAGGCGGTATAGGAACAAGTGCCGCAAAAGTAGCAGGAGAGTGTGCAACATCAGTAAAATAAGGAATAGATAAATTTTAATTAGAAATATAAAAAATAAGTAAAATATAGTCAAAAAGGAGAAGTTGTATGGGATGTCGTTGTAATGATATATCAGATTGTAAAAATGATATAGAGGTTTTAGGTACAGGGAAAGGTTATATAAAAGAGCTAATTGAATTAGATCAAGAAGGCGAAGAAAAACTTAATTTACTTGCAAATTTGTGTGAAGCAACCTTTACAGCTGATAATATAGATGGACTTAAAAGTGAAGAAAAAAAATTAAATGATATATTAGCAGAGACTTTATCAGATTTAAAAATAAGAGTGGAAAGAAAGATAGATGATTTAAGAGATGAGTTAACACATTTAAAAAGAGAGGACAAGCATTATCATGAACGACATCATCATAATCATGATTAAAACACGAAGAGAGGATAATACATGAGATTAGATATAAAAGTTTTAAGTGAGACAATTACAGAATATAATAATTTATTTAATAAATTAGAAGAAACTAAAACAGGATTAGAGGAAGCAGTATCAACACTAACTGCAAATGGATGGTCTGGAACAGCAAAGATATCATATGAACAAGCTTTTGAATACACAATGCATTGTTATAAACAATTTGAAGAAGATTTTGTTAAGCGAATGAAAAAGGTTCTAGAAAAGGACACAAAAGCTAGGGCAAGCGCCTTGAAAAACAGATGTGAAGATTTTGAAAATTGTATTTTAGGAAGCGAAAAAGGAATTTATGGTGAAGATTGTGGAGGAACGAGCGGAATTATTTCATTAGAATATGACAATGTAACTAAGATAGGAGAAAATACTACAGATATAACTTTTGATCTAGTACAGAAAGAACAAAATAAATTGAGAGATATTAGTGATACAATAAGAAAACATGGATGGTTTTCTAATGGAGGATTAAGATATTGCTCATTTAATGTTGATAATGAAGTATCACAATGTGCAACCGTAATAAATAAAGAAAAAGAAAGAATTGCTAATTTTAATCAGTCCTTTGGTAGATATTATAATGGAATACAAAGCATGGAAGATACAGTGGCAAGTGGATTGAAAATATTAATTGATGATGTAGCAAAAGATGTAACAAGGGATTATTACACCCCTATAGATTGTAATTCAAATAATTATGATTGGGATAGAATAAAAGGTTTAATGGAATTAGATCCAGATTTAATTAGTAATGATGATTATGATGACTTGATGAAGATATATACTAAGATGGCAGATGACGATGATAAAGCTAGTATGGAACGATTTATAGAAAATTCGTATATCTATATAGGACCACAAAATGCACAAAGAGATTTACCTTTAGACTGTTACACAATAAGTCCAGTTTACAAAGAAATGTCAAATCGATATAAACTAATGGCAGAGTTAATGGTAGAAGGAGCAGGCAATAGTATTTTATCAGAAAAATCAAGTGAGGAGTCTAAGAAGATAAGAAAATATATATCCAACTCAGATATATTAAGCAGTGTTATTAAACATGCAAGTGTAGTAGATGCAAGTACTATAGAGTCAGGTCACAAAATAGATGTTACTATAAAGGGTCATCAAATTTATAAGAATAATGATTATGAAGGAAATAATTATGATATATCAATAAACGGTAAAATACCAAAGGCAAAAGATGAAGATACTAATATTAAGTTTACTGTTTTTGAATTGAGTGATACACAAAATGATAACATAGCTAAAGCAACTCAAGATAAATTAAAATCAATGAAAAAAGATCTTACGGATGTAGTGGAGGATGTTGGAAAGGATTATGTAAAAGGAAAAGTAACAGATTTTATGGAAGATAGCGTTAAGGATGTTGTTAAAGGAATAGCACCTAAGGCTGCCGGATATGTAGGTGTTGCAGCAGATGTATTAAATGCACTTAATGATATTAATGAAAAGTATACAGAAGTACAAGATGAAAATAAGGGCTTAAATCATTCAGCAAATATGATAGATATAGGAAGGTATACTGATGCATTAGCTATAAATAGTTCAGTATCTGTTGGTGAAGGTAAAGATGGAACAGCAGAATTAGAAAGTACTTATGTAAATTTGGACGAAACTAAGTTTAGAATTTGGTATTATAGAAATCATGGAGACGAAAATGGTTCTGGTGTAAAAAAAGGTGATACTTCTATAGAAAATTATGTAAATTGGTATGAGGGTGGTGGAAAAAAACATATTGAACAGAGAAGAGATGCTGAGAAGATACAAACTGACTATAAGAAAAGCGAAGAAAGTGAAATTAAATCATTAAAAGAATTATTGCAAGGTAGTGATGTAAAAAGTGATGTGATCGAATCAGTAGATAAATAATATAACTAATACTTGGAGGATAAGAATGAATAAAAAGAAAAAAATAGGAATTACTTTACTGATAATGCTATGCATAGTAATAGGCGTAGGATTAATAATAGATAAGGTTACTGAATTTAAGATTGATGATAGTAGAATTGAAAATATAATTAGAGTACAAGTACATAAAGAAACTGGAAAGTTAAGAAAAAGTGATTTAGATAAAGTAACAACAGTTTCTAATATAAAAGGGGAAGATGAAGGAAAATATCTTTATTTATTTAAAAATCTTGAGCAATTAAATATGAATGGTACAGCACAATATGATAATTTAGACTTTTTAGAAAATAATAAAAAGTTAAAAAAACTAGTTATAACAGCTGATGATGGAAGTATAAAAAATCTAGATGGACTAAAGGAATTAGAAAATTTAGAAGAAATTCAATTAGGAGAAGTAGATGTAGAAAATATAGATGCTCTTTCTAATTTTAAAAATTTAAAGAAACTTATAATAGAATTTAGTAATATAAAAGATTGGAATGGAATTAATAAATTAACTAATCTTGAAGAATTAGGGGTTAATTTCAGTCAGCTTGATGATAAACAAACAAAAGAATTAATTGGAGATTTAAAAAAATTAAAGAGTTTACGTTTAAACACAAATAATATTAAAGATATAAGTTTTTTAGCAAATCATAAAAATCTTGAAGAATTATTTTTATGTGATAATGAAATAGAAAATATAAGTTCAATATCGAATTTGAAGAACTTAAATACACTATATTTAGATAGTAATAATATACAAGATATATCACCATTAAAAAATTTAATTAAGTTAAAAACTTTACGTATAGGAGGAAATAAAATAGAAGATATTTCAAATTTACAAGAATTAAAGTCATTAGAAGAGCTACATATAGAACAAAATAATATAGAAAATATTGATAGCTTGATGGAAATGAAAGATTTAAAAGAGTTGTGGTTATATAATAATCTTATCGAAGATGAAGAAAAACTAAAAATTTTACAAGAACGAATTTATAAAAACAACCCTGATAGTAGTCAAAACAGATTTATGTGGAAGTAAAAAGTATTGGGAAATATTACTTCAATACTTGGAGGTTAAACATGAATAAGAAGAAAAAAACAGGTGTTATTCTATTGGTAATAATGTGCATAGTAATAGGAGTAAGCGTAGGATTAATAGTAGATAATATTACTACATTTAAGACAGATAATCATATAATTGAAAATATAATTAGAGATCAAGCAAATAAACGAGAGGGAAAACTTAGAAAAAGTGATTTAGATAAAATAGTAAAAATCGATTGTACAATAGAAGAAGATGAAGCAGGATATCTTTATTTGTTTAAAAATCTTGAAGAATTAACTATAAGAGGGACATCAGGATATAGCAATTTAGACTTTTTAGAAGACAATAAAAAATTAAAAAAATTAAATATAATACTTAGAGATGGAAGAGTAGAAAATATAGATGGATTAAAAAAATTAGAAAATCTAGAGGAACTTTCATTTGGAAACACAGATGTAGAAAATATTGATTCAATTTCAAATCTTATAAATTTAAAAAAATTAAGTATAATACCTAAAGATGGTAGGATAAAAAATATAGATGGGTTAAAAAAATTAGAAAATTTAGAGGAACTTTCATTTGGAAATACAGATGTGGAAAATATTGATTCAATTTCAAATCTTATAAATTTAAAGAAACTTATAATTATATGTAGCAATATAAAAGATTGGAGTGGAATCAATAAATTAACTAATCTTGAATATTTAGAAATTGAAATTAGTGAGTTAAATGATAAAGTAATAAAAGAATTAATTGGAGATTTTAAAAAATTAAAGATTTTGGGTTTAAGTTCTAATAATATTAAAGATATAAGTTCTTTATCTAATTTAAAAAACTTAGATACATTATGGTTAGATAATAACAAGATAGAAAATATATCACCATTAAAAAATTTAAGTCAGTTAAAAAAATTGCGTATATCAGGAAATAAAATAGAGAATATTGATAGTTTGATGGAAATGAAAGATTTAAAAGAGTTGTGGTTATATAATAATCTTATCGAAGATGAAGAAAAACTAAAAATTTTACAAGAACGAATTTATAAAAATAACCCAAATACTAGTCAAAACAGATTTATGTGGAAGTAAAAAGTATTGGGAAATATTACTTCAATACTTGGAGGTTAAACATGAATAAGAAGAAAAAAACAGGTGCTATTCTATTGGTAATAATGTGCATAGTAATAGGAGTAGGATTAATAGTAGATAAGGTTACTGAATTTAAGATTTATGATAGTAGAATTGAAAATATAATTAGAGTACAAGCACATAAAGAAACTGGAAAGTTAAGAAAAAGTGATTTAGATAAAGTGATAAAAATTGAAAATGTAACAGGAGAAGATGAAGGAAAATATATTTATTTGTTTAAAAATCTCGAAGAGTTGAGAATGCAAGGTACAGCAGAATATAAGAATATAAATTTTGTAGAAAATAATAAAAAGCTTAAAAAACTTACTATAGCAGCTGGGGATGGCTATATAAAAAATCTAGATGGATTAAAAAAATTAGAAAACCTAGAGGAACTAACATTAGTAAAGGTAGATGTGGAGAATATTGATGTCCTTTCAAATCTTAAAAATCTAAAGACATTATCAATTGCAACTAGTGATATAAAAGATTGGAGTGGAATTAATAAACTAACTAATCTTGAACAATTAGAAATTAATTTAAGTAAACTAGATGATACAGGAGTAAAAGACGCAATTAGTATTTTAAAAGAATTAAGAGTTTTAAACTTAGAGGATAATCAAATTAAGGAGATAAGTTCTTTAGCAAATCTTAAAAATCTTGAAAAGTTATTTTTATCTTACAATAAAATAGAAAATATAAGTTCTTTATCTAATTTTAAAAATTTAAGTACACTATGGTTAGATAATAACAATATAGAAGATATATCACCAGTTAAAAATTTAACACAGTTAAAAAAATTGCGTATAGCGGGAAATAAAGTAGAAGATATTTCAAGTTTACAAGAATTAAAGTCATTAGAAGAGGTTCACATAGAAGAAAATAAGATAAAAAATATTGATAGTTTGATGGGAATGAAAAATTTAAAAGAGTTATGGTACAGGTAACTTAGATGATCTTATTGAAATGAAGAACTTTAAAAAGGCTGAACAAGCAGAAATAGGTGAAAAAGTGTAAAAAACTGCATTAGCCTTAATATATAAGGGTTTGTAGTTATTTTTGTTCTACGAAGTTTGAGTTATTATAATAAAAGAATTATTGTAATATTACAGATTTCTTTAAATGAAGTTCTATTTCAGTTATAATATTAGTTGTAACTGAAAAAAAGGGAGCGATACAATGTTAAAATCCATATTAGATTATCAAAAATCATCTCAAAAATTAATAAATACCTTAAAAACTAATAAAAAAGTTTTAGCTATATTTGCTTTTGGAAGTATAGTTAATGGGGATCTTTGGGAGGAATCTGATATAGATTTATTTGTTTTATATAAAGATAACTTTGAAGAAATTAGAGATGTATATTCAGAAATTTTAGGAATAGATGTTCACATAAGAATATTAAACAAAAATAGTTTTTTAGCATTATATAAAAGTGATGGTAAAAAAGGATTTGCAAGAAATTTATTATTGTCTTCTAAAATAGTGTTTTCAAGAGATGAAGAGGTTACTGCTACGTTTAATAAAGCTAGATATAGTTTAGATAAGCACATTGGAAAATGGAATTTAGTTTACATTGGAGAACTAATTAAGGATCTTGGAGTAACTAAAAAGTACTTGCAAAATAATAGTATATTTACTTCTTATGAAGTATTAATTAGAGCATTAGATAGTTTTTCTAAATTATATTTAAACTTGAATGGATATACTGTAAGCAAGGATTCAGTTAAGATGGCGATGAACTTAAATAATAAATTTAATGAAATTATAAATAGTTTATTTCATGATAATATATGCAAGGAAAATATTCAATGTACGTTAGATTATATTGACAACTTTTTAAATATTAATATAGGAATTGCTACTAAAGTTTTATTAGAGTTTTTATATGAAAAAAAGTTATTTTTAAGTTCTTATGAAATTGAGAATAATGAAAATTTTAAAGAGTTTAATATAAAAATTGAAGATATATTAAAGGAATTATTAAAAAGAGATTTAGTTACAAAAGATGTTAGAAGTTTAAAAACTGAAGATAACATATTGTTAATTAATGAAAATGTTTATGCATGTAAAACATATAATTTTTAAATTAGGAGAGTTAAGTTATGAGTAATTCTATTGAGGTTTATAATAAATTAACTTTTAAACAAGATATACCAAAGTATATTCAAATAGCAACTTTTATAAAAAGATTAATAGAGAAAAGAAAAATAAAAGATGGGGATAAGCTTCCTACAATAAGAGAGCTGTCATCTTTTTTAAGCGTTAATTCAGTAACAATAGTTAATGCTTATAAAAAACTTAAATCAGAAGGATATGCTTATCAAAAAGTTGGAAGTGGAAGTTATGCAAAGATTAGAGAAATATCTTCTGTTTTTAGGAAAGAATATTCAAATAGTCTTAAAGTATTATCAATAGATGAATTACCAAGTATTGTTGATTTTACAGGAGAAACTAATACTGAAGTGCTATTTCCAATAGATGATTTAAAAACCACTATTGATAAAGTATTAGATAGAGATGGGGCTAACGCTTTAATATCAAATAGTACATATGGATATAAAAACCTTATTTCAACCATAAATAAGGTTTTTTGGGATAATAAATTAAATGAAGAAGACATGATTATTGTATCAGGAGCACAACAGGGAATTGATATAGTTTCAAAAGGTATATTAAATATTAATGATAATGTTATTGTGGAAAAGCCAACATATGGGGGAGCTTTATCTGTTTTTAAATGGAGAAAAGCAAATATATTTGAAGTTCCAATAGAAAATGGAGGAGTAGATTTAGATAAGTTTGAAAAAATACTTCGAAAAAATAAAATAAGATGTTTTTATACAATGAGTTATTTTCAAAATCCTACAGGTATAAGTTATAGCTTGAAAAAGAAAAAAAGAATTCTTGAATTGGCAGAAATTTATGATTTCTATATAATAGAAGATGATTATTTATCAGAACTTATTTATGAAAATTCTATAGAATATATACCATTTAAGTGGTTAGATAGGAAAAAAAGAGTTATATATATTAAAAGCTTTTCAAAAATATTCTTACCAGGAATAAGACTTGGATATTTAGTAGCTCCAGAAGTTTTTAGAGAAAGCCTTCAAAACTCAAAGTTTAATACTGACATAACCACCTCAAGTTTGATGCAAAGAGCTCTTGAATTATATATTTCAGAAAATAAATGGAAACAAAATATTAAATATTTAAATGTAGAGTATAATAAGAGATATAAAGCTATGCAAGAGATTTTAGATAAAGATTTTAAAGAATTAGTTAGTTACATTGATCCTAAGGGGGGACTAAGTTTCTACTTAACCCTAAAAGATATATCTATAAGCTCAAAAGAGCTATTTTTTAAATTGAAAGAAAGAGGAGTATATATAACTCCTGGAATTATGTTTTTTACATCTGAAAATGATGGAAAAAATACGTTCAGGATAGGGTTTTACCAAACAAATGAAGATAAAATTAAAATAGGACTTAATATTTTAAGGGAGGAGCTACTTAAATGTCATATATAACTATAAGAAATTTAGGCGAAGATAGCTTTGAAGAAAAAAAATCGGAGTTTATTGGGTATGCAAAAAGAGTAGAGAGTGATGAGGAAGCTAAAGCATTTGTTACAGAAATTAAAAATATGCATAAACAAGCTACTCATAACTGTTGGGCCTATGTTGTTGGAAAAAACATGAATATTCAAAGATATTCTGATGATGGAGAACCACAAGGGACAGCAGGCATACCTATATTAGAAGTTATGAAGAAAAGTGGGACAACTGATTGTGCTATTGTAGTAACTAGATATTTTGGTGGAGTTTTATTAGGTACTGGGGGACTTACTAGGGCTTATACTAAGGGAGCTAGCATAGCTATAAAATCTGCTGGAATTGTTGAAAAAGTATTAGGATTAAGAATAAGATTAGAAATGGATTATGATTTATTTGGTAAAGTTCAATATATATGTGGACAAAACTTTTGGCATATAGAAGATACTGAATATACAGACAAGGTTGTCGCATATATTTTAGCAGAAAAAACTATTATAGAAACCATAGAAAATGAGATGATAGAATCAAGCAGCGGTAAAATAACCATTACTAAAAGTGAAGAAGAGATTTACTTTAAAGAAAAAAATAGATTATATAAGTGTATTTAAGATGTGTAGGTAACATAAGGTATCTCCCAATAAATAACTAACTAGAGATGTTATTAGCACTAGATGAGGAAATTAAATTACACTATTTTACATTAGCTTGAATAGAAGTAGCGAGTATGATATAATTTTTGTTATATTTTGTATTTAAATTTAAAACAATAATTGTGTATAGTGTAACAAAAAAACTATATTAATATATATATTTTACAATTAGGTTTATAGAGTTAATTATTTTCAAAAAATTGATTTAGAGGTAAGCTATTTATTATAATATATAGATACTAACTTAATATGTATATACATTTATTAATGAACATATATATTAAATTAAAGTGAGGAGGAAAACAAATGTCAGGACACTCAAAGTGGCATAATATTCAAGCCAAGAAGGGCAAGACAGACGCAAAAAGAGGAAAGATTTTCACTAAGCTAGGTAAAGAAATAGTTGTATCAGTGAAAAATGGTGGAGCTAGCCCCGAAATAAATGCAAGATTAAGAGATACTATTGCAAAAGCAAAGGCTGCTAATATGCCTAATGATACCATAATTAAAGCAATTAAAAAGGCAGCTGGTGATGCAGACTCAATTAATTATGAAACTATAATTTATGAAGGATATGGTCCATCAGGTGTTGCTGTAATTGTTGAAACTCTTACAGATAATAAAAATAGAACTGCAGCTAATGTAAGACATGCATTTTCTAAAGCAGATGGAAACTTAGGAGCACTAGGATGTGTATCATTTATGTTCCAAGAAAAGGGACAAATCATTATCGAAAAATCAGATCATGATGAAGATGAAATGATGATGATGGCTTTAGATGCAGGAGCAGAAGACCTAGAATCAGAAGGTGAAGTATTTATAATTACAACAACACCTGAAAATTTTGGAACAGTTAGAGAAGCATTAGAAGCAGAGGGAATAGAATTCCTAGAAGCACAAGTTAAAATGGTACCAGATACCTTAAGTAACATTGAAGGAGACGATGCTAAAAAGCTAGAAAAAATGCTTGATATGCTTGAAGATGATGATGATATTCAAGAAGTTTATCACAATGCAGAATTTCCTGAAGGTTGGGATGAATAATTAATAGATATATTAGTATAACTAAGTTTAATAGATTATTCTATTAACTTTAAAACATATATAATTATAGTATACATTCATTAAAGTTTATGTTTAATTGTGAATGTTATAAGACACTTTCTGCATTTGTAAAATAATAACAGAAAGTGTTCTATTGCTTTTATAGATAAAGTAGTATATAATAAAAATAAGAAAACTTTAGTACTACCAAAACGAAAAATCCTAGGATATTTATTTTAGAGCTATTGGAATAAATTTATATAATGTAAATTAGAAGACTGAAGCACTACCAAACATGGAGGGCTTTTTTATTTTTTAATTTTATATTGGTTTAGAGAAAAATTGATTTTTAAGAAGATATAGAAAAAGAGTATTTTTAAGATTAACTTATAGAATAAACACACCTTTCGTTATCATTTCTGACATAGCAGATATGTAATCCTAGCTATGATAAGCAGTCACCAATAGAACAAAAAATATAATACAGATATGAAGATTATAGTATATCTTTTATATGATTTTTAGGTCACGTATCTACAAATTTCTAGACTACAAACCTTTTGGGCTTTAAAGTTAAGGAACGCAAAAGAAAATAATAAACCCAATATACGTCGTATATTTTGTGCCATACAAGCATAATGGTCTGTTATTTTTTTTAATGTACCTAAATAAAAATTAAATAAAGGAGTAAAATAAATGGGTAATTTAATAAAGATTAATATTTACGCAGATAGAAAAAAATCAGATAATAAGCAAATAAATATGAGTATTTTAGAAGATAGTCTTATTGCTTATGATAAATGGTTAGAAAAAACTAATAGAGTAGATATTATAGAAAACTATAAAAAGTTTTTAATGATTGGATAAGAAATCATTAATATTTAAGGCAAAGGTATAGTAATATATGGTTGCCTTATTTTTTTTTGTAAATTTTGTTTATTTCATCAATTTAAGCTTATTTAAAATAAATGAATATTTAATAAGCATGTTACAAAAGATAAATTTAAATTCTTTACATTTGATATTTTTTAATGTAAAATGATACAAAATTAATAACGAAAGGTTGTGATGTTAGGGTTGGGAGATAAGCTGAAAATATACGGCTTTAACAACCTCACAAAAACACTTAGCTTCAACATATATGATGTATGCTATGCAAAAAGTGAGAGAGAACAAAAGGACTATATTGCTTATATTGATGAGCAATATAATTCAGAGAGATTGACCAATATTTTATGTGATGTAACAGAAATTATTGGTGCTAGTATTCTTAATGTTTCAAAACAAGATTATGATCCTCAAGGTGCAAGTGTTACTATTCTTATATCAGAAGAATCTCTACCAGTACATTTAATTGATGGGTCATGTAATCATGGAGAGATAGAGATTTTAAGTACACGTGATAGTGTTGTGGGACATTTAGATAAGAGTCATGTTACAGTGCATACTTATCCGGAGTATCATCCAGATAATTCTATTGCTACATTTAGAGTAGATATCGATGTTTCTACATGTGGACAAATTTCACCGCTTAATGCGTTAAATTATCTAATCAAAAGTTTTGATTCAGATATTATAACTGCAGATTATAGAGTACGTGGATTTACAAGAGATGTAGATGGTAAAAAAATCTATATAGACCATGATATATCATCTATACAGGATTATATAGATAAAGAAACACTTACAAAATATGATGCACTAGATGTTAATGTATATCAATCAAATATTTTTCACACAAAAATGCTAATTAAAGAACTTGAACTGCAAAATTATCTTTTTAAAAAAGATGTATATGAGCTTTCTCCAAAGGAAAGGCTTGAAATAACACAAAATCTTCGTAAAGAGATGATTGAAATTTATAGCGGTATGAATATATATTGATTGCGAGAGGAGATTTTTAAATGCATCAACTATCACAATCAAATGCTCCAATTTATGAAGCATTAATTAAATATAAATCTATGAGAGTTGTCCCTTTTGATGTTCCAGGACATAAACAGGGAAAAGGAAACCCAAAATTAACAGAATTTTTAGGAAAGAGTTGTCTTTCAGTAGATGTAAATTCTATGAAACCACTCGATAATTTATGTCATCCGACTTCAGTAATTAAAGAGGCAGAAGAATTAGCAGCAGATGCGTTTGGTGCTAAACATGTCTTCTTTATGGTAAATGGAACAACTTCTGCTGTACAAGGTATGATTATGAGTGTATGCCAAAAAGGTGATAAAATCATAATGCCTAGAAATGTGCATAGAAGTGCCATAAATGCTTTGATTATTAGTGGTGCAACTCCTGTATATATTAATCCAGGAGTAAGTAAAAAACTTGGAATTCCACTTGGAATGGCAGTTGGTGATATTGAAAAGGCTATTAAGGAAAATCCAGATGCAAAAGCTGTTTTTGTGAATAATCCAACGTATTATGGGATTTGTTCAAACCTTAAAGCTATAACAGAACTAGCGCATAAGCATGGCATGTATGTTCTTGTTGATGAAGCACATGGAACGCATTTTTATTTTGGAGACAATATGCCAATATCAGCTATGGAAGCAGGAGCGGACATGGCTGCTGTGAGTATGCATAAAACAGGTGGATCATTAACGCAAAGCTCTTTTTTACTTACAAATTGTGATGTGAATATTGGATATATACGTCAAATTATTAATTTGACACAAACAACAAGTGCTTCATATTTATTATTATCTTCTCTTGATATAGCAAGACGTGATCTTGCTCTTAATGGAAAAGAAATATTTAAAAAAGTCACTTCACTTGCAGAATATGCACGAAAAGAAATTAATAAGATAGGTGGATATTATGCTTTTTCTAAAGAATTAATAGATAATGATACTATTTTTGATTTTGATACTACTAAACTTTCTATTTATACAAGAGATATAGGACTTGCGGGAATTGAAGTTTATGATATTCTTCGTGATGATTACGGAATACAGATTGAATTTGGAGATATCGGTAATGTTCTTGCAATAATATCAGTTGGAGATAGAGAGCTTGCTCTTGAAAGATTAGTATCATCATTGTCAGAAATAAAGAGATTATATTCTAATAATAAATCAGATACATTTGACCATGAATATATAAATCCAGAGGTAGTTATGACTCCTCAGAATGCATTTTATTCAAATAAAATTTCAATGAGTATAGGGGAAAGTAGTAATAAGATATGTGCAGAATTTATTATGTGCTATCCACCTGGTATTCCAATACTTGCACCTGGTGAGAGAATTACCCAGGAAATATTAGATTATATTAATTATGCAAAAGAAAAAGGATGTCTTTTAACAGGAACAGAGGATATAAATATAGAAAAAATTAATATTGTGGAGGAATTATAACAATGGAATTATGGTATACAGAAGAGCATACAGATAACGTACGTTTTTCAATAAAAATAGATAAGCAACTTTATTCAGGAAAAAGTGAATTTCAAAGAATTGATGTTTTTGAATCAAAAGAATTTGGTAAGTTTTTCACACTAGATGGTTTAATCATGCTTACAGAAAAAGATGAATTTATTTATCATGATATGATTGTACACGTTCCTATGGCAACTAATCCTAATATTAAAAAAGTATTAGTTATCGGTGCTGGAGATGGAGGAACTGTACGAGAACTTTCAAGATACAAAACAATTGAAAGAATTGATATGGTTGAAATTGACAAGTTAGTTGTTGATATATGTAAAGAATATTTACCACAAACAGCATGTCAACTTGATAGTGAAAAGGTAAATTTATATTTTGAAGATGGACTTAAGTTTGTTCGAACAAAAGAAAATGAATATGATTTAATAATTGTAGATTCAACTGATCCATTTGGTCCTGGTGAAGGATTATTCACTAAAGAATTTTATGGCAACTGCTATAAAGCTCTTAATGAAAATGGTATTCTTGTTAATCAACATGAATCACCTTATTATGAATCATATGCAAAATCAATGAAACGAGCACATAAGCGTATTGTAGAATTCTTTCCAGTATGTAAAGTGTATCAAGCACATATTCCAACATATCCATCTGGACATTGGTTATTTGGATTTGCATCTAAAAAATATAATCCAATCACTGACCTTGATGAAAATGCATGGAATAGCTTAGGGATTAAAACAAAGTATTATAACACGGATCTTCATAAAGGAAGTTTTGCACTTCCAAACTATGTGAAAGAGCTTATGGTAAATAAAGATGAATAGAAATATTGAAACCTTTATTGGATGTGAGAGTGAATATGAAGATTCAAAGATTGTAATATTTGGAGCACCTTTTGATTCTACAACATCATTCAGACCAGGGACAAGATTTGCAAGTAAGGTAATGAGAAGTGAATCTTTTGGAGTAGAAACATATAGTCCATATCAAGATAAAGATTTAGAAGATATAAATGTATTTGATGGTGGAGATTTAGAACTTTGTTTTGGTAGTCCTAAAAAGGCATTAGATGCAATAGAAAAATTTGCAGCAGAAATTGTAAAAGATAATAAAATTCCTTGTATGATAGGTGGAGAACATCTTGTAACTCTTGGTACTGTGAAAGCAGTAGTGAAAAAATTCCCGGATTTACATGTTATACATTTTGATGCTCATGCAGATTTAAGAGATGATTACTTAGGAGAAAAGCTTTCTCATGCAACAGTTATGCATAGAGTATGGGAGCTTACAGGAGATAATAAAATTTTTCAATTTGGAATTCGTTCTGGAGAGAGAGAAGAATTTACATGGGCAAAAGATCATGTGATTACAAATAAATTTGATTTTACAAATCTTAATCATGCAATAGAAGTTTTAAAAGGAAAACCTGTATATCTTTCAATTGATCTTGATATTTTAGATCCATCAGTGTTCCCTGGAACTGGAACCCCAGAAGCTGGAGGAGTTACATTCAAGGAATTATTAAAAGCAATTATAGATGTTTCAAAGCTTAACATTGTTGGATGTGATGTAAATGAATTATCACCAATTTATGATCAAAGTGGATCATCTACTGCAACTGCTTGCAAGATACTAAGAGAACTATTGTTAGCTATTTATAAGTAATATATTATTTCAAAGACCTTATTATAATTTTATTTTATAATAGGGTCTATTTCTAGTATATAATGCTTAAAAGCATTAATGTTATTATGTTTGTCTTATATGCATTAAGGTTAATAGAATTAACTAACTATAGTAAAAACTCCATTTTAAATTTTGGCTATGTTTTAAAATATCAACATTCACTTAAAATATAGCTTAAATTTTAAAATGGAGTTTGTTTTTTAATATATATTTCAATGTACAGTTTACAATGTAGGATAAATGTTTCTATATTTTTTAACAATTAAGTAATTAAAGTGACCCTAATTTATCAGCAGTCAAAATTGCAGAATAAACATCATAAGGAGTTACTTTAAATGGCATATTGTGAATTGTCTCACCTTCTACGCAGCAAGCTTCAGCAACTTTCATAATGTCTTCTTTGTTAATTGATTTAATTCCCATATCAGAGAGATTAGTTGGAAGACCAACACTTAAACAAAAATCAATAACTTCTTGGAGTTCTTCTAAAGGAGCATTTTCAAGTACTAATTGTGCAATAGTACCAAAAGCAACTTTTTCACCATGATATAAGTGATGACAAGATTTTAACACTGTAAAGCCATTATGAATTGCATGTGCTGCTGATAATCCAGCACTTTCAAAGCCTAAGCCACTTAATAAAGTGTTTGCTTCTACAATGTTTTCTACAGCTTTAGTTACAACATTACTGTCAACAGCTAATTTAGCTTTATATCCTTCTGCTAATAATGTATCATAACATAATTTAGCTAATGCCTCAGCAGCTAAGGTTACATATCCATTAGATAGGTTTTTCCTATTTGATTTTATACAAGCTCTTGCTTCAAAATATGTAGCGAGTGCATCTCCCATACCTGATATTAGAAGTCTTGCAGGAGCACCTACAATTATCTTAGTATCAACTAAAACAATATTAGGGTTTTGCTTTAATACTAAATATCTGTCAAATAGCCCCTCTTCGGTATATATAACAGCCAAAGCACTACAAGGAGCATCAGTTGAAGCAACAGTTGGAGCAATAACTATTGGAGCGTCTTCAAAGTAAGCAACAGCTTTTGCGGCATCTAAAATCTTACCTCCACCTATACCAATAACAACATTACAGTTATTTTCTTTAAATACTTTTTGAAGTCTTTCAATTTCGCTTTGAGAACATTCTCCGTTAAAAATTTCAAAAGTTAGTTTTGCATCAGTAGTGGAAAAGCTTTCTTCAATAATGCAAGAAACCCTTTTCATTCCAGAGCCACTTACAATAATGAGGAACTTGTCCCCTAAATTACTAGTATGTTTAGAAATATTTTTAAGTTCATCTTTTCCTTGGATATATTTTCCGGGAAAAATAACGATATTGGCCATAAAACTTCCCCTCCTAAATGTATAAAATTAAATTTATTGATGTATAATTTTATTATAACATATAAAATATTGCTTTTAAATTATGATTTGTTAAATATTGAATAATATATAAATAGCTTAGCATTGGGGGTAGTAGCAGTGTCTAATTCATTAATCACTAAAAAAGCCTTGGCAAATTCTTTGAAAGAATTGACCAAAAGACTTCCATTAAATAAAATATCTGTTAAGAGCATTGTAAATGATTGTGGACTAAATAGACAAACTTTTTATTATCACTTTGAAGATATTTATGATTTAGTTGAATGGATTTACAAAACAGAAGGACTTGAAAGTATAGAAGAGTCTAGAAGTTATGACACGTGGATTGATGGCGTTAAAAAGGTTTTTCTTTATATAGAAAACAATAAAGAATTCTGTTGCAATACATTAAATTCTTTAGGAAGAAATCATTTAGATAATTACCTTTATTCTGTTACAAATGATTTGGTTATGGGAGTAGTTGACGAAGTCTCAATAGGTATGAATGTTAAGGAAAATGACAAAGAATTTATTGCAAATTTTTATAGCTTAGCTTTTACAGGATTGGTTACTAAATGGATGAAAGAAGGTATGAGAGAAGAATCCAACATTATAATTAAAAGATTAAGCGATTTAGTAGAAGGGAATTTTTTAAAGGCGTTACAAAGATATGAAAGTAAATCATGTTAATGTGTTATACAATATTATCTTTTTAAGAATATGCTTGTAGAAATACAACTAATAAATTAGTATAATAGCATTTGAAAGAAGATAAATTGAAAAAATAAAAATTAACTAAGGCACATGAAAGAAAATAACAAGTCCAAGATGCAATGTATATTTTGCGTCAGGCAAGGAAGCAGAATGATTTAATAGCGAGCTATTAGGTCATTTTGCTGACGCAGCATGACACGAAATAGACTAGCATGTTGACTTATTATTTTTTTGAATGTGCCTAAGGCAGAAAAGGTGAATGAATTAATGAAGAAATTTAAAAGAATATATATAGAGATAACTAATGTTTGCAATTTAGAATGTGATTTTTGTCCTAAAACATCTAGAAAATTAGGCTTTATGGAAGAAAAGTCTTTTGAGTATATTTTAAAAAGCGTGAAACCGTATAGTGACTATGTTTATTTTCATTTGATGGGAGAGCCTTTTTTAAATACAAATCTTAAAAGGTTCTTAGAATTAAGTGATGAATATAAATTGAAGGCCAATATTACAACAAATGGAACTTTGATAAATGAAGTTAAGAATATATTGATTAAATCACCTGCATTAAGACAAGTTAATATTTCTCTTCATAGCTTTGAAGCTAATAATAAAGAAATAAAATTTGAGGAATACATAAATAATATAATAGCTTTTTCTAAAGAAGCCACTGAAAAAAGTAATATAATTTGTTCATTAAGATTATGGAATTTAGATACCAAGTATAAAGCCAGTAATAATATGAACATTGATATTTTTAAAGTTCTTGAGGAAAGCTTTAATTTAGATTATGACTTAAAAGAACAGTTAAAGGAAAAGAATAGTGTAAAGTTATCTAAAAATTTATATCTTAGTATGGGAGAAAAATTTAAGTGGCCATCAATTAATAGTGATGAATTAGGAGAAAGAGCATTTTGCTATGGATTAAGAGATCAAATTGGAATATTAGTAGATGGAACAGTTGTGCCTTGTTGCTTGGATAGTGAAGGTAATATTCCGCTTGGAAATATATTTGAAACTAAATTAGATGATATTTTAAATTCTAAAAAAGCTAAAGATATATATGAAGGATTTTCAAGAAGAGTGGCAGTAGAAGAACTATGTAAAAAATGTGGATTTATAAATAGAATAAGATAATACAAACAAGTAGGTATTTTTATGTGTGAATATCTATAAATAAATTTGTGTGTGAATGTATAATTACTCCTAAACATCAAATACTGAATATTGAATAATATTTTAGTAGGAGGAATTAGTATGGAGTTAAAGGATAGTCAAACTAAGAAAAATTTGCTTAGATCATTTGCAGGGGAAAGTCAAGCTAGAAATAGATATGATATAGCAGCTTCTACAGCTAAAAATGAAGGTATTTATGTAGTTGAAGCACTCTTTAAGTATACAGCCAATCAAGAAAAGGAACATGCTGAGGTATTTTATGGTCAATTAAAGCAAAGTTCAGGTGAAAACATAGAAATTTGTGCAGGATATCCTGTTGACACTTACACTACTACATTAGATTTACTTAAGGTTGCAAAGCATAATGAATTTGAAGAATTTAATGATGTATATAGTGAATTTGCAAAAGTAGCAAAAGAAGAAGGCTTTTTAGCAGTATCAAAAATATTTGAGAACATAGGATCAATTGAAAGAATTCATGCAACTAGATTTGAACGTTTTGAAAAAGAGTTAGAAGAAGGAAGCTTATTTAAGAAAGAAGAAGAAACTCAATGGATGTGCACTAATTGTGGATTTATATATGAAGGCAAGGAAGCACCGAAAGATTGCCCAGCTTGTCAACATCCACAAGGGTATTTCATTTTGTTTTCACACTCATTATTTGAATAAGGCATATTAAAGAAATATCATTAAAAATTATTTTTGAAATGTTTTATAAAATAATGAAGTAAGTGCATAAATAGGAAAAAATAAGGTAATACTCCTATTAAGGAGTGATTAATTATGGTAAACAAGAAAAGAAGAATAGTAGTTTCAATTATTTTAATGTTAGCACTTATATTTTCAATGACTTATTATTTAGTAGATAGATCAATAAATGATAGAGGATTAGTTCAAAGTTCTCAAGGAAAAGTTAATACTGATGTTGATGCAAATAAATTAGAAGATAGCGTTAAGGTCTCATTGTTTGCAGGTGATAAAAAAGAAACAGATTTAACAATATCCCAGATAAAGAAACAATTAAATATTAATGGAGATTTAACAAGAGAAGAGTTAACTCAAATATTAAAAAATAGTGGTTATAATTTAGATGTTACATCAAATGGACAAATTATATTCAAGAGAGAAACTTCAAGTACTTTAGAAGCAAACAAATATTATATTGGTGACAAAGATGGATATCTAGCTATATATCAAACGGACAATGAGGGAGTTGCATCAATTAAGAGTACAGAAGATATTTTTTCAGACAATAAACCTATTGAAAATTTAAGAGATGGTGATAAAAATAAAATTAAGAATTTTGAACTTAAATATAATTCAAAAGATGAAGCAGAGGAAAGTATTTCCGAGTTAATATCATAAAACTAAATAAGGCACATTCAAAAAATAACAAGTCAGTATTCTAGTTTATTTTGTGTCATACTGCGTCGGCATATTAGGTCAATAGCTCGCTATTGTGCAAACATGCTTTCTTGCCTGACTCAAAATATACATCGCATCTTTGACTTGTTATTTTCTTTCGTGTGTTTAATCTAAAATGCCTTAGAAACTTTTTTGTTTTCTAGGCATTTTTTGTTTTATTTACTAATCAATTTAATTTTTTTTTGTTTAGTTATTAAAATTACAGTTTTTGTTTTGCTAGAAATATGTTATAAATTTAGGTGTTGTTGAAAGATTAGCCGTAAAATGATAAAGTATAAATTAGAATTAAGGCATTATTTTCTTTAAAAGGCCTTAAATAATTGATTTAAGTGATTGAATTTTGGAGGAAAAATATTAATGTACGAATATATTAAAGGAAAATATATTGGAATAAATAAAGATTATTTAGTTGTTGAGAATAATGGAATAGGTTATAAGATTTTCACATCTGGTGCAACAATGTCCTCAATGCCAACGTTAGGAAAAGAGATTATGTTATACCTTGAACAGATTGTAAGAGAAGATTTTATTGGATTATATGGTTTTGAATCCTTAGGAGAATTAGAGATGTTTAAATTATTACTTACAATTAATGGTGTTGGTGCAAAGGCAGCGTTATCATTACTTTCTATAAGTAGAGTTAATAATTTAAAGTATGCAATATTGACAGGGGATGAAAAACACCTTTGCCGTGGGGTAGGAATAGGTAAGAAGACAGCTGCTAGGATTATATTAGAACTCAAGGATAAATTAAAATCTGATGAGTTATTAGATGGCGTTGATGAATTTAATGGGAGCGAAGATGGAAATTCAGTTGCATTGTCGGAGGCGTTAAGTGCATTACTTGCGTTGGGTTATACTGAGAAAGAATCAGAGAAGGTTCTTAAAACTGTTGACAGGAACGAAAGTGTTGAAAATATAATAAAAAGTTCATTAAAAACATTAATGGGCTAACTTAAGAAGCCTTTAATTAATAGTATTTTGATAAAATAGGAGGTGTGTTTATGGAAAGAATAGTAGTCCCAAGTGAAATACAAGAAGATAGTAAATCTGAACTTAGCTTAAGACCTCAAAAGATAAATGAATATATTGGGCAAGATAAAGTAAAGGAAAGATTAGATATATTTATAAAAGCAGCAAAAAATAGAAAAGAGGCGTTAGATCATGTACTTTTATATGGTCCTCCAGGTCTCGGTAAGACTACGCTAGCTAATATTATTGCTAAGGAAATGAGTGGGGATTTAAAAATCACATCTGGCCCGGCAATTGAAAGGGCAGGAGATTTAGCAGCTATTTTAACTACTTTAAAAGATTATGATGTTTTGTTTATTGACGAAATACATAGATTAAATAGAACCGTTGAAGAAATATTGTATCCTGCTATGGAAGATTATGCATTAGATATCATTATAGGTAAGGGTGCGGCTGCAAAGTCTATAAGGCTTGATCTTTCTAAATTCACATTAATAGGAGCAACAACGAGAATTGGAATGCTAACATCTCCTTTAAGAGATCGATTTGGAGTGCTTTGTGCCATGGAATATTACAATGAGAATGAACTTAAGGAGATTATTGTACGAAGTGCTGCAGTATTTGGATGCAAAATTACAGAAGAAGGTGCTTTTGAGATTGCAACTAGATCTAGAGGAACACCAAGAATTGCAAATAGATTATTAAAGAGAGTTAGAGATTATTCTGAAGTTAAATCTAACAATATAATTTCGCTTAAAGAAGCAAAAGAGGCTTTAGAATTGTTAGAAGTGGATAATCAAGGATTTGATAAAGTCGATAATAAAATATTAGAAGCTATTATAGATAATTTCAATGGTGGCCCTGTTGGAATAGAAACTCTTTCCTATTTTATCGGGGAAGAACTTGGAACCATTGAGGATGTTTATGAACCATATTTACTTCAACAAGGGTTTATTATAAGAACACCAAGGGGAAGAGTTGCAACAGATAAGGCCTATAAACATATAGGGAAAGTTAATATTAATAAAAATAGTGAAATTAATAAAGGACAAAGAAGTTTTTTTAAATAGTTAGGAGAAGATATAATAATGAACGTAAAGGATTTTGATTTTTATTTACCAGAAGAACTTATAGCACAACATCCACTAGAACAAAGGGATTCTTCAAGGCTTATGGTTTTAGATAAAGAAACAGGCGAAGTTGAGCATAAAACTTTTCATGGCATTATAGATTATTTAAATTCTGGAGATACTTTAGTATTAAATAATACAAGAGTAATGCCAGCAAGATTAATTGGAGAAAAGGAAGAAACAGGTGGAAAAATAGAATTCTTATTACTTAAGAGAATAGAAGGCGATAAGTGGGAATGTTTAGCTAAACCGGGTAAGTCAGCAAGGGTTGGTAGAAGATTTACTTTCGGAAATGGAAAGCTTAAGGCAGAGGTAATAGAGGTTAAAGAAGATGGCAATAGAATAATTGAATTTTATTATGCTAGTATATTTGAAGAGGTTTTAGATTCTTTAGGCGAAATGCCACTTCCACCATATATTCATGAAAAATTAGATGATAAAGAGAGATATCAAACAGTATATTCTAAAGAAAAGGGATCAGCAGCAGCACCAACAGCAGGATTACATTTTACAAAAGAATTATTAAAGCAAATTGAAGAAAAAGGTGTTAATGTAGTTTATTTAACTTTACATGTTGGACTTGGAACATTTAGACCTGTAAAGGCTGAAAAGTTGGAAGAACATGAAATGCATTCAGAGTTTTATCATCTTTCAAAAGAAAGTGCAGATATTATAAATGCAACAAAGAAAAGAGGTAACAAAATTATTTCAGTTGGAACAACTTCAGTAAGAACATTAGAGACTATTGGAGATGAAAATGGCATAGTCAGAGAACAAAGTGGATGGACTAATATTTTTATATATCCAGGATATAAATTCAATATTGTTGATAAATTAATTACTAATTTTCATTTGCCACAATCTACATTAATAATGTTAGTTTCGACTTTAGCAGGTAAGGAAAATGTTATGAATGCATATAATGAAGCAGTTAAAGAAAAATATAGATTTTTCTCATTTGGAGATGCTATGTTTATTAAATAAAACTCAATTATTAATATAAAAATTGATTATAATCAATAGATAAGGCAACAATTATAAGGAGTGAAATTTTTGAGTAAAAAGTATACTTTATTAAAGAAAAATGGAAAAGCAAGAAGAGGAAGGTTTGTTACGCCTCATGGAACTATAGAAACACCAGTATTTATGAATGTTGGAACATTAGCTGCTATAAAAGGTGCAGTTTCTAGCATGGACTTAAAGGAAATAGAATGTCAAGTTGAACTTTCAAATACATATCATCTTCATTTAAGGCCTTCTGACAAGGTTGTTAGAGAGCTTGGTGGATTACATAAGTTTATGAATTGGGATAGACCTATATTAACAGATTCAGGTGGATTTCAAGTTTTCTCTTTATCAGGAATGAGAAAGATAAAAGAAGAAGGCGTATATTTTAACTCTCATATAGATGGCAAAAGAATATTTATGGGTCCAGAAGAATCAATGCAAATTCAAAGTAATTTGGCATCAACTATAGCAATGGCATTTGATGAATGCATACCTAACCCATCTACAAGAGAATATGTTGAAAATTCAGTAAACAGAACTACAAGATGGCTTGAAAGATGTAAAATCGAAATGGATAAATTAAATTCATCACAAGATACATTGAATAAAGAACAAATGTTATTTGGAATAAATCAAGGTGGAGTTTATGAAGATATAAGAATAAAACATGCTAAGACTATAACCAAGATGGATTTAGATGGATATGCAATAGGAGGATTAGCAGTTGGTGAAACTCATGAAGAAATGTATAGAATAATTGATGCTGTAGTTCCTCATCTGCCAGAAGATAAACCTATTTATTTAATGGGTGTTGGAACACCAGCTAATATACTAGAAGCTGTAGATAGAGGAGTAGATTTTTTTGATTGTGTACTTCCAGCAAGAAATGGTAGACATGGTCATTTATTTACTAAAGATGGTAAATTCAATATATTAAATGCTAAATTCGAATTAGATGATAGACCAATAGATGAAGGCTGTAAATGTCCAGCGTGTCAGCATTATACAAGAGCTTATATTAGACATTTATTTAAAGCAAAAGAAATGCTTGCTATGAGATTATGTGTGTTACATAATTTATATTTCTACAATAATCTAATGAAAGAGATAAGAGATGCCATAGATGGAGATTATTTTAAAGATTTTAAAGAACAAAAATTAAGAGAATGGCAAATCATATAATAGAACTTTAATTGACATTATATATAAATAATTGTAAACTATCTATCATGGAATAAGATAGAACTTATTTTGTAGATTTTTAAAATAGTATTTTATTAAAGCATTATATTACACATATTTAAAAAATAGTGATTTAATATAAAAGTAAATTTATGGAGGTAAAAAAAATGACGATGGCTTCAATACTTAGTAATGTACTACCGATGGTAGCGGTATTTGTTATATTTTATTTTTTACTTATATTACCTGAAAAGAAAAGAAAAAAGCAGTATAGTACCATGCTAACTGAACTACAAGTAAATGATGAAATCATGACAAGAGGTGGAATCATAGGTAAAATAACAAATATAGATGAAGAATATATTATTATTGAAACAAGTCCAGCAAAAACTAAGATTAAACTTTCTAAAAATGGAATATCATCCAAAGTAAACAAAGAAAATTAATCATAATGCCCCTTGATACTTCATAAAATAAAGTATTGGGGGGTGTTGTTTTAATGGAAAGTAATAATTATTTAAGATCAGTTTTAAAAGGATTAGGTGGAACAATAATTTTAAGTTTAATTGGAGTATTAATATTGTCAATACTTATGAAAACAATAGAATTTAGTTCAAGTGTATTTAGTATGTTATATGTAATAATATCTTTAGTGAGTTTAGCGCTAGGATCTGTAATGGGTGCAAAAGCTAATGCGTCTAAAGGGTGGTTAGTAGGACTTGGAATAGGATTAAGTTATTATTTGGTTTTATTTATAATTTCAAGTTACATAGGTGGTGCTATAATATTTCAAGCTTTTGATTTAGCTAAGTGTATAATATCAGTAGTTGTTGGATTACTAGCAGGAATGTTAGGGATAAATTTATAAAAATCTTTATTAAGAAATTTTATTGTGATATAATCATGGGTGTGTTAGAAAAGTATTGAACACTATTAATGTTTATAGAAATTATTGTAAACTAGGTATAAGCTAAGTTTGCTAAGTGAAGAATTAATATTTTCACTTAGTTTACCATAACTTATACTTGTGTATAGACGTTTTACATAACAAAAATTTATGGAAAGTTTTAACGGTATAGGTTGAATAATTTTAATTTTACTTAGTAATAAAAATTGTAGAAATACCAGAGGGGGATTAAAATGAAGAAGAAAAGTAAGAGTTCAGCATTATTTATAGCAATAATTGTTGTAACGTTTTTTTTAGCTTTTGCAGGATTTAGAGGATTTTTCTTGGGCGGATGGCAATTTAAATCTTTTAATGATGTAATAACCAAAGGACTTGATTTACAAGGTGGAGTTTCTGTGTTAATGGAAATTCAAGACGATAAAGTAACTAAAGACCAATTAGAGAGTACTAAGGAACATATTTCTTTAAGAGTAAATAAACTTGGAGTTGCTGAAACTGTTGTAACAACAGAAGGTGATAGAAAAATCAGAGTAGATGTTCCAGGTGCATTTGATTCACAAGCAATCGTAGAAAGTTTAAGTAAATCAGGAAATCTAGTATTTAAGAGTCCAGATGGAGAAGAAATTCTTACTGGTAAAGAAGTAAAAAAAGCATCGGCAGGAATTAATCAAGAAAATGGTAAACCATCTGTATCTTTGGAATTAAATGAAGAAGGCCAACAAGCTTTTTCAGCAGCAACTGGCAAATATATAGGACAAAAAATTTCCATTTGTATGGATGACGAAGTAGTGTCAGCGCCTACTGTAGAAACACAAATTACAGATGGAAGGGCAAGCATTTCTGGTAGTAAAAATTTAGAAGAAGCTAAGAGTTTAGCTGGAATTATTAACTCAGGAGCTTTACCAACTACAGTTAAAGCGGCTTCAGTAAAAAATGTAGGAGCTCAACTTGGTGCTACAGCACTACCAAATGCTTTAAAAGCAGGAGCACTTGGTATAGGATTAGTTTTCCTATTTATGATTTGTTATTATAGAGTTCCAGGTGTATTAGCTAGCGTGGCTTTAACTTTATATATAACACTTACATTATTTATATTTGTAGAAGTTGGAGTAACAATGACACTACCAGGAATAGCAGCACTGTTACTGACTATTGGTATGGCAGTAGACGCTAATGTGTTGATTTTTGAAAGAATTAGAGAAGAATTAAGAAAAGGTTTATCTATTAAAACCTCAATTAAAAAAGGGTTTGAAAATGCACTGTCTTCAATAGTAGACTCAAATGTAACAACAATCTTATCAGGATTGGTTTTATATTTCTTTGGTTCAGGAGCAGTTAAAGGATTTGCCGTTACATTAATGATAGGTATAGTTGTAAGTTTATTTACAGCTTTGATAGTTAGTAAAATGCTTATTAACTTAGCAGTTGATGCTGGGATATTAACAAAGCTATCATACTTTGGAGTTAAGAGGGAGGAAGAACATGTTTAAAATAATAGAAAAATCAAAGATATGGCTTTCAATTTCTCTAATTGTTATTTTGATCGGATTAGGCTTTTTATGTACTAGAGGATTAAACTTTGGTATAGACTTTAAAGGTGGTACTCAATTAACAATTCAATTAAACTCAAGTACAGATAAACAAGAAGTGGATAATATAATAAAATCATATGCTCAAGATGCTGTTGGAAATACAGTAGATAATAATCAGTATGAAGTTAAATCAGGAGATTTAAATAGCGAAAAAGTATCTTCTATTATGAAAGAATTAAAAGAAAAATATGGATTAGAAGATAATGCACTTATTTCTCAAGATGAAATAGGAGCATCTGTTGGTAAAGAATTAACACAAAAATCATTAATAGCATTTTGTATTGCTTGTGTTGTAATGTTAATATATATAGCTATAAGATTTGAATTTAATTTTGGTGTTGCAGCTTTAGTAGCAACTGTTCATGATGTATTAATAACTGTAAGCGTATATGCTATATTTGATATTAAGGTTAATACACCATTTATTGCAGCTATATTAACAATTATAGGATATTCAATGAATGATACCATTGTAATTTTTGATAGAATAAGAGAAAATGCAAAAAATATGAGAAGAGCAAATACAATAGATATAGCTAATATTAGTTTAACTGAAACTATGACGAGATCTATAAATACATCTATAACAACACTATTTACAATAGTTGCTGTAAATATATTTGTACCAACGGTTAGAGAATTTACTATTCCACTTATTATAGGTATAGTAGCAGGAGCTTATTCTTCAATATTTGTAGCATCTCCAGTTTGGGTTTATCTTAAGGCAAGAGCGAAAAATAAAAAATTACAAAGAGTTTAATTTATTGTTGGATATAAATTAAAGGTAGATAAAATGAAACTTGCTTTTGTGAGTAAATACATAAAAGTTTAGGTAAAGTAATCCAGGGGTCTATGTATTATTTAGTTTAATTTTAGAAACAATTAAGTAATGCGTAGTATTGGATAAGGTGTATGAAAGAAAATAACAGACCAAAGATTGCGCCATATATTTCATGTCAGACAAGAAGGTAAGTTTTGATTCATAGCTTATCTATTATCAAAACTTGCTGACACAGTATGGCACAAAATAGACAAGCACACTGGTCTGTTATTTTTTTGAATGTGCCTAAACCTCCATAGTGAAATTTGGAGGTTTATTCATTTTGTAATAAAATATTTGTAAAAAAGATTATAATCAATTATAATATAACTGTTTTCTAATTTTATGGAGGAATAAGCCATGCGTAAGTTCTGGGAAAGTATTTATTGTCCAAATTATATTACTGGATATAACCCCTTTATACTTAAAGGTATGAACAAAGCATTAGAAAGAGTCGTCTCTGCTGTAAACAATAGAGAAAAAATAGTTATTTATGGAATTCCAAATGTTGATGGTATTTGTGCAATTGCATCATTAATACTTGTTTTGAAGTATTTAAATGCAGATGTAGAATATCTTATATATGATGGAGTGAAGAGTAGAGATAAACTTAATTCTAAAGATATAAAGAATAATGTGGATTTTTTAGGAGCTGAGTTATTAATAACCTTAGGGGTAGGACTAAAGTCACAGGAAGAAGTAACTTTGTGTGAAAAATTGGGTATAGATTTAATTGTTCTTGAAAACAAGGAAAGTGACCTTGTAGATGAATACATATATGTTAACCCAAGACAAAAAGGATGTCAGTATAGATATAAAAATTTATCTATAAGTGCATTAACATTTAAGTTAATGCAATCAATTGCAATATATTACAATATGAAAAGTATTAATAAATATTTAGATTTAATTCTTATGGGAGTACAATGTACAAATGTATCGACCAAAGGAGAAAATGGAATATTAATAAAAGAAGGGAATAAATTTTTATTTAATACCAACAATAATGGGTTAAGATCAGTAATAGAATTTAATAATGTAAAAGAACTTAATTATGATTCTATAAATGAAATGATAGAATTTATTACTCCAACAATAGGAGCAGTAGGTATTATGGATAATGCAAGAATAGTACTGGAGTTATTAACTACAGATGACAAAGATAGAGCAGATCAAATAGTTAAGTATTTATATAATTCAAAGAAAAGTGAGATGCTTAAATAAAAACAACTGTAATTTTATATTTATTTTTAAATAATAGTTTTTGGAGGAATTAAAATGGATTTAAGAGATAAAATAAGAATAATTGACGGGTTTCCAAAGGAAGGAATAAGTTTTAAGGACATAACAACATTAATAGGTGAAGGAGAATCTTTAAAAGCATCTATTGATATGTTTGTAGATTATCTAAAAGACAAAAAAATTGATTTAATTGTTGGACCTGAAGCAAGAGGATTTATTTTTGGAGTTCCTGTTGCATATGCTTTAGGAATTGGGTTTGTTCCAGTAAGAAAACCAGGAAAATTACCAGGTGAAACCATTTCTGTTGATTATGACTTAGAATATGGTAGTGATGTTCTTCAAATTCATAAAGATGCTATTAAAAAGGGTCAAAGAGTTGCAATAATAGATGATTTATTAGCAACAGGTGGTACATTAGAAGGTGTTGCTAAATTAGTTGAACAAGCTGGCGGGGAAGTTGTTTCTATTGACTTTTTAATAGAATTAACTGAACTTAAGGGGAGAGATAAATTAAAAAACTATGATGTATTATCATTAGTGCAATATGACCTTTAAATTTATTGAAAATAGTTGTAAAATAATATATAATTATAGGAAAGGCTGGTTATATAACCAGCCTTTGAATTTACAGAAATTTAACAAAAGGAGAGAGTAATCCTTATGATTGATAACTTATTAGAAAAAATTCATACCAATTGTCATAATGTTGATGTTGAAATAATTAAAAAAGCATATTTTTTTGCACAGGAAGCTCATAAGGAACAAAAAAGAGAATCAGGTGAACCGTACATAATTCATCCAATAGATGTAGCAGAAATTCTTGCTGAACTTGGAATGGATACAAGTACTATTGCAGCTGGACTTCTTCATGATGTAATTGAAGATACTGAATGTTCTTATGAATTAATGGTAAGTACCTTTAATGAGGAAGTAGCAAATCTTGTTAATGGAGTAACTAAGCTTGGAAAAATTCAATATAAAACAAAAGAAGAACAACAAGCAGATAATGTTAGAAAGATGTTACTTGCTATGGCTAAGGATATACGTGTTATCATTATAAAACTTGCAGATAGATTGCATAATATGAGAACACTTAAATTTATGCCAAAAGAAAAACAAAAATTAAAAGCAAAAGAAACATTAGACATTTATGCGCCACTAGCTCATAGACTTGGTATGTCTAAGATCAAATGGGAACTCGAAGATCTCTCTTTTAGATATTTACATGAAAATGAATATTATGAATTAGTACACCAAATAGCTGAAAAAAGAGTTGAGAGAGAAACTTATATAAATAATGTTATAGTTGATTTAAAGAAAAAGTTAGAATCATCAGGCATAGACTCAGACATTGAAGGAAGACCTAAACATTTTTATAGTATTTATAAAAAGATGGTTAATAAAAATAAAAGTATAGAACAAATTTTTGACTTAACAGCTATTAGAATATTAGTTAATTCAGTTAAGGATTGTTATGGAGTACTTGGAATAGTACATACAATATATAGACCGATACCAGGGAGATTTAAAGACTATATAGCAATGCCGAAACCTAATATGTATCAATCTTTACATACTACTGTAATTGGATCACAAGGAAAAACTTTTGAAATTCAGATAAGAACTTTTGAAATGCATAAAACAGCAGAATATGGTATTGCTGCTCATTGGAAGTATAAAGAAGGAGATTTAACTGAAGAGGATAAAGATAAAGAATTTGAGAAAAAATTAGTATGGCTTAGAGATATGTTAGAATGGCAAAAAGAAACTTCAGATGCAGAAGAATTTATTGAAGGATTTAAAATCGATTTGTTTTCTGATGAAGTATTCGTATTTACTCCAAAAGGTGTTGTAATAAATTTATGTAGTAAGGCAACACCAATAGATTTTGCTTATAGAATACATACTGATGTTGGGAATAAGTGTGTTGGAGCTAAGGTTAATGGAAAGATTGTTCCTCTTGATTATACACTTAAAACTGGAGAAATTGTTGAAATTCTTACTTCACAAAATTCAAAAGGACCTAACATGGATTGGTTAAACAGTGCTAAAAGTAATCAATCTAAAAGTAAAATAAAGTTATGGTTTAAGAAAGCCAAAAAGGAAGAAAATATAATTAAAGGAAAAGAACTTCTTGAAAAAGAACTCAAGAAACAAAGTGCTAATTTTGCTGATATTGCAAAAGGTGATAGTTATGAAAAATTAACAAAGAGATATAATGTTCATTGTATTGAAGATTTATATGCTGTAATTGGAGTTGGAGGACTTTCAGCATCTTCTTTTGTTTCAAGACTTAAAGAAGATAATGAGCCAACTAAAGAAAAGGATTTACAAGAATCATTATATAAAACAATAGAGGGACATATTGCAAAGAATGGAAAGCAAAAAACTTCTGATAACTATGGTATAAGTGTAAAAGGTGTAAGTAATATTATGGTTAGATTTGCAAAGTGTTGCAATCCGGTACCAGGAGATGAAATTTTAGGTTATATAACAAAGGGCAGGGGAGTATCAGTTCATAGACAAGATTGTAGTAATTTAAAAGCTCTTATTGATACAGATGGTGATAAGGTAGTAGAAGTATCTTGGGGATCGTCAAATGGAAATGCATATTTTGCAGAAATTCAAGTGCAAACGGAAGATAAAATGGGAATTCTTAGTGATATAATGAGTGTGATTACTGATTTAAAGTTACATTTAAGTTCATTAAATGCTAATCCAGCAAAAGAAGGAATTGCACTTATAAATATAAAAATAAAAATTAATTCTATAGAAGATTTAAAAGATTTTATGAAAAAAATTAAAAAGCTTAAGGGTGTAATGGATGTTTATAGAATGAATAGTTGAGGAATGATAAAAATGAGAGCAGTAGTGCAAAGAGTAATTTCATCAAATGTTAAGGTCGATGGGTGTATAATAGGAACTATAAAAAAGGGACTTAATGTATTAATAGGAATAGCTAAGGAAGATACATTAGAAGATTTAAAGTACATAAAAGATAAAATTATTAATTTAAGAATTTTTGAAGATGAAAATGCTAAAATGAACTTATCATTATTAGATGTTAAAGGAGAAATTTTAGTTATATCACAGTTTACCTTATATGGGGATTGTAGAAAAGGAAGAAGACCAAACTTTATGGAAGCTAAAGCTGGAGAAGATGCTGAAGAATTTTATGAAACTTTTGTTAGTCTTTTAAAAGAAACAGATTTAAAAGTTGAAACAGGAAAGTTTGGAGCAGATATGAAGGTTGAAATACATAATGATGGTCCTGTTACAATAATTTTAGATAGTAAGCTGATGAGAGCAAAATAAGTTTAATTATATATGTTCTAATTAATAGAATTGATTATTTATATGGTTGACCTCTAAAGAAATAATAGAGATACTGAATAAATTCAAATGAATAATGATTTTTAGAATATATATCTAAAAAGAACTTTTAAAGAATTTTGGGAGGTGTTCGTATTGATTATAAAAACAATTCCAGCAGGAATATATGATGCAAATTGTTATCTAGTAATAGATGAGGGATCAAAAGAATGTGGAGTAATTGATCCAGGTGGTGATTCACAAAGGATAGAGACTATTATTAAATCTTTAGATGTTAAAGTTAAATACATTATTTTAACACATGGTCATGTAGATCATGTAGGTGGGGTAGTGGATTTAAGTAAGACTTTTAATGTTCCATTTTTTATAAGCAAAATAGATGAAGAATATATGGAAAAGGATTATGAAGTTTTTGGAAGTTTGCCTAAGGCTTCAGGATACCTAAAAGAAGGAGATACTTTAAGTTTAGGTGATAAGGAAATTAAAGTTATAGAGACACCAGGACACACAAAAGGTGGACTTTGTTTCTTGATTGAAGACAAGGTATTTACAGGAGATACACTTTTCCAAGGCTCTATTGGTAGAACTGACTTTGTTGGTGGAAATATGGGAGAAATTATAAATAGTATAAAAGAAAAGTTGCTTATATTAGGCGATGATGTAGAGGTTTATCCAGGTCATGGATCAATGTCTAATATACTGTATGAAAAAAGGAGAAATCCATTTTTAGCATAAGGAGAAATTATGGAAGTTACAGTTAATTTAAATAATTTAAAATACAGATATGAAGTGTATCAATTATTTAATATATATTTTCCTTTAAGAGAGATTAAATTCTTAAGTGAAGAAGAAGCAGAATATATTTTTTACATTGATGAAGAGAAACTAAAATTTTCGTATAAGGAATATGTTAAAGAAGAATCTTTAGGAGAGGATATTAAGAATTCTCTTAGAAGATTCATTTTTTCCTGTTTAAAAGAAATAACAGGTGATATATATCCGTGGGGAATTTTAATTGGAATTAGACCATCTAAGATAGCATTAAAATTACTTAAAGAAGGTTATACTGAAGAAGAGATTGTAAAAATCTTTAAAGATAGATATTTAGCTCATGAAGATAAAGCAAAAATTTGTATAGAAGTTGCTAAATGTGAAGATAAATTTGTAAATAAAGATAAAAATAAAATATCTATTTATATTGGAATGGCATTTTGCCCTACTAAGTGTCTTTATTGTTCGTTTACATCTAATCCTATAAAGGGAAATCAGAAGATAGTAATTCCTTATTTGGAAGCCTTAATAAAAGAAATTAAAGCAATGAAAGAATATGTAGAGGAAAAAAATATTGATATAGAAACAGTATACTTTGGCGGTGGAACTCCAACATCTGTAGATGATAAACAATTTAAATTTTTAATGGATGAGATATATGATGCATTTGTTAAGGATAAACATATTAAAGAATTTACGGTTGAATGTGGTAGACCAGACACGATAACTTTGAATAAACTAGAAACTATGAAGTCATGTGATGTAAACAGGATTAGCATAAATCCTCAAACTATGAACGATGAAACACTAAACTTAATTGGAAGAACTCATTCTAAAGATGATATTAAAGAAAAGTTTAAAATGGCAAGAGAACTTGGATTTAATGATATAAATATGGATATAATAATAGGTCTTCCGGGTGAAGGTCATAGTGAAATGATAAATACTAAAAACGAGTTAATTGCTTTAAAACCGGATAGTATAACAGTACATGGACTTGCTTTAAAAAGAGGGTCTAGAATGTATGAAAACTTTATATTAAAAAAAGGTATAGACATTCCTCCTCAAGAAGAGATTGCAAAAATGTATGAAGAAAGCAGAAATTTAGCTAAAGGCTTAGATATTTACCCATATTACATGTATAGGCAAAAAAATATGGTTGGAAATATGGAAAATTTGGGGTATGCTAAAGAAGGTAAAGAATGTATTTATAATATTGAAATGATTGAAGAAAAGCAGACAATAATTGCTTTAGGAGCAGCTGCTGTAAGTAAAGTGATATTTTTGGATGAAGATAGGCTTGAAAGATTTCCTAATCTAAAGGATATTAAAGAATATATTTCAAGAGTAGACGAAATGATTGATGGAAAAAAAGAATTACTGAACACGTTGTATTAAACTACATTATTGAGAGAATAAATTAATTTGAGTTAGTTTAGAAATTATATTATAAAAGAGCTTAAACTAGTTTTATATTCTCATTTAAGGAGGAATATAAATGGCAATTGAACTACAAGCACCAAAGGGTACTAAGGATATGTTACCTCAAGATGCACATAAATGGAATTATGTAGAAAATACATTTAAAAATGTTGCAAAAACTTATGGAATCAGAGAAATGAGAACTCCAATATTTGAACATACAGAAGTATTTTCAAGAGGCGTTGGTGATACAACAGATATAGTTCAAAAGGAAATGTATACTTTTAAGGATAAAGGTGATAGAAGTGTAACATTAAAACCAGAAGGAACTGCTGCTTTTGTTAGAGCATTCATAGAAAATAGATTATTTAATGAGGCACAACCTACAAAGTTATATTATATAATTCCAGCATTTAGATATGAAAATGTTCAAAAGGGAAGACTTAGACAATTTCATCAATGTGGAGTTGAGGTTTTTGGATCTAAAGAACCTTCTATAGATGCTGAAGTTATAGCAATGGCTATGGAAACTTTAAAGGAACTTGGACTTAAGGATTTACATTTGCATATAAACAATTTAGGATGTCCAAATTGTAGGCCTAAATATAATGAGGCTTTAAAGAAATTTTTAGCAGATAATTATGATGGACTTTGTGATACATGTAAGAGTAGATTTGAAAAAAACCCTATGAGAATACTTGATTGTAAAGAAAAAAAATGTCAAGAGATTACAAAGAATGCACCAATAATTTTAGATTTTATGTGTGAAGAATGTGATACTCACTTTAATAAGGTTAAGGAATATTTAGATATATTAGGTCTTCCATATACAGTAGATCCAGGAATAGTTAGGGGATTAGATTATTATACAAAGACTATTTTTGAAATATTAAATTCTGACTTTACTGTTTGTGGTGGAGGAAGATATGATAAACTTATAGAAGAACTTGGTGGACCAGAAATGCAAGCAGTTGGTTTTGCTATGGGAATTGAAAGACTCATTATGACTCTAGATAAAGAAGGAATAGAGATACCGAATGAAAATTTAGTTGATTTATATATTGGAGACAGAGGAGAAGATGGGAAAAAGTATGCATTTAAATTAGCTCATGATTTAAGAGACTTAGGTGTTAACTGTGAAATAAATCATATGGGAAGAAGTGTAAAGGCTGCAATGAAATTCGCAAATAAATTAGGAGTAGCATTTACTACTATCTTAGGTGAAGATGAATTACAAAATGAAAAGATTACACTAAAAAGAATGTCAGACGGTGAAACCTTCGAGGTTTCTTTAAAAACTATAGAAGAAATAAAGAACATAGTTAAGTGTTAGGAGGAAATGACAAATGGGAGAAGCTTTAGGTGGTTTAAAGCGTACAATGATGTGTGGAGAACTTAGAGAAGAACATGTAAGTAAAAAAGTTACTTTAATGGGATGGGTTCAAAGAAATAGAAAACTTGGGGGACTTGATTTTATTGATTTAAGAGATAGAACAGGCATTATGCAAGTTGTTCTTGGAGAAGAAATAAATGCAGAGGCTTTTGAAAAAGCAAAATCAGTTAGACCTGAATATTGTATTGCAGTAACAGGTGAAGTGGTTATGAGACAAAGTCCAAATGAAAATATGCCAACTGGAATGGTAGAATTAAAGTGTGAAGCATTAAAGGTTCTTTCGGAATCTGAAACTCCACCAATATATATCAAAGAGGATTTAGATGCAGCTGAAAATATTAGATTAAAATATAGATATTTAGATTTAAGAAGACCAGACATGCAAAAAATCTTTATAACAAGAAGTAAGACAACAAAAGCAATACGTGATTATTTAGAAAACAATGGTTTCTTAGATATAGAAACTCCAATGTTAACTAAGAGCACACCAGAAGGAGCTAGAGATTATTTGGTGCCTTCAAGAAATTATCCAGGAATGTTTTATGCTCTTCCACAATCACCACAATTATTCAAACAATTATTGATGGTGTCTGGATTTGATAAATATTATCAAATAGTTAAATGTTTTAGAGATGAAGATTTAAGAGCGAATAGACAACCAGAATTTACTCAAGTAGATATGGAATTAAGCTTTGTAGAGCAAGAGGACATAATGGCAGTAAATGAAGGCTTAATATCTCATGTATTTAAAGAAGTTGCAGGAGTAGATGTTAAGCTTCCAATTAAGAGAATGACATTTAAAGATGCAATGGAGAAATATGGATCAGACAAACCAGATGTAAGATTTGGTATGGAAATAACTAATATAACAGAGGATGTTCGTGATTTAGATTTTGTAGTATTTAAATCTGCTATAGAAAATGGTGGATCTGTTAGAGCTCTATGCTTAAAGGGTGGAGCAGATATGGGAAGAAAGCCTTTAGATAAATTAGGCGAATTTATTAAAACTTATAAAGCTAAGGGACTTGCTTGGATTCAACTTAAAGAAGGTGGAGTTAAATCATCAATAGCTAAATTTTTAACTGATGATGTAACAAATGCTATAGTAAAAACTATGAATGCTGAAGCTGGAGATGCGGTGCTTATAGTAGCAGATAAAGATTCAGTAGTATTCCAAAGCTTAGGAGCTTTAAGATTAGAATTAGCTAAACAATTTGAATTGGTAAAAGATAAAAATGAATTTAACTTCACTTGGGTTACTGAATTCCCTTTATTTGAATATAGTGAAGAAGAAGAAAGATATATGGCTTGTCACCACCCATTTACAGCACCAATGGATGAGGATTTAGATTTCATTGAATCTAATCCAGGAATTGTACGTTCTAAAGCTTATGATTTGGTATTAAATGGAGAAGAACTAGGCGGAGGATCTATAAGAATTCACGATACTGACCTTCAAGAAAGAATGCTTAAGGCACTAGGATTTACACAAGAAGATGCATGGGCAAAATTTGGATTTCTATTGCAAGCATTAAAATTTGGACCACCACCACATGGCGGTTTAGCATTTGGATTAGATAGAATGATAATGTTCTTAGCTGGAACAGATAATATTAAAGATGTTATTGCATTCCCTAAAAACCAAAATGCTTATTGTTACTTAAGTGAAGCTCCTAATATAGCGGATGAAAAACAATTAACAGAATTAGGAATAGCAATACTTCCTAAAGAAGATAAAAAAGACGAAGAATAAATAATAGTTCAAATATTGCATTTGGATTAATTACTTTATTCCGAAACATATGTGAGTAAACTTTTCTTTGTATTTAATAAGCCCTCTAATTTTTAGAAAGTAATTTCTGAAATTAGAGGGCTTATTTTTAATTAGATAGAGTGCTTGTTTCAGTTTCATTAATATTATCTTTATCTTTAGCTAATATAATTGTAGATGTTAATATTAGTATACAACCTAATATTAAAGCTGTTGATAGATGCTCTCCTAAAAATACTATTCCTAAAATTATACTAACAATAGGTTCAAATGTTCCTAATATTGATGAGGATGCTGCTCCTATTATGTCCATAGCCTTAAGAAATAATATCATAGAAGCTATTGTTGAAATTGTAGATATTACTATATAAGACTCTACTATTTTAAAATTAAATTCTAGAATTATGGAGTTGCTTAATAATCCATATAAAATCATACCTATTGTTGCTCCAATACAAATATACATAGTTACAATTATATTGTCTATAGATTTTAGTAATTTCAAGTCCAGTGTTATTATATTAAGTCCATATGATACACCTGAAAATAATGCTAAAAATATCCCGAGACTATTTAATGTTTGATTTTCAAAAGCAATAAGAGAGTACACTCCTATTCCTGAAAGTATTAGAGAAGTTATTTTTCTAATACTAATTTTATCTTTAAAAAATATAAATCCAATTATAGAAACTACAGCTGGATATATAAAATGAAATGTTGTAGCTAGTCCAGCTCCTAAATAATCATAAGATAGAAATAAAGTTTGTGTTGTCAATGTATATCCTAAAATTCCAGTTAGCAACAAGAGTGTAAGTTGTTTTTTTTCAATTCTAAGATTTATATTTTTATATTTTAGATATATAAACAGTATTAATGATGCTAAGAAAAATCTAAATATTAATACAGTTGTTGGATTAGAACCATTTTTATAAGCTATCTTAGAAAATATAGGCATAAGACCAAATGCCACTGACGACAGAATTGCATATGTTAATCCTTTATAATTGTTCAAGATTTTGCCTCCTTGATTTTATACAAATTATTTTTTTTAATGTGCCTAATATTGATATTTAAAAAAATTAATCCTTATAAAGTATAATTAATTTTAATAGGTCAATCAAGCAAACTTTGGAAAAAATATATACAATAAAAAGAATATTATTAGATATTGTATGATTTTTCAGCAATTTAGGCACATGAAAGAAAATAACAAGTCAAAATAGACTAGCATACTGACTTGCTATTTATTTTTATATGCCTTATATAAAAACGATATAATTTACAAGAGAGTTACTTTATGTAATAATAAAATAATGAGTTTTTATGAAGAAAAATAGTAAGTGAGGTAAAAAATGAAAATAGGATTTGACCATATAAAATATTTAGAGGAACAATCAAAATATATATTAGAAAGAGTTAATCATTATGATAAACTTTATCTAGAGTTTGGAGGTAAACTTTTTAATGATAGACATGCAATGAGAGTACTTCCTGGATTTGATGAAAATGCAAAAATTAAATTATTACATAAGCTAAGAGAAAAAGTAGAAGTTGTAATATGTGTTTATGCAGGAGACATAGAAAGAAATAAAATAAGAGGCGACTTTGGCATTACATATGATATGGATGTATTAAGACTTATTGATGATTTAAGAGCTTATGATTTAGAAGTTAATAGTGTAGTTATAACTAGATATGCGGGACAACCTGCAACTACAGTATTTATAAACAAGCTTGAAAGAAGAGGAATCAAGGTATACAAACACCAATCAACTAAGGGATATCCAACTGATGTAGATACAATAGTTAGTGAAGAAGGTTATGGTAAAAATCCTTATATTGAAACTACAAAACCAATAGTGGTAGTAACAGCTCCAGGGCCAGGTAGTGGAAAACTTGCTACTTGTCTTAGTCAATTATATCATGAATCTAAAAGAGGTAATGCTGCAGGGTACTCAAAGTTTGAAACATTCCCTGTGTGGAATGTTCCTTTAAAGCATCCATTAAATATAGCATATGAAGCTGCAACTGTTGATTTAAAGGATGTTAATTTACTAGATTCATTCCATATGGATGCTTATAACAAAGTTACAGTTAACTATAATAGAGATATTGAAACTTTTCCTGTTTTAAGAAGAATAATAGAAAAGATAACAGGTAAAGAATCAATTTATAAATCACCAACAGACATGGGTGTTAATAGAGTTGGATTTGGAATAGTTGATGATGAAGCTGTTAAAGAAGCATCTAGACAAGAAGTTATCAGAAGATATTTTAAAACTGGATGTGAATATAAAAAAGGATATGTTGATAAAGAAACTTTCGATAGATCTAAGTTAATAATGGAAGAACTAAATCTTAAAGAAACTGATAGAAAAGTAGTTCTACCAGCTAGAGAAAAGTCATCTAAGCTAAAGATGGATGCAGATGAAAATGACACATGTCCAGTTGTAGCATTAGAATTGCAAGATGGAACAATATTAACAGGAAAGAATTCAGATTTAATGGATGGACCAGCGGCGGTAACAATAAATGCAATAAAGTATTTAGCTAATATTTCAGATGACATATATTTAATATCACCAGTTATACTTGAACCAATAATAAATCTTAAAGCTAAGACTTTTAAAGAAAGAAATATATCATTGAGTTGTGAAGAAGTTCTTACGGCATTAAGTATTTCAGCTGCAACAAACCCAACAGCAGGGGTAGCTATGGAAAAGTTAAGTTTATTAAAAGGATGTCAAGCTCACTCAACAACTATACTTTCAAGAGCAGATGAATTAACTTTTGGTAAATTGGGAATAGAAATAACTAGTGATGCTAATTATCCATCAGAAAGTCTTTATTATAATAACTAATAAGGCACATGAAAGAAAATAGCAAGTAAAGATGTGATGTATATTTTTTGAATGTGTCTAAATATTTTATAATTTATAAGAAAAGTTAAGAGTGTGTATCAATTAGATTAACACTCTTAACTTTGAAAAAATATGGACAGTAGCTAGTTTTGTGTAAAAACAAAACTAGCTACTGTCCATATTTTTTATTTAATTTATTAATAATAAGTTTTGTCATATTTTTGTGTTAGTGCATATCTAACTACCACTTTTATGTGATAAAGTCACAGACAATATTTAATATATTAAATAAACTTAAAGAGAAAAACAAATTATGTTGAAAATTCAACTGTGATATTAGACACATGAAAAAAATAATAGACCAAAATGCGTAGTATATTTTGTGTCAGGCAAGGAGGCAAGTCCAGCTAATAGAGAGCTATTAGCTTTTAAATGTACCTTGATTTTAAAAGTCCATTTGAATATTAAAAGTGCTTTAAGTAGATTATATTAATAAATGATTATGTTAAATAATTGCTAAAGAAGGAGAGATAAACTATGTCTAAAAAAATTATTATAGTTGGTGGAGTTGCTGGTGGAGCATCAACTGCAGCAAGACTTAGAAGATTAGATGAAAATGCAGAAATAATAATGGTAGAAAAAGGTAAATATATATCTTTTGCTAATTGTGGTCTTCCATATTATATAGGAGGAACTATAAATGAAAGAGAAAAATTAATAGTTCAAACAGTAGAAGGCATGGAAGAAAAATTTAATTTAGATATACGAAATTTAAGTGAAGTTATAAAAATAGATAAGGAAAACAAGAAGATTACAATTAAAAATCACAAAACAGATGAAACGTATGAAGAAACATATGATGTATTAGTTTTGTCTCCAGGAGCTGATCCTTTAAAACTACCAATATCAGGAATAAATGATTGTGATAATTTATTCACGATTAGAAATATACCAGATACAGATAATATTAAGGCGTATGTAGATAATAAAAAACCTAAGTCAGCAGTTATAATAGGTGGAGGGTTTATAGGCCTTGAAATGGCTGAAAATCTTCATGCTAGAGGAATAGATATTACTATTATAGAAGCAAGTGATCAGGTAATGGCTCCACTTGATATAGAAATGGCAAGTATAATACATGAGCATTTAATAGATAAAAATGTAGAATTAATATTAAAAGATGGGGTAACTGCATTTAAAAATAAAGGAAAAAAGATAATATTAAGTAGTGGAAAAGAAATTATTACAGATATGATAATATTATCAATAGGTGTTAAACCAGCAACATCAATAGCAAGAGAGGCAAGTCTTAACTTAAATGAAAGAGGAGCTATTGTAGTTGATAAATATATGAAAACTTCCGATCCAAATATTTATGCTTTAGGTGATGCAGTTGAAGTAATAGATTTTGTGAATAAAAAACCTACAATGATTCCGTTAGCTTGGCCAGCAAATCGTCAAGGAAGAATAGTTGCGGATAATATATGTGGTAAAAATGTAGAATATAAGGGGACTCTTGGATCATCAGTAGCAAAAGTATTTGATTATACAGTAGCAACAACAGGTAATAATGAAAAAACATTAAAAAAGTTAGGTATAGACTATAAAGTTGTTCACATACATCCAGGTTCCCATGCTGGATACTATCCAGGAGCTTTTCCTATAGCATTTAAGATGTTATTTGATCCTAAAACAGGAAAAATATTTGGAGGACAAGGAGTAGGCATTGATGGCGTTGAAAAACGTATAGATGTACTAGCAACAGCTATTAAAGGTAATCTTACAGTTTTTGATTTGCAAGACGTAGAACCATGCTATGCCCCACCATACAATTCAGCTAAAGATCCAGTTAATATGTTAGGATATTATGCTTCTAATATTATTGAAGGAGTTGTAGAAACAATTCAATGGCATGAAATAGATGGTTTAGATAAGAAAAATTCAATAATATTAGATGTAAGAGAAGAATTTGAGTTAGTTACAGGAAAATTAGATAACACTATTAATATTCCATTAGGAAAGTTAAGAGATAGATTGAATGAAATACCAAAAGATAAAAAAATATATGTTACATGCCAAGTTGGATTAAGAGGGTATATTGCTTGTAGGTTATTAGAACAACATGAAATTAAGTGTACTAATATAGATGGGGGTATAAAAACATATTTATATGTAAAGAGAGCAGAGGAAAGTATTTCAAACCAATATAAAAATAGAAAAGATTTAAAAGATGAGGTGGCAGCAATGAAATTAGAGGATTTAGATATAACAGAAATAAATGCTAATATTACTTTAAATGCATGTGGACTTCAATGCCCAGGTCCAATAAGAAGAGTATTTGAGGAAATAACTAAGATGAATGATGGCGATATTATAGAAGTAAAGGCAAGTGATCCTGGATTTAGTAAAGATATAAACTCATGGTGTGATAAAACAAACAATACTTTATTAAAGGCAGAATTTGATAGTAAAGAAAAAGCTTTTGTAGCTTATATAAAAAAGGGAAGTAGTAAGATAACTAAACCAGGTACAATAGCTGAAGAAAGAAATGGGGCAACTTTAGTTGTATTTAGTGGAGATTTGGATAAGGCAATAGCTTCATTTATTATAGCAACAGGAGCAGCATCTATGGGTAAAGAAGTTACTATGTTCTTTACATTTTGGGGACTTAATATATTAAAGAAAAAAGATAGACCAAAAGTTAATAAAGATTCTATGGAAAAAATGTTTGATATTATGTTGCCAGGACATCCGGGGAAATTACCATTATCTCAAATGAACATGATGGGGATGGGATCTGCAATGATAAAGCAAATAATGAAAAAACACAATGTTGATGATTTAGAAACTTTAATAAAAAATGCAATTGGAATGGGTGTTAATGTTGTTGCGTGTTCTATGAGCATGGATTTAATGGGAATAAAAAAAGAAGAATTTATTGATGGAGTGGAGATAGGTGGAGTTGCTTCATATTTGGGAGCTACTGAAGATTCAGGATTAAATCTATTTATATAAAGAATCTAATTAAGTAGAGCTAGAAATAACTCGTGATGTGAAGATATATACATCACGAGTTATTTATTTATATTTTTTCTCCATAATTTTAAGGATTCACCCTTGTTGTACTGTGATTATATTGTAATAATAGTAATTATGTATGCAACTTAATCACGAAAAAAATAAGATGAATAATTTATAGTAAACACATGGAGGCGAATAAATGAAAGGTAATAGAAAAATATTAAATAGTAAAGCAAATTCTATAGAAAATTTGTATAATGTTTATCCAATATTAAAAAACATCAACGAAAAGAATAATGGAATTATAACTAAGCAAGGTCTGTTTAAAATGATATATACTAATGAATATATATCATCTTCAAATGAAACTTGTATTGGAATTTTATTTGTAATAAAAGGAACAATAAAAATACAAAAGATTAATAAAGAAGGAGAAGAAACTAATCTTTATAACATCAAACAAGGAGAATTATGCCATGAAGCATTGAGTTGTTTATTAAATTTTGAATCTTTAAATATCATAGGTAGAGCTATTCAAGATTCAGAAATATGTATAATCCCAATGGATGTGATTAAAAATTACTTTTTTCAAGATAATAAGTTTTTATCATATATGTATAAAGATTTATATAAAAAATTTAGTTTCGTTATAGAAAATAAAGAAGAGAGAGTGCATGAATCTTTAGAAACGAGACTACTTAAATTACTTATTAATAAAGATAGTAAAATAATTTATGCAACACATAATGAATTAGCGTTTGAAATTGATTCAGCTAGAGAAGCTATTAGTAGAAAACTAAAAAGTATTGAAAAAAGAGGATATATAAAACTAGAGAGAGGAAAAATACAAATTATAAAAAATTTAGAAGATCTTTTATAAAAAATACTATATTAAAAACATATTCTTTAAATTTTGGAGGAATTAAAATGTTTGGATTTAAAAAAAATGATGGAAAAGTTATTAACGTGAATGACATTGATAATCTAATAGAAAATATAGAGTTGATTGATATTAGAGAAACTTATGAATATAAAGGTGGAAGCTTAAAAACAGCTAAAAACATTCCAATGGGTGAACTTTTAAATGAACCTAATAAATATTTAAATAAACATAAGAAATACTATATTATGTGTCAATCTGGAGGAAGAAGTGCAAGAACTTGTAGTAGCCTTACAAAACAAGGATTTGATGTTATAAATGTTGCTGGTGGAATGGGGTCATATGTAGGAACAAAGAGAAAGTAGAAAATTTTATATAAGAGCTAAGTAATGGAGTTATTACATATGAATTTAGAATGGAAAAGTGAAGTTCATAAAGCAACTATTTAATTAACAATATTAAAAGCATAAGTTGATAAATAACTTTCTATTAAATGTTATAGCCAGATTATACAAGTTGATGATAACATTCTGAAATAAATCTTGAAAAACAATGCTTAGAGTATTATAATTTAGTTAAGCAAATACTTAATTAAAAATGAGGAGTTTTTTATGAATGATTCTATAAATATATTTAAAGCCCTTGGAGAAGAAACAAGAGTTAAAATATTACTGTTAATGTCAAAGAGAAGCATGTGTGCCAAAGGTATTGCAAAGCACTTAAATATAACAGAAGCTGCAGTATCTCAACACATAAAAATATTAAAAGAATCAAACTTAATAACAGGATATAAGATTGGATACAATATAATTTATGATTTGAATGAAGAAAGCTTAAAGAGGGCTATTAGTTTTATAAAATCAATTATAAATAGTTATGGTATAAATATGGACTTGGAAAAAGATATCCAAGTAAGAAATTCAAACTCACTTATATGTTTACACGATTGCAAGCATAAAAAATGTTCTCATAAAGAAATATTTAAGGAGGAATTAACAATGAAAATATGTTTTCCAGTTAAATCAAATGAAGGAATTGATAGTATACCATATGGTCATTTTGGTACAGCACCATTATTTATAATCTGCGATATAGAAAGTGGTGAAGTTAAAACTGTAGGTAATGGGGATTTAGGACATGAACATGGAAAATGTCAACCAATAAAAGCTTTATCAGGAGAAACTGTTGATGCTGTAGTTGTTGGGGGTATTGGTCAAGGTGCTATTACTAAATTAAATTCTATGGGGATTAAGGTTTATAGAGCTGTAGAAGGAAGTGTTAAAGAGAACTTAGATGTATATAAAAAAGGTGGATTAGTTGAATTTCCAGCTAATCATACTTGTAGCCATGATGGATGTACTCATTAATTAACGTATATTCAAAAAAATAGTAGCATCAATTTTGATATGCTTCCTTCATAGAAACAGTTTTATTATTTTAACTGTCTACTATAAAGGGAGCATATCATTTTAAATTGTGCTACTATTTTTTTATAAATATAACCAACATTTTAGTTTCAATTGCTTTTTAGTGCTTTGGGGTAAATTAATCATAATAAATTCAGATGTCTTTTTCTATATTTTTTATTTGTATAACTATAAAGTAGAATTCAAATAATATATTTGTATTATTGAGGAGGATTTTAAATTTAAGAACTAAAAGTAAAGATATTAATTGTCAAGATGAAATAAAAAATGTGAAATTATTGAATACATTGCAGGTAAAGATATATTGATGCAAAGGCTTCACCTAGATACGTAAGGATATTTGTTAGAATATTGACTAGTTATTTTTTGAAGATGACTTATATAAAATTAAAGATATATTTAGTGATTTTTTAATAAAAACTAATAAATAATATGGCAAAAAAACTATATACCAATTATAATGAAATAGTATAATATTTTTTGTTGTTATACGAAAAAAGGGGGAAATGTAAATGAAAAAAGTTAGAATAGCACTACTGGGGTTGGGGAATGTTGGTCGTGGTGTTTGTATGATTTTAAATTCTAATAAAGAAGAAATAATGAAGAGATCTGGTTATGAAGTAGAAATAGCTAAAATCCTTGTGAGAGACAAAAATAAGCCTAGGGGTGTAAAAGTACCTGATGAAATTGTAACTACAAATTTTAATGAAATTATAGAAGACGATTCGATTAAAATTGTGATTGAAGTCATGGGTGGAATAGATCCTGCAAGAGAGTATATGCTTAAGTGCATGGATGCAGGAAAGCACATTGTTACAGCTAATAAGATGCTACTTGCAACAGATGGAGATGCACTTTTTGAAAAGGCAGATAGTAAAGGCTTAATGTTTAAGTATGAAGCGAGTGTAGCAGGTGGAATTCCAATAATAAATGGAATTGATGAAAGTTTAACTGCAAATAAGATTAAAGAGCTATATGGAATTATTAATGGAACAACAAATTATATTTTAACTAAGATGGAATCAGAAGGATTAGGATTCGATGAAGCTTTAAAAGAAGCCCAAGATATGGGATATGCAGAAGCAGATCCAACTTCAGATATTGAGGGTTATGATGCACAATATAAGCTGGCAATACTTTCATCATTAGCATTTGGAACTAAAATTGTTGTAGACAATGTTTATAGAGAAGGTATTACAAAGATTAAGCCAATAGATATGGAATATGCTAAAGAATTTAAGATGGTAATTAAGTTACTTGCTATTGTAAAAGAAAAAGATGATAAACTTGAACTTAGAGTTCACCCTACAATGATTCCTAAAAAACATCCGTTAGCAAATGTATATGATTCTTTTAATGCAGTTTTTGTAAAGGGAAATGCTGTTGGAGATTTAATGTTTTATGGAAGAGGAGCAGGTGATTTACCCACAGGAAGTGCTGTAGTAAGCGATGTTATTTCTATATTAAGAAGTAATGTTGATTTGGAAAATTGTAATCCAGTAGTAAAAAATAATTTGTGGGATAGAAAAATAGGAAGTATCAGAGATGTTGAAAGTAAATTCTATATTAGAGCTACTGTATTGGATGAACCAGGGGTACTAGGAGAAATTACTGCTATATTAGGAAAACATAATGTTAGTTTACGTTCAGTAATTCAAAAAGGTGAAGAAAATGAAAAGGGTCAAGTGACAATAGTATTGGTTACTCATACTGTAACTCAAGCACAAATTTTTGATGCTTTTCATAAAATTTCAGAATTAAAATCTGTAAATAACATAGATAATATAATTAGGATAGAAGACTTTAAAAATTAGTTAAGTCATATGTAAATAAAATAACAAGTCAAAAATGCGACGTATATTTTGTTTTAAGACGAGGTGCCCCTTGAGGGTATAAGTTTAACTAAGTTCATCTGGAGTATAAAATTCCATCTGAAAAGTTTCGCTTTATGTAAGAGCAAGGAAGTGAGAATAGATTATAGTGAGCTGTTGATTGATTTTACTGACACAGTATTATGAAAAATAGACGAGCATAGTGACCAATGTCATTTAGTTAACAAAATGACATTGATATTGTTCAAAAAAAGTAAGGTATAAAAATATACCTTGCTTTTTTTTCAATTAACACTTGACAAATATATAGAAAAATGCGGCGTAGCCCCTTAAATATATAAAAATTTAAGGAGGCATCACTAATGATTAATTACTCAAAAATTGTAAAATACAAGCTAACATATATTATTAAAGAAATGGG
>NZ_FOMG01000026.1 GCF_900112485.1 Clostridium uliginosum
ATGAGCAGCAAGCTTCATAAATAAAGAAATATAGTAAAATTATGGAGAAGGTATCTTTACCTTCTTATCGTCATGCAATCAAATAATATAATTACTAATAATTACATAAAAATATATGTATAAAATTGAAAACTATAAAAAGAGAGCTGTATCATGATTGATTTAAAATATCAATCTGATACAGCTCCTTCATTTTATAAATAGGTTGTTGAATAACTAATTTTTGTTTACTCAATAACCTATTTATATTATATTAAAATACTATAATATTTCTTCTAGTGTCTTTCTTATAGCTTTTATAAAATCAAAAGTATTAACGGTTTGCACATTTTCATGTTCTGCAATTAACGCTAAATCTTTTGTCATTATTCCATCTTCTATTGTTTCTATTGAAGCCTCTTCTAATTTATCTGCAAAACTCATTAACTCAGAATTTCCATCCAATTCTCCTCTTTTTCTAAGTGCTCCAGTCCAAGCAAAAATAGTAGCAATTGAATTTGTTGAAGTTTCTTCACCTTTTAAGTGTTTATAATAATTATCTTGAACAGTTCCATGAGCTGCTTCATATTCATAATTTCCTTCTGGTGAAACTAATATTGAAGTCATCATAGGAAGTGAACCAAATGCAGTTGCTATCAAATCACTCATTACATCTCCATCATAATTTTTACAAGCCCAGATGATTCCTCCTTCTGATTTTATAACATTTGCTACTACAGTATCTATTAATGTATAAACATATTTAATTCCTAGCTCTTCAAATTTTGCTTTATATTCTGTATCAAATATTTCTTGAAAAATATCTTTAAAAGTATGATCATATTTTTTAGAAATTGTATCTTTTGTAGCAAACCACAAGTCTTGTTTAGTATCTAAAGCAAATTTAAAACAGCTTATTGCAAAACTTTCTATTGATTTGTTAAGATTATGCATTCCAAGTACTACACCATCTCCAGAATAATTATGTATTAATTCTCTTTTTTCTTCCCCATTTTCTGAAGTAAATACAAGTTCACACTTACCTTTACCCTCTATCTTCATTTCTACACCTTTATAAATATCACCATAAGCATGCCTTGCTATCGTAATTGGTTTTTTCCAAGTCCTCACATATGGTTTTATAGGTTTTACTATAATTGGAGCTCTAAATACAGTTCCATCTAAAATTGCTCTTATTGTTCCATTAGGACTTTTCCACATTTCTTTAAGATTATATTCTTCCATTCTTGCTGCATTAGGTGTAATAGTTGCACATTTTACTCCAACTTTATACTTCTTTATAGCCTCTGCAGAATCCACTGTAACTTGGTCATTTGTCTTATTTCTATATTCTAGGCCAAGATCATAATATACTGTGTTTAATTCAATAAACGGATTTAATAATTCATCTTTTATCATTCCCCAAACGATTCTTGTCATTTCATCTCCATCCATTTCAACTAACGGAGTAGACATTTTAATTTTTGTCATTTTGTTGCCCCCTTATAAGGCATAATCAATTAAATAATAAGTCCATCTGTCAAGCCTATTTTTTATTAGGCTGTGTCAGCAGATTGCTCTAATAGCACCACTATGAAACCAATCTACTTCCTTGCCTAATGAAAAATAATCATGACATTTTGGACTTGTTATTTTCTTTCATATGCCTAACTTAATCTTAGATATTAAAAGAAACTTAAAACAATACACTTATTAATAAATACCTAATTTATTTTTATAAGTATTATACAGTATTAACTTATACTAAACAATACATTTAAATTCTTCATCCAGAACAATCAAATTTAAATTTTAACTATAATAAGTAAAACTTTGTATTGTTAAATTTTTATAATTTTACTTATATTATTATCTTCTGATATGTTTATAAAATTTGCTTTTATAAAAATTAAGGCACATGAAAGAAAATAAATGTGCCTAAAGTATAGTTTTAATTAATGTAAGAGCAAATATTATTTGAAAACTTCCAACTATTATTCCATACATCATAGACTTTGGACCTTCTTTGATTAAATCTACAAACTTAACTCTCATACCAATAGCAGCTAATGCAATGATTTCAAAATTATTACTTATTAACTTAAATATTCTTTCAACTGAAGTAGGTATTAAACCAAAACTATTAATTATACATAAGATAAAAAAACCTTTAATATACCAAGGTATTTGAAATTTAGATTTCTTTTTTCTTTGAACTATTGCTTTTTCTGACATGTCTTCATTTTCTTCAACCTTTACTTTTGAAAAACCAATAACTACAAATACTAAAAATATTATTCTTATTATCTTAAATATAGTAGACACTGTTACTACTTCTTCATTAACAAATTTTGCTGAAGCAATAACTTGACCTACTGATTGTAAAACTCCTCCTATCATTGCAGAAGTTTCAGTGACACTATTTTTATATAAGAATGCTGTTATTATTGGAATTACAAACATTAAAATTGTTCCTGTTAAATTTACAATTGTTACTGAAATTGCTTTATCTTTATCACTTGCATTTATAATTGGTGCTACTGAAGCTATTGCAGATGATCCACAAACTGCATTTCCTGATGCCATAAGCAAAGAATACTTTTTAGAAAATCCTAATTTTTTACCTATAAAATATGTAGTTAATATTGTTAAATTCATTTGAATTGCTATAAACAATACCCCTCTAAATCCAAGTGAACTTATTTGCATAAAACTTATTGTTGAACCCATAAGTACTATAGAATATGATAAAAGATCTTTTTCTGAAAACTTAGATCCTTCATTATATTTCTGTTTATTAAATAAAGTATTTCCAAAAACAATTCCTAATATAATAGCAAAACTTGCACCACCAATTGAAGGTAAAAAGCTTCCTAATATTTTTCCTAATATGGCTATAAATATACATACAAAAAGACCTGGTAAGATATTTATAATTTTACTTTTCATATAATCACCTCAAATTTATTTTGAATTTAATTCTTTTGTTAATTCGAGTTAATTATAATAAAGTTTTTTATTATAATGAAATACTTATTTTGATATAATATTAATAACTAAATACCTATATGTAATTATACTTTCAATTTAACAAATACAATTATTTTAGGCTTTGTCTTAATATAGTGTTGATATTTATACATATTTGCGAAGTGACATTGAAATTGAGCATTATGTATGAATATCAACACGGTTTTAAAACAAAGCCTTATTTTAAAGAGTAAGTTATAAAATTATTCATATTCTTACTTAAAAACTTATCTTTATGATGAATTAATCTTAATGTTCTAGTTATATTACCTTCTTGTAATCTAAATCCTCTTAGTGCCCCACTTTCTATCTTTTCTTGAACACTTCTAAGCGAAAGACAACTTATACCCAGATTTGCTTCAACACTTTTTTTAATAGCTTCTGTATTGCCTAGCTCCATAAATATTTTATATTCTATATTTTTATTTTCCAAATATCTTTCAACAACTTCTCTTGTGCCGCTTCCATTTTCTCTCATTATCAGCTTTTCTTTAACTATGTCATCTTTAGTTAATATATCTTTGTTAATCCAATTATGTGTTGCACTAGAAATGAATATAAGTTCATCTTCCCACACTTTGGATTCAATTATTTCATCTGAATGAGATCTTCCTTCAATATATGCAAAGTCAATTTTGTTTTCAAGTATCATCTTCTCTATATTAGCAGTATTATCTACACTTAGAGATATTTCAATTCCACTATGTTCTTTAAGAAATCCTTTTATTATATCAGGCAATATGTATATTCCTATTGTTGTACTTGCACCAATTTTTATTTTACCCTTTTCATTTGTATTTATATCATTAATTGCTCTTATTGATTCTTCATAAAGATTAAGTATTCTTCTTGTATAATTTAAATATATTTCTCCCTCATATGTTAAATATAATTTTTTACCTATTCTATCAAATAATTTAACTTCAAGTTCCTCTTCTATTTCACGTATTGCTTGACTTATAGATGGCTGACTTATATATAACTTTTGCCCTACTCTAGTCATATTTAATTCAGTTGCTGTTTCATAAAAAATCTTTATTTTTCTAAAATTCATATTATGAGTCCTCCTATTACAGTACAATCACTTGCTACCTATCAATATTTTATTATTATAAGTATTTTACTCTAAAGAAAAAGGGGTGTCGACTTTATATATTCTTAAGATTTTTTGAACTAAACAAGCAAGTAAAAGCAGTTAACACTGCTGTTATTATCTGCCTTTGTTTACTCAATATAGTAAAAATATCAATTTTTAATTAATAGAACTTGAATTATAAACTATATGATGATATAATTCGATTATAGTAAGAAATCAATATGTTATTGATTTCAGGAATCGTTTCCGAAACATTCTTATTATAATAACATTAAAAAATATAAATTATTTTTTTTAATGGTTATAGTAAACGGATACATTGAATTTGAGAAAGCATATACAAAGTTATATATATTCTTACATTAATTTTCTATATGTTTTAAATTTGATGCATTTCGGAATCGTTTCCAACAAAAAACTATATTATTAAACATATTTTGTGGGAGGGGTAAAAAAATGAAACTTAAAATGAAAAAGACTTTATCTACAGTATTAGTTGCTTCACTTCTATTAGGAACTGTTGTTGGATGTTCTTCATCTAATAGTGGAAAAACTGCAAAGGCTGCTGGAGGAGACAAAACAATTAAAATCTTCCAATTAAAAGTTGAAATTAATGATGCTTTACAAAAACTTGCTAAAAAATATGAAGAAGAAAAAGGGGTAAAAGTTGAAGTTACTTCTGTAGGTGGTGGAGCTGACTACGGTGCATCACTTAAAGCTGAATTCCAAAAAGGTACTGAACCTGATATCTTCATGATACAAGGTGCTGGAGATTACAAAGTTTGGGAACATAAAATAGATGATTTATCTGCTGAGTCTTGGTGTAAGAAGGCATTTCCCGGTACACTAGATACAGTAACTATTAACGATAAAGTTTACGGTATGCCAGCAGCAACTGAGGGTTATGGCTTAATGTATAACAAAGAAATTTTAGATAAAGCTGGTATTGATCCTGCTTCAATAGATACTTTTGATAAACTTAAAGCAGCATTTGAAACATTAAATGCTAAAAAAGCTGATTTAGGAATTGATAATGTTGTATCTTATACAACTAAAGAAAATTGGGTTACTGGTAACCATACTTTTAATATTCCATTAGCAGTTCAAACAAATCCTGCTCAATTTGTTAATGATTATAAAGATGGAAAAGCTGATTTCGTTAATAACCAAGGTTTTAAGGATTGGATGAACTTAGTTGAACTACTTTGTAATTATGGTGGCGGTGCTACTTTAAATACTATTGATTATAGTAAGCAAGTTGGTAATTTTGCATTAGGTAAAACTGCCTTTATACAACAAGGTAACTGGATTTCTGGTGACTTAGAGCGTCTAGGTGGTACATTTGATAGGGGATTTGTTCCATTAGCTATCAACAATGATACAAAAGTAAGTGGAAGCATTCCTGTTGGAGTTCCTATGTACTGGGTTGTTAATAAAGATTCAGCTGTTAATAAAGAAGCTAAAGAATTTTTAGATTGGATGGTAACTAGTACAACTGGACAAGAGTCTATTGTTAAAGATATGAAAATGATTCCTGCATTTACTAACTTCACTACTGAACCGGATGATCCATTATCTAAATCAATTTCTGAATTTAATAAAGCTGGTAAGACTCTTCCATGGGCATTCACTAATCTACCTGATGGATTTACTACTGAAAAAGTAGGACCTATTTTCTCAAAATTTGCCAAAGGTGAAATTGATAAAACTCAAATGATTCAAGAACTTCAAGATATTACTAAAAAATAATATTAAAAATTCAAATCCATAAAAGGGTATAACTCCCCTTTTATGGATGTTTATTAAATTTAAGTTACATGAAAAAAATAATACATACTGCATAGGTTATATCACAAATTACATTTAATTTTATACTAAGGCACATTCAAGAAAATAATAGACCAGTATGCTTGTCTATTTGGCGTCATACTACGTCAGCAAGTTCAATTAATAGCTTGCTATTAACTGAATTTTCCTCCTTGTCTCACACCAAATATACGACACATCTTTGGTGTATTATTTTCTTTCATGTATCTAACTTTTATAACAAGGGAGTGAAAATATGAGTAAAAATCGTAAAGAACAAAGAGATCTTTGGCTTTTTATAGCGCCTTGTCTATTTTCTTTTATAATGGTAGTAGTTATTCCTTTTATAATGGGAATATATTATACTTTTACAGATTGGAATGGTGCTAATCCAGCATATAAATTTGTTGGTTTCCAAAATTATATTGAGATATTAAAAGATACCCAATTTCGTTATTCTTTCGAAATAACAATTTTGTACACTATTGCAAGTGTAATTACTATTAATTTTATAGGTTTCGGATTAGCATACATTGTTACAAGAAATCTAAAAAGTAAAAACCTTTTAAGAACTGGTTTCTTTATGCCAAATTTAATTGGTGGATTAATCTTAGGTTTTATATGGCAATTCTTATTTAACTCTGTATTTACATCAATAGGACAAAGTTTAAATTCGTCATTCTTATCTACTTCCCTACTTCAAAATCGAAATACAGCAATGTTAGCAATGCTTATTGTTGCTTCATGGCAATACGCAGGATATATAATGGTTATCTATGTTGCATCTCTTGAGAACGTACCTACTGATTTATTAGAAGCTAGTCATATTGATGGTGCTACTGGATTCCAGGCATTTAGACATATCACAATACCAATGGTAAGACCTGCAATTACAGTATGTCTATTCCTTACACTAGCTAACTCATTTAAAATGTTTGACTTAAACTTCTCCTTAACACCAGCAAAGCCTACTGAGATGTTATCTTTAAATATCTATAAAGAAGCTTTCGTATCAAACAATATGGGTATTGGACAAGCAAAAGCTATTATATTCTTCATAGTTGTAACTGCTATTTCTTTAACTCAAGTTTACTATAATAAGAAAAAGGAGGTAGAAGTTTAATGGAACCCAATGTTATTCTAAATACTGATACACCCCCTAAAAAAATTAAAAAGTTAACCACTTTAAATGGCTATAGTCGTAAATTAGGTTCATTAGAAATTGTAACATGGTTATTGTTAATTTTATACTTAGTTCCTTTTTACTTAATGTTTATAAACTCATTCAAAACAAGAAGAGAAATTTTTGCTAATACAACTGGTTTACCATCTATATGGAATTTTAGTAACTATGCAGATGCAATAGAGAGAACAAATATGGCTAGTGCCTTCACAAATTCTATGATAATAAGTGTTGTAAGTGTAGCTTTAATAATATTATGTTCCTCTATGGGAGCTTGGGTACTAGCTCGTAATGAATCAAAAACTAGTAAAATTCTATTTTACTTATTTGTTGCTGCAATGATTATTCCATTCCAAGCTGTAATGTTACCTCTTGTAAAATGGATGGGACTATTAAACATTGACTCTATTAATTTTAGCATGCTTGGAACGCACTATGGTCTTATATTTATGTATATTGGCTTTGGATCTAGTATGAGTATATTCTTATATCATGGATTTATAAAAAGTATTCCTAAAGAAATTGAAGAAGCAGCAATTATAGACGGTTGTAGCAAATGGAAAGTATATACTAAAGTAATCCTTCCATTATTAAAGCCTACTACAGTTACAATATCAGTATTAAATGGAATATGGATTTGGAATGACTTCTTATTACCTCATCTTACAATTAACGGTAAGATAAATACAATTCCACTTGCTATGAATAACTTCTTTGGAGCTTTTTCAAAACAATGGGAACTTGCAATGGCAGCATTAATTTTAGCTGTTATTCCAATAGTAGTATTTTACTTCTTTGTACAAAGACAAATTATTCAAGGAATCGTTCAAGGATCAATTAAATAGTATATTTAAATTAAAGGTTATGTTTTAAAAACGTGTTGATATTAAAAAAGAAGCTAGCTCAAATTAAATTTGAGTCAGTTTCTTTTCTTTGTCATATAGTTAGAAGCTGTAGCTTTCACTTCTATACTATTTTTTAAGATGCCTTAATAAGCAACTTAAAAGAGCAAATACACATAATGTATTTGCTCTTTCTTAGTAACTGATTTTAATGTTGTCCGCCAACTGGGTACGCCCTATGTCGTACATTGCTTTCGGGTATTTTTTCATTAACCCTTACCAACTACATACCTATTTAGGTATGCTCTTCTGCCGGATTTAAGTGTCAGTACACTAAGATAAATTGTTTAACTCTTTATCTTGATTATATTATATAATAGTTTGTAATCAATTACAAGCTGTTTTTTAAATTTTCTGATATTTTCTTTTGGGTATGGAAATAATCCATTTTTTGATATCTTAAATAATTAATCAATCATATTAAACTTCATAATTATTTCTAGTTTTATACTATTGTTAATTAGATTATAGTTTTATTTTATACTTTTACTTTTTTAATCTATCCAGAATCTTTCTTACTGTATATATTGCAAATTTAAATGTGCAACAAAACCGTAAACAGCTACTGATTTATTGAATACTTCTTATTGCAACATATATACTAAAAATATTTTGTTCTAACTTCTTACATGTTTTTTCTCCAAATTTAATAAGTATTCCTTTACCCCAATTCCACCTGCATAACCAACTAATTTACCATTAGCCCCAATTACTCTATGGCAAGGAACTATGATAAGAATTGGATTTTTATTATTTGCCATTCCAACAGCTCTTGATGCCTTTTCATTTCCAATTATTTTTGCAATTTCACCATAACTTCTTGTTTCACCACAAGGAATTTCTTTTAAAGCATTCCATACTTTCTTTTGAAATTCCGTTCCATCTGATGCTAATGGTAGGTCAAACGAGGTACGTTTTCCATCTAAATACTCATTTATTTGTTTTATAGCTTCTTTTAATAGTAATGTTTCATTTTTTTCTATTATTTCTTCTTCCATACCTTCATTTAGAAAATACAATTTTGTAATTGTTGTGCCGTTTTCTTCTATTGCAATTCTTCCAATCTTGGTATTATAATAAAATACATTTTTCATTGTTATATCTCCTAATCTATCTTTAATTTTATAATATTTACTAAACGCAATACAAGACTTTTTATTGCAAAGAAGAAAGCGTACCTTTTTAGATACTCCTCCAATATGCCTACATTATTTATACTCTCGATAAAATATATAAAAAATCACAGTTCAGCCACCTTTACTCCTCAAGATTACTAACAATCTTTCTTAATAATTTAAACAATTCTTGTTTTTCTTCATCAGTATCAAGAGAATTTAATAACCGTCCATAAACCATACTTTCAAAATCAATATGCTCTTTTTGAGTAAGATGACCTTCTTCTGTAAGTTTAAGTCCATAAGATCTTCTATCTCTTTTACTAATTGTCCTATTAATATAATTACGCTTTTCAAGTCTATCAATAGCATTTGTTAGTGTACTTTTTGGTATATCTAAAAATGTACCAACTTCTCGCAAAATAACATCAGGATTTTTTGAAACAATGCTGATTATCCCTATTTCAATAGTTGTTAATCCATTAAACCTTGGAAATTGTTCTTCTATTTTACTAAAATGAGATTTTTTTATTATTGCATGCCAAAGTTCACTAAATTCTTTAATTTGCTTTATATTTTCGTTGTTCATTTTTTCTTACTCCCTTAGTTTTTATTGGGTACTATAAATTCTTAAATATATAAGTTTCAATAATGATAATGCCTATTAATTAACTAGTTTATTATTAATATAAATTAATACAAATATCTCATTTTATGTAAAAACTTGATCGAAACCTATGTATAACTTATTTGTTCATAACCATATTCTCCTTCTTGTTTTTTCCTATGTTATCTTTTAATTTTTCAACTATAAATGAGTCACCATGTGATGGGAATATTATCTTCGCATTCCTTGAAATTATTTTTGTCCAACTATTGTAATATTCATCAATATCACAAACATATATTACACAATACTTTGTCCCTGCAAATTGCATAAAATTAGCAGCAGCATCACCAACAATGCAATCCCCATCATCAAATAATAATGAAATAGAATCAATACTATGACCAGGTGTTTCTATAATTGTACCATTTAAATCAATTCCAATTTCTTTAAATGTTGATTCTTTTGTAATAAGAATATCATTTTCTCGAATCTTATATGGAGTAAATTTCAAATTACTTTTTTTATTAATGAATTTTTTTAAAGTTATCATTATTTTAAAACGTTTCAAGCCCAATGACAATAATAGTTTTATACGTTTGTTAATTAATCCTCCTCCATGACTTTGATCATTTTCTCCTTTTAACAATAAATCCTTGGCAAGATAAGACATCACTACTTTAATAGCATTGTTTTCTTCTAATATTTTATTTAATAATCCACAATGATCATCATGATGGTGGGTAAGTATAATGTGTGATATTTCAGAAATACTTACCCCAACTTCTTTTAATCTCTTACAAAATAGTTCCCATTCATATTCATAACCAGTATCAATCAAAATATATTTTTCTTTATTTTTAATTAAAAAACAATTAGTTACAGTAAGTTTCAAATTAATCTTTTCCATTTGATATCCCCTCCAAACACTTCTCTAAATCTTACACTACTCTTAATGGCTATTTACACTCTAATTTAATACAAGGCTCTATTTTAAAACCGTGTTGATATTAAAACAGAACCTAATACAAAAGATTATTTATTAACTTCAGCAGTTACTACAAAAGAACTATAATTTAATCTATTCCAGTTAACTGAATTAAATCCGCATTTAACCAGCATCCTACTTATTTCCAATTTTGAATATATCCTATAGTCTCCACTTTTACTATATTTCAATTGCAAATTAAAAACTTGCCTAAGTGGAGAAATCATCCAAGGATCTCCAATTACCAAATGCCCTTTATCTTTTAACACTCTTGCCATTTCACTTAATACTTTTTCTGGCTCAGGATAATGATGAAAGGAATCTGTACAAATAATAGCATCAAAAATGTCATTATACCAAGGTAATTGTTCAGAATCTCCAATCTTTAATTCAACATTTTTATTTAATTTTTGTCTTGCTATATTTAGCATGTCCTTTGATAAATCTATTCCAGCTAAACAAATACTATCCTTTTTAGATAAAATAGAAAGTACTGTTCCTGTTCCACACCCTACATCCAAAATCTTTCTACACTTAAAACCATTTATCTCCTCAACTACACTGTTATACAACTTCTTTGCATGCTTTCCATAATAAGTTGAATCATAAATGTTTGCCTGATTGTTAAATGTTTGTTTTGACTTATCTTTATATATTTCTTTACTACTCTTCATATTATCCCCCTTAAATATAATACCATAATCGTACTATTTAATAATAAAACAATAGCACTTCAGGAACATTAAGTCAATTATAAATTAGAATCAAGTAGATGATTTTGAAGTTACTCTTTAATGTACAAAATACAATGCCTACAACCTCCCTAACTAAATTGTTTAAGCGAGTTGATAATAAAATTATAATTTTTTCTATAAGAGATATTCAAAAAAAGGGGCTATCTCAGAATTAACAAGTGAAGTAATAACAAAGAAATAGAAATAAATGATTTGTATTATCAGACAGCCACTTTTCTTTCACAGTCTTAACTTTTTTAATTCTATTGTAGTACCTTATTGATAATTACTCATAAAAAAAACCACCTTTTACACTAAAAGATGGTTTTATATTAAAAGATAATTTTGTATTATTTAAAAATTATTTTTTCTTAAAATAACTTTTGATAAGTATTAGTTATCAATTATCTGTAGGTAAATTATTAAAAAAACTCCATTTGAATATAAGAATAATTTTATACTATAACTACTGCTTTAATTAAATCCTTTGGCTTGTCCTTCATTAATAAAAGGGCTTCTTCTATATGTTCAAAACCATTATATACATGTGTAACTAATCTACTCAAGTCAATACGATCATATATTACTAAATCTCTTAACATTTCTGCTCTAAGACGTCCACCAGGGCAAAGTCCTCCTCTTATAGTCTTATGAGCCATTCCACATCCCCAGTCCACACGAGGTATTGGTAAAGTATCACCACTACCATGATAGTTAATATTTGAAACTACTCCACCAGGTTTAACCATAGATATTGCTTGTCCTAATGTTTCAGGACCGCCACCTGCCATAATTACACGATCAACACCTTTTCCATTAGTTAATTTCATAATTTGTTTAACTATATCTCCATTTTTGTAATTTACAATATCTGTTGCCCCATAAAATTTAGCAGTTTCAACACAAATTGGTCTACTTCCTACACCTATAATTCTACCTGCTCCACGTAATCTAGCACCGGCTATACCCATTAATCCAACTGCTCCAATACCTATTACTACAACGCTAGAGCCCATTTTTATATCAGCTAATTCTGCACCATGAAAACCAGTAGTCATCATATCTGTTATCATAACAGCACTTTCTAAAGATATTTCTGATGGTAAAAGTGCCAAATTCATATCTGCATCATTTACATGAAAATATTCTGCAAAAACTCCATCTTTGAAGTTTGAAAATTTCCATCCTGCAAGCATACCATTTGAATGTTGTTGAAAACCAGCTTGAACTTCTAAAGATCTCCAATCTGGAGTTGTACAAGGAACTATAACTCTATCACCAACTTTAAATTCCTTAACTTCACTTCCGATTTCAACTATTTCTCCTACAGCTTCATGACCTAAAATCATATTATGTCTATTTCCAAGTGCACCTTCAAAAACAGTATGAATATCTGATGTACATGGAGATACAGCTAACGGACGTACAATTGCATCATATGGACTTGCCACTGGTTTATCTTTTTCAATCCACCCTACATTATTAATACTTAACATTGCAAAACCTTTCATAATAAAAGCCTCCTTGTAATTTACTATTAGTTATAATTTATTTAACTTCCCTAAAACATTGTTAAAAAAATATCTTTTATAAATATAAGTGTATTTTTTAATCTTATTTTAAGTTTTACTATATATATTACAAGCAATTATGATGCCAAGTATATTTTAAAGCTTATCTTAAGCTTTACATTTATAATATATAGTCAAGTATCATCCCATTCTTTCTATTACAATATAATATAAATATTAAATTTATATTGTATATTTTTGATTTAAAGAATTAAAAAAGTGTTGTAAAAAACAACACTTTCTAATAAATATTGTTGTTTTTTACAACACCGTTGTATTTTTATACACTATTAAGGCACATTCAAAAAAATAATAGACTAGTATGCTTGTCTATTTTGCGTCATAGGAAGCTCGACTCGCATACGCTCGCTGAGTAAGCGATTTACACAAAATCATAGATTTTGGTTCTCTGCTCATCAGTAAATTTAGCTAATAGCCCACTATTAACTGAATTCGCCTCCTTGTATGACACCAAATATACGACGCATCTTTGATCTATTATTTTCTTTCATGTGCCTAAATGAATTCCACCGTTTAGGAACTTTAATTTTATCTAAACTCAATATTATATTTCTTTATTTTGGCATACAAAGTACTTCTATTTATGCCTAGTATTTTACAAGATTTAGTAACATTTCCTCCACAATTATCTATACAACGTATTATTGCTCTTTTTTCTAATTCTTCTAATGAACACATATCATATTCTAAATTCACATTACCAGAATTATTTTGTTCTACTCCTAAAGTTTTATTTTCAAAACTAAAAGAGGTATTTCCATCCATATTTACAATGTTTTCAATGCAATTTTCTAGTTCTCTAACATTTCCTGGCCAAGTGTAATTTAAAAGCTTTTCATATATGTTTTTCCTTATTGTTGGAATAGGTTTTCCTAGCTTAACAGCTTTAACTTGCAAAAAATGCTGTATAAGAATTTCTATATCTCCAAATCTTTCTCTTAATGGTGGAACATATATTGGAATTACACTTAATCTATAATATAAATCCTCTCTAAAAGTTCCTTTTTTTACTTCATTTTTTAAGTTTTTATTAGTTGCAGCAATAATTCTTACATTTACATTAATATATTTATTTCCTCCTATTCTAGTAATGCAAGCTTCTTGAAGTACTCTTAAAAGATTTATCTGCATATCAAGTGGCATCTCACCTATTTCATCTAAAAATAATGTTCCGCCATTGGCAAGTTCAAATTTTCCTGCACATCCTCCTCTTTTTGCTCCAGTAAAAGCTCCTTCCTCATATCCAAAGAGTTCACTTTCTATTAAACTTTTAGGTATTGCTCCACAATTTATTGCTACAAAACTATTGCTTCTTCTATCACTATTATTATGAATAGACTGAGCAATAAGCTCTTTTCCTGTTCCACTTTCTCCCTGAATAAGTACCGTAGAAGGACTATTAGCTATATTTTTTGCTTGTTCCTTTAATTTTAAAGTTTTTTCACTTCTACCAATTATGTCATTAAAGGTATAATTAGCTGTTCTGCCTGTATACTTATTAACCAAATTGTATATGTTTTTCATGTCCTTAAATATGCATACCATACCAGTTATATTGTTATCCTTATCCTTTATTGGATACACATTTAAATTAAACCTTTTCTTTTTGTCCGAGTATATAATTTCCATGTTTTCATATACTTGTCCACTTTTGAATTGCCCAAGTATATATTCCCAGTTATCTAAAACTGTCTCTACATTTTTATTTATAACCTCTTCTTCTTTAATATGTAACATATCACATGCGCTATTATTTATAGCTTTTATTAACCCTTCAGTATCTACAGCAAAAATCCCTAAATTTAATGAATTCATAACTTTATTTAAATATTGATGAGCTTTGAATAGCTCCTTTTGAGTCTTTTCAACCTTTAAGTGATTTTCAATTGATTTTACTGCTGCCACCACAAGACCTAAAGTATGAGGATGTGCTAATTGACGCCTTCCAGTTAGATTAAGGCATCCAATTATATCGCCTTCTTCACTATGAATAATAGATGAAGAGCATGTCCAAACATGAAAAACCTTTATAAAATGTTCTTCTCCTAAAATCTGAAGTGAGCAGTTTTCATAAATAGCAGTACCAATACCATTAGTACCAGCACTTTTTTCACTCATATCTGCCCCTTCTACAATTCCCATTTTGGTCTGATCTCTTATTATATCTTCATCGCCTATAATAGTAAGGACAACTCCATCTTTATCCGTAAGATATAGCGAAAATCCTGATCCCCTCAAAAAATCATAAAGTATTTCCATAAATGGTCTAGCTATTTTTATTAACTCACTATTTTTTCTTATTAGCATATCAAATTCTTTATTCTTAAGTATTCTTAAAGGACATGGAATATTTTTTTCTACACCATGTTCAATACATCTGTTATGTGATTTATTTAGTATTTCATGATATGTATTTGCCTGAAACATTTAATATTACCTCCACACTATTGTTGTATAATAATGTATTATTATTCTTTATAAACATTGCCTATATAAATTTTAACTCACATACATATATAACTCAACAATCCTGTTGAATTGGTAATAGTAAAACTTTATATATTACGCTTTGTTTTAAAACCGTGTTGATATTGTTATATATTAAAAACTCTGTAGAAATGAAATTAGTTTATATTTCTTCGTTTTATTATTAGGTAATTTTGCTTTCATACAAGCATTATCTAAGTTTTTCATAAAAAATATGATATAAATTTTAAAAACAAAAAAGCCCAATACTTGACTAAAAATTAGCCTTGCATTGAGCTTTATATTCAATTTTTTTATCCCATTTAGAAGTTTTTTATGAATGAATACATAAAAATAATCCACCACATTTTAACATTTTCCCTTATGTAATATACTATTAAATTTTGTTGTCTAATTATTTAATACCAAATCTTGCTACTAATTTTTTCTCAACTACTTCATATAAATTTTCTACCTTACTTCTTAATTTCAAGTTATAAATATGACTTGTTGCAAAAACAATTATATATGCTCCTATAATATCCATAGGATAGTGATGTCCAACATATACTCTTGAAAATCCTACAATCAATGACAATATAGTTAATATTAAACTAAGTAACCTATTGTACTTTCCAAGCCCTAATGCTATGCTCATTGTCCCTGTTGCATGGTCACTTGGAAATGATGCATTTTTTACGTGAGTATATAATAGATTTACCTTGTTATTAACAAAAGGTCTATCTACATAATAAATACCTCCAATAATAAAACTTAAAAATAAATTTATTATAGTAATAACAAAAGTATTAACTGCAATTTTTCTATAATCAGAGTTCTTTTTTGTAATTCCTAAAACAAATACTATTGCAATGACTGCCATAAATATATATGGTACATCTTTTGAGAAGAAAATCATTATCTTATCTAAAATACTATTTTTATTTGCTAAATTATTTATTAATCTAAAAAGTTCCATATTCATCTTCAGTTATCCTTTCTATAATGTATTTTGATGAAAAACCTATTTTTCTTTCTTGTTGCCTCCATTTATCCGATTGCTACATTTCTAATACTCCCATCTTCTATTAAAGTTAGATATAAGCACTGCTACGCACCTGGATAAGTTCTTCTAAGAATCACTACTTGATCTTTCCCTAATAAATGCAACTACTCCTGGAATAAGAGATATTATTATAATAGCAATTAAAACATATGAAAAATGCTGTTTTATGAAAGGTAAATCTCCAAATAAATACCCTCCACCTAAAAATAATACAACCCATAACAATCCACCTAACATATTATAGGTATAAATCTTCCTACTACTATAGTCATAGAGCCATGTTTTTCATAAAAACTATGTGATTTTTTAAGATATTCTTTATTGATATACTTCACATCTTCTTTTTCTAAAATTTTAGTTCCAATTTTCTGTCCTATATGATAATTAACTGTATCTCCAATTACAGCAGATAGATAAAATACAACAAATAGTGTAAATAGATTAAGTGATCCTATTGATGCAAGTGCTCCTGTTGCAAATAAAATAGAATCCCCTGGTAAAAATGGAGTAATAACTAATCCAGTCTCACAAAATATAATTAGAAATATAAGAACATATGTCCATATTCCATAATTTTGTATTATTACATTTAAATATTTATCAAGATGCAATATTAGATCAATCAAATTTCCTATAACGCTCATATTTTCCTCCTTTTGTTATTAAAATTTATATTAATTACAGTTTATACAACTTAGTATGTACGCTGGAGGTACATTCCTAAATTCTCTTTTTAAATCAATATTTTTAAAATATTTTTTTATAAGCTTCGTCTTCAACAAAGTATATTGAAATGTTATAAATTTCCCATCCTTTTTAAGTATGCTTTTTGTTTTTTTCAATATTTCATCAGAAACTTGCTCTGGTAAACTTGCAAAAGGAAGTCCTGATATTACATAGTCTACACAGTTAACTTCATATCTTATTAGGTATTTATCAACATTTTCACAAGAATCATGTATAATAAATAAATTTTCTTCAAGTTTAAACTTATCTTTTAGTAAATTGTAAAACTCGTAATTACATTCAAAAATCATAATTATTGTATTTTTATCTCTATTTTGCAATAATTTCTTTGTGAATACTCCTGTACCAGGTCCATACTCAATAATACATTTAGTATGTTTAAAATCAATATCTTCAATCATTTTATTTCCAAGATACTTTGTGCTTGGTAATATGGCCCCTATATTTCTTGGTTTTTTTATGTACTGTAAAAAAAATGATATTTCTTTCATTTTTTATCCTCCAGTTAACTTTAAATTTTAACGTAGTGAAACTTGCCTGTTCTATACATTATCTATTTAAAATATTAAAATTGGATTAAAAAACTCTTATATTTATCTTAAAGAATAATTTTTACTTTATAACTCAAGAAAATATGACAAAAAATTAATAAGATGAAAGATTTAATCTCTTCCACCTTATAGTGTTCTAAATATTACTATACTACTTATTCTAAATTTAGTGTAACAGTTACTTTTGTGCCCTTACCCTCTTCACTTTCTACATTTATACTTCCCTGGTGCATATCACTAATCCATTTGGCAATAGATAGTCCAAGCCCTGTCCCGCCTTTTTCTTTAGACCTGGATTTATCTACAATATAGAATCTATTAAATATATTTTCGATTTCATCTTTAGGTATTCCAATACCTGTATCACTAACAGTTATTTTTACAATTTTGTTCTGAACTTCTGAACTTATATCTATCTTTCCATGCTCTTGAGTAAACTTCATGCTGTTATCAATAAATATTCTTAGCATTTGCTTTATCATCTTATAATCTGCAAAAACTCTTATAGTATCATTTTTATCACTGGATATTATTTGATTTTGTTCTATTATTCTAGTTTCTTTGACTACTTCATCAATTAATTTATTAAGATAAAATTCTTTTTTTTCTATCAACTCAGTACCACTATCACCTTTTGCAAGGAACAATAACTTTTCAATTAAATTAGCCATATTAGTAGCTTCTAATTTAATTGCATAAATTGATTTTTCCAAAGCATCTCTATCATCTTTTCCCCATCTATCCAATAGATTAGCATATCCTTGGATAACAGCAATAGGCGTTCTAAGTTCATGTGAAGCATCTGATACGAATTGCGCCTGTCTATTAAAAGCTCCTTGAAGTCTATCTATCATCTTATTAAATGTATTGGCAAGTCTTTTAAGTTCATCATCAGGACCTTTTACTTCTATCCTTTCCTTTAAGTTATTGATACTTATATTTTCAGCAGTTTTAGTTATATAATCAATAGGCTTTAACATTCTCTTACTTACTATATATCCTAATATAATGGAAACAATAATACCTATGAAGTCAGATATAGCCATAACCCCAAATAATATTTTCATAAAAGAATATTCGTTGTGCATATCTTTTACTATTTGAATATATACAGTTCCATATTTTTTGCTTTCAAATTTAATATTTTTATATACTAAATGTTTTTCTTTATCCTCTAAGTGTTTTTCTTTATCCTCCAAGTCTTTTATCTTATCTTGAAGCTCTTTAATCTTATAATCAAATTTTTCTGATGAATTTATTGTTTTGCCATCTTCACTTATTATCCTTATAGATATATTTTCTTTAGAAGGAACATCAGAAAAAACTTCATTATCTGATAAATCTAACTGTTCATTTTGTGATGTAACCTTATTTAATATTATAGTTTGTGTATCTTCTATCTGCTTATTTGCCTGATTATATAAGTAATACTTTACACCATATAAAATTGAGGCATTTAACAAAAGTAATACTAATGAGAACATAAAAGCATATACTATTGTAAGCTTTATAGAAATTTTTGCACTTTTAATAACCTTTAAAACACGATTAGTTATCTTTAATAACATATCCTACACCTCTTATGGTGGTTATAAACTTATCTTCAAAGCCATCATCAATTTTACTTCGTAAATATCTTATAAATACATCTACCACATTGGTATCTCCTGCATAATCATAACTCCATATCTCTTCAATTAACTGTTCTCTTGTAAGCACAATATTTTTATTAATTAACAGCATTTCAAGAAGATCATATTCTTTTTTGGTAAGTTCAATTTCTTTACCATCTCTCCAAACTTGATGTGTTTTATTATTCATAACAATATCTTTTACTTTAATTTCATCAAGTTTACTTTTTACTAAATTCTTTCTTTTATGTACTCTAATTCTTGCTAATAATTCTTCTATTGCAAAAGGTTTAGTTAAATAATCATTAGCCCCAGAATCAAGTCCTAAAACTTTATCTTGGGTATCACTTTTAGCAGTTAACATTATAATTGGTACATTAGAGAATTGTCTTATTCGTTTACAAACCTCAATGCCATTTATATTTGGTATCATAATATCAAGAAGAATTAAATCATATTCTACATTCTTCACTTTTTTCAAAGCTTCTATTCCCTCATATACTGCATCAACATTATATCCTTCATGAGTAAGTTCCATTTCAATAAACATTGACATTTGCTTTTCATCTTCTACTAAAAGAATTTTAAAATCCTTCAAGTTACCACCACCTTAATAACAAAATAGTGAGCTATTAACTCACTATATAATAATAAATATATACTATTTTATTATTCTTCGCTATATCTGCCCTTATATTTATCATGTCCATTATTATTTTCTTCCATATGATTTTCTACTAGTATTACTGAATATTAAAAATCATTAGATATTCTAGTAGCCGCAGAGTCACTTAAGAAAAATCCAGCAAGAGTAATTCCTACTTGTATAGTAGCTAAAAAATTTGTTGGTTCCTCCATAAAATATGGGTTATTTCTTAATAAAGTAAGGGTTATTTCTTTTTATCAATATGTTGTGCTTAAAAAATTTCCAGTTGCTTGAATTGTATTTTGCATTGCATTTACATTATTGTACAAAGTATAAGGACTTGTAGTCATAATACTTGTCGAACTTGGTTTATAAGTTCCATTTTCAATTGAAGTATATGCAGATAGTATATTATTATCTATATCAGAAGAACCTGAACCTAATTGAGCAATTAAATTTTGATCACTGCTATTTTGTAAATTCGAAAATTCATTAGATGAAGTTGGAACATTCACACTAGGCTGTACCGTACTAAAAATATTTTGAAGTTCCTGGTTTTGTGATACTCCATTTAATTTCATTTCACTATAATAATCTTGAACATACGAATCTAATGAACCAATAAGAGGAATATTTGTACTCTTATCAGAATTATTCATTGTATTCAAAAGAGAACCCATACTATAAGTATTCATTAAACTTCCTACACTATTAATATCCATATCAAGACCCTCTCCTTGTTACACTCATTAAATTACTTTTGAGTGTTTTTTTGAAATAACCCTTACGTACTTTCATTTTCGTGTGTATTTACAAATACTTAATATTAATTCAAAATGCATTATATTTTTAACCTTTTCCCATAACCCTTTTTCCCCTAAAAAAAATCCTTATACCTAAGTGACTTCCTAAGTATAAGGCTAATTTATTAATCTATTTATGATCTGAATAATATTATTAAAATCATGAGTAGGAATATATACTACTACTATATCTTCATGTAATATTGGATCTAATACTTTTGCAAAATTCTTTCCCTTTTGTATTTAAATTTATATAAGGTTTTTTCTTCTAATTAAAATACTTCTTTTCTAAATTTTCTAGTATATTTATATTTTCATCTCTTACAGACATATTTTCATCTTCATAGTCTTTACATTCTTTGTCTATATTTTCCAATATACTGTTATCTAATTCTCTTTGAGCAAATTTATATATAACATTATCTTCTTTATCAATATGTCTTTCTAATAGATGGGTATAAGAAATAGCATTAGCAATTACATCTAATTTAGCTTCTTCATCACCGTTTTTTAAATTTTCAAGAGCCTCATCAAGACCTTTAACATGTAATCTACCTAAATCATGTTCTACTAACATCCCATACTTTATAGTCTTCTCGCCTAAAACTCCTAAGTTTTCAATCATTTTATTAAAAAGTATTATTTCTTCTTTATTGTGGTGATGTCCATCTGCATAGTTTCTAATAAAACTTATCATTGAATAAAAATCATCATAATTGACTTCCTCACCTTGTAATACCTTAAAACATGCTTTTCTTACAACCTTTAGCATACGTTTAATATATCTGTGTTCTTCCATCATTATATCTATTGCATTCATCTTGTGTTTCCTCCAAAGTCAAAATATTATTTTCTCTTTATTACTTTTAATCCATTTTCACATTCTATATATTGAAAGTCATTATTCACCTCATTAACAAAAGCTGTCATCCATAAAACTCTTAATATATAGAAGTAATTCACATCACCTTGTTCCCTATCCCATATGTCCTTATGAACACATATTCGTCTAGTCCACTCTACATTATCTTCATTACAAGTAATAACTTCATTTACTCTATCACATGGCATTCCATCTAGAATGTAGTCATTTATACTATTAAATATATCTTCAGCACTTTCAAACACGCCTTTATCTTTTTTCACTTCTTTAGCTGCTTTTATTCCTTGATCTATAAATATTTTTTCTATCTTACTACATGCATTTTTATTATTTTCAACAATTTTAGTAGTATATGCTGCCATTCTACCTTCTGCACAATGTATTTTTTCTTGTAACCATCCATGGATATTACTTGTATCTATCATTTCTTCAAGTGGCTTATTAGGAAGCTTAACTCCATACTTTTCACTAATTTCCTTACTCAAACTTTCAATATCTAATCCTTCATTATTAGCAAGATTAATTATTTCACTTTCTAATATTTCAAACCATAATATCTTATTAAATAACCAGTAATGTATTTTACCTAAAAATAGACTCATTTTTAGTTCCTCCTTATATTTATCTTTATTTATATTTATATATAAAAAATTATTCTTTAGTAAATATCGTTATATCCTTATTATCTTCTACATTTAAAAGCATACTATACTGTTATATTTAATTCCGTAACATATGATACATAAGATTAATCTGCTTTCAACATTGTTTTCTTTCATAAATCTTGAAACTCTATTTTTATCTTATCTTAAACTTCTAGCTTTACAGGTATCAGTAAATTCTTCAAAGCCTTGATAAAATGGCATATCATATTCTGTTTATATTTTTCTTTTCATATTATTTTCACCTCCTATAAAAGAAACAAAAAAAGACACACGTTCCATTGATATTTTTACCAATAGACGTGTGCCTAGTTTTTAGATTATTTTTCATAATATGAACAACTTATATATCATTCTCTTACACCTGATATATAATACATATCTTCATTGTCAATTACCTTTTCAATTCTGAAGTATTTAGACATAATTTTAGTAGTTACTTCGGCAGATTCAAGAACATCATCTTTTACAATTAATAACCCAATATTAATCTTTGTCGACATTCCGATTTTTGACGAGGTGACATTTTTGATATATTTTCTTCCATCCATTTTCGTTGCTCATAGGAAAACCTTTTTCCAAAGAATAGCACAAATTGATTATCATAAGATTCTCCTATTAATCCGTAAGTAGATTGTGTAAATTTAACAAATCCTAAAGTCTCCAATAATGCTGTATCATGAAGATAAATAGACTTTTCTTCATCAAATATTTTTAATTCTAAATCTTTTTCTAATTTTGATGCTAAAAGATTATGTTTAGACTCACCACATTTATAAAACTTCCCATCTCTTGATAACCAACCACATATACCTAATTCATTCATTAAATTAATAGGATAGATACTTGTACTTTCGTTTAATAAACAAAATTTTTACCGTATCTTCCTATTTAACACCACACTTTCTTGTATAAATATCTTTAAACATATTATCAAAATATTAATATTGTTAAAATTTTATATTCAATATTTAAATTTATTTCTGATACTCCATATTTCTACAAAAATATTTAAATTCCTCTATTTTTAATAATATATATAAATATAAAGAAAAAAATTAAACTTATTCATTAGAATTAAAATTAGAAGCAGTTAAAATGATAACAAGGACATATTTAATCTCTAATTACCTGCTTCACTTAATAAAAAAGAGGTAAAACAAAACACACGTCATTCTAATTTTCATTAAAATAACGTGTGCTCTATTTTACGTCTTATAAAAACTATAATTTATACTTTTTATATTTGAATAAACAATTTTAGAAATTCAAAAACTCTCTCAAGCCTGTGATTTTGTTCTCTAATAAAAAAGTTCTGAATGAACAAAATCCCCCTCAAACCCTCTCCCCGACTTTCCTCACACCCCATTCAAAATTTCACCATACAAATAAAGTTCTGAACGGTTTTTGCCCCATTTTGACTAGTTATCCACAGGCATTTTAGCTATTTTTCCTCTCAAAAATTCACTCAATTATAAAAAAGTTCTGAATGAGAAAAACCTCTTCAATCCATTTATTTCTCTCATTTCTAACTCCTATTTATTCCAAAAATAATAATAAAGTTCTGAATAAAGCCTCTTCATTTCCTATAAAAGCACTTTTGTAAAAATAATCCTTCCTATAATTGCTCTCTATATCTACTTTCACGCGTTTTGCTCGAATAATAAAGTTCTGAATGGACGCCTTGAAATGTTTGTGTTTTTAACACGGCTCACGCCGATGCGAAAGCAGCCTTTGCTAGAGATGTAGCAATAAAATTTACAAGCGCATCATGAGCATTATTAAGAGCAACCCTTGCTCCGCAAGAACAATCCCCCTTCCCGCTAATCTATAATCTAATCCAGCTCTAGCTCTTCTAGCTCTGCTCCGCTAAGCCACCCCCGGCCAAAGCTGCTATTTTAAAGAGGATTCTCCTCTTTTTGCTCTCAATTAGCGGAGTGAAATTGAGGGGTGCTCTTATTATTTATGACTAAGCATCTACCTGCTCCGCTAGGTCGTTCTAGCTACCCACGCCAATGCTGCTCTCTTGAAGAGGCTTCGCCTCTTCTCCTGCTCTCAATTAACGGAGTTCGATTGAGGGTTGCTGTTTTTATTCTTATTTGTAGATGCTTTAACAAATAAAAAGAGCCCAATGCTTGGTTAAAAATTAACCTTACATTGAGCTCTTCGTTCAAAACTTTTTTATTTCGTTCAGAACTTTTTTATAAATATACAGATTTGTACTATTTGTTCATTCCTTCTTCTACAGCAACAGCAACTGCAACAGTAGCTCCTACCATTGGGTTGTTACCCATTCCGATAAGACCCATCATTTCAACATGAGCTGGAACTGATGATGATCCTGCGAATTGTGCATCTGAATGCATTCTTCCCATAGTATCAGTCATACCATATGAAGCAGGACCTGAACCCATATTATCTGGGTGAAGAGTTCTTCCAGTACCACCACCTGATGCAACTGAGAAGTACTTCTTACCTTGTTCTATACATTCTTTCTTATATGTTCCTGCAACTGGATGTTGGAATCTAGTTGGGTTAGTTGAGTTACCAGTTATTGATACGTCAACGCCTTCAGCGTGCATTATAGCAACACCTTCTCTAACATCGTCACAACCATAGCATTTAACCTTGCCTCTAACTCCAGTTGAGTATGGAGTTTCTTTAACTACTGTTAATTTACCAGTATAGTAATCAAATTTAGTTTGAACATATGTGAATCCATTAATTCTTGAAATTATGAATGCAGCATCTTTTCCAAGACCGTTTAAGATTACTCTTAATGGTTCTTTTCTTACTTTGTTAGCTTTTTCAGCTATTTTAATAGCACCTTCAGCAGCAGCGAAACTTTCGTGTCCTGCTAAGAATGCGAAACATTTAGTTTCTTCTCTTAAAAGCATAGCTCCTAAGTTTCCGTGTCCTAAACCAACTTTTCTGTCATCTGCAACTGATCCTGGGATACAGAATGCTTGTAATCCTTCTCCGATTGCTTCAGCAGCTTCAGCAGCTTTCTTGCAACCTTTCTTTATAGCTATAGCAGCTCCTAAAGTATAAGCCCATCCAGCATTTTCAAATGCGATTGGTTGAGTTTCTTTAGCAATTGTATAAGGATCTATTCCTATAGAATCACAAACTGCCTTTGCATCTTCAATCTTTTCCATTCCGTACTTCTTAAGTACTGGAGTGATTTGGTCAATTCTTCTTTCATAACTTTCAAATAATGCCATAATATTTTTTCCTCCTTTACAAATAATTAATTATGTCTTGGGTCCATTAATCTAACAGCGTCGTTAACTCTTCCGTATTGTCCCTTAGCTTTTTCTAATGCTTCATCAGCACCCATTCCCTTAGCGATGTTTTCCATCATTTTACCTAAGTGAACGAATTTGTATCCAATGATTTCATCTCCAGCATCTAGAGCAACGTCAGTAACGTATCCTTCAGCCATTTCTAAGTATCTTGGTCCTTTTGCAAGAGTTCCATACATAGTACCAACTTGAGATCTTAATCCCTTACCTAAGTCTTCAAGACCTGCTCCTATAGGTAGTCCACCTTCTGAGAATGCAGTTTGAGTTCTTCCATAAACGATTTGTAAGAATAATTCTCTCATAGCTGTGTTTATAGCGTCACAAACTAAGTCTGTGTTTAATGCTTCTAATATAGTCTTTCCTGGTAATATTTCTGAAGCCATAGCAGCTGAATGAGTCATTCCTGAACATCCAATTGTTTCAACTAATGCTTCTTGGATTATACCATCCTTAACATTTAGTGTTAATTTACAAGCTCCTTGTTGTGGTGCACACCAACCTATTCCGTGAGTTAATCCTGATATATCTGTTACTTCTTTAGATTGAACCCATCTTCCTTCTTCAGGAATTGGTGCTGATCCATGATTAGGACCCTTAGCAACTACACACATTTCTTCAACTTCTTTTGAATACATCATATAATTTTGCTCCTCCCTAATTAATAAATAATACTAATATTAAAAAGCTTAGAATAACTCTTTAATATTGTACTGGGTTAAAAAATATCCCACTGGGATAACTTTATCCTATATACATTTTAGCAAATGATTTAATTTGTAACAACCTTTATTTAAATATTTTGCTGAAAAGTGGATAAAAAATATTTCAATAGTTATTTTATCACAATATAAAAAATACTTCTTGAATTATCTTTTACATTGTGATAGAATAATCCTTGTTCGACATTAAGCCGATATGGCGGAACTGGCAGACGCACATGACTCAAAATCATGCGGGAAACCATGTGGGTTCGAGTCCCACTATCGGCACCATTTGGAAATAGAAAACCCCTTGAAGTATTGGAACTACTAAGTTTCATTATTTCAAGGGGTTTTGATTTTATCAAAAGTAGTGTAACGGTAGCGTAACTAGAAATAAGTTTGTTTTTCATTTTAAAAATTTTAATATCAACTAAGTACCTATTCTTCATATTAATTACTAATTTTAAGTTTTTATATATTAGTTATCAATGTATTTTTATTCATTTTTGTTGTTTAAAATAAAATTTAGATACTAAATATTTAAAATAAATAAAAAACACCTACTCAAATTAATTAAGTAAGTGCAGTAAAAAATTTTATTTTATCCTAAAATCTTGACCAACATAAATTAAATTTTCATCTCTTATTTCATTAAGTTTCTCTTCTATATTATTATCAATATCAAACATCTTACATATCCCATCAAATATAGCTCCTGCCATCTTCTCACAATCATAACCATTCATATTGCTCTCACTATCACAAAAAGCACATTCAATAAGTAATGCTGGCATAACTGTTTGATTTATTACAAAGAGATCTCTCCTACTCTTTACCCCTCTGTTATTTTAAATCAATATTTCTTATTATTAATATAATAGAAAATACTGCCACTAATATAAATCCTATAAGTGATAATATATTACTTAATCCAACTAACAATTCACCCAATAGATGTCCTCCATATCCACTAGAAAATAATCCTAATTTAGAATATTCAAATATAGAATTATTTAATAATGCAAGCATAGTACTTCCTAAAATGCAATAAAGTAATTTAATGTTTTTATCCATTATCATATCCCCTTTCCAATGCAAAATACCCAATAATTACAAAATAATTGTTTTACTTAATTATAAGCTCTTTGTATATAAAGTTCATGTATTTAATAAAATGCATTCTTATTAAATATATATAATATTAATATTAATTTATGTGTGTATATCTAATACAGAAGCCTTCTCCCCTTCCTCTTCACTTCAGTTCCCACCCTTTAAATTTTCTTAACCATCATAATATTTATTTAATTTGAAATTCCTCTTCTATCTCAAAGTCTCCTGGAGGAAACCTCAAGTGATAAGCCTTAAATTATAATGGGTCTATTCCCAAACCCTTGATTATAACTATTTTTAATATCTATACTAGAGATATTTTTTTTAATTAAGATGTTCTGGTAAAGCTCCACAAAAGAAAAGTGGAAAAGAGAATGGTATAGTAGAAATTATAATAAATGATGGAGATGTTTATTGGCCACTATCTTAAAAAATGTACTCAAGCCAACTCAATAGGGGAACTAGTTAATAAATAATATTCTTTGGAAATTGAACAAAAAGCCTAAAGCAGAAAAGATATTTTAAATAAATTTCTACTTTAGGCTAAAATTTTTGACATTTTCATATCTATTAAATTATGTAACTTGTACCTAGTAATTTTTAGACCTAAGAGATCGTTGCACACTTAGGAGTGCTTGCTAACAATTATATTTGTACTTAATCTTTTTCAATCATATTAAGTTTTCAAATCTCCTGTTATTTTAACTTTATAAAGCCTTCTTTTAATCCTCTGAGGTTTCTTCATTTTGAAGCACACTATGTTTTCTTCCATAAAAAAAGTATACTAAAAGTCCTATAATAAGCCAAACTGAAAAACCTATCCAAGTTTTTATTTTTAATCTACTTAATAAAGCTATGCAACATATTATGGATATTATTGGAGTGTATGGTACTCCAGGAGTTTTGAAGATTCTTTTAAAATTTGGCATAGTTTTTCTAAGTACTATAACTGCAGCGGATACCACTGTGAAACCTAATAATGTTCCTATACTTAAAAATTCCACAATAAAGTCTAGTGGTAAAAATCCAGCTATTATTGCTGCTATACTTCCAGTTATTATTGTTGAGATATACGGTGTTTTATGTGTAGGATGTACCTTTGAAAATAATTTTGGTAAAAGTCCATCTCTTGACATAACCATGAATATTCTAACTTGGCCATAAAGCATTACCATTAGGGTCGAAATCATTCCAAGTATAGCTCCTGTTCCTACTAGTGCAGCTCCCCAGTTTATACCTACTCTTGCTAAGGCCCCTGGCACTGCATTTTCTGAAATTATTTCTTTATAAGGAACCATTCCTGTAAGTACAAAGGCAACAGAAATATAAAGTATTGTAACTACTATTAAACAACTTATAAGTCCTAGTGGAATATCTCTCTTAGGATTTTCAGCTTCTTCTGCTGCTGTAGATATAGCATCAAAACCTATATAAGAAAAGAATATAGTAGCTGTTCCTGCAAAAATACCTTTAAATCCAAGTGGAGCAAAAGGCTGATAGTTAGCTGGATTTATATGTGATGCTCCAAGAGCTACAAATATAATAATTATAGCTATTTTTATGCCTACAATTAAATTATTGATTTTTGCACTTTCCTGCATTCCATAACATAAAATAGAAGTTATTAATGCAATTATTAGTACAGCTGGTAAATCTACTATTCCACCTTTACTTGGTGATGCAGTAAAGACTGTGGGTAGTGTTATTCCTATTGACTTTAATATACCAACAAAGGTGCCTGACCATCCTGATGCAACAGCACTACAAGCAACTAAGTATTCCGAAGTAAGACACCATCCAATTATCATTGCAACTATTTCACCAAATACTATGTATGAATAAGAATACGTACTTCCTGCTACTGGAAACATTGTTGAAAGTTCACAGTAACATAACCCACAAAGACAAGCTACTATACCTGCTATAATGAATGAAATGATTACTGCTGGTCCTGCTAAATGTGCACCTTCTCCTGTGGCAACAAATATACCTACTCCTACTACTGCTCCAATACCAAATGCAGCTATGTCTTTAGCTTTAAGATTTTTCTTTAAAGCCGTCTTTTGTACACCTTCCAGCATTTGATCTAATGATTTTTTCTTGAAAATGTTCATAAAGGTCCTCCTCTTTAGTTAATGTATTCCTGAAAAATCATATATTAATATGCTAATTTTTTAGTATATTAATATTTTTCCCGATAAATCGTAAAAATACAACAAATTAATTAATATTTTATCATATTTCGATAATAGTTGGCAAGATGTTAACATTCTGATAAATTCAATAATGTTTTTTTTGTTAAATACTTATAAATATATAATTCCTCAATAATTAATAATTTATTATCATTTGTGTTAATTAAATTATCTTTTATCTGGAATTTCTTTATATATACTAAATAAATCTCTTAATATTTCTTCCATAACCTTTTGTCCACCATTTTCATTCAGTGCAGTGTCAAGTCCTATATAAATAATCATTAATAAACTTTTAGCTTCTCATTCATCATAAGCAACTAATTTTTTCTTTTATTCTTTCAAGCTCCAACATAAAGATCATCCTTATCAAATATATCTTTGTTTCAATATCTATATAATCAGTTATAACTTTTCAAAAGCCAAATTTTTCATATCTATATGGCATAATTATTTAATAACGATTAATCAATAATTGCTTTTAATTGGCTAACTTAAATTGTATATTTATACTCTTCTATTTTTTATTGTTATAAATTTTAATAATTAAAGGCAAAATCAAAAGACAATAAACATTTTACTTTATAATGCTTATTGCCTTTATTCTTTACTTAAATATAAAATATTCTTTTGTCAGTAAGTCATCTCTAACAGAATTGGTAAATCTAATATGACTTTTTTCATAGCTCTCTTCTTTATTTCTTCTTATCCAAAAAGCATCTAAAAAACATATCCCCTTTGACTTTTAAAAAAGCTACCATTCATCACAATATTCCATATCATAACATTCTATATATCTATCTAAATTCATTCTATTATATGCAACTCCTATATAAATATAAGTTCCTAAACTATGCATTTACTTTCCTTTACTTGCACATTTTTTTAAATTCATCTGCTACGAATTGTACTTGTGTTCCCACAATAACTTGCAAACTATTTTTACCCGGTCTAATTATCCCAGATATTCCTGCAGATTTAATAACTTTTTCATTTACTTGTGCTTGATCTTTAATTTCTAAACGTAATCTAGTTACACAATTATCAATAGACATTACGTTTTCTTTTCCTCCAACACCCTTTAATATAATAGAAGCTACTTGTGTAAAATCATTATTTGCAAGTATTACATTCATTTCTTCACTTTCGTCATCATCATCTTCTCTACCTGGTGTCTTTAAATTAAATTTTGTAATTACAAAACGGAATACTACATAATAAATAATAGCGAATGCTAAACCAATTGGAATTATCAAAAGTCCATTTAAAGCCATAGGAGCCTTAAAGCTTAATAACCAATCTACAAAACCTGCACTGAAATTAAATCCTGCCCTTACTGGCAACATTGCACATACAGCAACAGAAATACCTGTTAAAACAGCATGGACTACATATAGACCTGGAGCTAAGAACATAAATGCAAATTCTAATGGTTCTGTAACACCAGTAAAGAAAGAAGATATTGCTACTGATACTAATAAACCATAGGCTATTTTCTTCTTTTTGTCTTTAGCTGTATGATACATAGCTAATGCACCTGCTGGTAAACCAAACATCATTACTGGGAAGAATCCAGTCAAATACATACCAGTTACACCTTTTGTTCCATTTGGTGACCAGAAATTAGCAATTTCATTAATTCCAGCTACATCAAACCAGAATACTGAATTAAGTGCATGGTGAAGGCCAGTTGGTATTAATAATCTATTAAAGAATGCATATATACCAGCACCAATAGCACCTGTAGAAATAATTGATTTACCGAAAGCTACTAATCCTCCATAAACAAAAGGCCATACAAAAAATAATATTATAGCTGCAATAAGTGATTCTCCTGCTGTTACTATAGCAACACTTCTTTTTCCACTAAAGAATCCTAAAGCATCTGGTAATTTAGTATTTTTAAATTTATTATAGCAACTAGAACCAATGAGACCTGCTAAAATACCAATAAATTGTGTTTCAATATGACTAAAAGCTGCTGGTACTGCTGAGACATCAATATGTTTAAACATTGCTACAGCGTCTGGAGCTAATAAAACTGTAATCATAAGCCATGAAACAAGTCCTGCAAGTCCTGCTGTACCATCGTTGTCATCAGACATCCCAACACCTACACCGATTGCAAATAAAATTCCCATATGGTCAAGTAGTGCCTTACCAGCTTTTATTAAGAAAGCTGCAGCCACGTTATTTACTCCCCATCCAGTAGGGTCCATCCAGTAACCAATACCAAGCAAAATACTTGCAGCTGGTAAACAAGCTACTGGAAGCATTAAAGATTTCCCTAATTTTTGTAGATACTTCATCATAATAAAGTTCCCCCTTAATTTTTTTAATTTATTTTAAGGATTTTTAATATCCTTAAATGCATTTCATAGTTGTTAATTAAATTTTTGCACAAAAAAAGCTGAAAAGGACAAATAAATGTTATCCTTTTCAGCTAATGCTCGAATTTGATCGGTTACACGCCAATTAATTATTCCCTATATTTTCTATATATTCTATATATTTATAATACCATGTTTTGTAATCGTAATCAATAACTATTTTAAAAATTTCTTGTTTTTTATATTACGCTGACTTCTGTTATAAAATAGATTTTATTTAATTCTTTTTAATAGTAGCCATTCTAAATCTTTCTATATGCATTGCTAAATATGCAATTTCATCTTTAGATACTTTTTTTTCCAATCTTTCGCCTAATACTTTAGATACATCTTTTGCTATACTATACGATAACTTATATTTACATTTTATTTCCCATATAAAATCATTTTTAACCGGAGAATCTATTAACATTCTCTTAATTGCAAATCTTATATGAGTCACAAATCTTGCATAATCCAGAGAATTTTTGTCTATTTTTATTTTTAGCTTTTTTTCTACATATTCAATTATCATATTACTTAAATAAGCATTCTTAATTGTGTTAGATAACATTCCTGAGTTTCTAGCAGAATGAATATGCAATGCTATCAATCCAATTTCTCCATCTGGTATTATTACATTTATCTCATCTTTTAATATCTTTGCTGCTTTTTTTGCTAACATATATTCTGTTTGATAAAGCACTTTGATTTCCATAAGGAATGGATTTTCAATTATCTCCTTATTCGCAATTCTTTTTACAGCAAAATTTAAATGATCTGTTAATCCTATATGAATCCTTTCATTTAACTCCTCATTTAATTCTTCTGATATTGAAGTTATTATTTTTTCGCATACATTAAAAAAGTCTTCATCAACTTTTTCGATTACTTGTTTAAAGTTTTTTAAATTATCTTCATCTTCAATAACAAATACTCTTTCTACCTCTGTTCCTTCTTCAATCTTATCTCCAAATCTCCTACCAAACCCAATTCCTTTAGAAAACAATATCTTTTCTTTCCCGTCTATTCTAACACAAACTATATTATTATTATAAGATTGTACTACAATTCCTGAATTAATAATCGTTTTCATAATCTCACCCCTTTTATCACTATATAAAAACATTATATTTATACTATAACATGTTGAATCATCTTTTATTTAGGCTCTATCAACACGTTTTTAAGACAGAGCCTTTATTTAAATAAATTAAAATATCTAATCTAGTATCCTTTATTTTTAAGTTCTGATACAATCTCTACATATTTTTCTATTACATCAAAGCCTTTATAATCATCTCTTCTTAAATCTATAATATCTCCATGAGAGATTCCTCGTCTATGCTTATTTTTCAACACACCTTTGAATTCTCCCCATTTAGCAGAATCAATGGCTACTAAGCCATCATTTTCGCCTTCTGTTAACTTCACTAAAATATAAGGAATAGTCACTACATAATCACTAAACATGTTTCTTACTACTGTTGCATAACTTTGATAGTAGACTTGCTCTACATCTTTTACTTCTTTATTAAATTTTTTACTATGATTAGTGGAAAATTGCCTACTCGCCGTATAAAAATCAGGATTTTTATCACCCAATACTCTATAATATTTATCAAATGACCTTGCAATAGCTTTATAAATCCTATCAGGTATATTACAAGCAATATCAACAAATTTACATCCTCTATGTGGTGATGAAATCATTGTTAGCGATGCAACATAATTCCCCATATCTAACTTACTAATCATATAACGTGCATCTAATCCACCTTTTGAGTGTGCAATAATATTTACTTTTTCAGCCCCTGTTTCTTTTACAATATCAAGAATTTTATTTTTAATATCCTGTGCATTATACGCAACTGTTCCCCAAGCTTCTTGGTTTCCATAATAAACCGTTGCACCATTACGAATTAGTTCCTTAGGTATTCTTCCCCAATAATTAATATATTTTAAATCTCTAAATCCAACGCCATGAACTAACACAAGAGGATATTTTGTTTTACATATCTGTGAATCAACACGTGCTTCATTATTAATTACTTTATAACACTCATGATCGTACTCTATTCTTGCAATATGACAAGCATATAACATTATGAAAATATTTACAATCGGAATGAAAACCCAAAAAGCTATTATAAGTCTTTTTATTATATTTAGCCTTCTTGAAGTACATAAGATTCTTAGCATCCCATTTGTAAGTAACACAATAATATTTAATCCCGTAATAATGCTGTCTATTACAAAAACATTATTAAAGATAGCGTTATCGTGTATTACCCTAAAGATAATTATGTATATTATGCTTTGAATAAATGCTACATATAGTCCATAGAGAACAAGACTTCTTCCACCTATCATTACCCTTAATCTAAGATTTACAATTCCCTTTTGGGTATTTGCAACTATATTTACCTTCATCCAAATATAAAAAATTAAAAGAATTATTTCAGTTAAAATAATCCATTTGCATATAACTTTATCTTGTCCAAATTTAGTATGTTCGCTAAAAAAGTACCCTAACAAAACAATATGTGGGGCAAAAATAAAATATATGTTCATGAAACTTTTATGTAACAAAGATACCTTCTTACTAATATCTAAGCATATGATACTAAGTACTATTATTGTTAAAACAAAAGTTATTATAAATCCTATCATTAGTCAAATCCATCCTTTAGTTCTTAGGTTATTAATAAAATATTCTGTTGTTACTTAACATTTTTTTAGCTTTAAGTATAGCTGTTTCACACTTGTATTTAAGTGTATTCGCCTCTATAAATTTTAGCATTTCAATTAATCCTATGGTGAAATTCCCAAAAGCAATTTTAGAATCACAGCTTTTAAAAACAAGACCTTTTGCATTAGAAAATGTAATCATTTCTATATCAAGTAATTTTATAGTTTTGCTTGAAAATATCTTTTTTGACGTGATTGCATCTTTGGAAACAATTATTTTACACTTAAAAAACATTATAATTAGTTTCATTCCAATTAGCATAAATAATGCTGTTAAAGAATAGCCGCAAATATATAAGGTGTCTAGCATGTCCTTATTTATATTATTTTCCTCCATAATTTCAACAACATAATAATCCATAAAGACAGCACACAGCGAAAATATTAAAACCAAAAGTATTCCACAAAGTAAAAACAAACCATTTTTTTTAAATACCATATCACCATTTTCATTAATTTCAGGTTTTTTAGTATACATATTAACTATAATGTTATGAGATATTCCTGCTCCAGACAATTTAAATACATCCTTTCTGTTTATTAACATTTTTATTTAATACAAATATAGGCTATTATAACATATTATTCTGTATCCAATAAATTTTCTTATAACATTACTTGAAATTTCTCTTTCTTTTCTATCAAATACTATATAAAATTCAGCTAAATATAATTTAAATCTATGAAAAAATAACAGACCAATCTACTAGTCTGTTATTTTTTTATGTAACTTAATTATTTCTCATAGATATTCATAGTTATAATGGTTTATAATATCAACACTATTTTAAAGCATAGCTCTGTATAAAAATGAATCATGAAGCCTTGAAAGCCCTAATAATGAACAAATTGCACCTAATAAAGCAAAAAACATATCCCATTGCGTATCCCAAACATCTCCCTGGGTTCCTAAAAAAGCATCTGCCGCACTACCAGTAGCTTCTGCTACTACCCATTCTATTAATTCGTATGATGCACTTATTGCTAGGCAAATACAAATAATTAGAAAAAATAATAATTTACCTCTTTTTAGTGATGACTTACGCAACAATATTTCTCTACTTATCATTGCAGGAACAAATCCCTGTGCAAAATGACCTAAACGATCATAATAATTTCTAGAAAGATTCAGATAATCTCTTAACCAATTAAAAAAAGGCATTTCTGCATATGTATAATGTGCACCTATAAGCAAAATAATAGCATGTACTAGTATAAAAACGTAAACTAAGTTAGTTAGTCTAAAACTATTGTAAGTAGCCAATATTACTATTAGACCTATAATGACAGGTAATGCTTCTAGAAACCATGTAAATAAATCTTTAGGACTTATTAAAGACCATATAAATATCGCACTAAATATAAATAACATCATTATATGAAGATAGTTTACTTCTTGGTTATTTTTTTCGTGTTTAATCATTGTAACCTCCAAATTTTAGATTTAATAATTAGGGATATGCACTTTCGATGGTTACTGTCACCTATGCTTCTTTAAACTTAATAATTGAGCTAATGCGACCCCGATTAAAATAAATACAATTTATATACATTTTAAAAATTATATCTCAATTATAGAATATAATGCTATCAAAGAAAATATTTTCTGTAATTTTGTTTTGATAATATTCCTTAGAAAGTGATTATTGAAAACTTGCGAAAAATATAATTTGCTCATAATTAGAGTACCAATAAAAGACATTCTTTTGGCTGGTCTTTTATTATGCTTTAAATAATATACTTATTATGGATTATATACTTAATTTGCAATCATAATTATAATCATTCTTATTCAAAAGGAGTTGAATTCATTTGCCTAAAGAAATTAAATATATACAACCAATTAATCCAACTGATGAAGACAGGCATAATATGTTAAAGATTGCTCTAGAAAAAGCAAATCATATTGAAGATTTTAATAATATAGTAGAGCTACTTAGTCCACCAAAGGATATTACAACAATTGCCTCTCCAATAAGTTGTAAAGGACTTAAGGTTGGTATAATAGGCGGTGGTCTTGCAGGATTATCTTCTGCTTTTGAGCTTAGAAAACTTGGCTTTGATATTACAATCTTTGAAATGCAGGAAAAACGTATTGGAGGTAGAGTTTATACTCATTACTTTGATAAGGATAAAAGATTTTATGGTGAGCTTGGAGCTATGCGCATACCTATAAGTCATGAAACTACATGGCATTATATAAATCTTTTTGATTTAAAAACAAGACCTTTTATTCAAACAAATGAAAATGCATTTATCTATGTAAGAAATAAGCGTGCAAAAAATGATTCTGAAGGTAAAAGTGTAATGGAAAAAATTTATCCTGACTTTAATCTAACATCGTGGGAAAAAAATACACCCTGGCCAGAACTCATTGATTATGCACTAGGAAGTAATTTATTAAAAATAAGTCCAGACATAAGAAAAGAGCTATTACAAATTAAAAAACAATATTCAACGCCAATTAAATATTTTGGCAATCTAAGTATACGAGAAGTACTTGAAAAAATGGGTTTAAGTGAAGGAGCTATAGAACTAATCTCAAGCGTTTCTCCTTTCTTAGGTTCTTTTTATTATAATAGTTATTTTGAAAGTTTGCAGGAAGACTATAGCGTAGATTCTGCTTATAGATATGAAATAATTGATGGAGCAGTTAACCTACCACTTTCTTTTTATAATTCTTTAATGTCAAAAAGACCAAAAGAATACTATAATATTGAAAAAGAAGATGTAGGAAAAGTAAGTTGGGAAAATGGACAAACAGTAACTAGTATATTTAAAGAAAATAATAAAATTTCACTTGAATATACAAATGAAAACTCTTCAAAAACTTCTCACCAAACCTTTGACTTTGTTATTTGCACAATTCCTTTTTCCAGTTTGCGTAATGTAAGTGTATATCCTATGTTTAGTACTGAAAAAATGCAGGCAATAAAAGAAGTCAATTATACAGCATCTCAAAAAACTATTTTTATGTGTAATGAACGTTTCTGGGAAAAAGGAGATGATAAAATAATAGGAGGAGGTTCTTTTACAGATTTGCCAATCACAAGTATATGGTATCCTAATGATAATATTCGCGTTAATACTAATCATATGGAAAACAAGAAAATTTCTAATAAAAATAAAAAATACAATTTAAATGATGATGCTGGAGTTCTTTTAGCATCCTACAATCTTAATCAAGACGCAATACGTTTAGGCAATTTAGACGACAAAACACGTATTGAAGAAATAAAAAGACAGGTTGAGGCTGTTCATGACCTTCCAAATGGATATCTTGATTCAATAGTGAAAGATTTTAGAACTGTTGAGTGGAATAATGAAAAGGGATCTTTGGGAGCATTTTGCTATTTCATGCCTAATCAACAAAATCTTTTCTCATATGCAATGATAAAACCTGAATATAACAATAGCGTATATTTCGCTGGAGAGCATACTTCTCTAACACATGGTTGGATGCAGGGAGCTGTAAATAGTGGGATGAAAGTAGCTAATGCTATAGCAAAATATTGTGAAAGTATGTAATAAGAACCTTCCTTAAAATAGAGATTTAATTTCTATTTTGGAAGACTCTATTTTAATTTAATTATTTTTTAATTTGGCTATGTTTTAACAGAGTGTTGATATTAAAACAAAGCGTTAAATTTTTATTATGCTGTATTTATTTTAAGGCACATGAAAGAAAATAACAAGTCCAAGATGCGATGTATATTTTGCGTCAGGCAAGGAAGTAGAATGGCCATTCTACTGACGCAGCATGACACGAAATAGACTATCATATTGACTTGTTATTTTTTTGAATATGCCTAATATGCCTTATATATTCATCCATTCTTCAGTATTAAACGATATCTGTTGAATATCATTTATAAGCTTGCAAGTATGATAACCATCCGCCACTGCATGATTTACAAATATGGAAAAAGGGAGCATTACTTTATTATTTTCCTTAAAATACTTCCCAAATAAAATAGTTGGAAAAAGCATTTTTGACTCACTATAAGTATCAATTCCATACCCAGTAAAGCTAAGCCAAGGAATTGAAGAAATTGGACAAAAGTTTTTAGGGGTATTGGGTTTTGCCTTAATACCCTTTATATCTTTGTATTTTTCCAAATCCATAATAGCAGCTCTATAAAATACAGAAAAATCTTCGTTATATTCTGTCCATATATCAGAGAAAGTTTTATCATCATTATGAAATATAGTATAAGATGGATTAATATAATCCCAATACCCTAATATATCATCTTTATCAAAACTTATTCTAAATTCCTTATTTTGATTTATTGCCTTAGTAATTATATATATAAATGTAGGATAAAATCTTATTTTTTTATTTTTTACTTTTAATAAAAGTTCAGTAATGTCTATATTAGTATTTAGATTATATTTGCATTTAACAATATTAATATAATAATCAAAATACTCTTTACGTTCCCAATTATCTAAATCAATATGATTAAAATTCATACTTATTTCCTCCTACCTCAATATTCTAGTTGTAACATTTGATATAATACTAAATACTTATCTACCCAACATTATAACTATATTTTAATTTATTATTCTTATTTCTTTTTCTACATTTCATCCCTTTGGGGGAATTCACGCTTAATAAATTTGTATAATTTTTCATTTAGGCATATGAAAGAAAATAACAAGTCCAAAATGTCATGATTATTTTTCATTAGGCAAGGAATTAGATTGGTCTCATAGTGGTGCTATTAGAACAATCTGCTGACACAGCCTAATAAAAAATAGGCTTGACAGATGGACTTATTATTTAATTGATTATGCCTTATGATATCACTTACAACATCAACTCATATTCATAGTTACAATTACTTTTTTTATTAAATACCTCTATTTAAAAACTAATTAGTTTAATTTCTTGACTTTTTTGGTTTATTAAGGTATATTAAGACCCTAGGCAAAATTATAAATATATTAACGCGGGGTGGAGCAGTTGGTAGCTCGTCGGGCTCATAACCCGAAGGTCGTAGGTTCAAGTCCTGCCCCCGCAACCATATAAACACCTATACTTATGTATAGGTGTTTTTTATTTTAGCTATGCTTTAAAACAGCACCTTTACTTTATATTAAACTTTGGCTATGTTTTAGAATAGTGTTGATATTGTTACATTTTTGTTAAGTGGGCATTAGAATTTAACTTTTAGAATTCTTAATGAGTATTGTCACATTAATTGCTTGTCCGAAGATTGTCTTTGGAGCAAGCTGGAATGGGACCATACTCATTTAGATGTTCTTAAGTTTAATTCTTTAGCCCACTGAACAATATGTAACAATATCAACACGGTTTTAAAACATAGCCTAAACTTTAAACACAAAACTTAAATATTGAATAATTCTTAAATTTACTTTAGTTTATTTAAAACTAACATTAAATACAGCACCCTTGTCTCCCATAAATACAACATGGTATCCATCTGCTAAGGAAATACTATTTTCACCACTTATATAACTATAATTAACACATGAACCATTTGCATCATAAACAGCAAATGCACCATTTATAGGAAGTTCTACTTTCATAGTTTTATCAGCCATTTCAGATGATACGGTGTACCATTTTGCATATCCATCTTGTGCAATTGTAACTGTAGCTAAATCTTTACTTAAAGCTGGAACTGCATCAGAACTTACTGCAATGTTAGAACCTGTTTTAAGATATTCTACACCATTTTCTGTATAAAAATTATAATCAAATAAGTCACGACCTATTGTCCCTGGTATTTTAGTAATAGCTTTTGCTTCATTTTCATTTACAATTTTATGCCCCATTAAGTAACCAGGAGCTTCATCATTTAAAGTAATATGACGAGCATTAAAAAACTTCATATAGGTTTCAGATGTATATTTTTCATTTAACACATAGTAGTCTTTATTTTTGCGTGATTCCCATGCTGCTTTTAAATTATCACTAAGTGGATTTGAATCTACTTTCTGTAAATTGTAATCCCAAATAACAGTCTGTGGTAGTCCATCATAAGTTATATATGCTCTTCTTTCTAAATAAGTAACCCCATTTTTTTCTTCAACAAATTTGCATTTACAATCGCCATCTGCTGAAGTGAAATATCCATCATCAGTATAAGTAAAAACTTGATCACTGCTTTTTGATGTCCCTACTATGCTAAGAGTTAAGGTTCCATTAGGATCAACTGTACTATTTGCCATTATATTTCCTGCATTGTATAATCCTGAATATTTAGTAAGCTCTTTGGGCATCTGAGCAGTTTTGGATTCTGGTAGTGTTACATCTGGAAGTATTTTAGAAATAATACCTTTCTCTTTTAGAACTTGTAATAAAATACTTGTACCAAAAGCCTGATCATAACTGCTTGATCCACCAGAAGAGATAACTGCAACTGATAAACCATATTGTGGCAAGGTAATCATATTACCATGATAAGCAAATGTATCTCCACCTTTAGCTAAAGCAGTTATTCCATATCGATTAAATGGAAAACAATTCACACTATCCCAACCAAGTCCATAGCCTTGAATATTATCCTCTGATTTATTATATATCCCTTTTTCATACTCTTTTTGAGCCATTGCCTCAATAGATTTTTTTGATAAAATGCTATTATTAGTATCAGTAAAAATACGTGTAAATTGACAAAGATCTTCTGCCGTAGAATAAATACCACCAGTACCAATAATATTTACATTTTCAACAGGTAGTTCTTTTTTGTCTGATGCATTATAAGCTTTCGATATACTTGTCCTATCAAAAGTATCACGTGGTGTCTTTGTATTAGAAAGCTCTAATGGCTTAGTAAAATTTTCGTGTATATAGGTTGTAAAATCCATACAACTAACTTGTTCAACAAGTAATTGAGCAAGTGTAAAACCATCATTGCAATAAACAGAAAACTCACCTGGATCTGCTTTTAATCTTTGAGTAGAGAGTTCAGAAAGAAGCTTATCATAGCCTATTGTATCATTATCATTAAGCAAAAAAGTATTGTTAAAAGTTGTTCCCATAAGACCTGAAGAGTGGTTAATAAGCATTCTTGGAGTAATTTGTTTATAACGCTCATCAGCCATCTTAAATTTTGGTATATAATTAACAACTGGCGTATCAAGATCAATTTTACCTTCGTCTACTAATTTCATAACCGAAGCTGCCACAAACATTTTACTCATAGAACCAATACCATACATATTATCCTTTGTAAGTGATCTATTTTCTGCCTTATTATAAACACCAGCATTATCTGACAATACAATTTTCCCTGAATCAATAACAGCATATTGAACACTTGTTGTGCCATATTTATTAACTAGCAATTGAGCTTGCTGCTTTATAGTCTCTGTCATTGATAAAGGCTCTTCAGCTTTATTTACTTGAGTTACAGTTTGATTAGATGATGAATCTTTTTCAATGGCTAAAGCCTGTATAGAACTGAAATATGAAAAAACTAAAGTTAAAACTAATCCAGCAATAATTTTTCTTTTCATTTATAATCCCCCCCTAATATTGCGTAAATGTACAATTAGATTATTATTTAATTAATTATAAAAATTAAAATTTAGATAAGAATTCCATTCATTAAGGTTTAGTTTAACACATTTAATTTTTATAGTAAAATTATTCTTAATACAGAAAATTATGGGTATATATTTAAAAACATTCTTATAGTACATCTATTTTTACTACCGGTATATTTATATTACTCTTAACTTTTCCTTTTATCCCCATAAAAAATACTCCCTTCATTGAAACAGTTTTATTATTTTAACTGTCTACTATAAAGGGAGGGTATCACTAAATTAGAGGCTACTAATTTTTCATTCGCTCTGTTTTAATATAGTGTTGATATTGTTACATTTTTGTGAAGTGTGCATTAGAATTCGACTTTTAGAACTCTTAAGTGAGATTCAAAATTTTATATTTTGTTTCTCGAACTTACTCAGCGAACGAATGTAAGTCGAGTTTCCTTGAATATTGTCACATTAATCGCTTGTCCAAAACTTGTTTTTGGAACAAGCTGGAATGGGACTATATTCATTTAGATGTTCTTAAGTCCAATTCTTTAGCACTCTGAACAATATGTAACAATATCAACACGGTTTTAAAACAGAGACTTTTCATTAAAATTATTTAAGTTGTAATATGGTTTTTTAGGTATTGAATTATAAAAATGAATATCCTATTAATTCATATTTTCATTTACTTCTGGCATATGCTCATAATTGTCATGATTTATAACAAACCAATTACCAAAGTTTTTTTGTACAGTTATATTTTCATAACTAATATATATGGCTTTAGTAGAATCTGTCATACTATACTCAATTTCGTATTCATAAGTTTTATCATCTATTTTATTTTTTTCATTTATTTTATAGTTTAAAATCCAAGGACTTGAACCTCCAATTATCCAGTTCATTTTACTATATTTCTCATATTCTGTTTGTTTTAAATCATTTGAAAGAATTGAATATCTAAAAGATCCATTTCTTTCTTTTAATGCTTCAGCCCATAATTTTGCTGCACATTGTTTATCATCAGTTAATAAAGAATTTTCTGCTAATCTAGGTTGAACTGTTGAAAACTTTGAATCATTACTTTCAGTTACTTCAGGTAGGTAATCATAATCATCATGATTTATAACAAACCAATTACCACCAATTTCTTGTACAGTTACATTTTCATGACTATTATATAGTGTTTTAGTTGAATCGCTCATACTATACTCGATTTCATATTCATAAGTTTTGTCATCTATTTTATTTTTTTCATTTATTTTATAACTCACAACCCAAGGACTTGAACCTCCAACTACCCAGTTCATTTCACTATATTTCTCATATTCTGTTTGTTTTAAATCATTTGAAAGAATTGCATATCTAAAAGATCCATCTCTTGTTCCTAATGCTTCAGCCCATAATTTTACTGTATCTTCCTTATCTTTTTGTAAAAAAGCTTTTTGTGACTGTAAATTTTCTAAATCATCACCGCTAGTGGCCAAAACTTTCTTAGCATTTGTAAGTCCTGTGAAACCTATTGCTGTAATAATAGCAACTGCTATTGCTACACTTTTGAAAGATGTCTTTTTAAAAATTGAAATCATAATAATCCTCCTTTTAATCTCTAATTTATCATATTTTGATACAACTGCTGTTGTTCCAGGGGTAAATTTATAAACTGAAACTAATTTTAATAAATGAATAATAGTATGTCCATATTCTATTCGTTTTTCTGGATCTATGTGTGATAACGCATAGGCATCACAAGCAATTTCACAATCCTGATGCATTTTATAAAAGCCATACCAGATAAGTGGATTAAACCAGTGTAATGCTTTTACTATTGCAACAATCCAATTAACACAAATATCTTTTCGCTTATAATGAGCCATCTCATGAAGTAGTATACATTTTAATTCCGCATTGCTAATTTTATGCTGTAAGTGACATGGCAGTAATAACTTTGGTCTAATAAATCCTAAAAGACATGGACTATATACTTCTTTAGTAAGCAAAACAGGAATATTTCTGTGAACTTCCATAATCACTTTACACTCATTAAATAACTCATTAATGTTACTATCAGCATATTTGAAATTCTTTTTTATTCTTATCCCAAAACGCAAATTAGAAATAATCATACATATTAGAAATATCAAAAAACCTAAAATCCAAGCTATTACAATAGCAAAATTTAAGTTTATATTTCTATACATTAACTGATAAAGTCCTTTAAATGTTTTTATATTCTCTTCCGTATTTTCAATTGTATCTTGTTTCTGTAATGTAGTATTAAAAACAGTTTTTTCTTTATTGTTACTACTTTCAATTTTATTTCCATTATCATTTTGAGAATTATAATCAGAACTTCCTATAGTTGTAGGAAGCAGATTGAAAATACTTAATTGACTTTGTGGTGCATATGGCATTATTAATCTTATCAATAATAAAAACCATATATAATATTGCCAATTAACATTAAATTTTCGACTTAAAGCCCATCTAATTGGAAGAATAGCACATACCAATACACTGCCCATTATTGATGCTTCAATCACCCACTTAAAAACAGCAAAAATTTCATACATCCTGTTACCTCCTCTTATTGCTCCGTTTCTCAAGAATGCATTTAAGATCTTCAATATCTTCATCAGTCAATTCCTGTTCCTCAATTAAGTTTGCCAACATTAAATTTAAGGAACCATTATATACTTTTTTTATGAAAGACATTCTTTCTTCCATTCTACATTCCTTTTGAGACACTAACGGATAACAGATATTGGGAGATGAATCTTTCTTAATGCCAATTATATTTTTATCAACTAATCTTTTAATAAGTGTATAAATAGTAGTTTCTTTCCAATTCATTGATAATTTTAATTCTTTAACAATATCCTTAGACGTGACTGAAGCTCTATCCCAAACAATTTTCATAACTTCCCATTCTGAATCAGATATTTTAGGAATTTTATTCATATTAAACCTCCTCTCTACAGTTGTAGAATATATTCCCATTCTACAACTGTAGAGATACATTGTCAATTTAATATTTAAAATATAACAAAAAAAGAGAAGCTATCTCTAGCTCCCCTATCAAAATAATTATCTAATTAATCCATAATTAACAAATATAGTTGCAAGCACCAATGTTATTGTACTAAATAGCTTAATAAGATCATGTATTGATGGACCTGTTACCGCACCTCCTCTAAAGGATATTTGAAGTGATTTGTTTAAGCTATGCTTTGCCCCTTGTGCAACTCTTATGTTTGCATTAACAGCGACATACATACCTTGCTAATTTTAATTATTCCACTACTACTTTTGCATTTTGAGCTAAATTAAATAAATCTGCACTTACAAAAATAGTATTATTTTTTAATATTGTTTTGTTTCTTAAATAACAATTAGTATCTTCTAAATTTATCATATCACTATTAATGGTAACACTATAAGTTTTTGATCCTTCTTTTGTCATTGTAGCTACACCTCTTTTGTTATTTAAGCTAACATTATATCCACATGCTTCTGCAACTACTTTTAGAGGAACCATTAATGTTTTTTCTTGCATAAAAGGAACTTCTTTTGATGTTAAATAAATATCTTTTCCATCTATATTTACATTATTAACTGACGCTTTAATTAATGCACTATAACCATAAGGCATAATTAAACTCTTTTCTACCTTTATCTTTTTAGTATTTTCCATAGTTTGCATTTTACCTTTTTCTTCTTTACCCCATAAGAATAAAGTTGATCCTATTTTAATATTATCGATAGTTACAATATTTTTTGTTAAATATGGAAATACATTTGTATTTCGATCTAAAGTTGCCTCTACAAGTCCATCATCACTTTTAACAGTTATACTTCCATCATAATTTTGATTTATAGACTGAACCTCAATATAATTAGGAACTTTAAAGTCTTGTGGTATATTTACAATAATAGCCTTGGCATTACTCATAGGTGGTAAGCTTAGTGTCATTACTGGACTAATATAAGCATAAATATCTTCATTCAAATTTATGTCCTTAAGTGGAACTGGTAATCCACTAACTGCATCAATTATTATAGTTTCGTGTGATATATTTAGTATCATATCATTATTTATATTGCTTGAATTTTTAATATGAATTTTTCCATCATTTTTTTCTTCAACTTTTCCCCATACCTGTACAAACTTTGACATATGAGCTACTTCATTATTAACTACTGTAGTTACATTAGCTGATGCACATTGTGGTATTGCAATAAGCATTGTTAATCCTAACATAGCAGCTAAAATTCTCTTTGTTATTTTCATTAAAATCATCCCCCTAAATATTAGCTTTATTATATAGTTATTGATGTACAAATATCCTAATGTAATAAGAAATTACATACTTTTATTGAATCCATACCTTGTCATATTTTCTAATGACTGTGAATCTGTTCCTTGATAATGAAATATTATCCATTATCATTCCCCCTTCACCTATAACACAATTTAAATAGGTAAAATGTTGCATTTTATAAATATTTTTTTACGCTATCTTTTAAAACAGTGTTGATATTGTTATATAGAGTTCATGGACAGTAGAATTTACTTTTATTGGTTAGTTAGAATTAAACTTGGTTAATACAAGCTAGAGGAAGATAATAAAATTTAACAATACTTTATTTGAAAAATATAAAGGGCAAGGTGTAGGAACAATCCTCCTTCAAAATTTAATTAAGCTATCAGAAGAAAATGGATTTTGGACTTTACAGTCTGGTATTATAATCGAAAACATTACAAGTATAGCATTACATAAAAAGTGTGACTTTAGAGAAATTGGAATAAGAGAAAAAGTAGCAAAAATGAATAATGGGATGTGGCATGATGTAGTTTTAATGGAACGTAGAAGTAAGGTAATTGGAATAAACTAATTTAGTATCAATAAATTACTCTTGTAAAACAAAAAATCTAATTTTAGTGCGACATACCAAAAATTGCACCTGAAATAAAAGGTATTAACCAAATAACCCATACAATAATACTAAATTTGTGAAAATTAGCTTTAGTTTTTTCATCGTTCTTAATTAAAACGATCGTTGCCCAAAGTGCATGTAACAGCATTAAAATTATTGCTAATAAACCTGTTAGACCATGGAAGTTAAATTGAAACCCGCCTTTAACAATTTTACTCATGAGTGTTGTTCCTAAAGTATCAAATACTAATCCTAAGTAAAATACCAACATATGCCATTTTTTTAATTCACCTTGTTTTTTTTCACTCCATACACCGATTGTATAAAATATAAGTGCTGATGTAATAGACATAATTGCATAAACTAACATAATAATACCTCCAAATCTATAAATTTTTCTATAAAAGAATGTGTTATGAACAATGTTCATTTAAGACCAAAAAAATTCTTTAAGCAATATTTCAAAAATTAATATTCAAAATTAGCATATGATACTAAAGTAATTCTCTAAGAAACATTTCAAAGGATGAATACTTAAAAATCGGCATCTGCACCATTGTAATACAATTCATCAATATAAACTTAGCGGTTTCATAGGAATCTAACTTAAGGTTAATTTTATTATTTCTTACTTCTTTTAGTAAAATATTTTCTATCATATTCACTAATTTTTCCATATAAATATTTTCTTTTTCTAAACTATTTTTAATGTAATCAGGATTTTCGTAAAACTCAGGTTTAAGCCATATTTCTTTAAAAGTTTTAATAAAAATGCTTAGTTTATTAAATATTTCATTCAATTTAATATATAATGTATCATCCGAATTTACTATATCTTCAAGTACATAGAAGTGCTCTTTCCAATAATCCGTCATCATTTCAATAATAAGTTCTTTTTTTGTTGGATAATAATTGTATATCGTACCAAGGGCAATATCACATTTTTTAGATAGAGTTCTCATGCTAAACTTTTCATAGCCCTCATTGTATAGAATTTCTTTTGCTCTAGTTAATATAAGTTGTTTCGGATTTTCAATTATTCTTGACAATTATAACACCTCCTATAATCAATTATAAAGTTTATATGAACACTGTTCATTGTAGATTGATTAATACCATTTGTCAATACTTTTAATATTCTAAAACGCGATAATCGATTTAAAAATGCCATATGACTTAAATTTCATATGGCATCTGTTTATTTAATTATATATTCTTAACTTCAGTGAAGTTTAAGCTCACTTTAAAACTAAAAATTTCTTAAGGCATCTCCAAATAAATAACTAGTCAGTATTCTTGTCTTTTTGTACTATACTGCATCGATAAAGACAGCTAATAACAATAATATTAACTGCCTTTACTTTCTTGTCTAACTGTCAAAAAATTCTAAGAATCTTTAACTAGTTATTTATTTATAATACCTAATTTTAGTGTTCACTATGTTCATAATGAACATGAAGTAATTCCTTAGAACGTCCTTTTAGTAACCCACTATACAAAGACATCATCATAGGATTTTCTTCGCTTCGTTTAATCTGTGCAACCTTATCCACCTTATAAAGTCCTTTTGCCCTTTCATTCTTATCTTCTTTTAAACCGAATGGTTGTCCTGCTCCAGATATACAGCCACCAGGACAAGCCATAACTTCTACGAAATCAAAATGTTCTTCTCCGCTTTTGATTTTCTCAATCAAACTTTCTGCATTTGCAAGTCCACTTACTACTGCAATACGAAGGATACTGTCTCCTACTGGTAGTTCGCATACTTTTATACCTTCCATACCACGAACACCTATAAATTCTATTCTTTTTAATACTTTCGTAGTTTTCTCTTCAACAACAGTACGGATAACAGCTTCTGTTACACCACCGGTAACACCGAAAATCACACCTGCACCTGAGTATAGAGAAAAAGGCATATCCGGAGATTCTGATTCAATTTTATTAAACTGGATACCAACTTCCTTAATCATCGCACATAGTTCTGTTGTGGTAATTACATAATCCACATCCTTGATACCATCTCGTACAAATTCATCTCTAGCTGCTTCTGCTTTTTTGGCCGTACATGGCATAACAGCCACAGATATGGTTTCTTTATCATCAGAAGCATCCTTATCCTTAAAATGTTCTTTAATAACAGCTCCAAACATCTGCATTGGCGATTTACAACTGGATACATAAGACATCAGTTCCGGATGTTTTGTTTCTGCATATCGCACCCAGGCCGGACAGCAAGAAGTAAATAATGGAATCTTACCATCTATTGCTTCTAATTTTTTTAAAAATTCTTTAGATTCTTCAACAATTGTGAGATCAGCACTTAATGAAGTATCATAAACCTCATCAAAGCCTATTCTTCTCATTGCTGCAGCGATTTTGTCCATAACATTTTCGCCTGGTCTCATACCGAATTCTTCACCTAATGCCACACGTACTGCAGGTGCAACCTGTGCTACAACTCTTTGTTTTGGATTATATAATGCTTTCCAAACATTCTTAAGATCACTCTTTACAATAATTGCACCTGTAGGACATACACTAGCACACTGTCCGCAGTTTACACAATCTGTTTCTCCTAAGCATTTACCAAATGCCGGACTTACTACCATCTTAGCACCGCGGTGTGCAAAATCAATTGCACCTACATTTTGCACTTCGTTACACATTCTAACGCAATCACCACATAAAATACATTTACTAGGATCACGAATAATTGCCTTAGATGAAGTATCTAATTTCTTTTCACTATTAGTGCTTTTAAATCGAATATTTTTTAAACCAAAACGTACTGCTAGTTCTTGAAGCCTACATTTACCGCTTTTTTCACATACGGTACAATCTCTACAATGAGACGCTAGAAGTAATTCTAAAATCATCTTACGATGCTTGTGAAGTTTTGGTGTATTGGTCTTAATTGACATCTTATCTTTAGGTGGTGTAGAACAAGAAGCTATAATACCGCCCCATTCATCTTCAACCACACACATTCTACAGGCTCCGTAAATGGACAAATCCGAATAATAACAAAATGTAGGTAAATCAATGCCTGCTTTTCTTACTAAATCCAAAATATTCTTTTCTTTATCGAATTCTACCCTATTACCATCAATTATCATATATTTTGACATAGTTTTTCATCATCCTTTCAGTAAGGCATATTCAAATGCTTAATTTATATATTTCACTTTGTTAAACCAATTGGACTGCTTTGAAAGCACAACCATCCATACAAGCACCACATTTAATACATTTTGATTTGTCAATGGTATAAGGTTTCTTTATTTCTCCTGAAATAGCTCCTACTGGACACATTCTGGCACATTTTGAACATCCTCTACACTTATCCTTATCAATTTCATAGGACATTAGTGCCTTACATACACCTCCTGGGCATTTTTTATCCACAACATGGGTGATATACTCATCTCTAAAGTATTTTAAAGTACTTATAACTGGAGAGGCAGCAGTCTTTCCAAGTCCACAAAGAGCGGTAGCAGAAATGGTCTCGGATAACTCTTCTAACATATCAATATGTTCTAAAGTACCTCTACCTTCTACAATATCATCAAGTATTTCTAACATTCTTTTTGTACCCTCTCTGCAAGGTATACATTTTCCACAAGATTCGTTTTGGGTAAAATTCATAAAAAAACGAGCCACTTCAACCATACAGCTCTTGTCATTCATAACAACCAGACCGCCACTACCAATCATGGCACCAACCTTCTTTAATGAATCAAAATCTAAATTCAAATCTAAATGGTTCTCATTAATACAAAGACAGCCTCCAGATGGTCCACCAATTTGCACCGCTTTAAATTCTCCGCCTTTGACTCCACCTCCAATATCGAATATAACCTTTCTTAAACTTGTTCCCATAGGAACTTCTATAAGTCCAGTATTATTCACATTACCAGTAAGTGCAAATGCCTTGGTTCCATGATTCTTGTCAGGTCCCATAGTCTTGTACCATTTTGCACCTTTATTAATAATTGATGTAACATTACAAAATGTCTCAACATTGTTCAATACTGTTGGTTTACCGAATAAACCCTGTTCTACGGTTCTCGGTGGTTTAACCCTAGGCATGCCTCTATTTCCTTCAATAGAAGCTGTTAGTGCACTACCTTCACCACATACAAATGCTCCTGCTCCTTGGTTGATATGTAGTTCAAAATCAAAACCTGAATTTAAAATATTCTTGCCTAAAAGTCCTTTTTTTATAGCTTGTTCGATAGCTATCTGTAAGCGTTTAACAGCTAGAGGATATTCTGCTCTAACATAAATATATCCATAGTGAGCCTTAGTAGCAATACCTGCAATAATCATACCTTCAATTACTCTGTGAGGATCACCTTCCATCATGCTTCTATCCATAAAGGCACCTGGATCGCCTTCATCTCCGTTACATACGATATATTTTTCAGTTTCTGCCTGTCTTAATACTTGATCCCATTTCCTTCCAGTTGGAAAGCCTCCGCCTCCTCTTCCTCTTAGATAGGCTTCTGATATTTCATTTACTATATCTTGGGATGTCATATCAAAAAGTGCTTTAGCAACAGCATTGTAACCATCCATAGCTAAGTATTCTTCAATAGATTCCGCATTAATATGACCACAATGTTCTAAAGCCACACGAGTTTGTTTTTCATAAAATGGGATTTCTTCCTGTTTACTGTAGCTCTTATTTTCATTTTTATAAATCAGACGTTCTACAACTTCATCTCCAATTATGCTTTTTTCAATAATTTCTTCGCAGTCACTTACTTTAACTTTTATATATAGCCAACCCATAGGTTCGATTTTTAACAATGGACCCATCTCGCAAAAGCCATGACATCCGCTCTTCTTCAAGCCTACTGTCTCATCATGTGGTTCTTCTTCTAGTGTCAGTGAAAGTTTAAGCCCTCTTTCATCTATTATTTCTTGAAGTCTTTTATAAATGTCCAAAGACCCACCTGCCACACAGCCGGTTCCAGCACAAATTAAGATTTGCTTGTACTGCTTGCCTAAAGATGCTTTATATTTTTCTCTCATAGAATCCAATTCTTCTCTTGTATTAATTCTCATTAGCTGCCTCCTCCTTTAACTTCTTAATTAAATCACTTGCTTTATCCGGTGTCATGGTCGGATATACTACATCATTTATAGTGCAAACTGGAGCTAGTCCACATGCACCTAAACAAGATACTGTTTCTACTGTGAAAATCATATCATCTGTTGTAACCTTAGTTTCAGAAAGCCCTAGTGTTTTCCTGAATTCTTCTAAAATAGGAACTGATTTTCTGACATGACAGGCAGTTCCATCACAAATTTTTATTACATATTTGCCTTTTGGTTCTAATGAAAAGTTTTCATAAAATGTTGCTACACTATATACTTTAGCTTCACTAATCTTAAGTTCCTTTGCAATATAGCATAGTGCATCCTCTGGCAGATAACGATATTCCTTTTGAACCTCCTGCATAATAGCAATGACTGATGTCTTGCTATAATCATGAGCAGCTAAAATGTTGTCTAGTTTTTTTATTTCTTCTTGATTTAGCATGACTTTCCCTCCTTCTATATTATATATTTATACAAAATAAGTATTATTAGTTCTATATATACTATATTGGAATAAAATAGATAGGTCAATCAATATTTGGAACATATGATGTTTTTTTGAAAAATATGTATCAATTTTGAAATTATTTCTTTATTTTATTTATAATTATAATCTCTATAATTATTGATAATAAACTTATTTCTCCTACTAATGCAAAGCCTATTAAACGAGATGTATCTGATATCATATTTTGATCCTCCTAAAGTTTTTATCCGATTTCTACCACTGCTAATACTCCCATCGCACTATATGAAAGCGATTCACGCCAAATCAAGGGTTCTCTGCTTTTCTATTAAAGTGGAGATAAGCACTGCTACGTACCTGGATAAGTAATTCTTATAAGCAAACTCCACCTGAACCTAAGAATCACTTAATTAAAAGTATGCTCTACATTCCCTATTTTTAAACATAATAAAAGGCATCTCCCCCAAAATAAACTAGCATGCTGACTAGTTATTTTTTTGAAAATGCCTAATACTCTTTTCAGTTGTCCTTAACAATGGTATTAGTTTATACTGTTATTTTTACATATACACTCTTTTTCTTTGCAAATACAATCTTCAGTTTCTGTAACTACATTCATTAAAAATAAAACTAATTTATTAGAATTTAATGTATTTAATTTATAATGATTCCAAGTTCCTTCTTTTCTGCATTCAACTAGTCCACAATCCATTAATACCTTCATATGATGAGATAATGTAGGTTGAGTAAATTCAAAATTTTCTAATATATCACATGCACACTTTTCACCACAAGATAGCAAATCAATTATCTTAAGTCTATTAGGATCTCCTAACGCTTTAAATATTTTTGAATTTATTTCATATTTGGATTCCATATATACCTCCTTATATAGACGAATATCTATGCATAATATAAACATTTATTGATTAAATGTCAACATTAGTATATACATAAACTTAATATACCTTAAACAAAAAATAATCCACACAAATCTTAAATTCATATGGATTATTTTTACTTAAGCATCTCCAAATAAATAACTAGTCAGTATTCTTGTCTTTTTTGAACTATACTGTGTCAGTAAAGGCAGCTAATAACAGTAGTATCAACCGCCTTCACTTTCTTGTCTAGTTCAAAAAATCCTAAAAATCTTTGACTAGTTATTTATTTTACAATGCCTTATTAGTTTATATTTTAATATAATATTTAAACATATTTAATAAAGAAATAAATCAGTATGCCTTATTTCTTTATTGGTTCTCCTGCAAAATTTTTATATTCTGGTTCATTCTTATCATTTCCTACGTTGTTTTGATTTCCATGAATCCTTTGTCTTCTTTCCCCTTTTTGCATTGGGTTGATTGCTCCCTCTTTATTTGTCATATTAAACACATCCTTTCATTAAGTATTTTGTACTTATATGAAAATTTAATGCATTCTTATTTATTCCTTAACATTAATATCTACATTTGTATTGATAATAATAATTTTTATAAATAAGCATAATATATTTTTTAAGCTCCTTGAAATATTATCAATCCATCTTCTTGTGTTACTACTCCACTTTGTTCTAATCTAGCTAATTCCATATCTAAGTTAAAGCTATTATAATATTTCTCCTCCACTACAGTTTCATATTTTTCAAAAATTTTTTTTAACTCGTAATAACTAATCTCCTTTGCCTCACTTATCTTATGAATTAAATTCAAAGAATAACTTGAAATTCTGTTCATAATATCACTCCTTATATAATTAGTATTATTTTATGTAATAAAATGAGGTCTTCTTATTTACTAATCAACTGAATCTTATAAGTTAATATTATTGTTTGTAAGTAAATATTAGAACTTATATTTTTTATTTTCAAGAGGTATAATAAAGTGTAATTTTATTATATTTTTAAAAATAACTTCTATACTACGTATACTTAATAATATAAATTAATTATTAAATAATTATTACTTTTATCCCATATTGCTTACTTTTACATAAAATATTTTCCATCATGTCGAAAACTTATTGACATTATTTTTTATATTTCATACAATCTTCACAACAAGTATTTTAGGTAGGGGGTGAAAAATGAGAATCACAAAAAAGCATTTTTTAATAATCCTAATTTTGTTTTTTTGTCTTCTAACACTTTTAATTTATACTTTTCGTTCAAATTCTGAGCTTAAAAGTATTAAAAGTGATAATACTACTAAGTTATATAATAATGTTTATGAAAATTCTCGTGATGATGCTGCTTCAACTATTATAAATACACAAGCTCTTAAAAAATATCTTATCCCTAAAAAACTAAATACAGGTATTTCACTTGATAAAGATTTATTAAATCTTGATTTAACAAATGAGTTCAAGCTATCTATTTTACATAATAATAAATATAATTTAGAAGATAGAATATCATTATATTTAGGTACTGACAAAGAAAATGTAGGACTTATATATTATGATTTAAATTCTGATGAATATATTAACTTTAATGAAGATGATATTTTTGTAGCTGCAAGTACATATAAAGTTTCATTAAATGTACTGACATATGAAAGAGCCAAAGAAAATAAAAATTTACTTAATACTACTATTAAATATGAAGACAAATACTATGAAGAAGGTACTGGAGTATTACAGAATTTAACCGACATCCCTAACATGAAAATTCAGGATTTATTAGATTTATCTATAATTAATTCTGATAATATTGCAACTAACATGGTAGGTTCTTACTTTGGTGGACATGCTCAAGCAAGGAAAGAAGTATGGAATATGTTTGATGTCCCTATATCCTATTCTGATAATGTAACTACTCCAAATGCTGAATTTAAAATTTTAAAACATATATATGATAATAAAGATGATATTAACTATGCTCATTTAATTAAAGTTTTGCAATCAACAGATTGTCATAGTAGGATAGATAAATACCTACCTTATGATATAGTTGCTCATAAAGTTGGTTCTAGTAATGAATATATTCATGACATAGGATTAGTTTTGGATAAAAATCCATATATATTAATAATTTATACAAAAGACTTGGACAATCCTGAAGAAAAAATTGCTCAAATATCAAAAGCTATTTATGAATATCAAATAACTGAAAAAGAACAAACTTAAGATAAATTGGGACAGTAGATAGTTTTGTGTAAAAACAAAATTATCTGCTGTTTTTTTACATAATCAGTTGGTAGTTTTGGAATAATATACTTTAAAATATTT
>NZ_FOMG01000067.1 GCF_900112485.1 Clostridium uliginosum
GTTAGAGTATAATTTTAGTAGGCAGAAGAAGTAATTAAAACTAGATAAAATAAAAAGGAGATGTAAAAACATCTCCATAATACATAAATTATCCATTATAATTAAGTTGTCGAGACAAAATTGAATGGAGTTGAATTTATGTATAAATTTAGTTTAAATGATAATGGTTTTACTTTCAAGGAATTAGAACAAAAAATTTATAAGATAGCTTGTGATGAAGCCTGCAATGCGTTAAGAGAAATTTTAGAATCTTTAGATGAGAAATTACTTAAGGAAAGAAATACTAAGATATACAGAAACAAAGGCTGTAAGCAAACTTGTTTGCGAACTATAATGGGAAATGTAGAATATTCTAGACGCATCTATGAATTTAATTTAGATGACGGTAAGAAGGCTACCAAGTTTCTTTTAGATGAATATCTAGGCATGGATACTGTTGGTAATGTATCAATAAACCTTGTGGAAACTATTTTAACTAACGTGTCGGAGATGTCATTTAGAAAGACATCGGAAAATATAAAAAGATCATGTAATCAAGATATTAGCGCTCAAGGTGTTTGGAATATCGTTCAAACAGTTGGGGATAAAATCAAGGACTTGGAAAACCGTAAAATTGAATTAAATAATAATGGTAATTTAAAAGGAGAGAAAGAAGTTTCAGTTTTATTTCAAGAACAAGATGGAATTTGGTTATCTATTCAAGGTAAGGATAAACCTAAAGGTAAAAGTAAAAAGAAAGAATTAAAGTTAGCAGTATCTTATACCGGATGGACTTTGCGTCCTGGTAGTAAAAAAGAATATCAAGTTGTGGATAAAACTGTTTGTGCTAGTTTTGATAATGCTAAACATTTTAAGCAACTTACTGAAGCAACTATATCAGAGAAATATAATGTGGATGAAATAGAAACAAGAATTTTAAATGGTGATGGAGCTAAGTGGATTAAAGCCACTTGTGAACAACAAGATATACATTTTCAATTAGACCCATTTCATATTAGTCAATCTATTATTCGTAAGGTAAGTGATAACAAATCAAAGAAAATATTATTAAAACTTTTTAGAGAAGGTAAGGTGGACGAAGGTTTACAAGCTATTGTAGATTTGATGATAGATAACAATAATGATGAAGTAGCTTTAAAAAAGCTTATAGATTTGTATGATTATCTTGTACATAACAAAGATGGATTAATACCATACAAGTTACGAGACAATATAAATCTGCCTGCGCCGCCGGAAGGCATTGAATATAGGCAGTTAGGTACAATGGAACATAATATTTGTGATGTATTAGCTCAAAGAATGAAAGGAAGAAAAATGAGCTGGTCTCTTAATGGTGCAAATAATTTGGCTAAAATATTAGCTGAAAAATTTAGTAATAGATTATTTGATACGATAGATAAAATTTATAGAAATATTATTCCAAGTGACATTTTGGATACCGTAGTTGCAAAGATGCCGTTAACAGTATTTCAAGCAACTAAACCTGCTAAAAAATCTAAAGTCTATACATGTGCTAGCGCACCAATTCCGTATAGAAATGCTGCGTCAACTCTTGGACGTAAAATAATAAAAGATTTATGCGGATTAAAAAGTTTTAGTGATATTAGTTACAATTAATTATTAAGTTTGGGTAGGGAAATAATAAAAACACGCTGTAAAATAATGGATGATAAATTAAATAA
>NZ_FOMG01000034.1 GCF_900112485.1 Clostridium uliginosum
ACAGAAAAATTTAAAAGGTCTGACTCCAATTGAATATCGAAATCAGACCTTGGCTTCATAATTTTTTTGTTTTTTCATCTGTCTACTTGACAGGGTGCAGTTCATATTGGATTTTCGTGGGTTGTTTAAATATTCCAACTCTTGTAGTAATGGAATATTTAAATACATCACATGAAAGCTTGATTAATGAATTGTTTAAAAGATTAAAGGGTAATATACAAGCAAGATTAATGCAAAAATTTATTGTTGTCATATCAAAGATTAATGCAACAATAATTTATATATATCAAAAAGTTGATAAGTGTAAATTATTCCAATATTTCTAAAACTTCCACTGTATATTTTTCTCCTGGAGCATTAACTTCAACTATATGTCCAATTTTTTTTCCACATAATGCTTTTCCTAAATCTGATTCTATACTTATAAGCATATTGTCAGGGTCTAAATCCATAGTAGTTACTAGTGTTACAATAGATTCATATTCATCGTCTATAAATTTAATTCTAGCTTTACTATTAATTCCTAATATTGATTTATCTACATTTTTATCATCTATTATAGATGCTGTTGAAATCATAGTTAATAAATATTGAATTCTATTATCATTTTCTCTATAATTTGCGCAAGCTTCTTTATATTCTGCATTTTCGGACCTATCGCCATGTGCAGCAGCTACTAATTTTTCCTTTGCTATTTCGGCTCTTTTTACTGTCAGTCTATATTCTAATTCTTCTTTTAATTTGTTAAGATTTTCTTCTGTTAGTTTATTATTCATAAAAAAACCAAACCTCCCCTGAAATATATTATATTAATATTATATAATATATAGAAAAAAATAAAAGGTAATTTATTTAGCAGCGTTTATTATAGTCAGACTACATGTTACTTACTATGGATTTAGATATGCGAAAGTAAGTGGAGGGTATAGTGAAATTAATAAGTTACAATACAAATTATATAGATTTGTAATGGTACAGAATTAACTATACTGTTTGTATATACGGAAAAAGATAACATAGAGTATTAAAATACAATGTTTATAAGTTTATAATTCTCAAGGATAATATAATTATAAATGGCCAAAATAATCTCTATGAGGTGATATAAATGAGCACAAAATATAAAAATACTAAAAAGAAAATGGCATCTTTAGGTCTTAAAAAAAGTGAGAATGGAGACTATACTTATATAGATGTTAATGATAAAAATTCAGAATTTAAACCAGTAAGAAAAAAACAAAATAAAAGTTAGATATGTATTTTTAAAGATCACGTATGATATTCACCATGAAATTCTCGATAATACTAAGTATTGTCGAGGATTTTTTTATGTTTATAGGTTTTGTGATAATGAATAGTGAACGTGTGCTATAAATCACGTAGACTTTTCTTAAAAATATTGACATTACAATTGGTTAACAGAGTTATAGATTCTAAAATAAAATTAGGCATATTAAAGAAAATAAAAAATATATGTGTACTGTATAATTATGAAGATAAATATAAGAGGATTTTCTGATATAATTTTAATATGAAAATTATATCAGAAAAGGTTAAGAATTGATAAGGTTATAATAAAGGAGGAAATATTTATGTATGATTATCCATTATACAGACCACCTAGTGAAAGCAACAGTCTTATAATACAAGCAACTTTAGGGTGTTCTCATAATAAATGTAGCTTTTGTAATATGTACAGATCTAAGAAATTCATAATAAAGTCCTTAGAAGATATTAAAAATGATATTGATTATTTTAGACAAATATATGGACATGTGGAAAGAATATTTCTAGCTGATGGGGATGCTCTTATTATTAAGACAGAGGATTTAAAGGAAATACTAACATATATAAAAATGTTGTTTCCTGAATGTAGTAGAGTTACTCTCTATGGTTCGCCTAAATCTATATTACTTAAAACTCATGAGGAATTAAAGAATCTTAAGGACCTAGGATTATCTATGATATATATGGGAGTTGAAAGTGGAGATGATGAGGTTTTAAATGATATAAATAAAGGAGTAAATAGTGAGGAGTTAATTAAGGCGGCAAAGAGAGTTAAAGATGCAAATATATTATTATCAGTAACTGTTATAGCTGGTATTGGTGGAAGAGAGAAGACTAAAAACCATGCAATTAGAACAGGCCAAATAATAAGTAGTATGGCTGCTGATTATTTAGGCGTATTGACTCTTATGGTAGAGGAAGGAACCAAGCTACATAATAAAATTTTAAATAAAGAATTTCAACTTTTAACTGACAAAGAGATTTTAAGTGAAATTAAGCTTTTAATAGAGCATATTGATGCAAATGAGCCAGTGGTATTTAGATGTAATCATGCATCAAATTACATTTCATTAAAGGGAATTTTACCTAAAGATAAGGAATATCTATTAAATCAAATTGATTATTATCAGGATACAAATAAATTAAAACAAGAAGATGAAAGAAGACTATAATAATAAATAGTTTGTCACAATAAAATGCAAAGATAGAATATTTAATGTGAAATTTTATTTTAAATATAAAGTAAAAGCTTATCAAGAAGATGAGCTTTTTTTAATTTTAACTACAATGTAATTATTAAAGTATAGTAATAAAACATATACACATAATAAATATAGCTATATTTTAAGGAGTGATACTAATGGATAATTCAATGTTTTGTTATCAATGTGAGCAAACAGCTGGGGGAAAAGGATGTACTAAGTTAGGAGTATGCGGAAAAACACCAGAGGTGGCTAATCTTCAGGATTTACTTATATACCAAATAAAAGGAATAAGCTGTTATGCTAAAGAGCTTATAGAAAAGGGAGAGGAGATAGACAAAGAGATAGTTAAATTTGTAGAAAATTCTTTATTTACAACTTTAACTAATGTTAATTTTGATGCAGAAGTCCACGTTAAAATGCTTAAAGAATCTCAAAAAATAAAGGAAGATTTAAGAGCAAAAATTTCAAATGATAAAGAATATCCAAAGCAAGCAACTTATAACTTAAGTGATACTAAAGAAGATATGCTTAAGGATGCAAAAGTAGCTGGAATAATGTATGATCAGGAAATAAATGAGGATATAAGATCATTAAGACAAACTATGGTTTATGGATTAAAGGGAATAAGTGCATATGGTCATCAATCAAGATTTTTGGGCTATTATGATGATCAAGTTGATAATTTTTATTTTAGAGGATTAGAATGTACAACTAATGATAATTTATCAGTTGAAGATTTAATTCGTATGACTATGAGAACAGGTGATATGAGTGTTGCTGTTATGAAAAAGTTAGATGAAGCGAATACTAAAACATATATGAATCCAACGCCACAAAAGGTAAATGTACATACTAAAAAAGGACCATTTATAATAGTTTCAGGGCATGATCTTAAAGACTTAGAAATGCTACTTAAACAAACAGAAGGCAAAGGAATAAATATATATACACATGGAGAAATGATACCAAGTCATGGTTATCCAGAACTTAAAAAGTATTCTCATTTGGTTGGAAATTATGGTGGAGCATGGCAAGATCAACAAAAAGAATTTGATGGGATTCCAGGTTGTATATTAATGACAACAAATTGTCTTATGAGACCTAGAGAAACTTATAAAGATAGAATATTTACAACAAGTGTAGTTGGTTGGGATGGATTAAAATATATTTCAGCTGATGAAAATGGATATAAGGATTTTTCGCCAATAATAGATAAAGCATTAGAATTAGGTGGCTTTGAAAAGGATGAAGAGCCTCATGAAATATTAGTAGGCTTTGGACATAATGCAACTTTAAGTTATGCAAATGAAATTGTAAGTGCGGTTAAAGATGGAGAGATAAGACATTTCTTTTTAATTGGAGGATGTGATGGTGCAAGACCAGGAAGAAACTATTATACAGAATTTGCAGAAAAAGTTCCACAGGATTGTATCATATTAACACTAGCATGTGGTAAATATAGATTTAATAAATTAAACTTTGGAGAAGTAGCAGGACTTCCAAGATTGCTAGATGTAGGTCAATGTAACGATGCATATTCAGCAGTTAGAATAGCCACAGCCTTAGCGGATGCATTTGATACAGATGTAAATGGATTACCATTATCTATAATATTATCATGGTATGAACAAAAAGCAGTTGCCGACCTTTTAGCATTACTTTCATTAGGTGTAAAAGGAATATTCTTAGGACCAACTCTTCCAGCATTCATAAGTCCTAATGTACTTCAATATCTAGTAGATACATTTAATCTACAACTTATAAGTACTCCGGACGATGACTTAAAAACTTGCCTACAACAAGGCATATAATTTATTGAATCTTTTTTGACTTTATAATAATTGTATGATAAAGTAAAAACCGATAAATTAATTTAAAATTGAATAGAGCTATATAAATTTTGCACGATTTTTGCCGTGCAGGAAGCTGGGTGAAATTCCCACATAGGAACGCTACTGTAATAACTGAGCAGTTTTTTATAAAGAATATTTTTTGATATTCTTTAGTCACTAGAAGTAATTCTGGGAAGGTGAAAAAATTAGCGATGATGTTTAAGTCAGAATACATTTGTATAGCGAAATGTACTGTGTATTTTATTATGAAAATATACAATAACTCTTCGAACTCAAGAGGTACAGTTTATCTTTATTACATTTTAGGGAAAAAATGATTATTATTTTTGTTTATTTATTCATAAAGTGTTGATGGTGTGTTTAGTGTGCCTAAATCACGGAGAAAAGCTGTGTTGAGCTTATTTGAGCTTGATACAGCTTTCTTTAATGTATAGGAAATTATAGAATGTTTTAAGATTGAAATGCTGATAAAATTTAAGGTTAAAGCAAGTGTTAGCTTGTTGGTGCCATTATTCACAATGCTTCTTCTATTTTTGTGATTCTAAATTCTTCCCAAATGCTAACATGGCGTAAAAATTCAAAGGAGATGTGATATGGAAAAAATTATTATTTTATGTGCTATGTTTCTGATGGCTGTTCTTTTCTTCAAATGGAAACATCGATATGAGCATACCCATTGGGATAGAACACATCACCATCGAATTGGACATAAACACGGCGAAGGGTCTTCAATTGATTTTTATGCTTATGCTTCAAAAATCAGACACTGGAACGCTACATTTAAAGTATCTTTATCAGTTCTGACACTGATTCTTTGTATTGCATTGGACAATCCGTATGTATCTGTTGTGGTAATTATTGCAATGGCTTATCTGACCGTCGTGAAAGGAGAGCTTTCAGCACATGGATATTTGTCGATACTGGCGATACCAATTGCATTTATCCTGCTTGGCACTTTTACCATTGCTATTGATTTTGCAAAGCAACCGATGGGGCAGTATAACCTGTATCTTGGGTTCTGCTATGTGTTTACTTCACAGGAAAAGCTTAAGAAAGTGGTCTTTTTGATTCTGAAGGTTTTTGCATCTATCAGTGCTTTACAGATGATGACACTGTCCACTTCATCCTCCGAGATTATTTATGTGCTTCGTAAGGCACATGTTCCAAAGCTTATTGTGGAACTGATGAGTCTTATTTACCGTTACATTTTCATTTTAATGGATGTCTATACTAAAATGAAAAACTCCGCAGAATCCCGTCAGGGCTACTGTGATTTTAAAACTTCCTGCTATACATTTGGAAGTATCGCAAGCAATATGCTGGTTATTTCGTTAAAAAAAGCAAATGCTTATTATGATGCCATGGAAGCCAGATGCTATGATGGAGATCTTATATTTTTGGAGGAAGATAAAAAGGTAGAAACAATACAGATTGCCACCGCAGCAACATTTATAATTTTTTTAATTTTGCTCTGGGTCTTTACAAGATAGAAAGGAACGATTATGGAAAAACTAATATTAAAAGTCGAAGATCTTTACTACATCTACGGAAATGGAAAGTCTGCATTGGACGGCGTAAGTGTGGATATCTATGAAGGTGAGAAAATCGCTGTTCTTGGTTCCAATGGCTCTGGAAAATCCACATTTTTCTTGAATGTGGACGGTGTACTTACACCGGAACAGGGGAAAATCATTTATCGGGGTATAGTTATTAATAAAAAGAATTTAAAAGAGCTTCGAAAAAACATCGGAATTGTATTTCAGGATGCGGACAATCAAATCATTGCATCCACAGTTAGGGCAGAAGTTGCATTCGGACCTATGAATTTAAAGCTTCCAAAAGAGGAAGTAGAGAAACGGGTTGAGGAAGCACTAGCATACATGAATATCTCAGAGTTTAAGGATCGTCCACCTCACTATTTGAGCGGCGGTGAAAAGAAGCGCGTCAGTATTGCTGATATCATTGCTATGAGATCGGAAATTATAATCTTTGATGAACCGACAGCAGCACTGGATCCTTTAAATGCACACATGTTGGAAGAAGTTTTGGGCAAGCTTGGATGTGAAGGGAAGACAATGCTGATTTCTACCCATGATGTAGATTTTGCATACAGATGGGCTGAAAGAGTCCTTGTATTCTGTCAGGGAAAAATTATCGCAGACGGAACACCATTAGAAATTTTTCAATATAAGGAAATATTAAAACAGGCAAATCTGAAACAGCCCACTATGTTGGAGGTCTATGAATCCCTTGTAGAAAAACATCTGCTTAAAGATACAAAAGCCTATCCGAAAAGTATACAGGAATTCAAGAAAATTCTTGAAAAATAGACATTTACTAGACAATTTGGATTGGATATGTTATGATACTTTTTGATAATTTAATATCCATTGGTGCCAGCAAATATTTGTTAAAGGCAACGGGAAATGGGTGAAAATCCCATGCGGTCACGCCACTGTGAAGGCAACGTAAGCTGCCAAGCCAGGATACCAGCCAATGTGATAAGTTGTTACATTTAGTTACGAACGATGACTAGGTGTTGTTAGCGCGAAAGTCGCTAATGTCCTGTTCATAGGACCACACACCTGATTTACTTTTATAAATGCAGGTGATTTTTATTGTCTAGTTTTTAATGTCGTTCACATTAAAAACTATAGAGGAGGAAAAATGAATCAAAAAGAAAAGAAAATTGTCGCTCTTGCGGCAGCATTTGCTTTAGTTTTCGGAGTAGCTCCGGTAGCAAACGCAATGCACATCATGGAAGGTTATCTTCCACCAAAATTCTGCATTATGTGGGGTGTTATATGCATTCCATTTTTGGTAGCAGGTTACTTATCAATTAAGAGAACAATGTCCAAGCACCATAGAGCCATTACTATTCTTGCGATGGCAGGCGCATTCGTTTTCGTACTTTCATCTTTAAAGATTCCATCAGTAACAGGAAGTTGTTCACATATGACTGGTACTGGACTTGGTGCCATTTTATTCGGACCAAGCGCAGTCAGCATCTTAGGTATTATTGTACTTGTTTTCCAAGCAATCCTGCTTGCTCATGGCGGACTGACCTCTCTTGGGGCCAATACGTTTTCTATGGCTATTGCAGGACCGTTCGTTTCTTATGGAATCTATAAATTATGCAAAAAGCTAAACGTTAATAAACATGTAGGTGTTTTCTTGGCAGCAGCAATTGGTGATCTATTCACTTATTGTATAACTAGTGTTCAACTTGCACTTGCATATCCATCTGAAAGTGGTGGTATCGCAGCATCTGTAGTCAAGTTCCTTGCAGTATTTGCGCCAACACAGGTTCCACTAGCAATTATCGAAGGTATTCTGACAGTTGTCATCATTATTGGTCTTGAAACATATGCAAAATCTGAATTAACAGATCTTGGATTCATGAATGGAGGCGAAAATTAATGACAAAGACGAAAAAAAGAGTTATAAGTTTATTAATTATTGCTGCATTGATTGCTATTATACCATTATTCACATTAAAGGGTGCTGAATTCGGTGGTTCCGATGATGCAGGAAGCAAAGTAGTTGCCGAAATTACAGGTACCGAGTATGAGCCTTGGTTTACACCTGTTATGGAAACTTGGATTGGTGGAGAATTACCAGGTGAGATTGAGAGTTTACTTTTTTGTGTACAAACAGGTATTGGAGTCGCTGTTATTGCTTTCTTCCTAGGAAGATTCGTAGAGAGAAATAAAAAAGAAAATCAGAAGAATAAAATCAAATAATATTTTTTCGTATGATTGAAATATAAAGAAAAAAGGTGCTGTAAAAAGTAGTGCCTAACCAGAGCCTTGTCCAGTGCTATACTGGACAGGGTTTTTTATTAGTCAGCCAAGTTTTTCTAATGCAATTATAGAACTTGAAAATGAAATTGGGTGAAATACGTAATAATTTTATACATTTAATCTATACTTTATTACAAAAAACAAATAATTATAGAAAAATATAGTATATAAGTAATATTTATTTAATATGGATTAAGAATTATGCTATACTACTTGAGAAAGTAGATATAGGAGGAAAGTAACGAATGTACAAAAGACAAATAGCTATAATTTCTAGTGATACAAAAAGTTTTTTAAAAATATCAAATCAACTTAATAACAAAGAATATAAAGTAATAATATATGAAAATATAAGTAAAGTTATTAATATAGATATAAATTTAATATTGATAGATACTAATATAGGATATGAAGAATCTATCAATGCTATAAAGAAAATAAGAAATCATTTTTTAAAGGTTCAGATAGGTATAATACTATGCATAGATAAAACAAACATTAAAAATTTAAAAGAGTATATAGAAATAGGAGCGGATGATTACTTATTAAATCCATTTACAGTAGAAGAACTCTATATAAGAGTTAATAATCAAATAAAGTTAATGGAAGCTAAAAAAAATTCTAAGATAAAAGATATACAATTCAATGCACTATTAAATAATACTCCGTTCATGGCTTGGTTTAAGGATAAGGATAGTAATTATATTAAAGTAAATAATGAATTCATGGAGCATAGTGGAAAAACAATGGAGCAAATAAAAGGGACAAGTGATCACTATGTATGGAATGGAAATGTAGGAAATAGATGTAGAGAATATGACTTGGAAGTTATGAATAAAAGAAAGCAAGTAGTTTTTGATGAAGTAATTCTAGGGAAAAAGGGATACAAACAATTTAATATGTATAAAGCACCAGTACTAGATGAGTTTGATGAAGTTATAGGTACTATTGGTATTGCTAGAGATATTACTGAGTTGAAAAATAAAGATGCAAAATTACAAATTCTTATGGATAATTTACCTTTCCCAGTATGGCTAAGCGATACAAATGGAGTATATATTAATGGTAATAAAAAATTTACACAGTACTTTAATATAACTGTTGATGAATTAATAGGCGAAACTCCTAAAAAGTTTTACTCAGAAGACCATGTAAAAGAAATTTATAAGCAAAATAAAGAAGTAATTAAAAGAAGAGAGCCAATGAAGTTTGAGGAAATTGTAGAAACTCAGCAAGGTATAAGACAAGTAGAAATTTATAAGACACCTGTGTTTGATATAGGTAATGAAGTTATAGGTATTACAAGTGCACTTACAGATGTTACAGATATTAAAGAAGCACAAAAAGAAATAAAAAAGCAAGCTCTGACAGATTCACTTACTCAAATATCAAACAGAAGAGCATTGTATGATTATATGGATGAAGAAACAGATTATAGTAAGATAGGTATGATGTTTGTAGATATCGATAATTTTAAAGACATTAATGATTATTATGGACATCATTTTGGAGATGAAGTTATTATATATGTATCAAATAAGCTTAAAGAAGTTTGTAAGGATATTTTTATATGTCGTTTAGGTGGAGATGAATTTTTAGCTGTTTTTAAAAACTTAGAAAATGAAAAAATTATATGTGATAAAGCAAAAGAAATATTAGAAAAAACATATATACAAAAAAATAATAAAAAATATGATTTTTCTGTCAGTATAGGAATTGCAATGGGAGATTCTACAGCTGATATTGATAGGTTATTTATGAAGGTCGATATAGCAATGTATAAAGCTAAAGAATTAGGTAAAAACAAATTTATGACATATACTAAAGAGTTGGAAGAAGAGAAGAATTTAAATCTAAACATAGAAAAAGACTTAGAACAGGCTATAGAAAAAAATGAAGTGAAATTGTTTTATCAGCCACAATATACAACAGATAAGAAACTAAAAGGATTTGAAGCTTTATTTAGATGGCAAAATGATAAATATAAAAATATACCAGTTATTGAAATAATAGAGATAATGGAAAGTAGTAATTTAATAATACATATGGGATATTATATAATGCGTGAAGCGTGTGAATTTGCTAAAAAAATAAATAAAAATATGAAAGAAAAAATTATAGTTTCAGTTAATATATCAGCAATTCAAATAATGGAGAAGGATTTTATAAAAAAGATAAAATCAATAATTAATGAAATTGGTGTAGATATAGATTGTATTGGAATAGAGATAACAGAAACAGTATTACTTAAAAATATAGAAGAAAATATAAAGAAGATTAAAGAACTAAAAGATATGGGAATAACAATCAGCTTAGATGATTTTGGAAGTGGATATTCATCACTTAATTATATTGTAAAACTTCCTTTATCTATAATTAAAATAGATAAGAGCTTTATTAGAGGCATGGATGTAAAAGAAGAATATATAAAACTTTTAAAACTAATTATTGAATCAGCTCATTTGTTAAATTTACCAATAGTGGCTGAAGGTGTTGAAACTGAAGAACAATTGGATAGATTAAATAAGATGAATGTAGATTATATTCAAGGATATTTATTTTCTAAACCACTAGAAGAAAAAGATGCACTGAAGTTGTTGTAGAATATGTGTGTTTATGGGTAGAGAGTATAGATAGATTTGTTGAAGAGGTAGAATATTTTAAATGTCGTGCTTCAGCTCTATTAATCATATCCCCAACAATACTTAATGTAAGTATTGTTGGGGATTTTTTATGTTTAAGATAGATAACTAATTTTATTTTTAAAATATCTTACTGTTTACTATTCTTGCTATACAAATTTAAAGTTTTTATGAATTAAATGTTTTCCTAATAAAAATTTTTATCTATAAGAAGTTTTTAATGCTTCTTTTAATATCCTAGGATTTTTTTTATAAGGAGTTACTGGACAAATCTTTTTATCTTTTACATTAAATAGAGTATATATAGCAATTCTTGCGGCACGTACAGAATATTCTTCAGTAAAGACCATATCTTCTGGTATTTCAACGAACTGACTAATCATAGCAAAGTTTGTTGAGCCTTTTGGCACAACATTTGGACGATCAGTCATCTTACGAGGTTGGAATTGTGCATCTACATAAGGCATCATACATGGAATAACGTTAATTACTGTATCAATAATTTCCTCTAATTGATCTTCCATGTGTAAGTGGTGTAGAAGTTCTGTTAGTATTTCTTCACCAGTACAATCGCGCATTGGTTTCTTTACATAATCACCAAATTTATCTGTATATAAGCCATATCCCCAAAAAATAGTTGTATCAATTGGTTGATTTTTAAAGTGTGGTTGAGCTGAAACAACGATACTCATTAACCAATTGGAATCCTTAAATGTCATTAATGCACCACTACCTGGAATATTAGTGGAGAACTTTTCAATAAGACTTAAGAGTTTATTACCTTTGCAAGTCACAGTGAAGCTTTCCCAGTTAGTTTCATCTGGATTTCCAAAGAATGGTTCTGGATTTCCAAGTCCTATTTTCTTTTTGGCTATTTTTGACCAGAGTTCATAAGATATTGGTTTACTTGGATTATATTGTGGAGGTGTGAGCATATCACCTAAAGTTGCACAGTCGGTCATGCAACCATTTATCATAATACAAACGTCTGCAGAATTTAACTCAATAACTCTTTCACCCTCATTTTCTTCTATGTGTATAGCAGTTACTGTAATTTCATCTCCTGGTTTAAAATCTAAATCAGTTACAGTTGCATTTATACTAAAATCAACTCCAAAGTTATCTAAGTAAGCTTTTAATGGAAGAATAACAGATTCATATTGATTGTAAGGAGTACGTGTAACACCTTCTAAAGTTTCAATACGAGAAAATTCAAAAATCATACGTTGCATATAACGCTTAAATTCAAAAAGACTAGACCATTTTTGGAAAGCAAAAGTTGTTTGCCACATATACCAGAAATTAGTTTCAAAGAAATGTGGTGTATGTCTAAACCATTCCTCAATACTCATGTCATCTAGCTTTTCCTCTGGTGTAATAAGCAATTTACCAAGAGATATACGGTCAGTAGTGTTAAACCTCATACTAGTCACATCTTGAATAACTCCATATTTATCAACTAAACGTGCTTGTGCATGGGTTGGATGCAAATGATCAAAATTAAGAATTTCTTCAGTAACGCTTTTGCCGGGCATATCTAGGGATGGTATACTTGAAAATAACTCCCAAAAATTCTCATAGGTTTCTTCGTTTAACATCCTGCCACCACGGCATACAAACCCATTTACCGCATCTCCTTCACCATCATTACTACCTCCAAGAACTTTCATTCCTTCGATGATATGAATCTGTTCTCCTTTGAAATTACAATCTTTTACAAGATAAGCTGCACCAGCTAAGGCAGCTAAACCTCCACCAACGAAGTAAACTTGCCTGTCTTCATTATTTATATTTTTAGGAGATTTTATTGGTATTTTAGATTTATCTTTAAGCTTTTGTGCACTAATGGTTGCTACAGTGGCTGCTGCAGCTATTGTACCTAAAGTAAGTAATACGAGTGCATTGTTTTTACTTGACTTTTTACTCATATAATTCCCCTCCGTTTTATGTTTCTATAATAATAAATAAAATATTTATTATTATAGCCTACGCAAACGTAATTGTAATTATGCACTTTTAAGTATTTGTCTAAAAATATAGGCAGACTATTTTTATTAATGTAAAATAGGTTGATTTCCAGATGAATTTAGTAGGTACATTTTTTTGTACATAAATTACAAACCATATCATTTACATTTAGTGTTATTGATTTAATTGATAATTTTATCATATATTAAAATATATTTTGAATAGCTTACAGCTAATAGTGGCAAATCTATATAAACAATAATAATAGTTTTTTATGAAGATATTATGGAGATTAACTCTACACAAAATCTCCATAAAAATTTATTATTATAGATATACAAATAGAGATTTTCCTTTTAATCTTTAGTACAATAGGCTAAAAGAGACTTTATAAGCAAATTATTATGTAGAATTTAAATAAAATACTTTTTATTTAAATTTATACTGTTATTTTTGAATTAAAGCTTATACACTTAAAGGAGTGAGTGTAATTTATGAATATAGATATACTTGTTGTGGATGATGAAGTTAAAATTGTTGAAGTGGCAGAAGCATACCTTAAAAAGGAAGGATATAATGTGATTACTGCTCATGGAGGAAGAGAAGCTTTAAGTAAATATAATGAAAAAAAGCCATCTTTAATAGTACTTGATTTAATGCTTCCTGATATTTCAGGAGAAGAGGTGTGTAAGGAGATAAGAAAAACTTCAGACATTCCTATTATTATACTTACTGCAAAGGTGGAAGAAAATAATGTTCTTAATGGATTTTCTTTAGGGGCTGATGATTATATAAGAAAGCCATTTAGCACGAAGGAATTAGTTGCTAGAATAAATGTACTATTAAAGAGAAGTAATAATATAAAAAATAGTCATATACTTTCGTTTAATAATGGAAATTTAATAATAGATACAATAAGCTATGAGATTAAGAAGAATGGAGTTAACATCACATTAACGCCTTCAGAGTATAAATTGCTACTGACTTTAGCTAAAAATCCCAAAAAAGTATTTACAAGAACAGAGCTACTTGATAGAACTTTAGGTAATGAAGCAGATGTATATGATAGAGCAATAGATTCTCATATAAAAAATCTAAGAGCAAAAGTAGAAGAAAGCAATAAGGCACCTAAATATATTGTAACTGTTCATGGCATAGGATATAAGTTTGGTGGTGAATAAGGTGAAGAAACTAAAACATAAGCTTACCTTCTCTTTTATTTTATTTTCATTAGGAATAATAATTTTAATTAGCATTTCAGCTAATATTTTTGTTAAGAAAAACTTTAATAATTATATTCAAGATAGATTAGAAAAAAGAAAAACTGATGTGGTAAAAGATATAGATAATGTAATTACAAAGGGAAATCTAGAGGGGGCATCTATAGAGAATATAGGCATAAATGCATTGGAAAATGGTCTAATAATAAAGCTTAGCGATGATTCGGGAAAAGTCATATGGGATGCTAGAACACATAACAATGGAATGTGTGAGGATATGTTATCTAAAATGATTTTAAATATGAACAAGATAAATCCAGGGCTTAAAGGGAACTATACAGTAGAAAAATATGATTTTAAATTAAGTGATACTAAAAAAGCTTATTTAGAAATTGGATACTATGGACCATATTATTATAGCGAACCAGATATTGTATTTTTTAAAACTTTAAATAGTATTTTAATTATTGTAGCCATTGTTGCCTTAGGTTTATCTATTATTGTGGGAATTATAATTGCTACATCTATAAGTGAACCTTTGTTTAGAGTTGTTAAAGCAACAAATTTAATTGCTAGAGGGAATTATAAGAATAAGATTAATGAAAAAACCAATGTAGAAGAGGTTGAGGAAATTATTGATTCAGTAAATAAGCTAGCAAATATTTTAGAAAATCAGGAAAAGATGCGAAAAGTATTAACTAAAGACATTTCCCATGAGCTTAGGACGCCATTAACCACAATGCAAGTACAACTAGAGGCTTTAGTTGATGGAGTATGGGAACCAACAGAAGAGAGATTAAAAAGTATATATGAAGAAACCCAAAGACTTAGTAGATTAGTAGGGTACTTAGAGAATTTATCAAGATATGAAAGTGACAATTTAGTATTAAATAAAAGTATGGTAGATATAAGTGAATTAATATCTACCATAATGGTAAACTTTGAAAAGCAGTTATTAGATAAGAATATAGAATATGAATCAAATTTAAATAGGTTTGTAGCAAATGTAGATAAGGATAAATTAAGTCAGGCTTTGATAAATATAATATCGAATGGAATAAAATACACTCAAATAGGTGGTAAAATAAATATTAATTGCATTGAGATGGAAAATGAATTTGTTATAGTAGTTAAAGACAGCGGTATAGGAATATCAGAAGAAAATCTCTCATATATATTTGAAAGATTTTACAGAGCTGATGAATCAAGAGCTAGAGCAACAGGCGGATCTGGAATTGGATTAACCATAGCTAAGGCGATTATAGAAGCTCAAGATGGAGAGATAAGTGTAAAAAGTAAGGTTGATGGAGGAACAGAGTTCACTATTAAATTACCTAAATAAAATATCAATGTACATAAAATATCCATAATTAGTTGATAGTATATATGAATACGATTAAGACTTAAAAGATTTGAGGTGAAATAATGAATCCTGTTGCATTTAACATTTTTGGATTAGAAGTAAGATGGTATGGAATAATAATAGCTACTTCAATATTGCTTGGACTTTACATTGCAGATATAAGATGTAAAAGATATGATATTAGTTTTGAAAAATTATTAGATGTATTTCTGATTACATTACCTTTTGCAATAATTGGAGCTAGGAGTTATTATGTAATATTTAATTGGAAGTTTTATAGTAAGAACTTAAGTGAGATTATTAATATTAGAGGTGGAGGTCTAGCTATACATGGAGCTATAATAGCGGTAATAATTGTAGGATATATGTTTTCATGTAAGTTTAAAATTGATTATAAAAAAGCCCTTGATGTTATTGCACCATCTCTTATATTAGGGCAGGCATTTGGTAGATGGGGAAACTTTTTTAATCAAGAAGCCCATGGATCAGTGGTATCTTATGATTTTATAGCGAAGTTTCCTAAATTTATACAAGAGGGGATGAAAATTGATGGACAATATTATCATCCAACCTTCCTATATGAATCTTTGTGGAACTTTATTATTTTTGGAATACTAATTTATTTAAGTAAAAAGAATTTAAAAAGCGGTGTATTATTTTTAAATTACTTAATTATGTATTCTGTTGGAAGGGTATTTATAGAAGGATTAAGAACTGACAGCTTAATGATAGGACCATTAAAAATGGCTCAAGTTATAAGCATAATAATAATTATAGTAGCTACAATATTGATTTATAGAATTAATTCTAAAGTAAAAACTATAGTAAGTTAAATAAACAATAGCTGTACACTGTAAAGTGTGTGGTGTTTCTATTTTATATGTTTAATAAATGAAATATATAAGAGATAGTAAAAAAATAAATTATGCTCTTTAAATATTTAAATACATTAAATTATGGTAAGTTAATAACATTTTATAAAAAACACATTGAGTGAAATTTCAATGTGTTTTTTAGTTTGTAATTTTTTCTGTTAATTTATATAGCAAAGAATTATCAATTCATAATTTGCTAGCATTTTTATAATATATTTATCATCAAATATATACAATATATTTAACTTATTGACAAAAATATTATAAAAATCTATAATATAACAGAATTTGCAATAGATAATTTATACAATTTATATTAATTTTATGAATTTAATATTAATAATGTAAAAATAAATAATCGCTATATTTAGGTGAATTAGAAGTTTATATAATAAAAAAACTTTGCTTCTATCTAATATAGATATTATATAGAAGGTGATTTTAATGCTATTTATAAGGACTGATGCTAATTCAAAAATTGGGACAGGTCATCTAATGAGATGTTTAGCAATTGCTAATCAAGCAAAACAAGAGGGCGTTGAATGTATTTTTATTATTTCTGATAAAGAAACAGAACAAATAATAACTCCTTTTGGCTTTTCTACTATATGTTTAAATAGTAAATGGAACAATTTAAATAGTGAAATAGCAAAGTTAATACAAGTTATTAATGAAAATAAAATAAAGTTATTGCTTGTTGATTCTTATTATGTTACTAAAGAATATTTTAAAGAAGTTGGTAAAAGAGTAGACTTGATTTATTTAGGTGATTTGGAATATTGTGAAGAATATATAGCCTGTTTAATCAATTATAACAACTATTACTATAAGTTTAATTACGAAAATATGTTTATTAATAAGAAAACAAAATTGTTATTGGGAACAAAGTATACACCTCTTAGAAAAGAGTTTATAAATATTAATCCAATACTTAATAATACAGTTTCTAATGTTTTAATCACTACAGGAGGTACTGATAAGTATAATATAGCTGAAAAATTATTACAATATTTTGTAAATGAAAAAAAAGAAACTAATATTAATTTTAATGTAGTGGTAGGAAGTCTAAATAAAAATTTAGAATCTTTAAGTGAATTTGAGAAGAAAAATAAAAATGTTAAATTATATATTAATATAAATAATATCGCTCAATTAATGATTGAAAGCGATATTGCAATATCTGCTGGAGGCTCTACATTATATGAGTTATGCGCATGCGGAACACCTACAATTTGTTATGCTTTTGTAAATAACCAATTAGATTCAATAAATGAATTTAGCAATAATGAAATAATGATTTCAGTAGGAGATATTAGGGGGAGAGAAAAGGAGTGTATTGATTTAATTTATGATAAAATACAATTTTTGAAAAATAATTATCATATTAGACAAAAAATGTCTAAAAGTATGTGCGAAGTAGTGGATGGAAAAGGTAATTGTAGAATTATTAAAGAAATTTGTGCCTTACATCATTAAAGTTAAATTTTTTAGGGTTAATAATCTTTAATGGAAAGTTATTATTCAAACAAATGAGTGAAAAAAGATATGTTTTGTATTAATTAAATTTTAGAAAATAATTAGTTATATTAGGGGGAATTATAGTGAATAACATTTTAATTTTAGATGTTGGTACACGAAACAAACTAGTGAATTATTTTAAAAAGGAATTAGCATCGGTTGGAAATATAATTGTGGCAGATTGTAGTAAATTAGCACCAGCATTATATGATGCAGATAAATATTATATTGTTCCACGTTATATTGATAAAAATTACATTAATAAAGTAAAGGAAATATGTATAAAAGAAAAAATTTCTTTAATAATTCCATTATTAGAAGATGATTTACTTGTTATATCTAAGCATAAAAAAGAATTTAATAATCTAGGGATAAAGTGCTTAATATCAGATTATGATGCTATTAGGATGTGTTTTGATAAATATGCTATGTTTGAATACTTGAATAAGAATGGATTTAAAACGCAACTAACTTATAATACACTTGAAGATTTTAAGGAAGGAAATAAAAATAAAAAGATTAGTTTTCCGGTATTTATAAAACCTAATAGAGGTTGTGGAAGTAATGGAATTAGAATAATTAATGACATTGAAACTTTAGAATTTATATTTAAAAAAAGTGAGGGTATGTTAATTCAAGAATTAATGGTTGGACGAGAAATTGGAGTTGATGTATATATAGATTTGATATCTAAAAAGACAGTATCAATTTTTTCAAAAGAGAAGATACGAATGTTAGGTGGAGAAACAGATAAAAGTGTATCATTTAGAGATAAGAAATTATTTGATTTAATTAAGGAGTTTGTTGAAAAGACAAATTTGATTGGCGCTATAGATATTGATATTTTTGAGATTAATGATGAATATTATATTTCAGAAGTTAATCCTAGATTTGGTGGTGCATATTTACATGCACATGCATGCGGCATAAATTTTCCTGAATATATTGTTCAAAATATGATGAATAAAACTAATAAGTCATGTATTGGAGAATATGAAGAGGATGTTTGTATGATGAAATACAAGGATGCAAAAATAATTGATTTAAAAGCAAGGGAGAACGTAGAATGCATACTATAGCAATTATACAAGCAAGAATGGGTTCATCCAGGTTAGCAGGAAAAGCAATGAAAAATTTGTGTGGAAAAACTATATTAGCACATTGTATTGAAAGAGTTAGGCAAGCACAATATATTAATAATATTATAGTTGCAACTACTTTAAACGAGGAGGACTCTATCATAGAGCAAGAAGCATTAAGATGTGGAGTAAAAGTTTTTAGGGGAAGCGAAAATGATGTGTTATCAAGGTATTATTATGCAGCTCAAAAGTATAAGGCTGATACAGTTATTAGAATAACTTCAGATTGTCCATTAATTGATCCAAAGATTTTAGATGAAGTTATTTTATTTTATTTAAATAATAAATATGATATTGTTACTAATGCACCTAATGAAGAAAAAGAACGTACCTATCCAAGAGGACTGGATATTTCTATTTTCTCATTTGAGCAATTAAAAAATGCATTTATAAATGCTACAGAGAAGTATCAAAGGGAACATGTAACACCTTATTTATACGAAAATCTTGAAAATAAATGTTACTACAAAAGTAAAATAGATTATTCAAAATATAGACTTACATTAGATACTAAAGAAGATTGGAATCTAATTTCAGAAATATATATGAATTTATATAAAGGCAAACATGATTTTTATTTAGACGATATATTAAATTTGTTTAAATCAAATCCTAAACTTGAAAAGATTAATTTTAATATAGGACAAAAAGATTTTAAAAAATAAAACTAGAGGGTGTAAAAATGAATAAAGAAATATATATAGGTAAACGAAAGATATCAGAGGAAGAACCTACATTTATTATTGCTGAAATATCAGCCAATCATTTAATGAATTACGATAGAGCTGTAAAAATTATGATTGCGGCAAAGGAAGCTGGAGCAGATGCAGTTAAATTACAGACCTATACACCAGATACAATAACTATAGATTGTAATGGAGAAGAATTTTTAGCTACTACTGGAAGCCCATGGGAAGGAATGAATTTATATCAATTATATAAAACTGCATATACACCTTGGGAATGGCAGCCAAAATTGATGAAGTTAGCAAAAGAATTAGATATAATATGTTTCTCTTCACCTTTTGATTTGACCGCAGTAGATTTTATGGAAGAAATGGACATGCCAGCTTATAAAATAGCTTCTTTTGAAATAAATGATATTCCAATGATTAAAAAAATTGCAAGTAAAGGGAAGCCTGTTATTATATCAACAGGAATTGCATATATGAGCGAAATAGAAGAAGCGGTTAGAACTTGCAAAGAAGAAGGAAATGATAATATAATTCTGTTAAAATGTACTTCAGCATATCCAACACCATATGAGGACATTAATTTAAAAACTATACCGAATATAAAAGAAACTTTTGATTGCATTACTGGATTATCAGATCATACATTAGGAGATTCAGTTGCAATTGCTTCTGTAGCTATTGGCGCCAAGATAGTAGAAAAACATTTAACACTAAAAAGAGAAGATGGTGGACCGGATTCAATATTTTCAATGGAACCAAAAGAATTTAAAAAGATGGTTAAAAATATAAGAATAGTAGAAAAAGCGATGGGAAAAGCAACTTATGAATTAACTGAAAAACAAAAAAGCAGTAAAGGTCGATCTAGATCATTATATGTAGTTGAAGATATTGGACAAGGTGAAGTGTTTACAACAAAAAACGTTCGTTCAATTAGACCATGTTATGGATTACATACAAGATACTATGAAAGTATTATTGGCAAAAAAGCAAGATGTAATTTAAAAAAGGGAACACCATTAGGATGGAATTATATTGATTAATACACATTTAGTAATCTTAATTATTTATAAAAGGGGTGGTAATTATTATGGATATTAATGATCAAAAGAAAAAGTGGGGAGAAAAGGTTGGAGTAGCTTATTTAAAATGGCCTGATGAAAATATAATTAGATTTATGAACAGAACTTTCAATCAATATGATAAAACTAGTATAAAAGTATTAGATTTAGGATGTGGTGCAGGGAGAAACACAGTAGCACTTGTATATGAAGGATTCCAAATGTATGGAGTTGATTATAGTAAAGAATGCGTAGAAATTACTAAAGAGAGATGTAAAAAAATTAAAAATTCTAAGGTTGTGATTAAACAAAATAGTAATACTGATATACCCATAGAAAATAATATTTTAGATGCAGTAGTGGCTTGTGGTAGTCTTTTTTTTAGTAATTTACAAGATAGAAAACTACTGATTAAAAGTATAAATAGAGTATTAAAAAAAGATGGTGTTTTTTGGGCTAATTGGAGGACTACAGAAGATTATATGTATAAAAAAGGAGAAAGAATAGAAAAAAATTTTTATTTTTTATATACTAGTGGCCGTGAAGGATTAGCATATTATTTTGCAACAATAGAAGAGCTAAAAGAGTTATACAATGATGCTGGATTTGAAATTTATAATATTGAAAAATTTGAAATGAATACCAATAATTTAAAAGAAAAAAGTTCTTGGTGGCATATATCAGCTAAAAAATTATAAGAATATACAAATATATTCTTATAATTGGGGGTATTTCATAATTGAAATACTCCCAATTAATAAGTAGCTTAATTTTTTAAATATTAGCTTTGCTAAAAGAGTTAATTATATAGAGTATTTCGATTTATTATTACTAATTTCAGAATTTATTACCTTTTAACTAGCACAAATTAAGTTATATTCTATTTAGACATAATAATTCTACATAAGAAGAAATGAAGCCTTTTTTTATTAGTTCATCTTTTGCTAAATCAGTACTTAAATATTTTTTATTATCATCCGCAAATACTGTAATAACTGTTGCTTTATTGTTAGTTAATTCAAGAACTTTTATAGCACCTAGGAAATTCGCTCCTGATGATATTCCTACTCCTAAGCCTAATTTTTTTGATAACATTTGAGCCATGATTATAGAGTCGCCATCATCAACATTAATTATTGAATTTAAGCTATTAAGATTCAATATTGGGGGAATAAATTCATCAATAATTCCTTGAATACGATGTTCATGTACTTGAATTCCCGTCGATAAAGTTGGAGAGTTCGAAGGTTCTAATGGGTAAATCTTCATATTGGGATTTTTTTCTTTTAAATATTTACCTATTCCCATAATTGTTCCACCTGTACCTACCCCAGCTACAAAAGCTGAAGGTTTAACTCCAATTTTTTGTAGGCTATTCCATATTTCAGGTCCGGTAGAAAGATAATGTGCTGTAGCATTGTCTTTATTAGAAAACTGACAAGGAAGAAATACATTCTTTGAAGTTGATTTAATTTCATTTGTAATAGAGATACATTTTAAAAATCCACCATCATTTTTAGAAACTAAGTGAAGTTTTGAATTGAAACTTTTAAGTAAATTTTTTCTCTCATCACTCATCCAATCAGGCATATATATATCAACAGTATGACCTAGATAAGTACCTATAGCAGCAAAGGATATACCCGTATTGCCACTAGTAGTTTCTATTATGGTGTCATGTTCTTTAATCCTATTATCCATATAGGCTTTTTTTAAGATATATAAAGCCATCCTATCTTTTATACTACCTGTATAGTTATAGTACTCAAGCTTAGTGTAAATCTTCATTTCTTTTCCTTTGTATTTAAATAAAATTTCAACTAATGGAGTATTGCCAATAAGTTTTTCTAAATTACTTATTTTATTAAATATATTATTCATAAAAAACTCCTATCTTAAACTATAAGCTTATAATCAGTGTATGCAAAATATCAAACAATTTTGAATGTTTCAGTTTGAAAATAATTTAAAGACGAAGATTTATAGAAGATGATATCTAATTTTTATGAACCTAAGTTTATTATATTTTTAATACATTGAAGAAAGGTATATTAGGAAAAAAGGCTAAAATGGGCGATTAAATACATTGATGTAGAATATTGTGAATTATTAGTTGAAAACAAAGAATTAAAAAATAGTTTTCGATTGATAAGTATTATGGTATTATAGTTTAATAAGAAGTTTGCAAAATTTTAAGGGAAAAAGTACTAGATGGAGAACTTAATAGTTAAAACTTGGTTGTAGATGTCTAATGTGAATAAAAAGAAATTTGAAATCCTTGTAAATAATTTATATTTAATTATTGTGAAAAATATAAGTTGTTTGGCAGTGTACAAGCTTTTATAAAGGTTATTTTATTTATAATTAAGAGCATTTTATTTTATAAGAAATGAGTTTCTCTGAATAGTGATTACAATTTACTGAAAATTGTTGAGTACCCTAATAGATTTGGTTTTTCAATATTTTGCATACTTAAAAACATACACATTATTTAAGGGGGATAAACATGGATATTTTTTTGATTATAGGTGTTACTACAGGTCTTCTTGCGGTTATTGTAGGAATGATTGTAAAAGGTGCAAATGTTGCAGTATTATTAAATCCTGCTGCGGCGATTATAATTCTTATTGGAACGGCTGCTGCGGTAATGAATTCTTTCCCGAAAAAGGAATTCCTTTCAATTCCTAAAATTATAGGAGCTCTGTTTAGAGAAAAAGGGGGAGAAAGTCCAGTTTCAATTATAAAAGAAATCGTGGAAATATCACAATCAACTAGAAAGAATGGATTATTGTCGCTTGAAACTACAGTACAGAATATGCAAAATAAATTCATGAAAAAAGGATTAGAAATGGTAGCCGATGGTTTGGAATCAGAAGTTATAAGTGAAATTTTAGATATGGAGATTGAGAGCATGGAAGAAAGGCATCGTAATGGTGCTGCAGTTTTTACAGCAGCAGGTGCTGCGGCACCAACACTTGGAGTTTTAGGAGCTGTTGTTGGCTTAATTGGTGCTCTTGGAAATCTAAATGATACTGAAAAACTTGGGCATATGATAGCAGGGGCCTTTGTTGCAACTCTTTATGGAATTTTTGTTGGGTATGTAGCCTGTCATCCTTTTGCGTCTAGGTTAAAAAGAAAATCTCATGAAGAAATAAGCAGTATGCGTATTATATATGAAGGTGTTTTAGCTATTCAGTCAGGAGCAAACCCAAAGAGTATTGAGAGAAGACTGGTAGGTATGCTGGAACCAAAAGATAGAAGTGAGATTGAGGGAAACAGTAGTCAAAACTAAAGTAAAGGAGGATAAGGATGAAGAAGAAAAAAGTACATCATGAAGAGCATGTTGATGAATCATGGCTTATTCCGTATGCAGATATGCTAACACTACTATTGGCGCTCTTTATTGTTATGTTTGCTATGAGTCAGGTAGATAAAGAAAAATTACAAAAAACTAGTGAACAATTTAGTGTTATTTTCTCAAGTGGTAGTGGTATGTTACAAAGTTCTGGTAATGCAACGATTGCTACAGAACAAGCTGGTACGTCTGATTCTAATAATACTGCAACAGAAGAACAAAACATGACTGAAACGAAGGAAAAAATAGAAGAAGAAATTGGAAAACAAGGATATTCTGATAAGGTCAAAGTTGATCTTAATGAAGGAGGACTAGAGGTTTCTATACAGGATGTTATACTTTTTAATTCGGGTGATTCAGATGTATTAAAAGAAGTATCTCCTTTACTTTTAAAAATTTCAAGTATGCTTGTTAATTTAGATAATGATATTAAAATTGTAGGACATACAGATAATATGCCAATTAATAATGAAAAATTTCGTTCTAACTGGGATCTAAGTGCAATACGTGCTATAAATGTAATGAATTTTATGGTTGGTTCAGGAGGAATCAAGCAAGAAAAAGTATCGATTCAGGCTTATGGTGATCAGAAACCTAAATTTAATAATTCTACAGAAGATGGTAGAGCTAAAAATCGAAGAGTAGAAATTTTTGTAGGTCGTAAGTATCCTGCAAAAACAGAAGCAACTAAAAAATAAACATTGTTACATATAATTGTAACCCATTTTTCGGACACATTAAAAATTGTGTTTGAAAAATGGGTTATTTTTAGATTTAAGAGAGTTTTAGTAGTATATATAGTGCATAGTAATAAAAAAATATGTAAAAATAACTGTATCCGATCGCTACCATTGCTAACACCCCCTATTTTCTATCAAAGTGGGGGATAAGCACTGTTACGTGGCTGGATAAGTTCTTCTAAGATTCAGATGGAGAGAGTATTTCTTATAAGCAAAATCCATCTAAACCTAAGAATCACTTTATAAAATTTTATAAGAGGTGTAATTATGAAAAATATATTAGGATATTATTTAATGCCACATCCACCAATAATAATTCCAGACATAGGCAAGGGTGAAGAAAAAAAGATAGAAGCAACCTCAAATGCTTGTAATAAGATAGGAAAAGAAATAGCAGATATTAAACCAGAAACAATAATACTTATAACTCCACATGCTACTATGTTTTCAGATGCTATAGCAGTATCAAATGAAGAAAGAATTTTTGGTGATTTACGTCAATTTAGATGCATAAATGTAAAAATGGATATTCCAATAGACAAAGAATTCAATAGTAAGCTTATTAGCTTGTGTGATTATGAACATATTCCATCAGCACTTGTAGATTCTAAGTTACTAAATAGATTTAATAAAAGTTATGAACTAGATCATGGAACTATGGTTCCTTTATATTTTATAAATAAATATTATAAAGAATATAAATTAGTGCATATTAATTATTCTATGATAGGTGATGTAAACTTATATAAATTTGGTATGAATCTTCAAAAGGTAGCTAAAGAATTAAATAGAAAAACTGCAGTAATAGCTAGCGGAGATCTTTCGCACAAACTTAAGGATGAGGGACCGTATTCATATTCACCATATGGAGAAAAGTTTGATAAAACTTTATTAGAAAACCTTCAAAAAGGTGATGTTAGTGAAGTATTCAATATGAATAAAACTATGATAGAGGAAGCAGGACAATGTGGATTAAACTCTATTTTAATACTTCTTGGAGCTATGGAAGGAAAGAATGTTAAGGGAGAAATTTTATCTTATGAAGGTCCTTTTGGGGTAGGATATGGAGTTATGAAATTTGAAAAAGGAGAAGAAGATAAGAATAATTTAGATTGCATAATAAAATGTAAAGAAGAAAGATTAAAGAAAAAGTTAACTAGTGCAAATCATTATGTTAAATTAGCAAGGAAAAGCTTAAATTATTATTTTACTCATGGAGAAAAGATGATAGATATCTCCAATTTACCTAGTGAACTTTTGAGTGAAAAACATGGAGTGTTTGTATCTTTAAAAAAGTTTGGTCAACTTAGAGGATGCATAGGAACGATATCACCTACAACAAATTCTGTAGGAGAAGAAATAATAAGAAATTCAGTAGAAGCAGCTTTAAATGATCCAAGATTTTTTAAGGTAGATGAGTCAGAATTAAAAGATATAGATATATCAGTAGATATACTTATGGATTCAGTGAGTGCAACTAAAGAAGAATTAAATCCTAAAAAATATGGAGTAATAGTTTTTAAAGGATATAAGAGAGGATTATTATTACCAGATCTTGAAGGAGTAGATCATATAGAAGACCAATTAAATATTGCTTGTGAAAAAGCAGGAATAGATAAAAATGATGAGTATGGTATAGAAAAATTTGAAGTTATAAGATATAAAGAAGGTGAATAAGGGTTGGATCATAAAGTATTGTTTTATGAAGAATTAGAGCAAAAAGTTAGATGCAAAGTATGTCCACATAATTGCATATTAGAAGAAGGAAAGTTTGGATTATGTAGAGTAAGAAAGGTTAAATCCAATGTTCCTATTGCCATAAATTATGGAGAAGTTACTTCAATAGGGGTTGATCCTATAGAAAAGAAGCCTTTATATCATTTCAAACCTTCAAAAAATATATTATCTCTTGGAAGCTTTGGATGTAATATGACTTGTAGCTTTTGTCAAAATTATGAGATATCTCAAAATAAACCAAAGACACAATATATTAGTGTAGAAGAACTAATTAATACTATTCCAACAATAGAAAATAATGCAGGGGTTGCTTTTACATATAATGAACCATTTATGTGGTATGAGTACATTTATGAGGTGGCAAAAAAGATTAAAGAACTTAATAAAGATATAAATGTAGTCATAGTAACTAATGGCTATATAAATGAAGAGCCATTATTAAAACTACTTCCATTTGTTGATGCTATGAATATTGATTTAAAGGGTTATACCAATAGATATTATAATAAAATTTGTGGCGCAAAACTAGAACCAGTATTAGAAACAATAAGAAAAAGTAGTAAACACTGTCATGTTGAAATAACAACATTATTAGTTAGTGATGAAAATGATTCAGTAGAAGAAGCAAGAGAAATAGCACAGTTTATAGCAAGTGTAGATCAAAACATACCACTTCACTTAAGTAGATACTTTCCAAAATATAAGATGGAAAATCATGCTACAGAAGTAGAAAAAATAATGAGTGCATGTAAAGAAGCTAAGAAATATTTAAAATATGTTTATGTAGGAAATGTTATGGGAGTAGATAACAATACCTATTGTTCAAAGTGTGGTAATTTACTTATAAGAAGAGATGGATATAGTGTTGAGATTTTCATGAAGGAAAATAAGTGTGATAAGTGTGGTGAAAGTATATATATAGTCTTATAAAGTGATTCTTAGGTTTTAATAAGGCACATGAAAATAAATAACAAGTCCAAAGTTGCAATGGATATTTTTCATCAGGCAAGGAGACGAATTGACCTCATAGCAGGCCTATTAGGTCAATTTGTCGACGTGAGCAGTGAACCCAAATCTATGATTTGGTGTGAATCGCTTACTCAGTGAGCGTATGCGAGTCGAGCTTCCTATGATGGGAAATAGGCTAGCAAATGGACTTGTTATTTTTTTGATTGTGCCTAAATATATTAAATTTTAACTTGGTATCCATTAAGTTCTAGGTTTGTTTTTTTATTAATGGAAACAATAACTATGTATTATAGTTATAGGAGGCAAAATGAATGAAAATTTTAATAACAACAGATACATATTCTCCTATGATAAATGGAGTTGTTACGTCAATAAACAATTTATATAAAGAATTAAAATATAAAGGACATGATGTTAAAGTTTTGACCTTATCTCATACTGGTGATGAAAGAGTAGATGGAGATGTGTACTATTTAAAGTCTATTAAGATTGGAGTTTATCCTGATGCTAGAATTAAGGTTCCTTTGCATAATAAGCTTATAAATGAAGTCGTTAAGTGGAAACCGGATGTTATTCATTCTCAAACAGAATTTTCTATGATGTTAGTGTCTAAATATATTGCCAATAAATTGAATATTCCACATATTCATACATATCATACTATGTATGAAAATTATCTAGATTATTTATTAGGTGGAAAGATAATTAATAAAAGTACATCGGCAAAAATAACTAAAATACTTTTAAACAGTTTAAATGGTGTTATAGCTCCAACAGAAAAAACTAAAAATACACTATTAAGTTATGGAGTAAATAAGCCTATTTATGTAGTACCAACAGGAATAGATTTAAGTAGATTTCAACAAGAAATATCATTAGAAGAAAAACAAGAAATTATGTCGGAATTACAAATTAATCAGGGGGATAGAATTATAGCCTATGTTGGGAGAATAGCAGAAGAGAAAAATATAAGTGAGATTTTAACACTTTTACCGTGTGTTATAAAGGAATTTAAAAATATAAAACTTTTAATCGTAGGTGGAGGACCGTATTTAAACAAGTTGAAAAATCAGGTTAAAGAACAAAATATAAAAGATAATGTTATTTTTACAGGAATGATAAATGCAGAAGAAGTTTATAAGTATTATAAAATGGCTGAAATATTTGTTACAGCATCTACTAGTGAAACTCAAGGATTAACTTATATAGAGGCATTAAGTAGTGGGTGTCCAGTAGTTTGCAAATATGATGCTTGCATAGATGGAGTAATTGAACAAGGAAAGAATGGCTTTTCATATAAGGAGAAATGCGAATTTACTTATTATATAAATAAAATATTAAGAGATACTTATTTGAGAGATAGGATGAGAAAGGAAGCTATTATTAAAGCTAATGAATATTCCAGCAATATTTTTGCAAATAAAGTATTGGATAACTATTCTGGTATTATACACGCTAATAAAGAAGAGATTGTTCAGTTGTTAAAATTGACAAACCATAAAGCCTAAAAAGATAAATATGACAAATAATATTTAGGCACATTCAAAAAAATAATAAACTAGTATGCCTGTATATTTTGCGTCATACTGTGTCGGCCAATTCAGCTAATAGCTTGATATTAACTTAACTTGCATCCTTGTCTGACACCAAATATGCGACGCATTTTTGATCCATTATTTTCTTTCATGTGTCTTAAACAAAAACTAGTATAGTTCAAAGTTTACTATACTAGTTTTTGTTTTTCTTTAAATTTGAATTTGGAAGTACCAAAGTAAATATACTGCCTATAGCTATTGATGAATAATAAGTTAGTATTCTCCATATAAAAATTGCTGTTATAATTGTATCTGATTTAAAAAATAAACTATAAATTAAATAAAATCCACCTTCTGCACCTCCCACTGCACCAGGAAGAGGGATAATTGCCATGAAGTTTATTAAAAAGATTTGGGCAGTAATCATGGTCAATATATCAGCTGAATTAAAACCAAAACTTCTATAAATACAATAAGGTATACTAAAAAAAGTTATCCATTGAAGAAATGTAAATATCGATGCATAAATGCACATTTTTATATTTTTAGTTATTAAGGATGCATTTTTATGGAAATTTTCTAATTCGATTTCAATTTTTTTATAAGTACATTCCGTATTTTTTATTAGTCTAAATTTTTTTAATACTTTAAAAATAAATATTAATATATTCTTAGTTATCTTATCGTTAATTGAAAATAATATTGCAAATATCATAATCATTACATGAACAACAAGGCCTGAAATACAAAAGTATAGAAAGTAGTTAATCCTTGAGTTAAAATAATTGAATTTAAACAAAAATGATAAAGCTAAAATAACTATATTTATAGCTTGATGTATTATAAATTTTATCATTAAAATAGAACCAGCTATTCCAGCGGGAATTTCACTTTCAATCATTGCATATAGTTGAGCAGGATGACTTCCGGCTGAAAAGGGTGTAACAGCACCAAAAAATTGACCAATCATTTCAAATTTAAATGATTTAATAAGTAAATTACTTGTTTTATAAAATGTTTTAGTTATTATGTATAAGGCAAGCATTTCAAAGACCCAAAACAAAAGCATTAGTATAACGGCCAACAGTATCCATGAGGCATTTAATGTTTTTAGTTCTTTAATCAAAGAATTTAAGCCTTTAGTAAAAAGGAAAAATGATAAAAAAATGCAGGAAGAAACTATTACTACAATTGAATTAAATATTTTATTTTTCATTTTTGTTACTCCTAAACTTTTTTATTCTTCTTAGAATATATGTCATCATAGAATTGCTTCCACATTTCTAATACGTAGTCCTTAGAATAAAATTCATGGCACTTCCATGAGTTATTACACCAAGTTTTATAATCATCTCTTTTTTTTTGCATAGAGTTTATAATTTTGACGAATTCCATTGTATTTTTTCCCTTTAAATAGTAATCAAATAAAATAGTATGATATATATCTAAATCTCTTAAAAGTACAGGGATTTTTAATGCCATAGATTCAAGAATGGACATTGGAAATAATTCATTATAAGAAGGCAAAAACATTAAATCACAAACATTATAGATATCATTCATTTCATCTCTACTAATAATACCTAAAAATTTAACATTCTCAGGCGGATTTTCAAAAATTTTTTTAAGTTCTTTGTATCCATCAGTTATGGAGCCAAAAGAAAAACCGCCTGCCCATATAAACTGAATATGTGGAAGGCTTTTAGCAACTTCAATAAAATCCATAACTCCCTTTCTAGTTTGAACTTGACCTACGCCTAAAACAACAAACTTTTCTAATGGAATAGCATACCTTTGCTTTATAGCATATATCTTTTCTTTATCGTATCTATAAAAACTATCTTCAGATACAAAGTTAGGTATATAGGTTATTTTATGTTCATCTATTTTATATTTTTTAAGAACATCAATAAAATATGGATTAACCACAACTAAATGATCAACACTTTTATAGAACCAAATTATGTATTTGTAAAATATTTTTTTTACTAAAGTAGGTAGTTTTAAACTTTCGTCTATGGTTTCAGGCACAAAATGAACATAAGCTACACTTGTACCTAATAGTTTTGAAAATGGGATACTTAAAAAAAATTTAAAGTCAATGGTATGGTAGTGCATAATATCACATAAATTAAAATTATTTATTTTAACTTTATAATCATCATTAAGTCCATTTCTAACTAAATTTACTTGCTCAATATAAGCTGATAAGACCCCTTGACCTTTTACTTTATCCGCTGAAGAAAGCATATTAATAGTAGGCATAAAAAATCCCCTTTCAAATGGTTTTTCGAATTATAATTGTCATATTTAGTTTTTGTAATTTTTTATTATATATTCTGATTTTAAAGTTAAATTTAAACTGTATAAAATAAAATCTAAATTTGATTGATTTTAGTAAATAGCAAACACAAACAGAGTTCTAGATACAAGTTTTAATTTAATATAGAAATAATAAGAATAGATGAGATAAGTTAAAAAAATGGGGCTGTCTCATAATACAAATCATTTACTGATATGATGTATATTCAAAAAAGAAATAGAAATAACATTTGTGTAAGAAGCATTGAAAAATAAGCTTAGAGTTTCTTCATTTGAAGTTGTTCCATAAATGATTGTCCTAATGCATATTAGGAGCAATCTTTTATGGGTACAACTTTAAATGTTAGAAACTCTTAGGCATATAAAACAAAATAACAAGTCAGTATGCTAGTCTATTTTGAGTCATACTACGTCAGTAACATTAGCTAATAGTCTACTATTGACTAATATTACTTTCTTGTCTGACTCAAAATATACGTCACATCTTTGACTTGTTATTTTGTTCATATGCCTTAGCGAAATTTTTCTAGTCTTCTTTAATAAATGTTATTTCTATT
>NZ_FOMG01000001.1 GCF_900112485.1 Clostridium uliginosum
TATAAAAAAACTCCTTCTTGTAATAAATTGTTATCTCAATTATTGCCAAGAAGAAGTTCATTTTATTCAGTTTACACAAAATTATTTACAGGGCCGCTAAAGAGGGTCTTCTTCTTTTTTTATCTCTAAAATCATTTCATCAGCATTATATCCATAATTTTATTTATATGCACAATGCTTTAAGATTACTAAAATCGACCTAAGAGAAAAGCAAATTCAAACATCATTATTCAAATTTAACATAATAAAAATATTTCTTATACCTATTATTTTGATATAAATAATTCCAATGGTTTAAAATTGATCATTTGAAAATAATTGACATAAAAAACGCTATATAATATATATTATACTTATAGATAAAAAAAGACACCAAGTTCACAAATATTCATACGTTAAATGATTTGTGGCAGACAAGAATATTAGAGTTATGTGGAATGCTATTTTTATGGAGGTAAAATGTTATGGGTTTTTTGTATGAAACAACAAATTTTACTGGTTGGGGAATTTGGTTTTTTGTTTTCTTTGCTTTAATGGCATTTAATGAGCTTGGTCGTTCTACAAAATGGGGCGGACTTATACTTTTTCTAATTGTTCCTATAGGGCTAACTATCTTTGTTTGGCCAACAACTGCAGCCCCAGGAAATGAATATGGTACTGGCAATTGGTTTAATTGGGTAAAAACCTATTCAGCCATTGCAGGGTGTCTTGGTTTTATGGCTATTCGCTATATTCCATCACTTACTAAAAAGAAGTGGCCATTATGCTTTCCACCTTTTATCTTGGCAATTAATATTTTTGAAGCAGCTCTTCGTGATTTTCAATGTTTTACATATGGTGCATGGAATGGATCATATATAGACAATCTTTGGGTAATGTCAGGACCATGGAATATCATGAATGGTATAGCTGGACTACTTAACATCATTACCATCTGTGGCTGGGTTGGTATTTTTATTTCTAAAGACAAAACAAAAGATATGATTTGGCCTGATATGATTTGGCCTTGGATTATAGCTTATGATTTGTGGAATTTCGCTTATACCTACAATTGTATAGCTGATCATTCATTTTACTGTGGCTTGGCCTTGTTGCTTTCCTGCACCATACCTGCTTTTTTTATCAAAAAAGGAGCGTGGTTGCAGCATCGTGCGCAGACTCTTGCCTTATGGATTATGTTTGTCATGACAGTACCTTCGTTTGCAGACCGCATAGCTCCTGTAGCTACTACCCATAATCCAATTGCATTTTTTATCTTAAGCTTCTTGTCATTAATCGCAAATGTTGTACTAGCAGTTTATCAGTTTAATAAGATTCGCAAAAACAAACTCAATCCACTAAAAGACGAAATCTTTGTAGAAACAAAAGTGTATAAACAGGTCACTGAAGAAAACAGATAATTTATAAAATTAAAGCACTTCCTAAATTATTTTTAAAATACTTACTTCATGATTTTGTCCTGATAGTTTGATTCACACGGGATAATATTATGATCTCACAAGAATACTTGTTAGATATATGATGAACTTATGATTTCTGCTTGTCTGACAAAGGTTGAAGCGTACACTTGGATTAACCACTTTATTTTGGACAATCTCTAATTAAGGATAAAGAAATCCGATACCACAACTAAAAAACGATAAAAATAAAAAGCAGAAGACTAAATGTAAGAATAGAATAAAAGCAATAATTGTAGATATAAAAAAATATAAACTTGGATGTAAGGTTATTTTGCTATTATGTAAAAAATGTTCTATAGAATAAAATATTTATTAGTATTAAACAAGGATATTAATTCTCTAAAAGTAATTTTTAGGGAATTTATTCTTATTTAAAGAATAATGTAGTAAAGAAGGATTTATTGAGCCTAATTATATTAATAATTAGTATAAAAGATAATTGATAATTAAAAGAAATTTTGGAGGTTTAAATGATTAGAGAAGTATTTCAGTTATATATTGATAGGTGGGATTTTTTCTTAAAGTTAATAATGCAACACTTGAAAATTGCAGGACTATCAATATTAATAGCATCCATATTAGGGTTAATATTAGGGGTTTTAATTAGTGAGTATAAAAAAACATCATCAATTGTTCTTGGGATAACAAATTTTGTTTATACAATTCCATCAATATCCCTTCTTGGATTCCTAATTCCATTTTCAGGGATTGGAAATACAACAGCTATAATAGCACTTACAATTTATGCACTTTTACCAATGGTTAGAAATACATATACAGGGATAGAAAATATAGATTCTTCAATAATTGAATCGGCTAAAGGGATGGGGAGTACACCTTTTGAAATATTATATAAAGTTAAACTTCCTCTAGCTACTACAGTAATTTTGTCAGGACTTCGAAATATGGTAGTTATGACAATTGCGCTTGCAGGTATTGCTTCTTTTATTGGAGCAGGTGGACTTGGAATAGCTATTTATAGGGGTATAACAACAAATAACACAATTATGACAATTGCAGGGAGTTTGTTAATAGCTTTATTAGCATTAATAGTTGATTTTATTATTGGGAGTATTGAAAAAATCATTAAAAGGAGATGGAAGTTAGTATAATGAAAAAATTTAATAGGTATTATAAAAAGGTTTTGTTAGTAGTAGTAGTATTTACTTCGGTAATTTCGCTGGTAGGGTGTTCAAATAATGGTAGAAAGATTAAGATTGCCACTAAACCAATGACTGAACAATTTATTTTAGGCGAGATGTTAGCATTATTTATAGAAGATAATACTGATTTTAAAGTTGAAATAACTAAGGGAGTAGGAGGTGGAACAAGTAATATTCATCCTGCTATTGTAAAAGGTGATTTTGATCTTTATCCAGAATATACGGGCACTGGTTGGAGTTTTGTACTAAAAGAAGAGGGGATTCCAGATGATAAAACATTATATAAAGGTCTTACAGAAAAATACGAAAATCAGTACAACTTAAAATGGGTTGGACTATATGGATTTAATAATACTTATGGATTAGTAATAAGGAAAGATATCTCAGAAAAGTATAATATAAAAACTTATTCTGATCTTGCAAAATATTCATCAGAGCTTATATTTGGAGCAGAATATGATTTCTATGAAAGAGAAGATGGATATGATGCATTATGTTCCACTTATGGATTAAAATTTAAAAAGGCAATAGATATGGATATTGGTCTTAAATATCAAGCAATAAATTCTAAGGAAATTGATGTAATGAATATATTTACAACAGATGGACAACTTGCTACTTCTGATATTGTAGTACTTGAAGATGATAAAAATTTCTACCAAACATATTATTGTGGAACAGTTGTACGTAAAGATGTACTTAAAGAACATCCAGAATTAGAAGAGGTTTTAATGAAAATGGAAAACATTTTAACAGATAAAGAAATGGCTGTATTAAATAATAAAGTAGAGGCAGATGGTCTTGATGAAAGAGAAGTGGCAAAAGAATTTCTAAGCAGTAAGGGATTATTAAAATAATAATATCATAGGGAGAAATATTTATGGAAAATCAAGTAATTATACAGCTTAAAGGTGTTTCAAAGGGATATAGTAATAATCTAATATTAAATCATTTCAATTTAAGTATAAATAAAGGTGAGTTTTTAACTATAATAGGTAGTTCAGGTTGTGGTAAGACTACAGTACTAAAGCTCATTAATGGATTACTTACACCAGATAGTGGTAAAGTCTATGTAAATGGAGAGGATATATCAAGTGTTAATCAGATTCGATTAAGACGAAAGATTGGTTATGTTATTCAGGGAATTGGATTATTTCCACATATGAATATAAGGAAAAATATTGCCTATGTACCGAATTTAATAAAGAAAGATGATAAAAATAAAATAAAATCCAAAGTTGAAAAGCTAATAAAAGTTGTTGGGTTAGGTGAAGAGATGCTAGATCGTTATCCAAGTGAACTTTCAGGAGGACAGCGTCAGAGGGTTGGTCTTGCAAGAGCTTTAGCTGCTTCTCCAGATATATTACTTATGGATGAACCCTTTGGGGCAGTTGATGAAATAACTAGAAAGTTATTACAAGAAGAAATATTACGCATTTATAAAGAACTTAATGTGACAATTGTATTTATTACTCATGATATTAAAGAGGCATTAAAGCTTGGAACTATAGTACTTGTGATGGACAAGGGTCGGATAATACAAGTTGGGCCTCCATCTGAAATAAAAGAAAATCCTAAAACAGATTTTGTAAGAGAACTAATTGGTGCATAAAGAAAAGTCTTTTAATTATCCCTCAGACTGATGTTTGAGGGAATTTTTCTTTTAGACCAGCTAATAATAGTCAACTAAGAAGTTGAAAAATATTTTTTAGAAAAAGGGTATAAGAAATAAACCATTTTATATTCCTATGTATAATAGTTGTATGAATAATTTTATATAAGTATCAAATACTAACTATTATTAAATGGTAAAGGGAGAATTTTTATGAATAAACTAAATAATAACAACCCAAATATTAGTGAGTATTTAAAATCTTATTGGATAACGTCAACACCAGAAACAAATTATCCTTCCTTAGACGAAGACATAGAGGTAGATGTGGCAATTATAGGAGGCGGAATTGTTGGTATAACTGCAGGTTATCTTTTAAAGAAGGAAGGAACAAAAATTGCTATTATTGAAGCAAGTAGAATTATTCAAGGAGCTACTGGTTTTACTACTGCAAAAATAACTTCTCAGCATCATTTAATATATGATAAAATAATAACTTCAATGGGGATAGATTTTGCAAAACAATATGCTGATGCTAATGAATCCTCAATAGGATTTATTGAAAATATAGCAAATGAACTTAATATAGACTGTGATTTTCAGAGACTCCCAGCATACATGTACACAAGAAAACAAGAATATATTAAAGATATCGAAAAAGAAACTGAGGCAGCTTTAAAGATAGGAATAAAAGCAAAGTGTATAGATAAGTTACCAATTGATCTAAACATCGAATCAGCTTTAGTTTTTGAAAATCAGGCTCAATTTCATCCGAGAAAGTATTTACTACCAATAGCTGAGAAGATACCTGGAGATGGAAGTCACATATTTGAAAATACAGAAGCAGTTGAAATTGAAAAAGGAAATTTAGTTACTATTATTACTAATAAAGGTAAAAAGGTAATAGCATCAAAGGTTATTATTGCCTCTCACTTTCCATGTTATGATGGCAAGGGATTATATTTAACAAGACTTAGACCACAAAGATCTTATGTTATTGCTACAAGTATAAAAGAAAAGTTCCCAAATGGAATGTTTATTAATGCTGAAGATCCTGGACGCTCTTTGAGAGCTCAATATGATGGAAAAAATCAATTAGTACTAGTGGGTGGGGAAGGACATAAGACTGCTCATGGGGATAGTTTTAAGGAACATTATGATAATCTAGAGGAATTTTCACAATCAATTTTTAATGTTAAAGATGTTCTTTATAGATGGTCAACTCAAGATTATATAACCTTAGATAATGTACCTTATATAGGAAACCTAACAGCTCTAGAAGAAAACATTTATGTTGCAACAGGCTTTGGCGAGTGGGGAATGACTAATGGAACAGCTGCTGCACGTTTGCTTACTGATAAAATTTTAGGTAAAATTAATCCTTGGGAAGAAGTGTTTAACCCTTCAAGGCCTTTTAGTGTAACTGCTTACAAAAAACTATTTACTGAGAATTTGGATGTAGCAAAAGAACTTATAATAAGCAAAATTAAGTCTGGTGAAAACGAAATTAATATTAAATGTGGAGAAGGAAAAATAGTTAAATTAGATGGTGATAAATATGGAGCATATAAGGATGATGAGGGTAAATTACATATAGTTGATATTACTTGTACTCATGTTGGATGTGAATTAAAGTGGAATGATGCAGAAAAATCATGGGACTGTGCCTGCCATGGCTCAAGGTTTACCTATGATGGCGAAATTCTAGAGGGCCCAGCAACTCATAAGTTAAATCATTATAAGGAAGGCAAAAATAAAATAGATCTTAATTTGTAGTTTTAATTTTGACAATCATTATAATAAGATTAAAATGTTGGTTTTGAAGTGTATGCTTTGTTTCCACCATATAAAAAATCGTATAACTATGTTATGCGATTTTTTTAATTTATAGAAATAAATTAATTATAAAATTACAGTTTAGTATTAAAATTATTTGTTAATTTAAAACATAAGTTTAATAACAAAAAAGTTATATATTCTTAATTAATTAAGATGAAATATATAGAGGGAAAGGCGGAAGGATATTTTTGATTATTTTAAAATCGCAACAAAAGCTACAAGAAAAGTTATAAGTAAAATTGCCTGAAATAGGAGTGAAAATGATATTTGTTAAAGTAAGATATACATTGAATAAAGGGGAAGTCTATGATATCATAGACCGGAAATGCAAAAAAATAGTAGTTTTGTAAATTAAACAACAAATGATAAGCCGTGAAGGAGAATAGGTGATTATGAAAAAAAATGAATATGGTTTGTTTACTGCAATAACCATGATTATAGGAATAGTTATTGGATCAGGAATTTTTTTTAAAAGTGATAATATATTAGTGGCCACTGGAGGAAGTACTAGTCTAGGAATTTTAGTTTTTTGTATTGCATCAATAGCTATTATATTTGGTAGTTTAACGATTGCAGAGTTAGCATCAAGAAACTCAAAAGAAGGTGGAATAATAGCATATGCAGAGGAATATTATAGCAAAGCAGTTGCTTGTTCATTTGGATGGATGCATACATTTATTTATTATCCAGCATTGCTAGTAGTTGTTGGATGGGTAACAGGAATATATACATGTATGTTATTTGAAATCCAAGGAACTTTAGAAAAGCAAATAGGTATAGGCGTATGTGCTATTTTAGTTTTCTTTTTACTAAATATGCTATCGGCTAAATTAGGAGGATATTTTCAAAATTTAGCTACAGTGATAAAATTAATACCTTTAATAATGATTGCAGTTATTGGATTAGTTTGGGGGGATGTTAGTAGTATAAAGTCAACCGATATTACCAACATGCAGTCATTTGCTTGGATTTCAGCAATAGCTCCAATATCATTTTCTTTTGATGGATGGATAATAGCTACAGCTGTTGGACATGAAATAAAAGATGCTAAAAAGAATTTACCAATAGCATTAATTGTAGCACCAATAGTTATTTTAGTTATATATATATTATATTTTGTAGGAATATCAATATATGTAGGACCAGAAAAAATTATGGATTTAGGAGATGCTCATGTTAATTTTGTAGCAACTAATTTATTTGGACCTATGGGGGCTAAAATAGTATTAATATTTGTTATTATTTCAATTTTAGGTGCTACTAATGGATTAGTATTAGGAATGTCAAGAATGCCATATTCTTTAGCTAAAAGAAAAATGTTTCCATATTCTAATAAAGTATCTAAAATGAATGAAAAACTAGGTATTCCTTTAATTTCAGCTTTTGTTTCTCTTGGGATTTGTTCTGTATTAGTGGTTGCACATTATTTAACTCAGAAGTTTGGTTTATTACCAAATTCAGATATTTCAGAAATAGCAATTACAATGAACTATGTGTTATATGTACTTTTATATTATAAGGTATTAAAAATGGGATTAAGAAAAGAAATTAAGAGTAAATTTAGAGGAATTGTATGTCCGATAATGGCTATAGTAGGTTCTTTTATTATTGCATTAGGAAGTATATCTAATCCATTATTTATTTTATATACGATAATATGTGCAATGCTTATAGGCGCAGCAGTTGTATTTTCAAAAAAGCAAGAAAAGAGTATAAATGAACATATATAGAGTATTAAAAATATAATTAAAGGCTCTGTTTTAAAATTGTGTTGATATTGTTACATAGCTTAAATAAAAAGACGCTACTACAAAATGTTTTTTTAAAATCATTTTGTAGTAGCGTTTTTTTATTTATAAATATTTCTCCGAAGGAACGTGGTGCGCGAACTTTATTCTGAAAAATTAGTAAATAAAAATATTTTAATAATATAGTATATGGATAATACTTTCGTGAGAAGGGGTTGTCTCAGAATAAAATGGACCCCGAGTGAAGTAATAACAAAGAAATAGAAATAACATTTATTAAAGAAGACTAGAAAAATTTCGCTAAGGCATATGAAACAAAATAACAATAATTAATATACTTATCTTACTAGAATACATAGTAGTGAGAAGGGGGATATATAAGGATATAAATAATAAATACTAATTAAGTAAGGTTGTGTATATAAAATGAGTAAAGTATCTAAAAGAGGTTTTGATGAAGCTGATACAAGATGGTTTTCAGAAAAATCACTTATAACATTAAGAAAAGCTCATAAAGAAATTAAGTGGTTAATAGATAGAGAGTATAAAATAGAAAATGTAGTTACTTTTGTAGGAGACAGATATCAATTTTCAACAAGACAACGAGATGCGTTAAAACGTTCTACATGTACTACTAAAAATCAAATAATAAGAAAAGAAAAAGAACTTTCTATTAATGAGATGAGTAATGGAATTATACAGATAGATACATTTAACCTAATAATTACACTGGAAGTAGCTTTATCTGGAGGAACCTTAATTACAGGTAATGATGGAAATATTAGAGATTTGGCAGGCTTACGAGGAACGTATAAGTTAATTGACAAAACAGATATAGCCTTAGAGTTAATAGGCGAGCTTTTAAAAGATAAAGAAGCAAAGGAAGTTAGATTTTATTTAGATTCTCCAGTTTCTAATTCTGGTAAGTTGAAATCTAAGATACTAGAATACTCTAAACAATGGGGCTTTGAAACAGAAGTTGAATTAGTTAATAACGCAGATATTGTTTTAGAAAATCTAGAAAGAGTAGTTAGCAGTGATTCAATTGTGATTGATAAGTGCAAAAGCTATTTCAATATGGGCAAAAGTATAATAGAGGATTATATAAATGAAGCTAATATAGTAAATTTAAGCAACTAATTAGGATGGGCTTTAAACCCCATACACTTGTAGCCTATATTCATGACAAGAAATCTTAATACAGATAATCCAATTGAAAATTTTGCTGCATCATTTAGAAATTAAGGAGTTAGAGAAATTTACAAACTACAATACTATTAATATTTCTTAAAAAATCAGAGCGAAGGCTATAACAAGTAAGACTACGAAATAAATGCAGCTAAAAGATTAGTAAAGAAACTTAAATATAGAAAATTAGGAATATAAATTTTAGGGTTATAGTCTTTATTGTTGTGAACCTTTTTATGAAATGTGTGATTCAGACAAATTGAATTTTATTTTAAGGCAGTTGTTAGAAAACGTTGACAGAAAGTTTATTGTGAGATATAATTTTGTAAAAGAAGGATAGTGATTGTTTAAGTGCAAGCTAAACCTATTTACAGAGACAAAATTCTGTAAATAGGTTTTTATTTATATACGGAGGAGGAAACCAATGCTTATCAATAAAATATTAAATAATAATGTAATAGTTAGTGTTGATGAAAATAACAATGAAATTATCTGTATGGGTAGAGGAATTGCATTTAATAAAAAATGTGGGGATGAAGTTTTAAATGAAATGATTGATAAAATATACAAGCTTTCAAGTGAAGGTATGTCAAGTAAATTTCAAGAGTTACTAGCAAATATTCCATTAGATTACATGAAATTATCAGATGAAATTATTGAATATGCAAAAACAAGTTTAGGAAAGAAACTAAATGAGAGCAGTTATATTTCTTTAACAGATCATGTATATACGGCTATTCAGAGATTTTTAGATGGAGTATTAGTTAAAAATGCCTTGCTATGGGAAGTTAAAAGGTTTTACAAAGATGAATTTATAGTTGGTATGAAAGCTTTAGATATGATTGAAAATAGATTTAATGTTAGATTGCCAGATGACGAAGCTGGATTTATTGCATTGCATATTGTTAATGCACAATTAGAGGAAGGTATATCAATTGGACATGATATTACTGGAGTAATACATGAGATATCTAAAATTGTGACATATTATTTTAGCATAACATTTGATGAAAATTCAGTATATTATTATCGTTTTTGCACTCATCTAAAATTTTTTGCACAGAGATTATTTACTGGAAATGAATATAGAGATAAAAATGATGATGGACTGTTAGATGTTATTAAAGTTAAATATGCTGATGCATATGCATGCGTGCAAAAGATTACTAGTTTTATTGCTGATAAATATGCATATGATTTATCAGATGAGGAGCAGTTATATTTGACAATTCATATTACACGAATTGTACAAGAATCTAAAAGATAAATCCTAAACATCTGTTTAGAGAGATATATATAATAAAAAAAAGGAGGTATAAATTCCTAGGGAATATGACAAATTAGAGTGATATTGGATAGTGACATTAAGTTGGCTAAACCTTCATGATTGAAAATTATAAATTAAAAATTATAATATGAAAGATGGAGGAGAAAAAAATGAAAAAGTATCAAGAATTAGCAAAAATAATTATTGAAAATATTGGTGGAAAAGAAAATGTAAATAGTTTAACTCACTGTGTTACTCGTTTACGTTTTAAATTAAAAGATGTAAATAAGGCAAATACAGAGATATTAAAAAATACAGATGGTATTGTTACAGTAATGAAAAGTGGAGGACAATATCAGGTTGTTATAGGAAATCATGTACCTGATGTATATTCTACAGTAATGGAAGTTAGTGATATGAAAGAATCGGATGAAAGTAGTGCGAGCAAAGAACAAGGTGGTAACTTATTTGATAAGTTCATTGATATTATCTCTGGAATCTTTCAACCAATTTTAGGCGTGCTTTGTGCAACAGGAATGATAAAAGGTTTTAATATATTATTTTCTATAATGGGATTGTATACAAAAACTAGTGGTATATATTTAATATTAAATGCCATAGGGGATACAGTATTTATGTATTTGCCTATTCTTTTAGGCTATACATCAGCAAAGAAGTTTGGGTTGAAACCTTTTGTTGGTTTGGTAATAGGTGCTGTTTTATGCTATCCAGCTATCCAGGCATCTAATATTAAAACAGTAGTTGATCCACTTTATATTATATTTCAGGGATCAATATTTGAATCACATGTGTATTCAGAATTTTTAGGATTGCCAATTATTACAATGGATTATACTTCATCAGTATTACCAGTTATTTTTATTGTTTATATAGCATCAAAATTTCAAAATCTATTCAATAAATTTATCCCAAATGTTATAAAAACATTTTTTGTGCCAATGCTTGTATTAATATGTTCTCTAGTTATTGGTCTTTTAGTTATTGGACCAGTTGCCACGTTTGCATCTAATTTAGTTGGTCTAGGAGTTTCTAATTTATATAATATGGCACCTGTTATAGCAGGTATTGTTATTGGTTTCTCTTTTCAAATTCTAGTTATTTTCGGATTGCATTGGGGAATAATCCCAATTTACATAAATAATATGGTTACACTTGGTTTTGACCAAGTATTAATGCTTGCATTCTCAACTGTATTTACACAAGCAGCAGTTGTTTTAGCAATTTTCTTTAAAACAAAAAATATAAAAATTAAAGAATTAACAATTCCAGCATTTATATCAGCAATATGTGGTGTTTCAGAACCAGCTATTTATGGAATAACTTTACCAATGAAAAAACCTTTTTTAATTAGCTGTATAGCATCAAGTGTTGCAGGAGCATTTTACGGATTAAAAGGATTTAAAAAATTCGTTATGGGTGGAATGGGAGTATTTGAATTACCAGGAATGATAGACCCTAAAACAGGAGATATGACACATGTATATATTGCCTTAATTGGTGTAGCTATAGCCAGTGTAATTGCATTTGTACTAACTATGATAATCTACAAAGATAACGAGTCTGCAAAATCAACCGAAAACAAACAAACAAACGAACCATTAATGACAAGAGAGATTATTAGTAGTCCGCTAACTGGAAAAATTATACCATTATCAGAAGTAAAAGATGATGCTTTTGCACAAGGTGCTTTAGGGAAAGGTATAGCTGTATTACCCTCAGAAGGAAAAATAGTTTCACCAGTAGATGGTGTTTTAACAACTTTCTTCCCAACAGCTCATGCACTTGGAATCACATCAAATGCGGGTGTAGAAATATTAATTCATGTGGGTATGGATACGGTACAATTAGAAGGAAAACATTTTACACCCAAGGCTAAACAAGGTGAAACTGTGAAAAAAGGTCAAGTATTATTAGAATTTGATATTAAAGGAATTAAAGAAGCAGGATATGAGATTATAACTCCTGTAATCGTAACAAATTCAAATCAGTATTTAGATGTAGTAGAAACAAATGCAGAAGATATTGCGTTTGAAGAAGATTTACTAAATGTTGTAATTTAATTCAAGCATATAAATTATATAATTTTATTAATTCAAAAAGGAAGATGCAAATCTTCCTTTTTGAAGAAAGTGAGGAATAAATATGAGTTTTCCAAAAGGTTTTTTATGGGGAGGAGCAACTGCTGCAAACCAATGTGAAGGTGGATATTTAGATGGTGGAAGAGGGCTGGCTACAGTAGATGTAGTACCAGCTGGTAAAGATCGTTTACCAGTGGCATTAGGAATGAAGAAAATGCTTGAATGTGACAGTGAACATTATTATCCAAGTCATGAAGCAATTGATATGTATCATAATTTCAAGAATGATATAAGGTTATTTGCTGAAATGGGCTTTAAATGTTACCGCTTATCTATATCTTGGTCAAGGATTTTCCCGAATGGAGATGAAAGTAATCCAAATGAAGAAGGGTTAAAGTTTTATGATGAATTATTTGACGAATGCATCAAATATGGAATTGAACCTTTAGTAACCATTTGTCATTTTGATGTACCTATACATTTAGTAAAAACAATAGGATCATGGAAGAGCCGTAAAATGATAGAGCATTTTACAAAATACTGCGAAACTGTTTTCACTCGTTACAAAAATAAAGTTAAATATTGGCTAACATTTAATGAGATTAATATGTTGCTTCATTTACCATTTATGGGAGCTGGTATTTTATTTGAGGATGGGGAAAATAAGGAAGAGATAAAGTATCAAGCAGCTCACCATGAGTTAGTTGCAAGCGCAATGGCAACTAAGATTGGACATGAAATAAATCCTGAGTTTAAGATTGGATGTATGTTGGCAGGAGGTAATACATATCCCAATACATGTAACCCTAAAGATGTATGGAGATCAATGGAGCTTGATAGAGAAAATTATTTCTTTATTGACATACAATCAAGAGGCGAATACCCAACATATGCCAAGAAAATGATGGAAAGGCAAGGAATAAATATTAAAATGGAAGACGAGGATGATGAATTACTGAAGAATAACACAGTTGATTTTATTTCATTTTCATATTATTCATCAAGACTAATAAGTGCAGATCCAGCAGTTAATAATTTAACAGAGGGAAATGCATTTGCAACATTGAAAAACCCATATTTAGAAGCAAGCGAATGGGGATGGCAAATTGATCCACTTGGATTACGTATTACATTGAATTCTTTATACGACAGATATCAGAAGCCATTATTTATTGTTGAAAATGGTCTAGGAGCAGTAGATAATGTGGAAGAAGATGGAATAATAAATGATGACTATCGAATCCAATATTTAAGAGAGCATATTAAAGCAATGAAGGATGCAATTACAGAAGATGGAGTAGAACTATTGGGATATACACCATGGGGATGCATAGATTTAGTAAGTGCAAGTACTGGAGAAATGAAAAAACGTTATGGATTTATATATGTTGATAAAGACAATGATGGAAAAGGTACATTAGCACGTAGTAAGAAAAAATCTTTTAACTGGTATAAAAAAGTTATAGAGACAAATGGAGAAGATATATAATAAAAAACTAGAATAGCATTATAAGACAGGCTACTGAAAAAGGGGTTGTCTCAGAATTATCAAGTGAAGTAATAACAAAGAAATAGAAATAACATTTATTAAAGAAGACTAGAAAAATTTCGCTAAGGCATATGAAACAAAATAGACTAGCATACTGACTTGTTATTTTGTTGAATATGCCTAATAGTTTCTAACATTTAAAGTTGTACCCATAAAAGATTGCTCCTAATATGCATTAGGACAATCATTTATGGAACACCTTCAAATTAAGAAACTCTAAGCTTATTTTTCAATGCTTCTTCCACAAATGTTATTTCTATTTCTTTTTTTTGAATATACATCATATCATTAAATGATTTGTATTATGATGCAGCCCCTTTTTTAATTTATGATAAATTACACTTCACCTCTAATTAATAAAATTACAAAAATTATACAAAAAATAAAACTCCTAAAAATCTTTAGAATTTTAGGAGTTTAGAACTTAAGAATTTAATTTTAAAACACATCTTTATCATTTTCTATATTTACAATTTCAGCATCGGTATTAACTTCTATAAAGTTTATAATATTTTCAAAAGTAGAATCTACCATTGCACTTGTATTACAAACACCAGCAATTCCAATTACAATAGTTTGATGTATATCTTGATTATCAACTTCTCCAACGGATATATTAAATTTATTTTTTAGCTTTTGAATTATACTTTTAACAACCATTCTTTTTTCCTTTAAAGAATGAACCCAGCTAGCTCTTAATGTTACTTTTATTAATAATATTTTCATATATTAACTCCTTTTCTATAAGATTTATGATATTTATAAAGAAACACCTATATAAACAGAATTTATAATATTTTTTTATAAATATATTATAAATATTCTAAATCATATTTATTCTTAAGAATATGTAATAAATGTATAATTAGAGTAATAAAACTGTGGAGGGTGGAAAAATAGGAGAAACTATAGTTACTCTAACGGCAAGAGAATATGCAATACTAGAATTATTATTAACTAATCCTAATAAGGTATATAGTAAATCTAATATTTTTAAAAGTATATGGGGAGACGAATTTTTAGATGATGATAATACTGTAAATGTACACGTGAGTAGATTGAGAACTAAGTTATCTAGTGGAAATAATAAGGAAGATTATATAGAAACAATCTGGGGAATGGAATATAAATTAAAAAAATAGATAATTAAGTACTACAATATCAATACTATATTAAAACAGAGCCTTATTTAAAAATTAATAAACTGTAATATTATATTAAGAAATGTTTAATATAATTGACAAGCAGCTGACAAAAACTAATAATAATATATTTATTAGAGAGGATGTGTAATCGCATGGCAAAAGAAAATAAAGAATTAGAAATAAAAAAAGAAGTTACAATAGAAGATAAAAAAATATTAAGTATAGCCTTAAATGGAATAAAAGGATGGGAATTTAAGCCTATAACAGTGATTACTAATGGCATAGAAGATTATTATTTTATTTGTAAAGTAAGAACAATTATAGAAGATTTACAAATGAAAATGGCAAAATTATATATTAAAATTCAAAATAAAAATCCAATATTATTAAGTATAGAAGAAATAGTTTAATAAAGCAGTAGGTAATAGAAATGAAATGCACCTCCAAATGTTACATATGATATATCATATGTCTAACATTTGGGGGTGCACTTCAAAATCTTACTTACTGCTTTTTGTTTGATTTAAATTATAAATAATAGTGAAATTATATATATAAATATAAAAAATATTATTGAAAATATGTTGGGGAAATAATGAAAAACTTAATTTAAAAAATCTTTCACCAATAAAAATTTAATTCTATATTATAAATAAAGAAGATAAAGTAAAGGGAGATGAGATGGTGTGGCACAAAATTCAAACTACAAAAATAATTATTATAGGTATAATAAAAGCAATAATGAACATACAAGTGATAGAAATGATGGAATAAATTTTACTGAAGAGGATATAGAAAAATTAAGATTATTAGATATACAAAGACGTGCTCAAATAATAAGTATATACGCTTCTATCCTTTCATATATGTCAACAATAGAAGGAATTGAATTAATTTATAGTAAATATACCAATAATTCAAATTCAAATAATGTGCCAAATCCAGATATTCCAGCTTTACAATCAGTTTATCTTGGGCTAATTACAAGGTCAATATTTACTGAAATAGGAGTTAACAAATACAATATGTTATATGAAAAGTACATTAATGGAAAAATTACTTATTCGCTTAAACCTAATATAGATATTAATATAGGAAATATGTTAGGAATTATATCATCTTATTATACATTGAGAGGCACAAAAGGAATTTATGATAGAGATATTAATCAACCTATATTTGGAATATGAACAAAGTTTTTAGTTTCAGGTGGTGGAGTTTTTAATCCATTAGGAACTAAGAAAAAGTTATTAGATTAGATCTATTTTAAACCATTCTTATGTAAATTAGACAAAAAAGTTCAAAATAAAACAAAATTATGCTAAAATAGATAATAATGAATTATATGGTTTTAGTGTTTTACACTAAATAATAATAATTATGATATTAAAAATTAGGCTATGTTTTAAAATAGTGCTGATATGGTAAATTACAATGCCAGTTGGTGCTTATATTAAAATATGAACATTTACTTAAAATATAGCTCAAAATTAAGGTGGTTTACTGTTATGTCAAAGTCTAAAGAAAACAACTTTTTTAAAACAGTTTTCTCTTTTTTAAAATCGAAAGAAGGCACAATTGAACAGCCAGACTTAAACGAAAATGAGATTAATGAAAACTGTTTAGTTAAAAAAACTAAAGTACAAAAAAGAATATGGAAAAAGGATTATAACCCATTAAGAAGTATAGTTTTATGGGGATATGATAGCAATGATAATCCAAGTTTTCTTATTCTTTATGGAGAACATGAATTTAAAAGTACTGAAAGTGATGGAGAATCTATTAATAATATTCTTGAAGATGATGTTAAATATACTAGTTATGTCATATTCAAAGGCAAAGAAGGACATTTACCATCTTTCCAAGCAGTAAAAATTATAGAAGATGGTGGATATTATAATAGGAATAAAGATGAAGATTTTCCTAAAATGTATTATAAAACAGGAATAAAATATAATTGGTACTGGAATAGAGATGAAAATTATTTAGTTAAGGAATTTAAAAAGTTAGAATCAGAAAAGCAAATTGTATTGCCTTATTTTACAGAAGTATCTTATGAAGAATGTGTAGAGAAGGTAAAATCCCAAAACATTAAATTTCCTGACTTTAAATTAGCTAAACATCCTAATGAAATTTTGAAATTAGATGAAGATATTTCTAAGTATTATGCAATTATTTATGATATGTTGAGTAATGAAAATCTTTATATGAGAAAAAAGAGTTTAAATGAATTGCTTGAAAGTAATGCGCCGAAAGAGATATATGATTTGCTTTTAAAGGTGGGAAGTACTGAATTAGTATCTGGTTTGTTTTTAGAACTTGCTAAGAGAAAGAATTCATTATTAATTGAAGAAGCAAAAACTATTACTGAATCTGATATAAATTGGGGTGGCGAAAATTATACAAAAGGTGTAAAGAGATGTACAAATATCTATATAAATACAATAACTCCAGAGTTAAAGAAGAATAGAGTAATTTCTATACGTGAACATTTACCACAAATGGATTTACATCTTATCAGTATTAATGGTAAGGATATTCAGCCAAATAAAATACTTGAAGGAGTTCATTATAGAAAATATGCTGCACAGGAGTTACTAAAAGAATATTACGGAAGATATGATTATGAAAAGGGTGAATGGATACAGTATAGATGTCCAGAACGTTATAAAGTAGGTCCTTATACTGATGGGGTAATATTAAATACTATTGATTTTAAAAATACAATAGAGGAAGCTGAAGCTTATGGACTAGCAGATGTTATTGGAAAAATAGCATATTATTTAGATGCACCACGATTAACTTATTATTTTAAAGGTAGTGGTAAAAGTAAAGAACTAAAATATTTTAAGAGATATGTAAGAAGAATTATTGATTCTTATGGAAAGAATGATCCGGACAAATTTATGGAAGCAATGAAATCTCTTTTAACAAGTTATACAAAATATGATTATGTATGTAAATTCCGTGGTAATTTTCAATTTAATGATTTTATAAAGAACTATCTATATTATGATTTTAATGAAAAACCTCCTACTGGTTGGGATAATTGGTATGCTAGACATGAGTGGATGGAAAGTGACCAATTAATGAAACTTGAAGGACGATATGAGTTTATGAAGGAAATTTGGGATAGCCATCTAGAAGATGTATTAGATATTGCTATTAATTCAAATATTAACTCAGTATTTAAAGCATGTTATTATATTTTGAAGGATTCTGAAAAAACTAATGAACTTATTAATAAAATGTCTTACAAGCAGCTAAGTGATTTAACACAAGTTTCTTATGAACCACTTGCACACATGTTTATGGATATTCTTACGAAAAAGTTAAATAAGCTTAATACATTTGATTCAAAATTAATGATTGATTTAATTAATAGTAGTGATGAAGCTATTCATGAGATTGCTATGAAATTCTTTGAAAGAACTAATGGCTCATTTAAAGCTAATGATATAGTGGATTTAATGTTTTTAGATAATCTTAATGATTGGACAAGTTTATTTAAGGAAAATGTTCTTTCTTTAGAGGGAAATGAGTATTTAAAATTTGTAAAAGCTATTATAAATAATGCTGATAGATTTAAAAATTCTAATATTAGTTTTTCTAAGGATATTAAGGATTTACTTTCACTTTCTACGAGCAAAATCCAAAATATTTTAGATAATGAAAAGATAAGTTTAATATCATATATTATTTCATCAATTTTTGATAAAGCTACAATGCCAGAATGGATGGAAGTATTTTTAGAAGAAGTGATTTTCTCACTTTCATATGAAGATTTAGATGATTTACTTAAGGGAGTTGTTATAGAATCTACACCAAAAGCAATTTCAGTAAGAAATAGACAAATTATTTCTATTTTAGAATCAATACAAAATAAGAATTTACCTTGTGATGCTGAATTTATAAGCATATTAGAATCTGGTACATCTCAAATGATTAAAATATTGTTTGGAATTATCATGGAAAACTGTGAAGAATTAAATAGAAGATTTTCTACCTTATTAATTATGTTTGAATCTGATGTAACTATACTTAATAAAAAAGCAGAAGAAATTTTTGATAATATGGCTAAAGAAAAACAAAAGAAATTGCATGGAATTATAATTGATTCTCCTGTAAAGAAAGTATATTTATTTGGACTTAGAAAATTAGATGAAATTTATAGAGATTTAATTCCTAAGGAATTTATCATTCAAATGTTAGAGCATACTTCTAATGAGGTGAAAGCTTATATTTCTGATAAGACAAATGAAATACTACATAATTTAGGCAATGGAAATGAAGATATTTTCATGTATTATGTAAAGACTCTTTTATTTCTTCCTAATAGAATTTCTAAGAGTAAAGACAATGTATATGAAGCTATTCCTAAATTTGTACTTAAATATAGAAATAAATTAGATGAATTTGAAGATATGCTATTAGATATTGGAGGTTCAAATGTAATTATAGATTCAGAACGTGCACTTATTACATTAGCTAAAATTAGAAAGGAGGTTATGTTCATTGAAGGTTAATTATCAATATGCAAGTCCATCAATGTGTATAAAGCAAAATGAACAAACTGTCTTAGGACTTAGTCCTGATCTTTCTAGAGATGAAAAGGTATCTTTTTTAGGTAAATTAAAGCATCCACTTATTTTTAGAGATGCAATGCTTATGCTTCGTGAAATTGTTATTTCAGACGCAAGCCAAAAAAAGAAAGAAAGAGTTGAATTTTTTGAGTGGCTTGATGGAGAAATTGAAAGACGAATTTTAAAACATGAACAATATTTGCCACAGGTTAGAGAAAATCTTAATAAGGATATGAATGATTTAATAGGTAAATTAGAAGATAAAAATACAGATATATTCAAGCTGATTGATGTTAAAAATAATCTTAAAAAAGAAATTGATAAACATGATATTTGGAAAGATTACTATAAAATCGAAAAAGATTTTTGGAAATTCATAAAAGATAGAGATCTTGATCTTTGGTTTGTTTTAGACCCTGTAATAACAGTACATCCTGATATGGTATCTTTTGAAGCATTTTCTGTGGATGAATCTACATATGGATGTTTATCAATTGATATGGAAGAATTTGAATTGCTTCAAAAGCCATCTTTAGGAACAACTAATATAGATTTTTCAGCTAAATTAGCTAAGGAAATTGAAAGATTTAGAACATATAGTGATGTAGAGCTTTCTGTTAATCCAGAAGGTTTTGCAGTAGATACTGGGGTAATGCCTGAACATATGGAAAAGAAAATAGACCTTCCTGAAACGTGGATAAAGGGATTTAATCAAGTTTCTTCAGCTGCAAGTTTAGGTGGGATAGATATTGAATTATCACCTATAGATATGTATGATATATGTTCATTTCTAAGAAGACATAAAGCTAAAAAAAGTCCAAGATATATGAAGTGGGTACTAGAGCCTAATAAACCTGTAAAAATTATTTTTGAACCTTTTGGTACGGTTCTTACACTTAAAGCAATATATACTGGAGAAAAAAAGCGAGAAGAGAAAATGTGGGGAAGAAGACGTTGGCTAGTCTTAGAAAAGATAATTCCACTATCTAAGTCTTTTAAAGTAAGACTGCTTGGTTTTGGAATGCCACAATTTATTACAGCTGATATGGGAACAATGAAAATGACTATAGGTTTTTCATCATGGTCTTCTAATGACTGGGTTAAAGGAACTGCCTTTAATATTTTAGGAGGATTTATTGGTGATGGAAACTATGATAAAGTTTATAAATTATTAAAAGAAAAGCGCTATGCTTCAATGGAGAGTATTTATGATAATTTAAATGAAGATTCAAAGAGCGTAAATAAAGCAGGAATAGGTATGCTTTTAAGACGTGGTGAAGGTTATTATGATGCAGTAAATGATAATATAAGATTTAGAAAATTATGCAATGCACCCATTCCAAAAGAATTATATGAAACAACAGATATTGAGTTAAAAGTTCAAGAACATATAGATGAAGGAATGGATAATTTCAGAGTAAGAATGAGTGATGATAATGAATTTATTTTTACACATTCATTAAAAATGCCAAATAGTAAATATAAAAAATGGAAATATTATCGTACAGATGATTATAATAGAGAATTTGATTTAACAGAAACTTTATTAACAATAGATGAAGATGGCCAAATTTCAAAAGTTAAATGTAACTGTAGAGAGTTTAATAAGGGACCTAGAAACATTTCAGCTCCTTGTGCGCATATTCTTGCTTTATATATGATTTCTACAAAATTTTTGAGATTAAAACTAGAGCCTAACAAAGAATACAAAATCAATGATATTATGGAGACAGTACTATGATGGAGAACCATGAAAATAATATGAATAATAGACAAAACTACAGAGAAACTGTAAATAAAATGGGTAAAAAGGAATTTACCCTTATAAAGATGCAAGAATACGGATTTTGGCCAAAGAATTTACCTACACCTTATGAAAAACAAGAAAATGAAACAAAAGAGCAATATGCACAAAGAAAAGATTTGCTAGAAAAATATCAAAAGATAATTGATGAAATTGCTAATTTATATGAAGAAAAAGATAAAATAAATGAAAGACTAAGAGAATTTCAGAAAAAGTATGATGAAACATGGGACTATGAAAAAATCAGATTAGATGTATCTAAAATTATTATGGAAGAGTCTATTGCTAGACGTGCTGAAAGAAAGAAACAAAGAGAGTTTGAAAAAAGACAGCGTTCTGAGGCATGGGAAAAAGAAAAAGCTGATAAAATTGTATTTATAGGAAAAGGGTATTCTTCGTTACTTCAGGATACAGAAACTGATGATGAAAAGTTATTATCACAAGAATTACCTCTTATAAAAGATGATAAAGAATTAGCTAATTTCCTTGGAATAGAATATAAAAAGCTAAGATTTTTAGTTTACCATAGAGATGTAGTTTCAGTTGATCATTATAATAGATATACTATTCCTAAGAAAAAAGGTGGAGTTCGTAATATTGCAGCTCCTAAATCAATACTTAAAAATTCACAAAGAAAAATTTTAGAAGAAATTTTATCAAAAATTCCTACAAGCAATTATGCCCATGGATTTTTAAAAGGAAGATCAGTTGTTTCAGGAGCAAAAGCTCATACTAAGCAGCCTGAATTATTAATTAATATGGACCTTGAAGATTTCTTCCCAACTATTACATTTGAAAGAGTAAGAGGGATGTTTAAATCCTTTGGATATTCTGGATATGTTGCATCTATGATTGCTATGATTTGTACATATTGTGAACGTATGAAAGTAGAAGTTAGAGGAGAAGAAAAGTACGTTAAAACATCAAACAGAATTTTACCTCAAGGTTCACCAGCAAGTCCTATGATTACAAATATTATTTGTGTAAAATTAGATAAAAGATTAAGTGGACTAGCGTCTAAATATAGTTTCGTTTATACAAGATATGCAGATGATATGAGCTTTAGTTTTATGAATGATAATAGTGACTTAAACATTGGAAAATTCATGGGATTAGTTTCAAAGATAATAGAAGAAGAAGGCTTCAACATAAATAAAAATAAAACAAAATTCCTACGAAAAAATAATCGTCAATGCATAACTGGCATTGTCATAAATAATGAAGAAATTGGAGTTCCAAGAAAATGGATCAAAAGACTAAGAGCTGCAATTTATAATGCTAATAAAGTTAAAAATAATGGTGATCTTCCATCATCTAAAGTAATAAATGAAATATCAGGTATGACATCATGGATAAAAAGTGTTAATGCAAGAAGATATGAAGATATTATTAATGATGCTATGGATTTGATAAATAGCCAATTATAAGGTTGCATTTCTTGAACTTACTCAGCGAATGGATATGAGTCAAGTTTATTTTAAAACATATAAAATTAAAAAAATAGTCATAAATTGTTGAATTTTAAGTTTCAATATGGTATACTTTAACAAGTAAGAAAATTCAATAATAAACGTAGATTTCTTGGCCTTTATGCCTCGGTGTTGCGCCGCGGTGGAGATTTGTTAGACACACATCATTAGGTTGCGCGCAATTCGCTTCGCTACCAATACTGTGCACATTAAAAATCGAGCCTTCGGTTATGTGACAGTATTGGTGCTACGCTGAAGTGTCACAACCAAATATAAGAATTGTTAGCAAGAAATCTATGACAAATAGAGAGATTACCTTTTATTTTTAATAAATTAGGTAATCTTTTTTAGTTTCTATATAAAATAATAAAAATTCATTTAAATAAAAATCAATAATATTATTCTATATTATTAAAAAATGAATTGAGGTTGGGGGTCAAATAAGACTTTCAACCTCTATTTTATAAAATCAATTTGACTTACTTAATTGAATATAGTAATATGTACACATATTAAATAGAATAATAAAGACAGTTCGTGTAACCATCCTGTCTATAAACAAAACTAGGGCGTAACTACCGACTTAGGTAGTTTTTTGTTTAAGGGCGGTTTCTGCCCTTTTTTATTTGCAAAAAATTAGTTATTAATATATAGTTTCTGCCTTTACAAATGTAAGGAGGTCGTGATAATGAAAAAAATAGGATTAACAACAACAGTTCCAGTAGAAGTCCTTATAGCAGCAGGATATACACCTGTAGATTTGAATAACCTTTTTATAACATCTACTGATTATTTAAAATATATAGATATAGCTGAAAGAGATGGTTTTCCTAAAAGTTTATGTGCTTGGATAAAGGGGATTTATGGAGCATGTATAGAAAACGACATTAAAGAGATAGTTGGAGTTATTGAGGGAGACTGTTCTAATACCAAAGCTCTTATTGAAGTACTTCAATTAAAAGGAATTAAGGTTTATCCATTTTCATTTTCACACAGTCATAAAAGACAAGATATAGAAAATGAAATAAGAAAGTTTATGGATATATTTAATGTAAGTCTTGAAGAAGTTGAAGTAGTTAGAGAAAGACTAAATGAAATTAGAGAATTATCAAAAGGAATTGATGAATTAACATATGTGCATAATAAAGCTAATGGCTTTGAAAATCATTTATATCAAGTAAGCTTAAGTGACTTTAACGGAGATTTAGGTGCTTTTGAAGCAGATTTAAAAAAAGTTATTGATGATATAAAAAAAAGAAAACCGATAAATAAGAAGCTAAGATTAGGATACATAGGTGTTCCGCCTATGACTGGAGATATATATAAGTTTGTTGAAAATTTAAATGCTCATTTTGTATATAATGAAGTGCAAAGAGAATTTGCGTTTCCTAGAGCGGATAAAGCATTAACTATATTTGAACAATATTATGATTATACTTATCCTTATGATACTGAATTTAGAATTATGGAGTTAAAAAAGCAAATTGAAGATAGAAAATTAGATGCTATAATTCACTACACTCAAGCTTTTTGCCATAGAGCAGTTGAAGATATAGTGTTAAAGCAAAAGTTGGATATTCCAATATTGAATATTGAAGGAGATAAATTAAATATATTAGATGCAAGAACAAAACTTAGATTAGAAGCTTTTCTTGATATGCTACTAGATTTAAAGGAGAGTAAAAAATGAGAGTGTTAGGTATAGATCTTGGAAGTAGAGAAGTTAAAATTGTTTTAATGGAAGATAATAAGATAATACAAAATAAAAAAGTAAGTACAATGAGTTTTTACAGAGATTATTGCAATTTTGATGGGAAGGTAATAGTAAATTTAGAAAAGCTTGATATAGGACAAATTGATAAAGCTGTTTCTACAGGTTATGGAAAAAACAATACTGATTTAAAACTTTTTACACCTATAAATGAGTTAAAAGCACATATATATGGTGCAATTTATCAAACTGCATTAAAAGACTTTATACTTTTAGATATAGGAGGTCAAGACGTTAAAGTTGTAAAAGTAGAGAAAGGTATTACTACTGATTTAGAACTTAATGAAAAATGTGCTGCTTCCTGTGGAAGATATTTAGAAAATATGGCTAATGTACTTGAAATATCTATTGATGAAATGAGTAAATACTCAGAAAATCCTGTTGACTTAAATTCAACTTGTGCAGTATTTTCTGAATCAGAGTTAATTGGGAAAATAGCTGAAGGAGTAAGCATTGAAAGGTTGTGCGCAGGGGTTAACTATTCTCTTTACAAAAGGCTACGCCCTCTTTTAAGCAAATTTAAAGGTAAAAAATTAATTATAACTGGCGGTGTTGCTAGTAATATTTCAATAAAGAAATATCTGAAAAATGATTATGAAGAAATAGTATTAGTAAAAGAACCTCAGTTTAATGGAGCAATCGGGTGCTGTTATTATGGAAGTAAGGTACATTCAAAAAAATAATAGAACAGTATAATTTTCTCTTCTGAGTCATACTGCATCGGCAAAATCAGATAATAGTCTGCTATTAACTGAACTTGCCGATGCATCTGACACGAAAGACAATACTTATCTTTGGTCTATTATTTTCTTTTATGTGCCTAAGATTTTAAACTAAGTTTTGGAGGAAGAAACATGTATATTTTAAAAGCAGAACATAGCTTTGATAGTGCTCATTTCCTTGCTAAATATGAAGGTAAATGTGGAAACATTCATGGCCACAGATGGAAGGTTGAAATTGAAGTACAGTCAGAAACCTTAGTGAAAGGTGGTCAGCTTGATGGCATGGTAATAGACTTTGGAGATTTGAAAAGAGATGTTAAAGATATGGTGGATTATTATGACCATGCATTGATTATAGAACAAGGAACTATGAGAGAAGAAACACTAAATTGTATAAAACAAGATGGATTTAAAACAATAGAAGTTAATTTTAGACCAACAGCAGAAAATTTTGCGGCATTTTTCTTTAAAACAATGAAAGATAAAGGATATAATATAAACAGATCCACTGTTTATGAGACTCCTACTAATAGTGCTACATATGAAGAAAGTGAGGCTCGTTAAAGTGAATTTTAAGGTAGTTGAAAAGTTTGTTAGTATTAATGGAGAAGGTCGCCTTTGTGGACAATTAGCAGTATTCATAAGATTTGCAGGGTGTAATTTAAACTGTAGCTATTGCGATACAACTTGGGCAAATGAAAAAAATGTTTCTTATGATCTAATGTCTTGTCATGATATATATGAATATATTAAATCAACAAAAGTTAGGAATATAACTTTAACTGGAGGAGAACCTCTTCTTCAAGAAGGAATAATAGGACTATTAGAACTATTATCTCAAGATAATAAACTTGATGTTGAAATAGAAACTAATGGAAGTGTGTTAATAGATAAGTTTTCCACGATAGAAAATCCACCAAGCTTTACTATGGATTATAAACTTCCTTCAAGTAATATGGAAGATAAAATGTCATTACAGAACTTTAAATATTTAACTAAGAGGGATACAGTGAAATTTGTATCCGGTAGCATTGAAGATTTACAGAAGGCTAAATATATAATAGATAAGTACAGTCTTGTAGATAAAACTAATGTGTATATTAGTCCTGTATTCGGAAAAATTAATATGGATGATATAGTAGAGTTTATGAAAAAAAACAACATGAATAAAGTTAATTTGCAAATACAACTTCACAAAGTTATATGGGAAGTAAATAAGAGAGGTGTATAATATATGAAAATTGATATAAAAGCAATTGAAGAACATATAAGAGGTATTTTAATAGCTCTAGGTGATAATCCTGATAGAGAAGGACTAAAAGATACACCTAAACGTGTAGCTAAAATGTATGAAGAAGTATTTCAAGGGATGTGCTGCAGTAATGATGACATTGCAAGTATGTTTAATACTACTTTTGAGGATGATTTATTAATAAAAGAAAATACCAAGGATATAGTGTTTATGAAAGATATAGAAATATTTAGTCATTGTGAACACCATTTAGCACTCATGTATAACATGAAAGTTGCAGTAGCATATATACCTAATAAAAAAATTATTGGTCTAAGTAAAATAGCAAGAATATCCGATATGGTAGGCCGTAGACTACAGCTTCAAGAAAGAATAGGAACAGATATAGCTGAAATCTTGCAAAAAATAACTGAATCAGAAGACGTAGCAGTTATTATAGAGGGTGAACATGGATGTATGACTACTAGAGGAATACAAAAGCCAGGTGCTAAAACAATATCGACTACTTTAAGAGGAAGATTTAATACTGATCCAATTCTAAATAACAAATTAATGATGCTTTATACTAAATAATAAGGCTATATTTTAAGTAAAGGTTGATATTGTAGTATAAGGGCGAACTGGCATTGGAATTTGCTTTTTAGAACTCTTAAGTGAGAGTTCTAAAAAGTAAATTCCTCTGTCCATGAGCTTTATACTACAATATTAACACTGTTTTAAAACATAGCCAATAATAAAAATGAGTGTAGTTTGTAGTTAAGATTACACTACATAGTTTAAAGGGCGGTGTACTAATAAATGAATAAAGAAAAAGCAATAGTAGTATTTAGTGGTGGTCAAGATAGCACAACTTGTTTATTTTGGGCAAAAAAGAGGTTTAAAGAAGTTATAGCAGTTTCTTTTGATTATAATCAAAAACATAAGTTAGAATTAGAGTGTGCAAGAGATATATGTAAAAAATATAATGTAGAACATCATATTTTAGATTTAAATTTATTAAATCAACTAGCACCAAATTCACTAACTAGACAAGATATAAATGTTGACAAAGATACACCTAAGGAAGGACCTCCTAATTCATTTGTAGATGGAAGAAATATGTTATTTTTAACCTTTGTTGCAGTATTTGCAAAGCAAAGAGGAATAAATAATATTATAACTGGTGTATCTCAAAGTGATTTTAGTGGATACCCAGATTGCAGAGATGTATTTATAAAATCATTAAATGTTACATTAAACTTAGCTATGGATTATCAGTTTGAAATTCTTACACCATTAATGTGGATTAACAAAGCAGAAACTTGGAAAATGGCTAATGATTTAGGTGTGCTTAATATTGTTAAAGAAGAAACCTTAACTTGTTACAACGGAATAATAGGTAATGGTTGTGGAGAGTGTCCAGCTTGTAAGTTGAGAAGAAATGGATATTTAGAATTTAAAAAGGAATACTTAAAATATGTAGAGGAAAAGATAAAAAATGAATGAAATAAAAGCAGTATTATTTGATATGGATGGAGTTATATTTGATACAGAAAGGATATATTTAGATATTTGGACCAAGGTTTTTGATAAATATGGATATAAAATGACTAAAGAGGTTTATGTATCTGTAATGGGAAGAGGACGTAAAAATGTTATTAAAACATTCTTGGATGTGTATGGACAAGATTTACCTATAATAAGAATGTATGATGAAAAGGATGATAGTTTAGTACAAGTTATAGACAAGGGAGAAGTTCCTATGAAGTTTGGAGCTAAGGAAATCTTAAATTTTTTAAAAGAAAATGGATATAAGATAGCCCTTGCGACCTCAGCCAAAAGAGATAGATTAAATAAACAATTGAAGATGGGTGATATTAAAAAAGTATTTGATGCTATAGTTTGTGGAGATGATGTAATAAATGCAAAACCAGATCCAGAAATATTTTTAAAGGCAGCTAAAAAACTTTCTGTAAATCCAGAAAATTGTATTGTTATAGAAGATTCACCAGCAGGTATTAAAGCAGCCTATAATGCTAAAATGATAGGTTTACATGTAGAGGATTTAAAAAAGTCCGATGAAGAAATTATGAAATATTGCCATAAAAGTTTTAAAAATTTACTTGAAATTAAAGAATACTTAAAAAGATAGGTGGATTAGATTTTCCACCTATCTTTTTTACTTTTCTAACATTTTAATTAGTGTATTATAAGAAAAATCTACTATTTCAGCACAACTAATATTATTTGCTTTTAATTCTCTACACATTTCTGTAGAATATTTTTCTTTTATTGTTGTTATAAATTCTCTTGAATAATTTCTAGCCATATTAGTTTCTGTATTATCATTTCTTCCTTTTAAATAACCTATTATTACAATACCAGCATTTATAGCACCACAAAGGCTTCCAACACCTACGCCAGCTCCCATTCCACTACCTAATCCAAGTGGAATATTTTGATTATGCTCCTCATTATAAGATTTAATTAAAGATTCAGCACAATTATATCCTTTACTAAGATATTCTGATGGACATGCCATTAAAATCACTCCCCTAAAATAATATGTAATTTATTGTCTACTACATTATATTACTATATTTTTTAATAATAAACAGTGATTTTGTTACATAATAGAAATTTTAAAGAGTATTAATAATTTATTTATTACAATATTACTAGGAAATTTTAATTCCAGTAATATTTTTTTAGTTAAAAAGAAGATACATAGATTAAGATACATATAATTTACAGTAAGATAGAAGACTATTTATATAAAATACATGATAGAATATATATTAATGTCATATTAGTCATTATTTAATAATTGTATTTAGTAGGAGGAAGAATATGAAATTTGGTAATCTTCAAAAAATAAGAAATGGAAAAAGAACCTATGGAATAACTCCACATATTCCAGGAGGTTTTATTACTCCAGACATTATGCAAAAAATTGTCGATGTAGCAAAAAAATATAATGCAGTATTAAAGCTAACATCAGGGCAAAGGATATTAATAACTAATCTTAAAGAAGAGGACTTATCTAGCATATGGAGTGAACTTGGTATGGAGCCTGCTGTTCGAACACAGAACTCAGTAAAGAATATTGAAATGTGTCCTGCTGGATTATGTAAGAGGTCAAAATATAATACTATTAGCACTGGTATGAAGCTTTCAAGAAGATATCAATGGATGGATATGCCATGTAGAACTAAGATAGGAGTATCAGGATGTAGAAATGCTTGTGGTAGTGTATATAGTAAAGATGTTGGAATAATTGCTGATAAAACTGGATTTATTGTAACAGCTGGAGGATCAGCGGGTTATAATCCAAGAATAGCAGATATTATTGCTAAAGATATAACAGAGAAGCAAGCGTTAAAGTTAGTAGATAATATTTTTATATATTATAAGGAAGATGCAGAGGATGGAGAAAAACTAGGATTTTTTATTGATAGAGTTGGAATTGATAAATTTAATGAAGAAGTTCTTAAAGATATATTTTAATGTAATTTATATCATATATAGGAATAAATAAAGAAATAGAATTTTAATATATTATCTGAAATGACGCCTACCAATTATTTAAAGTAATACTAAAATTATAATTTTACGCCTATAAATATAATAAATGTAATCCCTCTAATATGTTGAGTTTATTTCAGTATATTGGAGGTTGTTTTTATGCCAAAAATTAATAGGAAATCAAAAACAATAGATGATTTTATAATTGATTATTTAGAATTTTGCTCTTATAAAAATTTATCTATAAAAACTATAAAATCTTATCATCAAACCTTAATGCTATTCTCACAATGGTTAAATGAATTAAAAGAAATAACAGATATAAAAAAAGTTAATAAAGAGATTGTAGAAGACTATCTAAGGTTTACTAGAGAAAGAGGAAAATATACTTTTACGTGCAATCCAGAAGGTGCTTCTATAGCTAATTTAGACAAGAGAGAAAACGATGGAAAAACTATTGCGATATCTACATTAAATGGGTATTTAAGAAATATAAAATCTTTTGCTACTTATTTAGAAGAAAACAATATTTGCAAAAATACAAAAATACATTCATGTAAATTTTTGAAAACCGAGAGGAAAGCAAAAGAGCAATTGACCGATGAAGAATATAAAAAGTTAATTAAGTCATTGGATTTAAGTAAATTTTATCAGTTCCGAGATTTTGTAGTAATTAATCTCATTTTTGATTCTGGAATGAGACTAGGGGAAACATTAAGTTTAAATATCTATAATTTAGACATTGCTAGAAGAACAATATTAATACCTGCAAATACTACAAAAAGCAAAAAAGATAGAGTTGTTTTCTTTAGTTCTAACATGAGTAAATTACTACAAAGATGGCTTAAATATAAAGATGCTATGGTGGAAACAGATTTATTATTCCCTGCACAGAGAACAAACGCAGTGCTAAGTATAGGTAACTTCGAGAAAAACTTTAGAGTGTACTTAAAGAAAGCTAAGATAAACAAAAAGATAACTCCACACGGATTACGTAACAATTTTTGTCGAAGATTCATATTAGCAGGTGGAAATTTGCTAGTGCTTAGTAAGATATTAGGACATTCTAGTGTAAAAGTTACTGAGTCTGCTTATTTAGACCTACAAAGCGAAGACCTAAGAAGAAAATATCAGGCGTATAGTCCTTTAGCCAATATGGACAATGATAGGGGGTATTAAAAATGAGATATGACAGATAAGGCACATGCAATAGAAAATATTATTAAAAAATTAAGATAAAAAAATAGAGGTGTATGCGAAACACCTCCACCAAAACTGAATATCGTTTTATAAATACTTTTGCAATCCATAAAAGGATATACAACCAAACTGTAAATATATTGTATATCAAAAAAAATAGGATTGCAATAGGTTTATTTCCTATACACTTTTTTAACGGGCTGAAAATTACGCTCGTTAACGTATAGGTTAACTGTTATGCACTATGCAGTAGCAATCGGGAAATCTCGAACGCTAAAATATAGTAGGTTTGGTCAGCCAATGTATAAAAATGACCAATCTTATATATTCCATTGGACTTTCTCTTATTGTAGTTGATGGTAAGGTAATATATAAGATTAGGTGCGTGGCGACCAATAACCTTTAAACAACAGTCAATTCGGTGGTATTTTGGCACTCTAATGAGTGGGTAAGTATTAGTAATTCAACATCAAGGACAAAATTTTGATGGTAAAACTGATATGCGTAAGCGATAATAATAAGAGTATTGATGGGGATTCTTAACGGATAAACCAAACAATCAATAATTATTTTCCTTATGTTCACAATTAATTTTTTTGTGAATGTAGGTAAAATAATTATATCCAAAAATAACTTACAAATTTCCAAACAATATCAAGCCTTAGTTCTAAAGTCAACACTTAATTTCAAATTAATATTAGGATAACAAAGAGTAACTTAGATAGAAATAAAATTGATAATTCATGTTATAATAATTGCAATGTAAAACTAAACTACTAGTAGTAGGGAGCGATATAATTGTGTGTATAAAAATTAGTAAGTATTTAAAGGGATATCGAAATAAATATGCAGTAAATTATAGTTTTTATGATGAGAGTATTATTCATTTATTTGATTTTGATGAGAAAGAAGTCTTTAATACAAGCGAAACTGGCAGTTCATCATTTTATAGATCGGAGATAAGAAGTCTTTTAAACGAATTTAAGACATTTGACAAGGTACAAGATAAATTGAATATGGAAAAGAACTCTTTTGAGCGAATGATAATAGAGGCAGTTGAGGATTTTTATGAACATGAGTTTAAAGACCAGTTTAATAAGAACCAGTACAGAGTGTATGTTCGTAATAAAAAAGAAAATGAAATAATACAAGATATGATATATTTCGAAGAAGAATATGATAAAACTTTCAATGACGAAGAACATTTCAAAAAATGGTATATAGAGATAATTAATTACAACTACAATACAAAATTTACTACATATAATGAGGCTAAAAGATTTCATAAATCTGAAGGGTGGAAACAGTTGAAGGGGGAGAATAATTCCCACAATTACGGTTTGACACCAGAAGAAGATGAGCTTTTGCAGGAAGTGCTTAAGATAGGATTCACTAAACTTGCGAAGAAATATCATCCTGACGTAAAGGGAGACGATGAGAAAATGAAGTTGTTGAATAGTTTAAAAGAAAAGATTAAAAAATAGTCAAAGAAAAATAAAAAGGATAACTCACTAGGGTGTAATGAGTTATCCTAAATACTGGTTATAATTTATTATTTGGGGAAATAATAATGCTTTAACTACTTTATGTTTTTATTATAGTACGGATTTGTGACAGGATTATGGCAAATTTAAATAATTAATCTTAATAAATGAGAATATTTTATAAGAGGCTAAGGAGTTTTCATTGCTCCTTAGCCTTATTTTTTTCGCTTTATGAGTAATATCCTATATATGGGGAAATATATAAATTAAAAGGTTAAAAAGGATTTTGATTTATATGCGAAGATTAACAAGATTAAAAGGTTTGTTTGAAATATATTATAAGAATATAGAAAAAGTTCATGGTATGGCAATTATTTATGTTGGATATTCACCATATTCAGATATTGTATATATAGGTAAAACTGAAAAGCATTTAGATGTTAGAAAAGAAGAACATTTTCAGACTTTAAGAGCAGGAAATCATTCTTGTAAAGTATTCCAGCAACTATATAATTGCGTTGGAGAAAAAAATATAATATTTAAGGTTGTTGATCGATGTTTAGCAAGTGAAGCTAAAACATTAGAAACAAGATATCATAGAAAGTACAACAGCAAATTTGCTGTATGTAGCCATAAGTATAACGGAAAGGATTTTTTTAATATTATGTTTAAATATGTGACAGACCCATATTTTGAACCTTTAAAATTTAGTGAGAAATTTATAATTGAAATTTATATGAATTATTATAGAAGTAATAATGAAGGTGAATGCAGAAGTTCACAAGAAATAATACAGGAAGTATCAACTAGTGGAATGAAATTATTACAAGAAGAATTTAAAGATACAGAATTTAGAAAAATATTAGGCAAGGTTATAAATGACTTAAAAATGGATGAAATAGATATAAATGATAGTGTAAGTAAGTATATGTATATTAAGATGATCTATGATATATATAACGATGAAAAAAATGAATTAAAAAAGATACTTATAGATAATATTTATAAAGAAAAAGAATTATATGATGATTTATTAAATTTATCAATATCTTATGCAATAGAATATGATACTAGCGAGAAAAATACTTTAAAATCAATGGATATGGTTATAAATGAAATTTTTGGCAAGCAATTTCAATTTAAGCCTAGATATTCTGATTTAGTTTATTATTATTGGCTAGAAGAGTCATGTAGATATTTATTTAAAAAAAAATATTCAGTCCTATAAATGTGGAAAATATTTATTGTTTTATATAAAGGAGATATAAATGAACATAGAATTGAATAAAATTCCGATTCTTCCAGGAGTATATATAATTAAATGTCTTGACAATAAGCGTATGTATATTGGTTCGGCAAAAAACTTACAAACAAGATTTAGAACTTATAAAAGTCAACTAAAATATGCAAATCATAAAGTCGAACAATTAAATGATGATATTAAAAAATATGGATTAGATAATATTGAGATAGATATATTATGTACTTGTACAGGAAGAGTTAGAACTATCATAGAAAGATACTATATAAAGCATTATAATGCAATTAGCTTAGGGTATAATAGTATAAATGCACCTAAAGTTTTAGCAAAGGACAAAATAAATATTATTGGAAATACAATTAAAGGTAAAAATATACTGTATATTAATAATTGGTTGGAAAAATATATTCTTGAATTATTTGATTATAAAGATTCAGAAGTAGACAAAGTCATTTCAATGAAAGATTTAGTTGAGATGTTTGAAAAAGAATTTAAGGTTGAAATAGATGATTTATCAATAATTTTTGAATTTATTAGAAAATTAGATGCTACTATATTTGTAAAAGATACAGATTCGGACATATATTATGAAATAAGTGGTAATCAAATGTGGAAATTTATGCATTGGGAAGAATTTAGTTCGGATAAATATATTGATAAAGATACTAAGGATAGAGTATGCAACCAATTAACACTAAGTAATATATTTGTAGAATGCACTAAGTATAATGGGAATAATAATGTTGATATAGAAAGGATATTTCAATCAATTGATTCTTTTAGAGCTAATAATCAAATAATAGATGCTACTTATAAAATACAATATCATAGATTAGGTAATTTAGATTTAGGTTTTGTAGATAAATAAAATATGTTTGTAAAATAAATTAATTACAAGACTAGGAGCAATCTTAGTCTTATTTTTTTATATTAGTTTACAATAATTAAGAGGATATTAGAATTATTTGGCTAAATAAACTATAACTGGTATAAAAGTGCTGGTTAATATTTTATGGGAGAGTGGATGGAATGGAAGGTACTTTTAAAGAAAAAACATATAAAAATACATCTAATGTTATAGTTACTGATGATATAGAAAAAGTATCTCAATGGATATCGGATGTAATACTATTTATAAAGGCAGAAACTATATTAGATGAGAATGATTCTATTACAAAACAATTTATTTATGAATATAAAAATGTTAAAAATACACAAATAGATGATTTTAAAAGATTGGTGGGAACTGTACGAAGTTTAAAAGAAAGATTTGATTCAATAGATAATAGCGTTAATGCATTTTAAGGGGTACGAATATGACATACGATGAATTTTAAAAACAAATTTTAGAATCAGAAATAGATGATTGGGAATATGATGATGATTTAGGTTTATATATTTTAAAGACTAATATATGTATTTCAATTTTAAGTGATAGAAATGATATTAAAGATAGGGAATTTTTTGAAGATTGGGTTGAAAATTATTCAGATAAGAGTGCCTGTAGAGCACGTTTCTTTTTAAGGTATAATGGTTCGATAATAGAAACGTTTAATACTGCGGCGGTTGATGGATATAGACAATTAATACCATATCCTAAACGCTTTAGTAGTTTAAGCATAGATAAAAAGCAATATAAGATAGGAAAAATAGTAAATATTCCATATAAAGGTTATGATTTCGATGAATATTTAAGTATAGCACAAATTAAGATTAATTAAAATACAAAGGATTACCACAATAAAAACTGGTAGTCCTTTTTTAATACCTCAAACTCACCTAAAAGTATTACTCTAATACTTGACTAAATCACTAAGGTATAAAAACAATACTATATATTAACTACTATTCTTTCTTATATTAATTACTTTAAGTCTATATTAACTACAATATAAAAGAGCAATAAAAAAGTAGATACTTATTTAGGTATCTACTTTTCGTTATTTTCATTTATAAGGTCAAATATATTTTTTTCGTCTAATTGTTTTCTCAATATATCTATTGAAAGATCATATATTGTTGATTGGTTCAATTTTGTCTTTTCGCAAATTTTCATTACAAAATCCATATTATCACTTCTTAATGTTGAGTTTAATCTTTTTCTATGAACTAGAGCCATTATATACACCTCATTTCTACTAACTAGTATACTACAAGTTACTGAACTTTACACTATTTTAAAAAACTTTACGAAAGGTATTGCATAGTTACGTAACCTGTGATATATTAGGTACATAAGGTTACGTAACTTAACGCAATGGAAAAGGAGGTAGTAATAAATGAACACATCTAAGGACTTTATAAAATTTCGTCAATATATTAGAACTCAAAATTTAAAAGTCAATGAGCAATACTTGCTAGAGTTATTTTTCGAGTATACATCAATTCAATATGGATATGCGTTCCCTAAATTCTCTGACATCATGTCATCGTTTAATACTACCTCTAAGAATCGCATAAGTAGCACTATAAAGAAGTTAGAGAAAAAGGGGTTGATAAAAGTAGATAGAGATCACACAAACAATAGATACTATGTAGTTAATATCGAATTATTCATCAATCAAGGTAAAAGTAATGATAAAAATGGAAATAAACCTACAAAAGAAATAGAAGGACAAGTTTCTATAGAAGAATTAACTCCAGAAGAATCAAAGGTAATAGAACTAACTAGCTTCACACCAAATCAGTCTAGGAGGCTCTTAGAACTATCAAAAAACAAACTAGATAAAGTTTATAGAATACGCAGAGTATGCCCTAGATAGAGGTGTTAAGAACATATATGGATATGTTAAAAAACTTATTGAAGTTAATGCGGATGTAAGCCAAGGCACTAAAGAGAATTATCATAAAAAATCTATACCTTTTGTGGAAAATTGCAGTAGCAGGGAATATTCAGAAGAATACTATCAATATATAGAAAATCGGCTTCTTGGATGGGCATAAATATTAAATTGCTCTTTGAAAAATGAATATTAATAAAATGAAAAAGGCAGTAACATAATTACCACCAATCCATTTTGCAAGATTAGTATAGCTTATGTTACTCCTAAAATCAAGGGGGAAGAAAAATGAGTTTAAATTTATATGGACTAATAATTAAAGCAGCCAACGAGAATAATATGAATATGACATTGGAGGAAATCAGCAGAATTAACGATTCAATTAATGAACTAATTGCTAGGGGAATAAACAAAGATATGATTTTGAATAATTTAGAAATGTTAATGTAAAAATTAAAATTTAAGGAGTGTATTAAATATGTGTGAATTAGCAGTAAAAATCAAAAGAAATCAATTTTCAATAAATCTAATAAAGGATTTAAATTACATACCAAACAAAGGAGCAGACACAAAAGAAAGTATTTTAAATTTATTTAATGCCATAAGTGTAGCAGGTAAAACTTTAATAGAAGCTATTGGAGATGCACATTACATCGTTGATGAATCTAAAAATATAGTGAAAGTCTATAAATGTAAGATTAGCAATAAGGTTAATCCAAGCAAACCATTTAGTAGCGTTCTAACTAAGAAGCAAGTAGATTTTGATGATTTTTCAAGTTTTATTGTATGGAATGGTATTGAGTGTGAGGAAGAACTTTGCTTTATGACAGCTAAAGATTATAAAAGTAGAGAATTTAAAAATGCCATATATGCAACAAGTGAAGATGATATTTGGAATGCATTGGAAGCTACGATAGAAATGGATTATGATACTATGGAGAAAGAATTTGAAGGTGTCAGATTTAGAGATAACGAAAATACCTGCGTGGTAAAATTTAACAATGAAAAAGAGTATGCTATTTTAAGAATGTAAAAATATAATGTGGAAGAGTTAGATTGAATACATATTCTTTTTATGATACTATATAAATGATTTAAAATAAATTATAGTAGAGGTGAGAAGAATATGTATGATTTTTTAAGCAAGATACCACCAACTATTTCTTACATAAAAGAAAATTATGATAAATTTCAAATAAATAAAATAAAATGGTTAGAAAGTAGTATGGAATACGCTTTTATAACGCAAAGAACCTATTGGGTGACATATAAGCATAGTATACATGATATTGAAAAAAAGAAAAATAAGGATTTGTATGATTTTACCAACGAAGAAATTGAAGAAATGTTAAATCAAATTGGAAAAAATATCAAAACAATTAGAGTTTTAAAAAGTATAATAATTAATTATATTGAGTGGGCAATTGAAAATGGATACAAGTTAAAAGAAAATCCAGATGGCTCTCTTGACAAATCTAAATTATTTAAAACCTTTAGAGCAAAACTTGTAATTAATTATAAAACACTTGATGAATTTTATCATATGCTTGAAGAACTGAAGTGCAGTGATATAGATAAAATGATGTTGGTTTTAGGAAGATATGGAATTGTTGGAAAACAATTTATAGATATGGCTAACTTGAAATGGGAAGATGTAGATAGAGAAAATATGTTTGTTAATGTGGGGAATCATATTAAATTACCAATAGATGAGAGATTTATAACATACTTAGAAAGAGCACACAAATGTGAAATATATGATTATCAAACAAGCACGTTAAAATATATTGATTTTGGATATGTTATGAAAGTATCAGATAAATCAGAAGAAAATATAATTAAATATAATACTTTAAATACTAGAGCATACTCAATATATAAAAACAATGGTATGAATAGAATTGCATTTGGAGACCTTATCACTTGGAGAATGTTTGATCTATTATTTGAAATATTAGAAAATAAAGGTGAAGTAACATATAAGGATATAAAGAATGTGATTACTATTTTAAAAGGTAGTAGTACAATGTCAAAAGCACAGTATTTAAAAGAACGGTTTATGATTGTAAAAGAGTATCGTGAGGAATTAACACGTACAATATAAACAATTTAAAATATTTTTAAAAGGGGATTGTTATTTTAAATTGTTTATGTTAATATTAGTTTACAGGAAATAATAGGATTAATTAGCAGATTGTATATAAACAATTTAAAATAAATTTTTAAGTTAATAATTATATAATCTGCTAATTATAAAACTTACATCAACAATTTAAAATAAAATTCAATGATAATCAATAAGAAGGTTATTATTTTTATAATATATATCAACAATTTAAAATAAATCTTTAATTTTGAAAGGAGGTGGTTAAATTGGATGTAATAAAAAAGTAATCAACTTATACGATGTCCCCACATCATAATGTACAAGCTGACTACTTACAAATATGTATACGGATATTATAGCAAAAAACTAAAAATTAATCAAAAATAATCAATGAAAGAAGGAATATTAAAATGATAAAAATATTAAAAAACAAAAAAGGAATTGGCTATGTAATTATGAACAAAGAGGAATTAAAAGAGTTTTCTCTAGTGAGTAATCCAAAATGTGATGAATGTTTTAAGGAACTAACTAATAAAGAAGAGATTATATACATACCTTCTTTAAATGAAGCTTATTGTAAGGAATGTGGAATTGAAAAATTAAAATGGTGTTCACCATATGAAATAACTGATATGCCTTATATTGAAGATAAAATTAAACAAATTAATATGGTTTTTAATGTGATAGATGAAAAGAAAGATGTGTTAGAGGTACTCAAAGAAGATAAGCAAAGAATAGAAAATCGTTCAAATATAAATCAAGGATATGGGTTACTTAATCAATTATATGAAGCAGTTCCAGAAAGTTATAGAGATAAAATATCATATAATGATGAAACCATATACTTTGATGGTGAAGAAATAGGATATATAGATGATATTAATTATATTGGATGTATTAATGGTAAAATCTGTGGTCGGGATGATGCTGAAACTACTGAATTTGATAAGTTTATCAATGTTAATAAAATAGGTAGCTACAGAAACATATTCTTTACTTACAAAGATAATGGAGAATATGATTGTGAAATTATTGAAGAACTTGAAAAAGGTAAGATTTACGGTAGAAATGAAAATGGAGAAGTTTTGGAGGTAATTAAATAATGGCTGATTTTGATAATTTAGAAGATTTTTTCAAATCTTTAGAAAATGAAGATAATATGAAAAAGGTATTAAAAGAAGAAAAGATTGAAGATAAGTGTCCTATATGCAAGAGAACAATAAAAATAGATATTGATAAGAATAATACACTTAAATGTCCTTGTTGTGGGGCTGAATTTAATGTTACAGAATTAAAGATTGAACAGTAAACTATATAAGGATTAAATGATAAATCAAAAAAGAAGAAAGAAGGAATTGAGACAATGAATAAAAAAGAATTAATTTTAAATATATTAGAAGGATTATATGAAAATAGTAAGTTGTTACGTAGTGGAGAGTTAGGGATTGCAGAAGAATTATGGAATGAAGTTGTGGCAATAGCTCTACAAGGAGAATTGATTTTTGGAGCACCTGCAAGTCGTGATGAATACGGTAAAGTAAAAGTTGATTGTTATAAGCAATATATAATATCCATTAAAGGAATTGAATATTTAGAACATAACAAGCAACAATAAACAGTTACATAAGGATAGGCTGTACAAGCCTTCCTTAAACCTATTATAACCATATATTTATAAATTAAAAAAAATAAGTAAAAATTAAAGAGGAGAAATAATGATGAATAATGAAGTTAAAATAAATGATAACAATGGAGCAAGCAAAAATAAAATATGTTGCATAGACCTAGGAAACTACAATGTTAAGGCAATTAATGAAAAAGGAAAACAAATAACATTCCAAAGTAATGTAAGTAGAGATTATGAAACATTTCCAGATGGGTTTAAATATGTACTATTAGATGGAGAATACACATTCTTTGAGAAAGGCAATTTTAATCTTGAGTACATAAAGACTCAAAAAAATTATACAGCACAGTTATTATATGCAATCTCATTATTACATGAAGATGAAGAAATTATTGAAACTAATTTAGTTCTATTATTGCCAATTAGTGAAATGCAAGAGAAACAAAAATATATAAACGATTTAAAAGGTAAAGAGTTTGAATTTACCGTTAGAACAAATAAAAAGCAAGATAAGATTATAAAAATAAATGATGTATTTGTTACTCCAGAAGGATATTCAAGTTATTTCACTCTTAAAGATGATATTAAAGATAGTAATCTACTTCTTATAGATGTTGGTGGAAGAAGTTCTGATGTAATTGCTCTGGAACATGGGAAACCTCAAATATTAAAAACATATAAAATAGGCATACTCGATATGTACATGAAGCTACAAAATTTAAATGCAGATAAAGAATATAGATTGGAAGAAATTAAAATTGCTATCGACAGAGGAGATATTAAACTTACTAAGAAACAACTAGCAAGTTTTGTAAATGATATTATTAATGAAACAAAAATAGATTCTATAAATTTAAATCATTTTGATAATGTAATATGGACTGGAGGAGCAAGTAAGGTATTAGAAGAAATTATAAATGATAATCTACCTAAGAGTTGCTATATTCATGAAAATCCTTTATATAGTAATATTTTAGGTGCTTTAGAAGTAGGAAAGATAGCATTTGATAAAGTAGGTGCTTAGTCATGGGAAAGGGAAATAGAGAAGCATTTACATTAAATGAATCAAGTTCGAGGGAGAAGATCGTTTTTGATTTTCTCCAAACCCAATATAATAAAAGTCAAGTAATAAAGGATATTTTATATGAGTATATTATGAGCAATAATTTACAAATAAGCACACAACATATACAACATAATCACGTTATTAATACAACAAAATGTGTAAATGATGTATCAAATGTGTATAAAGATACACAACAAAATGATGTAATAGTTGGTAATGATGTTGCACAAGTAAACAATAAGATTGATACAAGTACACCAAAAGATAATGCTAGTAATGATAATGATTTCAGTATTGATTTAAATAGTATTGATGATGAAGAAGTAAATATTTCTACAGAAAAAAAGAATAAAAGTGCAACTGAAAATGCACTAGATTTTGTATTAGGTATGTAAAGATAAGAAAGCGAGGAAACATAAATGGATATAAATATAGTTAAGGCAGATAAAGATTATAGAACAGAAATAGAAAGGGCATGTAAATTATTAAATTTGGGAGATGGAGATTATACAGTAGAATTTTATTTTGGACAAGATGTAGAAAATGATTATGAAAGAATATATGGAAGTAGATATTCAATTAGCGGAGGAGCATATTCAGAAAAGGGAGACAGGATATTCATAAAGAAGGGTGAACCTTCAATAATTACTCATGAATTAAGCCATTTAAAGTTTAATAAATTATATACTAAAACTAAAGAAAATGTTTTTGTATTAGATTTTATTGATGAATATTTAGCTAAGAAATCAGAGTTATTTGCAACCATTAACTTTATAAAGGAAAATGAGACACTAATTAATAATAGCAAAATTCATACAGTAGAAGAATTGTTAGAAGAACAAATAAATTGCCGTAAAAAAGAATTAGAAGCTATGAGTAAAAAACTAGAGGTCACAACTCATCAATTAGATTATATGAGAAGAATAGCTAACATGATTGCATGGCGAGAATATTTAATAGATTGTGAATTGTATGACTATAGTAAAAATATGCAATATGATTTAATAAATGGATTGTCAATGTGGAATGATGTTTTTGATGATGTTGATTATAACAATATAAATGAAAAATATAATGAAATTGAAATGGTGTATAAGGATTATGAAAAATACCATTTAGAAAATAAAAATCTAGATAAAAAGATAATATTAGATTAAATCAATACATAGGAGCATAAGCATTAAAGCTTATCTCCTGTAACTTTAAAATTACAATTTCATTTGGATAAATAATCTCTTTAAATACTGTATAAGAGGTATGGGGGTTCACTACCGTTACCCCAACCTTGAAATTGTGGAGAAATAACAATATGAAAGGAAGTTGAAAATTAATGAAACAAAGACAATTTATTATTAAAAATTATGCAGTAAAACAAGGGGTAAAGGAGATTATGTTAACAGATAGTTTTGGAATGGAGTTGTATTTACAATTCAAAGAGATAAAAAATAAGAGTAAGAAAATAAATATAGACAACATAATAAAAATAATGCTTCCAAGTGATGAAGAAAAGGCATTAGAAATACTAAAAGATGGATACATAGACGAGAATGGAAAGAAATTCATAGCATTAGCAACTACTACAGGATTCATGAAAAAAGAAGAATTAAGCGAAGGTATTATAGCTAGAAAAGATGGAGTATGTGAGTACCTATTTATAGCAGAAGAAGATAAAGCTTTTGTAGATTTATTTCATAAGGTTGTTTCATGTGGCAAAATTCAAGAGAAATTAAATACAACCACAATGCAAATAAATAAAGATATTATTAGTAGAGTTAGTTTAGCATTTAGCACAACAAATAAAGTATCTTACTACTGGAAAAATAAGATTGCAATATTACCAGAAACAACTTATCAATATGCTAGAGAATATGTAACTTTAGATAAAGAAGCTTTAAGAAATGGACAAATAGAATTAAATGAACCTAAAGTAATAAGTGTAGAGCATACTGCATTTGATGGTTTTGGATTAGCTTCACCAGAATTTTGTGATATGCTATCTGAAAAATATGGATATAAAATAGATTATTTTGGTCTAAGAATGTATCCAACAGCAACTAAAGGATTATGCGTTAGATTTTCATTTGTGCAATACTTTGAAGATAATTTTAAGGAAAACAATGATATGTTTTGGAAAGATGAAAATGGAGATTTCTTTACATTAGATAGATGGGGAAAAGAAGTAAATCTTTCTAAATGTTCACTAATACTAAATGAAACTCAATGTAAGTGGGCGAAGTGGTATAAGAACATGGACGAAATATATGAAGCAATAGATAAAGAAGAATATAAGAAATACAAAGATTTATATTATAGTGTGTACATAGCTAGAGTTAATAAGAAGGAACTAGAGCAATATACAAGGATGAATTATCAGCTATTAAATGTAACCAATCTAACAATTTCTGAGATGGAAGAATTAACTGCTTATGATAAAGAAATATACAATAGTATGATTTGTAAAAAAGATAGAAACATTGATAGAATAAAAATCTTTATGGGAGATATGAGTAAGGGCGACGATGAAGGATTAAGAGCATCTACTAAGGTTCAGTATCTTATGCAACAAAATGATAGGTTTTATAAAACTAAATTTGCAAAAGAAACCATTGCTAGAAACTTAGAAAAATATATAAATGAATTATGTGGGAGTAAGTTCTATGTGAAAGGTAATTATAAAACTTTAGCCTGTTGTCCGATTACATATTGTCAACATATAATGACAGGAAAATCAACAACAGAAATTTCAGAAGGATTACAAGAAAGACAATTCTATGTGTCAAGTGAATATGGTAAAAGAGTATTAGCTAGAAATCCTTTAGCAAGTTTTCATGAACCACAAAAAATAGAATTAGTTGAGCATGGCAGCTTGAAAAAATATTTAGGTGAAGACTATAGTTCTGAAATTATATTTTTTAATATGCAAGATGATACAGCAAAGCTTCTTAGTGGAGCAGATATGGATTTAGATGAAGGATTTTGTATAGATAATGAAACTATATATAATTCAATAATTCCTACAATACCTTTTTTAAATGTAGATGATGGTGCTACGGGAGCAGAAATGTTATTTACTTGGGATAATATGTATCAATCTATATTAATGAGTTCTGGTAATACAATAGGAAAAATAGCTTCATTAACTGCAAAAATTAATACTTATAATCAGGACTTAGGATTTATTAGAGTTAAGGATAATAAAGTATTTACTGGTAGAGAATTGTATAACAAACTTATGTATAAAAAAGAAGAATACTATAAGGAGCTATTCAAAGCTGATTACGAACAAATAAAAGAAAATAAAGAAACTATAAAAAAATATAGTGAAGAATTAAAAAAAGCTGATATATCTAAAGTAAGGATATCTACTTGTTACAATATGATTAAATGTAGCCGAAACGAAAATTCAAGAATATATGACAGTATGAAGGAAATTAAATGGAATTATTTCTTAGAAAGACTTGCTAAATATATTGAAGATGGAAGGCTACTTGATGTTAGAGAACTACCAGAAGAAAAAATAAAGGAGTATCTAAATAAAAGATTCAATGAAAATGCTAAATATATTTATTATGCTTTATATTTAAATCAGAAAGCTATCGATGCAGTAAAGACATTAAATCCAGTATCAACAGATGAAATTAATCTACTTAAAGAATGCTTCATTGAATACAAAAAAGATAAAGATGGAAATATTCTTATGATTGAACAAAAGGATAAGGATGGTAATGTAAAAACTGATAAAGATGGAGAAACTAAGATGGTTAAGGCAGTATTAGTTAATAATGTTAAAAAATATCCATATTTCATGAAGTTTACTAAAGACTATGTTAATGATTGGAAAGTTGAAGAATTAAATAGAAGTGCCTTGACAATTAATGCTAAAAGAATCGAGGAATATTTATTAACTAGAATAAAGGATATTAGTAGCAAGTTAGAAGATAATAATTCAATAATTTTAGAGAGTCTAAAACCAAGTAAAGAAAAAGCAGATAGTAAGGTAAAAGCAACAATTATCCAAATCTTAGGTAACTATAAAAGTGTTGCTAGAAGTACAATAAAAACAAAAGATAAAAATAAAATAAATGAGAAATGGGATAATTGTGATAAATACAGTATTGAAGAATTAACTCAATTTGAAAGTGCAGAATTTATTGAAGATAAAGCATTAGTATTAAAAGAATTAAATATAAGTAGCAAATTTGCAATCAGATATTTCTATGATGTGCTAAAGTATTATTTAGATTTAGAAAGTAATAATGTATATTCATATCAAGAAGTAAAAAAGGAAACTGATATAGAATTTATGCACAGATATTTCATCAAGAATCAAGATAAATGCAAAGATAATAATTTACACGAAGATTTTATTCATGAGGTTAAAATTAATAATGGTACTGAATTAAAAATAAGAGTTGGTAGATATCAAGGAATTGAAATTACAGAAGAAATGTATGTAAATAATAAAATTTTATATAGGTCTGTTGATAATACAGAGATGGGATTCATATTTGACTATGAAAAATGCGGATTAGTAGATGGACAAGTTTTAAAAGTAGTTGAAAGTAATGTGTCTAAGAACGGTAAAAGTGTAACATTAATTGTTTCATAGATAGGTATGGGGTTGCCACCCCAACCTTGATATTGTGGAAAGTGAAGTAATATCACTAATCCAATTGAAGTATGAAAGGATGAATTAATATGAATGATACAGTAAAAATAATAAATCAATTACAAATGGCTAGATATATGAAACATGGGGTTAAACCAGTAGATATGTTCTATGATGCTGAAACTAATAAAGTTATATTTGTGTTTGATAAAGAAGAAACAAAACCATTATTTGATTTATGGATTAGAAGACAATTAGTTTAGAAAATATAAGTATGAAAGGATGTATGTGGTTGAAAAAAATAATAACATTAATAGAAAATATAGAATATGGTAGAAAATATTTAGAACAAACAGATAAAAAAGGAAATAAGACAATAAATACAGATAATTATATTTTTAATAATTTAAGTCTTGAAAGAGTTACATATACATCTGAGGATATTGTAGATATAACAGATGAATTGACAGTGGTGTCAAATGAGATAACAGAAAGTTTTAAGAATACATTTATAAGTCGTGGTAGAGAGGCAACTACAGAACAAATATATTTTGCAAATGAAACTGCAAAAGTTGTTTTGGGAGAATCACAAGATAGTCATATTATTGTTGATCCTGCTCCTTGTGGATTTGGTAAAAGTACAATCAAATTAGAATTAATGAAATATTTTACTAAGTTATATGAAGAAGAAATTTTAACTACTGGTGTAATCATTGTTGGTGATAGATTAGAAGATTTAAAACAACTTCAAACAGATTTAGGAGAATACTCAAAACATACGTTCCTACTAGAAGGCTGGAATGAAGACGTTTGTAAAGATAAATCAATAAAAATTGCAGAGAATAAAATGTGTAGAAAATGTACATATACAAATTGTAAAGTTAAGATTCAAGGTTATGAGCAATCTAAATATCCAATTTTATTGATAACTAACTCTAGATTACAACAATTTGGTGAAATGATTGGTAGTCAATATAAGAAATGGGATGGTGGAGAAAGAAAAATATTACTTATAGATGAAAGACCTCAAATACTTGATAATGTGCTTGTTAGTAAAGAATTATTAAATAAAATAGATACTGCAATTTCAAATGTAGATTATGAAAATATGAGTGAAAAAACACAATTGTCTAACTACTGGAAAGAGATTATAAATCTTGTAGAAAGTAAAATGATACCATTACGAGAGAATTATAAAAGATTTATAATTTCTAATACTTGTAATATTGGAGTGTGCTTAGATAATGAATCATTTAAAAAATTATGGGATAAATACATGAAAAAAGATTTTTATAGAGAGTTAACTCATATTCATACAGTATTAACTCGTGGTGGCTTTTATGTATGTGAGAGCAATAAGGAATTTATAGCAACAATAGGTTGCAGGAATTTAAGAAATGATTATAAAGATTTTGAGAAAGTGGTTATTTTTGATGGTTCAGCATTGTATGATCCACAATATATTAGTATGTATGATTATAATGAAGAAACTGGAGTAGACAATAGCGATTTAAGATTCCTTTATATTTCAAATGGTAGAACATATGAAAATTTAAATATTACTGCAAACTTAGCTCATAAGATAAGCAAAACAGAATTTAAGAATAAGAGTAAATATTTGGTTAAAGCAACAGCAGAGTATATAAAAAATAAAGTTAATATAGGTTTTCATGCAAATAATTATGTCGTTACATATAAAGAGCAAGCAGGTCAATTAGGTCAATTGTTAGATAATTCAACTTTAAAGCATAGAATACCTAAGAACGTGGATGGAAAAGCATATTATTTTGGTAATACTAAGGGATCAAATGAAATGGAAAGTTGTACAAGAATGTTTCAAATCGGTTGGGATACTTTACCAGATTATCTAGTAGCCATAATGTGGCTTAGTTGTAAAGGTTCATGGGATAAATTATTAGAATTATGCTTAGACAAAGAGAAAGCTATATTATATTCAGAAATGTTACAAAAGATGGATAGACATGAAGATACTTTTAGACAAAAGACTTATTCAAGTGGTAATAAAAATTATTGTTTTGGATTAGTCGAAATAGATCAATTTCAATATTTAGATACAGTTAGTAAGTTTTATCAAGAAATTCATAGAACAAAACTAAGAGATTATAATTATAAAAATGATATTGATATTTATGTATTCCAAGCTTCTAAATATTTAATTTTCGAAATGATTAAAAACTTATTGCCTAAATGTAACTTTAAAACAAATAAGGATACATTGTCAGAATTTCAAAGAGCAAAGGATGAAAGTTTTACTAAGGCTGATGGAACTAAAACAGTAGCACAAAAGTTCTTAAATTGGAATACTAATAATTGGAACGGTGAAAAGGTAAATATATCAGAAATTAAAAATAAATGTGAAATGACTAATGAGGAATGGAAAAATGTTAAAAAAAATAAGAGTGTTAAAGAAATTCTTTCAGAATGTACTAGGATTAGAGAAGGTAAAGAATATTATTTAACTAGAATTTAAAAGTTAGGTAGGTATAGAATCATATATAATATATATATAGTTTTATACCTACCTAAGAAATTAAAATATCATATAAAGAATGGATAAGTTGATTTAAAATATAAAAAGATTTAAAAATTTATCAGTCGGATATTACTTGTTTTTATAAGGGTTTAGTTGAGCTTTAGCGAAACTTGCCTTATCAAAATAATTAATAGACGAAATTGAGTCCCTAAAGGGACGCCGTAAGGCAGGGAGAATACAGTATTAGAACTAAATTAGGTCATATATGGATTTTGAATAAAAAGTTATGCTACAATAATAAAAGGGAGATGATTAAGTGGCAGAATGGTTACAAAGTTGGTCAATAATAATTTTAACAGGAGTATATGTAATAGCAACAATTGCAATTTGTATTTTTAATTATAAGTCTGCAAAGGCTACTAGAGAGCAAATAGTAGAGTCACAAAGACAATTTGAAGAAAGTAATAGACCTTATGTTAATGTAATCTTTGAAATAATAAATGGTGGACTAGCATGTTTATCTATATCTAATAATGGAAATAAGATTGCTGAAAATGTAAAGATACATATAAATGATAAATTTTTAAATTTAATGAATGCAAGAGATAGAGAAGAAATATCCCAATTTACTTCCCGAAGTATCCGAATAGGAATTAATCAAAAATGGACATTATGTATTGGATCACATTTAGATTTGACAAAATTATCGAAAGAAAAAATAATAATAGATATTAATTATAATGATGGGGAAAGACAATTTAATGATACGAGTATAATAAGTCTAAATGGATATTTAGGAACATTAATATTTAAAAATTATCATAATGAAATGGATAAATCATTGAAAAAAATAGCTACTATACTTGATGAAAATAATAATTTAAAAGAAAATAAGTAAAATTACACAGTATAAATTAAGAACTTAGTACAAGTTTTACTAGGTTCTTTTTTGTTATATAAAAATAGTTTATTGAAATATATAAGAGAAGACTCAGCTTCACTACCGTTTCGCTTTCGCTCCTGTGATTGTGGAAGATAAAAATTCCAAATAAAATAATTAAAATTAAAGGAGAAGATAATTATGTTAAAAGAAAAGGAAATTGAAGCAATGAAAATATTAATTAAAAACAACAATGCAGCCAAGTTTGGATTGGACGAAGATTATGAGAATTTAGGTTCTTTAAATGTTGAAGATTATTTGGAGAGTTTATTGGAAGATGAAGAATCTGATGTAGATGCAAAGAAAATGATTTTCAAGTTTACAAATAAATATATACATAAAAATCTATATGCTGTAAAAGGTGTATTAAATGATGTTTTATACATTCTTATTGAAAATGAAGATGATGAAATAATTGACAGATTAAGAATTGGAGAATTTAAAGTTGAAGAAACTTGGGACGATTACAGTATTTTAACTATGCCAATGAGAATTGAAGATCATTTAAGACTTTATGCAATTCTGGATGAAGAATTAGAAGATAATGATAAATTAGAAATGTTTAATCAAGTAGGAAAATATTTAGGATTAGATAAATACATTTGTAGTGCAAAAGATAATGATTTATTTGAAAGCACAATAATGTTAATTTCAGATAAAGACGGAAATATTATTGAAAAGATTAATTATTAAAATGTAGATTGTTAGAAATCATGTAATTTAATTATTGCATGATTTTTTTAGAGTCTATATTAATTGGATTCTGTTCGTTTACGTCAATTTTTTTGACATTGTTAGAGAGTTTGCTTATTTCTGTGGGGTAGTACCACCTTCCTCGAGTAAATATTAGATTAATAAGCTAAGTAGAATCACGCTGAGCGAAGATATAAATTATCTCGGTTCTAATGGACTGGACTACAAAGTGCTGAGTATGCACAATAACTATACTCTATTTTATTTGTTAATATGAGTACACCACTTCATTTCTTCTTTCTTTTATTTATATATTTCTCCTTTTTTGTAATTTATAAATAAAGTGGTGTACTGGTATAAGCAAATAAAAACAAAATATATACTCATGAAAATAAAAAATTAGATGTAAGTAAATTTATTTAAAATCAACATTTTTAATTTCATAAATATTGTTAATTTTACATATTTAATAAAAAACATAAATAAATATACAATTATGGTATAATTATCAGAGGGGGGTATAGTGATGAAAAAATTAAGATTAACAAAAGTAATAGCCAGTTCATTAATAGTAGCTTCAGTATTGGCATTAAATCCAATAGGAGTTAATGCTGAATGGAGAAGTGATAGTAAAGGTTGGTGGTATGAAGAAGGTTCAAGTTGGGCTGTTGGGTGGAAACAAATTGGTGACAATTGGTACTATTTTGATTCACATGGCTATATGGCTAAAAATATAATTATTAATGGATATATTCTTGGAATAGATGGTGCATGGGTAGAGAATGACCCAAATGTTAATGCAACATTTCCAAAAAATAAAATCAATATAAAAGATTATAAAATAACAGTATTCTATGTAAAAGAAACCGGTGAAATATGTAAATGCGTTGATGGGGTTAAAACATATTCAGTATTGGACGCTTCAGCAAATCAAGAGGAATTAAAAAAAGTATATGGTATTATTGTTATGGGAAAAGATGTAGAAATTCAATATGGATATAAAAATTTTAAAGTGGTTAATGGTAAAGTAATTTATAAAAAATAATATTAAATATTATGAATTTAATACAGTATAGTAAAAGGGTATCTAATTTTATAGATAGCCTTTTTGTTATATAAAATATTAAGAGGAGGAATGCGTAATGAAAGAATTTGAACAAATATTTAACGGTGAGGTATTAGTAGGTTTAACTAAAAAAGAAGTATTAAAAAAATTAAAGGATATGCAAAAGCAGATAGAAGAAAAAATAGAAAGAAAAATTAAATTTAATTTGGTTTTGCAAACGGAATATGACGAGATATTGATAGGTTCAAGTTTGATTGACTTTAAGAATAATTGTATTAATTTAAAAACAAAAAATAGTGTTATATATGAAACAGATGAAGGAGAATTATTTTATAAAAAAGATGGTTTTGATGAAACACGTATTTGTGACATAGAGGAGATTGAAGAAATTACTTATCTGATAAATACAGGAGAATATAGAATTATAGATGGTAAAGCAGATTGGCACTTATAGAAATATAGGTGTCTTTTTATATTAAAAAATGAAGGAGATAGAGGATTATGGAAAATAGAAAGAAATTACAATGTACAATAAAGGGAAGAAAATTAGACATGTATTTCAGTTTAGGTTTTAAGTTGAAAAATGAGGAAGATTTTCTTGAGCAAATAGCAATAATTTAAGCAATTATTTGGTATAAAAGAAGGTTAATGAGTAATTATTTGTAATATTCTTGAAGGATTTTGTTAACTTCTGTATAATTATATATTGTATAGGAGAGTGATACAATGGCAAAAAAGAAATTGCAAATATTTATTTCATCAACATATATAGATTTAAAAGAAGAAAGACAAGCAGCAGTAGAAGCTATTTTAGGGTCTAGGCATATACCAGCAGGAATGGAATTATTTAAAGCAGGAAATACCTCACAATTAGAAACAATTAAAAAATGGATTAATGAATCTGATTTATATATGTTAATTTTAGGTGGCAGATATGGAAGTATAGAACCTATTTTAGGAAAAAGTTATACTCAAATTGAATATGAATATGCTTTAGAAAAAGGAATACCTGTATTTGCTGTTGTACTAGATGATTCATTTCTATATAGGAAAGCTGCTGACAAATCATATGAAGTATTCGAAAAAGACAATAAGGAAAAATATAACGAATTTAAAGAATTTGTTATGACTAAAATAATAAAAATTGTGGATGATTGTAAGGATATACAAATAGCAATAAAAGATTCAATAGTTGAGTTAGAGAATGATTATCCTTTATGTGGTTGGGTAAGAGCATCAGAAATTGAAGACTCTACTAAAATAATAAAGGAAAACAATAGATTATTAAAAGAAAATGAAAAGCTAAAGAATCAATTTGCAAAAATTAAAGAACAAGACAAATTGAGTAAATTTGGATATGAAGAAATTAAAAGAGTATTAAAGAAAAAAACTATTAAGATATCAGGAGAATATTTTGATGATAAAAAAGATTTTAATGCTACTTATTTAGAATTTTTCATATTGTATAAAAATGCTTTTGTTACAGGAATTACTAATAGAGTTGGGGTTAGTGACTTTCAAAGCCATATTTATCATAAAATATGTCCACTTTTAATTTCTTTTGGTTTATTAGAAATAAACAAGGTTACTGGAGCTGTATATAGAAGAATAGAAATGTCAAAAGCAGGTTTAGAATTTATGGCAAGATTAGAAATTGAGAATAATAAATAATATAGTTATTAAAACTCTAGAAATAGGGTTCTTTTTATTATGCAGAAATACTATAATAGTTTCATTAACAGGTATATAATAGTAATAAGATCAAAATTATACTTTTAAACGAAAGGGATGTTTATATGTTTGTTATTTATTGTATATTTGTTGTCCTTGCAATTTGTATATTTTGTGGAGTTTGTATCGGAATATATAATGTAAGAGTAAGTAATGCACAAATTGAAACCAGAGATTTACTTAAAAAACAAGTTAAGTTACAAGAAGAACAGATTAAAGATGTAAAAAGATAATAAGTAATTAATAGGGGTAGTATTCAATTATACTGCTCTTTTTTAATGCAAAAAAAAGAAATTGGAGGGATAAATATGAGTTGGGATGTAAAACATAGACCATCATTAAAATTTAGTAATAATGGAATGGATTTAAAACAAGGTGTATTAGAAATAGAGAATGAATGGCTAGAGGGTAATAGTTTTGAACCTAATTTTAAAGTAGTTACCCAAAATGATTATGCGCTTAGAAGATTGAAAGAAGGATGCAATGTTGAGTGTATAGAGACTGAATGGTATAAAATATCTAAAGGTCATAACTTTGTATTTAAGTTTGATGGACAATATTATAGTGTAGATTATTTAAACAGGGTATTGGCATAATGGGTAAGGTATCTTGTAGCGTATGTGGTAGGATACACGAACGTAATTATATATGCAATGCTAAGAAGCAAAGACAATTAGATAAGAGTAAGAGAGATAGAGAAAGATTAGATAGTAAGATATATAGTACAAGCAGATGGAGAAAGCTTAGAAACAATGTAATAGAAGATTACAACAATATAGATTTGTTTGCTTATTATATAGAAAGTAGAGTTGAAGTAGCACAAACTGTACATCACATTATAGAGGTTATGGAGAATATAGACCTAGCATATGATACCGATAACCTTATACCATTATCTAATTATACACATAGAAGAATTGTTCATAAGTTGTACAAAACTAAATGTAAGAATTATATTGTAATGATGTTAAATGATATGTTAGATGATTGGAACAAAGGTAATAAAGAGTTAGGAAGTTATAAGGAAAGATATAATAAGATAGTAAAAGAGTTTGAATGAATGTATAAGAGTTATGTTATATATTAGTTATAATTAAATAATAATAATTGTTGGTAGATAGTAGATGATTTATATTAATTTATTGTATGATTCACATATTAAAATTATAAAGAATGTAATTGCAGATAGTAATGTTTGTTACTGTCTTTTATTTTGCAATTAAATAGAACAAACGTTTGTACAGTGTTGCTAATAAATGGGAAATAGCTGGGAAATAATTATTATTTTATATCCCCCATAGGTTGTGAATGGGACTATGACTAGCCTAAGACATAACAGGTTCTCCCTTACTTAAATTAATTTCCCTAAATGACGATTTTTCAATAGCCAACCTTAAATAATAATTATTATCAAGTAGAAAGGATGTGATAAAAGTGGCTAGACCAGCAATGAGTGCTTCTGTTACAAGTAAGCATTTAACAGAAGAAGAAAGAAAAAATAAAATTGAAACAGAACAAAAATTGAAAGGTAATAGTAATAATATAAAGCCACCTAAGTACCTTTCAAAAGAACAAAAAAAGATATTTAAATACATAGTAAATGAGTTGGTTAACTCTGAACTATTAGGGAATTTAGATATTTATGTTTTGTCTACAACTGCTATTTGTATAGATAGATTACAAGAAATTGAAAAATTAATAAATGAAGACATTGAAAAATTAAATGATAGGAAATTAATGGGGAGTAGAAAAGACTATCAATCCGATTTATTTAGATGTATGAGTGAATTATCTATGACTCCTGCATCAAGAGCAAAACTTGGTAATTTAAATTTACAAGCACATCAAAATAAAGAAGATCCAGTTTTATTAGCATTAGGTGGTGATAATAAATGATGTTATTAGATAATGCTATCAAATATGCACATGATGTTGTAGAAGGTAGTGAAATAACTACAAAAGAAGTACTACAACAATGTAAAATATTCTTAAATGATTATAAAAATAGACAATACAATGAGGATTTTAAATATTATTTTGATGAAAATAAACTGCAAATAATAGAAAATTTATTAAAATTATTTAATTATGCAACTGGATTTGTTGCAGGAAAACCAGTTTTAGAAGGGATAGCACCTTTTCAATGTTTCTTTTTGGCTAATTTATTTGGTTGGAGATTTAAAGATAATGTTAATAAATTTAGATACAATGATATAACACTTTATATAGCTAGAAAAAACGCTAAAACTTGGCTAGTGAGTTTGGTTTTTATATTATTAATGTTAACTGAACAAAACTATTCAGAGTTTTATTCAATTTGTTTAACTAAGGAATTAGCTTCTGAAATAAGAAAAGCAATGGTTCAAACTTTAGAATCTAGTCCAAGCGTATTAAAGTATTTTAAAATAAGTAAAACTCTAACTGGTAGAATAGAATGTAGATTAACGCATAGTTATTTCCAACCTAGAGTTGCAGAAGCAGAAAAGAATAATTCCGTAAGACCTAGTGCGTTTATATCAGATGAACACGGCAATTTTAAAGAGAATAGTAACTTTAAGGCTATGCAAAGTGGACAAAAAAACGTAGTAAATCCATTAACTTTTAGGACTACAACAGCATATGCAATAGATAATTCTATAATGTTAAGTGATTTAGACTATATTAGAAAGGTTTTAGATGGAATTGTTAAAAATGAAAGACAATTCGCATTATTATATTATTCTACAAAAGAACATTTATGGGATGATATTGGAATGTATATGGCTTGTCCTTTAAGAATAGAAGAGAACTATGAAACAATAAGAGAAACTAGAGCAAAAGCACTTGTTAAAGAGGATGAAGTTGAAGAATACATAACTAAAGATATGAACTATTTCCTACCTGCTAACAGTGGAGAAACCTTTACAAATGAGGAAGAGATAAAAGGTTGTGAATTAGAAAAAGATATAGATTGGAATGGAAGAAGGGTTTACCTCGGAATTGATTTAGCCGAAAGTGATGATAACACTGCATTAGCGATGATTACATATGATGAAGAAAAAGAGGTTGTATATAGTAAAGTTTGGGCATTTATTCCTAAAGACAGAGTTGAAATGAAAACAAGAAAAGAAAGAGTTGACTATCAATCACATATCGACAATAATAATTGTTTTGCTTGTGGAGATGAAAAAGTTGATTATAAATACTTAGAAGATTTTATTTTTAAATTAGAAGAAACATATGGTGTAGAAATCGTACAACTTGGCTATGATGTTAGAAATGCAGGAAGGTCAATTCGAGAAATAGAAGAACATGGAATTGAGTGTGTAGAAGTAATACAATTTAGTAGGGTTTTACATGCACCTATAAAGTGGCTACACGAGAATTTATTATCTAAAAAGAATAAATATTATAGAAATAAATTATTAGATATCGAACTTGCAAATTGTAAAGCTAAAAGAGATGAAAATAAAGGATGGTACTTAAGTAAGAAAGCTAGTACAGGTAAAATAGATATGGTTTTTGCATTAGTAGATGCACTATATCTATTGCAACAGGAATTATTAGAAGGTGAAACATGGGTAAGTCAAAGATAAATAATATAGAAAGGATGGTGATAACATGGGATTTTTAATGGAAACTAGAGCAGAAGAAAAAAAGCCAACTACATTACAACAACTATTTAGTGGGGCTGATTTAAGCGAAGTTGATGTAAATAGAAGCAATATTCTAAGCATTAGTGCTGTATCCAGTGCAATAGAGTTAATATCTAGTACAATTTCTACTTTGGATTTTAAGCTATATAAAAAGATAAATAAGACTAAAATTGAAGAAATTGAAGAAGATAATAGATTATATTTGTTAAATACAGAACCTAATTTTTTATTTAATAGCACACAACTTAAAAAAGCTATGGTTCAAGATTTAATAATTGATGGAAATACATATGTAAACATTGAAAAATCTAAAAATGAATTTAAAAAACTTAATTACTTAGAGAGTAAAAATGTTAGTGTAATGTTAGACACTGAGGTTATACATAAAGATGCTAAACTAACTGTACAAGGAAAAGAGTTTGAGGTATATGATTTTATTATTGCAACTCTAAATACTTTAGATGGTGTACAAGGAAAAGGAATTTTAAAAAATAATAGAGATTTACTTGCATTAGCATTATTAGTTCAATCTTATTTAAATAAGAATTTTAAATCAGGTGGTGGACGTAAAGGCATATGGCAAAGTACAAAACATTTAGGAATTGAAGAATTTAAACAATTTAAACAAGATTCTAAGGATATACAAGAGACAGATGAACCAATTATTTTAAATAAAGAATTAAGTTATACACCACTTACAAATACAAATAGAGATATGCAAATATTAGAAATTAAAAGATTTTTAGCAGAAGAATTAAGAAATATATTTAATATTCCAGAAAAATTAGATAATGATGGATTTAAAAGTTTTATAAAAATAGTTCTAAATCCAATTATAAATTCTTTGGAAAGTGCAATAAATAAAGCATTATTACTTGAAGATGAAAAGAAACAAGGGTATTTCTTTAAATTAGATGTAAATGAACTAACTAGAGCAGACATAGATACTAGATTCTTAGCTTATAAAACTTCTTTAGATGCAGGAATAGAATCTGTTAATGAAATAAGAATGAAGGAAAATTTAGAGCCAGTAAACGGACTAGATATTCATAAAATGACTATTGGACAGGCACTCTATAATAGTAAAAATGGTAGTTGGTTTGTTCCAAATACTGGTGTCACTACTAAAGATGGCGAGGTGGTTAATAATGAAACTGATAAACAAACTAAAGTCGATAGTAACAGTGAAAACGATAGAAATATCGGAGAAGATAAAGCTGATTTACAAAAGGAAAAAGTACAAAATAATTAAATATTTTAAAGATAATAGTGAAGATTTATGGTTTCTAGGAGCAATAATATCTTCTTTTTTATTTATATTAATTAAATTTGGATTGATTTATACTTTGCTACTTATAACTTTTATATGTAGCTTAAAGTGTATTTTAATATACATTAGCAAGAATAGGAGGGATTAGATGGAAATACGTAGATTAAATGATAATACTATACATATTGCAGGATATGTTAATGCTGTTTGCAGAGATAGCAAAGAAATACGAGCATTTGGAAAGAGTTTTGTTGAGCAAGTTAGACCTAAAGTTTTTGAAAAAGCACTAAGAAAAAATAATGATGTTAAATTATTATATAATCACATTGAAAATCGTTGTCTTGGTGATACTAAAACTAATGTTGAACTATACGAAGATGCAATTGGACTTCATATAAATGCTGATATACAAGACGATGAAGTTAGAATGGATTCTGATAAAGGAAAATTAAAAGGTTTTAGCTTTGGATTTAATAAGTTAAAAGACAGTTGGGAAACAATAGCAGACGGGAAAGAAAGAAGATATTTAGAGGATATTAAATTAAATGAGATATCTTTATTATCAATGACACCTGCATATTCGGGAACGGTTGTCGAAACTAGAGCAGATGGTGAAGAATCTGAAATATTAGAATTAAGATTTATTGAAAATAAGCAAGAAGAAATTAAGGAAACTAGAAAAGAAAATAATGTTGATATGAGTTCTGTTTATGATACAGAACTATTTTTATGTAAAAATTTATAAATACAAAAAAATACAAATTTGAAAGGATGATAATAATGAAAGAATTACAAGAAAAGAGAAATGCATTAATAACTGAAATGGAGGGTTTAGTAAACAAAGCTAAACAAGAAACTAGAGCATTCGATGAAACTGAATTAGCTAGAGTTGATGAAATTAAGAAAGAAATAAAAGGAATTGATGTAACTATTAAGGCAGAGGAAGAAATGAGAAGCTTTGAAAAAGTAGAAGACAAGCAAGAAGAAAGAAAGGATAATGACAAAGTGGAAGAAAAAAGAAGTCAAAACGAAATCGACAACGAGGAATTAAGAGCAATATTTACTGGAGAAATAAAACCAATTAAACCAATTAAACAAGAAACTAGAGCAGATGCAATGAATACCCAAATTGATAATAAAGGTGGTATTGTTGTAAATAAGGAATTAACTGGCGAGATTATAAAACAATTAGTTGATAGAAGCGATGTAATGAAATTTTTCAATAATACTTCGATTGCTGGGAGTTGCAGAATACCTAAAAAGGCAGGAAGTGGAACTGCAACTTGGGAGGATGAACAATTAAAACCAAATCCAGATTCAAAATCTACAACTCCAACTTTAGATATTTTAGAATTAGGACAAAATAGATTATATAGAGAATCGGCTTTAACACAACAAATGTTAAATACACAAGAAATAGATTTAAAAGCTTTTGTATTAGACGATATAAGTGAAACCATGGATGATGCTATAGAAGATGCAATATTTAATGGAGATGGAGTTAAGAAGCCAACTGGACTTATTGCGGGAATCAAAGTCGCTAATAAAATATCTCTAGCAACTAGAGCAACAATAAGTTTTGATGATATTAAGAAATGTAAAGGTAAATTAAAGAGAGAAGCACAAAAGGGTGCATCTTGGTTTATGGCACAAGATACATTTACTGCTTTAGACTTAATTAAAGATGCAGAAGGTAGATATATTTTACAACCAGACATTACTGGTGCTAGTGGTTATACAATGTTAGGTTTACCTATTGTAATTACAGATGCTATCCCAACAATGGATGTAACTGGTGCTAAAACTGTAATAGTATTAGCAAACCCAAAAGCTTATCATACTAATATCCAAAAAACTTTAGCCCTTTATGTGTATGATGATTCTACTTACAAAAGAGCTGGATTAGTTGGTTATGGTTCTGACATTTATTTAGATGGTAAAGTAAAAGATGACCAAATGGTAGCTTGCATAGTAAATAAAGCAACTGCTTAATTTGAGAGGGTGTAAAAACCCTTTCTCAAATTAAGATGGAAAGGGTGAATTATATGAAAATAAATGAAGTAACAACAGAATTACTAATAAATTATTGCAACGCTTATGAAGAAGATAGCGGTTTATTAGAGATATTTAAGGATGCCAGTATAAATTATATTAAGAGCTACACAGGATTAACAATAGAAGAAATGAACAGTATGGATGATTTAACAATAGCTCTGTTAGTTCTGGTAAGTGGAATGTTTGACAATAGGAGTATTGAAGCTGATAAAAGTAATATTAATCTTATATTAGATAGTATTTTAGGATTACATTCTAAAAATTTGGTTTAAGGTGGTGTTTGAATTTGAAAATTATTGATAGTGGAGAATTTAAGCATCCTATACAAATTGAAAGATTAAGTAGTGGAGTTGATGAAGATAATATTCCCATCGAAGGATGGAATGATATAATACCAAATAAAATTTTTAGAGCAAAAATTAAAAATATGAATGGTTATGAAATAATTGTTGCACAAGGTGACACGTCTATAAATAAAAAAAGATTTTATATTAGATATAAAAAAGATTTAAATTTAACAACTAAAGATAGAATTGTTTATAATAAGCAATTTTATAATATAACTTATGTGAGTGATATAGAAGAAGCACACATGTATTATGAAATTGTAGTAGAGTTGGTAAATTAATGAGTGTAGAAATTAAAGGTATAAATAATCTAATTAATAGAATTGGAAAATTATCTAATATTGAGTCTGAAAAAGTGGTTATTGAAGTTGCTGAGGATATGGCAAAAGTAATAAAAGAAAAGGCTAGTACATTTAGTGAAAATTCGGAAGAGATAAAAGCTTTTAAGCCCAAGAAATTTGGAAAAAGTACCTATATAGACGTAGGCTTAAAAAGTTCTGAAAGTGATTGGGATAAAATAAAAGGTATGTATTTTAATAATTATGGTTATCATCCACGTGGTGGTGCTACTCTTGTTAACGAGCATATAATGTGGTTCGATGAAACTGTGCAAGGTAAAGAAAATCAAGTAAAGACTAGGTTGAAAGCTAAACTAAAAGAAGAAGTAAAAAAATGTTGGGAGGGATGATTGTGTGGAAATAGGAGATTTATTAAAACAATCTTTAAAAGATTTAACGCTACCTTCTTACTATTTAAAAAGACCTAATGATACGAAAGAATGTATAGTGTATACCTATATTGAAACTCCTAGCATGTATGGAGATAATAAAGAATTAGCAAGTAAATATACAATATTATTGAATGTGTATACTGTACAAAGTAAAATTGAAAAAACTAAAAAAAATGTAAAAGATGTAATACTTAATAGTGGATTTAAGAAGAAAATAATTTTACAACCAGTTCAAGAAAAAAATGAAATATACAACATTGCAATGCAATTTACAATTGCTTTAAAAAATTAGACTTTGAGCAATAGTCTTAAAACAGGCTTTATTTTAATACAAAAAAATCAAAATTTGAAAGGATGATAATAATGGCAGAAGAAACAGTTAAAGAATTTAGAAGCATGATAGGGGTTAAAAATATACATTTTGCACCTTATAAAGATGGAATTTGGAAAGAACCAATAAAAGTTAATGGATTACAAGAATTAAGTATTAAAAATACAGTTGCAGAAGGTAGTTTAATAGGTGATATGAGGAAATTAAAATCTAAATCTAAAAAAACAGGGTTAGAAGTTGATTTAACAGTTGCAGAGTGGACACCTTCCATACAAGCTATGCTAGAAGGTTGCTTTAACGAAAATGGAGAGTTAGAATCTAGTCCCGATGACGTAGACCAAGCAGTTGCATTACTTTGGAAAGAAGTATATGACAACGGTGATGAAGTTTATAATGTTGTTTATAATACTAAAATACACAGAGAAAATGCTTTTGAGGGTAAAGGAAATGATGACAAAATTGATTTTGCAGTTACTAAATTAGTAGGTAGTGGTTTAGCAGTAACTAATCCTAATACAGGAAAACCAACTTTTTCTTTAAAATTAGATACAGCAGATGAAAAAGTTGATAAAAATAAAGTTACTAACTTCTTTACAGCAATTCAATTTAGAGGACTAAAACCAACAGCTTAATAATTGATTTATAGAAGACATTACTTAATTGTAGTGTCTTCTATTAAGTTAATTATAAATATTAGCTTAACCAAAAATAAAACAAATATGAAAGGATTGATTATTAATGAGCAATTTGAAAAGAAAAATTGAAAATATAACAATTGATAAGAAAGATTACATAATGGCTTTCGACATGAATAGTTGCGAGGTATTTAAAGAACTAAGTGGACAAAGTATATTAAATAGTTTGCTTAAACTAAATGAACTTGAGGATATGACAGTATTATATTTTATTGCTAGTACATTAAGAGATAAAGAAACAGAGAAAATACTAGGTAATAAGCTATTTAATGGTGATTTTGATTTATTTAGTTTGGTAATTACATTGTTACCAACAGTTATTAATATAGTAACAAGTGGATTTCCACAGGCTGAGGAAAACGAAAAAAACTAAAAAGCAATAATAGGGAATTAGAAGATTTAGATATTGACTATCTCTATTATTGCTATACAAAAATATTAGGAAATTCTGAGAGTGAATTTTGGATTAGTACACCACGTAAAATTTTTAAATTATTGGATATATATGGAGAAATTAACAATCCAAAACATAGTAATAGTGGATATAACGAGAGTACAGAGAAGAAAACTTATAAAGTATTAGATTAGAAGGGAGGGTAATAGATGGCTGATAATGAGAAACTAATAGTCGAATTAGGTATTAAAAATAATAATGTTAATAAAGAAATTTCTAATATAAATAGAGAACTAAAAAACTTAGATAAAGAAGTTAAAAGCACCGATAAAACTACTAAACAATATGGACAAACTAATGATACTCTAAAAGTAAAATTAAGTAGTTTAGAAAAAATGTATAGTCTTAATGCGAAAAAGTTAGAAGATTATAAAAAGAAAATGCAATCTACAACCGATACTATTAAAAAGCAAGAAGAAAAGATCTCTAACATGAAATTGCAAGGACAAGATACGGTTAAAGCAGAGGAACAACTTGCACGAATGAAACAAACTTTATCTAATGTAGGGCATCAAGCGAAAATAACTGAAAATGATATGAAAGGTTTAGAAGGTGCTATAAAGGAAACTAACACAGCTTTAAAAGATACTAATGTAAGTACATATAAACAAAAGTTAGATAATTTAAGTAAAAGTTGTGCTAGTACAAGCGAAACACTTAAAAGTGCTGGTACTACTGCTAGTAACTTAGGGGGAAATATACTAAAAGCTACTGCACCATTGGTCGCTTTAGGAACTATTAGTACTAAAATGGCTAGTGATTTTGAAACAAGTTTTGCACAAGTTACAACTATTGCAGACGAAAATGTAGTAAGTAATGATAAGATGAAAAAATCTATAATGGATTTAAGCAACCAGACTGGTATTAGTAGTAATGAGATTGCAGGAAATGTTTATGATGCAATTTCTGCTGGTCAAAAAACAGGTGATGCAGTTAACTTTGTATCAAATTCTACAAAATTAGCCAAGGCTGGATTCGCTGAGGCTGGTCAATCACTCGATTTGTTAACTACTATTTTGAACTCTTATGGGATGGAAGCTTCAGAAGTTACTAACGTATCAGACAAACTTATAACCACTCAAAATGTTGGTAAAACTACAGTTGCCCAACTTTCAGAAAGTATGGGTAAAGTAATTCCGACTGCAAAGGCAGTAGGCGTTAATCTAGATAACGTTTCAACGTCTTATGCATTATTAACTGCAAAAGGTATCGCAACTTCAGAAGCTGGAACATATGTATCATCAATGTTGAATGAACTTGGTAAAAATGGTACTACTGCTAGTAAAACACTTAAACAAATGAGTGGAAGCACATTTCAAGAGTTAATTGCAAGTGGTAAGTCGCTCGGTGACATACTTGCAATTATGGATGAAGGTGCAAAGAAAAATGGCAAATCTCTATTAGATATGTTTGGAAGTGCTGAAGCTGGTAAAGCAGGTATGGTTATAGCAACTAATGCTGGTAAAGATTACAATGATATTTTAAAACAAATGGAACAATCTGCTGGAGCTACCCAAATAGCTTTTAATAAGATGGATGCAACTCCTGCTGAAAGAATGGCAAAGAGTATAAACAAATCTAAAAATGAAATGATAAGATTAGGTCAGAATATATTGCCTATGATGGATGAAGTATCTTCTGCTATAGGCAAGGTGGCAGATTGGTTCGGTAAACTAACAGCAGAGCAACAACAAACTATTATAAAAACTACTTTATTTACAGCAACATTTGGTGGAGCATTAAAGATATTAGGTGTTTTTACAAGTGGATTAGGTGGTCTAGTTGGTAATATAGGTAAAGTATCTAGTACCCTTTCTAAACTTAGTAAGGTTGGAAAAGTTGCAGAAGAAGTAGAGGGATTAGCTACTGCTACGGAAGTTGCTGGGGTAGGTTTTGCAGGATTATCTACTGCTATATTACCAATTGGAATTGCTTTAGCAACAGTTGGTGCAGGAGTATATGCTTACAATCAGTATCAAGACGGAATGTCTAAATCTTGTGTTACAAGTCGAGAAGAATTAGGTCTATTAAAAACAACATTAATAGAATTAAATGGAGTACATGTTCAATCTCAAGATGAGTTGGAAAAAAGTGGTCTAGCATATAAAAAGCTGGGCGATGATTTAGGAGAAGACTTTAAAAAGAAAGTTGAAGATTCTACAAAAACTATCAATGATTTTAACTACGAATTAGGATTAGTAAATGTTGATGAGGTATTGACTGCCGATGAAGCAGATGGACTTACCACTAGAGTTAATGGAATGGTTAATAGTGCATTAGAAGCGATTAAATCAAAAAGTTCTGAAACACAATCTGAATTATCTAAAATGTTTTTGGTTAAAGATAATCAGATCGACGAATCTGAACAGAAAGTTTTAGATTTTGTAAATACTACAGGGGATAAGGAAATCGAAGAAGTAAATAAGCTACAAGGCGAAATACAAGAAATATACAAAGGTGCAGTAGATAACAAACGTGGACTTAACGAACAAGAGATTACAGATGTTAAAGAAAAAGTTGCAAGAATACAACAAATAGAATTAGAAGCACAAACAAATAACCAAGCTGAACAATTATATGCTAAAAATCAATTTACTGAAAGAATTAAAAAAGCTGATGCAAATACATCGGTGGAATTATTAACTGAACGTAAAAAAGCAATAGACACAGAAACAACAGATTTACTTGCTAATTATCAAACTCAATTAGATATGTTACAACAACAAAAATTAAAAGCACAAGAGCAGGGTAATGCCGATGCAGAAGCAAATATACAAACACAAATTGACATTAAGACAAAGGAAAAAGATGAAATAGTAAAAAAAGAGCAGGAAAAATGGGACGAAGCAAAAAAAGTAATGGATGAGCAACAACCACAAATGATAGGTAAATATAACGAATTTACAGGAGCAATGTTATCTGAGACAGACATAAAGGCTAATCAAATTCTAAAAAAAATGAAAGAAAACTATGTAGGATTAAATGAGATTACAGATAGTGGATATTACACAATTAAAAATACTGCTACAAATGCGATGGAAGAAATTTATGTAAATGTAGATGAAAATACTGGGAAAATAACTGGTTGTTGGAATAAGACACGTGGCGAGTGTGGTGGTGCTACAGATACGATGGCAAAAGATGCAAATAAACTTGGTAGAGAATATATGTCTAGTACAAGCACAATACAAAAAGCATTACAGGATACTACAAATACTACTGTTAATTCTAAAGGACAGATTGTAAATTCAAATGGAGATATAGTTGGAAGTTTTGAAAAAGTAACAGATAGTGCTGGAAATACTTTAACTAAAGTAAAAGATATTAACGGTAATCCAATCGAAATAAAAGATAATAGTGGACAAGTTATAGAAGACATGAGTGGCGTAAGAAAAAAAATAGAAGAAATACCACCGAAAAAAGATATTACATTTAACTTTTTCCAAAATGGACTTAATGAAATAACTAATGCATTAGGCAAAATAGGTACAAAGTCTTCGAAAATTAGAGACTTTGTAGATAATCATGCTACTGGTACTAATAATTATAGTGGTGGATTAAGTACAGTTGATGAAAAAGGAATTGAATTAGCAAGTAATAACAGCGTTGCCATGTTGGGCAGTTATTATGGTAATAGCTTGGCATATATTCCAAAAGGGACAGGTATTAGAACCCATATGCAAAGTATTAGTGATATGAAAGCAGAAGTTAGTAGGCAAGTTAATAATACAGTTGGTGGAGCATTAATTAATACATTATCTAAATCTTTTAATGAGTTGACTAAAATACAGAAAGAAAATAATAAAAAGCAACAAAATGAAATACAAGAAAATAAGAAGAGAAATAAAGAAAATAAAGATTTTCAGAAGGGTATCCTTTATAATGGAAAGTTTATATCTAATGAAAATATAAAAGAAATGAAGGCTTTAAGTAAAGAAGTAAATGGGTTGACATTAGATGGAAAATATTTTGCAAATGAAGCATTAAAGTATATGAGAGCAAAAGCAGATACGAATGGTAATATATTACCAGAAACTGAAAATGAAAAACAAAAAAAAGAGAAAAGAAGATTAAATGATGGATTAACAATAGGAAGTACATTCTATGATAAAGAAGCTTTGGAAAAAATGAAAGTTTGTGCAGATGGGATATATGGAATATGGGTAGAAGGAAAATTTATTAACAATGAAAATGTTAAAGAAATGAGAAAACAACAAAGGAAACAACTTAAATCTGTTAAAGTGAATGGAGAATATTATAGTAAAAACTCCCCAAAATCAAAGTCCTTAGTTGAACATTCTAATAATTATAAGCAAGAAGTAGATTATAACAAAATTGGTAAGCAAGTAGCAAATGCTATGAAAGATATTATACAAGGTCTAGGAATAGAGATAGATGTAAAAAATTATTTAGATAGTAAAGAAATAAGTAATGTACTAACGGATACAGTAATAAATAAACTAGGAAAAATAGATAGAAATAGTAGAGTTAGTAAGGGTAGGTGATGTAATGGGTTATGATATTATTTTTAATATGCAAAGAGCGAGTGATTTAGATTTAGAGGTCGTAAAAAGACCTTTTATTCCTTTGCCTAAAAGACGATTTAAAACTAAAGATATAGAAGGACATGATGGTTCTTATTTTATTGACGAAGGAACTTACGAAGACATGACAATATCTATAGAATTTAATTTTATAGAAGATGATTTAGATAATATAAGACAACGTGTTAGAAATATTATGTTTTGGTTAGAAAATATAATAGATAATAAATTAAAATTAGATGATAATTGGGACTATTATTATAAAGTAAAAAAAGTAGAAGTTGATAATTTTGGATATGGGGAATTATATGAAATACAAAATTTTACTGCTACTTTTACAGTAGAACCATATCAATATTTAAGTTATTCTAAGAAAGAAAAACCTTTATATAAGAATATGCATAATGCTTTTTATATGTCTAAACCTATTTATCGTATCGTCGGAATTGGGAATTGTAACTTTACTGTTAATGGAACGACAATTAATTGCAATGTAGATAAAGAATTAATTATAGATACGGAAAACGATAAAATATTAGAAGCTGATAAAACTTTAGCAATTGGTAAAACTAACATAAAAGCTATGCAAGATTTATATTTAAGGCATGGAATTAATAATATTTCCTTATCTGACGGTTTTAAAGCTTTTTATACTCCAAATTATAGAGTTATTTAGACTAGTAGAAATACTAGTCTTTTATTATGTTCAAATTTAAATTTTTAACAGAGAGGAAGTGATAAATTGAAATTATATCTTAATTTAATACAATTATATACTAGTAATAAGCAAGATTTAACTAAGAATGGAATTATATTAAATCCTATAAATGGGAAAATACACGTTGTTTTAAATAGTGAGAATGAGCTAGAAATAGAAGTAATTTTAGATAAAGATGGATTATATAAACATATAAATAGAGGTTGTCTTATAGCAACACAAACTCCCGAATTTAATAGAGAGCAACAAGCATATAGAATTTATAATACTGTAAAAAATATGAGTTCTAATACAATGACAGTTTATGCTCGACATATCCAATTCGATTTAAATAAGAAAGTTATATTTAATAAAAATGTGCAAGGTAAGGGACAGGAAGTAATAGAGAAATTGCTAGAAGACACTAATTTCAAAGGCACTAGTGAAAGCAATATAACAGATATTAGACAATATAAAATGAGAAATATAACTAATATTTTGAATGGTTCTGAGGAAGATTCTTTCTTGAAAATATGGGGTGGCGAAATTGAGTGTAATAATTATAAATTAAATATTCCATTAAAGCGTGGTAAAGACCGAGGGGTACGAATAAGTTTTGGCTACAATTTAGAAGACATAGAAGAAGATATTAATTCCGATGAACTTGTTACAAGGATATTTCCTTATAGTGGAGATTTAGTTCTAAGTGAAAATACACCTTATGTAGATAGTCCTTTAATTGCAAAATATCAAGATATATATGAACAACCTGTTGAAATGTCTGATATTAAAGTAAAAGAAAAGACAAAAAATAGTGATGGTAATGATACAACTAGCAAGGATGCAGAAGGCTTTGAAACTAGAGCAGAAGCAGAAGCTGAAATGATAAAAAGGTGTAAAAAACTATATGACGAAGGTGCTGACAAAATAAAAGCAAACTATAAAGTAAAAATGCAAGACTTATCTAAAACAATTGAGTATAAACAACTTGGATATGATGTGCTAGAAAAAATATGTTTAGGAGATACAGTACATTGTTATAACAAAAATATTGATATTGAAGTAAGTGCAAGATGTATTTCTTATGAGTGGGATATTGTTAATGAGGAATTTATTGAAATAGAATTAGGACAATTTATATCAAATTTTATAGATAATAATTTAAATGATTTAGATAATCTTTATAGAAAAATAGTATTGACTGAACAATTTATAACGCTTAGGGTTGATAGCTTAGATAATACTTTGCATAGTGAAATAAAGTTGACAGAAGATGCAATTAGAGCAGAAGCAGAGGATACAAAAAAAGGATTGATAAGCAAAATAGAATTAACAGCAAAAGGACTAACAGAAGATTACACAAACAAAACTGATGATTTACATACAGAAATAACAAAGACCGCAAAAGGACTTGAAAGCAAAGTAAGTAAAGGTGAAGATTTTGGAACAGAATTAGAGCAAAATGCTAAAAGCGTATTAATCGCTATTAAAGATGAAACGGATATGAACGTTATTTTCGACCATAACGGACAAACAATTAAAAATGGTGCATTAATAGTTAAAGATTCTAAAAATAAAACAATAATGAGGTTTAATCAAAACGGTTCGGCTGGGGTTAAGGATTTGTATATAGAGGATGTGGAAAAGGGTAGCCAATTTTATACAACACTTCTAAACATGCCACACTTAGACTGCCAACATCTATGTCCTGAAAAATTAGTAATAGAACATAAAAATTTTTATATCGATGACGGCTATGACTTAAAACAATATATTAAAAAAATAATTTCTGAATCATGATTATATTTATAAAAACAGATGTCGATTATATAGAACAAGAATTATTAAAAATGTCGCTTTCCTATGGGATATTTGCAATGCTATTTGTATATTTATTTTTCTATATGCTGAAAGATAGTAAGGCTAGAGAAGTTAAATATCAGAAAATAATAGATAAGCTGACTAATAAGTTTGCAATTGTTGAAAAAATTAAGAATGATGTTGATTATATAAGAGAGAAGATTTCAAAATAAAAGTATTAAAATTTTTACAAAATATTTACTACTTGTCCAAAAAGATGTAAGATTATAGTAGTTTATGTTTTTGTAAGAGGAGATTCTATGAATATTAATATATTTTGGACAAGTATTGCAATAATAGTTTTTTTATATAATTTAATAAAGTCAAAAAGATTTAGGAAACTTATATTTAATTTTGTTATACAAACAATAATCGTAGCAATTAAGACTTTTATACCGTTAGCGTTGTTGAGATTTTTAACAAAACCAGATACATATATGCAGTATAGATATATTTATATTATAGGAATGGTTTTATCAGCAATTATAGTATTAAGATTTGTATTGAGAATTATATATAATAAGAATTTTAATTCATATACGGATTTGCTTTATTCTTTTGGTGCAATATGTATCTTTTTGGGTAATTTAAGTGTTAATATTCAATCTGATAAATTAATACAATACCTATTTGAATTTAATACAAGTTCATATGTGATACAAATATTTTTATTTCATATATATTTGTTGATTAATATGTTTATAATTATTTGTGGAATAATAACTTTTACAATGTTAACAATAAAAAGTATAATACCAATAATAGAAAAAGTTGTAGGTGATGACATAGAAACAATAAAATTTGTAATAAGAAAACTAGTATCGTGGATAATAATTTCAAATAAAAAAATTGAAAAGATATTTAAAATTGATATTATTGAATTTTTTAATAATTGTATCAATCCATTTAAAGAAATAAGTATTAAACCATTATATAAGAACATACCTAAATTAAAATTAATTTTTCTTTTTGCATACTTAATAACAGGAATATTAGTAATACATTATTGGAATGATTTAATTTATTATACTAAATTCAATATAACTATACCAAAAGAAAAAATGGATAGTTTTACTGATTATAGACTTATTTTTATAATTCCTTTAATAGGAATATTTGTAAATAATGTATTTAAAAAGGAAGATGTTAAGATAGAAAAGAGTAAGATTAATAATGATAAGGAAGAAAATTTTGAAATAGAATCATCTATTTTTGATTAAATAATTTTTTTGTTTAGGTAAGAATATGAAATATATTCTTACCTTTTTTTTGTGAATTTAATTTATAGAAATTATTAAATATTTTCATTGTGAAGAGCAATGAGGAGAAATCTTTATTGTTCTTTTTTATGCATAAAAATAGAAGGAGGAATAGATAATGGGTAATAATAAGATTGTAACTAAGAATAAAATTGGAAATAGAGAAGTAACAATAACAATAACCTGCAATAAGCCATCAAAAGAGGCTTTAAAAAATTTAGCAGATGGTATACTATATTTATATAGTAAAAATAGCAATGAGGAGGCGATAGCTAATGGATAAGATTGCTATATACTTAAGAAAATCTAAAGGAGAAATTGAAGATTTAGAAAAACATAAAGAACAACTTATTGAATTAGCAAATAAAAATAAATGGCAATATGATTAGCACCGTGGAGTTTATTCACTGTCCTATTTTTTTGCCTTTTAATTCAATTAGGCATTGAAGTTTATGTTAATTAGGTATATTATTAAACCAATAAATAAATTAAGAATTAAACCAATATATTAGTGTAATAAAATTAATATTTATTGGTGTGTAAAATATTGATTGTAGTATGTGTAAACTAAGCAATATCAAGGTTTACAGGCGTTTTAGATAATCTATTAAAAAATCCAAGAAAACCTACTAATAGTAAAGATGTTGGAATAATTGCTGATAAAACTGGATTTATTGTAACAGCTGGAGGATCAGCGGGTTATAATCCAAGAATAGCAGATATTATTGCTAAAGATATAACAGAGAAGCAAGCGTTAAAGTTAGTAGATAATATTTTTATATATTATAAGGAAGATGCAGAGGATGGAGAAAAACTAGGATTTTTTATTGATAGAGTTGGAATTGATAAATTTAATGAAGAAGTTCTTAAAGATATATTTTAATTGTATTTTTAAAGCAGAGAATAAGTGCCTGCATAGTCAAAAGATAACATAAAAAAATACCTATAGGCTAAACACTTTTTTAACGTGTCTAGTATATAGGTATTAGTTTATATCTATCTTAATACTTCTTCAATAACATTATCAATCTTTTCCATTGCTTCTTTTATAGCTTGTGTTCTCTCTTCTTCAGTATAGCCAGTTCCGTCTACTAATAATTCTTCAAATCTTTTTATTCCAATAAATTTCATTATATCATGTACATAATTTAATCCTTTATTCATTACCATTCTTAATATCCAAGGAATAGATGCTCCTGATGATTGTATATATATCATACCTCTTTTTTTATCAGTTAATAAACCTTCTATTTTATCCTTTTCCATATGTATGGTTTTTCCCTCCATTACTATGCAATCAATATATTCCTTTAATGGAGAAGGAAAAGAAAGACTCCACATTGGTGCTGCAATTACATATAAATCTGCTTCCTTAAACTGATCTGCTAATTTGACCATTTTATGAACTTCTTCTTTTTCATGTTGATTTAGTTTATTAAAATCATTTTCTTTTATCATACAATTTCTTTTTTCAAAATACTGATACTCTAATCTGGGTATATGACATTTATACAAATCTAATTCTTCAAGTTCAAAATCATTATGTTTATTTAAAAATTTGTTTACTAATGCTCTTCCAACTGTTTTGCTAGCTGACATTTCCTCTGGCTTTGAGTTTACTGTTATATAAAGTAACTTTTTCATAATATCCACCTCTTAAGTTTAATTTTCTACTTTAGTATTAACTAATTAATAAATATTATTAAGGCACATTCAAAAAAATAACTATTCAGAATGTTAGTCTATTTTTTTGAATGTGCCTTAACAGAATAATTAACTTTTTTAAAATGAAGAATTACTATAAAAATAAGGTTTCCAATTATCATGAATTTTTTCTTCTCTAATAGAGTAAGTAATATTCTTATAATTATCTATATATGAATTTAATAGTTTAATTTTAGAATTAAAGGAGTTAGAGAAAGCTTTAAGTGATTCAGGTATTAATTTTAATGATGAGTTGAATATTTCTAGTGGATTATAATATCCATTATTTCTAGTAGATGAAATCATTTTATAAGCATCATTACTAGCTTCATTAGCTAATTCATTTATCTTATTCTTTAAATTTTCATCATAATCACTTGGATAAGTTACTTCTAGGGTGATTCTATAACCTATGTTTCTAGATTTTACACACGGTATTTGACTTGTAACCTTATCATCATCTAAATAACCTATGGTTTGAGTTATAAAATCTTCTTTAACTTCAGGAATATCTATAGAAGCTAAAGTTTGAGCATATACATCTCTAGTTCCATCTAATGAATAATCTTTTTTATTACTTAGTAATGATATATCGTCTTGTCTTAAATTTTCACATTTTTCACAAGTATCTTCAAAATTAGATCTATCGTAGCACACAAAAGAATCAATCCTTCTTAAATCTAATCCAAAATAAACCCAATTTCTACCGAGCCATCTGAATCCAGATACAGAAACTCTATCAACATTAAACAAAAAAGTCCAATAGCTTCTACCATTTCTTTCCCAAATATATGTGAATTTATAAAGACAAAATCTTATAGAATTTTGACTAACAGCTTTAGTTCCTGGGCCACCTATACCTGCATTAAAATTTTGAACTCCTGTATCTTTTTTACTAGGAATATAATTTGGTGGTGCAGATTGAGGCATCCCAGGGGGATTAAAGCCTCCACCTGGATAATTACCTACAGGAGGAATTTTATCACCATGTGGTTTTTTTCTGTAAAAAGATTCATAGGGAATAGATGAAAATTCATAGTTTAAAGAATTCATATTGTCTTCATAATTATCATCGTTTCTATTTAACATTTATTTTTAGCCCCTCATTAATTAGTTATAAATAATATATTCATAAAAATTAAATGTGCTATATTTATAAGTTATAAATATTATTAAGAATATTAGATAATCATAAAAATATGGGAAAATAATCAATTATATCCAGTATGACACTCACTTTTTTAGCTTTCCTGACTTATTGAACAAAATGGGGAAATGGGGTAAGCGCAAATTATATATATTTTGGAAAAATGAACAAAATATTGAGTAGGTTAGATAAAAGTTTCTTGAAAATTATTGAATTAATGTATAAAATTAAAACAAAAGTGAAAGTACAGATATTTAGCATGATCAATCCAATTATTAATAATAAGATAATTCTATTAAAAAGTTATTTTCAGCGAGGATGACCGTAAAATTATACTCATTTGTAAATAGCTTTATAAAAAGAAATTTAGGAATTATATGAAATTTAAATCAAAAAAATAGAGCAGTCATAAGAAATACAAAGTTTTCGTGAAAGCATAAATAAAAAAAAGAGGGTGTCAAGCTTGATACTACTCGGACAGAACAAGAGGTATGAATATGAAAAAAAAGGAAAATAAGATAACGGGCGGTATAATTGTTGCAGCAGGAAAAAATGAACCAAGTCCACTATTGAAAATTGGTTCCATTACGGCAGTAAAAAGAATTGTTTTAACCTTTCAACAGGTTGGGATCTCGCCAATTGTGGTGATTACTGGATATCAAGCTGAAGAAATAGAACATGATTTAGCTAATTACGGAGTTATATTTTTGCGAAATCAACAGTATGAAAACTCACAGATGTTTGATTCTGCAAAAATCGGACTAGATTTTTTACAGAACAAATGTGACCAGGTAATATTCAATCCAGTGAATATTCCAATGTTTACACCAGAAACCATTCAAGGGATGATGGAATGTGGCAAAAAGGTGCTTTCGCCATCTTATCATGGGAAAGCTGGACATCCTCTTTTGATATCTTCTGAATTAATTCCTAAAATCATAAAATATGATGGTAATATGGGAATGCGAGGAGCTCTTCAGAATATTGGGGTTGAGAGACAATGGATGGATATAGAAGATGAAGGTATTCTTCATGATACGGATGATATTGATCGGTTGGATCAACTTTTAAAAAAACATAATCAGCATATCCTGCATCCTTTTATTAAAATCAGTATTGAAAAAGAATCCCTGTTTTTTAATTCAAGAACAAAATTGCTTTTGCTTTTGATTCAAGATACACACTCTGTGCGAAGTGCATGCAGACATATTGCATTGTCTTATAGTAAAGCATGGAGTATGCTAAATCAGTTGGAACAGGAGCTCGGGTATGCAGTAGTTGAAAGAAAACATGGTGGCAGCAATGGGGGAAAAACTTATTTAACAAAAGAAGGTATTGAGCTTTTAGAAAAATATCAGCAATTTGAACAGAATGTACGGCAGTACGCAAAAGAGGAATTTGACAAAATTATTCTGAAAATATAAAGCAAGTTCTTTTGACAAAGAATTTGATGAAACTTACCTCCTATTTTATAATAATTATAGAAATAAATTATTAAATTATTATAAAATAGGAGGTAAGTTATGTTTACACTAAATATCAATGGTAAAGATGCAATTTCACAGATTGATAAACCTTTATTATCTTTTTTAAGAGATGATTTGAGAATTACTTCTGCAAAGGATGGTTGCAGTGAAGGAGCATGTGGAACATGTACTGTTTTAGTGGATGGAAAAGCGGTAAAAGCCTGTATACAAAAAGTATCAAAATTTGCAGGAAAACAGATTTTAACTGTTGAAGGTTTAAGCGATAGAGAAAAAGAAGTTTATGAGTATTGTTTTGGAGAAGCAGGTGCGGTTCAATGTGGCTTTTGTATTCCAGGGATGATAATCTGTGCAAAATCATTGTTAGATGTTAATCTTAATCCAACTAGAGCAGATGTAAAGAAAGCAATCAATGGTAATATATGTCGTTGTACTGGGTATAAAAAAATTGAAGAAGCTATTTTAATGTCTGCAGAATATTTTAGGGACAACCTTGCAATCCCACCTGCTCCAACAAAATTGAAAATGGCACAAAAATTTAAGCGCGTTGATGTAGTAGAAAAAGTAAATGGAACAGGTATTTTCGTAGATGATATTAAATTACCTGAAATGATATATGCAAAAGCAGTTCGTTCCAAATATCCAAGAGCTATTGTAAATAAAATTGATATTAGTAAAGCAGAAGCTCATCCAGATTGTTTGAAGATTTTGCTTGCCAAGGATGTTCCTAATAATGTTATTGGACATATAAAGCAAGACTGGGATGTAATGATTGCTGAAGGCGGCATAACTAGATATGTAGGAGATGCATTAGCATTAGTAGCAACTTATCATAAAGATAAACTTGATGAAGTATGTCAATTGGTTGAAGTTGATTATACTGAATTGAAACCGATTACTTGCCCAACAGATGCTTTAAAGGCAGATGCACCTTTAATCCATGCTGATGGAAATATTATGAGTCGTGATATTCTTCAACGTGGTAACGCTAATGAAGCAATTAAAAATTCTAAATACGTGGTAACAAGAAAATATAAGACACCATTTCAGGAACATGGATTTATGGAACCAGAATGTGCAATTGCTATGCCTGAAGGAAAAGATGGTATTTTGTTGTATTCTGGTTCACAGTCTGTATATGATGAACAACGTGAAATTTCAAATATGCTTCAGATTCCAATAGAAAAAGTACATTGTCATTCTCAACTTGTTGGAGGTGGATTTGGTGGTAAGGAAGATATGAGTGTTCAACATCATGCAGCATTAATGGCATGGTATACGAAAAAACCAGTCAAAGTAAAATTTTCAAGACAGGAAAGTCTGGATTACCATACTAAACGTCATCCAATGGAAATGGAGTTTACAACTGCTTGTGATGAAAACGGTTATTTGACAGCTATGAAAGGTATTATTATTGCTGATACAGGTGCATATGCATCTCTTGGTGGACCTGTATTACAACGAGCATGTACCCACGCACCTGGGCCATATAATTATCAGAATATTGATATCTTAGGAATGTCAGTTTATACAAATAATGTTGTTAGTGGAGCCTTCAGAGGTTTTGGTGTAATACAAAGTTGTTTTGCTACTGAAAACAATATAAATTTATTGGCAGAAATGGTGGGTATTTCACCATGGGAAATCCGTTATCGTAACGCAATTCGTCCTGGTCAGGTATTACCAAATGGTCAGATAGCCGATGAAAGCGTTGCCATGGCAGAATGTTTGGAAGCTGTTAAGGATGTATATGAATCAAATCAATATGCAGGTATTGCTATAGCATTCAAAAATAGCGGAACTGGTGTAGGAAATAAGGATATTGGGCGTTGTATTTTATCGATTGAGGATGGTAAAGTTCATATTCGAACTTCTGCAGCATGTATGGGGCAGGGGATTGCAACAATGTGTACTACTGTGTTATGTGAGACAACTGGTTTAGATCCGGCTTTTATCACACATGAAAGAGCAGATACTGTTCGTACACCTAATTCAGGAACTAGTACGGCTTCCAGACAAACTGTAGTAACTGGTGAAGCTATAAGACGAGTATCAGAAAAATTGAAAGCGGAACTAGATAAAGGATTAACGCTAAGTAATTTGGAAGGTAGAGAATTTTATGGAGAGTATTCTGCAAAGACAGATCCAATGGGAGCTATAAAAGAAAATCCAATCAGCCATGTAAGTTATAGTTATGGAGCTCAGGTTGTCATTCTTAATAAAGAAGGAAAAGTTGAAAAAGTAGTTGCAGCATATGATGTTGGAACACCTGTTAATATTCAATCTGTTGAAGGACAGATTGAAGGTGGTATCATCATGGGATTAGGCTATGCTATGACAGAAGAATTTAAAGTTGAAGGTGGTTATCCTAAGACAAAATTAGGTACATTAGGACTTATAAGAGCAAAGGATGCTCCAGAACTTGAAGTTATTCTTGTACAAAGTAAAGACAAAATCTCTGAAACTTATGGTGCAAAAGGTTGTGGAGAATTATGTTTAATTCCAACAGCTCCTGCTTGTTCCCATGCTTATTATAGATTAGATGGCAAATTCCGTGCTCAGTTGCCATTAAAAGATACATTTTATAAAAAGTCAAAAAAATAATAGTATGTAAAGGGAATTATCTTAGTACTGTTTGATTTAGAAAGTGAGGTATATAAATGGAGATAAATGGTATTATACTAGCCGCAGGTTTATCTAGTCGGATGAAAGCATTTAAACCGCTTTTAAAATTGAAGGAAAAAACTATGATTGAACACAGTGTTGATAGTATGTTTCATGCTGGAGTAAATCAAGTCATTGTGGTATTGGGATATCATGCTGAAGATGTTGAAACTCTACTACGTAATGAATATGATTGCTCACGATTATCATTTATATATAATGGGAAATATGCAGAAACTGATATGATAACATCTGTTAAAATTGGAATATCAGCATTGGCTACCTGTGATGCTTTTTATCTTCTTCCTGGTGATATGCCAGCTATTAAAACTAAAACTTTTCTTATGGTGAAAGAGGCTATGGGTAGGACCAATGCTATGGTGGCTTTCCCTACTATTAATGGACATAAAAAACATCCGCCTTTGATTTCTTGGAAATGTATAGATTTTATTCTTAAGTTTCATGGAGATGGCGGTCTTCGGGAAGTATGGAAGCAGCTTGAAAACCAGATAGTAACAGTTCCTGTTGAAGATTTTGGATGTACGATAGATGCAGATACAAAGGAAGAATTCAATAGATTAGAACAATATATGGAAGGCTAGATTTTATCCTGAATAATTTATTTTTTGGAAACACACATTATATAAGGCACAATCAAAAAAATAACAAGTCCATTTGCCAGCCTATTTCCCCATGATGCTGCATCGGCAAATTGACCTAATAGACCCGCTATGAGGGCAATCCGTCTCTTTGCCTGATGAAAAATATTCATGGCAACTTTGGACTTGTTATTTATTTTTATGTGCCTAATACCGTGATTGTAAGGATTAAGGTGTTTATGCAAACACCTATTAATAAATATATAGGAGGCACTCTATATGGAAAATATAAGTATATCTGTAAAGAAAAAGGATCATGAATCTAAAATAACTGGTAGTGCTCTTTATGTGGATGATTATGTAATGGAGGGTATGCTTTATGGCAAGTTGCTGCACTCTGCAAAGGCAAAGGCAAGAATCACCAATATTTCTCTTCCAAAATTACCTGATGGTTATTTTGTTGTTGACAAGAAGGACGTAACAGGTGTAAACCGCGTTCATATTGTTGAAGAAGACACTCCAGTTTATGTTGAAGATACTGTAGAATATGTTGGTGAACCAATTTTAATGGTTGTTGGACCTGATTTTAAAGAAGTTGAGAGAATTTTGAATGAGATTATTGTAGCATATGAAGAAGAAGTTCATATTTTGGATATGCGTAAATCTGATACAGTTTTTTTCAATTACAACTATGCAAAAGGAGATATAGATAAGATTTTAAAAGAAGCTGATCGTGTTTTTATAGAGACATTTCAGACTGGTTATCAAGAACAAGCTTATCTTGAAACTCAAGGCATGATTGCTTATCCTCATGATGGACGAATGACTGTACGAGGTTCTATGCAGTGTCCATACTATGTCCTTGGTGCAGTTACCAAAGCATTGGGCTATGAGGAGAAGGATGTACAGATTATCCAAGATGTTACGGGTGGAGGCTTTGGTGGTAAGGAAGCATTTCCTTCAATACTTGCTTGTCAGATTGCAGTAGCGGCAAAAAAGGTAAATAAACCAGTTAAGGTTATATTTGATAGAAGGGAAGACATGGAGTTTACTTCAAAACGTCATCCATCTATCTCTACCTATAAAGTAGCTATTAAAAACGGTAAAATTACTGGCATGGATATTGATGTTTTATTTAACAGTGGTGCATACACTACACTTTCTCCAGTTGTTTTACAACGTGGCTTGATTTGTGCAAATGGCGTATATCGTGTAGACAATCTTCGTGTTGTAGGACGTGCCGTTAAGACCAATACTGTACCTTGCGGCGCATACCGTGGTTTTGGTGCACCTCAGACTTTCTTTGCAGTAGAGATGATCATGGATCATATTGCAAAAGAAATGGGCGTTGATTCTCTTAAGCTTAAAGAAGAATATATTGTTAAGCAAGGTGACGCTACATCTACTAGTGGCAAGTATCATTTTCATGTACCTCTACCTGAAATGATTGAACAGATTGATAAACTTGCCAATTACCGTGCAAAACGCAATAAGTATAAGATTCAGAATGGTAGATATCGTAAAGGTATTGGAATGTCTTTGTTCTTTCATGGATGTGGTTTTACTGGAAGTGGAGAGCGTGACTTTATTAAGGCTGTTGCAAAAATAAGGAAGAATTCAGATGATACTGTAGAGATTCTTGCAAGTAATTCGGATATAGGACAAGGCCTTAAGACTACTTTTTCTAAAATTGTTGCAGATACCCTTGGTATTTCTTATGATAAGGTGTTTATAAATAACCCAGACACCGATCGTGTTCCTGATTCAGGTCCAACTGTAGCAAGTCGTTCTTTGATGACAGTTGGCGAATTATTAAGGCGTGCATCAGATAGACTTAAGAAAGAGTGGAAAGCAGGAGAAGTTCAAGTTATAGAAGAACATTTCGTTGAACCTGATTTTGTAATTCCATTCAGTCTTGATGAATTCAAGGGAGATGCTTATCCAACCTATTCTTGGAGTGTAAATGCTATTGAAGTGGAAGTAGATACACTTACTGCCACAACAAAGATACTTGGAGCATGGGGAAGCTTTGATGTTGGTGTTCCAATTGACATGAATATTATACAAGGGCAGATGCAGGGAGGTTTCCTTCAAGGTATTGGATATGCATCTATGGAACAGATGAATTACAATGATAAAGGTATGATTCGTAATAATAGTTTCAGTGATTACATTATTCCTACAGCAGTAGATGTACCAAATCTAGTCACTGAAATTATTAATAATCCATATACTCACGGTCCATATGGAGCAAAAGGTGCAGGTGAGCTTCCTCTTGTTGGTGCAGCTCCAGCTTATGTTGAAGCTATGGAAAATGCCCTTGATGCAAACCTAAACAAAATTCCATTCACAACAGAAGACACAATGAGAGTTTTACAGGAGGTGCTAAAAAATGATAAAATTTATTCTTAATGGCAAAGAGGTCACATCCACTGCCAAAGCAAATGAACGATTACTAGATGTTCTTAGAAATGAATTCCGTATTACTGGTGTAAAGTGCGGTTGTAAAGAAGGCGAATGTGGTGCTTGTTCTGTAATTCTTGATGGTAGGTTAGTTAATTCCTGTATGGTAGCTATTGGTAGCATTGAAGGAAGTGCTGTTGTCACCATTGAAGGTTATAGAGAAACTGAACGGTTTGCAGTTCTTGATGAGGCATATGCATCAGTCAGTGCTGTACAGTGTGGTTTTTGTATTCCAGGTATGATTCTTGCATCTGAATGTATTCTTGCCAAGAATCCAAACCCTACCGAAGCAGAGATTCGTGAAGGAATTTCCGGTAATCTTTGTAGATGCACAGGTTATAATGCCATAGTTAAAGCTATTGGCATTGCAGCAAAGGAGGGGAAAGGATTATGGTAAATGGTTATAAACCAACATCTTTAAAAGAAGCATTGGACACCTTAGCAAAAGAATCTGTTACTCCTTACGCTGGAGGTACTGATCTTATGATTAAACCAGATGAAAATGCCACATATTTATTCCTTAATAAAGTACCAGAAATGAAAAATATAGTAGAAGATAAGGAATATATTCGTATTGGTGCAGCATGTACTTTTACTGATATTATTGAAAATGAGCTTACTCCAGCCATTCTAAAGGAAGCAGTTTCACACATCGCAGCACCAGCAATTCGCAACCTTGGTACTGTTGGTGGAAATATTTGCAACGGATCTTCGAAGGCGGACAGTGCAATGATCTTTTTTGCCACAGACTCTAAACTACGTCTTGTAAGTAACAGAGGTGAACGGGTGATTCCTATTACTGAATTCTATCTTGGTAGAAAGAAGACTACTCTTGATAAAGATGAACTACTTGTTGAGATTCTTATGAGTAGAAAGGGTTTAAATAATTACTACTATAAGAAGGTTGGAGAAAGAAATGCTTTGGCAATTTCAAGAGTATCTTTTGCTGCTGTCCTTAACGTAGAAGCTGGTACAATTGCTAACTGTATGATAGCATTCGGTGCAGTTAGCGATGTTGTCATCAGACGAGCAGATATTGATGCAATGCTTATCGGCAAAACTATTGAAGATGCAAAGGCTGTCAAGGAAGAGTATCTTGCAGCATATGATCAGGCGATTGTTCCTATCAGAGGCAGAATTTCAGCAGAATACAGAAAAACTGTCTGTATGAATTTACTTCGTGACTTTCTTGAAAGCAATGGAATCTGATTCGTTCGTAATTAACCACATAATCAATTTAATTTAAAATAAGCATATAAGTGAATAAAAAAAGTTATTTATATAATAAGGCTAGGGAGCAATAAAAAACTTCTTAGCCTATTTTTTGCTTGTTTAATAAAATGGTTCTGTTTTAAAACCGTGTTGATATTAAAACAGAGCCAAATTATTAAAACAGTTATAAAGAAAATTATATGAAATATAGATAATCATAGAGGCGGTGATCTTATGTGTATTAATAAGAAATCCAATAGATTAATTAAGGGAAAATCTATTGGATTTCTTTAACATGCTTACAATCCAATTAACTGGTATCCATGGAGCGATGAAGCTTTTGAAAAAGCTAAGAAAGAGGAATAACCAATATTCTTAAGTATTGGTTATTCAAAATGTCATTGGTGTAACTCCAGTTACTGAAACCAATTTAATTATATTTAGGATAATTGTAACTTATAATGAAATCATACATTTTTTTTACAGCAGGTGACATACATTCTATATTTAGTACGGATATGCCAATAATTCTGCTTGCATCAGGCTTGATAGGGTAGATGTCTACAGGGTATGAAATATCCTGCATGATTAGTTTAGGTATCAAGCAGATGCCAAATCCATGACTTACTAGAGTTATAGTGGATAAATCATCTACCACATGATAAGCAGATTTTATTTTTAAATTATGGGTTGCTAAGTAGTTTTGAATATCAGCATCACAGCTTGTACGTTGAATTACGAAGGCTTCGTTTTTAATTTCATCTAAGGTTATATAATCTGACTGAGATACTGAATAATTTTTTGGAACAACACAAACAAGTGGATCGTTGTATAGTGGATGAATAGGAAGTTTTCCAGCACTTGAAACAGACAAAAATCCAAGATCAACTATACCTGATTTAATCCATTTAATTATATCATCATAAGTACCTTGAAATATTTCTATAGAAATATTTGGGTGAATGGTATTATAGTCACGTACTAAAGAAGGAAGCCAGTTAGTGCAGACACTATTAAAGCATCCGATTCTTACAGTACCTTTTACTAATCTATATAAGTATATTATAATAGAAAAATGAATAAAGGTATTATCAAAAAATGGAAATAAAAACATTTTAGTGAAAAGAACAATAAAATTTTTAATAATATCAAAACATTTAAGGAGGATTATTTATGAAACAAAAGCTAAGCTATCAGCAAAATTTACTGATAGGTTCATTATTATTTGGACTATTTTTTGGTGCGGGTAACTTGATTTTTCCAGTACAAATGGGACAAGAAGCTGGAAACCATATTTTTGCAGCGACTATTGGATTTTTAATTACAGGTGTAGGATTGCCAATGCTTGGGATTATTGCATCAGCTATTTCAAAAAGTGAAAGTTTATTTGATATGGCGAGGCCTATTAGTTCTCGCTATGCAAGTATATTCACTTGCTTATTATACTTAACAATTGGTCCATTATTTGCAATTCCACGTACTGCAACTGTTGCATTTGAGGTAGGAATTCATCCTTTTATTTCAGATGAATATTTGAAGCTCGGACTAATTATTTTCTCATTTATATTTTTTGCTTTTACTATTTATTTTTCATTAAAGCCAGGGCAGATTTTAGATTGGGTAGGCAAATATCTTACTCCTATTTTTTTAGTACTATTATCGATATTATTAATTGCTACATTTGTAAGTTCAATGGGGAAAGTAAGTGAGTATCCAGCTCAAGGAAATTATGCTGCTCAGCCATTATTTACTGGTTTGTTAGATGGGTATAATACTATGGATGCTTTAGCTTCTGTAGCTTTTGCTATTATTATTATTTCTAATATTAAAAAATTAGGTATTAAAGATTCCCGCTTAATTGCTATTGAAACATGCAAATCGGGTTTAGTTAGTATTGTTGCTATGGCTATTATTTATGGGTCATTAGCTTATATGGGAGCTACAAGCTTAGGTAGTGTAAGTCGTGCAGATAATGGAGGAAGTATTTTATCTATGGTCAGCAATCATTACTTTGGTGTTGTTGGTAAAGTATTATTAGCAGCTATTGTAGGAGTTGCATGTGTAAAAACAGCTATTGGTTTAATCACTTCCTGTTCTGAAATGTTTAGTGAAATGTTTCCAAAATCAATTTCCTATAAAAAATATGCTATTATTTTTACACTTTTTTCATTTGTAATTGCTAATTTTGGATTAAGTAATCTTATACAGTTATCTATACCAGTGCTTATGTTTCTTTATCCATTAGTAATTACTTTAATTTTATTGTCGCTATTAACTCCGTTTATTAATAAGCAAAGTGATGTTTATAAATGGACAACTGGGTTAACAATTATTGCAGCATTTTTTGACTTATGTAAATCATTACCACAATATATGCAAGAAAATGTTGTAGTTACACAAATTGTTAATTTTGCTCATTTATATTTACCTGGATTTGATTATGGATTTGGATGGATATTACCAGCACTTTGTGGTTTTTTTATAGGATTAATTATTTGGATTATTCGTAAAAAAAACATACACAGATAAAAAAAGTGCGAAGTGCAACCAAGAACATATAACATTTTTTGATGATACGGAAGTGAAGTAGTAAATTTGTCAGTGGTGTCACTCCAGTTACTATAACCAATAAAAATATTTATATTTCAATACATACAACATCTTATATTATTATAAGGTGTTTTTACTACATTTGGGTACCGCCATTATTAAACAGAACTCAAGGGAATAGACAGTTAAGATGCTTTTATTATATTTTGTGTCTACCAGGGTGGTTACAGTCCAAATTGATTATTTTGGGAGATGTAAATGATATTATGACTTTATTATATAATGCTAAATGCATATATTTTTCAGCAGTAGAGAAACTATTAAAAATAAGAAAAGAAAGAAGGTGATATTATGTTTTCTACAGTAAAAGCCAATAACTTAATAAATGAGAAATCTCCTTACTTGCTTCAGCATGCTTATAATCCTATTAACTGGTATGCATGGAGTGATGAAGCTTTTGATAAAGCAAAAAAAGAAGATAAACCTATATTTTTAAGTATTGGTTATTCATAGATGCGGTTTGTCAACATGTCATTGGTGCCATGTAATGGCACATGAATCTTTTGAAGATACAGAGGTTGCAAAAATTATTAATGAGAATTTTATAGCAATAAAGGTAGATCGAGAAGAAAGGCCTGATGTAGATAGTGTTTATATGACTGTTTGCCAAGCTTTAACTCATCATGGAGGATGGCCACTTACAATAATAATGACTCCAGATCAAAAACCTTTTTTTGCAGGAACTTATTTTCCTAAGAAATCTAGATACAATATGCCAGGGCTTATAGATATTTTATATTCTATAAGCACTCATTGGGAAGATAATAAAAGCAAGCTTATATCATCTAGTGAAAGTATTTTATCAGAGCTTGATAAATACTATGAAGGGGAAAGTAGAAATGTTAAATTAAGTTCTAAAACATTAGAAAATGGTTATAATCAACTTTCACATGTCTTTGATAAAACTTATGGAGGATTTGGAGCTGCTCCTAAGTTTCCAACACCACATAAAATTATGTTTTTGCTTAGATATTATAAAACACATAAAGATATTAAAGCTTTAGAAATGGCTGAAAAAACTTTAGATTGTATGTATAAAGGTGGATTATTTGACCATGTTGGTTTTGGATTTTCTAGATATTCAACTGACAATAAGTGGTTAGTGCCACATTTTGAGAAAATGCTTTACGATAATGCACTATTAATTATTGCATATCTTGAAGGCTATGAAGTTACTAAAAATAAACTATATAAAGATGTAGCAGAAAAAGCATTAGAGTATGTATTTAAAGAGCTTAGAAGTGAAAAAGGTGGATTTTATTGTGCAGAAGATGCAGATAGTGAAGGAGAAGAAGGAAAATATTATGTATTTAATCCTTTAGAAATTTTAGAAGTTTTAGGTGAAGATGATGGAACTTATTTTAATGAATATTTTGATATAACGGCTAATGGAAACTTTGAAAGTAAAAGTATTCCTAACTTAATAAAGAATAGTAATTTTAATAAAGATAATGACAAAATAAATGATTTACGAGAGAGATTACTTGAATATCGAAGTAAAAGAATGAAATTACATAAAGATGATAAAATTCTTACATCTTGGAATGGACTTATGATAGCAGCACTTGCTAAGGCATATAAGGTTCTTGAAGATGAAAGATACTTTGAATATGCTAAAAAGGCAGTTAATTTTATTTTTGATAATTTAGTTGATGAAAATAAAAGATTACTTGCTAGATATAGAGATGAAGAATCTCGTCATAAAGCATATTTAGATGATTATGCTTTTCTTTGCTTTGGACTTATAGAACTTTATGAAAGTAGCTTTGATGTTACATTTTTAAAGAAAGCTATTGATTTAAGCGAAGATATGATTAACTTATTCTGGGATAATGAAAAACAAGGATTTTTCCTTTATGGAGAAGATGGAGAAAAATTAATAGCTAGACCTAAAGAACTTTTTGATGGGGCAATGCCATCAGGAAATTCTGTTGCAGCTTATAATTTAATAAAACTCGCAAGAATTACTGGAGATGCTAATTTTGAAGATATAGCAGAAAAACAACTTGACTTTATTTGTGGAGCTTTATTTAGTGAAGAAATAAATCACTCATTCTTTTTAATTGCAGCATCATTTGCATTAAATCCATCAAAAGAATTAGTATGTGTTATTAAAGATAAAAGTGATGAGGAAAAAATTAAAGATTTACTAAGCGAAAAACAAACATTTAATTTAACAACAATAATTAAAACTAATGAAAATAAAAAGGAGATAGAAGAGATAATACCATTTATTAAAGATTATGATTTTGTAACTGATAAGTCCACATATTATTTATGTGAGGGCAAATCATGCTTATCACCAATTAATAATATTGATGAATTAAAAAAATTACTATAATAGAATGATTATTTGAGATTTAAAATAAAAAATAATCATTCAAAATTTAAAAGTGCACCACAAAGTCTGAGTCATAGATTTTGTGGTGCATTGTTGTCTTTTATTTTATTGTAGATGTAAGCAATAAGGTAGGTAATATTAAGTAGTAAAGATCTCCATAAAGCAACACTTATTGCTCAAAGTTTAAGATTTAGTGATGTATTAAGTAGTCAACAGTGGATGGATAATAAATAATATATATACAGTATTTATAGTGTACAAAATTATTGGGTTATTATAATGTGCTTATAGCATAATTTTGATACTTAAGATATAATAAGTAAAAAAATAGATTATATAATAATTTAGGAGGAATTAATATGAATAAAATAGCATTACTTGTTGTAGATATTCAGGAGGGCTTAGTAGTGAAGAATCCTTTTAATAAGGAAATAACTATTAATAATATAGAGTTATTAATTAAAGAATGTAGAACTAATAATGTAGAGGTGATTTATGTAAGACATGATGGTGGAGAAGGAGATGAATTAGAATCAGGTTCTAAAGGTTGGCAAATTTATGATAAAATAGCACCTAAAAATTCAGAAAAGATTATAGAAAAACAATATAATAGCTCATTTAAAAATACTGAGTTAAAGGAATATTTAGATAGCAAAAATATAGATACACTAATTCTAGTTGGAATGCAAACTGAATATTGTATAGATACAACTTGTAAAGTTGCTTTTGAATATGGATTTAAATTAATTATTCCAGAAGAAACAAATACTACATTTGATAATGGCTGTATATCTGGAAAAGATATATATAAATATTATAACTTTAAGATCTGGAAAAATAGATTTGCAAGATTGGAAAAAGTACAAGATGTTATCAAATTATTTACTAGATCAATTTAAATAACGATTAACTATTGCTATTAATGCACTAAAAAATATATTGGACAAAAGATACAAGAAGAACGTTTACTTGATAAATTTTGTATTATTTAGGTATATTTATATTTGATATTTAAAATATAAAGAGTATTATTTAAAATATTAAGAGTATTATTTAGATAAGTATGAAATTTAGAAAGGAATGATTATATTGGAAAGTATTAAACATGTTGTTTTAATTATAGCTGGTTTAATGGCCTTATATTTATTGATATTTAAGGTATTAGGACTTAGAATAATTGGAACAAATGAAGTGGGGGTTGTGGAGAAGTGGTGGTCTCCAAAAGGAAATTTAAAAGACGGAAAATTTATTGCACTTAATGGAGAAGCAGGATTTCAACCAGATGTTTTGAGAACTGGTATATACCTTAAATCATGTTTAATATATAAAGTTGAAAAATGTCCTTTAGTAACTATACCTCAAGGACAAATAGGATATATATTTGCTAGAGATGGACAACCTTTAAATGAAACTCAAACTTTAGGTAGAGTTGTAGAGTGTGCCAATTTTCAAGATACTAGAGCTTTTTTAGCTAATGGAGGACAGAAAGGGCCACAAAGATCTATTCTTAGAGAGGGAACCTTTGCTTTTAATCTTAGTGCTTTTATTATTTTCACAGAAGCTACTGATTATTATATAAACATTGGCAATAATCTAGAAGTAAAACAGATACAAAGAATGTCTGATGACTTAAGAGCAAAAAATGGTTTTAGACCGCTAGTAATTAAAGAAGGTACTAAAAATGCATTAGGGGAAGCTATTAAAGATCCTATGGGAATTGTAACAGTACAAGATGGACCTTCTTTAGCAAATGGAGAGATAATAGCTCCAGTGGTTGGAGAGGATTCTTCAGACCCAGAAACTTATCATAACAACTTCCAAAATACCGAAGCTTTTTTAAAGGCTGGAGGATATAGAGGAAAGCAGTATCAAGTAATTAGTGATGGTACTTATTTTATAAATCGTTTATTTGCAAGTATAGATATTATTCCAAAGACAATCATTCCTGTTGGTTTTGCAGGGGTAGTAAATTCATTTGTTGGTAAAAAAGGTATTGATGTAACTGATAGCACTTACACTCATGGAGAACTTGTGGAAGAGGGTTGTAAGGGGATATGGGCAAATCCATTAAAACCAGGTAAGTATTCATATAATCTTTCAGCAGGAATTTTAACTCAAGTTCCTACTACTAATTTTATATTGAAATGGGTTCAATCTGAGGTAGGTGGACACAAATTTGATGAAAATTTAAAAGAGGTAACCTTAATAACTATGGATGCTTTTGAACCAACATTACCACTTTCAGTTGTTGTCCATATTGATTACAAAAAAGCGCCTCTAGTTATTCAAAGATTTGGAGATATAAAGAGGTTAGTTGATCAAACCCTTGACCCAATGGTTTCCTCATACTTTAAGAATATAGGTCAAAAAATGACATTAATAGAGCTTATTCAAAATCGTTCTGAAATTCAAAAACAGTCTACTGAGGAAATGAAGTCAAAGTTTCAAAATTATAACTTAGAACTTGAAGAAGTGTTAATTGGAACACCTTCACCAAACGGAGACAAGAAAATTGAAGAAATTCTAAAACAATTAAGTGATAGACAATTGGCCAAAGAAAAGATTGAAACTTATAATAGTCAAATGAAGGCAAGTGAAAAAGAGAAGGAATTAAAAGAATTCCAAGCTAAAGCAGAACAACAATCAGAGCTTACTAAGTCAGAAACTAATATTAAAATTCAAGATAATATTGGTAAAGCAGAACTTCAAAAAGCTAAACAAGATGCTGAAAGACAAAAAACTCTTGCAGATGCAGAATCATATAAGGTTAAGAGACTCGGAGAAGCAGAGGCAGAAATGAAAGCAAGACTTGGTATTGCACAAGCTATTGCCACTAAAGAACAAGTTAATGCTTACGGTGGACCTCAATATCAAGTAATCCAAGATGTAATGACTAAATTTACAGAAGCTATTAAAGAAGGAAAAATTAATATAGTACCTAATAATGTAGTTACTATGGGAGGAGCCGAAAATAGCGGCAATGTAAATGCTGTAGAGAGTCTACTTGCAGTTTTATTATCTGAAAAGATAGGTATTGATTTTAAAACTAATACTGAAGAAAGTGACTTTGCTAAGAAGATGAAAGAAGATATATATAAGAAAATGAATGAAGAAAAAACTGACTATAATGTAAAGTCTAAAGAAGAATGTGAAGTAAAAGAAAAACCTGTTATAGAGCAAAAAGATTTAAAATAAAATTAAGGGACATGAAAGAAAATAATAGACAAGCATATTAGTCTAATATTTTTTAAAATGTCTCTAAGTGTGAAAAGTTAAGCTAAGAAGTCCTAGATATAATCTAGAATTTTTTAGCTTTTTTATTGATATAGACTCTAATCAGGCAATTATTGAATTAATATGGATTGAAAAATTATACTATATAAATATGAAAAATATGGTTTATAAAATGTTATAATTGATTTTATAATCTAATAAACAACAGTAAACATTAAAGTCCTTGCCCATTGCCAAACAACTTGGAATTAACAAAACACTAATTTGTTGTGATAAAGATAATATAGGTTCTGCGAAAACAATTATAAACAATGGTGGAGTTTTAGAAAATGAAGTAATAGAAGATGGAGAAATAACTCAAAGATATTGGATAGAAGTTTAATTTATGAATTAGTTCACATAATACTTAAACATTTGAAGAATTAAAAGCTTATAGAGAAAAGTCAAAAAAATAGTTGACAATTTAAGATGAAGAAAGGATGTTTTATATGTCACAAGTGATACAAACACTTGAACCAATTTATGATGGGAATTCAAAGATATTAATATTAGGTACATTTCCATCTGTAAAATCAAGAGAGGCACAATTTTATTATCAAAATCCTAGAAATAGATTTTGGAAGGTTATATCTGAAATTGTACAATGTAAGGAATATGATACAACTGAACAAAAAAAGAGTATGCTTACAAATAATAAAATGGCAGTTTGGGATGTAATAGAGAGCTGTGAAATTAAAGGTTCAAGTGATAGTAGTATTAAAAATGTAATACCTGCAGATTTAACAATTATATTAGACAATGCTAATATTGAAAAAATATATGCAAATGGAGATAAAGCTTTTAAGCTATATATGAAATACACATATCCAGTAACAAAAAGAGAGATTATAAAGTTGCCTTCAACCAGTCCAGCAAATGCTGCATTTTCATTAGAAAGGTTAATAAAGCATTGGGAAATTTTAAAAGACTATTGATAATATAGTTAATTTAATCTCATTGTCTAACACCAAATATACGTTGCATCTTTTACTTGTTATTTTCTTTAATATGCGTAAGTACTAATATCTGTATGAGCGGTACTATATGTTTTTGTTATTAATTTCATAGTATTATTATTTGCATAATTGAAGAAAATAGTAGTGTAACACTGTGATTAAAATTTTAGGAGGTATAAATGCTATGAGTGAAAAAAAGGATTGCTCTTGTGCAAGCCAACAAGAAAAAGAAAAGAAAGAAAATAATTGTGGAACTAAACATAGTAAAAAGACGCATAAAAAAGACTGATAGTACTTAACTTGTATAATAATCGGAAGAATGAAAATTTTTGACATTCTTCCGACCAACAATAAGTTATGATATTTTAAATTCTTTCTAATAATTTATCATAGTTAATCAATTAAACATTTTCTTTCATAGGCCTAACTTTCCTGGTAGAATATTTTTTTTATTAACATCAAACGATTTTTTAATGTCTAACATATATTCACCTTTCATAACTTCTTTGATTGTTTCAGCAACTAAAAAATAGTTTCGAGTCGTAGCTTTAAGATTTACATCTGAAAAGTTTTTTAGTAAAAATTGCATTAATAGGTTTATGAGTATCACTTTGTACTTCAATACTAAGTAAACTTAATGTTGTTATTTTTTCAACAGTTATAATTTTTCACCTCTTTTATCTTGTTCCATGTAATATGTATGGAAGCAATAGATTAGTACATACTACCATTAAAGATAATTTGCGAAGCAAAATAATCTTTAAAATTAAATAATATGGTATTTATAAATCTATGTTATGATTAATAAGAACATATTTTATGTGAATTAAGTCATGAAAGGAGGAGAATGCAAACTAATAGTTAGCTTTAGGATATCCAATAAGTAAGGTTACATTATAAAAATAGTTTATTTGGTAATTGAAGAAAAAGTATTTCGTATGTTCATATAGTTTAGAATACTTTTGCGTTAATAACTATAATATTGAAGTAAGATGAATACATATAGTAATTTCTTTATTTAATATGCTATAAGCAAATCATTAAACGAAGTTCTAATTCACAAATGTATCAATAAATTTAAAGGAGATGTTATATGAAAAAGAAGCATCACAACGTTTTAGTTAGTATTAAGAAGATCTTTTTTATGATATTAGGTTCAATTTTAGCATCAATAGGTCTTGAGATATTCTTAATACCTAACAATATAATTGATGGTGGAATGACTGGAATATCTATTATTGCAAGTTACTTAACAAATGTTCAACTAGGAATATTTATATTTATATTTAATTTGCCTTTTGTTATTGTAGGTTACAGGCAAATCGGAAAGACATTTGCTATTTCAACTATATTTTCAGTAATATGCTTATCAACAGGTGTAACACTACTTCATCCGGTTTCTGGTATAACACAAGATATACTTCTAGCAACTATATTTGGTGGTATTATACTTGGAGTAGGAGTAGGATTAATTATAAGAAATGGTGGTTCATTAGATGGAACTGAAATTATTGCTATAATCTTAGAGAAAAGAAGTGCATTTTCTATTGGAGAAATAGTGATGTTCTTTAATCTGTTCATATTGGGAAGTTCGGGTTTTATATTTGGCTGGGATAGAGCAATGTATTCTTTAATAGCCTATTTTATTGCTTTTAAGACAATAGATATTACTGTTGAAGGGCTTAATGAATCAAAAGCAGTAATTATTGTATCTGACAAGAATAAGGAAATTTCTGATGCAATAATAGCAAGACTTGGTAGGGGAATTACCTTATTAGATGGAAAAGGTGCCTATAGTGGTACTCAGACGAATGTCATATATGTAGTTTTATCTAGGCTTGAGATAGCTAAATTAAAAAATATTGTAAATGGATTTGATGAAGAGGCATTAATTACAATTACAAGTGTTGAAGGTACTGGGAAAAAATATATAAAGAAAGCCATACACTAAACATTAGTGATTTATATATGTTATTTGGTAAACTTCTTATATCATATAAAAGCATCAGTAATTAAATATAAAAAATAACTTATTAAAATACCATATTATTCAACATGGATTTGTGGTATTTTTTCTTGTACAATTATTTTAATATGGTAAAAATAAAGGTGATTATTTGAGGGGGCGATTATTTGAAATTAAAAGCTCAAAAACTAACAGAGAAACAAGCTAAACAGATATCTACATGGAAATATGAAGGTGAATATGAAATATATAATTTGCCTGCATGGGATGATATGGTTAAAGAGCAATATTCACTATGCGATGAATTAAAAAGAGAAAGATTTATAGCTTATCTTAATGAAGAAAATAAAAACGTAAATATTTAATATGATTATGAAAAGGAGCGTAATATATGGATATATACACAATTGGACATTCAAATTATCCTGTAGAGAAATTAATAGATATGTTAAAGCATTATGATATTAATTGTGTTGTAGATATAAGAGGAACTCCCTATTCTAAATATAATGTTCAATATAATAAAGAAACTATAGCTCATACTTTGACAGAAGCAGGTTTTATATATATTTATATGGCTAAAGAGCTTGCAGCAAACAGAGAAAATAAAGTGTCTTATAATGAAGAAGGATATTCTGATTTTGAAAAAGTGGTTACTGAAAAAGATTTTTTAAAGGGGATTGAACGATTAAAATCAGGATGTGAAAAAGGTTATAAAATAGCACTTCTTGGAGCTATGCAAGACCCAATAAGATGTCATAGAAGTATATTAGTTGGGCGAGCTTTAAGAAAAAATAAATTTAATGTTAAGCATATATTGGATGACTATTCATTAGCATCTCAAGAAAATATAGAAGAAAATCTTTTAAACAAGTATTTCATCAATAGAGCTCAAATAACAATAGATAGTTTGCTTGGAAATTATATGAATGATAAAGAAATGATTGAAGAAGCTTACAGATTAGCGAACAAAGAAATTGGATATAGAATTGAAAACTTAAAATAGGAAGTAAATTATTTCTATATTAAAGCAAGTACATCTTTTGATTTTGATTTGTTTTAATATAAGAATAGTTTTAATATAGAGATTTTGACTTAAATAAGCTCAAAAAAGTCAAAAGTAATACAAGTTACATATACTACTTTTATATTAATAAATAGGACGTTAAATATGAAATTTTTATTTAGACTATTTAGAAGCAAAGAAGATAAAAGTACAAGAGCAGATAATGATAAGTACAATTCTAATATTACAAATTACGTGAATTTAAATAATTTTTCAAGTGCAACTGACTATTTTATTTGGGTAGATCTTAAAAATTTTAAAGTAAATATTTTTGAAGGAAGTACAAATAAATGGGCTTTAGTTCATAGTTATTTATGTACCATAGGGAAATTATCTACGCCAACTCCAAAGGGAACTTATACAGTTGGAGTAAAAGGTCTTTATTTTGGAGTAAATAAAGGATATAAATGTTGGTACTATACTCAATTTAAAGGAAATTATTTATTCCATTCAATAATATATAATTTAGATGGATCTATTAGAGATGGAAGACTTGGAATGGCATTATCTGATGGATGTATACGACTAGCTAAAACAAATGCTAAATGGATTTGGGACAACATTCCTAGTAGAACTAAAGTAGTTATTAGTTAAACAAACAAAATAATAATGTAGAAGTATATATTTATATTTTATTAAATTAAGTTTGAGGGCAAAGATGAATAAATTAGATTACAAAAAATAAAAATCCAAACTCTTATTTACATTTTATAATTGCTATGTTTAAAAGTATACTAGTATTAGTACTGATATTTTTTAATAGAATTCTTAGTATTAATGGAGGAAAAATATGAATAAAAATTTAATGCTTTTATTAGGATTAACTATTACAAGTACCTTTATATATTTTGATAATAATTTATTAAAGGTATCTAAATATAAAGTTAAAAGTAAAAAGATACCACGTGAATTTAATAATTTTAAACTTATGCACTTATCTGATCTTCATAGTAAGAGCTTTGGAAAAGATAATAGTAAACTGATTAAAAAAATTTATATGGAAAATCCTAATATTATTGTGATGACTGGAGATATGGTTAATAAATATGATACTGAATTTGATGAATTCTTAAGGTTGGCTGAAGAGTTAAGTAAAAAGTATGCTATATACTATATTGTAGGAAACCACGAGCAAAGATTAAAAAAGGATAATCTTATTTTCCTTATAAACCAATTAAGAAAACTTGGGATTAGGGTTTTAAATAATGAAAAAATAAAGTTAATTAAAGGTGAAGAGTTTATTAATCTTTATGGAATGAGTATTCCTCTTTTGTATTATAAGGTAGGAAAGAATAAAGTTAATTTTAGAGAAGATACAATGAAAGAACTATTAGGAAACTATAATGATAAAAATTATAGTATTTTGTTAACACATAATCCATTATATTTTGATACATATGCAAAATATAATGTAGATTTAACTCTTTGTGGTCATGTACATGGTGGGATGATAAGGTTACCTTTTATAGGCGCAATACTTTCACCTGAAAGAAAGTTTTTTCCTAAATACAATTCTGGAGAATATGAAATAAATAAGAAAAAGCTTATTGTAAGCAGAGGGATTGGACATAGCATGCCTGGAATAAGAATTTTAAACCGTCCAGAAATAGTGATCATAACTTTATCTTTAAATTAACGCTATGTTTTAATAGAGTATTGATATTTTTATATAATAGCGAACTTGCATTGAAATTTATATAACAATATTAACACGATTTTAAAACATATCGTTAATTAAAAAGTATTGTCTTAAAATTCAAAGTGCACCTAGTTAAAAAGACTGTGTTTACCTAACAAGATGCACTTCATAGTATTATAATATAATCTAGTTATTCTTTTATATTATTAGATAATTAATTCTATATCTATTTTATATTTACTTACATGTTTTAGTTGGAGATCCTAAAAGAAAACCAACACAGCCTGAAACGAAATCTCTCATTTGTGATAGTGGTGCAAGTGAGGTTTCACTTAAATTAGAGGAGTTTCTTGCTATGACTATTACAATGAGAGAAATAACACCGATTACAGTAGCAATTATAATTTGTTGATTGCTTGTTTCTTGTTCAGGGATAGTTTCATCTGGGTGATTTTCAATAGAAATTTCCCCAGTATTATCATTAGAAGATTGAGTTTGATTGGATATAAATCCTATACTATTTTTGGGAGTACTAACATTATCTTTTATTGATTTTGTAGGATTCTCAGCATCTGAGGATAAGGAATTTCCATCTAAAATTTTACCTTTTTTAGAAGAATCATTTTGTTTAGTTACAGATTTTTTAATGAAATTAGCACTTAAAAAATATCCAAAAATAGATGCAGATGTTGTTCTGATTATAACATCAACGCTACTTGTGTCCTGTAAAATAATTTCATGTGAAAATAAGTTATATATAGATTGACTCATGAGAATAATCATAAAAATTATAAGGCATTTGTCAATCAACTTAATTTTTTTTAATGATTTGTTTACTGATATCAATAAGTTACGTAACATATTCATGATATACACCTCTATAATTGTCACCAATATAGATGACTTTTAGTTATAGCACTGTAACATTTTTTCTTGTGTGAATACTTTTTTATTCGTACTGATTTGTATTGATTTATAAAAAAATTTTAATAAAATCCATTATATTTATTATATTAAAAATATTATTAAGTTGTTACATATTTATAAAAACAATAATGATAAGTTAGTTTATATAGAGGAATATAGTAAATATTATTCAAATTAGGATAAGGAAAAATGATAGGCTCTATATTAGTTTAGTATCTTAGTCTATTAGCTAAATAATTTTTGTGTACTGCATTAATGAAAAAACCTGTAATTTCTTCATTAATTTTATTATCCGAATTAGAAGTAACGTTAGTTACTTCTAATTTTTTTATTTGTTTAACAGGGGATATCTTTACATCACTCATTAAAATATCTACTCCTTCTTTTATAATAGATTTCCTTCTTCCTTGTTGATATGTTATGTACATAATTTTCATGGAATATACCTCCTTGATATTATGGTGATTAATTAATGAGAAAACATATATCATCATCAATACATTTAATATATGATTCAAATTAAGTAAACATTACAATAATATTCCAAAATATTTAATTAACTTAGCTTTCATTGGACAATATACAGAATTACCTGATGTTGTATCATTTACAGCTGAAATGTTTGTACGTACAGCTCAAAATGCTGTGTATTCATTTTTTTGATTTACATGATACAAAGGTTATACCTAAATTCTATAAAATGAAAAACAGATATAAGATTTCTTCTTGGTGCTGCTACATCAATGATGAGCTAATACAAAATTATAAAAGGGGACTTAATTATAGTTACCTTTTATATGCATATAAATAGAAATATGTTTTGAAATATAGTTATAATTTTAAAAAAAAGTCGTAATTTATAAACAAATAATAAAAGAATTTACTAAAACATATAATTAAATTCAATAAAAGTTTCCATAATTTTTAAAAATAAATCGGCAATATTAAAATTAGGTTAATTTTTTTAAAAATAGTTTAAAATTGAGTACAAATAGAATATACTTAAACTGAATTTATAAAGTATTAAATAATACTATAGGTGTTTATATTTTACAGGGAGATGTGATAGTATGTTCAAATTTAATCCAAAAGAAGATAAATTTCATAAAATGTTTTTAGAAGCGGCAAGAAATGTAAACGAAGGGGCAGTGGCTTTAAGAGTGAGTTTGGATTCTTTATCCAATAAAGAATTTGAGGTTAACAAGATTGAGGAGCTAGAACATAAAGGAGATAGATTAGTAAATGATGTTGTTAAAGAATTAAATGAAGCATTTATAACTCCAATAGATAGGGAAGATATATATGCACTAATTAAGAAAATGGATGATATATTAGATTTGATTAATTCAACAATGCATAGATTTGTAATGTATGATATTATGGAAAGTACTGATGAATCTAAACTTTTAGCTGATATGATAGTAGAGTGCACTAAACATATTTTAGAATTAATGAATGGACTTATTTCAGTAGGTAACAAAGCAAAACGCATAAAAGAAACAATTATAAGTATACATAAAATAGAAAGTGAAGCAGATTGTTTATTTAGAAAAACAGTAGCAGAATTATTTAAGAATGAAACAAACGCCATAGAAGTTATAAAATGGAAGGAAATATATCAAATTTTAGAAAATACTATTGATAAGTGTGAAAAGGTTGCAAATACTGTTGAGGGAGTTGTCATTAAGAATGCATAGTACAATGGCCATAACAATACTAATAGTAATATTAGTATTAGTATTTGACTTTATCAATGGATTTCATGACACAGCTACAGCTGTTGCTACTTCTATTACTACAAGAGCACTTACACCAAAAACTGCAATAATAATATGCTCAATATTTAATTTTATCGGTGCATTTACTGGAACCGCAGTTGCTAAAACAGTAGGTGAGAATATTGTTAGTAATGCATCTATAGAACAATGGGTTATATTGGGGGTTTTGATTTCAGCTATAATATGGAATTTAATCACATGGTATTTTGGTATTCCAAGTAGTTCATCTCATGCATTAATAGGAGCATTAGTAGGCGGAGGAATAGCTTATAATGGTTCATTTAACGTGGTTAATTGGTATAATCTTTTTCATAGTGTAGTAATATGGTTATTTATTTCGCCAGTTATAGGATTTACAGTAGGTTATATAATAATGATATTATTGAACTGGATTTTAAAGCCTTTTAAAATTCATGTAGTAAATAAAATATTTTTAAAACTTCAAGTTGTTGCAGGTGCACTTATGGCTTTAAATCATGGGGGAAATGATGCTCAAAAATCTATGGGAATCATAACAATGGCGTTAGTAAGTGGTAAATTTATTCAAGCATTTGAGGTTCCTACATGGGTTATAGTATGTTGTGCTTCAGCTATGGCACTTGGAACTTCAGTAGGTGGAAAAAAGATTATTAAAACTATGGGAAGTGGAATGGCAAAACTGACACCAGTAAATGGGTTTGCAGCTCAAACAGGTGCAGCAGCAGTAATATTTATTGCAACGTTATTCCATGCTCCAGTTAGTACAACTCATATAATTTCAACAACTGTAATGGGTGTAGGAGCATCTAAAAGATTTAAATCAGTAAAATGGGGCGTAGCTAAAAATATAGTTTGGGCTTGGGTTTTAACTATACCAATAACAGCAAGTCTTTCAGCATTAATTATAACTATGATTAAGCTATTTGTATAATTAAAAAAATTTATACATTTCAATAGTTATATAGCATGCACAGTACATATTTCTCTAAACCTAATAAGGCATATTCAAAAAAATAAACATATAGATAAGCTAGTTAAAGGCAAGCAATATAAAAATTATATTAGCTTTATTAAAAGTAGTCTAACATTTAGGTAAAATAGAATATAATTTAACGGGGCTATAATATTTAATAATAAGTCGGGTATTTATATTTTATAAGGAGATGTAGTTAAGAATGCATAGTACTATGACAATAACAATATTAATAGTATTTTTAGTAATAATATTTGATTTTATCAATGGATTTCATGATACAGCTACAGCAGTTGCTACTTCTATTACTACAAGAGCACTTACTCCAGCAACGGCTATATTAGTATGTGCAGTATTTAATTTTATGGGTGCATTTACTGGAACAGCTGTTGCTAAAACAGTAGGTGAGAATATTGTAAGTAATGCATCCATAGAGCAATGGGTTATATTGGGAGTTTTAATTTCGGCTATAATATGGAATTTAATTACATGGTATTTTGGTATTCCAAGCAGTTCATCTCATGCATTAATAGGATCATTAGTAGGCGGAGGAATAGCTTATAATGGTTCATTTAACGTGGTTAATTGGTATAATCTTTTTCATAGTGTAGTAATATGGTTATTTATCTCACCAGTTATAGGATTTGTAGTAGGATATATAATAATGATATTATTGAACTGGATTTTAAAGCCATTTAAAATCCATGTAGTAAATAAAATATTTTTAAAACTTCAGATTATTGCAGGAGCATTTATGGCTTTTAACCATGGGGGAAATGATGCTCAAAAATCTATGGGAATAATAACAATGGCATTATTAAGTGGCAAAGTTATTCAAACATTTGAGGTTCCCACATGGGTTATAGTAGTTTGTGCTTCGGCTATGGCACTTGGAACTTCTATAGGTGGGAAGAAAATTATTAAAACTATGGGAAGTGGAATGGCAAAATTAACACCAGTAAATGGATTTGCAGCTCAAACAGGTGGATCATTAGTAATATTATTGGCAACATTATTCCATGCTCCGGTTAGCACAACTCATATAATTACAACAACCGTAATGGGCGTTGGAGCGTCTAAAACATTTAAATGTGTAAAATGGGGCGTAGCTAAAAATATAGTTTGGGCTTGGGTTTTAACTATACCAATAACAGCGTCTATTTCTGCATTAATAATATTTATAGGTAAGTTATTTATATAATTTTTTATTTTGGAAATTAGTAGTTGTTTTACATATTTATATATAGTATAATATAAAAAAATTAAATACTATGGGAGCTTGTTTATTCAGGCTGAGAGGAAGCAAAATGTAGTTTCGACCATTAAACCTGATTTGGATAATGCCAACGTAGGGAATATACATTAACTTGTTTTTAGTGGGATATACCTTTATTGGTATATCCCATATTTTATTTTTAGTCAATAAATTGATAAGTCATATTCAAATAATAGCAAGTTAGTACGTTTAGTCTATTTTATGTCATACTACGCAGGTACGCTTGTCCAATAAATAAAATATTATTAATAATTAGAATGTGGAGGATAAAAATATGTTTGAAAAAATTTTAGAAAATGTGCACAGTAGAACACCCCTTGTACATTGCATTACAAATTATGTTACCGTTAATGATTGTGCAAATATAGTTTTAGCAAGTGGAGGTTCTCCAATTATGGCAGATGATATTAATGAGGTTGATGATATTACATCCCTGTGTAATTCACTTGTTATAAATATGGGAACACTAAATGAATTCACAGTGTCATCAATGATAGCTGCAGGAAAAAAAGCAAATCAAATATCTAATCCTGTAATACTCGATCCTGTTGGGGTAGGTGCATCAAAATTTAGGAATGAAACAATGCTTAATCTTTTATGTGATATAAGATTTTCAGTTATAAGAGGAAATATCTCTGAGATAAAAACAGTTTATAAAGGCAATGGTATAACCAATGGAGTTGATGCTGACAAAAGAGATTATGTAAATGAAAGTAATATTGGAGAGATAATTGAGTTAGCTAAAGAACTTAGTAAAAAGACAGGTGCAATAATTGTTATAACAGGAGCTATTGATATTGTAGCAGATTCTAAAAAAGCTTATATCATAAAAAATGGTCATCCGCTTATGGCAAAGGTAACTGGAACAGGATGTATGCTTACAGCTGTAATTGGTAGCTTTTGTGGAGCAAATGAAGAAAATATGTTGGAAGCAACAGCAGCGGCTGTATGTACAATGGGACTTTGTGGTGAACTTGCGTTTGAAAAGTTGAGTAAAACTGATGGTGGTACAGCTACATATAGAATGTATTTAATAGATTATATGAGTAAAATGACAAATGAAATGTTAAATGAGGGTATGAAAATAAAAATGTCATAAAGAGCAATATTTTTGTATATTGTAAATGAGGAATATAAAATAACAAGTCAAAGATGTGAAGGATATTTTTCATTGTACTGACTTGTTATTTATATATACATGCCTAATGTTAAAAAGGGGATTATCTTAAAATACAAATAACTTTTGATTTAAGATAATCTCCTAAATTTAAGGTTTAAAGAGTTAATTCTCTTCTTGGTATTTTGAATTTGATTTTTCTTTCTATTTCGTCTAAAGTTTTTTGATTTTTGGGATCTATGAACATACAAGTATAGCCTTCTTCTCCAGCTCTTCCTGTTCTACCTATACGGTGAATGTAGTCTTCAGCAGTTTCTGGGATATCATAGTTATATATATGGGTAACTCCACTCACATCCAATCCTCTTGAGGCTACATCCGTAGCTATAAGATATTGGATATCTGCTTTTCTGAACGATTTCATTATTCTTTCACGTTTTGCTTGTGGTATATCGCTATGTAGCTTTTCACATTTAATACCACGTTTACTAAGTCCCATTTCAAGTTCATCAGCTCTTCTTTTAGTTCTACAGAATATAATAGCCATAAATGGATTATCTTCAGCTAAAACAGAACATAAAGAATCTTGTTTTCTTCTGTCTGTAGTTTCTACAACAAATTGTTTAATGTTATCAAGTGTAATTACTTCTTCTTTTGTTACACTAATAACTGTAGGATCAGTCATGTATCTATAAGCTAATTTTTTAACTTGTGAATTCATAGTTGCAGAGAAACAAAGTGTTTGATGATTCTTAGGAGCTTTATTAATAATCGTTTCAACTTCATTTTTAAAGCCCATAAATAACATTTGATCAGCTTCATCTAAAACTAAAGTCTTTAATTTACTAAGATCAACAGTTCCTCTTTTTATGTGATCTAAAAGTCTACCAGGAGTTGCAATAACTAAATGAATATTTTTTTGTAGTTTTTTAATTTGTGATCCAACATCTTTTCCACCATAAGCTGCTAAAATATTTATATCTTTCGCACTCTTAAGTTTTGTAGCTTCTTCAGTTATTTGAATTGCAAGTTCTCTTGTTGGAGAGATAATTAATGCTTGAATTGAATTTGTAGTTGTTGATATGTTTTCAATAATAGGAAGCAAAAAGGCAAGGGTTTTTCCCGTACCAGTTTGTGCTTCAGCTATAACATCTTTCCCATCTTTAATTATTGCAATACTTTCTTCTTGAATTGGAGTTGGCTTGGTAATACCAGATTTTTGTAATAGATTTATTATGTCGTCATTAATGCCTAATTGTTTAAAATTCATTATTTCATACCTTTCATTTTAGAGTGTCATGTTACAATCCATGTGGTGTAATACCTGTCATTGATTCTATTCTAACAAGATATTGACCGTCTGGAGAGTTTATCATAACGTCATCACCTAATTTGTGTTTATAAATAGCCTTACCTAGTGGATATTCGATACTTGTAAATCAATATAATATTATCAACATTTGAAAAAACAGTATATTTAGATTTTAACATAAATAGTATTATGATAGAAGTCGAAGATTGTCAAGGAAGCTAATTATATCAGAAAATATATAGTAAATTTGTGTCTATAAACATTGATATGAAACTTGGAAAAAGGATAGTATATTTTTAAAATATGAATTTTAATGTCAATTAATAATGTAGCAAAAGATAATTTATTATACATTATTATACAAAATTGTATAATAAGAAGGATATTGCCAAATATTATAGAAATATATAATATACAGGAGGGAGGGAGGATTTATGAGAATAACTATTAAATTTTCTCCAGAAGATGTGTGCGATATGAGTTTTTGCGATCAAAATAATTGTGGAGATGATATAAGAGTAGATACTTCGGCGATTCGTAATTTAGAGGACTGGTTAAGTAATGATAAAACTTCGGTGATTATAAATTGTACACATGGTGGTAAAAGGGCATTAGTTAAAAATAATATACTTTATGCAACTATAAATTAATAAATTTTAATTTATACAATATTATATAGACAAGCCACTGTATATTAAGGGGATGCCTCAAATATAAAGCCATATTTGTATTTTGAGACGTCCCTATTAATTTATTTATAGTGGATTAAAAAATAAAAATAGTGCAACTTGTAATAAGTTTGACAATATAAGTTAATGACTTATAATAAATGTATAAAAAGAGAATTATTAAACATGTTAAAAGAGTTTTAAGTATGTGATTAGGGGTGAATTAAGTATGGAATTAAATTGGAGTTTGAACGAAATGTATCCATCATTTAATAGTGATGAATTTAAGAAAGATATTGAGAATATTGGTGAAGTGATAAGAGATATCAATGATTGGGCAAAAGATATAGTTAAAAATAATGATAATGTTGTAATAAAGCTTGAAGAATACATAGAAAAATTTACAACATTCATAGATTTATCCAGCAAACTTGGTATGTTCATAAATCTTAATTTAAGTGTAAATACAAAGGACAAAGATGCACTGAAATATTCAGATATTCTAGATAATAAGTTAACAGATTTGGTAGAAGCATCTACTAAGATTCAAAGATGGATTAGTAATATAGATGATATAGATGCAGTTATAAATAAGTCAAAATTACTTGAAGAACATGAATTTATATTAAAGAATATAATTGAAGCAAGTAAGTATTTACTTAGTAATAAAGAAGAGAGCATAATAGCTAGTATGCAAAATACAGGTTCTAATGCTTGGCTTAAGCTGAAGGATAATTTAATATCTACATTAAAAGTTGATATTGAACAAGATGGCAAAATTAATGAATTGCCTCTTACTGTAGTTCTTAATATGTCTCACGATAAAAATCCAAAAGTAAGAAAGAAAGCTTATGAGGCAGAAATAGCATCTTATAAAAAAGTAGAAGATGGAGTAGCAGCAGCACTTAATGGAATAAAGGGTGAAGTTTTAACAATTTGTGAATTTAGGGGTTATAACTCTCCTTTAGAAAAGACACTTGTAGAATCAAGAATGGATGGAGAGTCGTTAGATGCAATGCTCTCAGCTATGAAGGAAAGCCTTCCAGTCTTTAGAAAATATCTAAAACGAAAGGGAGAAATGTTAGGTCATAATAATGGTCTTCCATTTTATGATTTGTATGCACCAGTTTGTGATGCAGACATGAAATTTACTTATGAAGAAGGCACTAAGTTCGTGGAAAAGAATTTTAGAACTTTCAGTAATAATTTAGGTGATTTCGCAAGAAAAGCTATTGATAATAACTGGATAGATGTTAAGCCAAAAGAAGGAAAGGTTGGTGGAGCCTTCTGTGAAAATATTCATTTCTTAGGAGAAAGTAGATTTTTACTAAACTATGGAGATAGCTTTAGTGATGTTGTAACACTTGCTCATGAATTAGGTCATGGTTTCCACGGAGAATGTTTAAATAATGAGACTACATTAAATTCTGATTATCCAATGCCAATAGCTGAAACTGCATCTACATTCTGTGAGACAATAATTAAAAAGGCTGCAGTTAAGGAAGCTACAAAGGACGATGCTTTAGCTATTCTTGAAGCTGAAATTAGTGATTGTACTCAAGTAATTGTTGATATATATTCTAGATTTTTATTTGAAAAGTCACTTTTTGAAGCAAGAAAAGAAAGTGCTTTAGGCGTTGAAGAAATAAAAGAACTTATGCTAAAGTCTCAAAGAGAAGCTTATGGAGATGGTTTAGATCCAAATTACTTACATCCATATATGTGGACTTGGAAGCCACACTATTATTATGCAGATAGTAATTTTTATAATTTTCCTTATGCGTTTGGATTATTATTTGCCAAAGGATTATATGCACAGTATCTTAAAAAGGCAGATACTTTCCCAAAAGATTATGAAAAACTTCTTTCAATTACAGGGAAAAATAAGATGTCAGATATAACAAAAGTTATGGGAATAGACATTCATGATAAGAACTTTTGGAAAAGCTCTTTAAAAACTGTTGAAGACGATATAGAAATGTTCATTGATCTTAGTAAAAGATAATAAATTGTAATCCATTTTTCAAACTATAAAAAACATGCAGAAAAATAGGTAAGGTATTTTAAAAAAATATACCTTACCTAACAAATACTATTCTTAAGGCACATTCAAAAAAATAACAGACTAGTATGCTTGTCTATTTTGCGTCATACTGCGTTAGTAAATTCAGCAAATAGCTCGCTATTAATTGAACTTGCTTCCTTGTCTGACACGAAATATACGACGCATCTTTGGCCTATTATTTTCTTTCATGTGCTTAATAGAAAGTTTAAATAATCTAAGTAATTAACTTATACAGCTTATTTTGTTATAGATAATTGAAAAAAGCATATTTATCTTTTCTCTCCTATAAGTTTATCATTTTTAAATATATGTTCAGTTAACCAATCATTTAAAAATTGTAGGATGCTTATTATATAATCATCTTGATTTTCATCAATACTTTTTAAATCTACATCATTAAGTTTTTTGATAAATGCTTCATGTTCTATTTTTTGAGTAAACATTTTTTTATAATTTATACTTTCCATATAAGCCTCTTCTGCTTTAAAATGAAAAGCAGTATAGTCTTGTAATTCTTCTATTAAAGCTACTACTTTATCATATTTATCAAGTGTATACTCATTTTTTAATAGCATATAAGTTCTATCAGCTATGTCAAAAAGCATTTTGTGTTGCTCATCAATAAATTCTATTCCTGTTTTGTATTCTTCTTTCATTTCATACATCATTAAACCCTTCTTTCTAAAATTTTAATGGATTTTTTTAATTATTATATACTACAATTATACACTGACACTTAATATTTTTCCATGACTAAAATTTTTATTTTTATGTTGTATTGAAATTTAATTTAAGCAAAATTTTCAATACACATAAAAAATCAGCATCTGCAAACATTAAAATGAGATGATTGATAACCACTATATGAAATAATTATAGTAATTACAAAGAGGAGGATAAATTACTTTTTATTATGACGTTAATGCAACATACCTCTATATAAAAAACTAAACACAAAAAACAACTAATAATAATTAAAGGAAGTTAAAAAGGCATAAATAAATTTAATCTTTAATTCTAAAACTTGAAAAGTATTGGACTTAAATATATAATTAATACAAATAAAATATATGAAATAAAATAAGAAAATATTTTAGCAATGTGATTGTAGGAGAATGAGAATAAATATGGATAAAAAACTAAAAATAGTACGTCCAGTATATCAACAAATAGCTGCTGATATTGCTTCTAAAATAGCAACTGGACAGTATAAAATTGGTGAAAAAATATATGCACGATCACTTCTAGCAAGTCAGTATGGTGTTTCATCAGAAACTGCTAGGCGTGCCATTTGCATATTGTCGGATGTGAATATTGTAGATACCACTAAAGGAAGTGGAGTAATCATAAAATCTTGTGAAAATGCAATTAAGTTCTTAAAACAATATGATGATATTAAAACTATAAATGATTTGAAAAAAGACATATTATGTAGTGTAGAACGCCAGACAAATGAAAATAATTATTTAAAAGAGAAGTTAATTGAATTAATTGATAAAACAGAACGTTTTAAATCAATAAATCCTTTTATGCCATTTGAAATATGTATACGCAAAGAAACACCATATATGGGAAAAACAATAGCAGATATTAATTTTTGGCATAATACTTCTGCAACTATTATAGCAATAAAAAGAGATGATTCTCTTATAATGTCACCAGGGCCTTATGCACTTTTATGTGAAAATGATATTTTTTATTTTATTGGTGACAAAAATTGTTATGAACGAGTAAACACTTATTTGTATCCTTAGGCACATTTAAAAAAATAATAGATCAGTATGCTTCTCTATTTTGCGCCATACAAGAAGGCGAATATACGATGCATCTTTGGTCTGTTATTTTCTTTTATGTGACTTAATTAATCATATAAAGAGGGTGTGATAAAACTAAACTGTGTTTTATCACACCCTCTTTATTATTGACAAAAGTAACAACTTTATTATATTATTAAGTTGTTACTTACTGAAAGGAGAGATTTTATTGATAGAATTTAAAAATGTACGTAAGTTTTTTAATAATAAAACTGTGTTGAAAGATATTTCTTTTAAAATTAATAGAGGTGAATTGGTTGCTATAATCGGTGCAAGTGGATGTGGTAAGACTACAACATTAAAAATGATAAACCGCATTATAAAACCCTCTTCAGGTCATATTTTAATTAATGGTAAGGATATTAGTTCTAAAGATATTATTAAATTAAGACGTAATATGGGTTACGTCATTCAGCAAACAGGATTGTTTCCACATATGACTGTTAAAGAAAATATTGAAATAATTCTTCGTGTAGAAAAGCATAATGAGGAATTTATTAAAGATAGAACCTATGAAGTTATGGAGATGGTAGGACTAGATGCAGAAGAGTATTTAGATCGTTATCCAGTTGAATTAAGTGGAGGACAACAACAAAGAATTGGTGTAGCAAGAGCATTTGCTACAAGTCCTGAAATAATTTTAATGGATGAACCCTTTAGTGCACTTGATCCAATAACACGTATGCAACTTCAAGATGAATTAATTGATTTACAAGCACAACTAAAAAAGACTATTGTTTTTGTAACACATGACATGGATGAAGCAATAAAAATTGCAGATAAAATTTGTATAATGAATGATGGAGAAATTGTTCAATATGATACTCCAGAAAACATCCTAAAAAATCCATGTAATGACTTTGTAAGTGAATTTATTGGAAAGAATCGAATATGGGATTCACCTGAATTTATAAAGGCAAAAGATATTATGATTGAAAATCCAATTATTTGTTATCCTAATATTTCATTGTTAAAGTGTATTAAAAAAATGAATGCTTCAAAAGTTGATAGTTTAATGGTTGTTAATAAGTACAATCACCTTTTGGGAATTGTTAGTGCAAAGCATATCCAAAATAAAACAGATAAAAATGTATCTGTACAAACTGTTATGAACGTTAACTATATAAAAGCAGATCCAGAGGATAGTATAATTGGTGTCCTTGAGCTTGTTAAGAAAAATAAGATATCTAAAGTTCCTGTTCTTAATAAAGAAGGCCTGCTTAAAGGATTAATTACAAAGAGTAGTTTGGTTACAACGCTTAGTCAACAATTTTTAGATACTGAGGAGGTGGATTAATTAGATGGAATTTTTAGATTATTTAATGCAAATAAAGGGACAAGTTTTATCATTATTAATCGAACATATAAAATTAACTGCTTTAGCTGTTATAATTGCAATTACAATTGGGGTTCCAGTGGGTATATTAATAAGCTATATTAAAAAACTTAACAAACCAGTTTTAGGATTAGCTAATATAATTCAGGCAATTCCCAGCATGGCATTACTAGGTTTTGCAATTCCTTTTTTAGGAATAGGACAAACTCCTGCTGTTGTGATGGTAGTGCTATATTCATTATTACCGATTATAAAAAATACCTATATTGGGATTGAAAGTATTAATCATCAAACTTTAGAAGCTGCAAGAGGAATTGGACTAACAAAATTTCAAATTCTTGCAAAGGTTCAAATACCACTTGCATTACCAGTTATTATGGCTGGGGTTAGAATATCTTCTGTAACAGCAGTGGGATTAATGACAATGGCTGCATTTATTGGTGGTGGTGGTTTAGGCTATTTAGTATTCTCAGGAATAAGAACAGTTAATAATTATCAAATTTTAGCTGGAGCTATACCTGCATGCTTTTTAGCACTGTTAGTTGATTTTGGAATTGGAATAGTAGAAAAATTAGTTACTCCAGTTAGTTTGCAAAAGTCTTATAGACAAAAAGGTTCATTAAAACATAAGAAATGCAAAAGCAAAAAAGTTATTCTTGCAAGTACTGCTTGTATATTAGCAGTACTTTTAACTATAATTGGAATATCTAATATAAATACAAATACAAATGATAGGACTATATCAATTGCTAGTAAGGACTATACAGAACAAGAGATTTTATGTCAATTGCTTTCTGAATTAATAGAAGCAAAGACTGATATTTCTGTAAAACGTAATCCATCACTTGGTAGTACACAAGTTTGTTTTTCTGCATTAAAAACTGGTGAAATTGATATGTATGTAGACTATAGTGGAACTTGCTACGGAGATATATTAAAAAATCCACCTATCACAAATGTTGAGAAAGTATATAATACTGTTAAAACCGAGTTTAAACAACAATTTAATATCGAAGTACTTAAACAGATGGGATTTAATAATACTTATGCTTTAGCTGTAAAAAAAGAAACAGCAGATAAATATGATTTGAAATCAATTAGTGACATTAAAGCAGTTGCTGACAAGCTTGTTACAACCACAACATTAGAATTTCTTAACAGAGAAGATGGTATTATTGGATTAACAAAAATGTATGATTTTAATTTTAAAAAAGTTATTGGTATTGATGGGAGTCCACGTTATACTGCTTTAATTAATAATGAAAGTGATGTTATAGATGCATTTTCAACAGATGGACTATTAAAGAAGTTTGACCTAACAATTTTAGAAGATGACAAGGAGTTTTTCCCACCATATTATGCAATTCCACTTATTCGTTCGGAAACATTAGAAAAGTATCCTGAAATAGTTCCTATTGTTGAACAATTAGGAGAAGTACTTAGTAATAATATTATGAGTGAACTTAATTATCAAGTAGATGAATTAAAAAAAGATCCAAAGCAAGTTGCAATAGAGTTTTTAAAAAATAATAATCTTATTTAGTTTTAATACATAAAAACTAAAAATAAATTTGAATGTATTAAATATAATTCAATAAGAAAAAATTGAGGATATTTATAAAAATTAATTTTTATATTGTCAGCTAAAAGCTATACCATATAAGTCTATATAAGGTATAGCTTTTTTGCAATAACAACATATTATAAAAAATCAGACAAATAATCATTTATTATATATTCTAAAAATTACTGTTAATTTGAATTTATTTAGTATGGCTGGTATTTCTTTAGAGATTGACCATATAAATAATGAATTATATTAATTAGAACAATATAGATAAGATATTTAAATTTTAAATTAGACTGTATTTAATTGGCACATAATGTGCAGATAGTGTAAAGTTATATTATAATAGTAATATAAAAAATATGGTTAATGAGGGAAAAAGAGGGGGATTATTTTATGAAAGCAGTAATATTTGACATGGATGGAGTTATTATTGATAGTGAACCAATGCATTTTGATATTGATCTAAAAACTATGCAGCATTTTGGATGCAATATTATAAGGAGTAACTTAGAAAAATATGCAGGTATGACTAATCCAGATATTTGTAAGCAATTAAAAAAAGAATATAATATAAAAGAGTCAATAGATGAGATTATTGCATATCAAATGGATAAAAAAATTAAGTTTATAAATGAAGAAAATATAGAACCAATAGATGGAATAAGAGAATTATTATTAGAACTTAATAATAATAGAATTCCTATTGCAATTGGATCTTCATCACCTAGAGGGTTTGTAGAAACTGTTTTGTTGAAATTTGGAATAATAGACTATTTTAATGTTATAGTAACTGGAGATGAAGTTGAACAAGGAAAACCAGCACCAGATATTTATATTGAAGTGGCCAAGAAATTAAAATTAGATGTAAAAGAGTGTATAGTAGTTGAAGATTCTAGAAATGGTGTTATAGCAGCTAAAAATGCAGGTATGAGCTGTATAGGTTTTAATAATATAAATTCAGGAAATCAAGATTTATCAAAAGCAGACATTACTGTTAATTCAATAAGAGAAATTAATATCACAAATTTAAGTATAAGTTATTAATATAATAGTAAGAAGTATTTAAGTAATATTTAACGCCAAGAGAGGTGAAATATGAATATAGATTTTCACGTGCACAGTATATTAAGTAAAAAGCTTGAATTTGACTCTGAATTATTTTTACAAGGAATAGAATATGCAAAGGAAAGTGGACTAAATGCATTTGTTTTATGTGAACATTTTAATGCAGTAGATTTAATGTCTATTTATTCGTACTTAAGAAATAATTATAAATATCAAGGAGATAGATATTTAGTAAATGGATTTTCAGTATTTGTCGGCATGGAAGTTGATATAAAAAATGGTGGACATATAATTGTATGTGGAAATAGAGATTCTATATTAAAAATTAGAGAGAGACTTGAATTTCATATAAAAAGATCTAATTTTATTGCTTTTGAAGAATTATTAGATATTGGAGAGAAGTATGAGTGCTTAATGATTGGAAGTCATCCTTATAGACCAAAACATAAATTATATTTACAACCATTAAATTTATTAGCAAGACTAGATGCATTAGATTTAAATACAAAAGATATATATAAAAGAGGATTAGAAATTGTTGAAGAAGAGGTATCTAATTTATCTAAAATCCTTAATATTCCGTATGTAACAGGTAGTGATACCCACTACCCAATACAGCTTGGAACTGTAAGAACATGTTTTGAAGCTGAGTGTGACACTATAAAAGATCTTAAAGAGTGTATAAGAAATAAAAATTTTAAAATAGAAGTATCAAAAGCACTTAAATTAAAAGTCTATTCAGCTAAAATCACTAAAAATAATATAAAAAAATTAAAGAAAAATATGAAAGAAGATTTTAAAAAAGAATAAGATGCTTTTTGAGTATAAGTTATCTATACACTATTAGTGTTTAGTAATGGGGATAGCAAAGTCACTCACAAAAACTTAATTACGGTTTTTTATAAATCAATGTAGTTTGAATTGTAAAGTGATTACTCATATAATGCCTCATAAATTTTCAAAATATCTTTTAACAAAAAGACACTTATAGAAATATAGGTGTCTTTTTTATATAACAAATTATATGAAATTACAATTAAAGATAATAACTCCTTTACTAGCTATAATTAAATAGCAAAAGGAGGGATATTATGGAAAAAATTGAAGCGGTAAATAAAAAGATTTGCGAAATGAGACAATTATTACAGGATTTAATTAATGAAAAATCAAACTTATTAGATCCGGAAGTCATTATTGTAAGTCAAGAACTTGATAAAGCTTTGAATGAGTATAATAATTTACTCAAAAAAGTAAACAAGTAGAACAAATGGGAGAGGTTGAAAAACCTCTCCTTATACTTTGAAAATAGAATTAGGAGCAGGTCACAGTTGTAATTTTAAATGTTTGGAAATTAAATTGGAATCAAAATTATATTCGTTGGTAATATTGTACAGATATAAACCTCAGTAATACATAAATTAGATGGTTCTATTATTTTAATAAATATAAAATCAAAGAGAAATAAGTAATATATGACTGTGTATTAAATTATTTATATAGGAGAAATTATTTATAAGTGTACTACTTAATAATTTTATATTGAAACATTATTGGAGGTAAATAATATGAAAAGGAACATTAAGATGATAGGAGTTGTTCTATTTATAGTTATTATAACTGCTTTTTTTATTATAAAAAACTTAACTGAAACAAGTGATGGTAAGATTAATACATATATTGCAGTAAACTTGCAATTGGAGAAAATGTTTAATCCTAAATCAATTCAGGGTAAATCAATTGAAGAAGTTAGAGAACATTTAAATAAGCAATCTACTAAATGGTCAAAAAAACCTATACCATTTTCGAATATTAAAAATATTACAATAGAAGTAAGCTCTGAAAAAATACCAGTACGAATATATACACCAGAAGATAGTGAGAAGTTACCTATAATTATTTATTCACATGGTGGCAGCTGGATTGGAGGAAGCCTTGATACTCATGACAATGTTTGTAGGAAACTTTCGCAGAATACAAAAGCAATTGTAATATCTGTGGATTATTGCCTTGCTCCAGAAAATCCTTTCCCTGCTGGACTTAATAATGTATATAATATACTCAAATGGACTTATGAAAATGCAGAAAGTATAAATGGAGATAAAAAACATATAGCTATTTCAGGAGACAGTTCTGGAGGAAATCTTTCTGCTGCTGTTGCCTTAATGGCACGAGATAAAAATGATCTTCACATAGATTGTCAAGTATTAATATATCCATCCACAAATATATCTGAACTAAATAGTAAATCTTGGTCTTACTTTTCTAACGATTTTAATATTTCAACGGAAGACATGGAAAAATACATTTCATTATATGTACCAAGAAAAGAAGATAGAAAAAATCCCTATGCATCTCCACTTTTAGCTAAAGATTTTAAAGAATTACCTGATACACTTGTGATAACAGCAGAAATTGATCCTCTTCGAAGTGAAGATGAAGCTTATGCTGAGAAATTAAAGGAAGCTGGTATTCAAGTAGATGTTATAAGATATGATGGTGTTACTCATGGATTTATTACAATGGATAAAATAACAGGAAAGGCAGATAAAGCGTTAAATCAAATTTCTTCATATCTCCAAAAGGAATTTAAAAAGTATAAATAATAATAAACATAAAAAAATCTAATTTTAATTGCCTAGTAGTATTTTATTTAAACCTATTATTTAAATAGTTAAGGTGCATGGAATACTATTTATACAAATGATATAATGGTTTTAGAGGATTAATGTTTGGGCAATAAATAGGATTATAAAAACAACTTTGAATTTTAAAATAGTTATGGAAAATATTTTGATACATTAAAATAGTAATTATTTTAGAGGTAAGTTGGACTTTGGAGTTTAATTTACCTTGAATTTTGTTATTATAAAAAAATATTATTATAATAAATTTAATAATATTTTATTGAAATATATTAATTATAAATATCCTATTTAAAACAATAATTCCAAAATACTTTGTAATTAATAAATAGACTAAATATATAAATTCTAATAATATTTAGCTAAATTTAAGTAAAGAGAGACAATAAGATATGAATATAGAGAAAATTAAAGATAAGATTGAAAAAATAACTCCATATATTAATGGGTGGGAAAGAATGAAAAGAGCTTCTGTAATTATACCATTAGTAGAAATTGAGGATGAAGTATATGTATTATTTGAAGTAAGAGCAAAGAAACTAATAAGTCAGCCGGGAGACATATGTTTTCCAGGTGGAAAGATAGATGGAGATGAAATTCCAAAGGAAACTGCATTAAGAGAAGCATTTGAAGAATTAGGATTGAAAAACATTGATATTATAAAAGAATTAGATATTGTTATTAGGCATGATAGCACGATAATACATCCTTTTTTAGGAATTGTAAATGACATTGAAACAATAAAGATAAATGAAAGTGAAGTAGATCATGTATTTTATGTTCCTCTTCAGTATTTATTAACTTATGAACCAGTAGAGTCAATTGGAAAATTAGTAGTTAAAAGAGCAGAAGATTTTCCATATAATTTAATTGTTAATGGAGAAAGTTACAAGTTTAGAGAAGGTAAATATAGATCCTTATTTTATAAATATAAAGATTATGTTATTTGGGGAATTACAGCGGAAATGCTAAAAAGCTTACTAGATAAATTGTAATCATTTACTATGATTTATTAATAAATTTAAGATTCATTTAAGCTTTTATACAATTAAAATGTAGTATACTAGTTTTTAAGGAGGAATAAATTTATGATAAATATAGACAATATAACAAAAAGTTACAATGGTAATTATAAAGCAGTAGATGATTTGAACTTAGAAATAAAAGATGGAGAGATATTTGGGTTATTAGGACCTAATGGTGCAGGTAAAACAACAACTATTAAAATGATAACTGGTATAATAGCGCCAACTATGGGGAACATAGAAATTAATGGCATTAATATTAATAAAGAACCAGTTAAGGCTAAAGAACAATTTGGTTATGTTCCAGATAGTCCAGATATGTTTTTAAGATTAAAGGGAATAGAATATTTAAATTTTATGGCAGATGTTTATGGAGTTTCAATAGAAGACAGGTTAACCAGAATAAATGAAATGTCACAAAGATTTGAAATGAGTTCTGTTATAGGTGATAAGATACAAACATACTCACATGGTATGAGACAAAAGATTGTTTTGATGGGAGTTATAATTCATAGACCAAAGGTATGGATTTTAGATGAACCAATGACTGGATTAGATCCCAAATCATCATTTATATTAAAAGAAATGATGAGAGAACATGCAGATGCAGGTAATACTGTACTTTTCTCTACTCATGTATTGGAAGTTGCAGAAAAGGTATGTGATAAGGTAGCTATAATTAATAAAGGGCAATTAATATTTAATGGAACCTTAGATAATATGAGAAATGAATTTAAAGCAAATGAATCTTTAGAAGAAATGTTCTTGGAGATGACTGGCAATGAATAGACTTAAGTTAATAACAAAGTATTTTATAAAAGATGCCCTAAATGAGATGTTTGCAAGTAGTAAAATTGCACCTGGTTTTATAGTAGCATTAATGATTTTTTTAATTGGTATTTTTTCTCTTCCTTTTACTTTTATGGTAGGTGAAGGATATGAAGCATTTTACTCTGTAGGTCAAGAAGGGTTACTATTAGCTATTGTATTATCAGTGGGATCATCAGTTACTTTTTTATTTGGTATATATACAGTAATGAATGTTTTTTATTTTTCTAATGATATAGAAGAAATACTACCACTTCCCTTTAAAAGTAGTGAAATAATATTTGGTAAATTTACAGCGGTATTACTTAATATGTACATATATACTGGAATGCTCGTGTTACCACTTATAGTCTATGGTATTACATCAAAAGCAAGTTTGATATATTACTTGTATGCAATAATTGTGCTTATAATAACGCCTATACTTCCAATGGTATTAGCTTCGCTTATATGTATTGCACTTATGAGATTTACGAGTTTGTCTAAACATAAAGATGCATTTAGAATGTTTACTGGATGTTTATCACTAATACTAATTGTTGCATTTAACTCTTTTACTCGAGGTTCAGGCAGAAACATGACTTCAGAACAAGTTCTTCACAAGTTTGCAGAAGGCAACAATAATATGATGGATATGATGACTAGTGTGTTTATAACAAATAAATTTTCATCATATGGACTTTTATATAATAATGAATTTAAAGGTTTATTATACATATTAATATCTGTGCTTTTAAGTATAATACTTTTTATTATATATTATAACGTTGGAGGAAAATTATATCTAAAAGGTATAATAGGAATTTCAGAGTCTTATAGTAAGAGGGAAAATATCTTAGAGAATGGAAAAGCTAACAAATTAATAAAGACAAGCTCACCAATAAAAGCGTTAATTAAGAGGGATATTAAGGTTGTACTTAGAACACCTCAATTCTTCATTAATTGTGTAGCAATGATATTTTATATGCCAGCAATAATGGGAATGGCTATGCTATCAGGGGGACAACTATCAGAGTTTAGAAGTTTGTTGAAGAATGGTACAGATTGGTATGCAATTGCTATAGTTATTGCTTTTATAGGTGGAACCATATGTATAATTACAGGAGGAGCAGGTGTAACCTGCCTTTCAAGAGAAGGTAAAGATTTTCTAGTATCAAAGTATATTCCTGTTGATTATAAAACCCAATTACATTCAAAAATTTTATCGTCATTATGTATAAATGAATTTGGATCAGCAATAATTGCTTTAGTATTAATATTAGTAGGAGCAAACCCACTATTATTTATATTAGGAACAATATCATCAGTTGGAGCAATAGAGTTAATAACTTTGTTTGGAATATATATAGATTTCAAATCTCCAAAACTAGATTGGGAAAATGAAAAAGCGATGTTTAAAAATAACTATATGCCCTTACTTATTATGCTTATTATATTTTTATTAGGTGTTATACTTGTACTTGCAGCTGTAATATTGAAAAATTATATAATAGTATTTAGTATTTCTATGGCTATAGTGCTTGTTGGAACTTATATTTTATATAGAAGTCTAATTAAGTTAGCTTATAAAGTATATAATGAAAAATAATAATTACAATTAACAATTAAAAAGTGCACCACAAAGTCTGAGTCGTAGATTTTGTGGTGCATTCTTATTCTTATAAACATAAAAAACTTAATTTATATATGTCTTATTAAATATATTTTATTACTGTATGATAAACTAACTGTAGCATCTTAATTAGAACTTATATATTAGAATTGTTAAATTAACAAATCTAGATAATAGTTTATATAGAGTTATCTTAAAAAGAATTAAAATATTAAATAGAACATATATATATAAATTAGTACAGTATTTTAATTATGGAGGAGAATAATGTCTGACTTAAATAATAGTGAGTTGTTATTATTATCAAATTTTATATATCTTAAATGGGATAAATTTAAAAATAAAAATGTTGGCAAAATTGTGCATGATATGTTATATAGAGGAAAACTAAATGCAGCTATTGTGACGAATGGTGAATGTGTTGAAACTGTAAAAAGAGATGAATGGATAAATGTATTAAGGCAAATTAAAGATAATTCTAATTTAACAAGTTTAAAAATAGAGAATATCAAAAGTGATAATAGTGGAATAAGAACAGCTTGTTTTGTTGATAATCATAGTAATAACGCAACTGTAGTTTTTAGAGGAACTAAAACTAAAGAAGAGTGGGGTGACAATGGACAAGGTGCTTATAAAATTGATACGCCTGATCAAATAATTGCTCTAGACTATGTAAATAGTCTTACTTATCACAATATTACTGTAACAGGGCATTCTAAAGGTGGAAATAAAGCTAAATATGTAGCACTTTTATGTGATAAAGTTAATAAATGTGTTTCTTTTGATGGACAAGGCTTTTCTAATGAGTTTACTGATAAATATGAGAAATTTATAACTAAAAATAATAAAAAAATTATATCTATTAGTGCAAAATATGATTATGTTAATTGCTTGCTTAATTCACTTGATGAAGAAAAAATATATATAGACACAAAATTTCAAAGTAATCCTCTATATTATCATAAGGCTAGTATAATGCTTGATGGTAATGGTAATTTAAGACCACAAACGAAACAATGTATTTTTTCGAATATAATATATAACTTTTCAACATCTTTAATATCTGATACTCCAGAACCATATAAAAGTTTTACTATAAATGGAATGATTGAAATTATAGAACTGTTTTTATGTGGAATAAAATTAGAACAGATTATTTTAAAAATCGTTGGAGATACTGTACTAACATTAGGATATACAAAACACTATAAACTAAAAAAAGAATTTACACTAGCTTATTATCTGTTAAGTAGTCTAATCACACCATTCATGTTCTGGAATGATTTTGTAAAAGCAGAAGAAAGTAAATCAAAAGAATTATTGGACCAAATAATATTAAAAATAAATAATTTAGAAGAGGGTATAGTAGAAAAGGTTAAGAAGATAGGGGATGAAGGGGAACAGGTTGCCTATTGTATTAGCAATGCTAATAGTAATTTTATTAAAGCATTAGAAAGTGATGTTATAATGTAGTTAAGTAATCAATGTTCAAAAAAGTATAAACTTATATTTATTAAATGAATAAAGCGCTAATCGTTGATGGATTAACGCTTTATTTTTTATGATGTAAAAAATAATGAGAGTATAAGTTAATAAGATATTAATAATATTTTTTAAAAATCAATTTTATATTGTAGATCATTTTATATATTTGTTCAAAGTTATGGTAAAATAAATATTATGAATATAAAACATAGCCAAAAAATAAGACATTATAATAAAGTTAAAATTTATTAGGAAAAATAGAGGAGCATAAATATGTCGGATTTAAATAAGTTATTAAAACCTAAACTATTAAATTTTTTAGAAGAAGATAAGGATATTAACTATTCATTAGGTAATGAAAAGTATCTTTCAAATAGTTTAATTAAAGATTGTACAGTAGATTATATAAATGAAGAAAAGGTAGAAATAAACGGTTCTCATTTTATAAATGTTGTATTTTACGAGTGCTCTTTTAGAAAGATAGATTTATTAGATGTTGTATTTGAAAATTGTGATTTATCAAATATTGATTTTTTAGAAGGTAGTATACATAGAGTAGAATTTAAAAATTGTAAGCTTACAGGAAGTAATTTTAGTGAATGTAGTTTTCAAAATGTATTTTTTTTAGAATGTTTAGGAAAGTATTCTTACTTTTCATATTCAAAGATGAAGTTAATAAATTTTAAAGATTGCAATATGGACAATGTAAGTTTTTTAGAATGTAATTTTAATAAAATATCTTTTAAGAACTGTAATTTAGTTCAAGGAAATTTTACAAATACAATTCTTAAAGGAATAGATTTTACAGATAGTGATATTTCTTCAATTATATTAACAGGAAAAGAGCTGAGAGGTTCAATAGTATCACCAATGCAAGCTATGGAATTAGCTAAGATACTTGGGGTTATTATTAAGTGAGTTTCCAAATTTGATTATATATGCTGCAATAAGAAATATTCAATTAATTTTTATTAAAGTGACGATTCTAATTATATTAGTGATGGAGTGATTTTATGAAAATGCAATACGATAAAATAGATATTATATTCAGATTAATTTATGGTGTTTTAGCTATGATGTACATCTTTGTTTTTATGAATAAGTTGAAAGTTTCTTCTAACGTAAACATAATTGTTTGTTTTAGTTTTATAGGCTGTTCAGCTATTTATAGATTTGTTAGAAGAAAATTTATAAAAAAGTAGTCTCTTGAATATTTGTATTATATTTTTTGTTAGGAAATTTGCCTACATAAAATAATTCAAGGTAATTTTTAAAATTAAATTAGTTATATAATAAGTCATACATATGCTGTATAATTGACTTTGATGAAAAATATCAAAAGAACTGGAGCTGATTTTTTTAATGAGTAAAGTTATTGTTATTGGAGCAGGACCTGCGGGTATGATGGCTGCAATAACAGCTGGAAAAGAACATGAAGTAATATTATTAGATGGTAATGAGAGGATTGGTAAAAAGCTTTTTATAACAGGAAAGGGTAGATGTAATGTCACTAATGCAAAGGACATATCTGACTTTTTTGATTATATACCTGGAAATCCTCATTTTTTATATAGTTCCTTATATACTTTTACGAATGAAGATACTATAAAATTATTTGAAAATGAAGGAATTAAATTGAAGGTTGAAAGAGGGGATAGAGTGTTCCCTGAATCAGATAAATCTTCAGATATAATTAGAGGACTATCTAATGCACTTAGCAGGGCTAATGTTAAAATTAGACTTAATTCAAAAGTGACGAATATAGGCGTTGAAAATGGCCAAATAACTCATGTCGAAATAAACAATGAAGAAATTTTAAAAGGAGATTACTTTATTATTGCAAGTGGAGGAGCTTCATATCCTTTAACTGGTTCAAGAGGGGAAGGACAAAATTTTGCTAAGAAACTTGGACATAAGATAGTTAAACTTACGCCATCATTAGTACCAATAGAAATTAAGGATAGTGCTACTAAAGATCTTATGGGATTATCTTTGAAAAATGTGGAAGTAACTATAAAGGATAATGATAAAATGGTATATAATAACTTTGGAGAAATGTTATTTACTCATTTTGGATTATCAGGACCTCTTATCTTAAGTGGAAGTAGATTTGTAAAAGACGGTAAATCTTATACAATTTATATAGACTTAAAGCCAGCATTAAATATTGGAGAACTAGATAAAAGAATACAAAAAGATTTTAAAAAATATTTAAATAAAGATTTTAAAAACGCATTAGATGATTTGTTACCTAAAAAATTAATTCCATTTATTATTTCTTTATCTGAGATTCCAGAAGAGAAAAAGGTAAATGAAATTACTAAAGAAGAGAGAAGAAAACTAGTTGATATTATCAAAGGAATGAAATTAGAGATTAAGGGATTAAGACCACTTGCAGAAGCGATTGTAACAGCTGGTGGAGTAAGCACAAAAGAAATTGATCCTTCTACGATGAAATCAAAAATTATTAATAATCTTTCTTTTGCAGGAGAAGTTATAGATGTCGATGCCTTTACTGGAGGGTATAACGTTCAAATTGCATTATCAACTGGATACATAGCAGGTAGCAATATTTAAGCATTCTTAAATATTATCTTGTTTGAACTAGTAAAAAATCATATAATTATATTAAAGGTTTTTAGAAATGAGGAAGAAATTTTGAGAATATCAGTAGCAATAGATGGACCAGCAGGAGCAGGTAAAAGTACAATAGCTAAATTAGTAGGTAAGGAATTTAACCTTATGTATATAAATACAGGAGCCATGTATAGAGCAGTAGCATTAAAATCTAAGGAGAATAATTTATCTCCCAAAGATATTGATAAAATATGTGACTTAATAAGTAGTATGGAAATGCATTTTGAAAATGATGATTTGATTTTAAATAATGAAAATATCCAAGATGAAATAACTCTTCCTGAAATAAGCAGTATCGTATCTTCTTATGCATCAATAGCAGAGGTAAGATCAAAACTTGTAAAGCTTCAAAGGGATATGTCCAATAAATTTGATGTAATAATGGATGGTAGAGATATAGGAACTGTTGTCTTAAAAAATGCAAGCTTTAAATTCTTTTTAACAGCAACACCAGAAGAAAGAGCAAATAGGAGATATAAAGAATTAAAGGATAGAAACATAGAATGTTCATATGATGAAATATTAAAAGATATTAAAAGTAGAGATTATAAAGATACTCATAGAGATATAGATCCATTAAGAAAAGCACATGATGCTATTGAAATTGATACTACAGGCTTAAATATATCAGAGGTTACGGAAAAAATTAATTCTTATATAAGACAAAAACTATAAACATATAGGAGCTAAGGAGAGTATACTAATGAGGGAAATAGTTTTAGCTAAAAACTCTGGGTTTTGTTTTGGCGTGAAAAGAGCTGTAGATGAAGCTATAAAAATACAAAAACAAGAGGGGAAAAAAATTTATACATTAGGACCATTAATACATAATAATGATGTAGTAGACTTTTTAAAAGAAAACAAAATATATCCTATTGAATTGGAAGATATAAATAATCTAAATAAAAATGACATCATTGTTATACGATCTCATGGAGTACCTGAAGGAGTATTAAAATCACTTGAAAAAATTGGATTAAAGGTTATAAATGCAACTTGTCCATTTGTAACTATTATTCAAAAAAAAGTTAAAAAATATTCAAAGCTAGGATATGATATAGTGATACTGGGAGATGCTAATCATCCAGAAGTAATAGGAATAAATGGCTGGTGTGATAACAAAGCCATAATTTCAAAGGATGGTAACTTTGCATGTGATTTACCATCAAAGGTTTGCGTGGTATCTCAAACAACTGAAAAAGTTCATAATTGGGAAAATATGCTTAAAAATCTTTCTACAAAAGTTAAAGAAATTTTAGCATTTAACACAATATGTGCAGCTACAGAGGTTAGACAAAGAAGCACATATAAAATATCAAGAGAAGTAGATTCTATGATAGTTATTGGAGGGAAAAATAGCTCTAATACTACTAAATTATATCAAATTGCAAAAAGTAATTGTGAAAATACAATACACATAGAAAATATAAATGAGTTGCCTAGTGAATTTATTAAAAGTAATATAAAAAAAATAGGAATTACAGCTGGTGCATCTACACCAGATTGGATTATTAAGGAGGTAATTGGAATTATGAATAACGAAGAAAATATTAATTATGATGATCAATTATCATTAATGAATAAACTTGATAAAAGGTTTTCAATTGGTGATAAAGTTGATGGCGAAATACTTTCAAAAAATAGAGATGCTATTGTAGTTTCATTAGTAGGATATAAAGCAGATGGAGTTATCCCATTTAATGAATTAACTTCAAAAGTAGAACCTACAAGCTTAGCGGAAAGCTTTAATATTGGAGATAAAATTAAAGCTAAGGTTATAAAACTACAAAATCCAGATGGATATGTTGTTTTATCACGATTAGAATACGAAAGAGAAGAAACTCTTAAAGAACTTGAAGTATTATTTAATGAGGGAAAAACTTTTAATGTAACAATTAAAGAAGCTAGAGAAAAAGGGTTAGTTGCATATTATAATGGAGTAAGAATTTTTATTCCAGCTTCACAAATTGATACTAAGTTTACTAAAAATAAAGATATGTTCGTTAATCAAACGTTAGAGGTTAAATTAATAGATTACTCTATTAAAGATCCTATAAAGATAATTGCATCAAGAAGAGTATTATTAGAAGTAGTTAGAAATGAAGAAGAAGCAAAGGCCTGGGAAGTATTAAATATTGGAGATATAGTTAAAGCAGAAGTAAAAAGATTCACGGCGTTTGGAGCATTTGCAGAAATTAATGGAATAGATGGTCTATTGCATTTGTCACAAATATCATGGAATCATGTTAAAAATATAGAAGATGTATTAAAGAAAGGTCAAATCATAGATGTTAAAATTATTGGTATTGACAAAGAAAATAAAAAGTTGTCTTTAAGCAGAAAAGAATTACTTTCAAAACCTTGGGATAATGTTAAAGAAAAATATCCAGAAGGATCTATAGTGCTTGGAAAAGTTGTAAGACTTAATGATTTTGGTGCATTTGTGGAATTAGAGCCTGGTGTAGATGGTTTAGTTCACATTTCAAAGATTTCATATAACAGAATAGAACATCCCTCGGAAGTTTTAGCAATAGGTGATGAAGTTAAAGCTAAGATTTTAGGGGTAGATGAAGAAAAGAAAAGAGTGAGTTTAAGTATAAAAGATATTTAATTATGTATTAAATGACAAGAACCTAAATATAAATTATATGAGGGTTCTTTTTTTATGCTTAACTGCAAATTACTCAATTATCACAACTTATAAATTGATGATGTATTTATAAATATGTTTAAGACTGTATTGTATTCATATGACAAATATAATTTAGAGATTTCAAGAAAAATTAGTAATTAACTAAAATTGACTAAAATTATTAAAAATAATATACTTTATTTATTATAGAAGTGAGGAAAATTTTATGATTATAATAGAAAAACTATCATTAATTAATATAAAATATTTTAAAAGATTATATAGTGAAAGTAAATGCAAATGTATATATAATAAAGATTTTTTTGAAATCTATAATACAAAGTCCTTTATTTCACAGTATATAAAAAGAAAACAAGTAAAGTTATTCAAAATTAATAATAAATATATTGGATATTTGTGGTTAGAATATCCATTAGAACAAATTTACAAAATTCTAGCTCTTTATATACAAGATGAATATATAGATAAGGTAAAAAAAGAGTTATCATTACTATTATCTAATAAATCCTTAGTATTTGATTCATTAGATAATAAATTAACTTATCAAATAATGAGAAAGCTAGGATTTAAACCGGTGAGAATAACTTTATTAATGAAACTTGAAGCTTCTAATTGTAAATTTTATCAATATGATATAGATAACTTTAAGTTTTTTACTGAAAATGAAGATGAAAAGCTAAGATGTTTTGTTCAAAATTCTGTATTTGATGAAAATAATAGAATTCCTTTAGTTCCATATGATATACATTTAGAAGAAGATGAAGACTATTATATAAATGATTTTTGCGTATTTGTAATGAGAGGATATAAAGCTATTGGATATGGGCAAGTTATTTTTAGACAAGGACTATATACTATAGTTAATGTAGGGATATTAGAAGGGTATAGAGGAAATGGATATGGAGAAAAATTAATAAGATATTTAGTACATTTATGTTATAAAAAAAATGTAAAAGATGTGCATATACAAGTAGAAACAACTAATTATAACGCATTGAAGCTATATACTAAAGTGGGATTTAAAGAATATGGTAAGATTACAACATGGACTAAGTGATTCTATTTAGTAATTATTTTAAAAAATTCATTAATACTAAAATAAAAAACTTTTAAAAAATGCATAAATTTAATATAATATAGATAGTGCATAGTAAAATGCAATAAAAAGTTTAAAATATAGGCTAACTAAAAGATGCTTTATACAAAGGAGATTATGATATATGTCAAATACTATAGGTTTAAAATATTATATAGAAACCTGGGGCTGTCAAATGAATGAAGAAGATTCAGAAAAACTTTCAGGTATGTTAAAGAGAATAGGCTATATCCACACTGAAAATAGGGAAGAAGCTTCAATAATATTATTCAATACTTGTTGTGTTAGAGAAAATGCGGAAAACAAAGCTTTTGGGAATTTATGGATGCTTAGAAGACTTAAAGAAAAGAATCCTAATTTAATTATAGGAATATGTGGTTGTATGATGCAACAAAAAGGAATGGCAGATAATGTTCTAAAAAGATTTCCTTTTGTAGACATTATTTTCGGAACACATAATGCATATAAATTTCCTGAGTACTTACATAGAGTACAAACTGAAGGAGTACAGGTTAAGGAGATATTAGACAAGGAAACAGAAATAACAGAAGGTATTCCAATAGATAGAAAAAGTGATGTAAAAGCTTTTGTAACTATAATGTATGGATGTAATAACTTTTGTACATATTGCGTAGTTCCTTATGTTAGAGGAAGAGAAAGAAGTAGAAAATATGAAGATATAGAGAAAGAAATTAAAGAATTAGTAGCTAACGGATATAAAGAAATAACCTTATTAGGCCAAAATGTTAATTCTTATGGTAAAGGACTAGAAAATGAAATTACTTTTGCAGATCTTTTAAGAAAAATTAATGAAATTGAAGGTATTGAGAGAATTAGATTTATGACATCTCACCCTAAAGATTTAAATTTAGATGTTATTAAAGCTATTAAAGAATGTGATAAACTATGTGAACAAATTCATCTTCCAGTACAAAGTGGATCAGATAGAATATTAAAAGAGATGAATAGACATTATAATAAAGAACAATATTTAGAACTTGCTAAAAAGATTAGAGAAGAAATTCCAGAAGTAACATTTTCAACTGATATAATTGTAGGCTTTCCTGGAGAAACAGAAGAAGATTTCAATGAAACATTAGAACTAGTTAAAGAAGTTCAATATGATGCTGCATTTACTTATCTTTATTCAAGAAGAAATCATACACCAGCAGACAAGATGACAAATCAAATACCTGAAGAGGTTAAGCATGAGAGATTTGATAGATTGGTTAAAGTGGTTAATGAGGGGATTGCAAAAGGAAATAAAGCTACAGAAGGTAGGGTAGTACAAGTTTTAGTTGAAGGTTTCAGTAAAAATGATGAAACAAAATTAACTGGTAGAACAAGAAATTCAAGATTAGTAAATTTTGAGGGTCCTATAGAATTAGTAGGAAAATTAGTAAATGTTAAAATTACTAAAGCTAATTCATTCTCGTTAATTGGAAAAATTGAGGAGTAGAGAAGAGTGTAACAATTTTACAACTCAATAGAAGAGTATAAAGCTAGTATTTACAAAACACATAGTTTGTAAATACTAGCTTCATTTTATTAAACAACTTTATGCTTTTGTTTAAATACTTCGCTCTGTTTTAAAACATAGCCAAACACTTAAGGGCAGTTTCTTTAATCTTGTATAAGAATATCAAAAAAATTGCCTCATAGATATCTTACAAAAGTGAATTTAAGTTATTTTATGATATCTTCAAATGAACAATCTATAACTTTTTCAAGATCATTTGGATTCATTTCAATTTGGTATCCTATTTTACCAGCACTAAATACTATTGATTCAAAGCAAAGAGCTTCTTCTTGTAGGAAAGTCTTGAATACTTTTTTCATTCCGAGTGGGGAACACCCACCTCTGATATATCCAGTAATCTTATTAATATCTTTAACATGAATCATTTCTATATTTTTTTCATTGGCAACTTTGCTCGCCTTTTTCATGTCTAATTCTTCAGCAACAGGAATTACAAAAACATAAAATTCTTTAGAATGTCCTTGAGTTACTAAAGTCTTAAATACTTGATTAACATCTATGTCTAATTTATTTGCAACGGCCACGCCGTCTATTTTTCCATCTTTGTTTTCATAACTATGAGTTTGATATGTAATCTTGTGTGTATCTAAAATTCTCATAGCATTAGTTTTTACTTGAGCCATAAAAGTTTTCCTCCTTAAATTTAAAAAAATATTTAAATTTTCATTTGTTTTCAACTCTAAAAGTTGAGCATTTGAATTATCATATACATATATCTATAATTATACAGCATTAGTACTTTTTTAACCAACCGCTAAATATATTAAAATTATATAAAACTGTTTTTTAATACTATGAATTGAACTTTTTATCGATAGTAGATTTCCTAATATAATTTAAAAGTTGAATTCATTTATTTCTCAGAATTGATGTTATAATTTATTGAATATAAGTAATAACTTTCAAAAAAATAAAAATTATAATATTTTAAAAGTCTTTGAAATATTATAATAAGTTAGCGAAGTTTGTAATTTATAAAATGGCTATATTTCATAAATCAACTCAAATGTATTATATAAGAATATGATAAAACATAAAACAGCTTACACATCATAGATTCGAATAATGAAGATATAAATACAATATTTAATGTATTATATAGTTAAACTAGATTTGGGCAATATATATATGATGCTAATAAAAATACCAATCAATAATTTCGCTAAATATACATTTAGCGAAATTATTGATTAAATTTAGAAATACTGTTATAATATACTTAAAGCTAGTGGACAAGCCATTTTTAAGTGCTTTTGCTATTAAAATATACGTTTTTCACATTTGCTTTTAAATTATATAGATTAATTAGGAGAAAAAAATGAAATATGATATTAATATATTAAAGAATAATAATTTACCAGAATGTGTAATGGATTTTTTAAATTATTTAGAAACAATTAAAAGCAAATCGCATAATACAATTGATGCATATAGAATTGATTTAACTATATTTTTTAGATTTATGATGATATATAAAGGCTTTGTAAAAGATGATAAAATTGAATTTGAAGAAATAGATATAAGTAATATAAATATCGATTTCCTTAGAGATATTAAGCTTAGAGATCTATATGCTTTTATGTCATTCACAGAAAAATATAGAGAAAATAGTGCTTATGCAAGAGCTAGAAAAGTCGCTACATTAAAGTCATTTTTTAAATATCTTCAAGGAAAAGCCAAAATTATTATTGATAATCCAACAATTGAACTTGAATCTCCTAAGATAAATAAAAGGCAACCGGTTTATCTTACTTTAGATCAAAGTTTGCATCTACTCCAATCTTTAGATAAAAATGATAAAAACTATCAACGAGATTATTGTATTTTAATCTTGTTTTTAAATTGTGGTATGAGACTTTCAGAGCTTTGCAGTATTCAAAGAGACAAAATTAGAAATGACACTTTAACCATTATTGGTAAAGGTGATAAAGAAAGAACTGTTTATTTAAATGAAGCATGTTTAAAATCTATAAATAACTATTTAAAAGTTAGGAATGATTTAAAAGCTTTACCAGTTCATAAAAAATTTCTATTTCTTTCTTCAAGAAATAGTCCAATAAATAAAAGAACGGTTGAAATAATGATAAAAAAACATATAACAAATGCAGGTTTAACAGATGCTAAATACACTCCTCATAAATTAAGGCATACTGCTGCTACCCTTATGTATAAATACGGAAATGTAGATATAAGAAGTCTTCAAAGTATTTTGGGACATGAAAATATTTCAACAACTCAAATTTATACTCATGTTGATGACGATACATTGAGAGATGCTGTAAAATCAAATCCACTTTCAAAATTATAGTATCCCCTCCTTTTTTATATCTATATTAGTAAATTTGATTTTGAATGAAAAGTAAGAGTAACTTTTAAATCAAAAATGCTTTACTACTCTACTATTAATATGAAATTTAGTATTGCTTTAAAAAGACATATTGAATTTCATATTTTTAAAAAAGTAACTACATTATTATAAACATAGCAACAATCACTTTACATAATATTTATAATGTAATTATAATATGAAATTCAAAATAATGTATCAACCATATAAAACTTCATAAAAAAGGATAAAATAAATTTATTGTTCTAATTTATTTTATCCTTTTGTTTAATATGTATTATTGATAATTATTTATGGAATTATTGTGTTTCCAAGGGTTGTATTAAACTGATCAATATATTTTTTGTCTTTTCCCTCATATACTATAAGGCTATTTCCTTTTCTATAATAGTAAGGTTTATTGGTATACCCTACATCAGCTCCGTTTATAGACATTCCATTAGCTGAAATTGTATTAATATCCGCTTGCAACTTATCAGCAGAATCATACTCGTAAATACGTACTCTATCATTTCCTAGCATATAATCCGTTTCTGTTCCTTTAAAGTATTCCTTTTTACCTTCTGCTGAATCCTTAAGTTTATACCCGGCATTTACAATATCATTTTTTAAATCAATTGCAGTATATTTTATATTATTTCCAACATTAGCTACGTCATCTTTAACTTTTTCAGCACTTTGTTCTATATTAGTTTTTGCATTTTTATCAGTAGTTTTTGCTGAATTACACCCACCTATTAATACTACAGTTGATAACATTGAAACTAAAGTTAACGTTAAAATTGATTTTCGTTTCATAAAATTCACCTCTTATCTAACAATATTTCAAAAGTAGTTTATGTGAAAATAAGTATTGTATACATCAAGTAAATAATTAGCTTATTTAACCTATGTAATATTTATTGCAACTTATATAATATATGTATGTATATATTTCTAAAAATCATTCTTCATTTGAATTTATTCAGTATCTCTATTATCTATTTAGAGGTTAACCATATAGATAATGAATTATATTAATTAGAACATCTATATAAAATACAACAGAACCAGTAACCTTAAAATTTAATGTTACTGGTTCTGTTATTTCATTAATTTATCATTTTTAGTTCTTATTTTTAAATCTTCTTACACCAGGATATATTTCTTCTGTCATGTCTTCGATATTTGATTCATCAAACATTGAAGAATCATCTAAATATTCAATATGATCAAATGCATCTTCATATTCTGAATCTTCTACAGATTTAACTTCTTCTAATTCCTTGAAATTTTGAAATTTAGCATATAAAGCTTTTAAATCAACCTTATTTTCTTCTAACTCTTTTACTTCTTCAACATCTAAAGAAGCTTTTAAATCATTTAAAAATTCTTCTTCTAAGATCTTATTTTCTTCTTTTGTTTTTGCAATATCTTCAATTTTAATTGCTTTAGTGTCCATACCACTAATTTCTAGGCATTTACCACAATTATCACATAATTTATTTTCATATATATCACAGTAATCATCCTCAGTATATTTACTTTTCATTTATAGCACACCTCTATTTCTAATATGAAATCATCATTATATTATATCAAAACCACTCTTTTAAAGCAAATTTTAGAATTGCTTATTTTAACAAAGTAAATCTTGAAATTTTTATCAGAGATTCCTTAGTATATCTTTTGAATAGATATGAGCTTGCTTGTAGTCTTAATAGTAGATATAGATAGACTTCTTACTGCACTTTTTAAAATAATCATATAACAGAACGTAAGTTTGTTATATGGTAAAAGCTATGTTATAATATCTGTAAAGATAGCGAGGTGCATAAGAATGATAGAGAGCAAAGATAGGCAATCAGAAATATATGAATTTTTAAAAACCTATACAGAGAATAAAGGATATCCACCTTCAGTAAGAGAGATATGTGAAGCTGTTTCATTAAAATCAACTTCAACTGTACATGGTCATTTAAAAAGATTAGAAAAAAAAGGTCTTATTAAAAGAGATCCGACAAAACCAAGAGCACTAGAGATAGTTGAACTTTCTAATGCTAAGAGAGAAATGATTAATATTCCTGTAGTTGGTAAAATAACAGCGGGAATACCTATACTTGCTACTGAAAATATAGAGGACTCTTTTCCTATATCTCTTGATTACATAAAACATAACAACGAATTATTTATATTAAGAGTTTCTGGGGAAAGTATGGTTAATGCAGGAATTAGAGATAATGATTTAGCTATTATCGAAAGTTCTAATGAAGCATTAAATGGAGATATAGTAGTTGCTTTGATTGGTGAAGAAGCAACAATTAAAAGATTCTTTAAAGAAACTAATCATATCAGATTACAACCTGAAAATGATACAATGGATCCAATTATCGTGGATGATTGCCAAGTTCTCGGGAAATTAGTGGGAATATTTAGATCTTATAAGTAAAAAAGAGGATATATGAGCACAATGCGATACATTGTAAATAGTGCTCATATATTCTCTTTTTTATTAAACATAGATTATTTGATATCTAAAACTTTACTTAATCCTATTAAAACACCTATTTTACCATGATCAAAGTTTAATCCACCTTGTATATAAGCTATATATGGTTCTCTTATAGGGCCATCTGCTGATAATTCAATAGTTGATCCTGATATAAAGGCACCCGCAGCCATGATGATTTCGCTATCATAACCTGGCATTGCCCATGGTTCACATGTGGCAAAAGCATCTATTGGTGAACCAGCTTGAATTCCATTGCAAAACTGTATTAACTTTTTAGGATTTCCAAATTCAATAGCTTGGATGATATCTGTTCTTTTATCTGTTGACGCAGGAAACCCTTTAAATCCTGCAAGTTCCATTATTCGTGCACAAAAAATAGCGGTTTTAACAGCTTCCATAGCTACATGAGGAGCTGAAAAAAGTCCTTGATAGAAACTTCTCATAAGACCATAAGTTGCACCATACTCTCCTCCTATTCCAGGTACAGTCAATCTATATGAGGCTTGGTCAACATATTCCTTTTTTCCAACAACATATCCACCACCTGGAGCAATTCCGCCTCCAATGTTTTTCATAAGTGAGCCTGCCATAAGATCAGCGCCAACTTCAGTTGGTTCAATATTTTCAATGAATTCACCATAACAATTGTCAACAAATATTATTACATCTTGTCTTACCTTTTTAATTTGTTTAATAACTTCTTCTATTTCTGAAACTAAAAATGATTTTCTAGAAGCATATCCTGTACTTCTTTGAATATGTATTAACTTAATGCTACTATCAGCTACTAATGTATTTTTAATTTCATCAAATTTAAACTTACCTTGTTTATCTAATTCGATAACTTCAGTTAGAACTCCATACTCATCTAAAGAGCCCATATTTTTTTTATCTGAAAGTCCTAAAACTCCAAGTAATGTATCATAAGGCATACCTGAAACACATAGTATTTTATCTCCTGGTCGCACATTTCCAATTATAGCTGCGCCAATAGCATGAGTACCACTTACAAAATGAGGTCTAACTAGTCCAGCCTCTGCTCTAAAAATTCTAGCATAAACTCTATCTAATGCATCTCTTCCTAAATCATCAATTCCATATCCGGTTGTATTTGTAAAGTGTGAATCACTTATTCTTTCATCTTGAAAAGCCTTTAACACTTTAAGTTGATTAAATTCTCTTATTTCATCATACTCACTGAAAATATTTTCAGTATCTTTGATAGCTTGTTTATATAATGTTAATGCCTCTTCATTAAGATTATAATTATTAATTAAAAATTCTTCTGTTATCTTTAACATATTGTGTATTCTCCTCCTAAGTGTAATATAACTATATTAGGCATATAAAAGAAAATAACAAGTCAAAGATACGATTTATATTTTGTCTTAAGATAAGTTCAACTAAATTCATCTGTAGTATAAAACTCCACCTGAAAAGTTTCACTTTATGTCAGACAATAAGATAAGTTTAGCTCGTAACTTATTATTAGCTCGTTTTACTGACACAGTATGACGCAAAATAAGCTAACATGCTGACTTGTTATTTTTTTGTAATATGTCTTATATCAAAAAGAAATAGGCAATAAATTTTGCCTATTTACTAACTTTCATTATCCACAAATAAAATTGGTTTATCTGGAGTTACAGTTGTTATCGCATGCTTGTATATAAGCATTTGATTTCCTTCTGAATCTAAAACAACAGTAAAACTGTCAAATCCTTTTACAATTCCTTTTAATTGAAATCCATTTGAAATATATATTATTACGGGGATTTTATTTTTTCTTGCTCCATTTAAAAAAATATCTTGTAAATTATTTTGCTGTTTATTCATCAAACTATAGTTACCTCCATTGCATTATTTTGCTTTTAAAGATATTATAACTCTACTTATTACTTATGTCATTAATAATTTTAGTTAATATTTTCTCATCAGATAATTTATCTTTATCTAAAAAAACGCACCTTGGATCTCTTCTAAACCAAGTTAATTGTCTTTTAGCATAGTTTCTAGAACCTTGTTTTATTAAATTAATAGATTCTTCTAAAGAAATTTTATCTTCTAGATAATAAAGTATTTCTTTATATCCGATTCCTTGCATAGACTGCATATTTGAAGTATATCCTAGTTTTTTCAATTCTATACATTCTTCTACCAGTCCTTGAGCCATCATAATATCAACTCTTTTATTTATTCTAGTATAAAGTTTTTCTCTATCCATTGTTAGTACATAATAGAAAATATCATAATCAGTTTTATAAAAATCATCCCCAGCATTATATGAACTAAAAGGTTTGCCGGTACTTTTATATACTTCTAAGGCCCTTATTACTCTTTTTCTATTATTAGGATGAATATCATTATGACTTATAGGATCAATTGATTTAAGCATATCATGAATATAGTTATTTCCATGTTCTTGTGCTAACTCTTCTAAGTATCTTCTATACTCATCATCTTTTTCAGATTCAGTAAATGTTACATTACAAGTTAAAGCATTAATATAAAGGCCCGTACCCCCAACTATCATTGGTAATTTACTTCTACTTATAATATCAGCTAGTGACTTTTCACCCATTTCTTTAAAATCAGCTACTGAAAATTGAATTTCAGGAGATACAATATCTATCATATGATGTTTAACATCTCTCATTTCTTCTTTTGTAACTTTAGCAGAACCAATATCCATTTGTTTATAAATTTGCATTGAATCTGCTGATATAATTTCTCCATCTAGTATTTCTCCAAGTTTTATAGAAAGTTCTGTCTTACCCACAGCTGTAGGGCCACCCAGAACTAATATCTTCTGTTTCATTTCACCATTCCTTTATATATACAATAAAATTTTATATGGGTAATATTTTATTTAAACAATTCTTTTGAATTTCTTATCTATATCTATATTAGTAAATTGAATTATTGTAGGTCTTCCATGTGGACAATGGAAAGGATCATCTATATATCTTAATTCCTCAATTAAATTTACCATTTCAAGTTCACTTAAAGTATCATTTCCTTTAACCGCTGCTTTACATGCCTTAGTGGCTATTGCATTATATTTAACCTCACTAGTCTTACCACTACCTAAATTCTTAATATTATCAAGAATCTCTAAAAACAAAGTTTTAGGATTAAGTTTACCTAAAAAATATGGGACTTCTTTTAAGGCAATTGATGTCCCTCCAAATTCTTCTAAAGTAAAACCGGCCATTTTAAATATCTCTTTATTTTCCTCAAAGTAAGAATAATCATCTACCGTTAAATCAATAAGTGTTGGGACTATTAATGGTTGTATTATTAATCCGCCATCATTTATATCCTTTAAATATTTTTCAAACATAATTTTTTCATGTGCTGCATGTTGATCTATCATATAAAGAGTTCCATTATATTCACCTAATACATAAGTCTTATTATATTGACCAATTATTTTTATATCAGGAAATTTAGCAACCTTAATTGAACCTTCATCTTGAGATTTATTACTATTAATACTTGTTTGTAAAGAATTAGTCACATTGCTTTTATTATTATTTTGTTGATTAGCTGTAAATTCAGTTGTATCAGTGTCAGAGGTACATTTTTTATATTCTTGTGGTAACGAAGAATTAGCTTTTAAAAATGGACTTTCATTCGCGAAAGAACAAGCGTTCGCCACTTCATGTTCATTTATAAGCTCATTATTATTACTTTTTAAGTCTACAGGGATACTACAAACAGATTTTTCTTTATCTAATGCATAAATTTCTTGGTTATTTTCGTTAATACAAGTATTTACTGCATTTAATGGGGTTTTTTCTAAAAAAGAACACTTGTTCGATATAACTTTTTCTTGCTCTTCTTCTATCTTAAAAGTTATTTCTTCAATGCTTAAATTATTGCTTTTAGATTTATCACTTTCTTCTTCTGGAATAGCAAATTTATTAAAAACTTCTTCTTTTAAAGCAGTATGTACTACTCCAAATATTTTTTTAAATATAAATCTATCATCATTAAATTTAACCTCTGCTTTTGCTGGATGAATATTAACATCTATATATTCTGGGTATATTTCAATGAATAATATAAAAAAAGGAAATTTGCTTATTGTTGAGAATGACTTAAAAGCTTGTTCTACAGCAATTCCTAAACTTTTATTCTTTATATACCTATTATTCACAAAAATACTTTGATTGTTTCTAGATCCTCTGGCTATTTCTTCTTTACCTACATAACCATAGATTGTGACAAGGTCTGAAGTATCTTCAAAATATAATATGTTATCAGTTATACTCTTTCCATAAATAGTTCTTATAACATCTTTAAGATTTCCATTACCAAATGTATGAATTACTTTCTTACCATTATTATATAACTTAAAGCTAATATTAGGATTTGATAAAGAAATTCTGGTTATAATATCATTAATTAAAGAAGCTTCTTTTGAAGTGGATTTTAAAAATTTCTTTCTTGCAGGTACATTAAAGAATAAATCTTTTACTTCTATTAGTGTACCTTTATTAACTCCACATTCTGTTACTTCTGATGCATTACCACCTTTAATTATAATTTCATATCCATATTCTTCGCCTTCTTGCTTAGACTTTAAATTAACTTTAGATACAGATGCAATTGATGGAAGTGCTTCTCCTCTAAATCCTAATGTGCTTATGTTATATATATCTTCAGATATCTTAATTTTACTAGTGGCATGAGGTAAGAAAGCTTTAACTATATCATCTTTAAAGATTCCATCCCCATCATCAACAATTCTAATAAGTGAAGTTCCACCTTCTTCTATTTCAATTAATATATTCTTAGAATTTGCATCTATGGAATTTTCAACTAATTCTTTTACTACTGAAGAGGGTCTTTCAACAACTTCTCCAGCTGCAATTTTATTTGCTGTGTCCTCGTTTAAAATATTAATTCTTTTCAAATTAAGTTATCCTCCTTTCATGTTTACAATTCTATTTTGAATGAACCAAATTATTTAAAAAATTTTATTTTTCTTTCAAATGTATTATATCTAATTTACATAAGAATAACAATTTAAGTTAGTATACAAAACATAAGATAAATAATATTTTTTAATAATATGGATAAACTAATAGAGAAATTTAATTATTTCTAATATGGAGGGTTTAATATGAATAATGAACATTCTTATAATTCATGCAAGAAAAGTACATCTGATCCAGCATCACGAAATTATGCTAAAGAAGTAAAGAATAAAGCTAATGAAAAAAGTCCTTATGGAGAAGAGGAACCTTCTGCACGTACTACGTATAAATAGCTTATAATTTTCAATTAAAATTAATACATAAATAATTAATCACTCGCTAATCGAATGGTTAATTATTTATACTTCTTAATTTTGCAATATTATAACAATTAGTTTTTATAATATTTGCTATGTCTTTCAAATCATCAAGAGTTATATTTATTTAATAAATATAACTCTATTTTAAAAAATTCACTTGGGAATATATATTATAAATTAATGTTGTGATAACCTTATTGATGATGGAATTCTATTACTTAAACTTATACTAATTTCTTGTATATACCAATTAAAATGTATTAAATTACTTGCAAAATTCAGTTTCATAATAAAATAATATTGCTTATTATAGATGACTAATACTAGATTATTATTTTACCGTTCCAAAACCTTTAAGAGGATAGAAGCTAAATTCATGAGAATAAAATACTATAATTACTGAAGTTTTTTAGCTTCTGCAACTAGCTTATATAAAGTATTCATAGCTTCCATAGGATTTAATGATAATATATCTACATTACTTAATTCCTTAAGTAGAGCTTGTTTTTCCATAAAAGTAAAATCAAGTTGTAGATTATCAATTGAAGTTTCTTCTTTTTTATGCTTCTTATCATTAGATTTTTTATGATCTGAGTCACTACTTATAGAAAATTCATTTGTATAAGCATTTTCTGTTGTCACTTCTGTTACTTCACTTATCATATGTGCACTTGAAGTTGAAACATCACAGTTATTTGTTTCATTTGGCTTAACTTCAGACTCAAATTTAGTTCCAGCTTCACATATAGATTCATTTGTTATAACTTCATTAGAAACATTGTCACAAGCTGCTTCTTTGTTATCCATATTTGTTACCTTATGAATATCAAAACTATTTTCTCCCTCTAAACCTAGCAGTATTTCTTTAGCTCTATTTATTACATCCTCTGGAAGACCAGCAAGTTTAGCAACTTCTATACCATAAGATTCATCTGCTCCACCTTCAACTATCTTTCTTAAGAATATAACACTATCTTTCATTTTTTTAACTGCTACAGAATAGTTTTTAACTCCATCTAATATTCCTTCTAGCTTTGTTAATTCATGATAGTGAGTTGCAAATAATGTTTTGCATCTTAAATTCTTATTTCCAGTTATATATTCAATAACTGACCAAGCAATGCTAAGTCCATCATAAGTTGAAGTACCACGTCCTACTTCATCTAAAAGCACTAAACTCTTTGATGTTGCATTCTTAAGAATATTAGATACTTCCCACATTTCAACCATGAATGTTGACTTACCACCAGCTAAGTCATCAGATGCTCCTATTCTAGTAAATATCTTATCACAAATTGATATATTTGCAGAAGAAGCTGGTACAAATGAACCTATTTGAGCCATTAATGTAATTAGTGCCACTTGTCTCATATATGTAGATTTACCTGCCATGTTAGGTCCTGTAATTAATAATAACTCTTTATCAGTTTGATTTAAGGTTGTGTTATTAGATACAAAGTCACCTTTTCCAATTACTTTCTCTACAACAGGATGTCTTCCATCATTTATTTCAATTATACCCTCTTCATTTAAACTAGGTTTAACATAATCATTCTCTAAAGCTATTAACGATAATGTAGAAATTGCATCTAAACTTGAAATTATTCTAGCACTTCTTTTAAGTCTTGAAATTTCTTTTTCTACATTATCACGAATTTCACCAAATAAAGAGTATTCTAAATTAATAAGCTTTTCTTCTGCACCTAAAATTTTATCCTCCATAGTCTTAAGTTCTTCTGTTATGTATCTTTCAGCATTAGATAGGGTTTGTTTTCTTATATATCTTCCCTCAGGAATAGAACTATAATTTGATTTTGAAATTTCAATGTAATATCCGAATACTTTATTGTAGCCTACTTTTAAAGACTTGATTCCAGTAAAGTCTCTTTCTCTATTTTCAAGGGCTACAATCCACTCTTTGCCATGGAGCTTTGTTTGCCTAAGTTCATCAATCTTTACATTATAGCCATCTTTTATTATATTTCCTTCTTTTATGCTTAAAGATGGATCTTCTTTAATTGAAGAGGATAAAAGTTTTCTTACATCAGATAATTCATCTAAGTTTTCATAGTACTCTTTTAAAAGCTCAGAATTTGCATCCTTTAAAAGCTCCTTAATATAAGGTATTTTTTCTAAAGAAGCTTTAAGAGATAGCATATCCTTTGCATTTACATTTTTATTAGAGATCTTACCTACAATTCTTTCTATATCATAGATTTCTTTCAGAGAATTTCTTAAATCTTCATTATAGCTTATGGAATTAAATACTTCATTAACTCCATTTAATCTTTTTTCTATTTCAGATTTTATTATTAAAGGTTCATCTATCCATTTTCTTAAGGTTCTTCCACCCATAGATGTAGCACTTTTATCAATTACCCATAAAAGCGAACCCTTTTTATTCTTTTCTCTTATGCTTTCTGTAAGTTCTAAGTTTCTTCTAGAATTACCATCTATAGTCATATAATTTACTATTTCATATTGTTCTAATAAATTTATGTTAGTTAAGCTCATTTGTTGAGTTTCATAGATGTACTTAAGTAATATTCTACTAACTAATTCACGAGTTTCAACAAGCCCAGCTACTTCCACATCTGAGAACTGTTCTATGAGTTCTTCTTTTGTAACAGCGAATTCACTAAAGTTCTTCTTTGATATAAGAGCTGTAGTTGCATCTTTTATATCTTTTATAAGAGAGTTACTTAAATTTTCATCTACTAAAATTTCTTTAGGAGAAACCTTTGAAATTTCATCTAATAAGCTTATTTTTATATTATCAAAAGAAGTAGTTTTAAATTCACCAGTACTAATATCAGAAGTTGCTATAGCAAACTTTTCATCATTTTCATATATAGCCATTAAATAAGTATTGTCATTTTCAAGGTTGCTATTGCCATCTACGAAAGTACCTGGTGTGATAATTTTAACAACACCTCTTTTAACAATTCCTTTAGCTTGCTTTGGATCTTCAAGTTGCTCACATATTGCAACTTTATATCCTTTATTAATAAGCCTTGGAATATAAGCTGCGGCTGCATGATGTGGAATTCCACACATAGGAGCTCTTTCATCAAGCCCACAGCTTTTACCTGTTAAAACAAGTTCAAGTTCGCGAGATACAGTAATTGCATCGTCAAAAAACATTTCATAAAAATCACCTAATCTATAAAATAGAATACAATCACTATATTCTTCCTTAGTCTTCATGTATTCAACCATCATTGGCGTTAAAGCCATAATTATTTCCTCCTTTAAATGCTTCCTCAAAGTGAGAACGTCTTAACTCTAAAATCAATACTATTTTATCACAGGGTTAAGCAGTAATCAAAAACAACAATTTTTTTCTATATTTCAAATATGCTGGCACCTCATAGGAAAGCATAACTATCCATCCGAATAAGCAACTAAATGCAATACCTGCTATGCCATAACGTGGTGCTAGTATATATGATAAGATTACTCTAGATAATATTTGCACAAAAGTAGAAATTAAAGTAATTTTCAGATCCCCCATTCCTCTAAAATAGCCCTGAAGTCCATTTGTTAAACCAGGTAATATATAGAAAAATGCCATGCTTTCTAAATAAATTACACCAAGATGAATAACTTGTGCACCACTGTCTGGTACAAAAAGTTGCATTACACTTCTTGCTCCTAAATACACTGGTGCTATTAAAATAAGCCAATAAATAACTTCTATTAACATACCATAGTGAAAAGCTTTTTTTATACGATCAAACTTTTCACCGCCTCTGTTTTGTGCAATAAATGTAGTCATAGCACTAGAAATGCTCTGCTCAGGATTTAAAGCAAAATCATCTATACGAGTAACAGCATTAAATGCTGCTATACTATTAACTCCGAGTGGATTAACAGAGCCTTGAACTAACAATTTACCTATATAAAGGCAAGTCTGTTGGAGGGCCGTAACCCAACTATAGTTTATTGTGTTTTTTAAAAGGGATGTATCTACCGTTATTTCACTTTTAGAAAAACGCAAAATAGGTATTTTTTTATATACATATATAATACATAAAATAGATGATACAGCTTGGGAAATTACAGTAGCAATAGCTGTTCCTAATACACCTAATTTTAAAACAACTACAAAAATAACAGCCAAAATAGCATTTAATATAGATGAAAATATTAAAAATAGAATAGGTGTTTTAGAGTCACCCATGCTACGTAAGGTAGCTGAATATATGTTGTATAAAAATGTAAATATCAATCCACAAAAAATTGTTCTTAAGTACAAATTTGCCTCTGGCACAATTTCAATGGGAGTTTGTGTAATCAATAAAATATTCTTGGATAGAAAGAAACAAATTATACTCATAATGATGGTGAAACCTAATCCAACTATCATTGATGTAGAAATTTCTCTTTTAAGTTTTTTAATATTCCCCTCACCAAAATATTCACTCATTAAAACAGATGTACCCATGCAGATACCAACAATAAAAAATATAACAATATTCATTATTGGATTTGCTGCCCCGACTGCTGCAAGAGAACTTGTCCCCACAAAATGTCCTACTATAATAGAATCTACTGCATTATAAGTTAGTTGAAACATGTTACCTAAAACCATAGGTATAGCAAATTTTACTAACTGTTTTGGTATATTACCACTTGTCATATCATTTGTCACAATATGTCCTCCTTTAATGTGTCAATTTCTGTAATTAATTATTGAATAACTTACTGCAATTGGAGTTGTGACTCATCATTTTATATTTTTATTTATAATATTTACTCCAATTATATATCTTACCACTAAAATATATAATTGTTAATATAATGTAAAAGACTGTAGAAAGATTTTAAAAAATCTTTCTACAGTCTTTTCAAAGTCATATTGGTTAATTTTTCATATAAATTATAGTTGGTTTTAAAGCCTAAATATATACTTCCACTTTATATATTAAATTATTCATTTGATTCATAATTTGTTACTTCTTTTATTGTGTTATCATCTTCCATAAATACAACTGTTGGTTCATGCTTCTTAGCTTCATCTTCATTCAGTTGGCAATAAGCTATAATTATAACCTTATCTCCTGGCTGAACTAATCTAGCTGCAGCTCCATTTAAACAAATGATTCCTGAATCCCTCTTTCCTGGAATTACATATGTTTCTAATCTAGCTCCATTGTTTATATCAACTATTTGAACTTTTTCATTTTCTAATATGTTTGCAGCTTCCATTAAAGTTTTATCTATAGTAATGCTTCCTACATAATTTAGCTCAGCTTGAGTTATTGTAGCTCTGTGTATTTTTCCTTTTAACATTGTAAGTATCATTCTTAATTCCTCCTAAGCATATGCAAAGTTTTGTGGAGTGAGTATTAATTAGATTAAGTATAACCGCACTATAAAACTACACTAAAATATAAAGTTATCTATTAATCGTATCTTTCCTATAAAAACAGCTATTGCAACTAATACACTCTTTTCTATATTCTCAACATTTTCTAATGATTCACTATCTACTATTTCTACATAATCTATTTTAGCTAAGGGTTCTTTAGTTATCTCTTTTTTTATAATGTTTCTAATTTTCCCTACACTTTTTTCACGATTTTTTATTTCTTTTCTAGCTAAAGATAGACTTCTGCTTAGTACTAATGCTGCTTTTCTTTCTTCATCTGAAAGATAAATATTTCTTGAGCTCTTAGCTAGTCCATCCTCTTCACGAATTATTGGACATGTCACTATCTCTACATCTATATTTAAGTCTCTAACCATTCTTTTTATAACAGCTACTTGTTGAGCATCCTTTTGTCCAAAGTAAGCTTTATCTGGAGTAACTATATTTAAAAATTTAGAAACAACTAAACAAACTCCATCAAAATGTCCAGGTCTTTTTGCTCCACAAAGTACACTTGTAAGTCCTGATACACTAACTCCTGTAGATTTGTTATCAAAATACATTTCTTTTGATATTGGATTAAAGACTACACTTGCTCCCGCATTCATGCAAAGAGTTAAATCTTTATCAATATCTCTTGGATAGCTATCATAATCTTCATTAGGCCCAAATTGTGTTGGATTAACAAATACACTAACTACAACCTTATCATTTTCAGATACAGCTTTTTTAATTAAGCTTTCATGTCCTTCATGTAAAGATCCCATAGTTGGTACAAAACCAACTGTGAATCCTTCTCTTTTCCATGCTTTAATCAAACTTCTAAGTTCTTTTATCTCTTTTACTAACATTGGTTCTTACCATCCTTTATTCTTAAATATAGTTTATTTCCACAAAAATAATCATTCATTTCTATTAGGTATATTCAAAAATCTTAATTAATAAAAAAATTGTCAAGGCGACTGTGGAGCCGTCGATTTTTTTCACGCATCTGCCTTTTCGAACGTATTTGAGAAAAATCTGGCAGGCGAAGTTATTTAAAATTAGTATAACTTCTCAAGTTCACTTTCATCAATCTTGAAGCTATGTTTATCTTCTGGAAAAGAGCCATCTTGAACTTCTGAAATATAACCTTTGATAGCTTCTTTCATAACAGTTCCCACATTTGCATATTGTTTAACAAATTTCGGAACAAAATCATTAAACATTCCTAGCATATCTTGGTACACTAGAATTTGGCCATCACAATTTTCACCTGCGCCTATACCGATAGTTGGAATTGAAACTACTTGTGTAATTAACTCTGCAACTTTTTTAGGCACACATTCAAGTACAAGTGCAAATGCTCCAGCATCTTCTATTAATTTAGCATCTTCTATTAGTTTTCTTGCAGTCTCTTCACTTTTACCTTGTATTTTAAATCCACCAAAGGCATTAACAGATTGAGGTGTTAGCCCCAAATGTCCCATTACAGGAATTTGAGCATTTACAATAGCTCTAATTTGTTCTATAACATGTGCACCACCCTCTAGTTTTACTGCATGTGCTCCACCTTCTTTAATCATTCTGCCTGCATTTTTTACTGCTTGTTCTGCTGAAACATGATAAGAAAGAAATGGCATATCACTTACTATCAAAGCATTCTTTGCTCCTTTTTTAACAGCTTTTGTATGATAGATAATTTCATCTACTGTAACTGAAAGAGTATCCTGTTCACCTTTAATTACCATGCCAAGAGAATCTCCAATCAAAATTCCATTTATCCCACACTCGTCAATAATTTTTGCCATTGAATAATCGTAAGCAGTAAGCATAGTTAATTTTTTTCTTTGATTTTTAAACTCTCTAAAAGTTAGTGCTGAGTTTTTCATTACTCTAATCCCCCTAAAATTTTATAAATTTCTGCATGTTTTTTTGAATTATTCATTAAATTTTTTATTGCATTTTCCTTATTAACATTCACAGATTCATTTTTATTTATAAATTCTATTTGTGTATCATTTAAATTTTTAGTGTTTTTATTATCTTTTAAGGATACAAGATTCAATAAGTTTAATGACAAAATTTTATAAAGTTCTTTATGCTCTTCTTTTAAAACAGATAAATGTTTAGTTATAGGAACAACATCTCCTCTTAAAACAGGGCCTGTTAAAGATTTCACAAATCCTTTTTCTGAAATACTCTTAATATTACCTTGAACTAATGGATAGATAGCCATAATAGCATCTTTCTCACTTAGTCCAAGTTCCTTAAGATAGCTTGTTCCTATATCTAATAATGATAAAGTTAAATTAGATACAAAAACATTTGCTAAATGATAAAGTGAAGAGGTTTGCTCACCCCTTATAAAAAACTTATTCCCTAAACTTCTAACAAGATGTATAACATCTGTATACTGATCAGTCACCTTCCCTTCAATTGAAAAATAAATACTTTCTAATTCTTTTAAATCTGTATCTTTTTTAGAAAATGCGAATATTGGGTGTATAGAATAGATTAATGCGCCAGAATTTTTTGCATTAGATAATATTGTTGATGATAATGAGCCACTTGTATGGCAAATAGATTTGTTATTAAGATCAAACTTTGATAATTTTTTATCTATAATTGAAATGATGTCATCAGGTGTTGTAATGAATAATATATCACTTTCATTAATAATGTCTTCTAAGTTATTATAAAATTTTGATTTAGTAGTATTAGCTGCTTCTATAGTTGTTTTGATAGTTTTTCCATAAAAGCCAGTTAACTCTATTCCTTTATGGGTAAAGTAGTGAGCTAAGGATACACCTACCTTCCCTGGACCAATAAATCCAATTTTAATAGTATCACCTCCATGTGTGATACAACATCCTAATTTCAATCTCATTCATTATAGATATGAGTTGTTATATATTTTTAATGCTTTAAAATTTCTGGTGAGGCTCCATAAGATACCACCCAAAATTATTTTAACACCATATAAAAAATTGTACAATAACTTAAATTACGTATTGTTATAAATTTTTGCATACAAAAATAACTCAATATACTAATTTAACAGTATATTGAGTTATGACTCTTAAAAAAATAATAAATTATTTTTGGCTTGAATTTTTTTTACATTACTTCTTCAGCAGAACATACACCATCAATATTATGAAGATTTAAAATATATTCTGTATGATCACATTTTCTATTTAATTTTAAGGTCATTATTAATCCAATTATTTTCTTATTATCTTCATTTAATTTTTTAACTTCAATATTAGATATCTTTGTTCCATCTTTTTTAACAGATTGAATAAAGTTTGTAACTCCTGCTATATCTTCAAGTTCTACGATTATATCCATAACTCTTGAATGAGTTTGCATATATGTGTCTAATTTATGAAGTCCTGTTACTACTCCAAGTAAAAAGACACATGAGATAATTGCACCTTCATAAAAACCAATTCCAATTGCTAAGCCCATACAAGCACAAGCCCAAAGTCCTGCAGCAGTTGTAAGTCCTTTAACCTGACTTTTTCCAACTACTATAATAGTTCCAGCACCTAAAAATCCAATTCCACTTATCACTTGTGCACCCATTCTACTTGCATCAGTTGTCAAATGAAGCACATCAGTCATATATTGACTTGTTATCATAATAATGGTAGCACCTATACATACTAAAATATGAGTTCTAAATCCTGCTGGTCTATTTTTTCTTCCTCTCTCAGCTCCAATAATTCCAGCACAAATTGTTGCTAGAGTAAGTCTTAAAATTATTGATACAGTATTAATTTCTCGTAAATAAAGCATTAAGTCTTGCATATAATCACCTGCCTGAATAATTTTTACTTTAAATTCTTTTAAACTTTATTGTTTTAATTAAATAAATTTAATATTTCATCTTCCTTTAATGTATTTATAAATGACCCTACATTTAAGTCATCTCCTAATATTTTATCTATTAACTCTCTCTTAACATCTTGAAGTTCTACTATCTTTTCTTCAATAGTTCCTTGAGCTATAAGCTTTATAACTTCAACAGTATTTTGTTGACCTATTCTATGAGCTCTATCAGTAGCTTGATCTTCAACTGCGGGATTCCACCATGGGTCAAAATGTATTACTATATCCGCGCTTGTTAAATTAAGCCCTGTACCTCCAGCTTTTAAAGATACTAAAAACACTGAATTTTTTCCATCATTAAATTCATCTACCAATTTCATTCTATTTAGTGAAGATACTGAACCATCTAAATAAGAAAATAAAATATTGTTTTCTTCAAGCAATTTTCCTATATTTTTAAGTACAGATGTAAATTGAGAAAATACTAATATCTTATGTCCTTCAGCTATACTTTGTTCAAGTAAATCTATAAGTGCTTCTATTTTTCCACTTCCACCTAAGTAATTTTCCATTATTACTGATGGATCTAAACATATTTGACGTAATTTTGTTATATAAGATAAAATTTCTATCTTACTATTTTTAAATTCGTCATCTTCAACTTTTTTCTTTATTAGATCCTTTGCATAATCAGAATAAGTTTTATAAACTGTCTTTTGCTCATCACTTAAAGGAACAAGTAACCTCTTCTCAATCTTATCTGGCAATTCTTTTATTACATTTTTCTTATATCTTCTTAAAATAAATGGTTTTACTAACCTATTTATCTCTTCTAAAATTTCTTTTTCTTCTTCAAGCCTTCTATAATATCTTGTAGTAAATCTTTTTTCATTAAACAAGTATCCAGGCATTACAAAGTCAAAGATTGACCAAAGTTCCATTAAAGAATTTTCTATTGGCGTACCTGTTAAAGCAAATCTTCCTTTTGCATTTATGTTCTTAACTGCTTTTGCGCTAAGTGATGAAGGATTTTTGATATTTTGAGCTTCATCCAAAATACAATAATCAAACTCCATAGTATATAAATCTAAATCTCTTCTAAGTAGGTTGTATGTTGTAATAATAACATCATATTCTTTATAACATTTAATCAATTCTTCTCGTTCTTCTTTACCTCCATTTATTATACATACATTCATAGAGGGAGCAAATTTTTTGAATTCGTTAAACCAGTTATATATTAGTGATGTAGGTGCTACTATTAAAGAATTTGACTTAGATTTTGATAATAAAAATACTATGGTTTGTAGGGTCTTTCCAAGCCCCATCTCATCTCCTAGTATTCCTCCAAATCCTAAGTAATCTAAAGTTCTAAACCAATTGTAGCCATCTCTTTGATATTCTCTAAGTTTAGCTTGAATACCATAAGGCATTTGAAATGATTTGTCTTTAATATTCTTAAGTCTATCCTTAAGCTCTTTTATTTCTTCACGTCCTGTTATAAATCTAAGATCCTTATCTTCTAGGTATTGCTCTAAATACGCCCCTTTATTTTCTGGAATTTTTATAATATTATTATTTAATGTTTCATCTAAAAGTAAATTATCTAAGAGAATGAGAGCTTCTTTTAAATTTTCATCTTCTAAATCTAAAAATTCTCCATTTTCAAGCTTATAATATTTCAGATTATTTCTAAAGCTTCTAAGTATATTAGAAGTTTCTTCTTTAGATATATCCCCTAAAATAAATTCAAAATCAAAATAATTAAACTTCCCTTTTCTTATTTCTCCTTTAAAATCTGATTTAGTTAGATGCTTAAGTCCTTTAAAACGCTCAGAATAAAAAACTTCACCATAATTTTGTAATTTCTCTATTTCATACTTAAAAAACTTGAAAATATCATCATCATCCCTTAAAAATATAAACTTATTATTTATATCTTCAAAGCCAAGTCTTTTTAATAAAGCATAAACTTCTCTTTCTTTTTGGGCATTTCTATATATAACCTTATCCTTAAATTCTTCAAAATAATTAAATTCATGTCCTTCGTAAGAAACTTTAAATATTAAGGTTACATTATCTCTATCTTTATCAAAATAGAATTTAATCTTAAGCGGAGCTATTACCACCTTGTTTTTTATTGATTTAGATAATGTCAATTCATTACTTAAATATTGTATTGATGGTATTAATTCTTTTAAAATTCTTTTTTCTTCACTTTTATTAAATGTTACTCCAGAGGTAGCGTTAAATACTTTAAGATAAGGAGTTAACCTTTCACATTGCTCTACTGATGGAATATATATTGAAGTTCCATATAAAAACACATCTTCGTTTTGAGTAAGAGCTTCAGGCATACCTGTTGGTGCTTCTAATATTAATTTATTATTCTTCTCGCATAATGAAAATGGAATTGGTATATCCTCATATAATATTTCAGAGTCTATTATTCTACAGAAAAAACCATCCCCTAAATAAATTCTATGATTTTTTATTACCTCTAAAAAAGACTTAACTAATATATCTGGAATTGTTATTGTCTTACCATTTATTAATTTGTCCTGATTTTTTCTAAAATGACTGTTTGAAGCCTCTAAGTCATTTATTTTATATATAAACTTAATTAATCTTCTATCTTCAAAAGAAAGGCTTTGATTATTTATATTAAAGGTAAAATCTTTGCCATATTTAACTGGCATTTTATTATACATACATGTTAAAAATTGATTTATATCTCTTAATATATACATCTTATTGGTTTGATTTTTAAGTCCTATTTTAAATTCTGCTTGAATCTTAGATGACCAATTATTTCTATTTAATGTTATCTCAAACTTCACTTTTTCTTGAGGTTTATTATTTAACAATAAGGATAAAATATCTTCTTTATTAGAAGAGGAGAATACCTCATTATCTTTGTTATCATTTGAATTCTCTAAAAATATAAATTCTTTTCTTAAATCTTCATCATTATCAAGCTTCTTTAAGAATCCATAAAACGAAGCAACCAAATGTTTACAACAATAATTATCCTTAGAAAATTCCTTTTTTTCAAAATCGAGGCAACTACAATAAGTTCCAACCACTTCTTTTGTCTTACTATCAATTTCAATTTTACATGAATATTCACTAAAAAGACTTTCTGATATAACAGACGACATTATATCTATCATATGCTTATCTACATCTACTTTTAAATCTTTTATTAAATCATTTTTTAATATATTCTCTGCTTTTAATCTATTCTTTCCGCCTATGCTTTTATTAAATCCCTCTAACAAAATTTGCTTTATCATATAATCACCTACAATTGACAATGTACAATGAACAATTGTATACGAAATTCCTAAATTGTTCATTGAGCACTATGCTTTTCACATTAATTTAATTATTAATTTCTTTAGTTGTTCTTATTAACGAAATATCTATATATTCTGATTTAGAAAATCCCTTTCTAAAATACCTTATTTGCTTATATTTTTTCCCTTCAAGTTCTATATCTAGAAGATCGATTCTATCTCCTTTAAATACTGTAGGTTCTTTTTTACCTTTTAAAAATACATGTAATTCCATAATTCGGTCCTCCTTAAGTCTATTAACTAATAGTAATGAACCAATATACATAATATTATAGACTTGCTATTTTTTATGTTAACTTACAACTTTTATTTATTCTTATTTGTTGAATATTCTTCTATCGCTACTGCAATTTCATTTAAATGTTCCCATCTTTCATACTTGTTATCTAACTCTTCTTGAAGTTTTTCTTTATCTTTCATTAATTCATTAAGTTTTCCATAATTCGTAGCATTTTTTTCTAAGTTTTTTTCAACCTTTTCTATCTTTTCTTCTAATGCAGATATATCCTCATCTATTGTTTCAAATTCTTTTTGCTCTTTAAATGTAAACTTTGGTTTATCTTCTTTGTTCTTAACTCTTTCTTTAGAATCTTTTTTAGAGCTATTTTCAGATTTTTGAGAAGTTATATTTTGATTACTTTTTTCTATTTCTTTTGAAATTAAAAAATCACTATAATTTCCATTATACTCTTTAATTTGCCCAGAGCCTTCATATGAAAATATCTTATTACAAATTCTATCTAAGAAATATCTATCATGCGATACCACAATAACTATGCCCATAAAATCATCTAAAAAGGCTTCAAGAATTTTTAGAGTTTCTATATCTAAGTCATTAGTAGGTTCATCTAATATTAAAAAGTTAGGTGATTCCATAAGAACTCTAAGAAGATGAAGTCTTCTTCTTTCTCCACCTGATAATTTTTCAATTGGAGTGTACTGCATTGTACTATCAAATAAAAATCTCTCACACATTGAAGAGGCCATTATTTTAGTTCCATCTTCTGTTGGAATATATTCCCCACCTTCTTTAACATAATCAATTACTCTAAGACTTGGTTGCATATGAGCATTATCTTGAGCAAAACACCCTATCTTAACTGTATCACCTATTTCAATTTTTCCACTATCTAAAGGTAATAATCCTCTAATTAAATTAACTAAAGTTGTTTTACCTGCTCCATTTTCTCCAATTATTCCAATCCTATCATCTCTTAAAAATATGTAATTAAAGTCTTTTATAACTTCTTTTTCTCCAAATGATTTACATACATTATATAGTTCAACTATCTTTTTGCCGAGTCTACTTCCAATAAATGAAATATGTATATCTTCTTGCCTTGCAATTGTTGTAGTATTTACTAAATCATCAAACCTTTGAAGTCTAGCTTTTTGCTTTGTAGTTCTAGCCTTAGCTCCTCTTCTTACCCACTTTAATTCATTTCTTATTAAAGCATCTCTTTTTTCTCCTTGAATTTGCTCAGTCTCAAGTCTTTCAACTTTCTTTTCTAAAAATGCAGTATAGTTACCAGGATAAGTATACATATTTCCTCTATCTAGTTCTATAATCCTATTTGTTACTATATCAAGAAAATACCTATCATGAGTAATCATTAAAAGAGCACCCTTTCTTGCATTTAAAAATTCCTCAAGCCATTCTATAGAGTTAGCATCTAAGTGATTTGTTGGTTCATCTAATATAAGTAATTCACATGGAGTTATAAGCGCTGATGCTAATGCAACCCTCTTCTTTTGACCACCAGATAAATTATCCATTTTTTCATTATAATTATCTATTCCAAGCTTATTTAAAATACTCTTTGCATCACTTTCTAAATCCCATAAGTTAAGCGAATCTATTTGTCCTTGAAGTTTAATCAATTTATTATTCAAATTCTCAAAATCTTCACTATTAGCAGTATTTATTAATTCCAACAACTCCTCATACTCCCTAAGAAGCTTCATCTCTTTCTTATCATCTCTAAATATTTGTTCTAAAACAGTGGCACCACTTTTAAAATCTGGATTTTGAGCAAGGTATTCTATTCTTACATTCTTTCCTTTTGTTATAGATCCATCAAAGAACTCCTCTTTTCCAGCGACAATTTTTAAAAATGTTGATTTTCCTGTACCATTAATGCCGATAAGACCAATTTTATCACCGTCATTAATTCCTAATGATACATTATTAAATAAAATTTTCTCACTATAACTTTTATTTATATTTTCTAAAGTAATTATATTCATTTAAATTAAAAACTCCTTCATAATAATCTACTAACTATTTTAACACATTTTCAAAAATAGTACCTTCTACATATTAATTCTTTGTGCTTTTAAGTTGCTATAGGTTGCATTTTACTTGCCTATATTCCATAGATTTTATTAAGAAAACCGTTGCTACCACTAGATTATGTCGTAATAATGTATTTTAAATAAAATTTATTTTATTATTCATAGTATTTTCTGGATCTATGTTAATATAGTAGGATTACATTTATATACTCCGTAATGTATTTTAGTAACTTATTTGCATTTTACTCGTAAAGAATAATAAAAAAACACCTAAGATAACTAAATCCTAAGTGTTTCTAAAAAATGTTTACCCTTATTAACTTAATCAAATCAATAGTTCCATTATACTCTCCTCTTGCTTCATTTACTTTTATTGCTAATCTGTTACAATTTAATTTTTTGATTTTTGAAAGTTTTCCTAAATAACTTGCTGCTCCAATACCTCTATCTAATAATGTTAATATATCTAACCCTATTTTGGTAGCATCAAATGTTTCTTTATGTGGTGATTCATTTTTAAAATGTTCATGCAATAAATCTGAAGGTTTTCCTTTTATTTCTTTCACACAATCAAAAAAATTACTAATTTTATTATTTATCGATTCATTAATAATTCCTCTTGTTGTTACATATTTACATGCATCAATTCCTAAATCTGATATTGAATCTAACAATGTATTGACAAAATCTAAAGCACCATAGCCTATACTTTTTATTGCATCTCCTGGCGAATTATGATCTTTATAACTACTTTTATCATATGCTTTAAATGCACTTACCCCTTCAGCACAGGGTGCTGACTTATCTGCTTCTCCTAGAATATATTCACCATCTAATGATTTAAATTTTACCATTGTTCCTTCTTCATATTTCTTACTTGAATCAAAAGTTTCTATATCACTTATATTTTTTAATTCTATTCCTGATTTAGGGATTCCATTATGCAAATTAGATTGCATAACAACATTTATATTGTGTCAGAAATATCCTTACCTTTTTTATTCTTAAGAATATACTTAATATTATTATAAGAGGCGAAAAAACTATAATTAAACCTGCTACTTTATTATTTACAAACAACAATGTATTATCATTTGAAAAAACTGATGTTTGAAAGTTGTAATACGACTTAAATGTTAATTTGGAATTCATATTTCTTTAGATAAGCTCTTAATCCCCTACACAATCATTTCATTTTATCAGTACATCTTTTGAACTATGTAATCAATATATCCTTGTTTGATTTTTTGACCTTCATAAATTCTTTCTAAAATTCTATTTTCTTTAAATAAAATTTTCATATCTTTAAAATGCAATTCACCTTCATTGATATTATAGTAAGTATGAATGACTTTTTCTCCTCTTTCTATCTGAAAAAATTCATTTTCTCCAACTTCATCCCCATTTCCATATCCACTGTCATGTAATGAAAGAAAATTTATACAACATACTCCACCAGGCTTTAGAACTCTCTTAATCTCATTGATAGATTTTGTAATATCTTTTTTTGTCATATGAAAAATAGAATTATAAGAATAAATATAGCTTATTGATTCATTTTCAAATGGTAATTTTCTCATATCTCCTTTAGAAATATTAAGTTCAAAACTAAATTGTTCTGAAAAAATTTTAGCCTTTTCTATTTGTGAATCGTTAATTTCAATTCCATATGTTTTGTATCCAAACTCTGAAAAAATAGCAAGTGGTGGATAATCTCCCCCTGCTCCGCAATCTAATATACTTTTTTCCAAATTATACTCATTACAATAATTTAAAAACCTATATAACTGTGGTTGTTTAATTAAAAATTTCATATAATACCCTCCCATTAATAAGAAAATTCCATCTTAATAAATTCATCAGAACCTATTAATGTGTCTTTATTATAAATATCTATAGTTTTAAAACCTGCTTTTTTATAACATTTAATTGCTCTTTGGTTAAAAGATCGAACTTCTAAAACGATTTTCTTATTACCATATTTTCTCTTACATTCACTTTTTAACAAAGCCATAATATTGTTACCTAATCCTTGTCCACATAAAGATGGTTTTAATCCAAGTCCAATTAAAACAAAGTCACTATTGTTTATGAACCTTATATATCCACATAAATCATCAAGTTCATTAATTACCGCCACAAACTCATTTTGTCTTTTTGTTTCTATTGCAATAGCCCAATTTTCTTTAACAATAATATGCCATTTAGGAAAATTATATATAGAATAGTTATTATCATATTTCCAATTACATATTTGTTTTGCATAATTTTCAGTAAAATTTTCTACTCTAAAATTCATAGATTTAGTATGTTTATTATATAATCTGTAATAATAAAATGGTTTCTCTTCAGTTTCACCAGAATTCAATATCATTCTTGTCTCAACCTTTATAAAATCAGATTTTTCTATAACTCTTTGTGAAGAAAGATTATCTAATTCAACAATTGCAATCAAATAATCAAGATTTAAATTATCAAATGCCCATTTAGTCATAGCTTTCGTAGCCTCAGTTATGTATCCTTTGTTACTGAATTTTTCTGAAACAAAATAAGCTATTTCAATTTCATTATCTACTTCTTCTTTATTTCCTATTCCAATCATTCCTATTAATCTACCATTTGTTTTAATAGTAACTGCTAACATTATTCTTGCAGTTGTCCTTGTTACTATTAGATATTGTTTTTCAATCCATTCTATCCATTTTTCTCTAATATCTACAGACGACTCCCAATCAGGCATCCATTTTAGAATATTGGGTTCATTGCAGATTGCATTTAATTTTACTGTATCATTTACAGAAAATTGTCTTAATATAAGCCGTTCTGTTTCTATACAAATATTCATTTTTTTCACCTCGTTTTTTTATTTACATTTGTGTACTACTAATCCTAGAGTTTTTTATTCATTATTAATGAAGTATTCTTATTTATAATCTTTCATTATTAAAATTATACTAATTATGTATATTAATGTCTAAGTATTATTAAAGTTCCAAATAAAGTCTGAACATTTTCTCTCACTTTATTTTTCATATTCCCTACCTTACCTCTTCTTTTCTTCATTAAAAAAAGAGCTAAGGCTATTACTCCTTAACTCTTGATTTTACTGGGATTACTCATTCTTTTTATTTCATTGGTTTATAAGATTTGTTTTAAGTCTAATATATTTATTCATTATTTATTGGATGTCTATGAATTTACTATTTCTCCACCATTAATATGGATAGTTTGACCTGTAATATATGAAGCACATTCTGACGCTAAAAATACATAAGCTCCAGCACATTCAACTGGTTGACCCGCTCTACCCATTGGAGTATTTGAGCCATGATTTGAGGTTTTTACTGCATCAAAACTTGATGGTATAAGTGGTGTCCAAATAGGTCCCGGTGCAACAGCATTTACTCTTATTCCAGTTTTTCCTTTTGCTAAAGCAGTTGATAAACTCCTTGTAAATGATACAATAGCTCCTTTAGTCATTGAATAATCTATTAATGTTTCATTTCCCTTAAACGCTACTACTGAAGTTGTATTTATTATACTAGCTCCACTTTTTAAATGATTCATAGCTGCTCTTGTCATATAAAAAGTACCATATGCATTAGTCTTAAATGTCTTATCAAATTGCTCATCAGATATTTTCTTGATATCACTACATTCATATTGCACAGCTGCATTATTCACTAATATATCTATTTTCCCATATTCACTAATAGTTTTTTCCATAATGCTATTGCAGAAACTAACATCACTAATATCACCAGCTATAAGTGTACACTTTTTACCCATATTATCTATAAGTTTTTTAGTTTCTTCAGCATCTTTATGTTCATTATAATAAACAATTACTATATTTGCTCCTTGATTTGCATAAGCAATTGCAACAGCCCTACCTATTCCACTATCGCCCCCAGTAATTATAGCCACTTTATTATTTAAAATATCACCCTTTTTATTATATGTGGGGTCATTATATATAGGCGCTGGATTCATCTCATATTCAAAGCCTGGATGTTGATTTTGATGTTGAGATGGAAAAGATGTTGGAAAATTCATGTTACTTCCTCCTTTGATTGAATATTTTATATAAAGTATTATGTCCAAACATAAAAAAAATATCATTTTACCTACTTAATTATATTCTTTGACTTTTATATTATTCTGCTAATAATTTAAAAACATACATTAAAATCCATCACATATTAGAATAATTCTTTGGATAAACTATATTTACATAGTTTTAAATGGTGGTGAACATAATGATAAAAAAATTAAGTATTTTTATAATATGTCTTTTAGTTACTGTCAATATACCTATTACATCAAAAGCATCTGAAGATATAGACTATATAATAGAAATGAAACAGGATATTTTAACTCTTATGTTAGCTTACCCAGATTATATAGTTGGAGTAGAAAAAAATAATGATGATAAAGTTTATCTAATTATGAAATCTGGCAAGAAAATTATTTATGACGATAAAATCGAGAAAAGTCATGAAGAAAAATTAGAAAATCCGGATCTCCAAGATATGTTAGAACAGGATTATCCTCTTGATAAAAGTAACAGTATTATGGATAAAACCTTTGATCCAGGAAGAGCTAGACATTATGAACTTTTAAGTGAAGTTTATGGAAATTCTAGAAAGTCTATCGAATCAAACTTAATTAGCTTAAAATATGGCTATACTAATTATCAATTTAACAGTAAAAATAATGCTAATACATCTTTAGAAGCAGCATTAAAAGAACTTATCCCTCTTTCAAAAACTAGAGGTGATATAGGAAGTATTCTTTACCCTGCTAGTGGAACTTATAATTATAGAGTTATATCAGGTACTGGTAGATTAAGTCCTCACTCTTATGGGATAGCAATTGATTTAAAAAGTGATAAAAAAGATTATTGGAAATGGAGTTCAGACAAAGAAGGCGAAAAAAGACTTTCACAGTACCCTAAAGAATTAGTAGAAGCATTTGAAAAAAACAATTTTGTGTGGGGAGGAAAATGGGGTCATTTTGATATTTTACATTTTGAGTATAGACCAGAAATAATATTAAAAGCTAAATATTTCAGCACTTGGAATAATAATAGCAAATGGTATGAAGGTGCTCCTTTAGAAGAGGAAGCTACTAAAAAATATATTGATATAATTGAACAAGAATTACAGTAGAATAATATTCATTTAGAAAGAGGTAGTACTTATGTGGATATCTAAGTTTAAGAAAAACTCATCAATATTCATAGGAATTATTATAATTGCACTTATATGTTTATGTATCAATGTTTGTAGCGAACAAAAAGTCTTAGCACTTACTGATACTGATTCTGAAGTAAAAAGTTATGTAGAAAATATATTTTCAATAAAAAGCAAAGCAATATTAACTCAAGACTTAGACTGCTTAGAGCATATATATGCTACTGATACTAAATTGGGACAATGGGCTTATGAGTATGAAGAAAAAAAGGTAAAATATATAAATAACTGGGCACAAAAACAAGGAGTTAAATTTACAGATATAACACCTAAGATATTAATCACAAAATGTAAAGTTAAAAAAGACAAAGCTTCTTTTTTTGTGTTATGTGATACAGAATATAAATACATCTATCTAAATGAGCCACAGCTAGTTAATAATTCAAGAATTGGAACATCTCATTCTCTTCAATTAACTAATAAAGATGGAAAATGGATAATAGCAAAGGAATGGTATACAGATCCTTTTGCCGATTCGTTAAGTTTAGAAAATATTAAAGCGGATGACATTAAACAATATATCACTTCACAACAAGCTAGAGATCTTTCTAATATTAATGAAAGAAGAAAAAATGCAATGGAATATGCAGAAAAATATTGTGGCTTATCAACTATTGAAGAACATGAATTTAAATATAATAAAAAGTATAAAAATTTCAACTGTGAGGGAGGAGATTGTGCAAACTTTGCTTCACAGGTATTGCATGAAGGGGGCAAATTCAAAAAAAATTCTGCATGGAATTATGAAAAAGGAAATGCAACAGCACCTTGGGTAAATGCTGGCAAGTTTACTTACTACATGTTAAATAGCGGAAGAGCATCAGTTATTTCTACTGGAAATTATGAAAAAGTATATAAGGCTTCCTATAAACTTCTTCCTGGTGATTTTGTAGCTTATGAAAAAAAAGGAGATATAACTCATGTATCTGTGGTTACTGGAGTTGATTCGAAAGGATACTCCTTAGTAACTTGTCATAATACAGATAGAAATAATGTTCCCTGGGATTTAGGATGGAGTGATAAAAAAATGAAGTTTTGGCTAATTAGAGTAAATTACTGATTATAAACAGATTTTTATATCGTTGATTTTTAATTTTATATATCATCCCCCCCTGTTGAGTGTGTATAATTGTACAAAATCAACAGGGGTTTTTTAAGGTTCTTAAAGTAAATTCCTCTGTCCATGAGCTTTATACTACAATATCAACACTCTGTTGAAACAGTGCCTAATTTTAAGGTGTTATTTTGTGTTTTGTATTTTAAATTTTATTAGATTTTTTTATTGTGTTTTTATTTTTTAAGTAAAGGTATGCTACGTTAACGTTATATTGTATAAACTACTTACTCCTACTTGAAATTTCTCTATAATAATTACAAATATTATCTTACGACTTTTTTCTTCATTTTTAATAATCACTAAAATTATCTTCAATTTAAAAGTTTGTAAATTATCATATCGTTAACTTTTTTTAATTTTTCTTATATAATATACAAAGTATCCATTATATTTATACTGATTTGTTTATAAAATATATACTTTTTTATATAAGTATGATATAATCATATAAATTATCAAATGGTAAATTTAAGTATTATTTGAATTATTATGTAAAATATATTTAAGCTATTTAAAAAATAATACTGTTTATATTTAAAATTACATAATATCATTTATTCTTTTTTAATATCCTATAAAGGATAATATTTATAATAATGAGGGGGCTATTTTATGAAAAAGAAAGTATTATCGCTTATTTTATCAGCGATACTTGCTACTACTTTTCTTGTAGGTTGTGGTGGACAAGCTACAAGCACAAAAAACTCGACTGGCAATAAAACATTTATTTTTGCTCAAGGCGCTGATCCAAGGGGACTTGATCCTGCTTTTGTTGATGATGGTGAATCAGCTAAAGTAATTTGTAATGTTTATGAAGGATTAGTGTCCTATGGAGATGACAATACAGATGTTAAACCCTGTTTAGCTGAAAGCTGGGACATTAGTAATGATGGCACTGAATACACATTTCATCTTAAAAAGGGTGTGAAATTCCACGATGGGACTGATTTTAATGCAGATGCAGTAATTAAATCTGTTCAAAGACAATTACCTCCAAATGCAACTGATGACATGCCTTATGCTTCATTTACATTTGCTGGAGTTAATAAGGTTGAAGCTCTTGATAACAATACAGTTAAATTCACACTTAATGCTCCAAGTACTCCATTTTTATCAAATCTTGCAATGGCACTTGCAGCTCCAATTGTAAGTCCAACTGCACTTGAAAAATATAATGGTAACCTAAATGAACATCCAGTTGGTACTGGTCCTTTCAAATTTGTATCTTGGGACAAAGGAGAAAAAGTTACAATTGAAAAAAATAATGATTATTGGGGTGAAAAGCCTATCTTAGACAAAGTAGTAATTAAAATTACTAAAGAAAATTCAGTAAGAGCTAGTGAACTTATGACTGGTTCTATTGATGCTATGGATGGATTAGATCCAAATGATGTTCCAAAATTAAAAGAAAAACAAATAAATATATTTAACGAACCTGGAATGAATATAAACTACATGGCCTTTAACTGTGAAAGAGCTCCATTTAATAATCCAAAACTAAGAGAAGCTTTATCATATGCTATTAATCGTGAAGATTTAGTTCAATACTTATATCAAGGTTATGCAGATGTTGCAAAAACACAACTTCCAAGTTTTATACCTGGATATAAAAAAGATGTAACTTCATATGGATATGATCCTGATAAATCAAAAGCAATGTTAAAAGAACTAGGACAAGAAAATCTTAATATAAAGATGATTACTTATTCAAATCCTAGACCTTACAACTCTGTTGGTGGTCAAAAACTCGCAGAAGCAGTTCAAAATTCCTTAAGCAAAGTTGGTGTTACTGCAACTATTGATGTGTATCAATGGACTGAATATAAAGAAAAGACACAACAAGGTGAAGGTGAGATATTATTCTACGGTTGGAATGGAGATAATGGAGATGCAGATAACTTCTTGTCATTACTTGATAGTAAAGAAATTGCTAGTAGTTTAAATGTAGCTAGATATTCAAATCCTAAAGTAGATGAGTTGTTAGCTAAAGGTAGAAAATTACCTAATGGAGATGAAAGAAAAGCTTTATATGGTGATCTTCAAGATTTACTTGCTAAAGATGCAGCATGGGTTCCAATTTCATATGCAAAGCAAATGGCAGCTTCAACTCCAAAGATTAAAAACTTTACAATTCACCCAACTGGTACAGTCTTCTTTAAAAATATAGATAAAGAATAAAATCTAAATCATATTTTTAGAGGCTCCGATAAAATCGGAGCCTCATAATTTAACATTAAAAAAAGAGGTGAATTTATGATCAAGTATATAATTAAAAGAATATTACTACTTATACCAGTACTTTTTGGAGTTTCAATATTAGTATTTTTAGTAATGCATGTATTTAGTTCTGATCCAACTTCAATAATTTTAGGGCAACATGCAAGTCAAGATCAAATTCTTTCTTTAAGAGAACAATTAGGATTAAATGACCCATTATACATTCAATATTTTGATTTTATGAAAGGTATGTCACAAGGAAATTTTGGTGATTCTCTTATAACTAAAACAGCTGTAGCAAAAGAAATTTTTTCTAGATTTCCTGCAACTATTGAGCTTGCTCTTGTTGCAATAATTGTAGCTTCAATAGTTGGTGTTACTTTAGGCGTTCTTTCAGCTGTAAAACAAAATTCAATTATAGATTATCTTTGTATGGGAAGTTCTTTAATTGGAGTGTCAATGCCAATATTTTGGCTCGGATTAATTTTAATTGTTGTATTTTCAGTTAACTTGCATATATTACCAGTTTCAGGTCGTGCAACTATTGGTTTGGAGCCTGTTAAAGTTACAGGATTATATCTTTTAGACAGCTTATTATCAGGCAATATGATTGCATTTTGGGATTCATTAAAGCACATGATGCTTCCTGTAATAGCATTAGCTTCATATTCAACAGCTATTATAGCTCGTATGACTCGTTCTACTATGCTTGAAGTTTTAGGTCAAGATTATATAAGAACTGCTAGATCCAAAGGACTTGTTGAAAATATAGTTATTAGAAGTCACGGACTTAGAAATGCATTAATTCCAATCTCTACTGTTATTGGACTTCAATTAGGATCACTACTAGGTGGCGCTGTTTTAACAGAAACAGTTTTCTCATGGCCTGGTATAGGTAGTTATACAATTGATGCTATTTTAAAATCAGATTATCCAGTTGTACAAGGATCTGTTATCATAATGGCAATAGTATTTGTTATGGTAAATTTATTAGTAGATTTACTTTATGCATATATAGATCCTCGTATAAAATACTCTTAAAGGAGGACCTATATTATGGATACTAATTTAATACAAGAAAGCTCTACTTATTTAAATGAAGAAAAATTTTCAAGAAATACTATATTAGATAGATTTAAAAATTTTATGTCATTATTGATATCAAACCGTGCTGCTTTAATTGGTTTAATTTTTATTACTTTAATAGTTTTAATAGCAATATTCGGTAAATTTTTAATGCCGTACGATCCTTATAGTGGAGAGTTATCCAATTCTCTTCAAACACCTTCAGCTACTCACTTTTTTGGTACTGATGAACAAGGAAGAGATATTTTTAGTAGAGTAATTGATGGTACTAAAATATCTTTAAGAGTTGGTCTTATTTCTGTTGCTATAGCCTTATCAATAGGAACTGTAATAGGTTCAATTTGTGGTTACTTTGGTGGTAATATTGATATGTTCTTAATGAGAATAATGGATATAATTCTTGCTTTCCCTTCCCTACTTTTAGCAATTGCTTTTATGAGTGCTCTTGGAAAAGGCCTTGACAAAGCTGTTATTGCTATCAGTATAGTTACGATTCCAGAATATGCTCGTATAGTACGTGGATGTGTATTATCTGTACGTGAAAGTGAATATATACAAGCTGCAAAAGCTATTGGAAATAATGATTTTGTTATAATTTTTAAGCATGTGCTTCCTAATATTTTATCTCCAATAATTGTTCGTGCTACACTAGGTATTTCTAGTGCAATTTTAGAAACATCAGCACTTGGATTCCTTGGACTTGGAGTTCAACCACCTCTTGCTGAATGGGGAACTATGCTTGGTGCTGGTAGAAGTTACTTCTATAATGCTCCTCACATAATTTTATTCCCTGGATTTGCAATTACACTTACGGTCCTAGCTTTTAATTTATTAGGAGATGGGCTTAGAGATGCTTTAGATCCTAAGCTAAATGCATAAGGGGGGAATTTAAAAATGCTACTTGATATAAAAAACTTAAAAACAGAATTTATAACTAAAAAAGGTACTATTACAGCTGTAAACGGAGTAGATTTTAATGTAGATAAAGGCGAGGTAGTTGCTATAGTTGGTGAATCTGGTAGTGGTAAGAGTGTTACTTCCCTATCTATAATGGGACTTCATTCGAGAACTAGTAAAACAAAGATGTCTGGAGAAATATTATTTAAATCTGAAAATTTACTTGAAAAGTCAGAAAAAGAAATGCAAAATTTACGTGGTAAACAGTTGTCTATGATTTTTCAAGAACCAATGACCTCTTTAAACCCTGTTTTTACAATTGGAAGACAAATTACTGAAGCAATTATTAAACATGAAGGTTTAAATAAAAAGGAAGCAAGAAACAGAGCAATAGAAATGCTAACTTTAGTTGGTATTCCTTCTCCAGAAGCAAGAATAGATAACTACCCTCATCAATTAAGTGGTGGTATGAGACAAAGGGTTATGATTGCAATCGCGCTTAGCTGTAATCCAGAACTTTTAATTGCCGATGAACCTACTACTGCACTTGATGTTACAATCCAAGCACAGATTCTTGAACTTATGCTCGAATTAAAAAACAAACTTGGTACTGCAATTTTACTTATTACTCATGACTTAGGAGTTGTTGCTGAGGTTGCTGATAGAGTTGTTGTTATGTATTGTGGCAAAGTGGTTGAAAAAGCTTTAATAAAAGATATTTTTAAAGATCCGAAACATCCTTATACTAAAGGCTTGCTTAATTCTATTCCTAAAATAGAGGATGATGTTGAAAGATTATTTATTATACCTGGTACTGTTCCTAATCCACTAGAATTACCAACTGGATGTACTTTTAGGAATAGATGTCCAAATTGTATGGATAAATGCACATATGAATCACCTCCTTTAATATCTTTAGAAAATAGAGAAGTTCGTTGTTTCTTATATAAAAATAAGGAGGATGAAAATAATGGATAAATTAATGGAAATTAAAAATTTAAAAAAATTTTTCCCTGTATCCTCTTCAGGATTTTTTCAAAAACCTCAGTCTGTCCAAGCTGTTGATGATGTTTCTTTTGATATATATAAAGGTGAAACATTAGGAATCGTAGGAGAATCTGGTTGTGGTAAATCTACCCTGGGAAGACTTCTTGTTAATTTATTAGATTCTACTTCAGGTGAAATATTATTTGAAGGAAAAGACATAAATGAAATTAGAAAAGATAATAGAAAAAATATAAGCAAAAATATTCAAATCATATTTCAAGATCCATACGCATCATTAAATCCTAGAATGAAGATTGGAGATATAATAAAAGAACCTATGAAAGTAAATAATATTGCAAATGGTAAAGAACTTGAACATAAAGTTAATGAACTTCTAAGATATGTTGGACTTGCTCCTTACCATAAAGATAGATATCCACATGAATTTAGTGGTGGTCAAAGACAAAGAGTTGGAATAGCACGTGCAATATCAGTTAACCCCAAAATTATAGTTTGTGATGAAGCTGTATCAGCATTGGACGTATCAATTCAAGCTCAGATTTTAAACCTTTTGTCAGATCTTCAACACAAATTAGGATTTACTTATTTGTTTATAGCACATGGCTTAAATGTTGTTAAGCATATTAGTAATAGAGTTGGTGTTATGTACCTTGGTAAATTAGTTGAAATCGGAGATGTAGATTCTCTCTACTCTAACCCACTTCATCCATATACTAAAGCATTATTATCCGCTATACCTATTCCTAATCCTGAAGTTAAAAAAGAAAGAATTATATTATCAGGTGACGTACCAAGTCCTATAAATCCACCAAGCGGTTGTAGATTTCATACAAGATGTCCAAAGTGCATGGATGTTTGCAAACACTTTGAACCTAAATTTGTTGAATTAGAGACTGGGCATAAAATTGCTTGTCATTTATATGATAAAAATAATGAATAATAGATTAAAAGACTTTCTATGTTATGCATTAGAGAGTCTTTTGTTTTCACATTTACATAATCATATTTATCAATATCTATAATTAAAACTTCTGGAGCATTATAATGATCACTAACTCATTTAAGGCACATTCAAAAAAATAACAAGGAAGTCAGCTAGTCTATTTCGTATCTTTGACTTGTTATTTTCTTTCATGTACCTAACTTATAATTTCAAATTATTGAATAATATTTTTGATTTCATTTACAATTGTAGTTATTTCTTTAAATGTAGTATCCACTTTTAATGTATCCATTTTTGAATAGAGATCTAACCTTTCTAAGCTTCTATTAATACTATTTTTTTCTCTTTTACCTTCTAATATGTCAAGACCAACTCTTTTTATCAACTCATCTTTAGAACATGTCAAGGTTATTTTATAGATATTAAATGATTTTGTTTGCATATTATCTAATATTAGGTTCATAATATAATCACTATCAATAACCCAATTAAATATTACATATTCCAGTGATGAATTCATTAAGAAATTATTTAATATATAAGTTATATTCTTTATAACCATTTCCTTATTTTCTTCATTTACGGTAAAAGGATTAATCATCCAGCACCAATCACCATCTAGCCATGCTGAGTTTGGTAAAGTTTTATGTAAATTTTCACATATAGAAGTTTTTCCTACACCCATTGTTCCATTTATTATTATAAATTTTTTAATCATTTCTCCACCTCTTACATTAAACTGTTACTTTATTGAAATTTAAAGCATGCTCTTAATATAAAGTTTCAATACACTTAATGAAAATATATATTATAACTATATTTTATTTTCTCCTGGATTAAATGTAAAGTTATGCTTGAACATAAAAAGTAGAAGCTATTATTAATAATTAAAAATACATATAATAAATTTTATTATATGTGTAACACTTTTGGGCAAAATTACTAATATATTTATATAGAGAAAATTAAATAATTTTGTATGGCACTATAGCCAAGCGGTAAGGCAGAGGTCTGCAAAACCTTTATTCTCCAGTTCAAATCTGGATGGTGCCTCCACAATAAAAGCTAGTAAACTTGGAATTTTATTATTTCCCTGGTTTACTAGCTTTTTTATCTTCTTAAAAACACTCACATTTTACTCATACTAAAAGTACTTTTTCATAATATTAAGATACTTTTTCTTTTATATTTAATTTTTCAGATTTATTTCTATGATACCAGAACATTGATATTACTGCGCATACTCCCATTAAGTATGGATATAATAAATATTTCATTATAGCAAAGGGGGATATTCCCGCCAATCCAGATGCTGAAATCAATTGAGCTCCATAAGGAATCATTCCTTGAAAAACACAAGAAAACATATCCATTATTCCAGCAACTCTTTTAGGTTCTAAATCAAACTCATCTGAAATATTTTTAGCTATTGGTCCTACAGTTACTATAGCTATAGTGTTATTTGCAGTACATACATCTACTAAACTTACTAAAATCGCTATTCCAAATTCTGCATCTCTCTTATTTTTAAATTTCTTTAGACCTTTCTTTAATATATATTCTATTCCACCATTTTCTTTAATTAAAGCTATTGTTCCTGCTATTAATAAAGATATAATTATCAATTCACTCATTCCAGATATTCCGTTAGAAATTGAACTACATAATCCAATAATATTAAAGCTACCATAAGCAAAACCAATAATTGCTGCAATAATCGTTCCACCAAATAAAACAACCATAACATTTAATCCAAATAATGATGATGCTATCACTACAATATATGGAATAATTTTCACCAAGCTATAGTTTAATGCTTGTACATCTGTTGCTACTGCATTTCTTGTTAATATAGCAAAAATTATTGTTGTTATTATTGCTGCTGGAAGTACAATTCTAAAATTCATTTTAAATTTATCCTTCATTTGACAGCCTTGAGTTCTTGTTGCTGCTATAGTTGTATCTGAAATTATTGATAAATTATCTCCAAACATAGCTCCACTAACAACAGCTCCAACTGCTATAGCTACTACAACTCCAGTTTTATCTGCTATGCCAACTGCAATTGGAACTAATGCAACTATAGTTCCCATAGATGTACCAACTGAAAGAGCTATAAAACATGCAATTAAAAACAAACCAACAATTAATAAATTGCTTGGTAATATTGATAAGCCTAAATTTACAGTTGAATCTACTGCTCCCATATCTTTTGCAACTTGAGCAAATGCTCCTGCAAGTATAAATATTAATATCATTAAAATAACATTATTATCTCCTGCTCCTTTACAAAAAATCTCTAATTTTTCATTCAGACTCTTTCCTCTGTTCATAATTAATGCCGTTACTGCTGATGCTAAAAATGGAATTATTATTGATACTGCATACATATCTCCAGCTAACAAAGATACCCCAACATAAACTACTAAAAATACCAATAATGGTATTAGTGATTTTATACTTCCTTGTTTTTTCATTAAGATTCTCTCCTCATATTGTTAATTTTGAAATTTTAAGCAAAAAATTAAAGCTTCAACCAGTAGTGAAGCTTTACATATTCTTATACTATATTAAACTCCTTATCTAATAGGATTTAGCACCACATCTTTTAAGTTAAGTCGATTTGCTAATTAAAAAGCTTTTATTAGTACCTTAGCAATACTTAATTCTTAACTACTAAAAGTAGGTTGCTGGGCTTCATAGGGCCAGTCCCTCCACCACTCTTGATAAGTTATTCTTTTTTCAAGTGTAATTTTAACAATATAATTAACTGCTGTCAACTACTAAAGTTATACTCTAACCTATTAATACATATGTTGTAATTTATAAACTTATGGTAAAAACTATTTTAAAATTGGTATATTAATATTTATACTGTAGCATCATTATTGAAACATATATAATAAATACATTACAAAATTAATTTAGGTAGAAATTAATTTTGTAATAATATTATATTAATTACACTGTTAAAATATTATTTTATTAAAGTTTATTTAATTTATCAATATTAAATTTTATACTTCTCCAAATCATTTTTAAAAGTTTCAGTAATTCCTTTAAAATCATGTATATTATCTATAAGTTTTTTAATCTCATTAGTATAGTTTATTACATTAGCACTTACTTCCTCAGAAGATGCTGAATTTTCCTGTGCAATAGCTGCTAAAGATTCTATACTATCATAAACATTAGTTATAGAATTAGCTTCAGTATTTAGTTTATTTATAGTGTCTATCATCGAAGTAGCTACACTTTGTACAGATTGATTAGATTCAAAGCTTATATTTCTAACAACACCTAAATTATCAGTCTCCTTTTCTAATACAACATATTGAATTTCTATATCTCCTACTAAAGACTTTATTTCATCAACAAACTGTTTTAAATTAGAGTTTATTTCTTGCACTGCCTCTTTAGACTGTTCAGCTAACTTTCTTATAGCCTCCGCTACAACTGCAAATCCCCTACCTTGTTCACCAGCTCTAGCTGCCTCAATAGATGCATTTAGAGCTAATAAATTGGTCTGATCAGATATTCCTGAAACTATAGAAACTATGTTAGTTATATCTTTTGCTTTACCTTCAAGATGTGTGCCTTTAACTTTAACCTCATTAAATTTTTCTAGAGATGTTAAAATATTTTTACTAGCACTATCTACATTTTCATAGCTATTATTTATCTTTTGCATTGCATCTTCAAGTTGTAATTTGTTTGTGTTTTCATTTTCAACTATACCTCTTAAATCTTCAATATTTCCATTAAGTGCTTGTACTGCAATATCTGTATTTTGTGCTTGTATAACAGCACCATTTGCAACCTGCTCCACAACACCACCTATCTCATTAGATGTGTGATCCATTGAAGCAGATATCTTATTTATTGTATCTACAAAAGTATTCATTTCATCTGTAATACCTTTAAATCCAACAAAATCAGCTTGTATAACTTTTTTATGTTTCTTAATCAAAATATATATTTCCTCAAAAAAATCATTTGTTACAATTTTTCCATCAATGTTATATTGATTATTTATAATTCGTTCAAGTTCTTCTTTTATTGCATCCATAGGAGACATCATTAAAGAAATTCCAACAAATGCTCCAATACCAGCTATAAAACTTCCAATTAATGCTTTAATTATATTGTCAAGACCTAACATAGGTATCATAACTATTGCAGATATCAAAAATGTAAATACTCCAGCCTTAACCCCAAAACTTTTTATAAATCCTAATGAAAGCAATTTGTTAAAGAAATATTTCTTAGTATAATATATATCCTTATCAAAAATAAGCTTTAACTTTAGTTCAGTGTTAGTTTTTGATATCTCTTCTATCTGTACTTTTTCATTGAAATGTTCACATGATCCGTCTAACATCCCAAGAAAATAATCAAACATACCTCTCGATGAATTATAACTAAATATAGCTTCCCTTCTTGAAATAGGCTCAATTAATACTAACGGTGGCTTTGCTCCAGCAAATTTTTTTGTCATTACTACATGTACATCAAACATAGATTTCAAAAATGAATATACATTATCATGTCTAAAAAATGCTGGATAATCCTTACTAAAAGATTTTATATTATCTTGTCCAATTTTTCTCCATAGCATACCAACTTCCATATTTTTTTCCTTTGCTATATATGAAATTATCTTTTTTACCTCTTGATCATCTACATTTTCAATAGGTGAAAATATTTTAGTACTTCTCCAACCCACATAATCCATTGCTTTATCAACTATTGAATCTCCAAACAGCTTCCTATTTGTCTTCATCCAGGTTGCTACAACTGTTCCTTTCATTAACATATACCTCCTAATTTATTTTTAAATAATAATTATTATTTCCTTGTAATGTCTATTATACACTAATATAGATTTATTAGTAATATTATATTTTTAGAATAACTTATATATTAGATAAATTCTTATATATTCATAATAATTTACTCTTTAAATATTTTAGACTTTAATTATAGATATTTTATTTTGAGGTATATTTTTTAATTTTATTAATTTTTTATTGTGTATTATATTTAATAAAGGTATGTTGTGTTAACGTTTGATTATTCTTATACTTATGACTAAAAAAATTCTGAAATAACAAGTATAACAGATTATATTCTAAATATAAAAAGAACCTATACAAATAAATTCCTTTTTATAGACTTCTATTTGTATAAGTTCCATTTTAGTTTTCAATATAGACTTATTCATTTATAGTATTATTATCTCTTAAATTCAATTATTACTTTGAATAAATCACCATCAATATCAATATTAAAATTTCCTCCTTGAAGCTCAACAAAGCTTTTTGCTATTGCAAGACCAAGGCCAGAACCTTCTGTATTACGAGATTTATCTCCTCTTTCAAATCTTTCCACAATATCAAGTGGTGCAAAATCAATTTCAACAGCAGACATATTCTTTAATGTAATTTCTACACTCTCTTCTTTTTCTAAAATATCTATATATACTCTTGAATTTTTCATAGCATATTTACTAATATTACTTAAAAGATTTTCAAAAATTCTAAATGTTTTTTGACTATCTAGCTGTAAAATACTTTTATTTTCTGGGAAATTATTCCTGAAAATCAATCCAGATTTCTTTATTTTATCCTCCAATTCAATCTCTATTTGCCTCATTAATTCTACTATATCTACATTAACTAAATTTAAATTAACATTACCGCTTGTTGCTTTACTTACTTCAAATAAATCTTCAATTAAAAACTTTAATCTTTGTGATTTTTTATCTAAAGTATCAATATAAGATTTACGATCTTCTTCATTTATATTTTCATCTTTTAATAGATCTATATAAGTTATTATTGATGTAAGAGGAGTTTTTAAGTCATGAGATACATTTGATATAAGCTCAGTTTTCATTTTTTGGCTTTTAACTTCTTCATCAACAGCATTTTTAAATCCCATTTGTATTCTTTCTACTTCTTCCTTAAAAGGGTTGAACACTCCTAAATCTTCTTGTATTTGTACATCTAGATTTCCTTCTGCGATTTTATTTGTAGCATCTAAAAGAATTCCAAATTTATTCTTTATACCAGTATAATATTTTCTAAGTAAATAGAATAACACTATACTATAAATAAAAGATAAAAATACTCCCAAAAACCAAAACATACAAAATATTGACATTATAATTAGATTAAGGCCAATCACTTTTATGATAAATTTATTAGATTTCTCAGTTAAATCTATATGTGCTACATAATTAATAACTTTACTTAAAAACTTCTTTATTAATCTTAATATTTTAATAATAAGTAAGTTTTCCTTAAAATACTTAACTATTCCTATAGTAAATATGTGTTTTAAAAGCATAGCACCCACAAATATTAAATATATTATTACTATCCACATACCTATATTGATAACATCTGTAAATACTGTATCTAGTCTTGTATTTATATTAAAGTCTAATAATTTTTTAACTAATCTACTATCTAATGTGAAAAATATGGCAGCACCTGACCCTACTGCTGAAAAAAATGCTGTGCACCCAAATATAAAACAATTTATTTCAAAAGGGATTTTTAATACACTTTTAATTCCAAACACTTCTTTACCTTTTTTATATGGAACTACTAATGATAAAATTAATATACTTGCAAATACCATCATTACATATAATACTACAGCATTAAAATTCACATTATTTTCCAGCAAGTTTGCTTTTTTACTTATAAAATCTGAATATTTTAAATCCTTTGGAATTGCATAAACAAAAGTTGTATTTACAATAGGATTAAATTTAACACTATCCCCCTGTATATTAGCTTTTTCTTTCATACTAAAATTTGAAAAGCTGTTTCTCACGTTGTATCCATAAGCACCATGAACATTTTTTACTTCTATTACACCCTTTTCATCGAAATTAACAACCATATACCAATCATAAATTTTGTTTAAATTCTCAATATTGCTAGCATTTTCAGTACCCTCTGCTAGTAATGAATCTAAATTATTATTAGTATTTGTCTTAACTTTTTTTCCATCTTTGTCTAATACCAAATAATTGAGGTTTTTTAAGTCATCCTGTGACATTCCACTCCACTCGTTTAATGTTGTCTTTATTTGTTCTACTACCAAATTATAATCAACGTCTGTTTTATCTGTATTCTCTTTAATGTATACTTGATCATAAGTCAATGCTTGTCCCTTTTCCTTTTCTAAAACATCTTTATATAAAACATAGCTGAACTCATGAATATTTTCTAAAAGACTTATACTTTCATAAGGAGACCTAACATTATCGCCCTGTTTTGCCATATTTTTTATTGTAGGATAAAGACTACATATCAATATTGATAAAATAAACATTACTATAATTGCTATTATATTTATATTATATGATTTTTTATTGACATCTAACTTTTTTTCTCTTTCTTCATTAAACTTTTTATTGTTTTTCAATTTTATACCCAACACCCCACACCACCTTTAAATATTTCGGATTTTTCGGATTAATTTCTATTTTTTCTCTTATATTTCTTACATGAACCATAACTGTATCAGTATTAACAGCTTTTTCATTCCATACCTTTTCATATATATCATCTGCTGAAAATACTATTCCTGAATTTTTCATTAATAAATTCAATATTTTAAATTCTATAGGAGTAAACTTTACTATATCTCCATCCACTATAACTTCCTTTGTATCAATATTTAATTCAAGTCCTCCAATCACAAAACTGTTATTCTCTTTTTCTGAATTATTTACCAACTTCAAATATTTAGAATACCTTCTAAGCTGTGAATTAACTCTAGCTAAAAGTTCCATTGGATTAAATGGTTTGGTAACATAATCGTCAGCCCCTATATTAAGTCCCATTATTTTATCCATTTCTTCCGATTTTGCTGATAACATAATAACAGGAAAGTCATGACATTCCCTAAGCTTAACAGTCATTTTAATTCCATCCATCTTAGGCATCATTATATCTACAATAGCTAAATGTAGAGTCTCTTTATTTATAATTTCTAAACCTTCTAATCCATTATTAGCCTTAAAAACATTGTATCCTTGATTCTTTAAATATATTGCAATAGCATCAGCTATTTCTTTTTCATCTTCCACAATTAAAACATTATATGATTTCATAGTACTTACACCCTCACTAAAAATAATATTAGGCATTTAAAGTAAATTAATTTTTCTATAATACCTTACAATATATATAATATCATAGGATGTCCAAACAACTTCTTATGTTTATACTGAATCCTTTAATAGTATATTTACCTTCTTACTATGTTTTCATTTTAATCACAACCTTTCATGTAATGATTAAAGTATAACTTTTATAATTAAAGATACTCTTCAGCAAAAATGAAAGATTTTCTAAAGAAAATTCCAAAATTATCTTAAATCCTATTGGTAATAATTAATAGTCAAATATAAAAATAAACTGATTTAATTTTTAAAACCTATGTTTTAATATAGTGTTGATATTGTTACATTTTTGTGAAGCGTGCATTAGAATTTAACTTTTAGAACTCTTAAGTGAGAGTCCAAATTTTACATTTGGTATCTCAAACTTACTCAGCGAACGTATGTGAGTCGAGTTTCCTTGAGTATTGTCACATTAGTTGCTTGTCCAAAACTTGTTTTTGGAACAAGCTGGAATGGGACAATACTAATTAAGATGTTCTTAAGTTCAATTCTTTAGCACGCTGAACAATATGTAACAATATCAACACGGTTTTAAAACATAGCCTTTTTTTAAAATATTATATGTATACCTTAAAATTATATTGCTGATAAAGTTGCAACATAGTAAATTAAGAACTTAATATGATTAATTATACATTTATTCATATTAATAACCACTTTAATAATTAAGAATTTGCTAATACTATAAACAAAGTTCTTTGTTTCAGATGGGGTTTTGGAGCTATCTGAAGCTTAGAAATTGTTATCTATGAGCGTGCATCCGTCATCTTACACTTGTATAAGCTAAAGTGTTAAAGATGCTAGCTATTGGATAAGTATATTAAAATTTAAGGAGATGATTTGTTTGGATACTCAAAATAAAAAGGTGTCTTCAAAAGAAAATTATTTAAAAAATGGATCTAAAACTCAAGGTCAAATGGCCAAAAGTAGTTTTAATACTACTATAGAAGAGCCTGCTTTAAATGAAAGTGGAATAGAGGCTAAAAAGAAAGGATTCTAAAATTCATCCTTTCCAAAAGTATATTTTACTTTTGGAAAGGATATTTTCTGCTATAATATACTTAAGACATATTCAAAAAAATAATTTTTAGGAGTACATTAATGGAAAAACTTTTTTACGAAGATCAATATTTGACAAATTTTACAGCAGAAATTATAGAAATACAAGAACTTAACGGTAAATTTCATGTAGTTTTAGATAAAACAGCATTCTTCCCTGGTGGAGGTGGTCAATACTGTGATTTAGGATCTATTGGAGAACATGAAGTTTTAGATGTTTATGAAAAAGATAATTTAATTTATCATATTGTAGAAAAAAAGCCAATAAAGATACATAAAGTTAAATGTTCACTTGACTGGAATAGGCGAAGTGATGGAATGAATCAGCATTTAGCACAACACGTTTTATCAGCATGTTTCTTTAAACTTTTTAACATAAATACTATAGCTGTTCATCATGGAAATGAAGTAAGCACTATAGATTTTCAAACACCTTTAAATGAAGAACAAATTAAAAAGTCAGAAAGGTATGCTAATAAAATTATAGGTGAAGCCTTAAAAGTAGAATTTTTAATTCCTTCAAAAAAAGATCTTAAAAGCATGAATCTCAGAAGAGATCTTCCTAATACTAATGAAGAAATTAGAATTGTTAAAATAGGTGATTTAGATATTAATGCTTGTTGCGGTGTTCACCCAAGCTCTACATTAGATCTTAGACTTATAAAAATAAAGAAATGGGAAAAACATAAACAAGGAACTAGAATAGAATTTCTTGCTGGCACAAAAGCTATAAATGATTCTTTCTTAAAAGATGATTTTTCAAGCTCTATCTGTAAATACTTAAATTGTAATGAAAATGAAGCTGTAAATGGAATTAAAAACTTAAATAACAATCTTAAGGAATCAAATGAAGAAAATAAAAAACTTAAAATTGATTTAGCTAAATATGAAGTTAAAGAAATGATTGAAAACGCTAATAAAATTGGAGAGATTAATGTTGTAAAAAAAATATATACTAACCAAAATGTTAAGTATGTAAGTAATCTTATCTCTAAGCTTACTGAAATCAAAAATACAATTGTGCTTATAGCAGTAATTTCTGATGAAAAGGCTAATCTTATATTTTCATGCTCTAAAAATTTAATAAACATTAGTATGAATGAAATTTTAAAAGATGCAATAACGCTTATAGATGGCAGGGGTGGTGGAAGTCTTACCTTAGCTCAAGGTGCTGGAAAAAATAATTCTAATTTAGAAAGCACGTTAGATTATGCATTTAACAAAATAAAAAATACTCCATAAAATTACATAATAAGAAAAATCAACCGTTATCTCTTTAACTCTTTGGTTGATTTTTTATTATAATTTTTTATAGCATTTCTAATTATAATATCTTTTATAATAGTGTTGGAATTAATTCTTTACTTGGAGATGGAATTACAACAGTTGTTATAATATCTCCAGTTTCCGCAAGTCTAGTTTCTGCGGCCTCTACAGCTGCTTTAACCGCTGATACTTCTCCTGTAATTAATATGAATCCTTTTCCGCCAAGGCCTCTAGCTACTCTTACCTCTAATAAATCTACATTTGCAGCTTTTAAAGCTGTATCTCCTGCAATTATAGCTGCAACTGCAGATATTGTTTCAACAATTCCAATTGAAGAAATTTCATCATAGTCAGCAGTTGCTGTTATAGCTGGAAATACCTTTTCATGTACATTAGCTATAACATAATCGCTAATAAGGTAACTTAGTCCAATATCTCTACCTACTTGCACAGCATTTGTTACTGCCCCTACATCACCAGATAACATTATAATATACTTTCCTGGACATAATGGCGTAGATAATATCAATTCAACATTTGCAGATTTAACCATTTCATCTGCTGCTTGAATTCCTTTTGCAATACTTTTAAATTCTAGTAATCCAATAGATCTTCCCATTTGATATTTCCTCTCTTTCCTAGCATATATTTATAGAACTCTAAATAATACACACTCATAACTTTATATTGTTTTAATCAAATTCACTAATATTTATAAGATGTAAGTACATATAAACTATTAATTTAATACTATTTTGATATAACTATAGCATCATCTGTAATTTCTTTTATAACTCCATCTATGCTAGCATGAATTTTTGCTCCTAATTTATCACTAGCAATATCACCTATTAGATCTCCTTTGTTGACTCTATCACCAACTTTAACGATTGGTTCTGCTTTAGCTCCTATATGTTGTGATCTTAAAATTACAACTTCTAAGAAATCATATTCCTTATTATCAAGAGGTGCTTTAGCATCGTATTTCTCTATATTAAGTCTTTGTTTAAGCTTATGAACTGGGAATTTTCTGTATTCCCTAAATTCATCACATTTTTCTGGTGCAGCATGATTGGGATTTTTTATTCCATTTTTAGCTAATTGACCTTTAAAAAATCCATTTAACTTCCAAGGTTGAAGTCCCATAACACAAACTTGTTCGCAAAGTCCACATTCGCTACATAAGAATGCACTTGTTGGTAGCACCTCTTTACTACATGTGCCTCCATAACTTGCAATTCTCATCATCTTATCAGGTTCCATTTTGTGTCCAAGTAGGTGTCTTGGACATACTTCTGTACATAAAGAACAGTGACAACATGCTGTTCGTGCTTGTTTTATCATAGCTTGTATACTTCTATTTTTTGAGGTTACTATATTATGATCCTTAGGAAGAACTATCAAACCCTTTGTATTTTTCTTTATTGGCATATTAATGTCTGCTATAAGTTTTCCCATCATTGGACCACCATCTACTACTTCAAAATCATCTATTAAAGTTCCACCAGCTAAATCAAGAGCTTGTTTCACAGAAATTCCTATAGGTACTTTAATTGTAATAGGGTTTTTGACTTCTCCTGTTACTGTTAAGTATTTTTCTGTAACTGGACGTCCTTCTAATGCATTATATACATTGAGTAATGTCTCTACATTAATTACTATAACTCCAACATTTAATGGGATTCCTCCTTCTGGAACAATCTTTTTTGTTACTTCATAAACAGTTACCTGTTCATCTCCTGCTGGATAAAAGTTTCCAAGTTCAAATAATTCTAATTTAGGATAATCTCCAATTTTCTCATTTAAATGTTTAATCGCTTCTTTATACTTTCCTTTTAATGCAATAACTCCTCTTTTTGCATCAGTTTCTTCAACTACTTTATTTAATGCATATAAGAGTTCACCTGCTTTTTGATCCATTAATTGTTGATCTACCTTAAGCAAAGGTTCACATTCTGCTCCGTTTACAATAACACATTCTACCTTAGCATTTAATTTTACATGAGTTGGAAAACCAGCACCACCTGCACCAATTAGTCCACCATCCTTTATTAAATCTAAAAAGCTTTTTCCCACGACTCTCATCCCCAATTCTATTTAATAGAGAAATTATCTACCATTACGCATCTTCTTTTTCTTGTAAATGTCTTAGCAGATGTTAATCCTTCACCTGTTGGTCCTGCAATAGTAAATGTTCCATGTCCTTCTGCTCCATAACCAATACCTGCATATGAAGGTGCATTTTTTACAAAAATAGTTGTTTGAACTGCTTTTGCAAATTTGCTTAAATTATCAATATGTTTTGAGTGCATTATAGCAGTGTGTCTATTTCCATGTTCTAATTCAACACCCAATTCTATTGCTTCATCTACATTTTTAACTCTTATTACAGGAAGGATTGGCATCATAAGTTCTTCTACAGCAAATGGATGATTTCTATCAACTTCTGCAAAAACTACTCTTATGCTTGGATCTATATTTATTCCAAGTTGTCTCATAATATAATCTGCATTCTTACCAACAAATTTCTTATTAACTGTTCCCTTTTCAGTTAATACTAAATTTTCTAATTGTTTAATCAAATTCTTATCAGTTATTTCCACTGCACAATATTTTGACATACATGTCTTTAAATAATCTGCAACTTTATCTACTACTATAACTTCCTTTTCACATATGCATGGTAAGTTATTATCAAAGCTACAACCATCTATAATATCAATAGCAGCTTTTTCTATATCAGCAGTTTCATCTACAACTACTGGTGGATTTCCAGCTCCAGCTCCTATTGCTTTTTTACCTGATGATAAAGCAATCTTAACTATACCAGGACCACCTGTTGCACAAATCATAGTAACCTTTGGATGACTAAGCATTATATTTGTACTTTCAATACTTGGTTTTCTAACGGTAACTATAAGATTTTTAGGTCCATTTATACTTTCTATTGCCTTATTAATAAGTTGTACTATAAATACTGAAACGTCTTTAGCACCTGGATGAGGTGAGAATATAACTGTATTTCCAGCTGCAAGCATTGAAAGACCATTGTTTATTATTGTTTCAGTTGGATTTGTTGAAGGTGCAATTGCTCCTATAACTCCAAATGGAGACATTTCATAAAGAGTTAAACCACCATCTCCTGTTGTAACTCCAGCTTCAAGATCTTCTACACCTGGAGTTTTATCTAATGCAAGTTTATTTTTTAATACCTTATCTTCATATCTTCCCATACCAGTCTCTTCAAAAGTTCTACGAGAAATTTCTTCTACATTTTTTCTAACTTCAGCTTTAAAAGCTTCAAGTATTTGAGTTCTTTTATCTAAGCCAAATTTTCTATATTCTTGTTCTGCTATCCATGCGTGTTCAATTGCATCATTCATATCTTCAAATACACCAAGTTCTCCCTCTGAAGACATATTAGTGTTTGCAAATCCAATTATTTTCTTTTCAATATTCATAATTGGATTTGCACTTGATGCTTCAACTGAGCCATTTCCTGTAAGTTCTTTAACAACATTTTTAACTATACTTTCTATATCAATCATATTAAAATCATTCATTAAATCGTTCCCCCTAATTATTAATTATTAACTTCTATATTGTCCACTATAGCTACAATTGCCCTATCTATAGGATTCTTTTCCTCATCAAACACTTGTCGTGCTGAACTACCAGTAGACACTAATACAATTTCTCCGGTACCTGCTCCAACAGAATCTATTGCTACTTCACTATTACCAATTGGATTATAATCAGTATTTAATGGTTGTACTATAAGTATTTTTTTTCCTACGAGTGCTTCATTCTTAGTTGTAGCAACAATTACTCCAACAACTTTTGCTAAATACATATCTTTGTACCTACCTTTTAATTATTTGTATTCCAATCTCATCTGCTAAATCTCTTGCAAGGGCTGTAATTATCGAATAACTTGGAACTACAATCTTTTTATTTTCACTATTTAAAGCAATATCTTCTTTAGAAATAATTTTTTTATTTAATTCATATTCTGAAGATATTTCTTCAGTCTGAATGCTATTAATCTCCGATGCCATATTATTTTCATTATTAATTTTAGGTACTATTCTATCTTTAATTTTAATTGATTCATTCTCTTCAGAATTATCTTGCATTGCATAATCAAATAAATCTATTGAATTAATCAACTTTATACCATACGACTCCAATTTATCTAAATATCCCTTAATCATATTAATGTATGCAATAGGTATTTTTTTATAAGAATTATCACTTTTCTTTAAATTGTCTAAATCTGCTGCATTTTTTGAAACTATGATTTTAGTACCATTTATAATACATTTTGATATAAATGCTGTTGGCAATGTATCACTAATTCCTGTTGCTATCTTTGCTATGGAGTTTATACTTAAATTTGCACATATTATCAAATCAAATTCTTCATTGTATATAACCTTATTATCTTGACACTTACCATCTATATAAATATCTTCTAAATTGAAAATATCATTTATTACATTCATATCAATAACATTTAAAGCAGCCTGCGATAAAACTGCCGTCATGTTTACTCCATGATTTTTTAACTCTCTTATCTGCATAATACTTTCTTCTAAACCTATTGTAGTACCTGTAAAAATCACAGCAACTTTTTTATCACTTTTATTAATTATTTGATTATCTATTTTAGCCATTACTTCTTTTAAGACAGCTTGGACAAGTTCATCTAAATTCAAATTTATCACCTCACTTAATACAGCTAGCCGCAATACCCAAAGGTGTAACTAAAAGTGGTCTCTTAGGTTTTATAGTTTCAATACCTATAACTTTTTGGAAAACTTCCTCAAATTCACTAAAGCTACAAGCTCCTCCTACTACATATATTTTTTCAACAGGATATCCTTGTAAATGCCTTTTAACAATATGAGCCATTTTTTCTACTACAGGCCTGACTAATAAAAAGTTTTCCTTTTCCTTTTCTGCATTTTTTTTCAGTTCTTCAGCTTCTTCAAAAGATATTTTATAATTCCCTGCAAGTACCAAACTCATATGAGTTCCGCCAGTTGGTTCATCAGCAGTATATAAAACCTTCCTATCTTTTAAAATACTTACTCCTGTAGTTCCACCACCTACATCAACTACTGCGCCATCTTGAATTTCTAAAATTGCTGCAGCTGCTGTTGGCTCATCAACAATACTTACAACTTCAATATCTGCAGCCTCTAATACATTTCCTATAGCTTTTACATTGCCACTTAAAGTACCAGGTGGAATAGCTGTTGATCCATAAGTTATTTGTGTGCCTAAAATATCTTCCACCTCAGCTTTTAGCTTTCTTACAATTTCTACAGCTCCAATGTAATCCACTACTAATCCGTCTTTTACAACAGATGCTGGATATGATGCTCCAGCAACTGGATTATTAAATTCATCTACCACTGAAAGTACAATATTTGCTGTACCTAAATCTACTCCCACTTTTAGGTTATTGCTATATTTGTTGCACTTTTTATCTTTTATTAGATTGTAAAAAATATCCAAACTATTGTTTGCATCAATTAAACTCATAGCTAAACCCCTTCAACTTTAGTTATTTTTATCATGTCTCCATTTTTTAATCCAGAAGCATTTGCTTCTTCTATATCAACATGCATTTCAGGTATATAATCATCACAAACTCTAATGAGTACATTATGAAAAGTTACCTTCCTCGGACCATAACTATCTACACATACCAATTCACCATCTTTATATCCATACTTATTAGCATAAGCTGAAGATAAATGAATATGTCTTGAAGCAACAATTACACCACTATCTATTTTAATTTCTCCTCTTGGTCCTCTAAGGGTTATTCCTGGAGTTCCATCAAGTTTACCAGATTGTCTGATAGGTGCATCTACACCTAATTTAATTTTATCTGATATTGAAACTTCTAACTGAGTAGCTTCTCTTAATGGTCCAAGTACTCTTATTCTTTCAAAAAATCCTTTTGGCCCAATTGCTTCAACTGTCTCATCATAAGCATATTGTCCTGGTTGCTTTAATTCTTTCATTATATTAGGCTTGTATCCTTCTCCAAATAAAACCTCCAGCTCTTTAAGTCCAAGATGAATATGCTTATTAGATATACCTACCGGCACTAAACTGTCATCATATTTGTTCAATTCTTTAAGTACTGCACTTGTAACAGCTCGTACAATTTTTTCTATATCTACTTGAACCATATGAAATTCCTACCCCCTCCTAGTTGTTAGATTGTGGTAATATTTTTTCAGTATCCATGTGTGGTCTTGGTATTACATGAACAGACACTACTTCTCCTACTTTTTGTGCTGCTGCAGCGCCTGCATCTGTTGCTGCTTTTACTGCTCCAACATCTCCTCTTACCATTACTGTAACTAATCCTGATCCTATTTTTTCATATCCCACTAATGTTACATTTGCACTTTTGACCATTGCGTCTGCTGCTTCTATAGCACCTATAAGTCCTTTTGTTTCTACCATTCCTAATGCATCTTTCATATTGAAATTCCTCCTCTTATAAATTTAAAATTGATTTTATTTACATAACAAATTTAATATTTTTTGAATGTGCCTTATTCAACATTTACTTTAGGTAATAATTTTTCAGTATCCATATGTGGTCTTGGTATTACATGAACAGACACTACTTCTCCTACTTTTTGTGCTGCTGCAGCTCCTGCATCTGTTGCTGCTTTTACTGCTCCAACATCTCCTCTTACCATTACTGTAACTAATCCTGATCCTATTTTTTCATATCCTACCAATGTTACATTTGCACTTTTAACCATTGCATCTGCTGCTTCTATAGCACCTATAAGTCCTTTTGTTTCTACCATTCCTAATGCATCATGCATAATAATATCCCCCTTATTTTTTTATTTCGTTATAATGTATACAAGAAATTCTAACGTCTCCTTTTTTTCTAGAACATTTTGGATCCATACATAAATTACAAATTTCCTTTTTCTCTTGCTTTAAAGGTTCTGTTTTATTTGGTTTTTCTTCTAAAACTGTTACTTCTTCTTTTTTATTATTTAATAACTTTTCATCAAAAACCTTATCTTGAAGTTCTGTTTCTTGTATCTTTAAATCTTTAGCCACTGGATTTTTATTTTCATCTTGCAAACATACTCCAACAGTATCATTAGTAAATATCATATCTTTAATTTCAGCATTTGGCCTTGGTATAATCGCTGTTGATAATACTTTATTTACTCTTTGTGCTGCTGCAAAAGCAGATTGTATAGCAGCATTCACTGCACCAACATCACCTTTGATTTTAACAACCATTGTTCCACCTTTTGAATTTTCATACCCTATTAACTCTACATTTGATGATTTTATAGCAGTATCTGCCGCTTCAATTGCTGCTACAAGTCCAACTGTTTCAATAAGTCCTAAAGCAAAGTTTTCCAGATCCATCACCTCCTTTAATAAAGTTAGAATTGAACAACTATTTTTAAATATATGGAGTTGTTTGTGAAATAGGTGTCCCTCCCATCATTGATAAAAGCTTAAGACCTACTTCTCTAGCCACTAAGATGGCTTGTTTAACAGCTTCTGCGTCTCCACTAATTGTTGTAACACATTCGTTGCTGTGACTAGTTTTATGTGCGGGTGACCAATATTCAATTATCTCAACATTTGCAGATTTCATAGCAGTATCTGCAAGTAGAAGCCCTATTGCTGCTGGTGCACCTACAATTATTCCAAAAGCTTTTCCAATCGGTGCCTTGAATGCTTTATTGCAAGCATAGCTTGCTCTTGCAGTATATTGAAATTCTAAATGCCCCCCTTCGTTTATATAAAGATCACCAAATGTTCTATTTAAATCATTTAATGTAATCTCTACTGCTTGTCTTACATCTGACACATCCTCTGCTCCAAATAAAATCAAAATTCCATGTCCTGCACCACCTTTTGTATCTCTTGCAAGTTCCACTGATATAACTTCTGCATTAGTTGCTTTAACAGCTTCATCAGCTGACATTATTTGAGCACCAGCCCCTGTTCGAGCTCCTATTATGCCAATTGATTTATATTTCTTATCAATATTCATCATCTCGTGTAATGAGTGATCAAGATTTGCAATTACAAGTCCTATTGTATCTCCTATGGCAGTGTCAACAAATTCTGTAAGGCAGAATTGTTTATTGCTTTGGTTTTCTACTAAACTTTGCTTATTATATTTTTCATTTTCTTTATTTACTACTACTTGCTTAATTGGAGTTTCTATTTTTCCAATGGGTTTTTCTATTTTTTTTAGGACCTCTGACATAATTTCTTTTATCAATTGGTCATTCAAAATTCATCTCCCCTTTAGAATTTATCATTTTAAGTTTTGGCATAATTTACTTAGCTATAACTAGGAACTTCTATAAAATTAACAGCTAATTAGTTCTCATTTTATTTTTAGTAATACTTACGTTAACTGGTTGTAATGTTAAAAATATTTGAAAATTACACCTTTAAGTAAGTTTTATTTTTGGTAATATTATTTTTACTTGTCTAAAAGCAACACAATATTTAATATATACTTTGTTAAAAAAAGAACAAATGAAAATATTTTAATTTCATGTTTTTCTTTTTAAAAAATACTTTTTAAAGGATTATACGCAATTAATGTCATTTTACATCATGTTTAGTACAATATATTCATAGTAATTAAACATTTTTACCAATATAGTAATTAATTTGGTATTATAATTGCTTTGTCATGTTAATTATTTAACAAATATTTTTAAAAAAAATTGTCCTTTTTTACTTAATTACATTACTTTCCATAGTAAGCCTTCATTAAAACACTGCATATTCCTTTTTCATTAGTAACTCTTGGATTTCCTAAAGTACACATATCTTTCATTGCAGTTTCGCACATTGATTTCATAGCAGAGTTAAACGCATTTTCATCAACACCTAAATCTTTTATAGCAAGTGGTATATTTACTGATTGTAATAATGCTTTTAATGCCTTTACAAACATAACTACCCCTTCTTTAAAATCAGACTGTGGTAACCCTAAAAGTCTAGCTATTTCACTATATCTTTTTGCAGTTTTAAAATCATAACAATCATTTTCATCAAACAATGATGAATTATATTCTACAACATATGGTAATAATATTGCATTAGCTCTACCATGAGTTATCTTAAATGTTGCTCCTAATGTATGTGCTATACTATGATTTATTCCAAGTCCAGCATTTTCAAAAGCGATTCCTGCCATGCAAGAGGCATTATGAATTTTTGTTCTACTTTCTTGATCTAAACCATTTTTATATACTTTTTCAGTATAATCAAATACAGTTTCTATTGCACTCTTAGCTAGTGCGTCTGTATAATCTGATGACCCTACTGATACGTAAGCTTCAAGTGCATGAGTTAATACATCTAATGCTGTATCTGCTGTAACAGTAGGTGGCACTGTTTTTGTAAATATCCAATCAAGTAAAGCCACATCTGCATACATTTCATCACTTTTTAGTGGTATTTTTGTATGTGTTGCTGCATCAGTTATAACAGCATATGATGTTACTTCAGATCCAGTTCCACTAGTACTAGGAATTGCTATGAACAATGGTTTTTGTTGGTTTGAAGAAGGTACTTTTTTTTGTAATACATTTAAGAAATAAATCATGGCCTTTGATGCATCTATTACAGATCCTCCTCCAACTGCAATTATAGTGTCACCACCATAATCCAAAAATCTTTTAAATCCATGTGTAACTACTTCCATTGTAGGTTCTGGTTGTACTTCTGAGAATATTTCATATTTAATTGAGTTTTCTTCAAGTATATTAGTTACATTATCAGTTACTCCAATATCAAACATAACTTTATCTGTAACTATAAATACTCCTTTTGAGTTTAATTTCTCCAAATATTGTATAGCATTATCTTCATACAATATTTGTGTTGGAATTCTAAAATTTTTCATCTACTCTATACCCCCATATTGTTTAGAGAATATATAGCTTGTTAATATAATAACATTCCTAATTATTTTGATTTTACCATATTTTATAAATATTTCAATATATTTTTAAAAAAAATTTGAAATATTTATTTTCATATGATTATTGCATAATTTAATTCGCATTATATAGTATTTTAAATATTATATCTTATGTCTTTAGTTAATTATATCAAATTTCTGAATATTTGTACAATTGTTTTTTTATTTTTTTGTTAATATTTTAACTTATTTTGAAAAACTTATTACAACAACCATAATTTTGTGTTTTGAAGTTTATATTTTAGAATTTACTTTTTCGTAAAGCTCATTTAAATATTCAACCTCTACATTATTTTCTATTAACTTATCTATTCTATTTTTTATCATAGTTAAAGTGCTTTTTGCTTCTCTTAAATCTTTATCTTTAACACACTTACTCGCATAAGTTATCAAATAATCTATTTTCAAAACATCTTCTGCTAGTTTTTCTTTATCTTGATTAACTAAATCAACTAATAAAGAATAAACCTTAGGACTTGTTGTTGCCTTAGTGTCTTTTAATAAATCATTGTTTCTACTATTTTTCTTTGCCATTTATAGCACCTCTTTTCTAGCAAAATTATATCACAACTAAAACATGTATGTTACATAAAATTTAATACAACATACATGCATGTTGAACAATTTTGATATTTTCTAACATATTTATGGAAACAATTCCTACTACTATTCTTTATTGATTTAAAATAGTAGTAGATACATTATTTTATAAATCTATCTCTTTCCTAATTTCTTCTATAAATTCATATGCATTATCTCTACTTTCACTCATTCTCCTAATAATTGCACTTCCAATAATTACTCCATCACAAAATTCCTTCACTTGTTTTACAACCTCTTTAGATGATATTCCAAAGCCTAAACATATTGGGACATCGCTAATAGTCTTAACAATATTCAAGTAATCAGTAATATCTCTACTTAATACACTTCTTTCTCCTGTTGTTCCATTAGAAGAAACGCAATAAACAAAGCCTTTAGCTCCATTTGTTATTTTTTCTATTCTTTGTTTAGAAGTAGGTGCAACTAGTGGAATTAAGTATACTCCATTAGATTCAGCCATTTCTTTAAGTTCTCCTCTTTCTTCAAGTGGAATATCTGGAATTATTAAGCCATCGAAACCTGCTTCCCCTGCTTCTTTTAAAAATTCATCTACCCCATAGTGATGAACTAAATTATAATATATCATTATAACAAGAGGAATTTCACTTTGCTCTCTTATCTTTCTTCCACAAATAAAAATATCCTTAACCTTTATTCCACCTTTTAACGCCCTAGTATAAGCATTTTGAATAACAGGTCCATCTGCTAACGGATCGCTAAATGGTACTCCAATTTCTACAATGCTAGCACCCGCTTTTTCAAGTTTTAATACTGCTTGAACTGTCTCATCTAAAGTAGGGTCGCCATTGGCTACAAACGGAATTAATGCTTTCTTATTTTCTTCTTTTAATTTATTAAAAATTAAATCTATTCTATTCATAATGATCCTCCATATATTTTATTATTGTATCCATATCTTTGTCTCCCCTGCCTGAAATATTTATTATAAGTATATTATCTTTAGGAAGAGTTTTCGCAAATTTTCTAGCACAAGCTACAGCATGTGATGATTCAAGGGCTGGTACTATTCCTTCTATCTTTGTTAAATATAAAAAAGCATCTACAGCTTCTTTATCTGTTATACCAACATACTTTGCTCTTTCTGTTTCACAAAGATATGCATGTTCTGGTCCAACTGATGGATAATCAAGACCTGCTGATATTGAATATGCCTCTTTTATTTGTCCATCATCATCCTTTAAAACATAAGACATCATTCCATGTAACACTCCTGTTTGTTTGCTTTGAAGTGCTGCTGCATGTTCTCCAGTTTCTATGCCATAACCTGCCCCTTCAACGCCTATGAGATTAACATCCTTATCTTTTATAAATGGATAAAAAATTCCCATAGCGTTACTACCACCACCTACTGGTGCAATAATATAATTTGGAAGTCGTCCTTCTCTTTCTAAAATTTGTTCTCTAGCTTCATCTCCAATAACTCTTTGAAAATTCCTAACCATTACTGGATATGGATGGGGTCCTGCTACAGTTCCCATTATATAATAAGTATCATCAACATTTGAAACCCAATATCTAATAGCTTCATTAACCGCATCTTTTAATGTTCCATTTCCACTTGTAATAGATATAACTTTAGCACCTAAAAGTTCCATCTTCTTAACATTTAAAGCTTGTCTTCTTATATCCTCCTCTCCCATAAATATTTTACATTCCATTTTAAACTTAGCTGCTACTGTTGCTGTTGCTACTCCATGTTGACCTGCTCCTGTTTCTGCTATAACCTTTTTCTTACCCATTCTCTTCGCCAAAAGAATTTGTCCTATAGTATTATTTATTTTATGGGCTCCTGTATGATTTAAATCTTCTCTCTTAAGATAAATCTTAGCCCCGCCTAAATCTTCTGTCATATTTTCTGCATAATACAATGAGCTTGGCCTTCCTACATAATCTTTTAGATAATATCTATATTCATTCATAAATTCTTCATCATTTATAGCTCTTTCATATTCTTCCTCTAGCTCATTTAAAGCATTCATAAGCGTCTCTGGAACATATTGTCCTCCAAATTGATTAAATCTTCCCTTCATAGTTTTCCCTCACTTTTCTTATTAGTTTTTTCATTTTTTCAAAAGATTTCATTCTTTCTCCATTTTTATTTATAAATTCAACACCGGATGAAACATCTATCCCATTAGGATTTGTAGCTTCTATTCCAGCTAAAACATTCTCTTCATTTATTCCTCCTGCAAGAAAAAACTCATTATTAGCTATTTCTTCTTTTTTTATATTACTCCAAGAAAAAATTTCTCCACTTCCAGGGTTTAGTCCATCTAGTATAAAATTATCAATATAATCACTTTTGTACTTTTGCAAATTTATTTTTTTATCTATCGATAATGCCTTCCATATTTTAATTTGGTGATTTATAGACCTTCTCAATAACTCTATATAATTCTCATCTTCATAACCATGAAGTTGAATCACATCTAAAGGTACTTCTTTAAGCACGTCTAAGATTTCTTCAATAGAATTATTTCTAAACACGCCAACTTTTTTTATTTCATCTATTAATCCTATGCTTAATAAACAAGCTGTTTTTTTATCTATTTTACGTTTACTCTCTGTAAATACAAAACCTATATACTCAGGCCTTAATTCATTCACATAATCTATTTCCTCAAGATTTGTTATTCCGCAAATCTTAATTTTTACCATTTCTAAACTCCATATATGCGTTAATAAAAGTTTCGTTGTTTATATTTCGCATAAACATTTCACCTACTAAAATTCCATCTGCACCTATCTCTTTTATCATTTTCAAATCATCTATGCACTTTATTCCACTTTCAGATATAATAACCTTATCGCTCGGAATATACTTTATTAAATCTTTGCTTATATCTGTTGAAGTTTGAAATGTTTTTAAATTTCTATTATTTATTCCTATAATTTCACATCCACAGTCTAATGCTATATCTAATTCTTCTTTATTATGAACTTCAACTAAAGGTTCTAAATTGAACTTTTTCGCTTCATTATAAAAGTCATATAGTTTATCCTTTAATATACTTACAATAAGAAGAATTCCATCAGCTCCTAAAACCTTACTTTCATAAATTTGATAAAAATCTATGATAAAATCTTTCCTTAGCACAGGACAATCAACTTTACTTTTTACTTCCTTAATATACTCATCTTTTCCTAAAAAGAAATCTTCTTCTGTTAAAACTGAAGCTACATCTATTCCTAATTTATTGTAGTAATCTCCAATACACGAAATATTAAAATCATGTAGAATTATCCCTTTTGATGGAGATGCTTTTTTAAATTCTCCAATTACAGATAACCCTTCCTTTTTTAAATTACTTTTAAACTTATTTCCCTTCAAATTGTTTTTCTGAAGTAAATCAAATGCTTTTTCATATATATCTTGTAACGGAATAATAAGTTTTCTATCATAAACTCGTTTTGTTTTTCTATCTACAATATCATCTAAAATCAAATTTTCTCCTCCTAACAGTAAGCTACAAGTTCTTGATATTTTCTATAAGCGTCTCCACTATCTATTAATTCTTTAGCTTTTTTAACTCCTTCTTCTAATGACTCTGCTCGCTTTCCAACATATAGTGCAGCACCACTATTTAAAACTACTATATCTTTTCTTGCGCCTCTTTCACCTTTTAAAATATTTAATATTATTTCAGAATTTTCTTTTGGTGTTCCTCCTTTTATTTGATCTGATTTTGCTTTTTTTATTCCAAAATCTTCAGGATTTATCTTATAAGTTCTTAATTTTCCATCTTTAATTTCACATACACTCGTTGTTGTGGTTGTTGTAATTTCATCTAAACCATCATCTCCATTAACAACCATAGCCCTCTCTAATCCAAGATTTAATAGAACTTCTCCAACAGTTTCAATTAAAGTACCATCGTATATTCCTAAAAGCTGTCCTCTTATTGGTGCTGGATTAGAAAGTGGTCCAATAAGATTAAATAATGTTCTTGTTGAGAGTTCCTTTCTCTCTTTTGCTACATTTTTCATAGCACGATGATAGTTTGGAGCAAATAAGAATGCCATTCCAACATCTTCTATAACCTTTTTGCTTTCTTTTTCATTAAAATCAACCCTTATTTTAAGTTCTTTTAATACATCTGAACTTCCGCTTTTACTTGAAACTGCTCCATTTCCATGCTTTGCAACCTTAACTCCACCACTTGATGCAACAATTGCTACTGCTGTAGATATATTAAAAGTGTTTCCACCATCTCCACCTGTACCACAAGTATCTATTAAATTTTCACTATTTAAATCAATAGGAATCATATTATCTCTTAATGCCTTTACAGCACCTAAAATTTCATTAGTTTTTTCTCCTTTTACTCTGAGTCCTATTAAAAATCCACCTATTTGAGATGAAGTGGCTTCACCCTTCATTATTTGATTTATTGCTGCTCTTGCTTCTTCTTGACTTAAATCTTCTTTTATTACTATTTTTTTAATTGCATCATCTATATTCATAACAAACCCCCTCTACAAAATTTCCGATTATTTTTTTACCCTTTGGTGTATATATAGATTCTGGGTGAAATTGAAGTCCAAAAACTTTGTTTTTTTTATGCTTTATTGCCATAATATCTCCAGTATCCACAGTTTCTCCAATCACCTCAAGCTCGTCTGGAAGTGAATTTTTATCCACTATTAATGAATGATATCTCATAACGTCTAATTTTCTACTAATCCCTTCAAAAATATCCTTTCCTTTAACTTGAATTTTTGAACTTTTCCCATGATATATTTGATTAGCTCTTATTACATTTCCACCATATGCAGTTGCTATAGCTTGATGTCCTAAGCATATACCAAGTATAGGAATTTTATCTCCTAATTCTTTTATAATATTTACAGATTCACCTGCATTCTCTGGCCTTCCAGGTCCTGGTGAAATAACTATTCCTCTTACTTTCAAGTTTATTAAATCTTCTGAAGTTACTTCATCATTTCTAATAACCTTAACATCTGTAAATTCACTTAAATACTGATACAAATTAAAAGTGAAAGAATCATAATTATCTATTAACGCTATCATTTTAATACCTCCTTTAACACCATTAATTTATTTTGTATTTCATCAAACTCTTTTTCTGGCACTGAATCATATACAATTCCCGCTCCCGCTTGAAGATATGCAACCTTATCTTTTAAAATTAGTGTTCTTATTGCAATCGCCATATCCATATCTCCACCATAAGAAAAATATCCGACAGCCCCTCCATAAATTCCTCTTTTAGAATTTTCAAGTCCTTCAATTATTTGAATTGCCCTTATCTTTGGAGCTCCAGACACAGTTCCTGCTGGAAGGCAGGCAGATAATGCATCAAAGGCATCATTATCCTCGCTTATATCTCCAGTTACTGTTGTTGTAATATGCATAACATGAGAAAATTTTTCAACTTTCATAAAATCATTGACTTTCACAGTTCCTATTCTACTTATTTTTCCTATATCATTTCGTCCTAAGTCTACTAACATAACATGCTCTGCTATTTCTTTTTCATCTTCTAATAATTCTTTTGCTAATTTATCATCTTCCTTTTCATCTTTTCCTCTTTTTCTTGTTCCTGCTATAGGATTTGTGGCAACTTTATTTTTTCTTACACTCACAAGACTTTCTGGAGAAGATCCTATTACTTGATAAGTCTCATAATCAATTAAAAACATATATGGTGAAGGATTTTCTTCTCTAAGTCTTCTATATATTTCAAAAGGAGTTTTTTTTGTGTTACAAAACATCCTTTGAGAAAGTACAATTTGAAATATATCTCCTTCTAATATGTGCTCTTTAGCTTTTTTAACATTTTCGATAAACTGCTCTTTAGAGCTTTCAAAACTAAAACTAACATCTTCTTCTTGCCTATTATTAGCATTAATAGTTATATTTTTATTAATCTCTTGAAGATATTCTTTTTGTTTATCTATAATTTCTGCATAACTTCTTTTATCATCTTTAAAAATATTATCTATGATATAAACTTTATGAGTGAAATGGTCATAACAAATATAGTTCTTATAAAAATTAAATCTAATTATAGGTACCTTTAATTCATCTTCATTTTGAAAATTCAACTTTTTTTCATATAACGAAATTGAATCATAACCCATATATCCTATTCCCCCACCTTTAAAAGAAAATATATTACTTTCATTATCAAATTTAATTTGCACTTCTTTCTTTACTTTTAATATATTTTCTTTTTTATCTCCTTTAATTTCTACATAAGGATTTTCTCCTAAAAAAGAGTATCTTCCAAAATGATTTTCTTTTGTGCCCCCTTCTAAAATGAATTTTCTTCTTCCTTTCAATCCATTAAATATTCTTATGGGAGTAATTTCATCTCCTCTAAACTCACTTATTACAGAAAATATAACTCCTTTTTTTCTTTTAATTTGAAATTGTTCTTCTGAAATATTAATCATATCTATTTCACCCCTTCTATTAAATTAAAAAACATTGCTTTTTGCTTATATTTGTATCTCTGTTATAAATTTTTTTATAAATTTTATAATATTTTATATAAAAAAAAGCCACTTCATCCTAATTAATGGGACAAAGTGACTTGTGGTGCCACCCATTTTCTATATGCAACTAAAGCAATTCTTGAATTGCAGTGGAATTTATTAATCAGAATACTTCTTTATGATTAAAACATTTTATCCAAAACAACTGTACATTATACACTTATTTATATTTCGGATAAAAATTCTAATAAAAACAAAAAAGTATTTCATCCTAAACAGGACGAAATACTAAAATTCCGTTTATACCACCTATATGTTGTATATACTTTATCAGGTACGAATAATATAAAAATTACTTTATACCCTGTCATTTTAACGGCTGACTCCCGTATACTCCTACTATAATTCAAAGTATCACCTCAAAGACCCATTCAATAATAGCTACAGTACTTGGATCACACCATACCAAATTCTCTGGAACTAAACTCTATTATCTACTCTCTCTCATCACAGGCTTTAACTGTAATGTTATTATATTCAATATGATTATATATATCTACCATCAAATACGGCCTTAAAATGAGCTTATATTAATAATATATATGATAATCTATATAATGCTCAATTAATCTCATTATTTCTTATTAATATAATAATTATATTGTTTTATATTTTTATCCTCTAATTTTGTTCTCCACCTTCAATTATTATATCTTTATAATTTATTGAATCTCCATACGCTGGTAATAAAGTTGCTTCATAAGCTTCTTTTATAAAGTTTTCTTTTCCAAGTTCTTTAAGATCATTATTAATCCAATCTAATAACTCTTTATTACCCTTTTTAACAGCTGGAGCAATTGTATCTTGATCTCCTAGTGATGACATTGCAACATTATAGCCTTTATTTTCTCTTGCCCATGCAAAAAGTAGTGTATTATCATGTGCTAAAGCTGCTCCTCTGCCATCTTTTAAAGCTTCAAATGTTTCTGTATTTTGATCAAACTTTAATAGTTCTATATCTGGATAATTTTTTGTAAAATAAGCATCTGCAGTTGTACCTTTGTTTACTATTAGTTTTTTACCTTTTAATTGATCTAATGAAGTAACCTCTCCACCTTTAGAAACAACACCCAATCCAACTTTCATATATGGATTTGCAAAATCAACTGCTTCTTTTCTTTCATCTGTAACTGTAAAATTAGCTAAAATTATATCTACCTTATTGGATTGCAAAAACTCAACTCTGCTTGCTGCTTCAACTAATACAAATTCTACTTTAGATTCATCTCCAAGCAAATCCTTTGCAAGTCTTTTTCCTATATACACATCAAACCCTTGATTTTCTCCATTTGAGTCAACAAATCCAAATGGTGGCTTATCACTAAATACACCTATTCTAACTACACCACGCTTTTTAATTGCCTCTATTGATCCATCAGTAGAAGCATTTGAACCTTTTTGTCCGCAACCTGTAAGCACCCCTACCGCTAATACAAGCGTTAATAATATTCCTACTATTTTTTTACTGTTTTTCATTATTACATCCCCCTTAATTTTGATATTTAAATATATTTAAAAATCTCTTAGCCCTTTCGGTCTTTGGATTTTCAAAAAACTCTTTAGATGTTCCAGTTTCACATATCCTACCACCATCCATGAAAATTATTCTATCAGCCACTTCTTTTGCAAAATTCATTTCATGAGTTACAATTATCATTGTCATTCCACCTTTTGCAAGTTCTAACATCACATCTAAAACTTCTCTCACCATTTCAGGATCTAAAGCTGCTGTAACTTCATCAAATAACATTATTTCTGGATTCATACATAAAGCCCTAACTATTGCAATTCTTTGTTTTTGTCCACCTGATAATTTCCTGGGAAATTCTTCCTTTTTATCTAGAAGCCCTATTCTCTTTAATAACTCTTTTGCTTGAGTTTCTGCCTCTTTTCTATTTCTTTTTTGAGCTTTAGTTGGTCCAAGTAAAATATTACCTATAACATTCATATGTGGAAATAATTCATAACTTTGAAATACCATTCCTATCTTTTGTCTTACTTCAGTCCACTTAATATCCTTTTCTACTACCCCATAATTTCCAAAACATATTGTCCCATCATTAATTTTTTCAAGTCCATTTAGACATCTAAGAAATGTACTTTTTCCACAACCTGATGGTCCAAGAATTACAATTACCTCACCTTTATGAACCTCTAAATTTATATCTTCAAGTGCTAACACTTCATCATAATTCTTTTTTAGTCCTTCTACCTTTAACACAATTTCATTTTCCATGTTTTGTCCTCCTCAACTTATCCTATCCATTTGTTCTCTAATACCTTTGACAATTTTGAAAGTGGATAACAAATTATAAAATAAAGAAAAAATATAAATCCGTATACCCAAAAAGATGCTGTTGGTGCTTTTAAAATCGATGTTTCTACTATTTGTTGTCCAACTTTAACTACTTCAACAACTCCAATTAAAACAACTAAAGAAGTGGTTTTTATCATTCTCGTAGCTAAATTTATTGCTCCTGGTATTATTCTTTTTATTGCTTGGGGAATTAAAACATAAATAAATATCTTTACATTATCTAATCCCAGTGCTATTCCTGCTTCTTCTTGATGCTTTGGTATTGATGTAATTGCTCCTCTAACAATATCGCCCATTTCTGCAATACCCCAAAATGAAAAGACTATTATAGATACAATTTCTCCATCTAAATTAAGATTAAATGTTTTAGCAACTCCAAAGTATAATATGAATAACCATACTAAAATTGGTATTATTCTAATTGCTTCAAGATAAAATCTGCATATAGCTTTTATTACCTTATTTTTTGAAGTCATTATTACTCCAAATATTACTCCAAATATTAATGCTATTAATACTGATATCAATGCGATTCTAGCTGTTATTAATAATCCTTGCAGTATTCTCTCTAAATTATTTCCTTGAAAGAGCACTTTATAATCCATATTGAGCATAACGTGATCTCCTTTCAAGTACAGTTGTAAGTATTGAAATAGGAAGAAGTATTATTAAATATGCTACTACTAACATAAATAGTGCTTCGCTTGTTTTGTAATACATACCTATTAAATCTTTAGCAACAAACATTAAATCAGCTACAGCAATTGCTCCAACTATAGATGTTTCTTTCAATAAGAATAAACAATTTGCTCCTATTGATGGTACTGATACTGAAAAAGCTTGTGGTAATATTATATATTTAAAAACTTGCATTTTAGATAGTCCAACACTTATTCCAGCTTCTAATTGAGCTTTAGATACAGATTCTAATCCTCCTCTAAAACTTTCAGCCATATAGCTTCCCCCTAAGAAAGCTAATCCTATTATTCCACAAGCAAAGCCACTAATTTTAACACCTAGCTTTGTTAAACCATAGTATAAAAAAAATAATTGAATTAATAATGGCGTATTTCTTGAAAGCTCTATATACAATTTAACAATTACCCTAGCCCCTTTAACTTTAAAATATAAAATACTACTACATAAAAAACCTATAATAAGCGATAATAGTATCCCTCCAATTGCTAAAAGCAAAGTCAAATATGTAGCATGAATATAAACTGGTATATTCTTAATTATAAAATTCCAATCCATAATTTTATGCCCCCCTTTTAATATTATTATTCCGATAAGTTTTATAGGATATATTATAACGTTTATAACAAAAATGTCAATATTATTTTTGTATTTTGAGAAAATTATCAACATTATTTTTAATTAAGTAGTAAATATAGAACCACAAAAAAACCTTTACAGAATATTACATCAAAAAAATTCCGTAAAAGCTTATTTATTATTTAGCTTAATTACCACTATATTTAAATTACATAAAAAAACTGTCTCAAATAATCTATAAATCATTTTGAGGCAGCTTTTCTTAATTAGGGATATTATATTTTTTTTATGCTTGTTGCATATCTTCAAATATCTTATTAATAATTTCCACTCTTGAAGATTCTAGCGTATTAGCCAATTTAACTGGCATATGTCCACCTTTATAAACACTATCTTCATTAGCATTAATAATCTTTACAACTTTACTTTCAAATTTTTCATAAGATATAAGTCCTTCTAAATATGTATCTACTAAATCCTTTAAACAAGTTGCTAATTCCCCTGGATTTCTATAAACTGCCCTCATTAGCTCTCCTCCATATTAATTAATATAAATATTTTTTCTATTGTTTATATGTTGTAAGATTATTTCTTCATGAAATTTACCACTGGGCACTTAAAATCATGTAGATTTCTAATTACAACATATATATTATATAATAATATTATAAATTTTCATATACTTAAATATATATATACTTAAGACTATATATATTTTTAAAACTTTTTATATATTTAAATTAAAACTTTATTATAAAAAGTTAAATATATTAATATTTTTTAATAATATATTTGAATTAAAGGTAATTTTATCTTATAATTTAAGATAGCTTTGTCTTAATATGTATAATTTTTTCTAAATTACACATAACTTTATGAAATTTTTATATAAATTCAAAGCTATATAGTAAAATTAGGAGGAATTTTTATGATTAGAAAAAGAGAGGTTGGAATTTCAATTCTGCTATCATTTGTAACTTGTGGTATTTATAGTCTTTTTTGGATGGCCTTTTTAAGTAATGAAACAGCAGAATACACACACGAAAATCCATCAGGTGGAATGGACATACTTCTTGGAATAGTTACATGTGGACTTTATTTTATATATTGGAATTATAAAATGGGTAAAAGAATATACGATATTCAACTAAATGCAGGAATTTCAGCTGCTGACAATAGTGTTTTATACTTAGTTATAAGCATACTAGGCTTCTCAATGATTCCTGTATGGATAATGCAATCTGATTTTAATAAAGTTATTGCATAAAAGTAATTTATTAATGAATATTTTAAAAGACTATTTTAAAGGTCTTTTAATGTTATGTGGAATAGGTGTACTTGCCTTAATAATCAGCCATTATATAAATCAGCCTATTTGTATATTTTATAGATTTATTGGTATCCCGTGTCCAACATGTGGTATGACTAGGGCTTTTGAAAATATATTGAAAGGAAATTTAATTGAAGCTCTTAAGTTTCATCCTTTATTTCCTCTAATATTTTTATTTCCAATGTTCTTTACCAAGTATTCAAAAAAGTTTATTTATATACTTAGTGCTATTTTTGTAAGTGTATGGATAATAAGAATGTTTTTATTTTTTCCAAATATACCACCAATGGATATAAATAAAAATTCAATTCTATTAAAAATATTATCAGTACTCTTTAACAAATAGTAGAGTTATAAATCAAATAAAGATATCTTTTAATTCATATTAAGGCACATTCAAAAAATAAAAAATACCTTATAGGTAGACAATTTTAAAAAGTCTACCTATAGGGTATTTTTATTATAAACTTTTATGAATTATTTGTATTAGGCAAAATCTTTTATAAAGTATTCTAAAAATGTTGTATCATCTGTTAATTCTGGATGAAATGATGTTGCTAACATATTTCTTTCTCTTACCGCAATTATGTTATTATTCACTTCTGATATAATTTCTGTTTCTTTATTGCATTTTATAACATATGGAGCTCTTATGAATACCATCTTAATAGGATTTGGTGATATTTTTTCAATTACTTTATTGCTTTCAAAGCTATCTATTTGTGTTCCATACGCATTTCGTTTAACTTTTATATCCATAACTCCTAAATAAGTATTTTCTTCGCCTTCAATTTCTTTAGCTAATAAAATCATACCTGCACAAGTTCCCCATACTGGCAATCCTGAGAGAATTTTACTTCTAAGAGCATCTAGCATTCCTGTAATAATTAAAAGTTTTCCTATTGTAGTACTTTCTCCACCTGGTAATATTAATGCATCTATATTATTAAGATCTTCAACTTTTTTAACTTCAATTGCTTTATGTCCTAACTTTTCTATGTGCTTAATATGTTCTATAACTGATCCTTGAAAAGCTAGCACTCCTATATTCATATATTACCATCCTCTATTAGCATATTTATCACTTACATCTCTTGCAGATTGTCCACTCATTGCTTCTCCTAAGTCCTCTGAAATTTCTGCTAATTTTTCTGCATCATTGTAATAAGTTGTAGCAAGTACAATTGCTCTAGCTCTTTTCTCTGGATTATCTGATTTAAAAATCCCTGAGCCAACAAATACTCCTTCACTTCCTAATTGCATCATTAAAGCTGCATCTGCTGGAGTTGCTATTCCACCTGCTGCAAAGTTAACTACTGGTAACTTACCATTTTTCCAAACATATTCTATTAAATCATATGGTGCATTAAATTCCTTAGCTAAAGTCATTAATTCTTCTTTAGGTGCATTGTGTACCCTTCTTATTTGATCCATCATTGTTCTCATATGAGTAACTGCTTCAACTACATCTCCTGTTCCAGCTTCTCCTTTAGTTCTAATCATTGAAGCGCCTTCACCGATCCTTCTTAATGCTTCTCCAAGATTTGTAGCTCCACATACAAAAGGTGCTTTAAAATCATTTTTACTAATGTGATATTTATCATCGGCAGGAGTTAACACTTCACTTTCATCAATAAAATCTATGTTAAGTGCTTCTAAAATTTGTGCTTCTACAAAATGTCCAATTCTAACCTTAGCCATAACTGGAATAGATACAGCCTCTTGAATTTCTTTTATCATCTTAGGATCTGACATTCTAGCCACTCCACCATCTTTTCTAATATCTGATGGAACTCTTTCAAGAGCCATAACTGCACATGCCCCAGCTTTTTCTGCAATTAATGCTTCCTCAGAATTAACCACATCCATTATTACTCCACCCTTAAGCATTTGTGCTAAATTCTTGTTTAAATTTTCTCTTATCATTAATAAGTCCCCCTTTTTTATTATAGTTTTATTGCTATGTCTGATATAATATACCTAAAATTATAAAGTGGCAAATGTATCGTTACAATATTCTATAACATTTATAAAGTATTGAAAACACTAAGATTATTAAGTCATTAAGTCATTAAGTTGTTATATTTTAAATTTTGGCTATGTTTTAGCAGAGTGTTGATATTGTTAATTTAAGCATACAAAAAGAGGCTTACCATCGCAAACCTCTTCTTCTCATTTTTTCTATCACCATATTTATCAAATAAATTTTTCAAAAAAATCTCATTATAAAAAAAATATATAAGGCATATTAAATTATAAGCAATGCATATGTGATCTAACTTCTTTTGCTTCTACTACATATCCCTGTCCTTTAGAACAAAATATTGAACTTGATATGTACTCTTTGTCTGCATTTTTATTGTAGCCTATTTTCTCAATGACCTCTTCTGCATTATGGCATATATCATATCCATCAAAGGCTAAATTAATACTCCCAGTTCCTTTTGTAAATGCAATTAAATCTAGAGGATAATTCATAAATGTTGATACTGGTCCTCTTCCTCTAATTAATGTTTTATTTCCTAAGGTTTCTGGAATTTCAAATGTACCATTTAATTTTTGAACATCAGATAATACCTTGCCTATATAATCTAATTCAACTAAAATTTTAAATCTATAAAATGGCTCTAATAATACATTTTCTGCTTGTTCAAGCCCTTGTCTTAATGCTCTATATGTAGCTTCTCTGAAATCTCCCCCACTTGTATGTTTTAAGTGAGATCTTCCATTTAAGAGTGTAATTTTTAAGTCTGTTACCTTAGATCCTGTTAAAATCCCTCTATGATCTCTTTCATGTATATGCGATGCAATAAGATTTTGATATCCTATTCCTAAATCATCCACATGACATTCACATTTAAAAACTATTCCACTATTTCTCTCACCAGATTCTAATTTTAAATATACTTCTGCATAATGTCTTAAAGGCTCAAAATGTCCACATCCGTTTACTGCATTTAAAATACTTTCTTTATAAAGAACTTCACATTCTCCAAATTCAACCTTAAAATTAAATCTCTCTTCTACTATTTCTCTTAATACTTCTAATTGAATTTTCCCCATTATATGTACATTCATCGCTTGTAAGTCTTCATCCCATATTGCATTTAAGCCTGGATCTTCTTCTTCTAATATTTTAAAAGCAGTAAGTACTTCTTTTATGTTTATAGAGTTATCAAATATCAACTTTGATTTTAATGTTGGAATTATTCTGTAACTAACCTTTTCTTTTAAAGCTCCAATTCCATCACCAATTTTAAAGTTAGATAGTCCTGTCACTCCAAATACTTCTCCAGCATAAGCCTTATCTGCTAAAACGAATTTATCTCCATTATATATTCTTATTTGATTACATTTTTCACTAAATTCTTCTTCATTTTCTTTATAACTTAAATTTTCTTTAACCTTTAAGCTTCCACTTAATGCTTTTATATATGTTATCTTAGTTCCTTTTTCATCATGACGTATTTTATACACTCTTCCTCGAAATTCATCATCACTTTTATATTCTGTATAAGTCAATAAATCTAACTTTTCTATAAACTCTTCTATTCCTATATCTTGAAGCGCAGAGCCTGAAATACAAGGGAATATTAAACCTTTCTTAATTTGATTTTTCATACTAGTAAGCCATAATTCTTCCTCATAACCTTGTTCTAAGTATTTTTCAAATAGCTCTTCATCTCTTTCAGCAATAAATTCAGTTAAACTTTCATTCATTTTTCCATTATTAAAAGATTCATCAATTAAACAAACATCATTAGTTAATTTAAGTGAAATATCTTTTAATACGTTTTCTATATTTGCACCTTCCCTATCAATCTTGTTAATAAAAAAGAAGGTTGGAATATTATATTTTCTAAGAATATCCCAAACTGTTTCAGTATGTGCTTGTACTCCCTCAATTATACTTATTATGATTATTGCATAATCCATTACCTCAATAGCTCTTTCCATCTCAGTTGAAAAATCTACATGTCCAGGTGTATCTATAAGATAATAAGTACTATCATTATATTCAAATACTGCTTGATCTGAAAATACCGTAATACCTCTTTCCCTTTCTATTCTGTGATTATCCAAAAATGCATTTTTATGATCAACTCTTCCTCTATTTCTAATACTTTTTGTATGATAAAGTATTTGCTCTGCAAATGTGGTCTTGCCTGCATCTACATGAGCTAAAATACCTATTGTCTTCTTCATAATTTAATATCTCCTTAGTGTATCTATAGAATAATATTATTATATCATAAAGTAAGTAGGTCACCCTTAAATACACCATTTACACTTAAATGATTTATTATTAAGTTTTAGTTGAAAATTTATATAATGCACATTCCAAAAAATAAGCTATCTCAAAATATCTGAGATAGCTTATACTTTATTTACTTTATTACAGAGTTTTATTCAAATCTAAAATACCATTAATAAGTCACTTTCAAAAAAATAATAGACCATTATTCTTGTCTATTATTTTTTTTCATGTATCTAAGGCATCTCTGAATATCGATAAATTCGTTATTCCGTTTTTAAATTTTTATTATAAAAATCAAATACATTATTTAAATAAGGTTTTAATACACTATCTTTTTCTCTATAAGTTTCATGTTTAGAACCTACAGATAATATCACCTTACAATTTTTTGCATATTGTGCAAACATATTTTGTCCCCTTGGTTTTACATAAGTATCCTTTTCTGCTTGAAATAACAATACTGGTATTTCTATTTTTGAAGCATTTTCCTGTTTAGTAATTTCTTTAGTCGCTTTTATAGAATTCCTAAGCCAGTTATAAGAAGCTCCACCTCTTTGAAGATCATTATTAGAAGATACTATATCATAATAATATTTATATCTCACATCAGAGCTTGTACATGATTTTTCTAGATTATACTCTAAATTATATGGCTTTTGAGTTGCTACATACTTATCTCCAAATGAAAATGTTGTATATATCCATGAAATAGATTCAGCTAAAAATTCTGGCGTATTTCCTGTATCTATTTCTAGCATTGGTGCATTTAATATGGCTGCATCAAAATACTCTGGATATTTTTCTAAAAACTTAGCCCCAATAGCACCACCCATCGAATGAGCATATAAAAGCATCTTTTCTTGACCAATATTTGGTTTAACAATATCATCTATAAATTTTTTAAAATCTGAAACATAATAATTAAAATCTGTTATATTTACTTGGCTTTTATCAATCACTCCTAATGAACCAGATCTTCCATGTCCCCTATGCTCGATTCCATATACAGAGTAACCGCTCTTTAAAAAATAATAAATAATTTCACGATATTTTTCTAATGATTCTGAAAATCCATGACTAATAACAATAGTGGCTTTGGGATTTTCTACACTATATTTTTGATAATACAATTTTGTATTTTCATCTATTTTAAGATATCCATCTTCCCTTTTCTCATCAAGATATACTTGTACTACTTCTTTCATAGTTTTTTCATATTCATCTTCTGTAATAAATAGTTTGTTAAATTCAACTTTTTCGTTCTCATCTGCATAAGCAGTAATTATTGAACTGTTGAATCCTAAGGTGAATTGCAAACAAAATATAATTAAAAATATCAAACTTTTTATCTGTACTCTAACTATTTTCTTATTTATTTTCATATTTCATCCCCCTCTTTTTTCTTTGTACTAATAAAATATATAATAAATATTTTTATTATATAAGTTCTAATTAAAATTCTACAGTTAATTTATCATATGCTAATGAAATATATGTAGTATCTTTAATAGAACATATATAGTACATTTTTAACGGATTAATTGTAGATATATTAATTACTCTAATATATCTATAATCCATTTATTGCATGCAGTACATTTGTAAACTCTTATTACAAATAAATCAAGTTCTGCATTTTTAGACGTTACAGGCATTTGATCCACTTCTTCTTTTGTAATAAATTCATCGTCTTTATTTATATATCCATATATTTCTACAATATAGTTCTCTTTAGTATCTTCACAACATTCATTTGAACCCGCAATTTCTATTTTTTCGTAACTTAAAAAACCACTTAAATCTTGTATTATAGGTAATATATCCTCAAATTCTTTTATATCATCTAAAAATTCCTCTTTATAAAATACTAAATCCTTTATTCTAAAAAGTTCTTTCATAAATATTTACATTCTCCTTTTCATATGTAATTTTTCAAGACTCATATAGTTGTGTATTAGGCATATGAAATAAAATAGCAAGTCAAGTATGCCAAATAGACTAGCATACTTACTTGTTATTTTTTTGAATATCCCTTACTTATAATAAGACTACTTACAAGTCTAAGAATAATTTGATTTTATTTAATTATTAATTCTACCGGACAATGATCTGATCCCATTATTTCTGTATGAATACTTGCATCTACTAATCTATCTTGCAATGCCTTAGATGTTAGAAAATAATCTATTCTCCATCCAGCATTATTCTCTCTTGCATTAAATCTATAAGACCACCAAGAATATACCCCTTCTTTGTCAGGATTAAAATATCTAAAGGTATCTATAAATCCAGAACCCAAAAGTTCTTCAATCTTTCCACGTTCTTGATCACTAAATCCAGCATTGTTCCTATTGCTTTTAGGATTTTTAAGATCTATTTCATTATGAGCAACATTTAAATCTCCACATAATATTACAGGCTTTTTTTCATCTAATGCCTTTAAATATTCTATAAAAGCATCTTCCCAATTCATTCTATAATCAATTCTAGCTAATTTTTGTTGAGAATTAGGAGTATACACATTAACCATATAAAAATCTTCAAATTCTAATGTTATTACTCTGCCTTCTTTGTCATGTTCTTCTATTCCAATACCTAAATTTACACTTAATGGCTTCTCTTTAGTAAAAATTGCAGTACCTGAATATCCTTTTTTTTCTGCATAATTCCAATAATCATAATATCCATCTAAATTTAAATCTATTTGTCCTTCTTGAAGTTTACTTTCTTGAATGCAAAATATATCTGCATCGCTATCCTTTAAAATGTCTAAAAAACCCTTTTTAACACAAGCTCTTAATCCATTAACATTCCATGAAATCAACTTTTTCATATACATTCTCCTTATATCTTCTTCAATAGCTTTTAACATAATTATTGTAACATAAACCTCAGCTTTCATGTAAAAAATAATTTCCAAATTTTTTAGCATTTATTTTTATCCTTTTATTTGACGAATTTTTTGACTAATATCATTTTTCATCCCTAAACTCTTTCTATTTGCTAGGTTGAAGCATGTTTTTAGGGTTCCTTGTTTGTATCCATACAGTTCCCGGTCCATTAAATTTACAAATTAAGCCTTCTCCTCCTGCGATTGAACCAAAGAAACCTGATATTAATTCTGTGCTATATTTCATTTGGCTATCCCACAATACCAAATGATCAGAGTCCACTATATAAGTTTCTCCTACGCCAATTTCTTTTTCATGAATAGCACCATATGCACTTATAAAAAGAGTACCAATTCCTGAAGCTTCCATTTGAATAATTCCTTCTCCGGAAAGCATTCCATTAAATCCTCCAGATTTAGTTTTCACTTCTATTTCTGAAGTTGATGCTAAAAAGCTTGATTTACCTAATCTATAGTTTCTTGATCCATCCATTTTAACCTTTTCTATATCCCCTAAAAATTGTGGTGCTAAAAGTAATTCACCACTTCCCTTTGCTATAAAGTGTTGAATAAACATTGACTCTCCAGAAAACATTCTTCCAAGTGTCTTCCCTAATCCTCCTGTTTTAGCCTTTACCTCAAAAACGTCACTCATTGAAACCATAGCACCTGATTCTACAGTATAACGTTCTCCACTCTCAGCATTGATTTTTAAAACCTTATTCGTATTTCCATATAATAATTCATATTTTTCACTCACTAAATTCTACTCCTTTTACTTTTCTATTTTACATATTATTTTCTTCTTTATTAAAAGTTATGAATATATATTAACACATCCTTGTAATATATCTATATAAAGTAAAGTAAAATTAAGGTTAATTTATGAATTTACAATATGTAATAATTCTATTAGGTGAAAATGCGGATGTAGTATAACACAAAATATATTACTCTTACTAACTTGTTATTTTTTTAATATGCATTAAACCTAGTAAAAATAATATTACTAATAAACAGTTAATTTTTAATATAATAAAGTATTTTTGAACATACTATATTTGTGATTTTTTATATGAAAGGAGATAATGATATGGAGAGACAACACTATATTGTTGATGGATTAGCTAATGAGAATATTAAGACTCAAGTTAAAAACGCACTTGAAGATATTGTTGGTGTAAATAAGGTTTGTATTGACCTTGGACGTGGAAGCGTTGAAGTTGCATACAATGAGCCAGCTACAGAACAGCAAATTAAAAGTTGCATTGAAAATACGGGTCACCATGTTGAATAATAAAAAACTTAATCTAAATTACCAATAATTAGGGATAAAAATCTTACTATGTTATCAAAAAAATAACAAGTCAGTATGTTAGTCTATTTTGAGTCATACTACGTCAGTAACATTAGCTAATAGTTTAATGTTACTTCCTTGTCTGACTCAAAATATACGTCACATCTTTGACTTGTTATTTTGTTTCATATGCCTTAGTGAAATTTTTCTAGTCTTCTTTAATAAATGTTACTTCTATTTCTTTGTTATTACTTCACTTACTAATTCTGAAACAGCCCCAACCATATTTAAGAATTATATGGTAAATTTATTAATTTCTTTATTTAAGTCTTCTATTAATTTTACTAATTTATCTGAAACTTTATTAATATCCTTACTAGAAAGAGTAAAATCTTCTGCTGTTGCATTTACTTCCTCTGTAGTTGCAGCTAATTCTTGTGATATAGCAGTAGCAGTTTGTATTGCTTCTACTATACTGTTTTTCTTATCATTATTGTTATTAGATATATTCGATATTTCCTGGATTTTAGGAGTAATATCACTTAAAAGTTTTGTAATATTATTAAATGAATTTACTGTATTATCAATTCTTTCTTTTTGAGTGATAACTTCTGAATTTATACTCTTAGTCGAATCAATTATATTTTTACATTCATTAAGTACATTATTAACAATATTACCAATTTCACTTACTGAATCTTTACTTTGTTCTGCTAATTTTCTTATTTCATCTGCAACAACACTAAATCCTTTTCCAGCTTCTCCTGCTCTTGCTGCTTCAATTGCAGCGTTTAAAGCTAATAAATTAGTTTGTTCTGCTATCGAATTAATAGTTGTTGTAATATTTCCAATAGATGCTATCTTAGTATTCATGCTAATTATATCAGTATTAAATTTGTTAAAACTATTATCAAAATTATTTATAGAAGCATCTAATTCACTCATATTACTATTACTTTCAATTAATTTTGATTCTATACTTGAAGAAAATTTAGCAACAATATCTATATTGTTGTCCATATAATCAATATTTTTTCCAAACTCTTTCATTTCTTGATTAATTCCCAAAATCTCACTTGATTGATTTGTATTTGCTTTTGCTGATTCATGCATTGCAAGCGATATATTTTCTGATCCAGACGTTATATGAGTTGAAGTATCTTCTAATAATTGTGATTGCTCTTTTAACACTACAACATCTTTTTTTACTTCTTGAATAATATTTCGTATAGAATCCTTAGTCTTACTTAATGCTCTATTAATATCACCAATTTCATCTAAGCTTGAATATTCTTTTTTATTTAATTCTTTATTAAATACACCTTCAGATAAAACTTCTATACTACCTTTTAATATATTTAGTCTTTTTCCAAGTCCTTGTCCAAATATATAAAGTATGGCTATAAGTACAGCTATTCCTAAAAATGCAACTATAATAAATAAACTTATAATAGCACTTAATTCTTTATTGGCATCACTAGTGTTTACTTCTAAAGCCATTGACCATCCTTCTGTTCCTAAAATTTGGTTGAATACAATGAATTTTTCTTCTCCTCTTGAATACTTTTCAACAGCACTTTCACCATTAATCATTCTTTGATGAATTTGTGCTAGTTCTTTTAAGCTTTCATCTTGTTTTGATTCTGTTATTATATTTTTTTTATTTTTAACATCATCTAGTGTTTCAGATGCAATTAAATTACCACTAGAATCTAATATATAAGAGGTTCCTGTCATATTAAAATATCTAAGATTATTTATATCTTGTGATAAAAAACCACTATCAAAAGTACATGTTAAAACTCCAACTACATTATTTCCATTTATTATAGGTACTGCTACAAAAATTAGTTGATTATCTGTTCCTGGTGTAAATGTAGGGTTACTTATATATGTTGCTTTACTACTAAATGCATTTTTAACATAGTCTTTTTTTGCCACATTTTCACTATAACCATCAGTTGAAATTAATTGTCCATCTGCACTAATCATGCCTATAGATTTTATGTTTAACTCTGCAACATACTTTAATAACCTTTGATTTTTTTCTTGTTGTGTTAAACTCATATCCGAAATAGTAGAATCTGCCGCAATAGACTTTGCCATAGAAAGTTTGTTGTTTAGTTTTTCTTGAACAATCGTTGTAGCATCGTTTATGATTTTAGTCATACTATTCTTTTTTATAGATGTTAAGTTTTTTTCTACCACTATAAATGTCCCAAAAAATGCTAGTCCAAATACAATTATAAATCCTAATGATAACTTTTTTACTAAATCTACTTTTATACTTTTGCTTTTTGCCATGTTTCCTCCTTGTATTATATTAGTTATTTATTTTACAATGCCTTAAATAATATATTTTCTCAATATCATGTTATAATTTATATGCTTTATTGTCAATATAAGTTATTTTTTATTTATTGTTTAATAAATGTAATTATTTACTTTTAGCTATTTGTTTACTTTTAACTGATACTTTATGTTATATTTTGTAATATAAGTTAAATTTATAAATATATTTTATTAGATAAACAAATTATAAAATAATAATAAAAAGAGTATTAGATAATCACTTTAACTATCTAACACTCTCTATATAATTTTTCTTTTTTAAAGCATCTACTTAAGGCATATTCAAATAAATAACAAGTCAGTATGTTAGTCTATTTTGCTTCATACTGCGTCGATAAAATCAATCCATAGCTTACTATGCGTTACTTTCATCTCCTTGTCTGACTCAAAATATACGTTGCATCTTTGACTTGTTATTTTCTTTAATATGCCTAATAAGTTTTGGTTTAGTTAATTTATCTACCTCTTTTATTTTTACTTCCGCTTGTAGATTGTGTTTTTCCCTTTAACGATCTTCTGTCGTTACTTCTACTACCTTCATTTTTGCTTTTTTCTTTTAAATTACTATCTGATTTATTGCCTTTATATTTAGAATCAGATTTATCCCTACTGCTAACTTCTGATTTATATTTTCCTTTATCCTTATCTTTATACTTAGAATTTCCACAAGCATCTTTACCACTTGATTTCTTATATCCACCTTCGAACTTTCCTTTAGAACTTCCCTTAGATTTATTAGCCCTATCAGTATTACCTTTATTTCCATCTTTACTATATTCATCATATCTTCCATTATTTTTATCTCTTATAAGACACTTTGGTCCTTTCCCAATCAAATCTGTTCTATTAGCTTCTGTTAATGCTTCATATACCAATTGATAGTACTTTGGATTTTTATATTGAAGAAGTGCTCTTTGCATAGCCTTTTCATGTTTAGTCTTTGGAACATAAACTTCTTTCATAGTAATTGGATCTAATCCTGTATAATACATTGTTGTTGCTAAAGTTCCTGGAGTTGGATAGAAATCTTGTACTTGCTCTGGTTGATAATTTATATCCCTTAAATACTCAGCAAGTTCAACTGCACATTTAAGTGTACTTCCAGGATGGCTAGACATTAAATAAGGAACTATGTATTGCTTCTTTCCAAGCTTTTTAGTTATTTTATCAAACTTTTCTGTAAATCTATCATAAGTTTCTCCTGATGGCTTACCCATATACTTTAGTGCTTCTTTAGAAACATGTTCTGGTGCAACCTTTAACTTTCCACTTACATGATGCTCTACTAATTCTTTAAAGAATGTATCATCTTTATCAGCCATTATGTAATCATATCTAAGCCCTGAACGCACAAAGGCCTTCTTAACGCCTGGCACTTTTCTAATATCTCTGAGTAAATCTAAATATTCACTATGATCAATATCCATATTTTTGCAAGGATTAGGATATAAACATTCTTTAGTCTTACAAGCACCAAAAGCTAATTGCTTACTACATGCAGGTCTTCTAAAATTCGCTGTAGGCCCTCCAACATCATGTATGTATCCTTTAAAATCAGGAAGATGTGTTATCTCTTCAACTTCCTTTAATATAGATTCCTTACTTCTACTTTGAACAACTCTACCTTGATGAAAAGTTATAGCACAAAAATTACAATTACCAAAACATCCTCTTGAACTTACTGTACTAAATTTAACCTCTTCAATTGCAGCTATTCCACCTAAACCTTCATAACTTGGGTGATAATTTTTCATATATGGCAAATCATAAACTTCATCTAACTCTTCTCGACTTAAAGTCATTTCAGGCTTATTTTGAACTAAATACTTATTTCCATGCTTTTGTACAATTATATTTCCTCTTATTGCATCTTGTTCTTGATATTGCACTTTGCTTGCCTCTGCGTATTTATACTTATCTGCACAAACTTCTTTATAAGATGGAATTTCAATATAATCCTGCACTTCTTCTAAATTTTCAGTAACATAACAAGTACCTGGCACATAGTTTATATCTTTTGCATCTACTCCATTTTTTAAACTTTCTGCAACAGAAACAATTTGCTTTTCTCCCATACCATAGATAAGTAAATCAGCTCCACTATCTATAAGCATTGATTTTCTGACCTTATCACTCCAGTAATCATAATGAGCAAATCTTCTAAGACTTGCTTCTATTCCACCTATTACAATATTAACATCTTTATAAGCTTCTCTTATTTTATTGCAATAAACTATAGTGGATCTATCAGGTCTTAAACCCATCTTTCCACCTGGTGAGTAAAGATCCTTTTCTCTAAGCTTTTTACTTACGGTATAGTGATTAACCATAGAATCCATATTTCCTGCATTAACTAAAAAGCCATACTTAGGTCTTCCAAGCTTTTGAAAATCATAAAGTGACTTCCAATCAGGTTGTGCTATTATACCAACCTTATATCCATGAGCTTCTAGCACTCTTGATATAATTGCAGTTCCAAAACTATGATGATCTATATATGCATCAGCTGTTACTACTATAAAATCACATTCATCCCAGCCTCTTTCTTTCATATCTTTTTTACTTATGGGTAAAAACTTCTTTTCATTTACCATATTTCCACCTACTTAATTTTCTTATGTTTTTGATTTTTCTCTTTCGCTATTATAACATAAAGGATCTAATTCTGTATCTATATAATATTATTTCTAATTTTTAAATGGCTACAATTTTACTTACATATTATTTATAATTTCATATTATCATTTTTAACTTTTCTTGTGTAACGCTTCTTAATTATGTTGAATATACTATTACTATAACAAATAATTAAATATACAAAGGAGAAATGAACTATGAATAATTGTTGTAACGGTTGCCATAGAAATTGTTGTAGATGTTGCCATAGAAATTGTTGCTGCAATAACTGTTGTGGATTTAATAATGGAAATTGTAATTTTTTTAATTGGTGGCCTTTATTATTTTTCTTTTAAAGTTTACTGATTACCACTTTTAGTTCTAAAATTATTCTTAATTGCGAAGATACTAATGATGAATTCTCTATCTATATTTATATGCAAAAAACTTTATTAACCATAGATATGATATTGAATAAGAAAATATAAAAACGCATAGGAAAGTTATAAATTAAACTTTCTATGCGTTTTATATTTTTTATACATATGTGTTATTTTTTAATCATTTCTGTTCATTTGATTAAAATCATCATATTTTTTAATTAAATATATTTTAAGCTAGTTCTTAAATGAATGTATAGGTGCTGGAATTCTTCCACCTCTTTGTGCAAATAACTCTGATGAATTTGGATTAACTTTCATTACAGGTGCTGTACCTAAAAGTCCTCCAAATTCTACCATATCTCCAACTTTGCATCCTGGTGCTGGTATTATTCTAACTGCTGTAGTCTTATTATTTATTACACCTATTGCTGCTTCATCTGCAATCATACCTGCAATTGTTGAAGCTGGAGTATCTCCAGGAATTGCAATCATGTCAAGTCCAACTGAACATACACATGTCATACCTTCTAATTTTTCTAAATTTAATGATCCGCTATTTACTGCAGCTATCATTCCTGCATCCTCTGATACTGGTATGAAAGCTCCACTCAAGCCTCCAACATGACTACATGCCATAACTCCACCCTTTTTAACCGCATCATTAAGCATTGCAAGCGCTGCTATAGTACCATGAGTTCCAACTTGTTCTAAACCTATTTCTTCTAATATTTCTGCAACTGAATCTCCAACAGCTGGTGTTGGTGCTAGTGATAAATCAACTATACCAAAAGGTACATCTAATCTTCTTGATGCTTCTTTTGCAACTAATTCGCCCATTCTAGTAACTTTAAATGCAGTTTGCTTAATTGTTTCAGCAACAACATCAAAAGATTCTCCTCTTACTTTTTCAAGAGCTCTTTTAACAACTCCAGGTCCACTTACTCCGACATTTATAATTCTTTCAGCTTCTCCAACTCCATGGAAAGCTCCTGCCATAAATGGATTATCTTCAACTGCATTTGCAAATACAACTAGTTTTGCACATCCAAAACCCTTTGCGTCCTTAGTTAATTCAGCAGTTTGTTTTATAACGTCTGCCATGTCTCTTACAGCATTCATATTTATTCCTGCTTTTGTACATCCTACATTAACAGATGCACAAACTTTTTTAGTTACTGCTAATGCTTCTGGAATTGACTTAATTAAAATCTTGTCTCCTTTAGTGCATCCTTTTTGAACTAATGCTGAGAATCCACCTAAGAAATCTATTCCTAACGTATGAGCTGCTCTGTCTAAAGTTCTTGCAAACTCAACATAATCAGTTTCATTAGTAGCTCCTGCAATTATTGACATTGGAGTTATTGAAACTCTCTTATTAACTATTGGAATACCAAATTCTGATTCTATTTGCCTACCTACTTCTACCAAATGTTGCGCAGATTTTGTAATCTTATCATATATCTTAATTCTAGCTTTTTCTCCATCTGAATCTATACAATCAAGTAATGAAATACCCATTGTAATAGTTCTTACGTCAAGCTTTTCTTCTTCAATCATCTTTATTGTCTCAAGTATATTATTAGTATTCATAAGCCCCTCCTAATTATAGTGAATGCATTGATTTAAATATTTCTTCTCTTTGAATCTTAACTTCTACTCCAAGTTCATTTCCTTTAGATGTTAATGCTTTATGGATATCTTCAAATTGTCCTTTCATATTTTCACAATCTAATATCATCATCATAGTGAAAAAACCTTGCATTATAGTTTGATTAACATCTAATATATTGATGTTAAATTCTTGTAGCTTTGCGCTAACGCCTGAAATAATTCCAACTTTATCTTCCCCAATTACTGTTAATATTGCTTTCATGCTTATCTTCTCCATTCATATTTTGATTTGTGATCAATATAAATATATTGATAATACTTTCTAGGATAATTTAAATTTTATAAAAACGCCCTAAATAGTAACTTTATTCTATAATTTATATAAGCTTTTGTCAATTTTATAAAGAACATTTTTAATTATTTTCTTGTTATTGTTCGTGTTATTTTTTATTCCTTTTCTTTTCTATAGATTTATTTTTTGAATAATATAACATACTTGCAACTATTGCAAAAATTATAAACAATATCATTAACCCTAAAAGTCCTTTAGAGGTAGTGTCTAATGAAACTAATCTACTATAAACAGGCTCTTTTGTCTCTTTTTTCATTTTATAAGTTTTTATGTTTCCATACTGATCAATAACTGCAGAATCTCCATTAAGCTCAAAATTTTTTTTTGATGAAGATAAATATTTTAATGAGTTTCTTAATATATCCTCTTTTGGTGATGTTAATATAAGCATTGCTTTTTGAGGATTAAACGATGATATATCTAGTTGGAAAGTAGCAATCTCGCTAGAATATGGATCTGTTAAAATTAATTTCTCATTAGATAGGAATTTTAAATTATTATCGTCATATTTAAACCACAAATCATCATTTATTTTTTTTATAAGTTTATTATTTTCTGGAGTACCATAAATTATTAAATTATTTTCCTTTTCTTCTCCATTTAAGTTTAAACTTCTGATAGCCTTTAAATTTCCATTATTATATGCTAAATCTTTTCCTAAATAACTAAACACTTCCCCAATAGCACTTAAATCTTCCGAGGATAAATTATCTGGAATAACTATTAATGTATCATTGTAAAGTCTATCTTTAATAAATGGGGTTCCATAAGTAGAAAAGTAATAATCTTTTATATCACTTAATCCAGTATAAATATATGAATCCCCTGTTACTAATGCCCAAGGCATTTCTTCTTGTCTTTTTTCACAATATAAATTTGGTATCTCTAAATCAAAAGCTACTTTCAATTCAATGTAGCTTGTCATTTTTACATCATTTGGGATAGCTAATTCTACTTCATCTCCTGTAGCACTTTCTTTTTCTAGTTTCTTGCTTCCTATAGGCGTTCCATTCATATAAACTGTTACTAATGCACGATCAAAATCCAAGTTTTCTGAATATCTCATGAAAAGCTTTATTTTATCTCCTACAACTAACATTCTATTTTTAGGTAATCTATAACTTAAGGTTGCACTTCTTGTAAATGCTCCTTTCAAATTAATTTCATCTGCTCCCATATCTTTAAATGTAATTTTTTCACTTTCGTCAATTGTTTTTGTTTCTTCTTTTAACTCTTTATTAACATTAAATGTATCACTATTAAATTGGAATTTAAGATCATCATTCATAAGTGCTTTAACACCTTTTATAAGATTTTTTTCATCATCACATAAAATAACCATAAGCTTAATATTTGAATTATGATTATATGGTGAATTTAAAACCTTAATTGTACAATCTTCATTATTTTTATGGTCTACATTTATCTCTTTAGGAATGTTATTATAATTTCCAATATAAATACCATTAATATATCCATCTTTTGAAAAATCACTATATTTTACTATTTTTCCGTTATAATCTCCATTTGCATATATCTTACCAAAATATGAATTTAAAAGTAATGCAGCACTTAATTCACTATCACTATATTTATCGGGAATTATTATAGATGAATTTGGACTTTTTTCATCAATTTCCTTTAAATATGGATATGGAAAATTTGAAATTTTATTATCAGCTACAATATTATTAAAGTTTACCTTAACATTAGAATCTCCCTTTATTGTAATCCAATTAGCAAGGTTAACATCGTCTACACAAGGTAAATCTGAAATTCTTAAATAACTCTCTAATTTAAATTCATTATTTCCACTTATAAGCATACTACTTGGAATTGTAACCTTAATGTTTTGAGTTTCTAAATTTGAATCATAATATATTTTTTTAGAATAAAACGGAGCACCATTTACAGAAAATGATACATAAGTATCTTTATTTTTATCTACTAATTGGTTAATTGATAATTTAACCTCTGCTTCTACAGAACTTACCTTCCACCATTTATTAATATTAAAATACCAACTATGACTTGAAAATACTCCTTTAAAAACTATATCACTACCTGATTTATAAGTTTTAGTATTAACTGCATTCTCTATATTAGCTGAATTTATAATTGGCTGTGCTTTTACATTTAAAGTTAATAGACTTTGAAGAAAGGCACTTATTAAAAATATAACCAATACAATTTCTATTTTATCCCTTATATACCTATAATTTCTCATATTAATACCACCTTATTAGAATCTCTCAGTCTTATACCACTTAGCTTCTCTCTTAAATAATACATCCTTTACATAATTATAAAATCCTATAACTGCAACAACTGCCCATAATTTACAATAAGTAAAATACATGATTAATATAACAAATATATTCTTTAAATTTAATTCTCCCTTTTCAGTTGAAATTGCAACCATTATTGAAAGGTCAAATACTAAAAATGCCATAACCCATAAAAGTATCCCATATCCACTAATATGTATATGAATTATATCTCCAAAACCTAAAATAAATAAGATATCTGATAACACACTAGCAGATAAAAAAAATAAATAAATCATAGTATAATAAAGTATGTCAAATCTAGTAACCCCTGCACTTCGCTTAAATAAATACTTGAAATTCTTGATTACAACATAAGTATTTCCCTTTGCCCATCTAGTTCTTTGTCTAATCCATACCTTTAGAGTTTGAGGTTCTTGCTCCCATGTCACAGCTAATGGCATGAATTTTATTTTATATCCCATTCTATAAATTCTAAAACTTACTTCTGTATCCTCTGTTATAGCTTTTGTGTCCCAACCATTCATTTTTTCTATTATGCTTCTTCTTACTACAAAATTAGTACCTGGAATAGTACAAAGTTTAAAAAGCTCCCATCTTCCAGCTTGTGCCATCCATTGATATGTAATTGTTTCTACATTTATAAAATTAGTTAATAAATTCTTATCTTTATTTCTACACCTAAACTTTCCAATTACTGCACCTAAGCTTTTATCTTCAACTAGTGTTTGCACTAAATATTTTAAAGCTTTAGAATCTGGAGTGTTATCAGCATCATAAACTGCTAATACTTCTCCTTTGCTTTTTCCAAGTCCAATATTAAGTGCATTTGATTTTCCCCTTCCACCAGTTATATTATCAGTATTTATTATTATTAAATTTCTATCTGGCACACCATCTTTAATCTCTTGTAAAATTTTACATGAATTATCGCTAGAATTATCATTTATTATTATTATTTCATACTTGTCCTTAGGATAATCTAATTCTAATAACGATTTTACTGTTTTTGTGATAACTACAGCTTCATTATGAGCTGGAACCATTACTGATACAAACGGATAGTGTTGAAGTTCTTCATTCATCTTCTTATTATGTACTTTTGAATAATATATATATCCAAAAATAACTAAAATAATATTTATAAATATTATTATCCATATAACAATCAATGAATATAGTGCCATATAATCAAATATATTCATGTTTATTTTTTCTCCTACTTAAAGAATTTGTTTCTGTCTATTTTAATACTTATTGAAACAATTATGATAAAAATAATTGCTACAATAAAAGTAATCATCACTATAATTTTATTGCTCTTAGCTAAATTTATAGTAATTTCTTTATCATAACTTTTAACTTCTGCATTTATGACATTTTTATATTCCTCACTATTAATAAACCTTTTTTGTGTTACAGCTTTATTTGATAAAAGAATTCCTTTTTTGTTGCTTTTAATATCTATGTTCTTATAATTTATATGAGCATTTATATTATAAGTACTTTTAAAATTTATATCTTTATTTATAAAATAGTCTACACAACTTTTAAACTTATCTATGCTTAATTTACTACTAACTGTTACTGCTACATTATTATATAGTTCTTCTAAAGATTGATTGTTCTCACCATTAAATTCAACTTTTTGTATTATATTTTCATAAGGTCCATTAACGTATCTGTTAAAATCTAAAACTCCAATTTCATCATTAGACTCTAAAAACAATGTGTTACTATTTTCTAATAGTATTTTTAAATCATCTCTGTATAGATAGTATTCATTTATATCAAGTGCAATCGGATAAACCCAATAATTTATGTAATTTTCAAAGCTCTCTTCTATATTTTTATTTATTATATTTCCACCTATTTCTCTGCTCTTTAATGCTGGAAAACTTAAAACTATTTCTCCCCCATTTACCTGTGCATATCTTAAAACTTCTGCAAATCTCCCCATTGCTTCTAGATTTTCATTTTCAAACACTGGTGTTACTTTCATGAAAAACGGAATACCAAACTTTTTTAAATAGTTAATTTGCTCTACTAAAAGATTGAGGTCATTAAATGGAGTTACTTCATCAATGTAAAAATAGATATTATTACTTGAATTTTCTTCTTTTCTAAAAGACTGATAAACTGCATTATATATATGTCTATATTCATAATTATCAAATTCTAAAATTCGTATGTAACTTATATTATCAATTTCAGTAATTAATTTAGTAATATCATTACTTTCTTCATTATGTTTCGCTTCATTCAAATTATCCAATAATCCTTTATATTCAATTTCTGATATTTTATATTCACCTACAAAATTTACAAAGTTTTTTCCAAGCCAAAATATTTTTTTGTTATATCTAACTAAATTTTTTTTAACTTTTTGGCTTAAACTATCATCTTTACTGCACACTATAAATATCCCATCATAACTTAATAAATCTTCATCTTCATAAGATTCTAACCTAATAATATCAACCTTTTTTCCAGTAGCTAATGCTAATTTATTTACATCATTTAAAACATTCTTTTCTTCTCCATATTCTTTATAAGCATCGTACAAAATTAATACCTTAGCTACATTATCATCACTATAAGCTACATTTACAAAAAATAGACTATTTATAATAATAAAAATTTCTAATACGAATATCCATTTATAATCAAATAATTTATTCTTGTATATCATACTCAACTTCCTTTTCCGCCAGTTTTAAAAATGTCATAACATCATCTATGGATTCATCAAAAGTGTAAGTTCCAATTTGAATATCTAAATTAATATTCTTATAAATTGAATCTTTTATAAATTCAAAATTATTAATATTTTCTCTAAATCTATTTTTGACAATTTTAGAACCTTCCTCATTTGTAATAGTTATAAATGCCAATGTCCTGTCATTTACTATATATTTTACATCTTCTTCTCTTAATGATTTATCAAAAACATAACAAGCTTGAATTAATAATTCTCTATATTTTTCCCTTCCTAAAATACTTTTTAATTTATCACTAAATTTAAATTTAACCATAATTAATGTTACAGGTAACTTATGTCGCTTACTTATTTTCATATATATTGGTAGCTCCATCATTAATGCTCTATTATTTCTTATGCCTGTGCTTTGATCAATCATTATAAGTTTTGAATTTTCTTCTTCTAGTATTCCTACTTTTATTTGTAGTTGCATTATATTTTTTGATAACAAAGATATTATTAATGCTGTAATTGGAATTAATATAAGCCAGTAATATGTATTAAAGTTAATATCAACATTATTTACAATTTTAATATATAAATTAAAACTCATATAACAAAAATCACATATTAAAGTTAATACTAGTGCAAGTGTAACATTTGTATAATAACTTACAACTCCAATTATCATAACAACTGTAAGCATGAAATAATTCTCAAATGAATTAACAAAATCAAAAATTTTAAAACCCATACAAACCATAAAAAAATATGCTATTAAAATTGTTATCAAAATATCAACTTTTTTTCTAACATCTACTTCATTCATATTCTATATCACCTTATGCTTTCTTTAGCATTAAACTAATTAAATAGATAAATATTAAATCAAATGTCATATTATACATAAATACATGTTTTGCTAAATCTGCATCTCCTGCACCTATCACTGAAATAATTACTTGAGAAAATCCTACTAAAAATATATAAAAATACGCTTCTTGTATAAAGATCTCCTTAATATTTTTATCTCTTTTACATTTTATAAACCTTCTTATAGAAATATATAAATAAATAGCTATTGTAACTAATGAAAAAAGTATATTCTTGGGTATAATTTTATCTTTAAAAGTACTCCATAAAGCAAAAAAATAAGATTTTTGACCAAATGTTTTATTTGCTTTTTTTTCATAATTTCCTATAACCTCTGGTCTAATTGAATAAGAATTTGAAAAACTTGCCTTTGCCATTTTTAGTATTACTTTCGGATGAGTAACGTAATATGATAGTATCTTCCCTATTGGAAATTTCTTATAATAATCATCAATTAGATCTTTATCATATAAATCTGTTAATGTAGTTTCTTCAAAAAAGTTTGTATCTTTTAATAATGAATATTGACTACTTATATTAAAATTTTTTAAAATTTCGTCTGGATTATCTTCATTTAATAATATTCCTCTATTCATAGCATGGTAACTATTAATATATTTAAAATCTCCAGTTATAGATTCATAAAACACTGCTGAGCTTATTATAAAAATTATAAATAAAATAAAACTTATTCCTTTTAATATTTTTTGTTTTTTTAAAGTTCCTATTTTAGCAAAAATAAACGCTATTAAAATGCCAACTGGTGCTAATTGTTGCTTTGCACCAAAAAATAAAAATGATGAAACTCCAAATAAAAACAATGTGCAAACATTAACTTTATCAAATTCTATCATGTACATAAGTATTCCAATGCTTAATAAGAAGCAACAAATATTAACCCCTTCTCCAAAAAACGAATTATAATATGCAAAATATCCTGTATCACAAAATATTAAAGTAATTAATAACACAATTATCATTTTATATTTAGGCTTATCTATTTTATTAATTAAAACCTTAACTAGTAAATAAATTCCTGTTGCTTGAATTAATAAAAATAAGGCTGACATAAATCTAATATCTAAAATATAGTCTTTATTAAAGAGCTCATCTATAAACACTGCTATTTTTATAAAAATTGATTGAGTTGATATCAATATCTTTGCGTAATCATTATTATATTTATATATTCCATAATCTTTATTAAAATAGCCTAAAAATATATCCTTATCTTCTTTATTTATATGATAGACTCCATTTTGATTCATAACTCTATAAAAATCTCCATTATCTGCCATACCTATAATTGGTGATACAAATAAAGTGAAAATTCCTATAATAATAACTAGAGAAGCAGCTAAAAATGGATAATTAATTTTGTTAAATATCTTATTAACTTTAAAATATAATACAGATTTTTTCACTGTATTTCACAACCTCTCTATACTTAAAATAAAACACCTTAAATTTATATTTATATTTGCTAAAAACATTATATAAATATATTATTATCAAATTTTGTTTAATTATATATTTTCTAAAAACTTTCTTCATAATAATTGTACAGAAGATTTAATATCATGAAGAATATACCTAAACAAATTTATAATATAAGGAATTGTAAAATAAATAACTATTAAAAAGTACATAATATAATTATATTTTTATATTTCAGAGCATGAATTTTATTGATATTGTTATATATGTATTACAATATATAACAATATCAATGCGGTTTTTAACAAGCACTTATTAATAAGTTTAAAATTAAAACTTTAGTACTAAGGCACATCTTGAGACTGTTATTTTATTTAATGTGCCTTAATAATATGGAGGAAAAAATGAGACGAAATGAAATTGATTGGATTAGAAATATATGTGTATTATTATTATTATTTCTCTTCCATACTGCTTCTATATTTACATATTATGAACCTTGGTACATTATTTCTGAAAATAAAAGTTGGTTAGCAACCATAATTTATATCTTATGCGTTCCTTGGCACATGCCTATATTATTCTTTTTAGCTGGTGCATCAACAAAATTTTCTTTAGATCATAGAAGTAAAAAAATATATATTCAAGAAAGAATAAAAAGATTATTTGTTCCGTTTATATTTGGAATGCTAATTTTAGTACCACCTCAAGGTTATTTTGGAATACTTCAAAGAGGAAGAAATGTAGAAAGTTATTTTCAACAATGGAAATATTTTTGGAGTAATGTAACTAATATACCTTATGATGGTAGCTGGGGACCAGCTCATCTGTGGTTTATATTATATTTAGTTATTATTTCTTCATTTGCTTTAGTTATTATTAGAAGTTTAAAAAAAGAGTTTATGCAGAAATTTTTACTAAGACTTAAATGTAAGCTATGTAGTAGGTATTCCTTAATTTTTATGATACTAATATTGTCCATTGCTGATGCTACTCATTTAGCAATTGCCGAAAAAAATATATTAACATTATTAATAGTATTTTTAATGGGATATATTGTTTACGATGATACAGATTATTTGGATTATATAGACAAACATAAAAGAAAAAGTTTATTCATAACTTTCTGTTTGATTGTACCTTATATAAAAGTTATTTTATATTATTACAATATAAATGACAGTTCTAATTTAGGATTAGAAACAATATTATCTGTACTGAGAAATGCTATTATGATAACGACTATTGTAACTATTATTGGATATGGCAGGAAGTATTTATATAAAGGCGGAAAGGTTCTTAAATATTTCAATAAGGCTTGTTTTCCAGTATACATATTACATCAAACAGTTATTGTAATACTTGGATATTTTCTTCTTAAGCTTAAATTACCTATTTATTTATCAATTTTAATAATTATAGTGAGTTCAGTAATTATAACATTTGGTATTTATGAAATTTTGAGGAGAATAAAACCAATGAGATTTTTACTTGGAATTAAGTAGAATAAGGAATTTTAACACTTCCTTATATCTTCCTTAGCAACTTTTGTATTTATTAAAATACGTTTTTCATCTAAAATTCCTTTATTTAGGTATTGTAAAATAAATAAAATGAGCCCCATTAGGCACATGAAAAAAAATAACAAGTCCAAAATTGCCATAAATATTTTTCATCAGGCAAGGAGACGAATTGCCCTCATAGCAGGCCTATTAGGTCAATTTGCCGATGAGCAGAGAACCAAAATCTATGATTTTGTGTGAATCGCTTACTCAGTGAGCGTATGCGAATCGAGCTTCCTATGATGGAAAATAGGCTGGCAAATGGACTTGTTATTTTTTTGATTGTGCCTTAAGTAGATTTCACAATAATTACTATTGTAAAATCTATTTATTAGGGCTCATTTTAATTTTTGGCTCTGTTTTAGAATAGTGTTGATATTGTTATATAATAGCGAACTGACATTGAAATTTGCTTTGTAGAACTCTTAATGGATATTTGTACTATTAATTGCTTGTCACAATCTTTGATTGGGAACATGCATTAATAGAACTAATATTCATTTTAGAGTTCTTAAAGTAAATTTCATCGTCCACGAGCTTTATATAACAATATCAACACTCAGCTAAAACAGAGCCTAATTTTTAAATAATAGAATAGTGAATAATCCTAATAAGTATCAATGTTATTATTAATAACAGTTTATAAGTGAAATTATTTGGTATTTTAAATCCTTCATCATCTTCTTCACTTTGTTTTTCTTTTACCATATCTATTAGATCTGAGACTATTGAAAAAAATAGCACTGCTATCAAAAAAATATATACAAATATATTCACCTGCTTTTCACATCCATAATATTCTTTATATAATATATGCATTCTTTAAGCAGTTTACTAACCTTATAACTCTTGTACTGTTATTTTTTTTAGATGCCTAAAATTAATTTTTTATACTTATTTTGAATTAATTTAAATACAGGTATTCCTAAAATTGTTACCACAACAAATTCTCCTATTGCAACTTCCCCTATTGATAACAAAAGTGGTACATCCAATAAATAATTAAGCATGCATCCAATAATTAATCCATTAAATATTGTTGGCCATAATGATGCAATAAATAAGGCTATTTTATTGTTTTTACTATATTTAGATGTTAAAGAAATAGCAGATACACTAATAAATGTAGCTAGTGTTCCAAAAACCACATCCATCATTCCATTTGGACCAAGTAAATTTGCAATAAAACAGCCTAATGTAAGTCCACCAATATAAAATGGATCAAAAAATGCTAATAAAACCATTATTTCTGATATTCTAAATTGAATATTCCCATAACTTATAGGCGCTAAAGCAAAGGTTAATGCTGCATAAAGTGCTGCTATAATTGCTGTCCTTACTAATCTTTTAATTGTATTGTCTTTTACCATTTAAAATATTCCTCCTAAAGATTTTAATTATAATTTAAGCATTCTAAATAAAATAAATAGATAATAATTATTAATATTACTAAAAACATATAAAGATAATAATCTATTAACTTTTTTTATAATAACTTAAACAAAATAACCATAAAAAAATCGTAGGATCTTAATCCTACGACAAATAAAACATAACAAATTTAAAAAACTTTTAGTGAAAAATACATAAAAGTCCTAATATTCATTAATTATTAACCGTAGTTTTGTTTTAAGTCAGGAGGCTCACGAACTGACCATATATTAAATTTAATTCATATACTTAAAATTGTATCAATTAATCTTAGATATTACAATCTTTCTTTGTTATTCTTTTGAATATTCCTTGTTAAAAGATTATTTTTCATATCCATTTTTATTGTTTATATGCCACATCCATGCATCTTCTATAATCTTCTTTATGTTTGTTCTAGTTGGATTCCATCCCAAAATATTTCTAGCTTTATCTGAAGATGCTACTAATTTGCTAGGATCTCCTGCTCTTCTTTCTCCTATTTTAGCTGGAATAGGATGTTTTGTAACTTCTCTTGATGCCTCTATTATTTCTTTTACAGAAAAGCCTTGACTACTTCCTAAATTGAAAATATTACTTTCTCCACCAGAAATTAAATATTTCATAGCTAAAATGTGAGCTTCTATTAAGTCCTCTACATGAACATAGTCCCTTACACATGTACCATCTTCAGTATCATAATCTTCTCCATATATAGTTATAAAATCTCTTTTTCCTAGTGCTACTTGAAGTACTATAGGAATTAAATGAGTTTCTGGATTATGATCTTCTCCAATGCTTCCACCGTCTCTTGCACCTGCAACATTAAAGTAACGAAGAGATACATATTTCATTCCATATGCTTTATCACACCACTTCATTATTTTTTCCATAGTAAGTTTTGTTTCTCCATAAGGATTTGTAGGTTTAGTTTCCATATCTTCTGTTATTGGAATTTGTTTTGGTTCTCCATAAGTTGCTGCGCTTGATGAGAAAACTATATTTTTTACTTTAAATTCATTCATAACTTGAAGTAATATTTGTGTACCATATACATTGTTATTAAAATATTTAATTGGGTTTGTCATAGATTCTCCAACTAAAGAGTTTGCAGCAAAGTGAATAACTGCTTCAAATTTTTCTTTTTTAAAGACATCTCTTAAAAATTCTACATCTCTTATGTCTCCTTTATAAAATTTAGCTTTTTTATTTATTGCATCTTCATGTCCTGTTTGAAGGCTGTCCACAACTACTACATCATAATCATTATCTATTAATTGATTTACTGCGTGAGATCCTATGTATCCTGCGCCACCTAAAACTAAAATACTCATCTTGCAAAACTCCATTTCTTTTTTATTATATATGTTCTAACTTAATATAATTCATTATTTATATTGTTAATCTCTAAAGAAATACTAGAGATACTAAATAAATTCAAATGAACAATTATTTTTAGAATATGTATATGTTATATCATATTATTAGCTTAACTAAACTTTACTAAATAAGTCAAGCTTTTATCTTATAAATCTAATATTTTTCTAAGATTTTCCTAATATTTTTATCGCCACAATTTTTCCACTTCTTTTTGTATATTTTGCATTTTTATATCTGTTGCTGATATAACATCTGCGCATTCCTTTAAATCTTCTTCTATATGTATAGGAATTACTTCACCTTTTTTATAATACAACTTATGTTCTAAGCTTGCCCAAAAATCCATAGCAATTGTTCTTATTTGCACTTCTATTTTTACAGATTCTACATGGTCTGAGAAATATATAGGAATTTCTAAAACCATATGAAGACTTCTATATCCATTAGGTTTTGGATTCTTAATATAGTCCTTTTCTTCAAGCAATGTAATATCGTCTTGACTTTTAAGCATATTAGCAAGCTCATATATGTCACTAACAAATGAGCAAATAACCCTTATACCTGCTATATCATTTAAGTTTTCCCTTGCTGATTTAGTACTTACTTCTAGATCCCTGCGTTTAAGTTTCTCCATTATACTCTTAGGAGTTTTAACTCTAGATTTCATATATTCTATTGGATTTCTTTTTCTTCTTGTTTTAAACTCATAATCTAAAATATCAAGTTTAGTACTAACTTCTTTTATAGCAGAACGATAAATCATTAAAATTTCTTGTAATTCTTCTATTTTTTCTTCAACATTTTCTGAAGGTATTACTATGTCTCCTCCATCTAGAAATATTTTATTACTTTCTCTCAATTCACTCATAACAATTCTCTTCCCCCATGTTCTTTTTTAATAAACCCTCTTTCAATTCATATGTTAACATATACGTGCTAAAAATCAATACTTCACATATTATATTAGACATATTCAAAAAAATAACAAGTAAGTCAGCTAGTCTGTTTTGCGTCATATGGTGTCAGTAATATGATCATTCAATTAAAACATAGCCAATTATTTTTAAATTTTTCAAATGAATAGATTCTTTTTATAATGACAAAATAAGTATTGAAGAAAAAACATAAATAGGAGGTTGCGCTATGAGTAATGAAGAAAATATATCCACACGTGATATAGCTAAAAAAATGATTATTGCTGGTGAATCTTTTGATGTCATTATGGATAAAACCCATTTGCGATTAAAAGATTTGAAAAGAATTCAAAGGGAAGAAATAGATCCCCACTTTTAAATTTAAATAACTAATGTATATTTTAAAAAATAACAAGTCAGTATACTAGTCTATTTTTTGTATCATACTGTGTCGGTAAAGTCAGCTAATAGATATACTATTAACTAATCTTACCTCCTTGCCCTTACATAAAATATACTTTGTATCTTTGACTTGTTATTTTCTTTTATATGCCTAATATTTCTTAAACATATCATTATAATAATCTTGATTTTGACTTTTACTAATAATTTTCATTATCCCTTATTATTAATGGATACTACTATAAATCATTTTATAATTTATGATTTTTTATAATAAAAAAACCAACTCTCATAATAATTTGAATATAGTAATCCCGTTAAAAGGATTAACTTATAATCAACTATTATGGTAGTTGGTAGAAACGTTCAACCTATTATGAACTTATATAAGTTAAAATATATTAGTTATATACTTAATGATTAATTATTATATGGTTTATACTAATAATTAATTGGTATGTTCTAATGTCAACACCAATATTACTTTCGGTTTTCTTTTATGCATTAAAATACATAAAGATTATAATTTATCGCTACCGCCATCTTGCTGTATTTAATATTTTATCCGATTACTACCATTTCTAATAAGTAAACTCCATCTGAACCTAAGAATCACTTGGTAATCTTAAAAGTGCGAGTTTTTCATTTTTAATTCGATTCACATTATAATATACTTTTTCCATATCTATATTAGTAAACACATCATCTTTATATACAACATTACCATCTATCATTGAAAGACAAATATCACTTGCTTGTGCTGAATAAAGGATATTTGCTAACACATCAAATGCAGGTTGCATATGTGGTTTATCAAAATCATAAATTACAATATCTGCTCTATTGCCAACTTTAATACAGCCACAATTTTCTCTTCCTTGTGAAGTTGCACCATTTAAGCATGCAATATTCAGCATATCTTTTTGTCCTAAAAATAAAGGATCTTTATTAATACCCTTATGCAATAAAGCTGCAAGATTAACTTCTTCTATCATGTTAAGATTGTTATTGCTTGCTGCTCCATCTGTTCCTATTGTAACATTAATGCCATAGTCTAACATGGTTTTTAATGGAGCTATTCCACTACCAAGCTTTAAATTACTACTTGGACAATGTGATACCGTAACCCCATTTTCCTTAAGAATATTAAAATCATCGCCTTCAACAAAAACACAATGTGCAGCGGTTGTTTTACTCTTAAATGTGCCACATTTTAGAAAATATTCTGCTGGTGTTAAACCATATTTCTCCTTGCATATTCTTTGTTCTTCTTCAGTTTCTGAAAGATGAATATGCATGTTCATATCTGTAGAATTACAGTATTCAGAAATCTGTCTAACTAATCGTTCTGATGAAGTATATTCAGCATGAATAGATACGTCTGCACGAATACGATCATTATTAGATTTCTTCATATATTTACGAACAAGCTCAGTTTCTTTATATGAATTGTGTTTAAAATAATCATCATTTTCCCCTACTTTAAGATATGAGTTTGAAATATTAGCTTTAATTCCTGTTTCATCAATAGCTTTAATTAAAGTTTCAAGGTGTGAATACATATCTGTAAATGACACTACTCCACTTTTTATCATTTCAGAAATTCCAAGTAGTGTTCCAAAGTAACAATCTTCATCTGTAAGTAAAGATTCAAAAGGAAATATTTTTTCATTTAACCAACGTTCAAGTGGTAGACCTTCTCCATAACCTCTGAGTAACGTCATTGGTACATGACAATGGGTATTAAAGAATCCTGGCATTGCCACTTTATTTTTTCCATCATATACTTCTCCACAATACTCTTCAGGTACTGTTGAAGCAATATAGCTAATCTTATTACCTTCTACGACTATATTAGTATTTTTAATAACATCATATTTTTCATCAATCATTGTAATATTTTTAAATAACATAATAAGCATCCTCTTTTCTTTTAACTTTTGCGGTAGCGGTTGCTTATAATTTTAAATTATCTTAACAAAAATAAATAAAAAAAGCAATTATTATTTTAGGTGCTTTTTTAAAACCTTGTTGATATTGTAATATAAAGCTCATGGACAGAGGAATTTACTTTAAAATAGCTTTATCAATAAACTTTACATCTATAATTCTCTTTATTAATATGTATTTTATCTATAAAATATGATTAAATCCCTGTTTTTTAAAACTAATGAGTTTAATTCCTTGACTTTATGTGCTTATTAAGGTATAGTAAAGCCCTAGACAAGATTTATAAATATATTGACGCGGGGTGGAGCAGTTGGTAGCTCGTCGGGCTCATAACCCGAAGGTCGTAGGTTCAAGTCCTGTCCCCGCAACCATAAAAACACCTATACTTATGTATAGGTGTTTTTTTATTTTAAGCATATGAAATAGTCTTTCCATATATCCTTAAATAAATTTACTTAATCTATCTTTTAAATTTACTTCATTTTCAATTAGCCAGCCTTCTTCTTCACAGGTATTTCCCCATTGAACTATATCATTTATTTCATTCTTAGTTAACTCAACAGATATTTTATCAATAACTTTTAAATTTTCCTCATAATATCCATTATACATTTTTAGAGCATTAGTTTCTCCTTTTAACCCTAAAGAATATAAAGGTGTTCCTTTTGCATCTTTGTGATGTGCCACAACATATAGTCTTACTCCATGACTCTTTTTATCGATTTCTGAACCAGTATTTTTTACTTCAACTAAAGTCCCCAATTGTATATTATACTTATCCATAAATTCCACATCCTCTCTTTATATAAATTCTACATAATAATTTGATTCCCTTTGTTTTTAGAAAATTCTTAATATTATTGTAAGCGTCAAAGAAATTGACGCCTACGAAGAATTATATTTTTCTTTATCATGATAACAGCTACTCAAACCTATATCACCTAATTGCTTTACCACTGCTGAATGAGTTCTTCTTTTATGCTTCTTGTCCCAGCAGCTATTGCTGTTAAAATCTCCACCTATCAAAAGGTTATTTGTCCTCTTTAATTTTTCTTTATGAATTTGCAAATATACGTAGATATCCTATACACGAAAAAAATCTTCTACTAAATATTGTTAAAAAGATAGGCCCCCTAAAGCACAAAAAAACTTATCTACCTGTATTACAGATGGTATTTTTACAATATATTTTCTCCACTTCCTTCATTTCCATTTGCCTTACTTGTAGTCAATTCATTGTCTTGTTATTCCTCGCAATGTTTTTTCTTTAAAACAATCATATCAAATAAATCTCCAAATTCATTTTGAAAGCTCAGTTCCTTTTGTTCAAAATGAGAGTCTATGTATGCCTTGAATTTGATATTCTTTTTCTTTTTCTTATTTAATAGAAATCCAGTAGAAGTTTCCACATACCATGAAACATGCCCAAATAAATAGTAACTACAAAATGAAAGAAAACGCTTTTTTGAATTGTCTATAATTATGAGACCATCATCGTTCAACACACTATAGAATTTCTCAAAAAGTACCTTTTGATCAATATCACTTCTAAGTGAATACCACAGACTTCCTTTTATGTCGAAAATCACATCAGCTTTTGTTTCTCCTACTTCTAACAGGTACTCTCCTATTTTCAAGGCCTCTTTTCCAAGGAAAACTCGTAGATTTTCATCGTTAATGTCTTTTGCAGCATGGTTTTCAATTTCATCTATGTCCCCAATGACAAATTTTATTGAAATGCCCTTTTGTTTTAGATCATCGTATAGGAATTTTTCATAAACTCCTTTATTTGCTGCTGGACTCACAAAGGTTAGTCCTAATTTTTTTGGGACAAAGTTCTCTTTTTCGATGGCGCTATACATATGTACAAACCAATCGTTTCCTAGAAACCTTCGTGTCGTATCGTACCACTTATCTAATTGAAAATTCTTTTTAGAATTTGGATTTACCTGATTTCTTCTAAAAAGTAACCTTTCACCGATACTGAATCTTCCTAACCAAAAAATATATAATACTGATATGGGGAACAGAATAATCAGCAAGGAATTAAATATCAGCAAGTTATTCACAGCAATATTCTGCATTACGACTTCTGACATACGGTTTGATTCCACTAAATAAGGTAATACTTCCAACAAACAATTACGAACATAAAGCGGATAAAAAAGCAAAACAAGTATTGCAAGAGCAAATACAAATAAACGTAAATACCTAGCTCGATTCATAGTAACCCTTCTCCTTCTCCTTATTTTAGAGTGTTCGTCTTTCTGGGTCTACAATATTATACTAACACCCTAGTAAGTCCTTGAGTTCATCATCAATTTCTTCATACCTCAAAACTGGTACACCCCATTATAAATTAAAATAGAAATACTATCCATACATTTTTAATTTTAAAAATACATACGGAGAATTTTTGACGGTTACCCAATGACTATTAAAATGAATACAATAATCTAAAAGTATAACCTTCTTAACCACTGTCTCCACATGCCTTGAGGCAGTGAAAGAGATATATTTTACCGCATTATATAGTTATATTTCTTTTATACTTCTTCTGATTCAGATAGGTCAACGGCTATATTACATACTAAATTTTCTTTATTAATAACATCAATAATACTCTGAAATGACTTACTAATTTCTTCAAATTTTGAATTATTATAATTGAATAAAGCATAACACTTTTCTAATTCATTAACAAAATTATCAATTGAACTTATTATTAAATTATGTTTATTAACATCCATATTTATTCTTATAAGCTTATCAAACTCTTTTATAATATAATCCATTGGATTTTTTACAGATTCTATCATCTCATAGATTTCTTTAGAAACCTCCATTAGATTATTAGAAATTTTGTTAATTTCATTTGCAACTATTGCAAAACTCTTCTCATTTTTATCCGCTTTTGCTGCTTCAATACTAGCATTTAGCCCTATAAATTTAGTTTGCTCAGCTATGCAATTAATTTTTTTTGCAAAGATATCTATTTCTTGAAAAGAATTTAATTTTTTAATTTGATCTCTAAGTTGTTCAATTATTTTAATTTGCTTTACATCTGCTACGAATTCCTCATCAATGTTTGATTTTAATTTATTTATCCGAATTTTCAAATTCTCTGTAGAAATCAAATCTGTATCAAACGTATTTTCGTTAATATTTTTAAAACCTGTTTCAAAATACATTTTTAATAAATTTATGTTTATATTTTGAGTTTTTATTAAATACTCATATTCTTTTGATAATTTATTATTTTGATTCTTTATACATTCTACAATTTCTTTATTCAATCTTTTGTCTTGAATTAAATTTTGTTCACTTATTATATTTATGCTTTTATTATCAATATCATCTTCAACTTCATTTTTCAATTTATCTTTTACTGATAATACTGAACCAACTGCTATCACTAAACAAAGCACACTTGTAAATGCAATTATCACTGAAACCAGCTTACTTTGAAATATTTGCGGCACTATATCTCCATAACCTATTGTAGTAAATGAAATAATAGTATAATAAAATAAATCAAAGATATCTATTGAATGCCCTGATATTGAACAAAAGTAAGCATTTTCATAAGAATACGACACCATTATAACACATAGAAATAAATTAAGTATTATTAGAATAAGCAATATAATTGCCCCAGACATTGTAATTTTCAAAACTAAATTTCTATCATCCTTGTTTATATTTTCCTTATCATATATAAAAAAACATAATGGATCTATAATGATATTAATTAACATCTGAAAATTTAACATGTATGATATTGCTAGACCAATAAAAACAATGTTCTTATAATATAACATAGTATCTTTTGCTATAGATAAAAAGAAGCTATAAAAAATTATTATTGAAAAACTTATTATTAGTTTAAAGCTGATTTTATTATTTTTTATTTTATTTATTACCTCATCAAATTTGCTCAAAATTAGTAATGGTATACCGAATAAAAAATACATACAAATAAATACAAATATAAACAAAACCATAGTCAAAATAATAATTTTTATACTAAACACTTGTCCTGTTTTATTTATTATTTTAATATATGACATTATAACCATTTGCAATATAATTGCCATAATAACGATTATCAATAATACTTTTATAATTTTTCCTTGACTATTGATTATTTTAGAATATGATTTGTTGATATTTAAAATAAACGCTTTTACTTTTTTAACTTTATTATCTATTGTTGCCATAGCCAAAATAAATAATATTATTGATATAAAACATATTAAAAATGAATTCATATATATCTACCCCATTTAAATAAAATTTGAAATCACGAAAATTTTGTTATAAATTCATTTATTCCTACAACTGCTGTATCAATATTAAAAACTCTATAAATAAACTGAGTTTTTTCTTGTGTACTTTCATCTTCAGTAATAAAGTAATTAGCTTTATAAGCATAATATATATGTTTTGAATCTCTTACAATATTGCTCAACTTATTTTTCTTTGTTATTTTTTCTTTAAAATATGGATGGAAATCTAGTAGCGAATAGGCTAACGTAATTTTTTCACCAATTTCCATTTTATCAACATCATTTCTTGTTGCTGACATATACTCTCTAAATATTCCCATGAAATTTTCTTCAAAAGTTTCAATATTATTATTTTTAATATCATTAATAAAAGGTTTTATATTTTCATAAATTTTTTCTTGATGTTTATTCATAGTTAAAGTTTCATTTTTATCAATTGCTTCAATAACATTAGGTATATATTTTCTAAAATCTTTATAGGGATCTATTTCTATAAAAACTTTATCATATAATTCCTTATGAAATGATTTCATTAATTCAGGTGAATACACACCATCATTCTCTTTTAACTTCTCATAAAGTGGATTATCTTTGTCCATCTTATCCATATCAACTTTAAAAGTACCATTAGGATCATTAATGTTAGTAAGGTCTAATTCCTTATTTTTTTCAGATATAATTTTCTTAAATAACATTTCCGAGTCATAGTCAACTATTGTAAATCCACCTTTATCATTAATTCCTATCGCTTTTTTATTCGATAATTGATTTAAAAACTTCAAATCAGCGTCTACATATTTCTTTGTCTCTTCATTGTATCCATTTGTTAAATCTTTTAAATGAGCTTCACAAAATGGAAATCTATATTTTTTACTAAGACTATTCACAATTTCTTTAAATAAGATATCATTTTCTAAATTATCCTGTCTTGGCTTTTTTATATACTTAATTGCGTTCCAGTCTAAATATATATATTTCTCCATCATACCCTCCAAAATCTTATATAAAAATAAATACTGTTCCTTCTAATTTAGTTAGTACACTATAATATATTAACATATGCAAATTCACCAAATTTTTTATATGTATACTTCATTATAATGCATAAAATTCCAAATTTCTATATAATTACATTATTCTTTATATTTGCAATATTTATTAACATAAAAATACGTTAGCTAAAGAATATCACTTCTATCCGCTAACGCATTAAATATTTTATCATCAAATCTACAGACAAATTTTTCCGCTTTCTATGATATTTTAAATTTTGCCCCTATCAATGATCTTAACCTCTAATTTTCCTATTTAAAATATGTTAATACTAATAAAACTACAATAATAACATCAAATAATAGATTTAACTTTTCATACTTAGTCATATTCTATCCCTCCAATTATATAGCTATATTATACCATATTATGTTTATTTTAACATTTATTATATTTTCATAATATTATATCTTCTGCTAATTTTAATACTAAACTCTTTCTTCAACTCTCATTCCATTCCTCAATATAAAAACAAAATGCGTTGGTTCAAGAATCTCAATTCTATCTACCAACGCATTAAATATTTTATCATCAAATTCTGTTAGCAAGCCTTCCTGCTCTTTTATAACTTTTATTATTTCATCAACTCTTTCTTTATATTGCTCTATACTTACATTTCCTGTTTCAATCTTAGATTTATCCTGTCTTAGTTTTTGAAGTTCTCCTGAAATCCTTACATACTCTTCATTATAAACTTCTTCATACATCTAACCTTTTATCTGTAATTTTATAAGTCCTTTTAATTCTTCCTTTGAAGCTTCAATCTTGTTTTCAAGTCCTATCAAATCAGTATTCCCAGCTCTTTTTGATATTATCTTTTCTATATGATTTAATATCCTCTGCCCTCCACCCTCTTAAGTATCTATATAAAATTCATGTGTTTATTCAAAGATTTCACAGTAATTAAATTATACTCCTCAATATTACCAATTTGAAAATTTTAAAATAAAAATAAACACCAGTAATTAAACTGATGTTTTCTCTTTTCAATTATAAATCCATTGATAAGCATTTCTTTAATTACTATTTGGTATTTGAGTTTGTAATTTTTTATATACTTCCATAAACTTACTTATTTTTTCATTCTTATTATTATTAAAAGATGTAATATTCCCCTGTGGGCTCTTGGCTAAATCTATTGTTACTTGATATGAACTATTTAACTCTAACAATGTATCATATACCTTTTCATACTCTTTTGGTTGTTTTTGTAATTTCTTCATCATTTCAGAAACCTTAAGTTCTGATGATTTAATGTTTTCGGTTTTTGTTTTAGTGCTACTGTCATTAAAAAGATAACCTAATGGCTTATTAAAATCACTTTCCCAATATCCATTTTTTCTTGTATATTTATCTGTTTCATTATCAAATTTTTTATAAATAGCATTAGACCAAACCTTTGAAGTTAAATTCATTAAACTTTCAGCATCTGAGCCACTTGATAGCATCTCACTCATTAAAAGATTAACATTTGTAGAATATTCTTTAGCTTTTTGTTTGCTATATGATAAATATCCAACAAATATAATTGCTCCAATTATTAAAATACTGACTATTAAAGTAATTAATTTCTTTTTTTGCTTGCTTCCATTTTCAAATTTACAGAAGCTATTTCTACTTTTTGTGTTTCATTACTTTCCTCAGTCAATGGAAATCCACAATGTGGACAACTTTTTACTTGATCTGATATCTCTTTAGAACATTCCGGACATGTTATTAAAGCCATAAATCATTCCCTCCTATAGTACTATTTCAATTATAGCATTTATTGGATATTTCAACAATATATATGACTTTTACCTTTATATTAACAATATGCCTCTCTCATTACAATATTTCCTGCTGGATCTTTTTTAACACAAATTTCTCTTAATGAATTTATTAACAAATCTGATTGATTCCAACCCTAAACTTTATTGTTCTGATATCTAACTCTCCATCTTGATTAAAAAGTTCTCTTCTCCTGTTTTTTCACTTAAATTTATATAGTTAGAACTCTCCATTATTTGTAACCCATCTCTTAATTTATCTATTTATATTTGTATAATCCGCTCTAAAATAAACTTTATAATTATTTACCTTAATCCCATATTCCTTAAGTATCTTAACTATTAAATTTCTGATTGAGTTTCCACTCATATTAGTTTCAATATATATTTTATCAGCTACTTTTTCTGGCTTTCGCAATTTGTTCTCATCTATTGAAAAATATTTATTCTTTTTACCATTCATATTTTTATTATTTTCAAAACCCAAGAATTTTTCTGAATCTATAGAAATAAACATATCACAAGTCTTTAATAGCATTTCTTGCCACGTTTTTACTTCTATAAATTCACTATCATTAATTCTAAATCCGAATGGTCTTATATGCGTAAAATTTTCATATAAAGTATGCTCCACTTTATTGTCAACAACATACTCATCATAATTAGGTAGAATTCTAGTTATATCTTCTTCAGCATTCTCCTCAGTAATATCAGCCTCTTCTATTATTGTAAAATTAATTATTTCATCAATTTTTGTTTCATAGAAATTAATTGCCTTACCGAGAATCGTGTATTTTTCAATAGTTGAGAAGTCTCTATTGGAATATGATTGTCCTATTTTTTCATTTATTCTATTCATAACATCATCAATAGTATCCATTAAAAGACCTAAACTTTCTGATATATCAATTGATTTGTCTGGGAAATTTTCTTTTATAATTTTTAAAATCTCTTCAAGCTCCATAAATTACACCTCATTACATAATTTCATATAATTACAGTATTCTTTATAAATGGTAATATTCCTCCCAAATTCCAATTGTTTGTATAAAAAAACACCAGTAGTTAAACTGATGTTTCTCTTTTTATTACAAATCCATATTATTAAGTATTTCTTTAAGCTTTCTCAATTCTTCTACTGATAAAGTAACACCTTTACCCATTTTATTATGTTCAGAATCCCAATCTCTAATGTCATACTTAGCTTCTTTATCATTCCAAGAAATGAGATTTAATTCTTTCTTCCAACCTTTTGCTGACTCTGATAGAACTCCAGTTGTTTCTTTAATTTCAAATTTTATATCTGCCATATTTTTCACTCCCTTAGCTCTAATAACTTTCATTTTTGTATTTATCTATTTTTCTTCAAATTATCTTTAAAATTCTATCTCATATAATCTATAGCAGCTTTTAATATCAGTACCAGATATTTCTCTTTTGTATCTTTTGAATAAACATCCTTTTTATTTTTGTAACCTTCTTTGCTTCCAGAACTCATGAAATAATTTGCACTAAACTTACTTATTGATCTCTTACTAATTTAGTGTAACAATCTTTTATAAAAGGAAGATGACATTTCCATCTTTCCTGTATAAAACAATTTAAATTCTAACCCCTAATATCTTCAATTGTTCATTAATATCAGCTTCTAGCTCAGCAATTTCCTTATTATCTTGTTCTAACAGCTTATTTATTTCTTCTAAATCAATTGGTTCTTCTTCCTCAAAAGTATCAACATAACGTGGTATGTTTAAATTAAAATCATTTTCTCTAATTTCTTCAATAGATGCCAAATGAGCATACTTTTCAACGTCTTTACGTTCCTTATATGTTTTTATGATTTTATCGATATCTTCATCTCTTAAATTATTTTGATTTTTATTCTTTTCAAAATCATTACTTGCATCAATAAATAATATATCTTTATTTTCACGATTCTTCTTTAACACTAAAATTACTGTTGGAATACTTGTTCCATAAAATAAATTTGCTGGTAATCCAATTATTGTGTCAAGATAATTCTTACCAATTAAAGTTTCTCTTATTTTTCCTTCTGCTGCACCTCTAAATAAAACTCCATGAGGTAAAACAATAGCCATTGTTCCAGTCTTATTTAAATGATATATACTATGCAATATAAAAGCGTAATCTGCCTTTGAAGCTGGTGCTAACTTTCCATATTCACTAAAACGTGGGTCTTTTAATTTAGTTTCATCATTATCCCATTTTGCTGAATATGGTGGATTGGCAACTACTGCATCAAAGCTACGTGGATGATCAATACCTTTTGCATCTGGACCATCTGGCCAATCACTTTCCAAAGTATCAGCATTACTTAATACCATATTGTTATAAGATATACCATGCATCATTAAATTCATACGTGCCAAGTTATATGTAGTTGTATTCAATTCTTGACCAAAGTACTTCATGGGAGTACCTTTTGATAATTCTTGACCTACAGTAAGTAATAAAGAACCTGATCCCATTGTTGGGTCATATACGCTAAATAATTCATCAGATTTTTCTACACCTTCTGTTACTACTTTCGCTAAAATCTTACTTACTTGATGTGGTGTATAAAATTCTCCACCTTTTTTACCAGCACTTGCTGCAAATTGACCAATTAAATATTCATATATTTCACCTAAAATGTCTTTTCCATCATTACTTTTGTATTCAATACTATCAACTAACTTTACTATGTTATTAAGTGATTTAGCACGTTCATTTGTAGAATTGCCCAGACGAGAATCACCTAAATTAATATCATTAAATACTCCACGGAAATCTTTTACTGCTTCTTTATTTAATTCTGCATTTTTATTAAAGTTATCAAAAATAGTTTGATAGTCACTAGGAATAACTTGTGAATCATTAATTTTATCAATCAATGACTGCCATGTATCCTTTGGAGCAATTGCATATCCTAAGCTTGCTGAAATGTCTTGTAAATAATCTTCTAACTCAGACTCATCTACTTGTGAATTATAGGATTCATTAATAGACTCCCCCTCTATAACATCTATAACATTATTCTTTAACAAATACTCCTCTTGATGTTCTGATAAATATCTATAAAACATAAATGCCAATATATAATTTTTATACTCCGACGCATCCATAGTTCCACGTAATTCATTTGCCATTGCCCATAATTTATTTGTAATTGATTGTATATTATTACTCATTATTTTTACTTCCTCTCTTTGATTAATTTGCTTTAAATAAACATCTGTTGTAAAAGCCCCTTCTTCTGTTGTTGTAAGTGTTCTAATTTACGCTTATGAAGGGTGATAAGGTTGTCTAGATTGGTGAAAAATTCGGCAATTTGTATTTGCTCTTCACGATTTGGCAGTGAAATCACTTCAGAATGAACATCATTTCGATTTAATGTCGGTACTCCGCTACCTGTACCAAAACGATTCAAATTCAATCTTTGGTACATATAATAGATGTAACGAGGATAGTTACATTTGAAGTCTGTTACCCATAATGCGGTATTATGCGGCCAATAATTGCACTCTGTATAGTGTAAGTTCCCGATTGTACCTGACCTGCCAGTTATAACACCGGGGCCTTTCACTTTATATTCAGAATGATATCCATTTATTCCATTTGACATAATAACTGGATATGGACCTACCTTCATTTCTCCTTTAGGTAAATCAAATCCTCTTTGTAACGGTGCAGTATCCATAACCTTACGCTGTTCCCAAGGGTCAGTAAATCCAGGAAAACGAACTTCCGGAAATATTTCTCCCTCTTTAGGAAACATTTTTTGGAATAACCCCTTCTTCTTATCTTTTAGGTGTTCTAACTTACGCTGATGAAGGGTGATAAGGTTGTCGAGTGTCTCCAAAAAAACGGATATTTTTGTCTGTTCCTCGTAAGACGGAAATATAACCAACCCTAAAAGCGCATTATCATCACTGACCTTCATATCATTTTTTGCGCCCTTATTAACCAATGGCTTAAGGTAATTATTCAAGCGATAATCCAACTCAAAATAACACTGTACAAAGTTTGGATTTGTATTCTCTTTGGGTTTATACACCGCATAAAGAGTAGATACAATACCTGATTTTCCTTTATTCGTTTTGATTATCCCAAAGGGATTACGCTTAAGAGGGGACTTGGTGTATACGATACTTCCAGTATTAACTACACCGTAGTTAGAAACAGATGCTCCTGCAAAACTTCTTCCTTGAAATTCTATCTGATTGACAATACCAAAATTGCCAGACACAGATAGAACATCATCCTTGTTATAAACATCGTCACTATTTTTTTCATTGGATGTTTCAATAAATTCATTCAACTTACGCTGTTCCCAAGAATCAGTGAATCCTGGAAATCTTATCTTAGGTACATTTACTTTATTTTTATCCATTTTATCTCCTATCCGAACGGAATATTAAACTTTCAGTTCAAAAAAACATTAATTCTCTACTTGTTCATCTGCCAATTTATATATAGCATTACGCAAGCCGTTACGATACTTCATCTTTGGAAGATTTTGAATTTCTTCATCATGTGCTAATCTCACATAATCCAATGTTGCTTTTGCAACTATATCTCTTATTTTTCCATTATCATCTAAATCCTGTGATCCATAATGATGCGTGCTGAATAATTCTCTCATTTCAGCACTTGTTATGATATCTGTAATTCCCCATTTAACTCTAAAGTCTAAAAATGTTCTATCTAAACTTACATTATTAGCTTGCTCTATAATAACATCACTGCTTTGTAATTTGATTGGATATTTTACAATAGCACCTGCTGGTGGATAATGTCCTTTAATAATAGCATTTGCAGCATTCATAATTTTATTAGCGTAATTTCTATCATCTAATCCATTAGCAAATTGGTCTATCTTATCCTTTGTTTCCTTAGCCTCTTCTTTTTTACCTTCATGAACTTCATTTAATAGTCGTTCCACCAATTCAGTTAAATAATCATAATTAATTCTAACATATTTTACATGTGTCATCTTTAATTCAATTTGATGCAAAGGTATATTCTTTTCTTTTGCTATATGTTGCTTTAATTCATTTGTTAAAACTGTTGTAAGCATAACCTCTTGCTCACTTGTCATACCTAACATTTCAACTAATTCATCTGGATTATCATAGTTAAATCCTACTATATTACCATCAACCTCTTCAGAGTTATACTGCTTAAGTTTTGCCATACCAGCATTGTAATCTCGTAATAATTCAAGCATCTCTTCCTTTTTCTTCTCCGAAGATGGTAATTGTTCAAATTCCTTAGTTAAATCACTTAATTTTTCAACTGTCTCTTTTACTTCATTAAATATATCTTCAAAAGGTTTTGCTACAATTCCATCTTTTTCATTAGCTTTACGTTGCTCCTCATCTGATAAAATTGCTGAATCCTTATTTGCATAAATTGCCAAAGCCTTATTCATAAGCTTCTCATTATATGCAGGCCAACGATAATTAACAATACGTCCCCAAGGTTTATCTTGCATATCTGCAATACGATTTGTTCTTGAATATGCTTGTATAAGCCCAGCCCCTTTTAGTGTTCTATCAACATAAAGAGTATTAAGTTCTGGTGCATCAAATCCAGTTAGAAGTTGATCTACAACAATTACAATATCTAAGTAATTCTTATCTACTGCACTTTTATTTAAACGACTTGTAACATCTTGTGTGTACCCTGCAACATCATCCATTCCAAAGCTTGTGCCAAATTCTTTATTATAAATATTTATCGCTTCAAATAAACCTTTATTAGTTTCTAGCATATTATTATTATTAGAAGAATTTAAACTAAATGTAACTGCAACCTTCAGTACTTGTCCACCATTCTTCCTGTTCTCATCATTTACTTTCTTAAACTCTCTAAAATACATCATTGCCATTGGTGTACTAGCCTTACCAGCACCTACATGTGTTGTAAATAATGCATTATACTTACCTTCGTTTGAACGATTTCTCCAGTTAGTAAAGATATCTTCAACTACAAGTTTTACATGATCAATATTTTCATCATAAAAACTTGGTTCAATTGCATCATCCATATCTTCTTGATTTAAATTATTTATTTTTTCTTGTATCTGTTGTTCTGTCCAATTTGGATAACGTTCTCTATAAAAAGCTGGTAAGTATTCTCTTTTCATTTGTTCTTCATCAATTGTTGTTTCAAAATCAACTTTAAATCCTAGAACATTTTTATCTGCAATAGCTTCACGAATTGTATAGGCATGTAAAAGTCGTCCAAAAATATCTTCTGTTCTTAACCCTGTTGTAGTTTCATCAAACATTGGAGTGCCTGTATATCCTATCCAAGCAGATTTCTTAAAAGCTTTCTGTATCTTTTCAAAATTTTCACTACCAGTTGAACGGTGTGCTTCATCTACAATAAACACTATATTTTTATCAGGTGGTTGAAAAGATTTACGCTTCACTAAAGTATCAAGCTTTTGAACAGATGTAACTATTATATTATTATCTTTACTTTTTAATTTTCTACTTAAATCTGTTGTATTATTAGTATTTTGAACACTACCAATCATATCTTCACTAGAATCTGGGTCATAAGCTCTGTAGTTCTCATTTGTTTGTTTAGTTAATGCTATTCTATCTACTACAAAAACTACTTTGTCCACCTTTGGCATACGACTTGCAAGCCATGCTGTTTTAAAACTAGTAATTGTTTTACCTGACCCAGTAGTGTGCCAAATATATCCTACCTTATTAGTTCCAAATTCAAAATCTACTTTTTTTATCTTTTCAATTACATTTTGTGTGGCATACACTTGATATGGTCTCATCACCTTTAATGTTTGTTTATTTTTTGTACCATCTAAAATCATATAATTAGTAGCCATTTGATGTGCCATAGGGATACTTAACATTGAATCAGCAAACTCTTTCCAATTTCGTACAATTGAACTATCACTTTTTCTTTGCCAATTAAAAGCAAAATCCTTATTAAATTTATCAGCTGTAGTATTTGCCATATACTTCACATTATTAGGGGTAATAGCCACTAAAATCTGTAGTGTTGAAAAAATATCACCATATTGATTTTCATCACAATATTGATGCATTTGATTTAATGCTTCATTAACATCATGAGTATCACGTTTTTCTTCTATTTGTATTATAGGCAATCCATTTATTAATAGCGTAGTATCAAAACGACGATCTTGCTTTCCATTAATAATTGCAAGACGTTTAATTTGATTAACTACTTGATATACTGTATCTCCAGCACCAACTTGTTTTTGATCAAAAACAGTTAAAAATACATGACGTCCATCATCTAAATCAATTTCAATTTGAGATACACCATTAAGCCCATATAAAAATTGTCCTGCTTCATATGGTGTCTTAATATCAGAAATAGCCTTTTTAACTTGATTAAACTCAACAACACTTAGTGGATTATCAAGGGTATTTTGATTGTTTCTTTCAAGTATTTTTTTAAAATTATTCCAAAGTTGTTCTGTAGTCTTAATCTCTGGTTCATAAGTCCATAGCTTTGATTTTACTACATAATCAACATTATCTTCAGCAATAACAAATCCCCCTAATCCCTCTAAATGTTCAGGTTTTGTTATTGCTCCAGTAGTAATATATTGTATTAATTCTGTTTCAAATTTATCCTCTGTCATTATTTAATAACCTCCTCTAAATTGGCTAAAATAATAGTTGATTTAAGTTTAGCTGCCCTATGTTTAAGAGCCTCAAGTCTTAATTGATTAAAATAAGCTTGTCCGATTATCCTTTGCTTATCAATAGATGGCATTTTAGGTATATCCAGTTCTTTTAGTTGCTTTAGTGTATATTTTAGAACTTGTGATCCTTGTAATCCCATAATTAACTGTTTCTTGATCATTTTATTTTCATTTATAAGATATACCAGAAACTTTGAATCAATATCATTACTAGGTAATAATTTAACGTAATTTTGTGTATAAAGATATCCTTCATGATTCCTTCTTATTATAGTAGCCATTCCAGTAATCAAACTAAATATAACATCATTCTCACATAATGTACTTACCTCATCATAAGTTCTTACTTGCTTATTCTCTATCCCCTCAGAAATAATCCCAACCAAATCATCAGTTAAGTCTGTTTGGCTATAATAATTAAATACAGATGCATATTCATCAGCAACTTCTGTAATTCTAAATTGAGGTGAACCGCTTATAAATTCAACTAATTCATTTAATTTCCTCATAAATATTGTGCCTTTCTAAAATTAAATTATTTACTGTAATACAATAATACCACAAAAGGAAATTTATCTCAACCATTAAATAATGTAATTTTTAAAAATTACATTATTTAATGGTTGAATTATATCATATTTTCCAATTCCTAATATTGATCTACTTAAATTTATTCCTTGTATTTATTAGCACCTAACCTAAAAAATTCCCCAAAACAAATTTGGGGAACATTAAGAGAGTTCTTAGAGCTTTAGCTCTTAGAACTCCTTATCCTGTGGATATAAAACATATTATGAAATTTTCTAAAAATCCTTGAACCTATACCCAGTTTTGTTTAATTAATTTATTTCAATAAATCACAAAGAGTATTCTCTCCCTTGAGTATTTTAGCAAGCCTCTTATGTTCGTAAATTGCTTTAACTAATTCATCAATATCCTTAAAATAGTTTTTTACAAATTCATAATTCTTAACAACATGACCATATTTAAGATTCTCTTTGCAATAATCACTAGGTTTATCCTTGCCAGACTTCTTATATTCTTTATATTTTCCTTCTTTATATATTATAAGCATTTCAATTTCAGGTGCTGTTATAATATTAATTACATTTACTTTATCTTTATAAGCTGCACTTAATTTGAAATTTTCTCTCCTTGAATCTAAAATTCTATATACAGTTATTTTTTTACCAAAAAACTTTCGTAAATATTGAGTCTCAAAGTTTTTAGCACCTCGGCATCTAATAATACCTTCTTCAAGCATCTGCTCTTTACTAAATTTTAATTTATTATTTTCAAGAAGTAAGTCCATTATCGCTTGTTCCGCTGATCCTTCACAAATAAATGCTACATATTCTTCTAATTCCATAATCATACCTCATCAATTCTGCCAGAAATAATAGCATTTTTAAAATTAATATATGATTCATAAGCTGGTGCAGTACCTTGTAAATAACCACTTTGGTAAGCTTCACTTTTTTTAATATCATTTCTCTTCAATATTTTAGAAAGTTTTTCAACGTTTATACCATTTTTATTTCTGACAATATAAATATCATCGCTTCTTTCAAATTCATCTAATAACTGTGAATAGTGTGTTGAGAATATTATAGTTGCACCTTTATAATTAATTTTCTCATTCATAAAGAATCGGATTAATGTAGAAACAATTTCTCTATTAAAATGATTTTCTAATTCATCAACAATCAGATAGCCTCCATTATTGAAAGCTAACATGGCATTTAAAAATACATTTATTCCCTTTATAGTGCCAGAAGATAAGTAATTATTTAGTTCCACTGGATCATATAAAACAATTTCTTCCTTTTCTTTAAATTTTAATCTGATTTCTAATTTTTTACCATCATGTTTTAAATTTAAATACTCAATACTAGGATCTAAAAAAGTTATTAACTGAGGCGGGAATTCTCCAACAAAAGTAATTTGGTTTGTATTCGTCAAGTTTATAATATCTCTAATATAAAAGTGTGAATTATATTTTTTATTTAAGGAAATAATGATACTAACATCTTCCATCAAAAATTCTTCATCTGCATTTCTTATTTGAACTGGATTCAATTTCTCAAATTCAAAAAGGCCTTTTTTAGTTTTTACTGCGCTTAAGTTTTTTCTCCAAAGTTTTTCTTCTTTAATTGTATATTTATTTTCACCATCTTGGGATTTATCATCTCTTTTTACAACAGTTTGTAATTTGTTTATATAATTTTCTTCTGAATAAAAATATGTCTCAAATATCACTTCATCCTCATAATTTATTCCATTTAAAATATCGTTGTAAACAATTTTATTTATTGGTTCATTATTTAACATATTAATTACAAAAGATATAACTTTTAGAATTGACGTTTTTCCTGACGCATTAATTCCTATTAAAGCAATAACATTATTAATATAAATATTAGAAAACAATTTAGATAGCATTTCATTTTTTTCAGAACCAACACGTTGTTCAGCAAAAAAGTCTATTTCGAGTTCGTCTTTAAAAAGTTTTAAACCTCTAATTTTGATTTTTAGTAATTTCATCTTTTCCTCCTAAAATCACTATTTTTGTTTTTATACTATATATAATATATTATATTACCTACTTATTCAATATTTATTCAAAATAAAAACGTGTTTATCGTTTTTATTTAAATATTTTTTTCTAAAATTCGGCAAGTAATTTTAAAAAACAAAATTTCTTGATTATTAATAGCTCAACTTTCTCAGAATAGAAGCACTAACTTTTGCTTCATAATAACAATGCAAAACCTCAATAAATCTATCAATTATTGAATCGCTAATTTACTTTCAAATCATATTTAGCCTCTTTATCATTCCAACTTATTAGATTTAATTCTTTAGTCCATCCTTGTGCTGATTATGAAAGAACTCCTACCATTTCTTTTATTTCAAATTTTATATCTACTTTTTATATAGCAGAACCACTGTCTCCACATGACTAGTCTATGGAAACATATTAAGTTTTCCATCCTCCGTAAGCCATATATTTTCAAAGTTTTGTATATATCTCCTTTTAATCTTATAGCTTGTCTTAATATAAGGTGTTTAAATAAAAATATTTATCAATTGATTTTACCCTTAACCCGCATTTTATAAGCATATTCTTCAGACCAGCTAGTTGTAGTCAAGTTATTTGTAAAAATTTTTTAACTACATCTAGAATTAATTTATTGCACAATAAACAAGCCATTAAAATATACGAACAATACAAATAATGGTAATTTTTTATGCTATAAGAAAATTAATTCTATGCACTCTTTTCTAAGTTGAACAAATACATATGTTTATGTATTTTAGGTAGACGTTCTATGTATTCTTTTTGATCTCTTAAAACCGCAAAAATGTAATTAGTTATTTTATGCATTACAGCTCCAAGTGCTACTTTTTTTGCTTTATTTTTTTGATTTTGTTCATAATAATCTTTCAACACTTTATTCATTGGTTTACCATTTCTCTTACTTCGTATAGACGCCATAGCAGCCGCAAATAAAACTCTACGTGCAATCTTTGAACCTCGTTTTGACATTTTATTGCGAGTTCCTATAAACTTGCCTGATTGATTAACACTTGCATCTACGCCAAGATAAGCTACTAATTGTTTAGGCTTGTTAAACCTTTTATGGTTCCCTATTTCAGTAATTAGAGCCACTGCTGATATGAAATCTATTCCTATTATTGAATCTATTAATTCTATATTATGTTTAAGGTCACTAGGAAAGTTTTTATCATTTATAGTGCTTCTAATTTCTATTAAAATAGCTTCAATTTGTTCATTTAACGTTTCAATCATAGTAATATTATTAATAATTCTAGTAATTAATCCTTGAACAACAAATCCTATTGTTTTAGCTTCTTCAGCCATTTTAATAAGTTCATCATATTTATTATTAGACCAAACACGGCCTTTTCTAGAATGTAACAAAAGAATATTAATTATCTCATTTTTATCCGCGCTTAGCAACGCTTGCGGGCTAGGATATTTCTTTAAAATCTCCAATGATGTTTGGCAAGTCATAGAATTGAAAATCTTCTTGTATCCTGGTAGAACTAAATGAATGTCAGCACTAAATTTCTTTTTGTAAATTGATCTTATGTCAACTTGTTTATAATAATCTCTTATTAAACTTCTTAAGCTAAAAATCTCAGGCTCAAAATAATCATAAGCTTTTATTTCTTGAAACTTTCCTAATCTAGCAATATTTAAAGAATCCCTTTTATCATTTTTTTCTTTTCTTATGTCTTTATTTTTGCTAGAATTAGTAATTAGAGGATTTATTAAAAATGCCTCTAGTTTTTTGTTTTTCAAAAAGTGGAAAAGAGAGATATGGTATATACCAGTAGACTCCATGAAAATGCCAGTTTTCATGGAGAATTTCTTTTCCACTTCTTCTATTTTATCTAATAAATAGTTAAAACCACTTAAATTATGTTTAATATTAAAAGTCTTACAATACAGACTTCCGTCTGGCGATAATATTGAAACCACATGAAATCCTTCTGATATATCAATACCAACAACAGGTGAATTAAAATATTTAGACATATATAAATCATCTCCTTATAACTTTAGTTTTATAGAGTATCCAATGAATCAATAGGATTATAATCTCGTTTGTGACGCGGGTAATTCTCTTAAAAAGAGAAACCCAACCAGCTAAACATATAACTCTTACTGATGGATTGATACGCTGATTTACGGGTATATCTCTGAAAGAGATCCCTGAATATAGACATCTTTTCTCTATCAGAATTATTATATATTATTATGTTTAATTGGTTGAGTATTTAAGAAAAATAATACAAAATTATAAGATATTATAGAAATGTTAGATATGTATATTAAAAAATAAAAACCGTATAATGTTCGTTAAGAAATAACAGTAGGACGTATTACATTTCTTAACTACATTATACGAGAATATATATGGTAATATTCTGAAGAATAAATATGGTTTAGAATAAATATTCTAATATTCTGTAGCATATTTATGAACTTAAAGTTATGAAGTTCATAACATATATAGTATTTTTACTTACTTTCCGAAATAATCTCTCTATAATACTCTTCTTAAATAATAAATGGGCTATTTCATAATACAAATCATTTAATAATATGATGTATATTCAAAAAAAGAAATAGAAATAACATTTGTGTAAGAAACATTGAAAAATAAGCTTAGAGTTTCTTCATTTGAAGTTGTTCCATAAATGATTGTCCTAATGCATATTAGGAGCAATCTTTTATGGGTACAACTTTAAATGTTAGAAACTATTAGCGAAATTTTTCTAGTCTTCTTTAATAAATGTTATTTCTATTTCTTTGTTATTACTTCACTTGGTAATTCTTAGACAGCCACTTTATATTTCGTATTATTTTACGAATTCTATACTTCCTTTTCCAAGTTTAGCTATTCTTGCTAATGAATATACATCATATCCTTTATCTTTTAACATCTTAGGACCAGGTTGGAATGATTTTTCTATTACAATCCCTATTCCAGCAACCTTTGCTCCAGCTTCCTCGACTAAACGTGCTGCTCCTAGCGCTGCTTCTCCATTTGCTAAAAAATCGTCTATTATTAATATATTATCTTCTTTACTTATGTATTTTTTAGATAATGTTAATTCATAATTCATATCTTTTGTATATGAATGTACAGTTGTTTGATAAACATCTCCACTTAAAATCTTTGAACCTTGCTTTTTTAATGTAACCATAGGTAATTTCATTTGCATTGCTGTCATAACAGTTGGTGCAATACCTGAACTTTCAATTGTAAATATCTTTGTAACCTTGTGGTTTTCAAAGTAATTTTTAAAATATGTTCCCATTTCATACATTAAATCTGCATCAACTTGATGATTTAAAAATGAATCAACTTTTAATACATTTTCTGATAACGCCTGTCCTTCTTCTAATATACGTTTATGTAAATTTTCCATAATATTAGTTCACCTCATTAACTTTCTCTTCTTTTAAAACTATATTTAAAATTAATGCTACAATAGTACCTGTTGAAATACCTGATGAGAAAATCATCTTCATTCCTTCAGGGAATTGACTTATAAATTCAGGACGGAATGTAATTCCAACTCCAAGTCCTATTGATGTTGCTATTATTAATAAATTACGATTATTTAATTTAACACGACTTAGTGTTTTAATTCCTGATGCTGCAACTGTTCCAAACATAACTATTCCAACGCCACCTAAAACTGGTTGTGGCATTATGTTTATTAGTGCTGCAAACTTAGGTAAAAACCCTAAAATAATTAATATGATACCCGCCATCATAGCAACATATTTGCTTGCTACTTTAGTTAAAGGAATTAATCCTACATTTTGACTAAAAGATGTATTTGGAAAAGTTCCAAGTATACCACCTAGCATACTTCCAATACCATCTGCCAATATTCCAGAACCAATTCTCTTATCATCCATTTCAATTTGTGATACCTCTCCAATAGCTTTTAAACATCCAATGCTTCCTATAGTTGTAACAACATAAGCTGGTGCAAAAGGAATTATTAATTTCCAATCAAAATTTACTCCATGTGCAAATATTTTAGGAATTGATAAAAAGCTTGCTTCTCTAACTGAAGTAAAATCAACCATTCCAAGAGGGATACATATAATATATCCAACAACCATTCCGATTAAAATTGAAGCACTACTTACTAGCCCTTTTCCATATCGATTTAAAAGTAGAGTAATAATCATTACAATCATAGCTATTGAAATATTAGTTAAATTTCCATATTGTGTTGATCCAACACCACCAGCTGCCCAGTCCATTGATACAGGGAGTAGTGTTAATCCTATTAAGCATACAACTGTTCCTGTAACTAATGGTGGAAAGAACTTTATCAAAGGTCTTATAATAAAGCTTAAAATTATCTCTACAAATGATCCTAGTATTGTAGCTCCTATAATTCCTGGAAGTCCATAAACTCCTCCAATAGCAATTGATGGTGCTACAAATGTAAAGTCAGTTCCCATTATACACGCTACTCTTGATCCAATAGGTCCAATTCCCCTTGATTGAATAAAAGTTGCCACACCAGCTGATAATATTGTTGCACTCATTAATGCAGTTGATGTAACTACATCAAATCCTAAAGCACTTGAAATAACTAATGGCACAACTATAATTCCACCAAATGCAGCAAATATGTGTTGCAATCCTAATAATATTTGTGTCAATAAATTTGGTTTGTCATTAATTCCATAAAGTAATTGCATATCTTCTTGTTCATTCAGATGCATTTCATTTTCTAAGTTCTCATTTGTTTCTTTTTTTAATTGCATATCTTTTATTTCTCTCCCTATGCTAAAAAATATAATCATACATTGTACATCGTAAATCATAATACATAAGGCACATAAAAAAAACACCTCAATTTAAAATTGAGGTGTTGCATTTTTTAGATAAAGTAATAATACCTAAAATTAAAACAATACCTCGTAGTCTGCTAATTTATGGATAGCAGGTAGAAACTTTCCAACCATTATTATCGGAAATATACGAGTCTTTTGTATGAACTGTTGGTTTATTATATCATATAGGCATTGTTTATACAAACACATTGGGCATAAGAAAGAAAAATAACAAGTTAATATGTAATGCATATTTAACTCGTTATTTTCTTTCTTATGTCTTAATTATTAGTTTTTGAACCTTTTCCAAAAGCATTTTCCCAATCTTTTATAAATTGATCAACACTCCAGTCAGTTAATGGATGATTCATCATAGCTCTTGCAATATCTGGTGGAACTGTAACACTATGTACTCCACATCTCATTAATTCAAGAACTTGTTGTGCATTTTTGAAGCTTGCTGCTAAAACTTCACAGTCAAATCCATATTGATCTATTATTTGTACCAAATCATTAACTGTACCTACTCCATCTGCTGAAATATTATCTAATCTATTTACATAAGGAGCAACAAATTTTGCACCAGCTTTAGCTGCTAAAAACCCTTGATGTGCTGTAAAAATAGCTGTTGCTGTAATATTAATTCCTCTTTTACTAAGTTCTTTTATAGCTTTCAATCCTTCACTTGTAACTGGAATTTTTACATACATATTCTTTCTTAAAGCACTTATAAACTGTGCTTCTTCTATAATATCTTCACATTTTGTACTTAATACTTGAGCATGGATTGGAATATCTTCTCCTACTATTTCTCCTATTTCAGCTATTAAGTCAGTGAATTTTTTCTTTTCTTTAGATACTATAGTTGGATTAGTTGTAACCCCATCTATTGGTAAGATATCACTTAATAATTTTATTTCCTCAACATTTCCTGTGTCTAATATTAATTTCATAATAATACTCCTCCTAAAATTACTTTTTATATTTCACTATGCTTTAGAATAGTGTTGATGTTGTTATATTTTTGTAAAGTGGACATTGAAATTTGACTTTTAGAATTCTTAAGTAAGAGTCCAAATTTTACATTTGGTATCTCGAACTTACTCAGCGAACCAATGTGAGTCGAGTTTCCTTTAGTGTTGTCACCTTTCTTGCTTGTCCGAAGCTTGCCTTTGGAGCAAGCTAAAAGGGGACTATACTCATTTAGATATTCTTAAGTTCAATTTCTTAGCCCGCTTTACAATATATAACAACATCAACACGGTTTTAAAACAAAGCCTTATATTTTAATAAATTATTATCCTCCTATTATTACTTCTACGCCATAAGTTTCTATTATAGCTTTTATTTCTTTCACTCTTTCATCTTCTAAAACTTCTAAATCAAGTAACTTATAATCTCGCTTAAGTCCTTTATATTTTGAACTTCCATATTGATGAAATGGTAATATATGAACCTTTGTTATTTCAAATTGTATAACAAATTGTATAATTTTTTTTATGTTTTCTTCATTATCAGTGTACCCTGGAATTAAAGGTATTCTTGGAATTACATTCACATTTTGTTTTGTTATTTCTATGAAGTTATTTTTCATAACTTTTATGTCTTGATTAATTTCTTTCTTCGCTATTTCTGAGTTCATGATTTTAAAATCCCAAAGTACTGTATCTAAATATTTTGCAATTTCCTTAATCTTATCAATATCACCCATACCAGTTGTCTCAATTGCAGTATTAATCCCAATCATCTTTAATTTCTTTAAAAGTTCAATGCAAAAATCAACTTGGCAAAGTGGCTCTCCACCTGATAGAGTAACTCCGCCTTTAGTGCTATCATAAAAAATCATATCTCTTTTAACTAAATCGATTACTTCTTTAATTGAGTATTCTTTTCCAACATACTCAATAGCACCAGTTGGACACTCTAAAGGAGAATTAATGCATTTGTACGGATCTTCACTACTACATTTTATACATAATCCTTCTCTTACAATTACCTCTCTTTTAAAACTTTGTGATTCAGGATTTGAACACCATGGGCATATAAGAGGGCATCCTTTGAAGAATACTACTGTTCTAATACCTCCACCATCATGCAAACTATATCTTTGAATATTAAATATCAAGGCATTTTCCATATACACATCACATCCTATAATACATGTTCTGCTCTATTTATAATATCTTCTTGGATTTTCTTATCAAGCTCTACAAACATAGCACTATATCCAGCAACTCTCACAATTAAATCTTGATACTTTTCAGGATTTTTTTGTGCATCTCTTAATGTTTTTACTGATACAACATTAAATTGTATATGCTGTATCTTTAGTCTACTAAAAGCTTGTATATATCCAACAAGTTTTAATACTCCATCATTTCCTTTAAGCGTACTCGGTGAAAATTTAACATTTAATAAACTACCATTAGATGTTAAGTAATTATCAAGCTTGCTTACACTTTTAAGACTTGCTGTTGGTCCATTTTTGTCTCTTCCAACCATAGGTGATAATCCACCATCAGAAAGTTGTTCTCCAGACATTCTTCCATCTGGTGTAGCTTTAACACCTTCTCCAAGTGGAATGTGTGCTGATACTGTATAAGAGCCAGGTTGGAAAATTCCTTCTCTTATATTTTTATATTTTGTAACTTCTTCAGCATAATATGATAAAAATTCACTTCCTATCTCATCAACTTCATCTACATCATTTCCATATTTATCATACTTTGAAATAATACTTTGGCGTAAAGCTTCATTATCTTTCCAATCATTTTTTAATATCTCACATAATTCTTTTAATGTCATATCATTATTTTCAAAAACCATCTTTTTGATTACATATAAAGAATCACTTAAATTAGGACATCCAATTCCTTGTACTCCTGAAAAATTATATTTAGCTCCACCATAAGTTACATCCATTCCTTTTTCTACACATCCAGTAATAAAATTAGATAAAAATGGTGTAGGTGCACACTCTCTATGTGCCATATCTATTATGTTAGACCCCTCAATCATATACCTTATATATTTAGATATATTAAGTTTTATGCTTTCTACTAAATCATCATAGTTATATATATTATCTTTTTCATTAGTTAAAGTAACTTCCATTACTTTAAGAAGGTTAAATAAAGCAATATCATGAAGTCCATATGTCTTGCCTGGAATTGATAATTCAACACATCCTACAACAGCATAATCTCTAGCATCTTTTAATGAAACACCTCTATTTACATATGATAAAATATTTACTTCATCATTAAACACTTGTGGCATTCCAAAACCCATTCTTATAATTTCTGCTGCTTTTATTAAAAACTCTCTTGGAGATTTCTCGCTAACCCTTATACTCATGTTTGGTTGTGGCAATTTTATTTCACCTAATATATCTAACATTAAATACGAAAGTTCATTTGTAACATCCTTGCCATTCTCATCTACTCCACCTAATACAATTGTGTATCCAATAGGAAAACCAGCAAAGTATTTTGCGCTTTCTGTGCTTCTTAACGCTACGATTGTATTAAATTTTATATATAATGCTCTTAAAATTTCTTTTAAAAATTCATCATCTTCTCCATCTTCTAAAGATTTTTTATAGTATTTATACATATATTGATCAAATCTTCCTGGTGAAATTGAACTTGCATTTGATTCATGTTGAAATACTAAACTAATATACCAAAATAATTGAATTGCTTCATAAAAGTTATCTGGCTTTTGATTTGAAACCTTATTTGCAATTCTAGCAATTTCTTTTAGTTCTTTTGTTCTTTCTAAATCCTTTTCATCTTCTATCATTTTTTCAGCAATCTGAGCATGCCTTTTTATATAACTCTTAGTTGCCTCTAACGTGATTAAAGACGCCTTAAAAAAATCATTGTCTGGGTTGTTTTCTAACTTATTTTTAATAGAATTAATAAGAAAACTTAATCCATTACTAAGGACGCCTTCATAATTTGGTATAATATGTCCTTGTCCTTTATCTGTCTGATTAAGTGCTACTATTTTCGTTTTAGTAGAATTTTTAATGTACTGTGGTATATTATCCTCACAATAATCTTTTAATGACTTACCCTTCCAATAAGGAAGTAATTCATTTTTTAAATACTCTTTATCTTCTTTTAATATTTTAAATTTATCTTGAGGTCTTGATTCAAACGTTTCCAATTCCTCTTCAATCCAATATGGAGACATTTCAGGAGAAGCTACCCCTGCTCTAGGTTTTTTTGTCCTATCTCCAACTATCAATTCTCCACACTTAATTTGTATTTCTACATTTTTTAATATATATTCTAACGCTTTTGCTCTTCTTATAATACTAGGTTGTCCTTCTGTACTTTTAAAACTTTCAGTATATAACTTAGCTCTTTCCAAAGATATTTGTCTTTTTTCTTTAAATAATTCATCTTTTAGATTTTGAATTCTATTACTTAGCAAACTATACTCCTTCCCAACTTTAAATTAAAACATTAGTATTTTAAAATAACTCCTAAAGTTAAAGTTTCATTTTGTAATCTTTTATACATTTACTTATTGCATCTTTACTACTACTAAAAACTAGTCCACATTCTTTAGCTTTATTAGTATTTAATCTTACATCTCTTTTGCAATTTTCATTATACTTTTCATTATCTTTTATCAATACTTCGTCTATTCTATTTTCTAATCCCATTTCGCATAATATATGTTTAACTATCTCATATCTACTTAAATCATTTTCGCTTCCAAGATTGTAAGTGCCATATGGAAGTGAGAATATTTTTATAACATTCTCTATCATTTCTGTATCATATGTCATCCCTCTAAATTCATATGAAGAAGCCTTTATTTTTTCACCTTTTAAAAGTTTGGTTATACTTTCCCAAATAATATTTGTTGCCATATTACATTCTTTTTCTGGTAATCCAAACAACCATGTAAATCTTATAATCCAAAGTTCATCTAATAAATCCTTTAGTAATCCTTCTGCCTCTAATTTATTTTGTCCATATACAGTATTAGGTACTGCTATATGTTCTTCGCTGTAAGGTCCAAGTTCTTTATTTCCATTAAAAATTTGTTCTGTGCTTATAAAGATCATTTTTGCATTTATTTTCTTACACGCTTGTCCTACATTTATAGCGCCTTCAACATTTATTTTATAAGCTATTTCAGGATTTTCATTACAAAAATCTGTTACAGCAATTGCAGCTGCATGTATTACATAATCTGGTTTAATTTCGTTGAGTTTATTCAAGACTTCTTCTTTATTACTAACATCTAGTTCTTGTCTAGACATTAATACAACTTCAAATTCATCTTTATATCTCTTAAAAAATCTTGTAGAAAAAAATCCTTTTCCACCAGTTAATAAAATTTTCTTCACAATATCATCTCCATATTATAATAATTTAGGCTATGTTTTAGCAAAGTGTTGATATTGTTATATAATAGCGAACTGGCATTGAAATTTGCTTTGTAGAACTCTTAATGAATATTTGTCCTATTATTGCTTGTCACAATCTTTGATTGGGAACATGCATTAATAGGACTAAGATTTATTTTAGAGTTCTTAAAGTGAATTCCACCGTCCAAGAGCTTTATATAACAATATCAACACGGTTTTAAAACAAAGCGATAATTTAAAATAAAATAACATATCATTTATTCTTGTTTTATATTTTTTATTCTTGTTTAATAGTATTTTATATTATTTTATATTTATTTGCAATGACTTTTGTGTATAATTTATATATAATGTTTAAAAGAAAGTATTTTAGACATATGAAATAAAAGAACAAATCACAGATGTGATGGATATTTTCTTTCATGTGCCTAAATTTCATATAGAAAGAGGTGTTTTTATTTGTTTGCAGAAGAAAGACTAGATGAAATACTAAACTTACTTAATACAACTGGTAAAATTAAGGTTAAAGATTTAAGTTTACAATTTAATGTTTCTGAGGATTGTATAAGAAAAGATTTAAAGTCGCTTGAAAATAAAGGTTTTCTAAAGAGAACTTATGGAGGGGCTGTCCAAGTTAGAGAGTCGTCTAATTTTCATGACATGCCTTTAAGACAAAAAACTGATATATCAACCAAGACTATTATCGCTCAAAAAGCTTTAGATATAATTGAAGATAGAGAAACTATTTTTTTAGATTTATCTACCATAAACATATTAATTGCTAAACTACTTAGAAAAAGCAATAAAAATATTATAGTTGTTACAAATATGCTAGAAATAATGAATATATTATCTAATCAAAATAATATAACTTTAGTAGCTACTGGTGGAGTTTTAAATAAGGATTTGATTGGCTTTACTGGAGCATCAACAATAGAATTTATTAAGAAATATAAATTTGATAAGGTATTTATAGGAAGTTGCGGTATTGATGTTTTTGACAGGAGTATCACAACCTTTGATATAGATGACGGGATAACTAAAAGTGCAATAATTGAATCTAGCAAAAAATGTTTTCTTGTTATGGAAAATAAAAAATTCCACATTGATGGAAATTATAAATTTGCTAAAGTTGAGGATGTAGATACTATAATAACTGATTCTAGTCCATCAAGAGAAATCCTTGATATATTAAATGATTATAATATTAATGTCATGTAGGGCTGTAAAAAAAATGAACTAGCATACTGATTTTTTATTTTTTGGCTCTGTTTTAATATAGTGTTGATATTGTTACATTTTTGTTCAGTTGCCATGGTAACTAGATGAATTAAAGATAAGCATCTATTAATTGTTATCTTTAATTCTGTCTTTACCTATTCATTAAAACATAGAAGATGTCTTTTTAAGATAATCGGTTATTTTATAGGACATATATATATTTAAAACTTCTTCAATATTAGAAAAATCTATATTAACCAGTTCTACTATCCTTTTTATCCTATACCTTGTAGTATTTCTATGTATAAAAAGTTCTTCTGAAGTCTTTTCCATGCTTTGATTATTTTTTAAATATATAAATAATGTTTTATATAAGTCAGTATGCTTCTTATTATCATATTGTTTTAATTTAATAAGATGTGGGCTGTAAAAATCTTTATAATCAAGTGTATTATATGAGCCAAGCAAATCATAAAGCTGAATTAGTGAGTAAAATGTACTATTATTTTTAGAATTTAATATTTTTCCTATATCTAATGCCTTTACTGCTTGAATATAATACTTTTTTGCCTCACTTATGTCTGAAAATTCCTTACTTATTCCAACATAAATATTATTTGATATTAAAAAATCTTTAATCTTTTTATCCACTTTAGTACTATTTGTAAAGGCTCCTGTCTCTTCAATTATAATAACTTTATCATTATAATAAATTGGGTCTTTTATAGGAAACGTATAATTAAAGTTATCTGTTAGATAACCTAAATACTTATTTTTATAATTATAATTTGATATATTAAATGCAAATACTGATAAATTCTTTGAGAATTTTATATTTGCACTCTTAATTCTTTCCTTAATATCTTCTTTATTAACTAAAATTCCATCAAGAATATCACAAATTAATCCTTCATATCCAACATCATTAGCATTTCTATAAAAACTATTCTTTTTCATTTCTTGTGCAATAATTCTACTTGTAAGAGCTAAAATCTCCTTATCTCTAGGTGAAAATTTCTTTTTGCATTCTAAGACTATTACACTTGCTATATGTTTGTTATTTACCTTTACTCCAGAAATTAATTTTAATATTGAACTTTCTGTACATGTAAATTCATAAGGTTCATCATCTTTTATATTTTTATTTTTTCTTTTCATGTTCTTAAATCCAACTATAAATTCATATGAGCAATAACGTTTTGTTATATTTTTTCTCCAATATGGATCTAAAATATCTTCTTTATTTGAATAAGTTAATATTTTAAAAGATGAATCTATTACAATTATCGGATTTTTAAGTATATTTGAAGCTAACGTTACAATATTATCAATTCCATTTTCTAATATAGATGCTTTTAATAATATTGCACTATCATTTGCAATTTGAATATCCTCATAAAAAATTTCTCTTATTTCATTATATATTTGAAATATATCTTCATTCTCTTTTATTTCAATAATATTTGCACTTTTCCTAAAGAAATTTTCAATACATGTTTTATTATCATTTATAAGGATTAGACTTATATTTTCTTTATTTCTTATTTTCTCTTGTAACATTGAAGTTTTGCATATATAAATAAAATTTTCACAATAATCTATTTGATTTTGTGTTATTAATTTAGCATCATCAAACTTTATATCTTCATTATTTCTATCCAAGTAAACATTTTCAGTTTTTCCCTTAAAGTGTTCAATAAACCTTTTGAATGTAATACTCATACCATTCCTCCTTATAATTATTATAGTGCATCATGCACAATAATAATACCTAATTTTTACATATTGAATATGTTAATTATTCTTTTCATTTGTTAAATTAATATTAGGCACATAAAAGAAAATAATAATATATGGGGGTATTGCTTAAATGAAATATTCAAAATTATTCTCAAAAGGTAAAATTGGTAATCTTGAACTTAAAAACAGAATTGTTATGCCTGCAATGGGAACTTCTCTAGCTACTTCAACTGGTGAAGCATCTGATGAGATTATTAAATATTATGAAGAAAGAGCCAAAGGCGGATGTGGACTTATAATTACAGAAATAACAAGAGTTGATAATGAGACAGGCATTGGTACTCCTAATCAACTTTGTGCAACTGACTTAAAACATATTCCAAGACTTGAAAAGTTAGCAAGAACAATTCATAGATATGATTCAAAAATATTTCTTCAACTACATCATCCTGGTAGACAAACTCATGAAAAAATGCTTAATGGAAAGAAATTAGTTGCACCAAGTGCTATCATGTCTTCAGCTGTACTTGAAATGCCAAGAGAACTTTCAACTGAAGAAGTCGAAGGATTAGTTAAAAAATTTGTCATTAGTGCTAATATAGCTAAAACAAGCGATATAGATGGGGTTGAAATTCATGCTGCACATGGATATCTTATTGGAGAATTTTTAAGTCCTCTTACTAATCTTAGAGAAGATAAATATGGTGGTAGTTTTGAGAAAAGGATGAGATTTTTAACTGAAATAGTTGTTGGAATTAAAAATACATGTGGAGCTAAATTTCCAATATGCGTAAGAATTGATGGTGATGAATTTGTTCCTGGTGGATTTACTCTTGATGAAGCTGTTAAAGCCTCAGTTCATCTTGAAAATTTAGGTGTAGATGCTATTAATGTAAGCGCTGGAACATATGAATCTGTAAATGCAATAATAGAACCTATCTCATATCCTCAAGGATGGAAAAGACATCTCTCACAAGCAATAAAAGATAAGATTAAAATTCCTGTAATTGCTTGTGATGTTATAAGAAAGCCTGATTTTGCAGAAAGCCTTTTAGAAGAAGGAAATCTAGACTTTGTTGCACTAGGACGACAACTTCTTGCTGATCCTGAATGGGGCAAAAAAGCAGTTGAAGGAAGAGAAAAAGAAATTCGTCCATGCATTTCTTGCCTTCATTGCATTGAAAATGTTATGGGTTGCAAAACAACAAAATGTGCTGTTAATGCTAGAACTGGTAGAGAACTTGAATATCCTGCTTTTGAAAAAAATGGACAAAATCGTGTTGTTGCAATTATAGGTGGTGGTCCTTCTGGTATGGAAGCTGCAAGGATACTTGCAATTAAAGGCTTTAAACCTATTTTATTTGAAAAAGGAAACACTCTTGGTGGAAGTGTAAATCTTGCAAGTAAACCACCGTTAAAAGATAAACTTACCTGGTTTATAGATAACCTCATATATCAAATTAAACAACTTAATATTGATATAAGACTTAACACTGCCCCAAGTATTGATGATTTGAAATTATTAAATCCATATGCAGTCTTCTTAGCTACAGGTTCTTCTCCTATAGTTCCTAAGATACCTGGAATAGAGAAAAATGATGTGTACACAATAGTTGATGTGCTTAATAGAAGTACTTCTATTAAAGGAGAAAACATTGTAGTTGTAGGTTCTGGTATGACGGGACTTGAAACAGCTGAATTATTGGTATCACAAGGTAAAAAAGTTACAATAATTGAAATGCAAGATAAGATAGGACCTGGAATGTATCTTCCTAACCTGATTGATATAACAACAAGGCTAAAAAAATATAATGTTGGAATGATTCCTTCAATGAAACTTGTAAGTATTGATAAAGGTTCAATCACTATTGAAAATACAGCTGATAAAACAGTTGTTAATAAGGTAGCTGATGCTATAGTTTTATCACTTGGAGTTAAACCAAATAATTCTATGGTAACAGAATTAGAAAATAATTTTTCTATAGTAAAAGTTCTTGGCGATTCCTTGATTCCTGGAAGAATAGCTGATGCTATACAAACAGCATTTGAAAAATCATATGTTCTTGAATAAAACAATATACTATATAATCACTTAAATAATGAGGGGGAATATTCATGGGAAGTTTTGTTAAAAGTATTGAATATCTTAAAGCACTTAGTGGACATGCTACTACATTTTATGATGCTGAAATGTTAACACTTTATTGGGAAACTAAACCAGAAATTATAGCAAAGTTATTACCACCACCTTTAAAACCAGCTAAGAGACCATTAGTACATGCTTTTGTAGCTAATTATCCTAAGACTAGCTTTGCGCCACCTTACAAAGAAGCAGGATTATTTATACTTGCAGATTATAATGGTGAGCTTGGAATGTATTGTTTATCAATGCCTATAACTGATGGTATGGGTATGGCAATGGGTAGAGAAATTTGTGGATTACCAAAAAAGATGTCTGATATTTCTTTTGAAAAAAATGATAATGTTTTGAAAGCTTCTGTTAGTCGTCATGGTATAGAATTCTTTAATATAACTGCAAGTTTAAATGACAAATTTAATGAATCTGATGCAAAATCAATAATTGATGAATACTCTCCTGATGATCTTCCTTATTTCAACGTAAAATATTCAAAAGCAATAGATGGTAGTGGTTTTGATTTGCCTCCTACCCTAGTAAAACAAAGTATAACTAAAGATTATAAAGTAACTAAAGACGCTGAAGTAAGGATTAATATGATTGATTCTCCTACTGACCCGTGGACTGAATTAGAAGTTGTTAGAGTTTTAGGTGGAGTATATACAGTAAGTACCAATGTACTTTTAAAGGGTACTGTTTTAGAGCAAATACCCCCTATGACATACTTACCTTACGCTCAAATCAAATGGGATTTTTAGCTAGATCAATCTATATTGATTTAAACTTAGATAATTTTTCTTAATATATATTGTGCCTTAGATAGTTTTTTATAATTAACAACTAAGCTATCTAAATATTAAACATATTTGTATTTATTTAATATTTGACTCTATTTTAAAACCGTATTGATATTTAAATTTTTTATAAAAATAAATAAATTTATGAGGAGATGTTTTATATGAGTAATTTATTTGATTTAAGTGGCAGGGTTGCAATTGTAACTGGCGCTTCTAGTGGTATTGGAGTTCAAATGGCTAAAAGTTTGGCAGAGCATGGTGCAGATGTTGCAATATTTGCAAGAAGAGAAGAAAAATTAAAAGAAGTTGCTAAAGAAATTGAAGTTATAGGCGTAAAGGCTTTGCCTGTAAAATGTGATGTTACACATGAGGATGAAGTTAAAGCAGCTGTAGCTACAGTACTTGAGAAGTTTGGGAAAATTGATATTTTAGTAAATAATGCTGGAGTAGCATCTAGATTTGGAGTACTTGATTTAGAAGAAAATGAATGGGACAGAGTAATGAATACAAATGTAAAAAGTATTTATTTAGTTTCGAAATATGTTGCAAAGCATATGATAGATCAAAAATATGGTAAAATTATAAATACATCTTCTATATTTGGCATAGTAGGTTCTGCATCTGCTCATCTTCATGTTTATGAAGCTTCAAAAGGTGCTGTAATAAATTTAACAAAAGGAATGGCAGCTTCATGGGCTCAATATGGAATAACAGTAAATTCTATTGGACCAAGCTTATTTAAATCAGAAATGACTGAACATACATTATTTGTAGATTCCTTCTTAAAAATGTACAATGCTGTATGTCCTTCTCATAGGCCTGGAAAAGAAGGCGAATTAAATGGTGCTGTAATTTACTTTGCATCAGATGCTTCTAACTACACTACTGGTCAAATACTATTTGTTGATGGTGGTTGGTCAGCAATTTAATATAATATTGATTATATAGTGTGAAAATTATAAATACAAAGCTATGTTTTAAGTGAATGTTGATATTGTAATATAAAGCTCATGGACAGTGGAATTCACTTTATATTAAAATATCAACATTATTTTAAAACATAGCCCAATATAAAAATAACATTAGTCATATGAACTATATTATTGCTTTGCTTTTAAAACATAATTAATATTTCTAAAATAGTATTGCCCGTCTTTACATCCTAAAAGTTCCCAAAATAATTTATGTTTTTTAGCTTCATTATTAAAATCATTTTTAATATCCTGTTTATTTTTTTTTATATCTTTTATGATAAGATTAAGATTATATTTTTTCCAAAAGTTATAATCATCATCCATTACATCTAATACCATATTACATCCTGTTATTTGAATTTCTGGTCCTCCGAGATCCCTTTCAATGTTCCTTATTGTATTATAATTTTTACCTGGATCTAAAATAATGAAATATCCATAATCTAATGTACTTCTAATAAGCCTTCCATATATCTGTTTTAACTTTATACATAGCTGAGGATAATTTACATCTTGGTATCTCTTATTTTGGTAATTAGTAACTGCTTTTAAAATAGGATACTCTATGCTATGATTAGGTAATTTATCAAGCATTACACAAGTTAGTCCTTCTCCTGCTACGTCTATTCCTTCAAAAAATCCCTTGCCTCCTAATATTATTACTATTCTATTTTTATCATTTAAAATTGGTATTGCTTTTCTATTAGTATGAACTTCTATCTTAGATCCTCTAGTTAATAAATCTAATTCTTCAAAAACTTCTTGTTTTCTTTTATTATTATTAAACAATACAAGTATGTGTCCATTTAATTTTTTAGCAGTATTAAATATAAAATCTGCCATGTTTTTTATATAATATGGACTATCATAAGCTCCTATATCATTTAATCCAAAAATTTTAGTTCTTTGTTTAAGATTAAAAGTTGGAGGAATTATAAACTCCTTTGAATTTTCTTGTGCTAAATGCTTTTTTATCTTATCAAAAGAGTTTTCTATTCTTAATGTTGCTGATAAAAATGTAGTACTTTTAACTTCCTTAAGCATATGTTCATTAACTAATTCTCCAACATTTAAAGGAATATTTCTAAGCATAAAACCTTTATATTCTACATCTATTTCTAGTACCTTTGCATAAAATGTACTCTTTTCTAAAAATTTATCTAATATATCAAAAACATCTTTTACCTTTTTTATATAATCTGATAAATTTTTATAATCTCTATCTCCAGTAATCTCATCCTCTAATGTAATATTCTTAACATAATCATTTATCATCTTGTATAGTGGATATATACATTCTTTTAAATTTGATATTTGAGAAGATAATACTTTCATTGACTCTTGCAATTCCTCTTTTGGCAAGAAAAACTCAGTTGTAAAATTATATGTTCCTTCTATAAGTCCCATCCTTCTAAATTCATTTAAAAGTATAGCTATATTAGTATTAATATCTTCCACTAAATGTTTTAGTTTATCTAATTCAATAGTTTCTCTATAACCAAACGCTGCATTTAAACTTCTAAGTTGAGAATAAATACTTGGATGTCCTTTTTCTATTTGATTTAATAATTCTATAAATTCATATGAAGAGAACTCCTCACAAAAAAAGTCATAACACTTTTCCATAAGGTTATGTGCTTCATCAATTATCAAGTGATTTATCTTTTTCTTTTCACAGTATGGATAGCATGCTAATAATGAATGATTAATTACTGTTATATTCTCCTTTGGAAGCTCATTATATCTTTTTCTTAAATAGCAAGGCTTTATACATCTATCTAAATTGCAAGCCTCATTATCACAATTTATTTCATTTAAATATTTATCAATTTCAAAGTGATTATATGCCCAATAGCTTATATTTTCTATGTCTCCATATTTGCCATCTTCACATAATCTTCTTAGAAAAAGCTGAGATAAGTTACCCTCTTTACTTTCAATTAGTGCATCACATTTATTTAATCTATCTATGCAAATATAATTTCTTTTGCCCTTCATAGCACCATAATTTAATTTATCCTCTAAACCTAATTTTTTAAGTATCATTGGAATATCTTTATCAATAAGTTGATTTTGTAACTCTTTAGTATTTGTAGATATAAAATAACTCGCATCATCTTGTTTTTTATTCTTTTGATTCAAATAAGCTTTTGTTACTGCTATAAGTAAATAAGCAAATGTTTTCCCACTCCCTGTTGGAGCTTCTATAAACATCCTCGTATTTTCTTCAATATTTTCTCTTATATTCTTAGAAAAATTCTTTTGATCTTCTCTATACTGATAGCCAAAATCTCCCCCATTATTCCAAATCTCTTCGTTCAATAACAATTCTTCATACTTTTCATAATCTACAAGTATTTTTTTGAATTTAATTTCTTCCTTTTTGTTTTCTTCATAACTTACATATGGATATTCCTCTATAGTAAATAAAATTGGTTTTAATAAATACTCTTTCCAATCCCAAGATTTTAAAAATTCATAACTCTTATTGATTATAGAATATAACGACTTCTTCCCTTTTCTGCTCTCTTCTCTAGTCCATTCTCTACAAAGAAGTGAATTTACAACCTTTAAAGTATCTATAGAATCCTCAAGGCCTCTGTGTAATTCATTCTTATCAATACTCGTAACTTCTCTAAGCAGAGAATCTAAATTATATTCCTTTCTCCAAGGCTCTAAAATAGATGCAAGCTCCATAGAATCAATTATCTTATTTTTAATTTCAGGAATATGATAAGAAAGAAACTTGTTTTCAAATCCTCCATTATGACATATTAAAGGTAAGTTTTCTAAAAAGTCTACGAGTTCATTTTTTATGTCATCTAAAGCCCTTGCATTCATTAACTCATCTTCATTTAGACCAGCGCAAAGCTTGTAAATACTAACAGGCACTACTCCATTTGGCTTTATCAAAGTTTGATATGTAGTTATAACAGAATCTTTAATCTTAACTGCACCTATTTCTATAATTTCACAGCTTTCCTCATTAAGCCCTGTTGTTTCAATATCTAAATATATAACATTATCCAAAACGCTATTTAAATTCTCTATCATTTTTTTGCTCCTATTATGAATATTTAATTGTTAATAAAATCAATTGTATTCTTTGATTTTAATTTATTGGTTATTTCTTTTTTTCTACTAAATTCAATATCTTCACCTACGTTTTTAATATGATTTAGTTTTAAATATATTAAAATTATATCATACTAAAAGTTTGAAAAAATAAATAGCACTTTTTTCTAACTTGCTTTAATTCATATGGTATAATTTACTAGGTAAATTTTATCCTGAGAGGGGGATGTTCATGAAACTTTATTTTTTAGCACCTATATTTTGTATTTCATGTTGTATACTTATTGTTTCTATTGAACTTATAAACTTTAGAAAGAACTTTTATTCTAAAGGCAATAAATCAATTATAAAATATAAAAAAGGGGTATTTCATTTTATTTACCAAGTATTACTATTCATATTTGTTTTTTTTAATTTAAATACTTCCACTAAACAAGATTTAATATTATATATACTCTTATTAATTACTATTGTTATTATTATGCCTTTTGAATATTTAAATAACCGTATATGTCTTTATGAGCAAGGAATTTTTCTTCCTGTTGGGAAACTTAGACTAGTCAAATCTGTTCCATATAATGAAATTGAAACATTTGAATTTCTAGAATATGAAAAAGGTAAATTTATTTTAACTATTAAACCCTTAAATTATAAAAAGGAAACTTATAGAATTAAGTTAGGAACAAAAGAAAAAATCACTTCCTTTATTAAAGCAATAAATCCAGAATATAAATTCTCATATGTAAAAGAATATTAGATATCTTCAAAAAATAATTAGTTAAATAATAGTCTCTTTTAGACTGTTATCTTTTTTTATATGCTTTGATTTTTGTCTTTGTTTTAATGCAATAAAAAATCTCTAGAAGCAATTTTTAATTGCATCTAGAGATTTCCAAAATAATCAATCTACTTTATGTATTTAGCATCAAACTATACTACTAGGCTAAAGTAGTAATATTAATATAATTTATATTTGATATAATATACAATAAAGAGTATGATTTATTATTTTTTCGAAAGGAATAAGTTTAAAACTTATATTCTTAATATAGATGTTCTATTGTTTTTTATTTAGAACAAGAACACCATTGATTATCAGTAGCACTTTTTTCATTTTTTTCACAAGATTCTTTAATATCATAATTTTGTGATACTGATGTCCAACTATTACATTTTGCAGATTTTTCAGAACTTGCAACTGCATAATTGTTAGTAGCATTATTTATATATTTACTACTACTATTTTTTTCATTTTCATTACAACAATATTGTTTTTCCTTATTCATGACAAACACTTCCTCTCTGAACAAATAAATTGTATAAACCTGCCTTTGAAGAAATTTCATTTAAGAAAAATTATTTGTTGAATATTATTTACAACAAAAGTATCACTAATTATAAATATCATTTTAGTTATGTTTTTACATGATCTTACAATATTATGCTACTTAATTTTACTAACTATATGTGGAGCTTTCTCCAGCTACATCATTAAAGCCTTTAACATGATAATGTTCAGTCACTGGATTAGAAGCTACATTGGTCATTGAATGCTCTGAAGCAAATGCATCTTCATGATATCCATCTCCACTATAACGTTTAATATTCTTTTCTTCTTCACTACAACATCTTTTTGGATTATACATAATAAACACTTCCTTTCTACACTAATATATTGCGTAAAAAACAAGTTTTTATACATGTTATTATTATAAATGTAAATTGCCTCTAAAGTTAAGTATATACTCATATAGCATTAAATTTGATAATATATTTTGACATATTTTATATTATTTACAGTTTTAAAATTATATTTTTATCTAACATATATATTGTAATAAAGTCTGTTCATTAAATATAATGATAATTTAAAGTTACTGTATTTCCAAATATAACTTTAATAATACAAAATATATAATGTATTATATTTTTTAAAAATATGAGCATAATATATATCATGTTCATATAAAATTTATTTTTTAAAGGAGGTAATTTTAATGGGACATAAACAATATGAAACAAGAGAACATTCAAATGATAGAAGTGTTTTTAAATGGTTAGGACGATTATTATTAGTTGCAGTCATTTTAGGAATAACTTCATTTTTCACACCTGGTTTTACTATTAATGGGTTATGGTCATTTTTGTTAGCTGCAGTTGTAATAAGTGTATTAGATTATTTAGTAGAATCATTTATGGGCGTTGATGCATCACCTTTTGGAAAAGGGGTAAAAGGATTTTTTATTTCTGCTATAATATTATATTTAGCACAATTTTTAGTTCCTAATATGAGAGTATCTATAATGGGAGCAATATTATCCGCTTTAGTTATTGGAATTTTAGATGCGGTATTCCCAACTAGAGCAATGTAATTTCTATATAAGGTACATTTAAAAAAATAACAGACCAGTATGTTTGTCTATTTTGCGTCATATTGTGTCAGTAAATTCAGCTAATAGCTCGCTATTAACTAAGCTTACTTCTTTGTCTGGCTCAAAATATACAACGCATCTTTGGTCTGTTATTTTATTTCATATGCCTAATACCTACAAGTAATATATTATTTGTAGGTATTATTTTTTGTTAATAATTAATAAATAATTATTTGTAATCCTTAAGTGTTTATAAATTTTTGACGTTTTTATTGTCGCTGATTGCTGAACCTTTGATTATTCTTGCCTTTTACCCTCTAATTCGTTTAATACTTCTAAAAATATTATTAGCTTTAAGCTTGTCTAGTGTTTCTTTATGTGGATGTCCATAATCATTTCCTTTAGCATCACTTATTACAGAATACTTTGGATTAACTTTATTTAGGGAATCTTGACTTGTTGATAAATGACTTCCATGATGACCTAATTTAAGAACATCCTCTTGAATATCTAGTTGTTTATCTAAAATTTCACCTTCTGATAACACTTCAGCATCACCCATGAATACAAATGAATTGTTACCATATTTTAACTTACAAGCTATGTAATAGTTATTTAAATCTTCATATTTTGGACTATTTGGTACTTTTGTCAAATAATATAAACAAATAATTTATAAAATAAAAAATAAAGCACTATTCAAAATGCCATATTTCAGTTATTTTCTTATTTAATTTTTTAGCTATCTCAAAAGATTTCTCTAATGTTGGATTACTTATGCCACTTTTCCACTGTAAATACGTACTTCTTGGGGCATCCAGTAACTTGGCAAACTCTATTGATTCATTAAATATTCTCTCATTCGGATTTCTTTTAATTTATTCTTTACTGCCATAACATCATCCTAAGTATATTGTAAAATATTTCAAATAAAGAAGCTAGAAAATTTAATCTTTTTCAATTCGTTTATTATCTGTTCCTATGCTTCCACTTGACTTTGTTGATAAGGAATACTGTAGGAATATTTCTTTGCACACATCCTTAATATCATCTAAAGCATTTTCCACATAAACATTTAGTTCTTCATCAATACTGTATTTACTTAGAGATGACTGATTTCCTTTTACAAATAAATTATAAAAACTTGCTTTTTTACATGTAACTTCTTTTTTGTTACCAATATCAAAACCTATAATTGAACTAACATCATTATAGAACATAAATACTATTGCTTTATCTATATCTACAATAAACTTTACAAAATCATAATACTCTATCTCATTAATAGGCTCTATTACAAATTGAACTCATGAGATCGTGCTCTCATATATGAGTTCTTTTTCTTATTGTATAATATTTCTACAAAATGGATAGGTTTTCCACAAAATAAAAAAAGAGATAAGTTAAATATTAAAATCTAACCTACCTCTAAAAATAATTATTGAGCTTGTAAAAATTTTTCATAGTTTTCTATTTTGTCCTCTCTATGTGTCCTTTTTATCCAATCATTGTATTTTAAAATAACTTCTTCTACGCTTTCTAATTTGAATTCATTGTTAGTTTTTCTTTTCATTTCTAAGTACATATTAATTTTAATTATATTTCCCATTTTTCTCATCTCCCTTTGTATTTAATAATACAATTGAGTTCTTGTGATTTTAGTACTAAAATTCTTAAGAAAAAATGAACATCATATGATTTCAGTAAACATTATCATTGTCATGTTCACTGGATTTAGTTTCAAGCTTATATTATAGTCATAACTATTATTTCTAATATAAATAAAGGGTAACAAATAAGATTTCTCCTATCTGTTACCCTTCGTCTTCTAATTGTGTAATTTAGATACACATATTATAAATACTATTAAAATAAATTTTAAATATTTACTGTTTTTGAAATTATATATTATTAGATAAATTATAAAATAAATTCCCTGATATATGGTAAAAGTTACATTTAATTTACTATTTTTTATTTTGATTTCTTTAACATCTGATTCTATGTTTTCAACTACATCAAACTTCTCAGCTAATTCCAAAATAACCTCTTGATTCTTTCCTATTGTTCCTTGTATCCATTAAGAGCCACACAAAAAGTACAGCTCAAGCCCCTTGGCTTAATATAGTTTTAAATACTTCATTTTCCATCATTCACCTCACATTAAAAATTTAGAACAATAAATTATAAATTAAAGAGTATACTCCTATCATATTAATAGCTGGTACTTGTGGGTTGAGAATTGGAGAAATTATGGAGTTGACTTGGGATGATATAAATTTCAAAGAAAAAACATTAGTTGTAAATAAACAATGAAAAATTATATCCTCTGAATCTAAAAAATATGACTTTGGAGAATTAAAAAGTAAAAACTCATATAGGACTGTTCCTATTCCCCAAAGTACTCTAGATTATTTAAAAATATTAAAAGATTCTTGTCCTATAAACTATATGAAAAGAATAATGAAAAATAGAAGTACATCTGAAACTGATGCGTTTTTAAATAGAAAGTTTAAAAAATTAGGTTTTAATATAACCATACATGAATTAAGACATACTTCTGCCACAAAACTAATTGTTGGTATAGATTTTAAAACAGCTGCAAAATTATTAGGTCACTATGTTAAAGAAACAATGAAAACTTATTCTCATGTCAATGATGATATGATGCAGAGAGCAACTGATTTAATTGGTAAAATTTTTTAAAAATAATTTTTGACGTTTTTATTGTCGCCGATTGCTGAACCCTTAATTATTCTTGCCTTTTACCATCTAATTCGTTTAATACTTCTAAAAACATATTATACATTTCTACTTGATCATCTTCTCTGCATAAAACTGTTATACCAAAACATGTAATTACAAACACATAACAAATTAATGATAGTGGTCCAAAATTTTTAATATATTGTGTAGAATAAGCAAACATTCCGCTTGCTGTTAAATTAGTTAAAAGTGATGCTCCTATTCCACATCCACCACTTAAATATGATCCAAGTTTAGTTTTTACATGAATTTTTTCCATACTAACATTTAATTTTTTTTCACTTCCATACCATTTTTTTACTTTTCCGTACATTATATATAAAGTGTGATCTCTATTATTCGTAAGTTTATTTAAAACTTTAAATGTAGATTTATACTTTTTAACCATGTATGGAGTATAAATTTTATACTCATTATTAGCTACTTCTTTAGCAATCTTTTCATGCTTTGAATATATATTAGTTAGATCTAAAACTTTACTCTTTTGCACTGTATATTGCCTCCACAAATTGCTATATAAATTTCACTTTTTAATTTTTTGTCCTATCAATATTATAAAATATTCAAACTGTATTTAAATATTGCAAACTATTTACAAAAAATCTTATATTAACTTTATAATTATATTTAGATACTTGTATAATAAACTCACTTCCATTGTCTTTTAAAAATATATTAAGTGTATTCAATAAAATCGACTATATTTCTATAAATATAACAAATATTAAATTTTTTTTATTATTTTGTAATCATATGAATATATTTGTCATACAATGAATTGTATAATTAATAACACAAGTTGAGGTAATAATGGAAAATTTTAGTAGTTGTAATGGTACTATTGATATGGATGACACTCTGGATAATGCTTTTGATGCCGGACAATTGAACGGATTGAAGAATCTAAATTGTATAAGCAGTCAACAGCAATCCTTAATAATACTGCTAATAATATTATATGCATGGTCAAATCAATATACAAATAATTATCTTATGAGTACAAATAATCAACTAATTTGTACCATGTCTTGCTTACTTGATAAGTTAGTAGATAGTGCTATAGAGAATTGTAAGGACTGTAAGTACTGTACTAAGGGTGCCAATGAAGCAGCTGATCCTGGGCATAGCCATAAGCATAGACATAGGCATAGGTGTAGGCGTAGGCGTGACAATTGTGATTGCGATTGTCAGTGTGATTGTGATTGTGATTGCGATTGTGATGAGTGTTAAACTAAAAGAACAGTTTCAAAACTGTTCTTTTAGTTAGGCATATAAAAGAACATAACAAGTAAAAGATGCGACGTATATTTTGTGTGAATCACTTACTCAGCGAGTGTATAGGAGTAGAGCTTCCTTATGACGCAAAATAGACTAGCATACTGACCTTGTTATTTTTTTGAATATGCCTTATATTACTTAAAATCTTTTAAAAGTGCTGCAAATGGATTATCATTAAATTCCTCTGCTTCTTTTTTCATTTTCTTCATATAATTATTAACTTCCCTTTTGTCTACTTTTCCTTTTTTGTCAAATCTCTTATTAAACTGTGCTGCCTTTTCTCTAAAGTTACAATTAGTACCTGGACATACATATATTTGACCATCTCCATGTCCCCTAAGTTCTAGCTTTTTCTTACATTCAGGGCATCTAGCATTTGTAGTTCTTGAGACACCTTCTCTATAACCACACTCTCTGTCTTGACAAACATTCATTGTACCATTCTTACCTTTTACTTCAAGCATGTATTTTCCACACTGTGGACACTTCTTACCAGTTAAATTATCATGAACATACTTATCTGTACTAAACTTAACATCTTGAACTAAAGCTGTTGCATAATTTCTCATTCTTCCTGTAAAAGCATTAACATTTTCTTTTCCCTTACTTATATCATCAAGTTCTTTTTCCCATCTAGCTGTTAAAAGTGGTGATTTTAAATCCTTTGGTACTAATTCAATAAGTTGCTTTCCTTTTGAAGTTGGATATATATCTTTTCCCTTCTTTTCCATAACAAAAGAATTAAATAATTTTTCTATTATATCTGCTCTGGTTGCAACTGTTCCAAGCCCACCTGTTTCTCCAAGTGTTTTTGAAGCTTCTTTATCCAATTGAATATACTTTTGTGGATTTTCCATAGCCGATAAAAGTGTACCTTCATTAAATCTTGCTGGTGCTTTAGTTTTATGGTTTTTAATTTCTACTGAATTAACCTTTATAATATTTCCCTTAGATAAATTAGGAAGTACTTGATCCTTTAGTATTCCTTCTTCATTTACCTCTTCAACATCATCTTCTCTATCATAAACCATCTTCCAACCCTTAGATTTTATCACTTTACCCTTAGCCCTAAAGTTTTCATTTCCAACCTTAATTTTAATTGAAGTTTGAATATATTCAAAAGGTGGTAATAATACACTTAAGAATCTCTTTATAACTAAATCATAGATGTTCTTTTCTTCCTTACTAAGCATTCCTAGAGACACTCTTTGTTCTGTTGGAATTATAGCATGATGGTCTGAAACCTTCGAGTCATCAACAAAACTCTTATTTGCATTAATAGTTCCTTTTAAAATCTGATTAGCAGGAGCTGCATAATTTCCTATAGCAATTACTTTTAATCTTTCTTTTAAAGTTGGCACAACATCCCTTGTTATATATCTTGAATCAGTTCTTGGATAAGTTAAAATCTTATAATTTTCATAAAGTCTTTGCATAATTGATAATGTTTGTTTTGCTGAATATCCAAATATTCTATTGGCATCTCTTTGAAGTTCTGTTAAATCATAAAGAGCTGGAGCAAATTGTTTCTTTTGGCTTTCTACAATTTCTAATACTTCTCCATCTTTACCTTTTAAAGACGCTACTACCTTTTTAGCTAAATCTTCATTAAAAGTTCTATTATTGTTATCTGAATTTACCCATTCCATAGATAAATTATTATTTTTAGCAATTATAGTGTAATAATCTTTAGGCTTAAAAGTTCTTATTTCTTCTTCTCTTTGCACAATCATAGCAAGAGTTGGAGATTGCACACGTCCTGCTGATAATTGAGCATTATATTTACAAGTTAATGCTCTTGTTACATTAAGACCTACAAGCCAATCAGCTTCTGCTCTTCCTTGTGCTGCTTTATATAAATTATCATAAGCTGAACCAGGCTTTAAATTCCTAAATCCATCCAAAATTGCTTTATCAGTTTGAGATGATATCCATAATCTTTTTATAGGCTTTCTAAATCCAACTTTATCTATAATCCATCTTGCAACTAATTCTCCTTCTCTTCCAGCATCTGTTGCAATAATTAATTCACTTATATCAGGTCTAAGCATTTGCTTTTTTACTTCAGCAAATTGCTTCCCAGTCTTCTTAATAACTGTAAGTTTCATGTTTTTAGGTAACATTGGAAGTGTTTCCATGCTCCACTTTTTATACTTATCTCCATATCCTTCAGGATCAAGCAACGTTACTAAGTGTCCTAATGCCCAAGTTACTATATAATTATTTCCCTCTATATATCCACCTTTATTTTGGTTACATTTCAATACCTTAGCTAAATCTCTACCAACACTTGGTTTTTCAGCTAATACAAGAATTTTACTCATATTTTTCTTCCTCTCTGAAAAAGGCTCTAACAAAAAACAAAAATGTATTTTGAAATAGCTCTAAATTTTATGTCATATCATTTAATTATATCATAAATTTGCCTTAGCAAATTTAGTTTGCTTTTATTCACATTTATTCATTCTTTTATTTTTACTAGAAATCCTTAATTAAAGGATCTTTTGAACTCTTCCAACTACATTATCTTCAAGCATAACTTTTATTCCGCGATGATGATTTTGTGAATTTGTGAGAATTCTCTTAACTACTCCTTCAGTTAACTTTCCTGTACGTTGATCTTCTTTCTTTACAACTAATACTTTTGAACCTATCTTTATATTTGATCTATTTGTTCCATCCATTACTAACTTTCTCCTCTATCTTTTATATTTTATTAATATCTATCTTAACCTTGAGTAAAAGTAAATATTGAAGTTATCTTAAGTATATCAAGTAATACCACTACATTTACACAAAGCAAAATTCCACACAAAGTAAATTCTAATTGACTATTTGTTTTTATATGAGCTAAAGAAAATCTCTTTTTACTTATTGGATAAAACCATGGTAATCCTCCAACAGTTAAACTATCTAAAAACAAATGTGAAAATATTCCTAGGAATAATCCAAATAGAAAATTTAATCCTAGTTTATTTGTAACTACACTCATACTTCCTATATACAAAACTAAGTATAGTATTGGTGAATGAAATAACTTTCTATGACCTGCTAATTTATTTATCACCTTAGAAACAGGTTTAACTCTTTTACCAATATAGCTATTTTTATGATCAATATCAGGTAATAAGCTTCCAATAATTGAGCTTCCTAAAAATATAGCTGTTGGTAATATATTGATACTTTGCATTTGAGAAGTGATGTAAAGTCCTGCTAAAATCCCTCCATTTATATGTGTTTTGTAATTCATTTTTAACACTCCTATTTTAGCTCTTTAATGTTAAGGCACATTCAAAAAAACAACAAGTAAGTATGCCAGTATATTTCATGTGCTTAAATTATTTTTATTTTTAGATAAATTCAGTTTCATCTTATTTTTAAAAAGCTATTTTCTCTTTCGTTTAATATTAGTCTATTTTGTATTATACTATATATTTACTCTATCACCAAAATTATAATTAGTTAAACATATAAAATAAAATAATAAGTCAAAGATGATATGTATATTGACTTGTTATTTTTTAATATACCTTAAATAACAAAAAAGCATCTAACTTCATTAAAATTAGATGCTTTTTTATATGTGGCAATTAAAAATTACTTACTTTATACATTCTTACTCAATCAATAAGTTCCAATTATATATAGAAATTTTGATATTACTTTACACATTAATGTACTTAATCATTTATCATCTTAAGCAGTTCCTTAACAGTCTTTTTAGCTCTATCAGGCAATTTATCTATTGCTTTTTCTTTTTTCTTTTCGTCTTGTATTTGTGCTATTCTCATTACTTCTTGTTGAAGTCCTTGAATATTATTAAGTTCTGCTATTGCACTATTAAACTTTTTTGCGAATTTTGGATCTTGCATCTTTTGCTGAACTTTCATTATTAGTTCATACCCAGTCATCTTCACAAACCTCCTACAAAGTGATTTTACATAATGCATTTTTTTGAAAATAACTAATCAATATACATAGCATATTGGATTGTTATTTTTTAAGATGCCTTATAATTTCATAATATTCACTTGTAGTTTAAATGGTACTTATATAAAAAAAAATTATAATGCACATGAAAGAAAATAATAGATAATGATACTGGTCTATTATTTTCTTTCATGTGTCTAAAATGAATCTACATTTTATTTATCATATCCATCAATAACAACTTCTAATTTTCCAGTTTCCGGATCTATTATAAGTCCATGAATAAAAACATCTTTAGGCATCAATGGGTGATTTCTTATAATTGCTACACTCTCCTTAACAGAGTCATGCACACATCCAAATCCATGTAGCCAACTTTTAAGATTAATGCCTGCATATTCAAGGGTTGAAAGTGTATCTTTAGAAATACCTCTTTCAATAATTTTATTAATAGTATTTGAGGTATCAATATTACTCATTCCACATGAATGATGACCTATGACCAAAACTTCATTAGCTTCTAGTTCATAAATTGCTACTAAAATACTTCTCATAATACTTCCAAAAGGATGTGCTACCACAGCTCCTGCATTTTTAATAATTTTAACGTCACCATTTTTTATATTTAAAGCTCGTGGAAGAAGTTCCGTAAGTCTAGTATCCATACAAGATAATATAACAATCTTTTTAGATGGGTATTTAGATGCTTTGTATTTTTCATATTCTTTATTTTCAACAAAGGTTTTGTTATAATCTAATATTTCTTTTAATTTGCTCATATTTTTTCTCCTCATATTATATAAAAAGATTAGATTTCTCTAAACCTTTTTTTAATTTTGGCTATGTTTTAAGTGAATGTTGATATTGTAATATAAAGCTCATGGACAGTGGAATTCACTTTAAGAACTCTAAAACGAATATTAGTCCTATTAATGCATGCTCCTAATCAAAGATTATGACAAGCATTAATATTACAAATATTCATTAAGAGTTCTACAAAGCAAATTCCAATGCCAGTTCGCCTTTATATTAAAATATCAACACTATTTTAAAACATAGCCTAAATTTTATTAAGTATAAGACATATTCAAAAAAATAACAAGTCAGTATACTAATATAAAGTGTAAAAATTCTTTTTTTGCAAATACTACTTAAAGCATTGTAAAATAAATAACTCTTCAAATATTCTTAGAATTTTTTGAACTAGACAATAAAGTGAATGCAGTTAATACTGCTGTTATTAACTGCATTTGCTAACGTAGTATAGTACAAAAAAGATAAAACTATTAACTAGTTATTTATTGGGATATGCCTAATGATAATTAATATAAGGAGTGATTGCTTATGTCTAGTAGAACCGGTGTAGTTAAATGGTTTAATGAGGAAAAAGGGTTTGGGTTTATATCCTGTGATGAAGGTGATGATGTCTTTGTGCATCACTCACAAATTAAAGAAGATAGAACTGATAAAGATTTGCACGAAGGTGAAAATGTAACCTTTGATATACAAGAAGGTGAAAAAGGACCTATGGCTACAAATGTGAAAAAATTATAGTATCTAAAAAAATAAAATGGAGATAAGCAATTCAATAACTGCTTGTCTCCATTTTATATATTGCTTTATTTTAAAACCGTGTTGATATACTTACTACTTTATTGTTTCCAATGCTTTTTTAACCTTAGGAACTACATAATGACTTCCACCTCTATTTTTAACATCCTCTGCCATTGTTACTACTAGTAAATTATTAGGTGCTTTATTTGTAGTCATACCTACAAACCATCCAAGTTCAGTTCCTTCTGTATCAGTTTGTGATAATTTTATTTCTGCCGTTCCAGTTTTTCCTGCTATTGTTAATCCATCAATATAAGCCTGATGCCCTGTTCCACTTGGATTTTTAACTACTTGAATTAAATCCTGAAGTACTGTATTTTCAGCTTCTTTTGAAACAACATTAGCTTTCCATACTTTACTTTTTTCACTTTCTTTATATTCAATATAAGGAGTTAGTATGTTACCTTCATTCTGAAATAAAGTGTATATTGAGGCTAAATGAACTGGATTTAATAGTATTTCACCTTGTCCATATCCACTATCAGCTAATTGTACATCGGTTTTGAATTGTCCGTCTGTAGCAAATTGCGAATTATATAATCCATATTCAAATGGAATTTTCTCTCCAAAACCAAAACTATTTAACTTATCTTTAAAAATATCTTTTCCGATATCTAATGCAGCTTTTGCAAAATATATATTATCTGAGTAAACAAGAGCATTTAAAAGATTAGAATCACCGCCATAAGCGCTTACTCTTGTAACAAAATAATTTCCCCAACTACTATCTTTTTGCCAACTAAGTCCACTTATATTTTTATTTATATTAGGGTCAATCTTTGCACTGTCAACTCCAATTACTGCAGTAATTGGCTTAAATACAGATCCAGGAGCTACATTACTTTGAAATCTATTATATAAAGGTTTATTTATGTCCTCATTTAAGCTCTTCCATTTGTCATCAGATAATCCCATAACAAAATCATTAGGATCATACCCCGGAGCACTTACAAGAGCTAAAACCTCACCAGTGTCTGGATTCATTGCAACTGAAGCTCCTTTATCATTTTCTAGCTCTTTATATAACAGACTTTGCATATTACTATCAATAGTTAATTTAACATTACTACCATTTTTTACTGCCTTAGATATAATTGAAGTCTTTTTCTTACCATCTTTATCTTGTATGTATATTTCAACCCCATCTATTCCTCTTAGCTTATTCTCATATATTTTTTCAAGACCAGTTTTGCCGATTACAGAGCTTTTGGTATATTCAGCACCCTTATTCTTTTCTAATTCTTCAGCATTTATATTTTGCACATATCCTGTTAAATGAGCTGCTTGTACATTTAGTGGATATATCCTTGCATCCTTGTTATTAACCATAATTCCTGGTATTTCTAAAAGCTTATAAACTCTTTCATCACCGTCTGCTATAACTTTTATAGGGATAAACATATCATTCTTTACATAAGACATGTTTAATTTACTATTTATATATTCAACAGAAATCCCTAATATAGTTGCTATTTTCTGAATAGATTTTTCTTTATTATCTCCTAATTTTCCAGGGATGATTCCCACATCTGCTGAATTTCCATCAGTTGCTAATGGTATTTGGTTTCTATCTAAGATATCTCCTCTTCTGGCTTTAGTTTCATTTACTTTAACCTTCTCATTATCACCTAATTCAGGAAATATAACTTTTGAATTCCATTTTATATTATATTTTTTTCCGCTTTCCCTATCCAAACTTATATTATTTGAAAATGATAAATCACCAGCTGAAGTATTCATACTTGTTTCATAATCTATTGATGCTTCATTACCTTGTTTTAATACATTCTTAACCTCAATTTTAATATCATTAGCTTGAATACCTTCATATATATTTTTATTTTTTAAAATAAAATCTTCTTTAGAAATTTTTCCCTTACTTTCATTATCAATCATATCATACATAGCTTCATATTCTTTGCTATTCAATAAATTCATGTACTCACTTAATTTATCTTCAGGCTTATTTGCTTTATTATACCTAAAGAGAATTACCATTGATATTATTAGTGGAATAATTATGGCTCCTATTCCCATTGCTATATACACCATTTTCTTCTTTTTCATAAAATCATACTCCTTCTTTAAATTACACTCCTTAATTGTATCTCTTTTTTTAATTTATGTCTTTATAATTATAACCTGTATAAATTGCTTTTACATTCACATTTTTTAAATTTATATTTAATTATTAAACCATTAATACCTTCATATAATATTTCAATTTCTACACATAATAAACAGTATAGAAAGGAGATTAATTTTATGAAGAAAAGCGTGAAAATATTAATAATAACAATTTTAGTTGTACTCCTTATATTTATCCCTATCGTTGGAAGCTACAATAGTTTAATTTCACTTGAACAGAATGTAAATACCACTCAGTCAAATATTGACACTCAAATGCAAAGAAGATTAGATTTAATTCCTAATCTAGTTAATACTGTGAAAGGATATGCAACACAAGAAAAATCAATATTTACAGATATAGCTAATGCAAGAAGCAAATTATCTGGTGCCACAAATGTACCTGAAAAGGCTGATGCAGATAATCAACTTTCTAATTCACTTTCAAGATTATTAGTAATTGTTGAAAGTTATCCTGATTTAAAATCGAATCAGAATTTTAAAGATTTATCCATTCAATTAGAAGGAACAGAAAATAGAATTGCAGTAGCTAGGCAAGATTATAATACTTCTGTAACACAATATAACACTAAGAGAAGAAGCTTTCCTAGTAATATACTAGCCTCATTATTTGATTTTAAAGAAAAACCACTTTATAAAGCAAGTAATGGTGCAAACGAAGTCCCTCCAGTGGATTTTGCTCATTAAAAATGTTTACTAAAAATAAATCTTTAAAGCTATTTCTATCTTCTCTTTTGTTAATAATTTTGATTTTCTCTTTTCCTGTAAATGCTGCCATTGAAGTTCCTTCACCAACAAACTATAAATATTTAAATGATTATGTTGGTATGATTAGTGATTCAGAAGCAAGCAATATAATATCTATAGGAAAAGAACTAGAAGATAAAACAGGTGCACAGGCTGTTGTAGTTGTAATAGACTCAACTAAAGGAATTCCTATTGAAGACTACGCTATAAATCTCTTTAGGAGCTGGGGAATTGGACAAAAAGGTAAGGATAATGGCCTATTAATTCTTGTAGCTATAAATGATAAAGCATGGAGAGTAGAAGTTGGTCGTGGTCTTGAAGGTGCGATTCCAGATGTGCTAAGTAATAGGGTTATGACTTCAATTGCAAAACCTAGCTTTATAGAAGGTAACTATGGAAGTGGTATACTTCAATCCTATAGTACACTGTGTGATTATATAGGTAATGAATATGGAGTTACTTTAGATAAATCCTTAAACATATCACTGCCTAATAATATTTCTAAATCTAATAATAGTAGTTTAATTGTATTAGGTGTTTTTTTAGTATTATTAATACTAGATTTTATATTTAATAGAGGTAGAATATTTCTTACTCTTTTGCAAATTATTTTTATAAGTAATATATTTGGAAGACATGGTCCAAGAGGTGGTGGCTCTAGTGGCGGTGGATTTGGTGGGTTTGGTGGCGGTTCTTCTGGTGGAGGAGGTTCATCTGGAAGTTGGTAAAAAATAGTTTGTGTTATAAGCAATCTCCATTTTGTTATATAAGGCACATTCAAAAATGGAGATTGTTTGTTTTATTTATCATGTCTAGGTGAATTACTAACTATCTCAATTGCTTTTGTAACTTCAATTATTATATCTGTTTCAAATTGTTGATACATTCCACTTAACTTGGTCATTACTATCCCCTTTGTTGTAACCACATAACACGGTTTTAAATTATTAAGTGCAAGTGCATAAATATCTTTTTGGCACTTATTGCACTTACATACATCACTTTCTTTTAGTAGTTTTTCCATATCATCTTTTACCCATATTTCCATATAATTAATAACTTTTTCCATAATATAACTATCCTTTCTTCCTTTGTAATTTTTCATAAAACTTTTCATCATGTAGTGCTATTTTCAATATTGTTTTTTTCTTTCTTTTTGATTTTTCACTATATCAATTGTTTCTAGTAATCATTTGAATATTGTAACTGAATTAGACAAATAATAAATACTATTTTTTATATTTCGAAAATAATTTTCTTATATTATAATATTCGTAAATAATACAAGGAACTTTAAAATCACTATATTTATCTATAAATATCCAATGTTGTTTTTATTGTGCTTTTCCATTTCTAAAAGTTTTTCTTTTATATCCAATCCTCCTGCATAACCAACCAATTTACCATTGGCACCAATAACACGATGGCAAGGAATAAATATAAATATTGGATTTTTATTGTTTGCCATACCTACTGCACGACAGGCTTTTATGTTACCAATATTTTTTGCTACATCTTTGTAACTATAAGTTTGGCCATAAGGAATTTCTTGTAATGCCTTCCATACTTTTTGCTGAAATTCTGTGCCTTGTGGTGCAAGTGGTAAATCAAATACCATCCTTTTTTCATCAAGATATTCTTGAAGCTCTTGATTTGCTTTTTTTAGCAAGGGCGTTTCAATTATATTTGCACCTTTTAAGACGCTTTCTCCAAAATACATATTAGTAATTGATGTGCCATTCTCAACAATTGCTATTTTTCCGATCTTTGTTTCATAGTAAAATATATTATTCATATTTTATCTTTAGAAAGAGAGCATACTGTAAGTACTAAACTCCCACTAAAGTCACCTCCATTCATTGTATACACTTTTTTAAGTCTAACAAGTTATTCTTAATTGCTCATTATTATTTGTGATTTAAAAAATCTTTCTTGAAATTTTACCAGTTCTTTAATTTGTACTTTACTATACTTATCTATCTCTTTACATAAAGCTAACTAACTTATCTTCAATATCATTTTCTCTTTTTATTATGACTACAACATATAGATCATACTTTTCAATAATTCCACACTTTCTTATTTTATTGTCTTTCCTACTGTTCAATATAACATTATAAATTCAATAACCCAAACACTTTTTATAAGTGTTCATTTATAGTTGTGAGTTTACAAAATATACGACGCATCTTTGGTCTATTATTTTCTTTCATGTGCCTTGTTGAAAGACTGTAACAGATATATTAATTAACAGCTTGTATAGAAGTTATCTAAATAGCACATATTACATTTATAAAGTTTATTAGTTATATCAACATTCAATTAAAACATAGCCTATAATTTCTATAAATGAGGTGATTATAATTGCGTAAAAACTTTAAAGTAAGTATATCTATTTTTTTAATCTTATTAACCTTTTTTCACTCTTTAACAGCAAGAAGTGTAATAGCAAAAGCTTCTGACCTATCAGTAGACACCAACAATGTAAATCTTATTTTGGATTCATCAAATTATAAGAACATGACAAAAAATTTTCGTAAATCTTCTAATTTAGAAAACATACAGAATAATAAAAATTTAAATCTTAACGGACTAAACACATTAAATATTTCTGGTAGTCAACAATTTTCAGAATATAGTCTACCTCTTGTAATAAATAGTATAGGAACTTCATTGCCTATAACAGTTATTGACTTAAGGCAAGAATCTCATGGATTTATTAATGGTGCTCCTGTCAGTTGGGCAAATTCAAAAAATTCTGCTAACACAGGTTTAACAAAGGAACAAGTTTTATCAGATGAAAATAATAAACTAAATAGTATTAAATTAAATGTACCTATTACTTTTTATAATCATCCTGTTATGACTACAGTTCCAACAAAAGTCCAAAATGAAGATATGCTTGTTAAGTCTAAATCACTATCATATATTCGCATCCCTGTTACTGATGGTAAAATACCTACAGATGATATGGTTGATTACTTTGTTGAGTTAGTAAAATCACAATCTAAAAATACATGGTTACATTTTCATTGTAAAGAAGGTATAGGAAGAACTACTACTTTCATGATTATGTATGATATGATTAAAAACTGCAATCAAGTTACGGATGATGATATTATAAAAAGACAACTACTACTAACAAATTTTGATGAAAATCATATTAAATCTTTTTCTAATAATGAAAGAATTAATTTTTTGAAGAATTTCTATAAATACTGCAAAAAAAATAACAATGATTTCAATGTTAAATGGAGTGATTGGAAAAAAACTCTCACTACTAATAGTAATAGTTTTTTTCCTGTTACTTCCATATTCCAAAACACATCTAATTATATAAAAAACCCTAGAATTCCAACTTATTTATATGTTATTTCTCAAGATATAATGACTCCTAGTGAAAGAACAATGATAGCTACCCTGCAAGGGGTAGTTAATAATCATTGTTCTTTTCAAATATACACACTAAATTCCTCACAACCAGATTATCAAATATGGCTAGATGATTTAAAAAATAATTATGGAATTTTATACAAAACTGTCTCAGATCCGTGGGAATTATTAGATATATTTAAAAATTATGTTGATGGATATGTACTTTATAATAATAAATCTCTAAAAGATCCTTCAATAAATAATGCTTGTTCTCTTGCCTCATTAAATAATTGCATTGCAGTTGATGAAAGTATCCAAGATAAAGTAAAAGTCCATGGTATAACAAAGATGAAAGGAGATTGTAGAAACACAGATAAGGATTGGGCTTACAATAATTTATGGAATTCTGGTTTGAACCACTCAATGCTAATTCAACTATCTCCAGACAAAGATACTGCCTTAAGAGACTATGCAATAATGACCAAATCCCTAGTATTTTATGAGGATAACATAGAAGATACATCTCTTAGAGATAAAATATTTTCATCTATGAAAAAAGATTCAATTTGTTTAGGTTGGGGACCAGATGAATTTATTAATGTAAGTACAGCTTCAAAACATGGTATAAGTATGGTTGCTGCAGATTGGTCTTATAATTTAACTGTATTAAGTGCCTTTCCATCATTACCTATGACTCAAAAGGCATTGATGAACTTTCCTAATAAAAAAAATGTTCATTATGTAACATTCATTATGTCTGATGGAGATAATCAACAGTGGAACCTTGGCACTAATTATTGTTCTCCTAAATGGTATGGTTCTCCTTATAGAGGTAAATTTAATTTAGGTTGGTCCTTAAGCCCATCTCTATATTATCTATCCCCTACTGTTTTCAAATTGTATTATAAAAATGTAGCTCATGGATCTACTAATGATTATTTTATAGTATCACCTTCTGGAAATGGCTATATGTACCCAAGTAAATTTGATAAGAATGCACTAGGAATATATATTAATAAATTAAATAATTATATGAAAAAAGTAGATGAGAAATATATAGCAATTATAGATGATTCTTCTTTTCATGATACTAATCTTTGGGATAAATTTACTATAAAGCCTAATATACAAGGATTATTTTATCTTGATTATCATAAACATGACAACTATCATGGAGAAATTATTTGGTCTAATAATAAACCTATAGTGTCCTGTAGAGATTTACTTTGGGCTAATCTAGAAAGCGAAGATGAGTTAGTTGAAAACATTAATCATCGAATTGACTCTGGACAAGTAGACATTTGTAATTCTAACAGTTACACCTTTGTTTACGTTCATGCTTGGAGTAAAAGCTTGGATAATATTGAAGAGGTTGCAAATAAACTAAAGGAAAACCCTAAAGTAGAAATAGTCACCCCTGAAATATTTATGGAATTGATAAAGAAAAATGTTATTCACTAATATCATTTACTTATGGTATGCTTCAGCGTACCATAAGGCAAACACTTCCCCGTATACAGTATATTTAATCTTATATTCAACTTCAAATTAATAATATAATTTTTTCAAAGTAAAAAGCTATAAAAGTCATGTTAAACTTTTATAGCTTTCTAATTTATTCTAGAGTATTTTCTATTTCTTCTATTATTGGTAATGTCCACTACTTTATACTAACATCATTATCCATTTTAAATTGCTTATTAAAATCTACTCTTTCATTCATAATACATTCCTCCAATGTAATTTTCAGTAATTGTCACCACCGCTTTTATGAGAATAAGTTATTATAAAATTTTTTTCAATAATAATTTTATTATTTTTTCTAATAATTTTTTCCTCAGATATTAGCCAAAAATAGCTAGTAAAATTTTTATTATTTTACTAGCTAAAATTTAATCAATACTTATTCTTTAATATCAAAACGATCTGCATTCATTACCTTATTCCATGTTGCTACAAAATCTTGTATGAACTTTTCTTCATTGCAATTAGATGCATAAACCTCTGCAACTGCACGAAGCTCCGAATTTGAACCGAATATAAGATCAACTCTTGTTGCTGTCCACTTCACACTTCCTGTTTGCCTATCATAACCTACAAACATTTCCTTAATATCAGGTAAAGCCTTCCACACAGTATTAATATCAAGAAGATTTACAAAGAAATCATTTGTAAGACATTCTTCTCTATTGGTAAACACCCCATCCAGTGACTGCTTATAATTAGTGTTTAACACACGCATACCACCAATTAATACTGTCATTTCTGGAATAGTTAGTGATAATAGTTGAGCTCTATCTATTAACATTTCATCTGATGTTACTTCATAATTGTCTTTCATATAGTTTCTAAATCCATCTGCCTTAGGTTCAAGTACATTAAACGACTTTATATCCGTTTCCTCTTGGGTTGCATCTGTACGTCCTGGAGTAAAAGGAACAGTTATGTTGTACCCTGCATTTTTTGCTGCTTGCTCTATGCTAGCACATCCACCTAATACAATAATATCAGCTAAAGAAACCTTTTTATCCTTTGAGTGTGAATTATTAAAACTACTTTGAATTTTTTCTAGTGATTCTAACACCTTATTAAGTCTTTCTGGCTCATTAACTTCCCATTCTCTTTGTGGCTTTAGGCGTATTCTTGCCCCATTTGCTCCTCCACGCTTATCTGACATGCGAAATGTTGATGCAGATTCCCAGGCTGTTGTTACAAGGTCTGATATTGAAAGATCTGAATCTAAAATCTTTTTCTTAAGCTCTGAAATATTCTTTTTATTAATCAATCTATAGTTAGCTTTTGGCACTGGGTCTTGCCAAATAAAGCTTTCTTTTGGAACTTCTGGTCCAAGATATCTTGATATTGGTCCCATGTCTCTATGGGTTAATTTGAACCAAGCACGAGCAAAATCCTCCTCAAACTTTTTTGGATTTTCTAGATAATACTTTGCTATTTCTCTATAAATAGGATCATAAATAAGGGCTAAATCTGCTGTGGTCATCATAGGTCTATGCTTTTTTAATGGATCATAGGCATCAACTACCATATCCTCTTCATCAACATCTTTAGCTAACCATTGGTATGCTCCCGCTGGACTTTTAACTAATTCCCACTGATATTTAAATAATGTTTTTAAGTAACCCATTGTCCACTTTGTTGGCTCAGCCTTCCATGCACCTTCAAGCCCACTACTTATGGCATCTGGCCCTTTACCAGTTTTATAGCTATTTTTCCACCCCAAACCTTGCTGTTCTATAGGTGCAGCTTCTGGCTCTGGTCCAACATATGTGGGTGATGCAGCACCATGACATTTACCAAAAGTATGTCCACCTGCTATAAGCGCAACAGTTTCTTGATCATTCATTGCCATACGAGTGAATGTTTCCCTTACTTCTTTCACTGATGCCTTAGGGTCTGGATTTCCATTTGGTCCCTCTGGGTTTACATAAATTAATCCCATTTGTACAGCTGCTAGAGGGTTTTCAAGCTCTTTTTCATCTCTATTACGATCCTTCCCAAGCCATTTCTTTTCACTACCCCAGTAAATATCCTTCTGTGGTTCCCAAACATCCTCTCTTCCACCACCAAAACCAATTGTCTTTAGTCCCATAGATTCAAATGCACAATTGCCTGTTAATATCATAAGGTCAGCCCAAGATATTTTGTTTCCATACTTCTTTTTAATTGGCCAAAGTAAACGACGTGCTTTATCTAGGCTTATATTATCTGGCCAGCTATTAAGTGGTGGAAAACGTTGAAGTCCTTGTCCTCCGCCTCCTCTACCATCACCAATTCTATAGGTTCCTGCACTGTGCCAAGCCATACGAATAAAGAATGGTCCATAGTGACCATAGTCAGCTGGCCACCATTCTTGTGAGTCTGTCATCAACTTATATAAATCATTCTTTAGTTCATAATAATCTAATTTCTCAAATTCTTCAGCATAGTTAAAATCATTAGACATAGGATTGCTTTTTTCACAGTTTTGGCGAAGAACATTAAGCTTAAGCTGGTTTGGCCACCAATACTCATTAGTGGTTCCTTCTCCTGCTACTGCTTTGCTTATTCTTCCTGTCATGGGACATTTTGCTTCTGACATAACATTATCCTTTCTTATATAAATACTATTACAGTAAATTATATAAATGTTTAACTATTACTATGCGTTAATTGGTATATAATGTGTATTAAAGCTTTTTATTTTTCCATTTTAAAAGTCAATAATTTCTCTGAACATTTCTGTATTCTCATATATATTTATCTCATCACAAATTTCAATAATCTCTTTTAAGTTATTAAGTGAATCATAGTAACAGGATAAACTATTTTCATCAGTATATTGAAGATTTGGTATTCCTGAAACCATCTCTATAACATCATCTCTTATCTCTAGAGTATTATATTTAAAATATAATTTGCTTAATTTAAGTGTTTTAAACACTTAAATTTATTTTGGTTCTCCACAAGCACGCTTCACCATACCGTAAGTGAAAATAAATACTTCTCCGTACAGTATCTTTAGTCCTATTTTAAAATTCAAATTTCATTTACACAATGGAAAGAGGCCCATTCTTCTATTAATTACCTGACTCCTAATCAATGTGAATTAATAGCTAAAAATGCAGCCTAAAAAGTTCCACTTTTTGTGTTTAAAGTATTGACATAAATCCAATATCCCTTAAAATTTTTATTTGAAATTACACTTTTTCCAAACACTATCTGAATTTTTAAACAAAGCTTTTCCAGTACCAATAAGTTCGTCTATATCTCCTTCATATGCTATAGCACGTCCATAAGCACAAGATATGTAATATTCTTCCCAAGAATTAAATGAAGACTTGGCCATACTTACAGCCTTATTAATATAATTCCAAGCTTCTTCTTCAGTTATGTAATCTGCAGAATAACTCCATCTTGCAACAGTTACCAAACGATCTGTATCCCATGCAGCCACAGTTTTAACATTATTAAAGCTTTCATCCTTAAAGCCTAACTGAGCTTTCATTGTAGAATTGGCTTTATCATATAACTGAATAGTCTTATTTAAATCTGGATAATTTCCTCCTTCTCCAGATTTAATTACATTGTACACTTCATCAGCCTCTTCTCTATGACCTTCATTAACGAGCCATTCTAATGCTTCTATAGCAGTTTCTTTACTAGTAACATCCCAGCCTTCCTTTAAAACCTCCTTTACTCCTTCATTTGTTGTTTTTAGTTCATCAAAAGCCATATTATTTCTTGATGAAAGAACGGCTCCGTATGCTAAAAGCCTTTGTTTTTCATTTAGTACTTCATTCTTTTTTGAACTACTTGAATTGCTTGAAGCACAAGAAACAAATAGAATTGAACTAATTAGCCAAGCTACTACTATTGATGATAATTTTCTTAAGTTTTTCATGTTTTCCTCCCTAAAATATAAAGTAATTTGTATAATTTCTACAAGTATAATCACCATAATCAAAATTTCTACTTTATTATTATCGTATTTATACAGGAAAAATTTACATCTATTTCTTTATTTTTTAAATTCATTTTATTTTACCTGTTTCTATTCCTCAAAAATGTGGTTAAAAGTTTCCGTGCAATCTATCTCTTATTTCCGATAATGAATACTCTTTTATTAATTTACCATCCTTAAATACAATTTCTAATAGGTTATCCTTAAATTCATCTTGCTCTTTTATTGTTAATTCATCTTTATATAAAATATTTTGTCCCTCTCTATACACATAACACATTCCCTTTTGTGACTTTTTAAAATTGCCTGTATCAGTTTTAGGATCCTTAAAGATAAACTTTTCTTCTCCATCTATTACTGCATGAGTAGCCTTTAATGCAAATCCAAAAGTATCTCTAGTATTGTACTGATAGGTATATGATCCTATACCAAACACACAGTTATTTACTGCAAAGCCCTTTTCCTCTAGACCCTTACAAATTTCCTCGCATCTTTCCACAGTTATACTATCTCCATAAATTGTTCCAATCTTACTATTTAAGACCTTGTACCCTTTTGAATTAATTTCCCCTCCAAAAATATCCCATAGTAACTCAACAGTGCCCTTATATTCAGGACTATTCTTTAGCTCATCCTTGTATCCACAAATTATTTTTACTGGGTCTCCACTATCGCCTCTAATAACAATTTTTCCATTTCTCTTTATAATGTCTTCTTTCAATTTAGGAAGTATATTTGTTATTACATTCCAATAATCATAAGTGTCAGATACTATACTTAAAGTTCCACTTGGGAATACCTCAGTAATCAATCTCTTATAGGCTTCAAGCTCATCCGTACCATAGCTACTCATTATACTGTGCTCTGTAGATGGAGTTCCCAAGCCAACCATTTCTTCTTCTATATTGCAATTGTAATATTCTTCTAAATAGGCAATCGAAGATATTGTTGCCGTTCCCAAAAATGAAAGCAGATGCGCTGCACCACTAATCTCTGCACTTTCCAGAGAACTAAAACCTCTCATGCTAAAATCTCCACAGGCTTTTCTTATATCTCCAGTTTCTACAGTAAGATTAAAATAATTTTCTATTATTTCTCTATACCTATATGCAATAGTGGCACTTGTCATTGGTTGCCATATATTACAACTAATAAAAGTTTCTAAATAATTTACAAGCCATGCAAAATCTTCATGTGTATTAGTAATTTCAATCATTGGTGTTTTAATATTTACTCTTAAACCCTCTGCTACTGCTTTAATTTGTATTGGCAAATATCCTAAATCATGCAAAGCTTCAATGTGCTTTGTATCTGCTGCTATATCTCCCATAGTTTTAGAAATAATTCTTCTATACTCACAAACTACAGCTTCCTTCTCTTTATTAAAGAAGTTTTCATTAAAGTACTTAATTAAATACTTCTTTAAAAAAGGCTGAAGTCCAAACATAACAACTTTGTCCATATTTTCTTTTCTAGACATCCTAGGAGTCCAATAGCTTACTAATTTAGTCATTCCTTTTGCATAACACATATGATGAATTGTTTTATAAAAATCTGTTAATAATAATGGATTTATCATTTTCAATTCCCCCTATTAATTACTTTTACTTGCAAAGCTTCAATAACATCTAATGCCTTTTCATGTAATACATCATCAAAACTAGCACAAAGACTTGCATCAACTACAATATCAGCATTTTTATATTGTGACTGAAACATTACCACATTGCTAATTACACATATATTGGTAACAATCCCAATAATACCAATTTTATTAATATCTTCTCCTATTTCATTGGTTAATTTAATCATATCCTCTGGTGATATTCCAAAACCTTCTTTTGTATAATGTAATGTATTTTTAAGATTTATAAAATCATTTATTTTTCCATACAACTGATGTCCATGAGTATTTTTTATACAATGTGGCACAGGTAAATTTTTACCTTCTCTAGTTTCTAAATAATCTTCGTAATGAGTGTCATAGGTAAATAATACCTTATCACCATTTTGCAAATATTTAATAACCTTATCATATATAGATTGCTCTAATGTTTTAGCCTTTTCAAAGCCTAACGTTCCATCTACAAAGTCATTTTGATAGTCAATAACTACTAAAAGTTTAGCCATAATATATACCCCCTAAATTTCATACACTTTAATTTTTTCATGGTTTTTACTTAAAATACTATTGGTTGTATATATCTTTGTTATTAAATCGCTTGTTAATAAATCTCCTTCAAAAATTGTATTTTCACAATGCGTAACTACTAAGTATATTTCCGTTGCTCCCATATCCTTTAACTTAGACGCTGTTAGCATAAAGGTTCCACCCTTTGAACATAAATCATCTACTATAATAGCTTTAAAACTTTTGCTTTCAACGTTTCCATTAATTTGTAATTTTTTTATAAATCCTGTTTTAAAATCCCGCTCTTTGTTAGCAGTTAGAATTTTTTCATAGCCTATTTCTTTACCGTATCTCTTTGCTGCACCTGCATCTGGATAAACTAAATAGACATCTCCCTTCCCATTATTAACCTCTTTTAAAAGCTCTTTAGTTAAAGTTTGGGACATGTTAACTATCTTAACCCTATCTAATAATGCAGTGGATACATCTGAATGTGGTTCATAAATCGTTACACTCTCAAAATTCAAATTATTAATTAGTTTACATAAATGCTTTAATGTGAAAACCGTCATGCCTTCTGTTCTATCCATTCTGCTGTAAGGCATATATGGAAGTGTTAAATTACATTTTATTTTAAATTCATCTAAATGACTTTTCAAAAATATTAAATGAATTATATCCTCATCACTTTCAAAATTAACCCTAATTTCATTATCATTGCTTTTTAATTTTAAATTTTCACTATTAATTAAAGATTCACCATTTGGAAATTTCTTAACCTCTACTATCTCGTCATTTAAATAAATCATTTTATATCCTCCTCTATTTTTAAAAATTATGCTCCCAATTTTCATTAAACTTAAATATCTTAGCTGGTCTAAAAGGTTTACCTTCTATTTTTTCATCAGTTTCTATAATCATTTCTGCCATTTTTCTTCTGAAGTTTAAAATTTCTCTTCCCATTATTGCTTCATATACATTCTGCAATTCCTTTACGGTAAATAATCTTGGCAAAAGATTAAACGCAATTGGAGTATACTCTACTTTATTTCTTAATCTATCTAGTCCATAATCTAATATCTTATAGTGATCAAAAGCTAATTCCTCTGTAGAGTTATTTAATAGTTTATAAACTATTTCCTTTCTTCTAAAGACGTTTCTTTCGATTTTTTCTGTTATTTCATAATTAATTTCTATTTTTTTATCAACAGATTTAAGAGATAGAAAATGCTTATTTTCTACATATTTTTCATGTTTTTCACAACTAATAAGAGTCTTATCTATCCAAAACCACTCACTTTTCTTTAGAGAATCCACATCTTCAAACTTTATGCTATTCTTTTCTACTAAAGCAATATGTCCTACACTAATAACCCTTGTTCTTTTATCTCTATCAACGTCTCCAAAAGTATAGAGCTGTTCTGTATAAACATTATCTATTCCTGTCTTTTCCTTAAGTTTTCTCTTAGCACCTTCATCTAAGCTTTCTTTTATATCAAAAAAACCCCCTGGAAGTGCCCACTTTTCTATATATGGATAGTCAACTCTTTTAATTAAAATAACCTGCATTCCTTTTTTAGGTAGCTTTCGAAGATTATCTTCTTCCTTATCAGCTGTTGTAAATATTATCATATCATTTGTAACACTTGGTCTTTTATAATCATTCTCATTATAATTTTTTAAGAATTCTTCTTCCTTATCTATAAAATGTTTATCCAAACTTCTTTTCACCTCAACTTATTTTCTGTTAGATAATATCATATTGATACTATGTATTTATAATATGCTTTTTTCTATTATCTGTCAATAAATATTTTGAATTTTTATAAAATACATATAATAAGTCCTAATAAAAAAATGGCACTGTCTTAAAATAGACAGTGCCTACAAAAATAAAAAAATTAATTAACATACTTATCAATAAATTTTTTTATAGTAGTCCAATATAATTCTGGATTAATTTTGTGAGCCTTGCAATGTGCTGCTCCCTCTACTATTAATATTTCCTTTTTAGATTTGGCTGCATTATATACCTTATCTAACATAAAATATGGAACAAATTTATCTTCATCACCATGAATAAATAATATAGGAGTATTAGATTTACTTACTTGCTTTATAGCTGAAGCTTCCTTTAAAAAATACCCTGATCGTATTTTAGTAACAAGACTTGCTGCATGCATTATTGGAAATTTAGGTAATTTAAACATAAATTTTAATTGATATGAAAATTCATCCCAAGCTGATGTATATCCACAGTCTTCTATTACCGCCTTAACATTGCTTGGAAGGTCTTCTTCACCCGCTGTCATCATAACAGTACTTGCTCCCATTGAAATACCATATAACACAATCTCACAATTTTTGTCATGTTTTATTATATAATTAGTCCATTCAATAATATCTTTTCTATCATGCCATCCCATTCCAATATAATTACCTTCACTTTTACCATGGCCTCTTAAATCTGGTATTATAACATTATAGCCCATTTCATAAAAAACCTTTGCTCTACTCCCCATTTTGATACCTTCACCTGTATATCCATGAACAGTAATAACCCATCTATGTGAATCATTATAATTTAATATTTCATATCCATGAAGTCTTAAATTATCAAAAGATTTTATATATGAGTCTTTATAATTTGAAAGATTTAGAATCCATTCCATGTCTTCTACTTTACATTCTCCACTAGTTTCATCTTTATTTACTACTTCATTCTCACTATTTTTATTATTATCAAATATTGCATCTTTTGATACACTTGGATTAAGTGAAAAGTTGTAAAAATAATTTCCTGCCACTATAAGTAAAATTACAACTATTAATAATGTAATACCTATTATTATGATTATCTTATTTTCCATAATTATTACCTTTATCTCCTACTATTTAATTAAATCACATTCCATATAGCCTATTTGTTACATAACAATAATTTATCCGATTACTACCATTATTACTATTCATAACTATATCTATATTATCATATTTTTAATAGTTAGGCACATTAAAATGCATAACAAATTGTTAAGTGTTTAAACATATAAAGGGTGAGCATTATTTAAAATACTCACCCTATACATTTAAGCCTTCTTTAATTTTACTGATACCTTAAATAAATCTCCATCAACATTAAGGTCAAATTTTCCGCCTTGTAATTCAACTAAACTTTTAGCTATTGATAATCCAAGACCTGATCCTTCTGTTGTTCTTGAACTATCCCCTCTTTTAAATCTTTCTAATATTTCCTCTTCTGTAAAATTCAATTGATATTCTGATATATTTTTAAATATTATTTCTATATATCCATCAACTTCAAATACTTCAATATATACCCTAGAACCTTTCATAGAATACTTAAGTATATTAGATATTAAGTTTTGAAATACTCTAAAACTCTTTTTTCCATCAGCATATATAGTAAGCTTGCTTTCTGGTATATTCTTTATAAAATACAAATTAGCTTTTTCTATTTTATCCTCAAATTCACCTATAGTTTGCCTAATAAGCGCTACTGGATCTAATTTTTCCATATTTAATTCTAAAGTTCCTGATGATGCTTTTGAAGCTTCAAACAAATCTTCAATTAAAACCTTTAGTCTTAATGATCTTTCCTTAAGAATATCTAAGTATTTTTTCTTATCATCTTCAGAAATATTTTTCCTATCTAATAAGTCTATATAATTAATTATAGAAGTTAGTGGAGTTTTTAAATCATGTGATACATTAGTGATTAATTCTCCCTTCATCTTTTCACTCTTAACTGCCTTATCTACGGCTTTGTCTAATCCCTTTTCTATATTCACAATATTATTTGCTATATCTTTAAGAATTATTGCTCCTTTTACATCAATTTTATTATTATAATTTCCTTTTAAGATATTATCTGTACCAATTTTTATTCTATTAATGTTCCTTGCAACTGAAAATAAATATATTATTATAAATGCTGTGCCTAAAATAGCTGGTATCAATGCAAAGATATTATAAGGCCACCACCAATCATATCCTATTGAATATCCTTCTATCAATATTAGAATCACATACACAATAAATCCTATTATTGATATTATTAATCTTGAAGAAGTTGATTTTATTAAAAAACTTTCTTTCATTAAATCTTTCGATTTATAAAGTATAGATTTTTTACAAAGATAATCTCTTATATTTATTTCTTTATTTAATAAAAACAAACTCTTTATATCTGCTATTACTAAATATACTAAATATACTAAAATAATAACCATAAGAAATGTTGTCCAAAAATCTATACGAAAATAACATTTTCCGCAAAATAGATATCCTATCATATGTTTGAATTCATCAAAATATATTATGATTGCCAAAATAAATAAACATCTTATTTCAATAAATAATTTTTTGTAACATCTTATTATAAAATTATCTTTTAATATTATATATAATTCCTTTTTACACTTTAATGTTAAAATAATAATTATAAAAATATCTAATAAAGTTAAAACCGAAAAAATATATCCAATAAAACTATATTTGTTTTTTTCATTAATTTTATTACATATTTCATCACCACTTTTTAATGGATTCGATATCCTAACAATAACTTGTTTATTATTATAAAGATTATATGTTTCATGAAGAGATTCTTTTAAACTATTTGAAACATTAATTTCTTCTGGAACTTTATGATTAATTTCCAAAAACATCATATAATACTTATAATTACTTTTAGTGTCACTTATAATTTCATCTTTTGATTCACCTTTAATGTTTGTTATAGATTCTTCATTATCATTTTTTTCTATATAATATTCAATATTTGGATTTTTTGCAAGATTTGCATATTTATCATCTAAATGATTTTGTATCTCCTTTATTCCATCTTCTCTATATGCTTGATCTCCTTGTTTAAGCTTTTCTTCTAATTCATTTTTTCTATCTAATAATCCATTATAATATTCATTATGTTCTAGACTTATACGTTTTTCTTCATAGTCTTCCTGTGAATTATCATTTTCTCCAGAATCAAACATAAAACTTTTAATTTGATTAGTAACATCTTTCAAAATATTTTTATCAGTATTCTTTAAGTATGTTATTTGATTTTGTATAGCTTCCTCTTTTAAACTGCCATCTGATTGATTAATATAATAATTCATATCATTTGCTGAAAGACATACATCATTCATAACATCTACTAAAAACTTTTCAGTATTGGTATCTCCTTGACATATAATGAAATTATATGATATCCCTATAAAAATAGGTAACATAACAATACATAAGAGTAAAATCAATAAATTAGGACGCTTAATTTTCTTATTATTTTTCAATTTTGTATCCAATTCCCCACACCACCTTTAAATATCTTGGTTCTTTAGGATTTATTTCTATCTTTTCTCTTATTCTTCTTATATGAACAGTAACTGTATCCACATTACTAAAAGCAGGTTCATTCCAAACTCTTTCATAAATTTCTTCAATCGAAAAAACTCTATTAGGATTATCCATAAGAAGAGTCAAAATCTTAAATTCCAATGGAGTTAATTTTACATTTTCACCATCTACAAATACCTCTTTACTCTCCTTATTTAACTCTATTCCTCCTACTGTAATTACATTGCTATTTTCTTTTAGAGGAGAGAATCGAGTATATCTCCTTATTTGAGAATTAACTCTTGCTATTAGTTCTAATGGATTAAATGGCTTAGTTATATAATCATCTGCTCCTAAATTTAACCCTAATATCTTATCAGTATCTTCTGATTTGGCTGAAAGCATTATTATTGGAATTTGTTTTTCCTCTCTTATCTTAATAGTAGTTCTTGTTCCATTCATATTAGGCATCATTATATCCAGTATAACAAGGTGTATATCCTGCTCATCAATAATTTTTAATGCTTGTATACCATCATAAGCTTTGAAAATTTTATACCCCTCATTAGCTAAATAGACTTCTATTGCTTCAGTTATTGTTTTATCATCATCAACAACTAAAATATTGTAACCCTTCATTTGATCCTCCTTAAATAATTTAAATTTCATGTTAATTTTACCATATTTTATTGGTTGATAGAAAATGTAATCCCTTTAGACATATAAAAGAAAATAAACTAGTATACTGATTTGTTACTTTTTTAAATATGCCTTATTCTTATACTAAAATACAAATCTTACAAAACTATCCTCTAAATTCTTAAGAATTTCGAAAGAAAAAACTTACTTAAAATTATTTAGATATAATTTTAAGTAAGTTTTAATACTTTTTATGAAATTTATCATAAATTATATACCTAAGACCATTAAAAAATAACAGATAGTATATTGGAACTATCTGTTATTTCATATGACTACTTTTACACCAAAACTTAATACGAATTTTAAGAATCACTTGATAAATTTTCAGGACATCAACTTGTTTTTTGCAATTTTTAATAATATCTCTTTATTATTTAAATTTGGAGTTTCTATAACTAAATCTAATAAATAATTTAATATTTGCCCTATCTCTTTTCCTTTATTAAAGCCTATGTTTATTAAATCTTGCCCGTTAATTTCCAAATCTTTTAAATTAACGCACTCACTTTGTTCTATTATATCATTTAACTTGTTTTCTACATTAACTAGATTTAATATCCTATCTTTTTCATATATAGGATTTTGAGCTAATACATCTGCTCTTTGTACTTTTATTAAATCTCTTAATAAATCTTCCCCTATTTTGTTTAACATCCTCTTTACTGATAATTTAGTTTTTAAAGTACTATCATGATACTTTATTAAAGTAGTAACCTTATTTATTGTATCATTATCATATTTTAAATCTTTTAAAGCTTTTTCTGCCATTAGTACTGATTCTTTAGCATGACCATAAAAGTGAGAAATATTATTTTCATCACTAGTTTTTGTTTTTAATTTTCCTAAATCATGCAATAACATGGTTAATTTTAAGTATAATTTGTTTTCTATTAATTTTGTAGATAACAGTGTATGTTCATATAAGTTATAGATATGATATGGATTATTCTGTTCAAAATCATAAGTCTTATTAATATAAGGTATAATGTACTCTAATAAGCCCGTTTCTTTTAAGACTTCAATACTTTTGGTATTGCTTACTAACATCTTATTAAATTCTTCTCTAATTCTTTCTTTTGATATATTTTTAATATTATCTTTTAAAGTTCTTATAGAAAGTAGTGTATCATTTGAAATATCAAAATCTAATTGAGCTGAAAACCTAATAGCTCTTAACATTCTTAATGCATCTTCACAAAATCTTTTTTTAGGCTCTCCAACTGTTTTTATTATTTTACTCTTTAAATCTTCTACTCCATTAAAATAATCCACCAATCCATCTTGTTCGTTATAGGCCATTGCATTAATTGAAAAATCCCGTCTAGCCAAGTCTTCTTTTAAATTAGATACAAATTCAACTTGCTTTGGATGCCTATTGTCTTCATATTCTCCATCATTCCTATAAGTTGTAACCTCATATCCTTCTTTACCTATCATAACTGTAACTGTTCCATGTTTAATTCCAGTTAAGATTACTTTTTTAAATAATTCTATAACTTCATCTGGTTTAGCCTTAGTGGTTATATCCCAATCCTTAGGGGATTTTCCTAAAACACTATCTCTAACACAACCGCCAACTATATAAGCTTCATATCCATTATTTATTAAAGTATCAAGTACAAGCTTAACATCTTTAGGTATATTAATTTTAAAATTCATTTATATTATCCCCTTCATAAATTTTAATCATATTCATCAGATTTAAATTTATATTTATTTTCGAGAATTTACTTAAATCATTCACTTAATTTAAAATAACATTTCTTATCTAATTATAAATTATGTTCTGTTTTAAAACCGCGTTAATAAAACCTAAATTATAAATATTAAAAAAGTCTCAAAGAAAATTATATAAACATTCTCTTTAAGACTCTTTACTATTTATATTAAATAAATACTTTCGGCATAATCAATCATCTGCTACATTTCTATTATTATAAGAATATACATTGTATCCCTTCCATATTTGTTCTAGATTTCCAAATATATTTGAAATACTTTCTTTTTCTCTCATTCCAACCGCAATAATTAATGCATTTATTACAGATAAAGGTGCTACTAGAGAATCTACAAATGATGCCATATTGCTTTGAGCTATCAACGCATAATCAGATTTAGATGCTAAAGGTGAAAGTAAACTATCTGTTATTGCAACAACCTTTGCTTTTCTCTCTTGAGCAAAATCTAATACATCAATAGTTTTAGCTGCATATCTTGGAAAGCCTATTCCAATCACTAAGTCATTTTCTCCTATATTTATCATCTGTTCAAAAATATCTGAAATACCATAACTTACAGTTCTTACATTCTGTAAAATTATATTTAAATAAAATCCTAAAAATTCGGCTAAAGCAGTTGAGCTTCTAAGTCCTATTATGTATATTCTTTCTGCTTCAAATATACTTTTAACAACATCCTCAAATACATTGTGATTTATTTTTTCCAAAGTAGCTCTTATATTTTCCATATCTGCTTTAAGTACACCTTTTAAAGCATCACCATCAGTAAAATAATCATTTTGAAGTTCTAATCTTTGAACAGTTGTTAATTTATTTTTTATAAGTTCTTGAAGTGCTTTTTGAAGTTTTGGATATCCTGAAAACCCTAATTCATTTGCAAATCTTACAACTGTTGACTCAGATACTCCAACTGACACTCCAAGCTTTGCTGCTGTCATAAAAGCTGCTTTATCATAATTTTTTAATATATATTCAGCTATTAACTTTTGACCTTTACTCAATCTAGTAAATTTAACTTGAATTAATCTCATAAGGTCTTTACTATTTTCATTATTTATATCATCCATGTTTTATCACCCTATCGTTCCATATTGAATTATTCCCATATAGATTCTATCATCTTATCATAATATATTCAACAAATAAGTGGGACTTTTAGAAATAAAAAAGCTAATTTTGCAAGATGATTTTTTTTTACATTCATTTGCTAACTCATATTTGTTTATAATCTATTTATATAATTAAGCTCTTCTGAATTTAATTCTCTCCATTCTCCCTTTTTTAAATACTTTAGTTTTATATCTCCAATAGAAATTCTGTTTAAACCTACTACTTCATATCCTATTGCAGCAAACATCTTTCTTATTTGTCTATTCTTACCTTCATGAATTGAAACTTCTACTGTAGACATGCCTCTATCATAACTTAAAACCTTAATATCTGCTGGAGCTGTTTTATATCCACCAATATCTATTCCAGTATTAAATAATTTAATATCTTTCTCTAATACTTCTCCTTTAACTAAAGCTACATACTTCTTTATAAGTTCTTCCCTTGGGTGAATTATCTTATTATATATATCCCCATCATTAGTTAATATTATCAATCCTGAACTATCATAGTCCAGTCTTCCTATAGGATATATTCTCTCTTTAACATTAACTATATCTAAAATTGTCTTTCTTCCTTTTTCATCTTTAACTGAGGTTATATATCCTTCTGGCTTATTCAGCATAATATATACTTTGTTTTCTTCCTTAGTTATTATCTCCCCTTTATATTCAACTTTATCTTTTAAAGGATCTACTTTTATTCCAAGTTCACTTACTAAACTTCCATTAACCTTAACTTCTCCGCCTAGTATTATTTCTTCACATTTTCTTCTTGAAGCTACTCCGCAGCTTGCCATGTATTTTTGTAATCTTTCTTCCATAAATTTAATCACTCCATAAATTTTCTTATTCTTGACCATATATTTTATCATAATTATTTTTTAGGTTATGTTTTAAAATAGTGTTTATATTACAATATCAACATTTCCTTAAAACATAGCCCTTTTTTAAGATGCCTTGACTATATCTATTGTATTAATAAATATACCATAGTTTTAATAATAGTGGATATTAAATTAGGCTATGTTTTAAAATAATGTTGATATTTTAATATAAAGGCGAACTGGCATTGAAATTTGCTTTATAGAACTCTTAAGTGAAAATCAAAATTTTATATTTTGTTTTTGAACTTACTCAGCGAATGTACATGAGTCGAGTTTCCTTGAATATTTGTACTATTAATTGCTTGTCACAATCTTTGATTGGGAGCATGCATTAATAGGACTAATATTTATTTTAGAGTTCTTAAAGTGAATTCCTCTGTCCATGAGCTTTATATTATAATATCAACATTCACTTAAAACAGAGCCTTAAATTAAAATTTTAACAGCATTAAAGTATAAACAGAGTTCTCTGTTTCAGATTGGATTTTGACTACATCTGAAGCTTAGAACTCGTTATATATGGGCATAGTAACTCTTATCTTCATCTTTTAGGACATTTAGTGTTAGAGTCAGTAGCTATCGGAGAAATATAAGCTTTGTATTTTGAGACATATTCTTATAAAAGGAATAGAGGCATAAAAATGCCCCTATTCTTCACAACAAAGTAACTTTGCAGTTATATGCCTCTATCATTCTATTTCTTCTTAACTTAGTTTTTACCAGAAACCTCCGCATCCGCCACCAAAGCCTCTGCCACATCCACCGAAGCCGAAAAGAAGTAATATCCAGATCCAGCTAAAGCCTCCGCATCCGCCACCAAAGCCTCCGCCGCCAAAACCTCCGCATCCGCCACCAAAGCCTCCGCATCCGCCATTATTACAGCAAGGATTACAGCAAGGGTTACAGCAGCTGTTATTATTACAGCATCTATTACTGCATCTATTACAGCAGTCGCATTTACAACATTCACAACAATGTCTTGACATGTTTACCAACTCCTATTCTTAAGTTTAATATATATTATTCATAAATCACTTTTTGTGTTCTTTAGTTTATAAATAAAACTAAACTTAGTCTTAGGAGTTTTTTAAATAATTACTAGTCAATATGCGATGTGTATTGGACTGTTACTTTTTTTCATATGCTTAAGTTATTTTTTTTATTATTCTTTTTATTATTTTATATGATATTATACTCGCAATAGTTATAAAACTTATATCTGATAATAAAAGTATAGATATATCTTTTAAAGGTAAAGAAGCATTAAATCTATTTGAATTATATAAAATATGATTTTGAAAATCTGATAATACTATTAAATCTGCAAACATACTTATAATAATGGCTGAATATATACTTATTACATTTTGACTCCATTTAGATGAGAAAAGTCTATTGTTTGTTTCAAATCCACATTTTCTTTGCAATATTCTTAATACAATTAACATTATTGCTATTATAACTAAAAGTATTATACAATATATAAAGAAATTTTTTAAACGTACATTAATTCTACTATAATCTTCATTAAAAATAAGGAATTTATTTTTTATATAATTTATATTATTTATATATTTATCTACATCAAGTACATTCCGAAATACTCTAAAAATCCAATCTATCTTGTGCAATATTAATAAAAATGAAAAAAACATGAATCCCATAGATAAAGCAATTACTGATGCATTTGAAAATAAAGAGTCCACTATAAGTATAAACAGTATGCCAATTATACCTAAAAGAAATATCTTTATGCTTTCGATTAAAATAATAGTTGAATATCCATTAATTATTGTAAAAGATTCACTATGCCTTATATAAAAAGTAATAGCTATATAAATATAAGTAATTATAAATAGTACTAAGGTAATTAAAAAACATATTAGTTCATTGCTTCTAATTTGCTTTTTTGTATAAGGTCCACTAAGTAAAAACATATTCATATTTCTTTTATTTACACCCAATACTATAAAATATATGCTTAAAAAAATAACTCCAAGGATTACATAGCTAGGTAAATATGCTCCTCTAAACCCATCTCCATCCAATAATGATATATCCCCCATAGTCTGATAATATTGATCGTTCAAAATTTCATTTGCAATAAATCCCCAAATCATAATTCCTATTAATATTGGGACCTTTGCTGTATTAAACCATTGATACATTAATGCTTTATTTAAATATCTCTTCATCATTCTCCTCCTTATCCACCTTATAAATAAAGATATCTTCTAAGCTAAGATCAACTTCTTCTATAAAAAGTGGATTGAACTTTTTAAGGGATTCTAAAAACTCATCATCAAATTCATCAGTTATTATTGTAAATACTCGTCCAACTTTAGAAATCTTAAATATACCTTTTAAGTTTAAATCCTCTTCATAAACAGGTTGGTCAAAGGCAACTTGTACTTTTTTAATCTTATTTTTCATATTATCTATTGAATTTTCATAAGAAACTATTCCTTCTTCTAATATGGCTACTTCATCACATATTCTTTCTAGTTCATTTAAATGATGAGAACTTATTATAATTGTTGTATCATTTTCTGAAACCTCATTTAAAAATATGTTTAATAATTTATTCTTTAATATTGGATCTAATCCAGATGTTGGTTCATCTAAAATTAAGTACTTTGATTTTATTGAAAAAGCTAACATTATTGAAAGCCTCATTTTCATACCTTTTGACAACTGAAAAACAAGCTTAGTTAAAGGTATTTTAAAAACATTATTTAATTTATTAAATTTCACTTGATCAAAACTTGGATATGCATATTTATAATATTTTAAAACATCTTTTATTTTAAAATTGTAAAAAAACGTATTTTCATCAGCTACAAATCCAATTTGAGATTTAACAATTGGATTATCATAAACTACATTTCCATCATATTTTATATCACCTATAGTTGGAAGATAAATTCCTGTTAAACATCTAATTAAAGTAGTCTTGCCAGCTCCATTAGGTCCTATGAGTCCAAATATTTTACCTTTATTTATTTTTAAGTTAATATCCTTTAAAATATGTTTACCATCTATCTCAAAGGATAAATTATTTACTTCGATCATACTTTTTCACTCCTAATCTCAGAAAATATTTGTTTTACTATATTTATAAACTCCTCTTTATCTATTCCTGAATAGCTTGCCTCAAGTATAATTGTCTTTAATACTTCCCTTATATACTCCATCTTTTTTTCATCCACACTACCTTTATAATTAGCTGTTATAAAAGTTCCCTTTCCCCTTAAAGTTTCAATAATTCCCTCTCTTTCAAGATTCCCATAAGCTTTACTTATTGTATTAGGGTTTATAGTTAATAATACTGCCATTTCTCTAACTGAAGGCAACTTTTCTCCAGACTTTAGTGCGCCTTTTAAAATCAGCTCTTTTATTCTAAATTCTATCTGCTTATATATAGGTGTACTACTTCTTGGATCAACCCTCAACATTCGTTTCACCTTCTTCTGCATTGCTTGGATTGTGCTCTACAATATAATCAATAACAAAACCCTCACCTTCATCGACAATTACAAAATCAAAAATTATATTTCCTTCTTTGTCACCGTGTTTAGAATGCCTATATCCTCCATCGTACTTAACATTAGCTAATACCCTAACCGGTTCCATTATTGTCTTTTTATTAGATTTCACTAAACTATTTGATTTAATTATATAATCATCTAAAATAGATTTTTTTTGTTTTTCATTTAGTTCTTTTACTTCTTTTAAATTAAAGTCTAAATAATTTATCTGAGAATTACTTATTCTTTTTCTTTTTGAAAGACACTCTTTAAGTTCATTTGTTTCAGAAAAAACTCCCTTTTCATCGAGTGCAATAATCACATTATTATCTAACTGCTGTAAAACTTCTGATGAACTATTAAACTTCTTTTGTTTTTTATAAATATTATCTGAACTTATACATAATAACGAAGTTCCAACAATAAACACACCTAAAATAACTATTACTGTTGATTTTTTCATTTAAATATACCCCCTCTATTAAATAAAAACATTTACAAAGTATCAAGTGTACTATATCATATAGTACACTATTATTATAAAAATAACTAAGGATTTAATCAACCATAGAATCCTTAGTTATTTCTTAATATTTTCTTAATGTATAAAAATTTACCTATTTTTCAATGTCCGCTTTACAAAAATATCAACACTCTGCTAAAACATAGCCTTATTTTTAAATTTATATAATTAAAATAAGGACTTCTAAAAGCATTTAAGGCATATTAAAATAAATAACAAGTAAATCAGCTAGTCTATTTTGAGTCATACTGTGTCGATAAAATCAACCCATAGCTTGCTATGCGTTAATTTCATCTCCTTGTCTGACTCAAAATATACGTCGCATCTTTGACTTGTTATTTTCTTTAATATGCCTAACTTTTAAAAATCCTTACAAATATATTATTGTAATTTTAATAATTTTTGATTTTAGACATCTTATTAGGCTTTAATTCCATAAGATAATTTCTTTTCTACAAGCTTTGAAATTAAACTTAAAACAGTTATAAGAATTAAATACATTAATGCTACCATTGCATATAACTCAAACGTCTTATAATTTCTTGCAATTATTATTTGACCGCTTTGTGTAAGTTCTCTTATTCCAATTACTGATAGAATAGATGTATCCTTAACTGTAATTATAAATTGATTTAGTATTGAAGGTATCATTATCTTAAATGCTTGTGGTAGAACTATAAGAACCATAGCTTTAGGATAATTTAATCCTAAACTTCTTGCAGCTTCCATTTGTCCATTATCTACCGCAAGTATTCCACCTCTAAATATTTCAGATAAATATGCACCAGCATTTAAACTTAATACAAGTATTCCTGCTTTTATAGGATCAAATCTCATTGCAAATAATGCACCTAACCCAAAATATAAGAATAATCCTTGCACAATTAAAGGAGTCCCTCTAATTAAATATGTATATACAGTAGATATTCCTCTAAGTATTTTATTTTTAGATATACCTAATAATCCTATTATTACTCCAATTACACACGCTATAATTATTGAAAATATAGCTAACTTTAATGTCACAGCTAACCCAGTCAATAGACTTGGTAAGCTTTCTTTAAACAAACTTAAGAACATAATTTACTACCCTTCCTAGCCAACATATTGATTAACTATTTTATCGTATTCCCCATTTTCCTTAATTTTCTTTAGACCTTCGTTAAATTTATCTAATAATTCTTTGTTTTTACCCTTTGCAACTGCAAATCCATAATTAACAGTAGTAACCTTATCTCCAGCAAGTTTTAATACCTTTGGATTATCTAATTTGATTTTGTAAGCTATTACAGGATAATCTTCTAAAGCAAAATCAGTATTTCCATTTTGAACTGCTAAGCACATTGAAGGTGAATCTTCAAAATGTTTTACATCTAATCCTAATTTTTCTGCATTATCTAAAGCATATTTTTCTCCAGCAGTACCTTTTTTAACTGCAACTGTCTTACCTTGTAAATCCTTTTCTCCATTTATAGTCGTGTTATTAGTAGAAACAAATATTGATAAACCAGAATCAAAATATTCATTTGAAAAGTCTAAAACTTCTTTTCTTTCATCTGTAATACTAATACCAGCGATTGCTCCGTCTAATTGATTTGAAGTAAGTCCAGGAATAATCCCATTAAAATCCATTGGTTTTAATTCATATTTAAAGCCTTCTTCTTTTGATATTGCGTCTAAAAGTTCAACATCAATTCCTTTATAAGTTCCATTTTCTTCGAATGAGAATGGTGCAAATTTTGCATCACATGCAATTATATATTTTCCACTTTCACCTTTTGCTGAATCATCAGCCTTTTTAGTAGTACTACCACAACCTACTAGGAATACGCCTAATAAACTTGTAACAGCTATACTTTTGATTAATTTTTTCATCATGCTTCTTTTCATTAAAATGACCTCCTAAACTTTAATTTGATTATGTAACCTTTAACCCATTGGTTTCTCTCAAAAGCCTAATATACCAAAAAAAGCCCACTAAATTTATTCAAATTAATCTAAATTCAGAAAGCTCCATTGCTTTTATTTTGTTTTAAATAACTTACTGTACTTGTATTTTAACGTCTAAATAACAAATTGTCAATATTTTATCACTTTTTTTAAATAATTTAGGCTTTTTTGAAAATATTTACACACTTTTAGCTACTTATACTGAGTTATTTTGATAAAACATTAATTATTAATATAAAAATTCATATAATAGTCTAGTCTTTACTTATGATATTACTACTTTTTCAAAACTATAATTATCCTTTATTTTATCCCACTTTTCCTTAGTTATTCCCAAAACCACAACATCATGAAACCTTCCATTTTTGTAAATATGTTGTTTGAATATTCCTTCTACTTCTGAACCCATTTTCTTATGTATATTAATTGCATGCTTATTAAATTCCATTAAATCACACCATACTTTATTAAACTTAATGTGTTCAAATACATACTCATAGACATTGTATTCAACAATTGGAGCAATCCCAATTCCTCTAAAATTTAAATCTCCTATATAATACTCCCAACTACACCTTTTATTAAAAAAATCTATGTGATTTAAATTTACAATTCCTATCTTATCTCCATCTTTATTCAATGTCCAATATCTACATTTCTTATCATTAGTTATTTTTTTAAACCAGTCTAATTGCTTTTCCAAAGTTAATTTTGGATCTGTATACATATATTTTGTAACTTCTTCTTTCATTCTCCATTCCATTATTTGTGGTAAATCTTGAATGGTTATTCTTTCAAAACTAATCATAAATTTACTCCATTTAATCAATTATTTTTTAATATGAATCTGAATCTGATTTTAGAACAATATCAACACGGTTTTAAAACATATCCATTTTTTTAAATATGCCTTAATTAAATATGCCTTAATTAAATACTAAAGCTCAGATGGAGTTCTTTAGTCATAAAAACTGTTCTTCATCTGAGCCTTAGTGTTACTTTGTATTAATTTCTTCTATAGTTTTAGTATATAAATTTTTAACTTCTATTAACATTTTTCTTAATTCACTGAAATATTTTTTAAAGACATCACTTTGATAAATTATGTCTGCAGATAATTCATTATATTTCACTGCTGGCATTCTAAAATATTTTTCCTTTATATCAAATAAAAAGGTTTCAAAATATCCTTTAAAATATAAATTTTTCGGAGATTTAACAAAATCATCTACTATTTCTAATATTTCTCCAAGCATCTCCACAGCTTTCTCAAATGATTCCTTTCTTTGTAATATGGTTTCACAACTTATTATTGCTTCTTCACATTTTATTAGTACTGAATCAATATACTCAATAATATCTTTAAATACTATTTTTTCATCTATTTTAATTGGTTCTTTATTCCCTATAGAACTTTTTATAATTTTAAATTTATTACTTTTTAAAATATCTTCTAATTCCTTATGAATTGTACCCTCTATCTTTGCACCATAAGAACAATTTATAAATTTACTATTCATTTCACTTAAGCAAGACTTTATATAAAACTCCATATTTTTTTTATACATAAGCAATAAGTTATCAGTTAATATTGAATTTCCAAATACATCTTCAGTTTCAATAGCAGTTTTCTCATTATAATTTTTATCTGTATCTAGAGAAGAATTTAATGAATGATGTTTTCCAAAAGTATAAGCAAAGTCTTGTCCTACAAATATTATAGGATTACAACCAAGTAATATTGCAGTATCTACACTACTGTGTGCAACTGATCCTCCAACAAAAAACGTTCTTATATTTTCTAGTTTTTCTATATTTTTAAGAACTCCTTGAGTAGTATATACCTTGCTTCCGTTATATTCTCTAACTAACTTTTTATTACTTTGTTCACAAAACATTAAAGGAACATCAATATCTTTATATTTCTTTAGCATAGTATACGTTATTTCCTGAGGATCTATTGATACTATTAAATCAGGCTTTATTCCATTTTCAATTAAAGGCTTTAACGTTCTATTTCCTGCTACAATAAAAAACTTATTTAACTTGTCCTTAAATTTAACCAAATTTTCAATATTTTTATCTAATGATGGTCCTGCTGATACAATTATAGCTGGAACCCCTTTATTACTCATAAAATAATCATCAATAGGGGTAGATTCTTTAAGCACATTAATTACTGAAATAAGATTTTCTAAAGATATCTTTTTAAATTCTGTAGATGTGCTCATAAATACTGCCAATCTATAATAGGTATCATCTACAAAATTTATAAAAGCATCATAATCACTAGGATACGCCTTCGAATAATTATTATAATCATGAACATATAAATTAATGAAATTCCTATAATGTACCTCTTCACTTAATATTCTTTCAAACTCATCACTATTATTTTTAGTAAAATGTACTAAAGTAATATTAGTGTCCTTTATTACTTTACTATATTTTTTATAAATGCCTTTATTAGGCTCTATTATAAAAATCTTATTTCTCTCACAGGTAACTTTTTTTAATTCCTCTATATATTCACCTTCTCCAATACCAAATATAAATATTAAAGAATCAAATTTCAAATCATCAAGTTCTGCTAATAGTTTGTCTACTTTCTCTTCCATAGAAACTCCCTTTTCAATTAAATACTAAAATTTATTTTATACTGAACTATATATATTAAACTCATAATAAGCATTAAAATTACATTTAATAGCCACACTAAAATCTCCTTTGGCATCGGTAAAAGTACAGCCAAGTATTTTCTTAATAGTTGTTACTTCTACAATTTCTATACAAGCTCCAACTGATGGAGATCCATCAGGATTTTTAACCGTGCCTTTAACTAAAGTACTTTTTACCTTCTTTAGTATAACCTTAACATGAACTATTTTATTTTTGCACAAACATCTACCAGGTATAACTATTTTATTTTTATTACTTACTTTCATCTTTCTTCACATCTTCAGTTTCTACTAATGCATCCTCATCACCTGACTTTTTTACAGTTATATTCATAACTATATTTTGACTTTCCATCATTTCCTCTGCACTTACTGTATTGCTACTCTCTTTTCCATTAACAGTAACTGCTGAGACATCTAATTTCTTATATTTACTTTTATCAAACTCTTTTAACTCATCCATATTTATCCTCCTTGTATAATTATAAATTCATATAACTTATCCCTTTAAGATTACAATCAAAAGCAGTTAATTTATAATATGCATTTCTATCTTTAACTTCTATTATAAAGTCACCTTTGATATCTGTAATTGCATAACCAATATAATACCTTTTATAACAATTTATTATTTTTTCTACAATTATAATTGCATTTGATACTAGTTCACCATCCGAATATTTAACTTTGCCTGTTAAATATAGTCTGTTAAATTTATTTTTGTATCCACATATATTAGAATACATAATCTACACTCCTAAAACTAATTAAAGAAGTAAGAGCATATTTAATACTCTTACCCCAATAAAGTTAAAATTTATTGTTAGTTAGGTGTATCATAATAATCAAATCTATATTTTGCTGTACCTAATAATGTTGGTAAGGATACTCCATATTCTCCACTAGCATCTGTAAAAGTAAGTCCTAGTGAGCTAGATGCACCACCAGTAGCTATTTTAATAACTTCTACAGCAGCAGATACCAATGCTACTCCTGCTGAATTTTTAACAAATCCTTTAAATAAAGATCTATACCATGATAATAAAGTTCCTAAAGTAGCGAGAGTTATTGCACCATCGTGCATACTACCGGCAGTAACTAGTACCTTTTTAGGTCTATAAGATGCCATAATATTATTTCCTCCTTTGTAATCAGATATATTATATAATATTCTTAAATGCTACAATTGCCACAAGTTAATGGATGGTATATTTCAAATATATAGTTGTTATATTTTTTGACATGTAATAATATGAAAAACTCTCCCTTATGATTAGTTGTAGTAAATCCAATTTCTCTTTTTATATGCTTTAATCCATAATAATACTCCTCATAAACCATTATTACAGCATTTTCTATTTTACTATTACTATCATCTTTTATAGATCCAATAATTAATGATTTGTTATCTCTTTCTATTACAATGTTTTTATTAACTACACGTTTATTAATAAAGTCACTTGGCTTAAATATAACTGAACTATTCATCTTATTTCTCCCTTAACTACAAATTTTTTAATGCTTTCTTTAATTCATATGCATTAAGCCACTTTGAATTAGTTGATGAATTATATTCAAATCCTTCTTGAACTGCTTTTCCAGTAGAAATTAGATATTTTTCACTATCCCACCAATCAAAATATGGATATATAATATAATGATTATTATATTCAAATGTATTCCTAGAATCATCTTTAGTTATCATTACTTCATGCAGTTTTTCTCCTTCCCTAATGCCCACATTTTCGAGTTCACATCCTTCTAACATTGCATTAGCCAAATCTGATATCTTAAATGATGGTATTTTAGATATATACGTTTCCCCACCTTTACTTTCTTTTAATGCCTTTAAAACTAAGTCTATTCCTTGGTCTAGGGTAATCCAAAATCTTGTCATTCTTTCATCAGTTATTGGTAACTTATTTTGTCCACTTTGAATTATATTTTTAAAAAACGGAATTACAGAACCTCTACTTCCTGCAACATTACCATATCTAACAATTGAAAATACTGTACCATTACCGCCTGAATATGAATTAGCTGAAATAAATAACTTATCCGAAACTAATTTAGTTCCTCCATATAAGTTAATTGGATTTACTGCCTTATCTGTTGATAATGCGATTACCTTATTAACTTTTTTATCTATAGCAGCATCTATTATATTTTGTGCCCCATAAATATTAGTTTTTATAGCCTCAAAAGGATTATACTCACAAGCTGGCACTTGCTTCATTGCTGCTGCATGAACAACATAATCAACATTTTCAAAAGCTCTATTTAATCTATCCTTATCTTTTACATCTCCTATAAAAAATCTTATCTTCTCTATACTTTGAGGAAATGTACTAATTATCTTTTTTTTCAATAAATCTTGTTTGTATTCATCTCTTGAATACACAATAATCTTTTTAGGATTATATTCTCTTAATAACCTAAAAATAAATTTTTCTCCAAATGAACCTGTTCCTCCAGTTATTAGCACAACTTTATCATTTAACATCTACATCTATTCGCCTCCTAGAGTTACTTTAGGAATATTTTTAAAAATCGCTTTGCTTTAAAACCGTGTTGATATTGTTATATAAAGCTCATGGACTGTGAAATTTATATAACAATATCAACACTCTGCTAAAACATAGCCTTAAAAATAGTAGACCAGTATGCTTGTCTATTATTTTCTTTCATGTCCCTTACTATTATCAGTAATATGATTTTTACTTACATATTGCTACAATAACCAACACTTAGACTCTAAATTAACATATTCTTTTAAAACACAAATCTGTATATTTTTTTAATTATTATTATATAAATAATAATTCTTTTACTTTTTAATAAATATGGATTTATTTATTCTGGTTAAATATATACATTAATTAATCTTTATCAAAATGCATACACTCCTTGGGAATGGCAATCTAAATTAAAAAAAGTAGCTGAAAAGCACATGACGCTTAAAATAACTGATGGAGGTGCCGATTCTAAATTTTCTATGGAACCTAAAGAATTTAAAGGAATGGTTTACAATATAAGGATTGTTGAAAAAGCTTTAGGCACTGTAAACTACGATCTGACTGAAAAACAGGTAAATTCAAGAGAACATTCAAGAAGTCTTTTCGTTGCAAAAGATATTAAAGAAGGCGAAATTTTCACAGAAGAAAATATTAAAAGTATAAGACCTGGTTTTGGTTTAGAAACAAAATATATTGAAAATGTTTTAGCAACTGTAGCAGTAAGGATATAAAAAAAGGAACCCCACTGACTTGGAATTTGTTGAAATAAAAAATACCTATTTTAGCAACTAGATAATATAGAAATTTTAAACGATTAAACTTTGAACATTCTCATATTATAGTTATTAAGCACTTAGTAATAAACACGCTGTCTCTAAAGATAATTACTTTGAGACAGCGTGTTTATGCACATTCTATTAATATTTTTTATCATATGTTTTAATCTATTAATTCTAAGACTGGTCTATAACCAACTGTTTTATAACTTACTTCTTTTTTTACATCGTTAAAATACGTATTAGAATAAAAACCTCTTATTACACATGAATTTTCACCCTTTTTATAGGTATTTTGTGTAAGACTACACATTTCATGCCAATGCCACAAATTATTATTTTCTCCATTTATCTTATCTATATTATTATTTTTGACCTTATCACTCTTATCATATTGGGTTGATATTGGAAGTCCTAAAATTTCATCTTCGTTTACTATATATTGGTTCCATTCATTATTCTCACTATCTTTCTTTTTGTCTCCACCTTTTAAAAGTCTTAACATATATTTTTTACCTTCAATCATAACGACTTTACCAAATACTAAATTTTGATTATTTAATTCATTCCAAGACATTCCTATTAAAATATTTCTATCACAAATTAAAAGTTTTTTATTATTTTCATTAATCTCTACCCAAGATAAATTATTAATATCATTTTTATCACTATCTTTTATTTCTATCTTTTGTCCAATATATTCATGAATATCTTCATAATTAGTAAAATTTTTTGGGCATTTTTGCTTTACTCCATTTAAATATAACGTACCAAGCTTTCTTATATTTCCTGTTTTATATATATCATTTTTTAACGCATCTATTTGTACTTGCTTATTCTTTTTTGATTTTTTCCCCATTACAGTACCACTTAGAACTGCTATTGCAGCAAATATGGCTCCTGTACCTATTAATGTATTCTTTTTTCTTTTGTCCATATGTTTTCCCTACCTTTTCTGTAATTATATTGTTTATATATTATACCCAATTATATATTAATTTAATATAGTTTGTTCTTTAGATTTTATAATTATATTTTAAACTACTTCTAGAGATGATAATACATATGACTATGTCATTTCATCGTAAATTTAATAACAATAAGATTATACCTTTTCCCTTTCATTTTTAGAAAATACACATCCACAATAATCCTGCCTATATAAGTTATACTCTTCAGAAAGCTCTATGGAACGCTTATATCCATTTTTCTTTTTAAAATCTGAATAAAGATATTTTATTCCATACTCATTGGATAACTTTTCTCCAATTTCATTTAATTTCTTTGCATTCTTATAAGGACTTATTGATAAAGTTGTTGTAAAATAATCATAATTTCCTTCTTTTGCAATAAGTGCTGCTTCACATAATCTCAATTCATAGCACTTAAAACATCTTTCTCCACCTTCTTTTTCTAATTCCAATCCTTTTGCTATATTATAAAAACTTTCGCTATCATATTTACCTTCAATAAACTTTACTTCATACTTAGTCTTAAGCTCTGAAATAAAAATCTTTTGTTCTTCAACTCTCTTTAAATATTCCTCTTTAGGATAAATATTAGGATTATAATAAAAAATAGTTATATTAAAATAATTAGATAAATACTCCAAAACATAACTACTACATGGGGCACAACAACTATGCAGTAACAGGTTTGGAGCTTCTTCATTTTTAATTAGCTTTTTTATTAAAGAATCAAGTTCTTTTTGATAATTTATATTTATATTCATATTTTCCATGTAACTCTCTTTTCTATTTTAAATTTCTAATTTTATGTATTATAAACATATAACTTCGTATTTTATTTTCTTATATATAAATTATATTTCTACATAAGAAAATAAAATCCTTCATAATTATCTAATTAGTATTAAACAAATTTTAAAATATGTTATGCATATGCACTAAACTATTTGGAATATATATACTAATATAAAACAATTTCTCAATTTTCATGTTATAATATATAGTATTTAAAGAAAATTTTACCTTATATTTAAGAAAATATTTTATTAAATACATATATTCTAATTAATTTAATTCATTATATTATTATTGTAATCATGCAATTTTGCTAAAATCAGATGATTAATCTTTGTTAGAATATATATTAATTATATTATCACTAATTAAGAAACTTTAACTAGGGAGGCTTTATTTATGGCAAATCTTTTTACTCATTCATTATCTATCAATCTTAGGCAAACCATGGTAGATATTACACACCACATAAAAAATGACATTGAAATTAGTAACATAAAAAATGGAATTGTATTAATTTATTCTCCTCATACTACTACTGGAATTACTATAAATGAAAATTCTGATCCTGATGTTGTGCTTGATTTAATCTATGGATTTGAAAAAGTCTATCCTACTGATGATCCTAATTACAGGAACTTTGAAAGAAACTCTCATTCCCATTTAAAATCATCTACCTTAGGAGCTTCTCAAACTCTTATTCTTAATGAAGGAAATTTAATTTTAGGGCAATGGCAAAATATATACTTCTGTGAATTTGATGGTGCTAAAAATAGAACTTTTTATGTCAAAATCTTAGAAGGATAAAAATAATAAAACAAAGCACTTGATCTAAATCAAGTGTTCTATCTGAATTGTAACTTTAATATAATACCTTAAATCAACTCATTGTGCTAGTTAAAATAGACCTATTTTAACCAGCACAACGCGTTAATTTACTATTATCTAATATAAACTAGTATAAATTAATAATTCTAACTACATTCTCGACGCATCTTTCCAAGTTATCTTTTCCAAGTTCTAAAGCTTCATCTAAACTAGTTACTCCTGTTAGAATCCCAAATATTGCATGTATTCCTTCTGGATATAAGTTTTCTACACCTTCACCTACTTTGCCAGCAAAAGCTAATACTTTAACATTTGCTTTTTTAGCAACTTTAGCCACTCCTATTGGAGTTTTTCCAAAGATAGTTTGAGCATCTATACTTCCTTCTCCTGTAAAAATATAATCTGCATCTTTAACTTTTTCTAGTAAATTAGTATGTTTTATAACAATCTCAATTCCTCTTTTTAGCTCTCCATTTAAGAATGCTAATAATGCTCCTCCAAGTCCACCTGCTGCACCTGCACCTTCAACATTTGCAATGTCTTTTCCTAAGCATTTTTTAATTACATTAGCATAGTGAACTAAGTTACTATCCAACGTCTTAACCATATCTTTTGTTGCTCCCTTTTGTGGTCCAAATATTGCTGATGCTCCTGTTTCTCCAATTAAAGGGTTAGTTACATCACAAGCAACTTCTATAGCTACATCCTTTAATCTACTATCTAAATTAGATAAATCTATATTTTCAATTTCAGCTAAAGCACCACCACCAAACTTAACTTCTTTTCCGTTCTTGTCTAATAGCTTTCCACCTAATGCCTGAATCATTCCAGCTCCTCCATCATTAGTAGCACTTCCTCCAATGCCTATAATAATGTGCTTAACTCCTTTATCTAATGCAGCCTTTATAAGTTCCCCAGTTCCATAAGTTGTTGTTATTAATGGGTTCCTTTCTTCTCTCTTAATTAGTTGTATTCCACTAGCTGTTGCCATTTCTATAACCCCTGTAGTCCTATTTCCAAGTATTCCGAAATAAGCTTTAACTTTATTTCCTAAAGGTCCAGTAACTTCTACATCATATATTTTTCCACTTGTTGATTCAACTAATGCATAAGCAGTTCCTTCACCACCATCGGCCATAGGAACTTTTATACACTCAGCGTTTGGTATAACCTTTTTTATTCCTCTCTCCATTGCATCACAAGCTTCCTTTGATGACATGCTTTCTTTAAATGAATCTGGTGCTAATACAAACTTCATATATACTTAACTCCTTTTTAACTGATTCTAAAAATTCATTTTATCTTAGGTATATTCAAAAAATGAGATTTTAGTTATCTCTAAATTATTGCTACTATAATTTTATTTGAAATCTATGTATTAAGGCATATGAAATAAAATAACGATTCGAATATGCCTAATATAGATTTTATTCTTTATATGACTAGAGTATTATTCCAAATATTATTGTTGATACTATAGTCATAACTAATCCAACTACAGCCTCAAATGGAATAATCTTCAATCTCTCCTTCATATCCATGTTTATACTACCGCCAGTTGCATGGAAAAAACTTCCGTGTGGTAAACTATCTAAAACAGTTGCTCCGGCATGCATCATAGCTGCTGTTGCTAATGCTGATATTCCAAGTTCCATTGCAGTTGCTCCAAAAACTGAACTTGCTACTGCTGAACCTGAAGTTGTAGATGCTGTTGCCGCTGCCATAAGTATTCCTGATACTGGTGCTAAAGCAAAACTTGGTAATCCTAATGTATTAATTCCTTGGATTATTACATCCTTTAATCCTGAATTTGATATTATCCCTGCAAGGGTTCCTGTTCCTATTAAAAGAATTGCAACTCCACTCATCTTTCCAAGTCCAAATGTTGCATACTCATTAACATGTTTAATTTTTCCCATAGCTAATGCTCCACATATTCCTCCAACTGGAAGTGCAATTAATGGATCTATCGCTATTCCAATTATTGGTCTTAACATAAGTAATACTATTGCTACTAATGGTCCAATAATTGCTGGTAAGAAATTAGGTTTTTCTTCTACTTCTTGTGTTAACTCATCTTCACTTACAAAGCTTCCTTTTTTCTTTAATTTACTTGCAATTATACAAGTAATAATAACTCCAAATATAGCAGGTACTATACCAGCTATCATAACATTAGTTAATGATATTCCTAAATTATCAGATACTGCAATAGTATTTGGATTTGGTGACATTATGTTACCTGCCTTACCTCCACCAATCATCGCTAATAGTATTGAGGTTTTACTTAAGTTTGCTCTACTTGCTATAGCTAAGGCTATTGGTGCAACCGTTATCACCGCTACGTCAATAAATACGCCAACCATTGTTAAAACCATAGTAGCTATTGTTAAAGCAATTAATGCCTTTGATTCACCAATCTTCTCTACAATAGTTTCTGCAATCTTTGCAGCTGCTCCTGATTTAATAAGTACTCCTGCTAAAACTCCTGCTGTAAGTATTCTAAGTATTGCTGGCATCATATTTTTAGCACCAGTCATCATTAGAGTTACTGTACCAGTTAATCCTGCTCCTCCTATAAGTCCTCCTACTAAAGCACCGATTATTAATCCATATGCTGGATGAACTTTTTTAATGATTAATACAATTGCAATAACTAGAGCAATTATTGCTCCTAAAGCTGTAACTGTAACTTCCATTTTTATATCTCTCCTTTATTAGTTAATTAATTTATCCGATAGCTAGCATCCGTAGCACTCCTACTTCTACAAGTGGGAGATAACGACTGTACGCTCCTGGATAACGATTTTTTAATTTCAGATGGAGTCAAAACCCCAACTGAGACTAAGGACTCTGTTTATAATTGCATTGTTAATACGTTTACTATTATTAATAACGTTTACTATTTTATATCATATTATGGATAAATTCATTATACTTAAAACAAATTTAATATCTATTTTTTTATGCATATGCACAATAGATATTGTTTTCATATTAGGTATCTGAAAAAAGTAACAGTTCAATTTGCAAGATATAATGAAATATTAACTAGTTATTTTTTGAAGATACCTTATTAAAATAGGATATAAACTAAATTCTATGAACTCAGTTTATATCCTATATATGCCGTGATTAATTGAAATAATTCTAAGTAATTATCAAATTTTAATCCTGTAATTTCTTCAATTTTATCTAATCTATAATTTAAAGTATTTCTATGTATATGTATTTTATTGGAAGCCTTTATTTTCTCACCATTCATATCCATATATACTAAAAATGTTTCTAAAAGCTCCATGCCTTTTCCTTCTTCTAAAATCTTTTCTATGACTTCTTTTCCTTTATCTTCATTTAAAAATAATTCAATATTTTTAAAGAATTTCACACTATCATAAGTATATATGTTTTTACCTTCATATAATTTACTTCCTATATTAAGTGCCTTTACACCATCAATCAATGAACTCATTATTATCTTATTAAATCTTCCAATCCCAATCTTCACTGATAATTTTTGTATTTTTTCTTCTAATCCAAAAATTCTTTTCATTGTAAATTTATTATAAATTAACAAAACTACAATTCTATTTGAAGATATATTAATGCTATACTCACCATCTTTTAGAATCTTATTAATTAAAATATTTACTTCTTTATATCTATCTTTTTCATACTGAATTACTGCTATAATTCTTTCTATCTTAACATCAATTCCCAATGAAGTTCCCCTTTGAATGAAATCTTCATGATATTCTATATTATTGTTTATCCATTCATATATAAACTCTTCTGTTAACTTTTGTTTTATAACATGCTCATTTAAAGCATACTCTTGACTTATTAATAATTCAGCTGTTACACTTACTAATTGTCCAAAAGGCCTCACCACATCAGGCAAACCAGTTATTCCAATAACTCCTACAACTTTATTTCTAAAAAATATTGGAGTATTAACTCCTGCTTTTGTATATTCATAATCTTCAAAAACTTCAGCAGTTTCCTTTGTTCTCAAAGCATCTAAAGCACCTTCATGTAAGCTTCCTACTCTTGATAAATCACCACTTCCAATAATAAATCCCTCATTATTCATTATATTAACGTTATATGGTATGACTTCCATCATCTTATTAACTATATTTTGAGCTAATTCTTTACTTAGCATAAAAATCCTCCTTAATGTAGATAAGGCATATTCAAAAAATAACAAGTAAATCAGCTAATCTATTTTAACTTGTTATTTTCTTTCACCTGCCTAACATTAAAAATTATATCACTTTAGCGAATTTTGTCACACTATATTTGTATCAAAATAATTCAAAAATTATAAATTATTATAGAGAAGCAATTTTATCTAAAGGAGAGAAAATGATAAAAGAAGCTATAGATTGCATAGATGCAGGAACTGAATATTGTCCATGTAAGTTAGCGGAATCTGGAGATTGTTTATTATGTTCGCAGTTACAAGGAGAATGTTTTTGTGATTGCTTAAATTGGAAGGGGGTTTGCATATATCAAGAATTATACAATAACGGCAATAAGGCTAAGGAAGGTAGAAAAAATTACACCTGTGTTGTTAAAGAAGTAACTAATTATAATGACGAAGTCGTTATGATTAAGTTTGAGGCTCCCCATAAATTAGCTATAGATTTAGTTAGACCTGGGAGCTATGTATTTGTTAGAACTGATGAAAATAATTATTTTGATATTCCTATTTCTATTATGAATTCAAATATAGAAAATAATATTATAACTATTTTAATTGAAATTAGAGGAATAAAGACTAAAAATATTCTTAATATAAAAGAAAAAGAAAACATAGTAATTAGAGGTCCTTATTGGAATGGAGTTTTTGGACTAAAAAATATAAATGCTCAAAAAGGAGGTAAATCATTAATACTTGCAAAAGGAATTGGTGTAGCTCCGATGATGCCAGTAATAAGAAAACTAATTGCACAAGATAACGATGTAAAAGTAGTAGTAGATAAAAATCCATTTGAAAATACTTTTGGAGAAGAATTTTTATCAGAATATTCATTAAAGGCAAATGAATATGATTTATTAGAACAAGGTAAACTTTCAGATCATTGTAAAGTTATTATAAAAGAAGCATTAAAGGAAGGTGTTAAATATATTCATATAGCTGGTGCGGATATTTTAACCTATAATGTTATTCAATATCTAGATAAATTAGACAGAAAGGATGTTTTATTATCTTGCTGTAATAATTTTAAAATGTGTTGTGGTGAAGGAGTTTGTGGTGCTTGTACAGCAAGATTTTCTGGTCATAGGGTAAAAAGATTTTGCAAAGAGCAGTCTAATCCAAGGAGTATATTTGAAGGGAGAAGATTTATATGAAGGTTGTTATTATTGGGGGAGGTTGGTCTGGATGCGCCGCAGCAATCAGTAGCCGTAAAGCTGGGGCAGAAGTTGTTATAATAGAAAAAACAGATCTTTTACTTGGATTAGGCAATGTTGGTGGAATAATGAGAAATAACGGAAGGTATACAGCTTCTGAAGAACTTATTGCTTTGGGTGGTGGTGATTTAATAAAAATTACTGATAAGATGGCAACTCATACAAATATTGATTTTCCAGGTCATAAGCATGCTACATTATATAATGTAAATACTATTGAAGGAGAGGTTAGAAGACATTTAGAATCACTAGGAATAAATATAATGATAGAAAGCAGGGTTAATGACGTTAACTTTGATGGTAAAAATATAAAAGGTGTTTACCTAAGTGACGATACTTACATTGAAGGAGATGTATTCATTGAGACTACTGGAACTACAGGTCCTATGGGTAATTGTTTGCGTTATGGGAATGGATGTTCAATGTGTATTTTAAGATGTCCTGCATTTGGACCTAGAATTAGTATAAGCGAAAGATGTGGTGTTTCTGATATTCAAGGTGAAAGAGATGATGATATACTTGGTGCATTTTCCGGTTCTTGCAAATTAGCAAAAGAAAGCTTATCAGAGGAAATAAAAAATCAATTAGATAACGAAGGTGTTGTAGTATTAAAGATTCCTGAAGAAGATGTTAATTATGGAAAACTTAGTACTAAGGTTTGCCAACAATATGCATTAAAAGAATTTGCTGAAAATATAGTTTTGCTAGATACTGGTCATGCTAAATTAATGACAACTTATTATCCTTTAAAAAAATTGAGAAAAATTAAAGGCTTAGAAAATGCCAAATATGTTGATCCATATGCTGGCAGTAAAGGTAACTCTATTAGATATCTATCAGTTGCACCTAGAACAAATGACTTGAAAGTTTGTGGCGTAGATAACTTGTTTTGTGCTGGAGAAAAAAGTGGCCTTTTTGTAGGACACACTGAAGCTATTTGTACTGGTAATTTAGCTGGTCATAATGCTGTGAGGTTAAAAATGGGTATGCCATTACTTATACTTCCTTCTTCTATTGCAGTTGGGGATATAATAAGTTTTGCAAATGAAAAAGCTAATACAAGAGAAGGCAGAAAAAATAGGTATACCTTTGCTGGAGCAGGTTACTTTAAGAGAATGCAAGAATTAGGTCTTTACACAACAAATATAACTGAAATAAATGAGAGAGTTAAAAAAGTTAATTTAGATAATATTTTCGAAGAAAAATTATGCTAAAAATTATATAAGGTATATGAAATAAAATAATGAGTTAAGACTCTAGATAATTTTGTGTTATCAACAGATTAGTTATTAAAATATTACTGGGAATTTTTATTTTCAGTAATATTTTTTTATATTTATTTAATACATATTATAAATTAATACTTATAATATAATTTTACAACTCTTTCTATGTGAACTCAAAAACAAGAGCTCTTACATTTCTCGTATTTTTGAATACAAAAAAACAAAGCTTTTATATAGAAACATAATCTAAAAATAACTGTTATAGTAAAAATATTTCTATTTTGACTATATGCAATACAGTATACTTTTTACTATGTATAACCATGTAAAAGCCTTATTATATATAAATATAAAGTTTTTTACTTATATGTCACTATCATATAAGACTTTGCTTATATGATCCAGTATGCTGAAACTTTTCAACATTATGTGTTTTCTTAATTCTTATTTATCTTACCATATGATACATAATATTTCAATATATTTTATAAAAATAGTTTTTACATGATTTATTTCATTATAAGCCCTCTAGTATATTCTATCAAGGAATGCTTTCGACATATTGATAAGTTTCTTTTTGCTAAAATAACAATAATGTTTATAATCTGCCATATAGTGCATTAAATCGAGAAAATCCCAAATATGTTGATTAATATGCTGGCAGTAAAGGCAAAAATAGGGAGCACTTTTATGTGCTCCCTATTTTTATTCTATAGATTGGGCGCCTACGAGTTCTTTAAAATTTTGATTTTCAAATGCAACTGTTTCTAAAACATGCTTATATATCTTTTGTGTTTGTTCCCATCTATCTGGGCAATTTAATACCACTATTATTATGTCCTTTCCTTGATTGTTTACAGAAGAAACTAAGCACTTACCTGCTCCTCCTGTATAACCTGTCTTTACTCCATTAGCTTCTGGTATAAGCCAAAGTATTTTATTTATGTTATTATAATCTCTTGTAAAATTATATTTATCTTTTGCAATTTGCTTTGATCCAACAACTTCTCTAAACAAATCATAATTCATACCTTTAGAAGTTAATATTGCTAAATCATATGCTGATGAATAATGTGAATTGCTATCTAGTCCATGTGGAGATTCAAAGTGAGAATCTAATATTCCTATCCCTTTTGCATAATGATTCATTATTTCAGCAAATCCTTCTACTGATCCACCTAATGCTTCTGCTATAGCTATTGCCGCATCATTTCCAGATTTAAACATTAGTCCAAAGACAAGTTCTTTTAAAGTAATTTCTTCTCCTGCCTTATACCCTACTTTAGAGCCTCTAACGCCTGAAGACTTTTTACTTATAGTAACTTTCTTATCTAAGTCACCTTGTTCAATAGCAATAATTGCTGTAAGTATTTTTGTTGTACTTGCCATTGGCACTATCTCATATCCATTTTGTTCAAAAAGCACTTCACCAGAATCCCTATCTAAAGCAATTGCACATCTTGCGTTAACTCTAAAATTATTTTTTATTCCACTATCTGCTTGAACCGTTTTTGAGAAAATTTCAAGCAATATAATACTTATTAATATTACTAATATATTGTTTTTAATAATTTTTCTCATAACACTCACCTTCTTATATTACTATTTGCCGACGCAGTATGACGCAAAATAGACAAGCATACTGGTCTATTATTTTTTTCAATGTGCCTTAATTACTATTCATTCGTAGTTTTCCTTTAAACTTAAATTTTAAACCTATACTTCTAAAAAACTTAGTTTTATTTTTGGATAATTTGGCAATACTTATAAAACGTATAAAAATTGGAGGTATCTTTATGAAATTATTTCCTATTTTCTTAATAATTTTCCTGATAATTTTAATAATTATTTTAATACCTTTCCCATTAAAAATTAGTATTTACTTTTCTAATGAAGATTATTATATAAAATTATATAAATTTGTAATAGTGTCAAAAGAAAAATCAAAAAATGAATCACTTAAAAAAAAGGGAAAAAAAGAAAATCAGAAAAACCCTTTATTCAATACCTTTAAAAAATTAAATAAGAAATATTTGATTAATAAGCTGTATCATACAAAATTCAAACCATGGATTAACTTAAAAGGGCAATTAGATTATTCTCTTGGAGATGCTGCTCATACAGCAGTTTCATACGGAGTATTATCTCAATTGTGTCCTTTAATATATTTAATTTTTAATATTCTATTCAAATCTCATAAATTTAAATTTAACATGAATCCAATATTTAAAGATGAAATTTTAGTAAAATTTGAAATTTCAAGTATAATATTCTTTTCAATTGCAAACATTATAAATATATTAATCATTGTATGTAAATGCATGATTTATTCAAAGGAGGTGGACCCTTTATAAGGGTAATATTATGGCAAGTGAACAACCAGTTGAAAATTTAATGAGAAGTACAATGGAAAATCTTAGAGACATGATTGATGTGAATACAGTAGTTGGTGATGCTGTAGAAACAAAAGATGGAACTTATATCATACCTGTTTCAAAATTAAGCTTTGGTTTTGCATCAGGTGGTACAGAATATTCTACTTTAGATCAGCATTTAGATAGCAATTCAAAAATTCCTTTTGGTGGAGGATCTGGTGCTGGAGTTTCTGTTAAACCAGTTGCTTTTTTAGTTGTTAAAGAAGATGGTATAAGAATGCTTCCAGTAGATCAAAATTGTACTTATGATAGAATTGTTGATACTGTTCCTCAAATTATAGATATGGCAAAAGATTTAATAAAAGATATGGAAAAAAAGAATAAAAAAGATAAATGTGGTAATAATACTAATGTCGATGTTGATATCACTACGGAATGTAATCCTTCCTCTAGTGATACTCAAAACGATTAAAGAATAACTCCTAATTTTTTAATTTCATACACATTAACATTAATAGGTGTGCTGATTAATTTCAGCACACCTATTTTTATGATTGACTTTGTTTTAATGTAGTGTTGATATTGTTACATTTTTGTGAAGTGTGCATTAGAATTCGACTTTTAGAACTCTTAAGTGAGAGTCCAAAAGTAAATGTCCAAATTTTACATTTGGAAACATGAACTTTCCCTGTGGGCATTTTATATTTGGTATTTCGAACTTACTCAGCGAATGAATATGAGTCGAGTTTCCTTGAGTATTGTCACATTAGTTGCTTGTCCAAAACTTGTTTTTGGAACAAGCTGGAATGGGACTATACTCATTTAGATGTTCTTAAGTTCAATTCTTTAGCATGCTGAACAATATGTAACAATATCAACACGGTTTTAAAACATAGCTTTATAATTTAATAACCTAACTTAATTCATCTTGTAATACATCTTCAGTATATTCATTATCATCTTCTCCAAAAAAATCTAGTAATGGAAGTTGTTTTAAATCTTCAATTCCAAATTGTCTTAAAAATTCTTCTGTGGTTCCATATAATATAGGCCTTCCTGGAACTTCTAACCTTCCAACTTCCTTAACAAGATTTCTTTCTATCAACTTTTGAATAGCACTTTCAGACTTAACTCCTCTTATTTCATCAATATCAATTCTTGTTATTGGTTGTTGATATGATATAATAGCTATACTCTCTAATGAAGCTTGTGACAAGGATTGTCTTTTACTTTTCTTTAAAAGTTTTTGTATATAATCACTATTTTCATCTTTGGTAACTAATTGATATGCTTTCTTTATGAAAATAAGCTTTATACCTCTTTCTTGTTTTTCATACTCATCTATCATATCTTGTATGGTTGCTTCAACAATTTTAGATTCTTCTTTAAGATAAGTTGACAAATCCTTTAAACTTAAAGGCTCTCCACTTGCAAATAATAATGCTTCAATTCCTGATTTTAAAGACTTTTTCTTAAAATCTTCTACAAATTGTATTTGTAATCCATTATTCTTGTCCATCATCTTCTCTCCTCTCAATTACTATATTGTCGAAATTATCACTTTGATAAACTTTAACTACCTTTTGCTTAACCATCTCAAGTAATGCTAAAAAGCTCACAATACATTCTAATTTGCATTCACAATATTTCATTATATCTGAGAATCTATTAATTTTATTTTCCTTTAGCATAGCTAAAATATATTCTAGCTTGTCCTCAACTTTGTATTTATCTACAAATATTTTCTTTTGAATTATATTGTTTTTATTTTGCTTATTATTATAAATTTCCAAAAGGTTATTATACATGTTGTATAAATCTAAAAGTGTTATATTTTTAAACAAATCCTCTTTAATTTGAGTATCTTTAATTTCTTCTATTATTTCAGGTTTTTTAGTGTATAATTCTCCAGAATTAATGTATTTTTCTTTAAAAAACTCTGCTGCTTTCTTAATCTTTTTATATACTATAAGTTTTTCAAGAAGATCTTTTTCTTGATCTTCCTCTTCTTCCTCATCTTTTTTTACTTTTGGTAACAACTGTTTAGATTTTATTTCAATTAAAGTAGCCGCCACTACAATAAATTCAGAAGTTATTTCTAAATCCATCACCTTCATATTATCAAGGTGTTTTAAATATTGATTTGTTATCTTTGATATTTCCACATTATAAATATCCATTTGATTTTTTTTAATTAGATGGAGTAATAAATCAAATGGTCCTTCAAAATCTTTAATTTTAATATTAGGGAAATCCATATATTTCACCCACCTTTTTACAGTATGGATATCTGTTATTTTAATTCTCTCTTTTACATAATAACAATTTTACAAGTTTTAAACAACATTTTGAATCAAACTATATATTAAATGTCCTAAATTTGATTTAATCACGAAAAAAGTATGGCACAAAATAGACTATACTATACTATTTACTATTAATTTTTTGAAATACTTAAAAACATTTTTAAGTATACAAGGCTCTGTTTTAGAATAGTGTTGATATTGTTATATTTTTGTAAAGTGGACATTGAAATTTGACTTTTAGAATTCTTAAGTGAGAGTCCAAATTTTATATTTGGTGTCTCAAACTTTCTCTGTGAGCATTTTACATTTGGTATCTCAAACTTACTCAGCGAACGAATGTGAGTCGAGTTTCCTTGAGTGTTGTCACCTTTTCTGCTTGTCCAAAGCTTGACTTTGGAGCAAGCTAAAAGTGGACTATACTCATTTAGATATCCTTAAGTTCAATTTCTTAGTTCACTTTACAATATATAACAATATCAACACGGTTTTAAAACATAGTCTTTAGATAAAACAAAAATAAAGGTTATAGTAACAAAATCACTATAACCTCTTTCATATGACTTAGAGCATATTCAAAAAAATAACAAGTCTGTTTTCTAATATATTTGACTTGTTATTTTTTTTCATATACCTAACTAAATACCTTTTTCAAACAAATTTTTAATATTATATTTGATATTATCAAATATGTTTCCTTTCTTAATATCTCTATCAGAATATATATCTACTTCTCCTACCTTTTCTTCTCCTAAGTAAACTTCACATTTACCAACAATTTCACCATTCTTATATTCTGGCTTTAATTCATCAATTATTATTTTCTTTTCTAATTCTCCACTACTTCCCTTAGGTAATATAGCTGTCAAATCATCTTTTGCTTTAGCCATGAAGAATCTATCTGTTTGTTTATCCATAAGAACTTTTTCTACATCTTCGTCCTTAGATAATACTTTTTTGCCTTGATACTTTGAAAAACCATGATTTAATAATATTCCGGCATCTCTATTTCTTGTTTTGTAAGTTGGAGCACCCATAATTACTGTTAACATTCTTACTCCATTTCTAGTTGCAGTAGCTGAAATACAATACTTTGCTTCATTAGTAAAACCTGTTTTTAACCCGTCACAGCCTTCAAAAAATCTAACTAATTTATTATGATTTACTAATTCAATGGGAGATTTTCTTCCTTCTGAAATAGAATCCATATAAGTCCCTGTGTATTTCAGTATTGTTGGATGCTTTAATAATTCTCTAGACATTATTGCTATATCACGAGCTGTTGATAAATGCCCCTCTGCTGGTAACCCATTACAATTTTTGAATGTTGTATTGGTCATTCCAAGCTCTTGTGCTCTTTTATTCATTGATACAACAAAATCTGCTTCTGTTCCTCCAATATATTCACTCATAGCAACAGAAGCATCATTTCCTGAAGCTATAGCTATTCCCTTTAGCAGTTCAGCCACAGTTCTTATTTCACCCGTATCTAATAACATTGTACTTCCGCCCATTTTTTTTGCATTTTCACTACAGGTTACCTTATCATCTAATGTAATCTTTCCACTATCTACTGACTCCATAGCAAGTAGCATTGTCATAATCTTAGTTACAGATGCTGGGGCAAATTTTTCATCTGGATTTTTTTCATAAATAACTTTGCCTGTACTTGGTTCAATTAATAAAGCTGATTTAGCCTCAATTTGCATTCCCTCAGCTTTAACTCCGTCCTCCATTACAGTTGCATTTACAGAATTAAGAGGCATTAATAATACTGTAAAAATTAAGATTAAAGCAAAAGATATTACTCTTTTAATATTATTTTTCATCAATCTTCCTCCTTTCTGAATTAGTATTACCAAAAGGAGAAATAATATTATAATAAAATCTAAAATAACCAAAGATTTGACAAATTTTTTTATTTATTCTTATAAGTTATTAAATACTTAATTGGGATTTTTTAACTATTAAGCTCTTGGATGGGTATTCATATATATATAATTTATCTTGTCATTGTTTATTATTTCGTAATAAGTATCCATATATGTTAATACTTGATTTCCAAGTAGCTTTTGTACTGCTCTTACATTTGCACCATTTTGAAGCAAATGAACTGCAAAGGAATGTCTAAAAGTATTTAAATTTACATCCTTATCTATTTTTGCTTTTTTAGCATATTCTTTAACTATTCTCCAAATACCCTGCCTTGTTAATTTATTACCATTTAAATTAACAAATAGGTTTGGTACCCCACATTCTGCAATTTTATATCTTATACTTAAGTACTCATTTAAAGCTCTACATGCACTTCTTCCTATTGGTATTAATCGTTCAAAGTTTCTACTGTCAGTACATCTTACAAAATGCAGTTCAAGATTTATATCATCTACATTTAAATATATAAGTTCAGACACTTTCATTCCAGTAGCATACATTAATTCTAATAATGCATTATCACGAATTCCTTTCGGACAATCCTTTTCAACTATTCTAATTATATTATCTACTTCTTCAACAGTTAAAATTTGAGGTAACTTCCTATTGTTTTTTGAACTTTTATATTCTATCTTTGGTATCTCTTTAATTAAAGACTCATTTTTTAAATAAGAGTAAAAGCTTCTAAGACTTATAACTATTCTATTTATAGATCTTTCTGATTTTCCATTTTCTAATAGGTATTGTATATATCCCATAACTGTTAAGTTATCACTTGTATATATGTCTATTTCCTTTTTCTTTAGAAACTTAAGATACAGTGTCACATCTGTTACATAAGCATATATAGTGTTTTCACTTTTCCCACTATTAAACAAATATTCTTTATAGTTGCTTACATTATCTATCATTACTCTCTCCTATACCATTAATTATGATTATTATTCGACAAAATTGCCTTTTTTCCTCTTTTATAATCTATATCTTAAGTTTATATCTTTTTATACATTCATTTACTTCTAGGCATATTCAGAAAAATAATAAATCAGTATGTTAATATATTTTCTTTCATATGTCTTAATAAAATTTAGTAACTACAAATTTTATTAAATTAGGGGATACATAAGTTTCTATTAATATTCCTATTGTAAAAACAGCTAAAATTATAATTAATTTATTTCCTATAAGATTTAAAAATGGATCTTTGACATTAGTTCTTTTAAAAAATTTCCCTTTAAATCGTTGTGTAGAGAAAGATAAAGCTATAACACTTAATGCTATAAAACAAGGAATATATATTAAATTTTGAGGAATTACAGAAACTAATGCTAGTCCTATACCCTTTCCTTCAAATGTTGTCATTATAAAAGAAAATGTATAACCTAATGTAAATCCTTTTAACATATCTAAAATTAATATGAATGGCATACCAAAAAAGGTCAATCCAAATATAAATATTGGTATAATTATTAACATATTTTTCTTTATAACATTAAATAACAAATTTCCATAATCAATAGGCGTGTCCCCTATAGAAGATGTAAAACCTGAAAAATAACTTATTAAATCATTTCTATTTGATTCATTCATGTATTTAACTGCATACAGTCCAAATGATATCCCTAAACAGAACATAATTAACACCATAAAAAAATATACTTTTTTATCCCTAAAGGTTTGGTTTAGCTTATTTATTATAAAATTCATCTCTTATTCCTCCTTAAGTTACTCTACCTTATACTATGTTTCATATTTCCAAATTATTCATAGCACTTAACATTATCTATGTTGATTAAGGCATCTTCAATCTAGCTGTTAAAATTGCTATATACTTCATGGATACTTACATAAAGCATATTCAAAAAAATGAAGCTATTATTAATTTATACAAAAAAGAGATGACTTTTATGCAGTCATCTCTAACTTTTTTTATTTTTATCTCTATTTTGATATAGTTTTGATCTTTTTATTCCCAACCAAGAACAAATGCTTTATCATTTATTCTAATTGACTTTCCATTATTCTTTTCTATTAAAATCTCTTCTATATCATTTGTTTTTTTCTCTGTTATGTTTTTTATTCCAGATGCTATACCTACACGTTCAAATCCATCATACCAAATCACATTATCCTTATCTATTGTGATCTTGTCTCTAATTTTTTTGTATTTAAATATGCTTGCTGCAATTCCGCCTATACAAATTTTATTTGCAATGTCATTAATAATATTATCTATAGTATTTGCTATATTAGTAGCCCAATTACATTCTTCTTTTACACGATATAAATCTTTTATTGCTTTAACACCTTCATCTAGTGTAAAGTGTTCTTTTTCTTCAAATTCCTTAATCATTGCTCTACATATTTCCTCAACATATTTCCCATTATCCATAATATATCGCTCCTCTTCATATTTGATTTATCTTTTTATCAGATACTCAATTAGGCATATTCAAAAAAATAACAAGTCAAATTATACTTTGTAGGTATGATTAGTATATTCATATGGTAATGCTTTCTATTTAGTGTGTCAATATTCTTTTTTATTATTCTTGCCTACTAAAATTATAAGCTAACAACAAATGAATAAGTTAAAAAAGTAAATGCACTAGTTCAAGAATCTTAATTCCATCTACTAGTGCATTAAATATTATTTTTTTGAATGTACCTTAATTCTTTATTAATGATAGCAGTAAACTTATTATATAAGTTATACTTGAAAAAATCAGCGATACTATCAGAAATCCTATTAGTACAATGTTATATTTCAATATACTTTCAGCAATAACAAATTTTGAAAAGCCAAGCACATTAAGAACTAATATTATTAGGAATATTATAAATAATCCCTTAGAAGCCCCTTTAATATCCGCAGAGCTTAACGATATATGTGATGAAATACATATAGCTAAAAATAAAAACAATATAAAATATGGATTAGCAAAGTTCTTAATTGAAAAAATTATTTTTATTAAATTAATATAAGAATCCAATATTCCCATTAAAGCAACATCATTTATTTTAGTTATGTGTAAATTATTCATAGATATAGTTATAAATTCAATATATGTCTTAGGAATTATGGTGTACATTAAAGCAATTATAACGGAAATTCCTCCGAATATAGGTGCAATACCTATAAAAAAATTACCTATTTGTTGATATATACTATTAGGATTATAACCATGATTTACATATCCAAGCACACCATTTTCATCTCTCTTTTGTATTAGTACGATTTTGTTAATTTTATGTCCAAATAAAACACAGAAGATAGCATGAGAAATTTCATGTATAGGCACACCTATAATAGCGGTAATCGCAACAGCCTTCCATGCGAAACTTTTTTGAAAATTTTCTATTGAACGATTTCTTAAAAATCCAAGAATAAATCCTACAAGAATTATCATTCCTGTAATATATAGTGTATCTACCAATGTCTTAATTATTAAGTTTATTAAATAATTCATTTAATTGCCCTTTCAAATTCTTTCGTACTTCTATTTTTTATAAATTTCTTTTGTTTTTAAAGGGATATCCATGCTTTATAAGACTCCTAAAAGCAAAACTATATCCCTATAAATCATATCCTGTTATAGAGCAGCTCTATATATTTTTAATACATCCTGTGCAGCTAAAGGCTTGAAATTTCCAAGATTTCCTCTTACAGTAGCTTGTTTGGCCATCTTTTCTAATTTTTCTTCCCCAATTCCAACTTCACTTAATGAAGAAGGTATTCCTAATAACACAAAATACTCTCTTGTTCTTTTAATAGCATTATGAGCAATTTCATATTTATCACCACTAGGATCAAGACCCCAAACATTAACTCCATATTCAACAAAATTGTTTACTGTATTATCATTTAGTGCATATTCCATCCAATGTGGAGTTAAAATTGCAAGGCCAACTCCATGGGTAATATCATAAAATGCACTTAATTCATGCTCCATTGCATGAACACTCCACTCTGTTTCTTTTCCATAACTTAAAAGATTATTTATAGCAAGACTTGAAGCCCACATTAAATTTGCTCTTGCTTCATAGTTTTCAGGCTCATCAATAGCTTTTTTACCATAATTTATACAAGTTTTAAGAAGGGCTTCTGCCATTCTATTTTGTAAATAAGCTTCTTTAGTATTACTAAAATATACTTCAAAAATATGACTCATTATATCTGCTGTACCTGCTGCTGTTTGATTTTTAGGTACTGTAAATGTATAAGTTGGATCTAATATTGAAAATTTTGGAGCCATATCTTTATGAACAGTTGCTAATTTTTCACTGGTTTCTAAATTTGTAATTACTGCTCCTGCATCCATTTCAGAACCTGTAGCAGCTAATGTTAGTATACTTGCAATTGGAAGAACTTTATTTATTTTACTTGAATCTACAACTATATCCCATGCATCTCCATCATAGTAATATCCTGCTCCTATGACCTTTGCACAGTCAATTGTACTTCCTCCCCCTACAGCAAGTATAAGTTCTATTTTATTATCTTTGCATATTTCAATTCCTTTTCTTACACTTGATACTCTTGGATTAGGCTCTACTCCTGATAATTCCCAATAACTAATTTCATTATTTTTGAAGATATTTGTAATCTTATCATATAATCCACTTTTCTTTATGCTTCCTCCCCCATAAACAAGTAATACCTTAGTTCCATAATTCTTCACATTCTCTGCAAGTACATCTATTTTATCTCTTCCAAAAAATATTTTTGTTGGTATTGAATAATCAAAATTTAACATTTTATACTCTCCTTCTAATATCATGTGTAGCATACGCTAAACTTATTGTACTTTTAAAAATAAGGCTATGTTTTAAAACCGTGTTGATATTAAAACATAGCGAAATATAAAGTCATCTGTTTAACATTATACTATAATAACATCGTTCATTTAAATATAAATTATCTAATATAGTTTATAACATCTCTATTTCTTTTTGATATTCCTAAAATATTGTCATTAGTTTTGTATCCTATTGCTACAGCATAAAATGGCTTATATCCATTAGGCAATTCTAATTTTTTTACCTCATCATTAAGTGTAAAGAAAAACCTAACAAGTCCTATCCACACTGCTCCTAATCCAATGCTTTCACAAGCTATCAGCATATTTTCTATTGCTGCTGAACAATCAACTAAAGACGAGCTAACCTCTTCCTCCCCTGAAACCATTATTACAGTAGGTGCATTATAAAATATATTTGTAGAACTTTTCCCAATATTTACTATACGTTCATTGTCATTTTGAATCATTACTTCTTTTGACTTATCACTTATAAAATTAATCATTTCTTTATCCTGTATTACTGTAAAATGCCATGGTTGTAAATTGTTTGCACTTGGTGCTTGTATACCAGCATCTAATATTGTTTGTAATTCTTCTTCCCCTATTTGTTCATCTTTATATTTTCTTGTACTTCTTCTATTTCTTATTGCTTTAAGTACTTCGTTTTCCATATTATTACACTCCTTTATTAATTAGTTAATTTACTTTTTTTTTAAACTTATGGACTAAATCATTGACTGCTTTAATTAAACAGGCAATATACTTTCATAAGGTTTTAAAACATTTTTTTGCAAATACTCATTTCTGGCTTCTTATCCATGTACTCATTCATTTGTGGGACTATCCTTTTAAAGTGCTCTGAAGACATATGATTATTTAAATCTTCTATTGTTTCCCATTCTTCTATCATTATTAATACATTTGGATTTTTCTCATCTTGGTACATTTCATACTTTATACAATCGTCTTTTTCTACTGTTGTTTCTACTAATTCCTTTGCTAATTCTAAAATTTTATCAATTTTATCTTCTTTGGCAAAATTTTTTGCTATAACCTTTATCATATAATTCCACTCCTTTTATAATTTATCCTATTATTTTTATGTTAAACTCCTATAATTTCTTTAACTCTAGGAACTTCATTTTTTAATATTTGTTCAATCAAAATTTTAATAGTCCTTATGCACTTGGACAATTGCCATATATGCCCTGAAGCTGAACTCTTACAACTCCTGGTTATTAACAAACAACTTATCTTATAACTATTTTCAACACTTTTTACAAAATACCACCGCATTTATTTATCACATTCTACATGCTATGATTTTACTATAATATTCACTTTATTCAAGTACGCACTTTTTTAGCACATAGTTACCAAAATGATACTAAAGGTAATTTTTATTCAAAAGATCATGATATTAAATTGTAAAATTTAATTTATAATAAAAGTAAGATGTCAACATAAAAGTACATGAAGTATTTCATCTAATTACTTCATGTACTTTTTCTATTTTACAATTATTTGTTATATTTATATCTTCACTTGTACCATATCAAATAATAGCTTTATAAAGAAGATAAGATTTTATCTAATTCTTCAAACTTCTTATAGCCTTGTGAGATTACTCTTGATTTATCTCCTTCTACTGCAACAATTGTTGGAAAACTCATTGCCCCAATTAATGTAACCATATTAAAATATTTAAAAGTCTCTTCTGTTAAGGCTTCTGATAAAAATTCTTTTTCAAACTCTTCTTTAGATATATCAAAGCTTTCAGCTATTTGAATATATGTTTCTAAATTATTAGTATCCTTTCCTTCTACGAAAAAGGCTTCTTGAATCTTCTTAAGAAAGCTAAAAGCTACATCCTTTTTCAATCTTTGAATTAAAACTACTGCTTTTGCTCCTGGAAAACTATCTAAAACCATATCAGTATTTTCTAATATATTTTTATTAAATCCTTCTCCAAATTTTTTACCTGTTAATTGTTCTATTCTTGTATTATGGCTTTTTATATAATCACCTAAACTATCATTAATAATTTTAGAATCATCACCTATCCACATTCCTCCAGGTAAAATGTTAAAATCATAAACTTCCTTGTACTTTTCTTGTATTTTAGTTATAACATCGCTAAAACCATAGCACCAACCACACATAGTATCCATAATGTAATATATTTTTGTTTTCATATTTTTCTATCCCTTCAATTAAATTAATAGCCTACTGTAAATCTTCTGCGAGAGAACTTAGGCTTTTCAACTTCCTCTAGCATTGCAAACGCAAAATCTTCAAATGAAATATGGCTAACACCTTTTTCATCTATTACTAGATTATCTTCACCAACACGATAAACTCCTGTCCTTTTTCCTGGTTCAATAAATGCAGCAGGACTTAAATTGGTCCAATTAAGCTTTTCTTCTTGTTTATACTGTTCTAATGCATCACCATGAGCTAATGCAATTGGTTTCCAATCAGAAGGGAAATCCTTTGTTTCAACTAGCTTCACATCTCCTTCCACAAGAAGGCTTCCAGCTCCTCCCATTGATAGCAGACGAGGTACACTGGCCTTCTTTACAGCATTTATTAAGCTTTTAGTAGCATCTACTAAACTTTTTTCCTCCCCATGTTTTGGACCAAAGGCACTAATAACTATATCATTTCCTTCAATAGCCTTTGATATGTTTTCTTCATCAAATATATTTCCTTCAACAAGCTTTAAATTAACTTGCTCTTTTTTAATTTTTGATAAATCATGAACTATTCCTGTTACTGTATGTCCTCTTAATAATGCTTCTTTTAAAATAACCCTTCCCACATTTCCATTTGCTCCAATTAATGCTATTTTCATAAATAATCATCCTTTCAATATGAATTTATTTTCTCGGAGTTGTAACTTTAGAGGTTACAACAAATATAAAAAAATAATAGTATATCAGGTGTAACCTTACTAGTTACATCACTGTTAAAAATTTAAAAACAAATCCTATTTAATCTTTTACCGTAGCTCTTCAACAACATCTTCTATTGTAATATTCTTTAATATATAAGTTCCAATAAAGTTTGTTCATTAATATAAATTTTAGAACACTTATAAATACTATGATTTAACTACTATAGTGAGGAACTTATATAGAAAATTTATGATATATATGCTTCTAACTAGATATTGCTAATTAAAGATATAATTTTCTATAAAAATTATATAAAAGATTATAAATGTATTAACTTAATTAGAACATATATATATATATAATTTACGTTTTTCCATAGATAACATTGATAATATGTGAACTGCTACAGAAAATCTACTACTTATTTTCATATTTAATTTCTCCTGTTGTAACCATTATAGTTACAACAGGAGAAGTTGTCAATATACTTTAGTAAAATTTTTATTATGCATCTATAATAGTGCATTTTTACTTGAATAATTTTACAGTTGAATAAACAAAGAGATTCCTAAGCTATTTTTAAGTACTCAAAAATTTTTGCTACCGG
>NZ_FOMG01000013.1 GCF_900112485.1 Clostridium uliginosum
CAAGGAATCAAAACGAGAAAATATCCTTGGAATTTATGATTCCTAAGAATATTTTTTAAATAAATATTTGTAAAAATTAGTTATTCAACAACCTAGTTAAAAATAATATTTACTTGGAGATGCCTTAAAGATTAATTAAGATTATAGAATTATCTCTGTAGTTATTACTTTATCGACCCAAATATGGTAACATATAAGGGTATGCATAATTTAATAATGGTTTAATTTAATAGTTTTTATAAAAAATTTTACTGATATGTAATAAAAAGTACCAAAATTACTATTGTTTTTTGTATATAATAATGACGAGTCGGAAGGGAGCGCATATATGCTCGAATGTGTTTTAGAGGATTTAAATGTTGGACAAGACATAGATATTAATGAACTTATTGACCAACATATGCCTTTTATAATTAAAAGCATTTCAGATGTGACAGGAAGATATGTATCTTGTGAAAATGATGAGGAGATAAGTGTTGCATTACTTGCATTTACTGAAGCCGTTGAAAGATATGATAAAGAAAAAGGATATTTTTTACCTTTTGCAAAACTTGTTATATCAAGTAGAATTAAAAATTATTTGAAGAGTGAAAATAAACATTTATGTTCATCACTTGATGATTTATTAGATAAAGGGATAGATATTCAACATGAATACTTGGAACAAGAAGAGGATAATAGTTTATTGGTTGAAGATATAAATAAATTAAAGTTTGAAATAAGTTCTTTTGGATTTACTTTAGAAGATTTAGTAAATGAGGCTCCTAAACAAAAGGCAACAAGAACAAATGCAATTGAATTGGCAGAAGCTATAAATGAAGTTGAGGAATTTACATCATTTATGAATTTAAAAAAGAGATTGCCTATAAAAAAGGTTGTTTTAAGATTTTCAGTTACAGAAAAAGTGGTAAAAAGAAGTAAAAAATTCATTATTTCTGTAGTGATAATACTTAATAAAAATCTTAGAATGTTAAAAAGATGGATCAGAAAGTAGGTGATTAAAATGAAAAAAGGAATATTAGTAGAGACAAAAAAAGATTACGCTATAGTAATGAATGAATGTGGTATCATGGAGAGCATAGAAATCAAAGATGATATGAAGATAGGACAGAAAATATTTTATTTTGAAGAAGATGTTATTAATTTAAATATAAATAAAAGTGTTCATAGACCTAGTCTTTTTAAGACTTTTGGAACATTTGCAGCATTATTTTTGCTTATATTTACTTTCTTCCAAGGTATAACCTATGAAACAGCTTATGCTGTTGTAAGTTTAGATATTAACCCTAGTATACAAATAGAGGTAGATAATAAGAAAAAAGTAGTGAAAGTAGAAGGTGTTAATGCTGATGGAAAGAAATTTGATTTTTCTGATGTTAAAGGACTTGAAATTAATCAAGGTATTGAAATTATAAAAACAAAATTAGTAGAAAAACAATATCTAGATAAAGATGGTGAAGTACTAGTTGCTTTTGCATTCCTAAATGGAGAGAATGATAAAGTTTATGAAGATACAATACAGGAAGCTATTAAAACTACTTTTAAGACTGAAAATGTAACTTATATAACAGGTGATAAAGAAGATGTTGAAGAGGCTAAGACTAAAGGAATCAGTTTAGGAAGATATGAAGCATCACTTTCAGCTACTGAAGCAATTAAAATAAATATTGAACAAATACCTGTTAAAGAAATTACATCTGCTATAAAAGATAAACAAAATTGTATTTATTGGAAAGCTGATGAGAGTTCTAAAGTTGAAACACCAAAAGTAGATAAGGATATACCAATAGAAAAACCTGTTGAAAAACCTATTGAAATAACAGTACCTAAGAAAGATATAACACCTCAAAAACCAATAAAAGAAATTGCACCACCTCAACAAAATACCAATGAAGGTAAAGAAAATACTGAGGTTAAAGTTGAACCAGAGGTAGTTCCAGAAACTAAGCCTGAGCCAATAATACCTCCAGTTGAAAAACCAAAGCCAGACGAAAATAATAATATAGGCTCAAATAATTCAAATGGAGAAAATAGTGGTTCAGATAATCAAGTTAAACCCAATCCACCTAAGGTAGATGAAACTCCAGTTTCTAAACCTAAAAGTTGAACTTTACTTTAGGCACATGAAAGAAAATAATAGACCAAAGATGCTTCGTATATTTTGTGTCAGACAAGCATACTGGTCTATTATTTTTTGAATGTACATTAAAAAGGTACCGATAAATTCAAGTTTATTTGTATTATATAATGCAAGTAGCAAAGCAAGATTTTATACTTGGAAAGAATTTAATAAAAAGGCTAAATAACTGAAATACTTATAAAAGCCCTATGTTTGTTTATTGGGAAAGAGCAAATATAGGGCTTTTATTTTGTTTTATATTATAATTATATTTTGTGTATAAATTTTTTCCAAACTAATTTATAATAGTAGCTGTGTTTAAAAATCTAAAGAAATAAACACAGCTATTTTTTTATTATATATTCTAAAAATCATTATTCATTTGAATTTATTCAGTATCTCTATTATTTCTTTAGAGGTTAACCATATAAAAATGAAAGTATATTAATTATAATATATATGGTTTAAGTTATGTTAGACATATGAAATTAAATAGTAATTTTAGTTTAAACTAAGGAGGATATATGGAAAGTAAAAACTTAAAGATGGAAATCAGTCTATTTATGGCGACTATGCTTGTGTGTGGAAATATGATTGGTTCAGGCGTGTTTATGTTACCTGCAACACTCGCACAGGTTTCAGGACCACTAGCTACCATGATAGCTTGGATTATAACAACAATTGGTTCAATATTAATAGCAATCTCTTTTGCAAATTTAGGCTCAAAGTATCCTACTACTGGAGGAGCGTATCAATATACTAAAGAGGCATTTGGAGAATTTACAGGCTTTTTAAGTGCATGGCTATATTGGAATGGATCATGGATTGGCAATGCAGCAATAATAGTCGCACTATCTAGTTACAGTTCAGCTGTTATACCAGCAATTCAAAATCCCATAGGTTCTATAATTTTTACTAGCTCAGTTTTATGGATATTTACGATATTGAATATAGTAGGAGTTAAGAAAGCAGGAAAAATTCAGACTTTTGCTACAGTATTTAAGATAGGATTTTTTGCAATATTTATAGTATTAGCATTTTTGAATTTTGATAAAATAAACTTAATGCCATTAGTACCAAGTGGAAAAGGATTAGGGACAATTCCTCTAGCAGCTACATCAACTTTATGGGCATTTGTAGGACTTGAAAGTGCTACAGTTACAGCAGGAGAAATAAAAAATCCAGAAATAAATGTTAAAAAGAGTACAATATATGGATTAATAATAGCATCTATTATTTATATATTAATAAGTCTTGGAAGTATGGGCGCTATGTCAAATTCAAATCTTGCAGTAAGTTCTGCACCACTTACAGATATATTAACACAAATTTTAGGAACATCAGTTGGAAAAGTATTAACAATTGCAGTTGTAATTTGTATTTTAGGGACAACGATAGGATGGCTATTATCAACGGCTAGAGTTGGATATGCAGCTGGAGAAGATGGAGTGTTTCCAAAATTTTTTGGAAAGCTACATCCTAAGTATGGAACACCAGTGAATGCATTAATAGCCGGATCTATACTTGTTAATATATTACTTGTGATGAATTATCAAAAGAGTATGATATCAGCATTTACCTTTATAACAATACTTGCAACATTATCATTTCTGCCAGTATATTTATTAACTACAGCAGCTGAAATAATGCTTATGTTTAAAGGCGAAAAGCAATTTAGCTTTAAAATCTTTATAAAAAAAGCAATTATTCCACTTTTAGCATTTGCATACTCAATTTGGACAATATATGGTTCAGGAGCAGAAATAGTAATGTGGGGATTTATATTAATGCTTATAGGAATACCATTTTATATTTATAATCACCATAAAAATAACATAAAAATAACATAGAAATTTAAAAAATTAGCTGTCTGAAGCATAAAAGCTTGAGATGGCTCATTTTTATATAAAAATAACGCTTATAAATAGAAAATTTAGGCACATGAAAAAATTAATAGACCAAAGATGTGTCGTATACTTGGTCTCAAGACGAGGTGCCCCTTGAGGGTATAAGTTCAACAAAGCTCCAGCTGAAAAGTTTCACTTTATGTCATACAAGCATACTGATATATTATTTTTTGAATGTGCCTTATATGATTTAGATAGGTAAGAATAAATATTGTAATAGATTAATGTCTTATTAGGCCTGAATTTATAATTAGATACTATATTTATGCTATAATGTATTAGATAGTAAATTTAGGTATTTAAAATATATAGCTTATATGAACAAGCTATTTTTTTAAGATGCCTCATATAATAGGAGAGGGAAAATGAATAAGAACAATTTTAGATTTATTAACCAGAAAGATTTTGATAGCTTTTTTAAGCTGATGGATGATTCATTTCCAAGTGAAGAAATCAGAAGCTATGAAGGACAAGCAAATCTTTTTTATGATGATTCATATAAGATTATTGCCGACAAGGATGCTGAGGGTAATGTAACTGCTTTTATGGCAACTTGGGAGTTTGATGATTTTAATTTTATTGAACATTTTGCTGTAGATGGTAAACTCAGGGGTAAAGGTATTGGCACAGTTATGCTAAAAGATTATCTGAAACAAAGTAATAAGCCTATTTTTTTAGAGGTTGAATATCCAAAAACAGAGATTGCTACACGTAGAATTGAATTTTACAAGCGCTTAGGTTTCCATGTAAATCCGTTTGATTATATGCAACCTCCTTTGCATAAAGGGTATTCATTTTTACCACTTAAGGTTATGAGTTATCCCAATAAAGTTAATGAAAGACAATTTAGTAATTATAAAGAAGGTGTATACAGTAAAGTTTATTCTTTATAATTCTTTATGATTTAATAAAAAATATTTATAAATTTAAAAAAACATATTACAAGATAAAATTTTAGAGGTGGCAAATTAATGCTATCTCTTTTTTATATCTATAATTTTAGATTTTAGAAAATAAAATTAAAGGCTAAGTTTTGAAACCGTGTTGATATTTTAATATAAAGCTCATGGACAGTGGAATTTACTTTAAGAACGCTAAAATGAATATTAGTCCTATTAATGCATGCTCCCAATCACAGATTGTGACAAGCAATTAATAGTACAAATATTCATTAAGAGTTCTAAAAAGCAAATTCCAATGCCAATTCGCCTTTATATTAAAATATCAACACTACTTTAAAACAGAGCCAAAAAGAAAAATACTTTCAAAGGATATATCTAAGTTTATTATAGGTTAGTAAAAAGTATTAAACATATTGAATAAATAATGTATAATAGCTATAAATACTACAAAGGAGAAAAATATATATATTGTTAACTAAAAATTAAGACTAATTTTAAATATAGTCTTAAAATAAATTAAAAATATTGGGGCGATGGTTAAAATGATAAAAGAATATTTAAAAGATAAAGTATTAATATGTGACGGGGCTATGGGAACATATTATTCGGAACTAACGGGAAATGATGTATCTTATTGTGAATTTGGAAATTTAAATGATAAAGATACAATAAAGAGAATACATGAAGAATACATAGATGCAGGGGCAAAGCTTATTAGAACAAATACTTTTTCAGCCAATACAGTAACTTTAGGAATTTCAAGAAGTGAATTAAAAGAAGTACTTGAAGCTGGTATTAATATAGCTAAAGAAGCTTGTAAGAATAAAAAGGTGTTTATAGGGGCAAGTATAGGACCAATAAGAGAAGAAAATTCAGAAAATGAAGATGAAATTATTTTAGAAGAGTATAAATTTATAATTAAGTGTTTTTTAGAAAATGACATTAACATATTTATATTTGAAACTTTTAGTAATCCTAGCCATCTAAAAGAAATCTCAGAATATATTAAGAGTAAAGATCCTAATAGTTTTATATTGACTCAATTTGCAGTTAAACCAGATGGGTTTTCACGAGATGGTATAAGTGTTAATAGAATAGTTCAAGATATAAAGGATATAAGTCAAATAGATTCTTATGGATTTAACTGTGGTTCTGGTCCAACATTTATATATGAAATAATTAAAAACCTTAATTTAAAAGGAGATATTGTATCTGCACTTCCTAATGCAGGATATCCAATGCTTATTCATGAAAGAACAGTATACACCAATAGTCCAGATTACTTTGGAAAAAAGGTTATGGAAATAAAATCATTAGGAGTATCAATAGTAGGAGGATGCTGTGGTACTAAACCGTCATATATTAAAAATATATCTTCACGTATAGATGAGCATATTCAAGAACCTGCTATAGAAAAAAATGATATAAAAGGTCATGTGGATGTAGTAAATAAAGAAGAAAACAACTTTATCAAGAAATTAAACAACGATGAATTTGTAATTGCAATCGAACTTTCAGCACCTATGGATACAGATATATCTAAACTTATTGAAGGTGCTAAGATATGTAAAAATAATGGTATTGATTTAGTAACTATTCCAGATTCACCAATGTCAAGAGTTAGAGCAGAATCTACTATTATAGCATCTAAAATAAAGAGAGAAATAGGCATTGATGTTATGCCACATATATGTTGTAGAGATAAAAACACAAATGCAATAAGATCAACATTACTTGGAGCACATATTGAAGATATTAGAAATATATTAGCAATTACAGGTGATCCAGTATCAGATGCTAATAAAGTTGAAACAAAGAGTGTATTTAATCTAAATTCATTTAAGTTAATAGAACTTATGAGTGATACTAATAAAGAAGTTTTTAATGGTGATGATATTTATATTGGAGGAGCTTTGAATTTAAATGTTTTAAATAAGGAAGTAGAATATAATCGTATGCTTAAAAAGATAGAAAAAGGGGCAAACTTCTTTTTAACGCAACCTATATATGATGATGATGCTATAGAATTTTTAAGAAAGATAAAAGAGAAAACAAATGTTAAAATTCTTGGAGGGATACTTCCAATTGTTACTTATAAAAATGCTCAATTTTTAAATAATGAGCTTCCAGGGGTTAAGATACCACAGAAATATATAAATATGTTTTCATTAGATATGAGTAAAGAAGAGGCAGAACAAGTTGGAATAAATATATCTGTAGAACTTGGAAAAAAACTTAAAGAAGTTTGTGATGGTCTTTACTTTATAACTCCTTTTAAGAGAGTAAACATGTTAATGAAGATAATACATGGAATAAACTCTTAATTTAATTGTTAGACTAAGAATTAGCATAATTAGAATTTATCGGAGGTGTTATTATGAGGATCGGTCTTGTTAGACATTTTAAAGTTAATTGTGAAAAGAAAGCTTTTATGACATCAAAAGAATTTAAAGATTGGGAGACTGATTATAATAATAGTGAAGTTACAAGAAATGATGTAAAACTTCAGGGTATAGTTTGGAATAAATGTTATGCAAGCACATTAAGTAGAGCAATAACTACTGCTCAAGATGTTTATTCTGGAGATATAGTTAAGAGTGATCTTATTAGAGAAGTACCAATAAATCCACTATTTAAAAGTAATTTGAAACTTCCATATTGGTTTTGGGCTGTTACAGCAAGATTTGCTTGGTATACTAATCATACATCTCAAGAAGAACAGAAGTTACATACTGAATTAAATGCTAAAAATTTTGTTGACTTCCTTGAAAGTGAAGCTCAAAGAGAAGGCTCAGAAAATATCCTAGTAGTTACTCATGGATTTTTTATGTACACTCTCCAAAAAGAACTTAAAAAAAGAGGATTTTATGGGAAAATGGTAATGACTCCTCAAAATGGAAGACTTTATTTATATAAAAGAGATTAAATTAATAACATATAAATTTAGAATAGTATTTTTTTATAATTAGATCTAATAGAACAACATTTAATAACAAAAAACTTAAAAAGCTATATTTTCTAAATCGCACTCTTGTATTTAACAGGGGTGCGATTATTTAGTTTATATTAAAATACTTTATTGTTTCTATTTAGTATATATACCTAAATTAATTTAATATAAAGTTCTACAAAAACCAAGCTTTTGTAACTATAAAAACAATTTTTCATATAATAAAAATATAAATATAACAAAAATATAATGTATATATGTTGTAAAAATTAATCTAAATTAAAATTTAGAGTGTTATGTGGATTTGATGAAAAATCTTTAGTGCAACATATATATTAAATAAAGGAGATAAAAATTATGGCTAAGATACCCTATATAGATAATGTAAATGTTGTTTCCCCTATTTGTGAAGGAATAGCTCCAGCAACAGCTAGTATAGATGTACGTCCTGAAATAAAGTTATGGAGTTTAAAAGAAAGTCATACAGAAGTTGAAAACCCTGGAAAAGGAGATGATATAAGTTTTGTATTAGTATTTGGTAATGACGGAGAATTACCGTGTCCTGCTGATACTACAAATCCAACACTTGAAGATACTTTAGATATAAGTAGTCCTATTGATTTAAAGTTAATGAGCTTTTGTATTAGTGATCAATATGAATTATGGGTTGTTGCGGAGGATGGTGTTGTTTTAACTACTCCTTATCAAGTATTACGTTGCGAAATATTTGAATCTGGAATATACCAACTTCAACTTAGAAAAAAAGTTGATGAAGGTCCTGCTACACCATATTTTGCAGTTCCTTGTCATTTTATATGCTGCATAGCTATGCTATTCCAAATAGAATTCCCAGCATGTGACCCATGCCCAGATGACTGTCATAACAGACCACTTATAAACCCAAGTTTTGAAAATGATTTTGTTGGATGGAATAAGGTTGACAATCAACAACCTAATACTATTACCCAAGAACAACTATTTAACTGTTCTAGTTCTAGTACAAATTTTGCCCCACATGCTGGAAACTACTTTGCTTTACTAACAACAGATGGTGCTAATGCAACAACTGCTTTATATCAAACAATTTCAGTATGTCCAGGAGATACAATTCAAGGATGGGCCTTCTTCTGCACACAAGAAGCAGTAAGTCGTACACCAGATGTAGCAAATATAAGGATTATAAGAAGTGATGGAAGTACAGAGAATATACCTTTTACTAGAAATTCTAATGGTGGTAGTGATTCAGTATGGCAACCATGGAGCTATACGTTCTTAAATGGAGGAATTTATACACTTAGAGCTGAGGTTATTAATAATAATAACGTAGTTCTATCTTATTTAGGTGTAGATGATATATCACTAGTATAACAAATAAGTATAAATAATATAATAGGTAGCTAACTAACTATTAGCTACCTATATATTGATATTTATAGTGAAAATAATAAATTATATGAATTTGATTTTTAGGAGGTAATATAAGTGGCATTAATAAATACTAGTACGAATATAGGCACAACCCATAAAAATAATATTTATTTTGAACCTATCGTAATTAAAAAGGAAATAGATAACACTAACTTTAATACTTTAAATACCCAAGTTTCTATGGCTAAATCTATTGCTGATGAAGAATCATATTCTAAAGTGATTGAAAAGCAGGTATATCCTATTTCAGGAAGTGTTTGGTTAGACTTAAATAATAATGGAATTAAAGATAAAAAGGATATTGTCTTAAAGGATATTGAGATAGAGTTATTTAGCACTGATAATCTTGCAAATCCAATATCAACTGTAAAGACTGATTACAAAGGATATTATGAGTTCAAAGATATAAAACTTAATAACTATTTTATAAAGGTTAAGTTGCGAGATAATTATAAGGTAGTTAATAAAGGTGAATATTCATCCATTAATTGTAAAACTTTATTATCAGATATAATTTGTAATGATAGGGAAAATAAAAACATTTTAATAGGGTTAAAGAAATACTTTAAGTTATGTGGTGTTGCTTTTTTTAATTATTATGATACTCCGTTATATGAGAAGTATTCTGAAGGAATTAATAATTTAGATATTGATATTTATGATAAAGATAATAATATTATAGATTCAACAACAACTTCAAAATATATGATTTTAGATGGGTACTATGAATTTAACAACTTATCACCGGGAGTATATAAGATGGTATTTAAAGTCCCTAAGAACTTACAGATGATTAAACCTATAAATAATAATTTTTTTGAATCTAAAACAAATAAACTTACTAACAAAATTATAGTTAATATACCTAATAAAAATGTAGTAAGTGCTTTTATTGGATTTACAAGAAAATGGTTTTAAAATTAACAAGTTTATTGCCTCAATAATATTATTTCCATAAAGTAATTTAAAAAAAGATAAGTATATCTACTTAATATATAGTAACGATTAACTTATTAATTCATATGATAAAATGTGGTATACCTTTAAAAGGAGTTATTATGTTTAAAAAAGGTGATTTTCATATTCATTCCACCTTTTCAGATGGAAAGTATACACCTAAACAAGTAGTTATGTTAGCTAAGAAAAAAGATGTAGATATAATTTCTTTAACAGATCATAATAGTACTGCGGGTATAGACGATGCAATTATGGCTGGAGAGGAAATAGGAGTAAAGATTATTCCAGGAGTTGAACTTTCTACTAGATATAATAATGCTAAAGTACATGTTTTAGGGTATTTTAAAGATGATAGTTATAAAAATGAGCTTCTTGTAGAAGCATTAAGGTATGTAAAGTATCATAAAATATCAAAGCTTATAGAAATGTTTGGTAGTTTTATAAATTTTCATGAGAAAAAGGATAATATATGTGTAGAAACTGGTATTGAACTATTGAAATTTTTTGGAGCTACAGTTATTTTAGCACATCCTGTACGTTTATATAGACCTAATTTTGAAAAAATTATAAAACTTAATTTTGATGGATTAGAGGCTAAGTACTGTAGCAATACAGATCAAGATACTAAATACTTTTTAAAAATAGCTAATGATAATGGGCTACTTTATACTGCTGGTTCAGATTTTCATAAGTTAAATAGATTATATAGGACTCACGGAATAATAGGAGATGTATATCTATCTGAAGAAGAAATATATAATTTTTTATCTGGAGCAGGATTACCTTATTTGGATATTATTGAATAACACAGCTGAGAAGATGAATTAATAAAAACTATATAAGGCATATTAAAATACAGGAGTTAAATAAATGGCGCCTGTATTTTTTAGTTACATAAAAAGATTATTTAGGGTGTTTGTTGAATTATTAGAAAATGTATCCATACATTTGACTAAATCTTATTTAATTATTATTATTAAATAAATGACGTATTTTAAGGGGGCTATATAATGAAATTTTCGACAAAAAGAATAGTATTAATAGGGGTTATGGCTGCAATATGCTTTGTGGGTACTTATATTCATGTTCCAGTAGCACTTGGGGGATCTAATTCAATGATTCATTTAGGAACTACTGCGATTTTTATTACTGCTGTTCTAATTGGACCTGATGCAGGAATATCTGCTGGAATAGGGTGTGCATTATATGATGCTTTAGATCCAACCTTTGCTGCATGGATAATTCCTACATTAATAGTTAAGGGTTTAACTGGTTACATTGCAGGTAAGATTGCTTTTGAAAATAATAAAAACGGTGGAAATTTATTATATAATGTAATAGGATTTATAGCTGGAGGAGTAGTATCATTACTTGGCTACTTTGCATTTGATTGGTTAGTATTTGTAGGATTACAAACAGCAATTTTACATTTACTAACATCAGTAGGCACAACTGGAATAGGACTTATAATTGCAATTCCTTTATCAATTGCTATAAAGAAAGCAACAACAGGAATCATACAATTTAATAATTAAATTAATCTTAAACTTAAATGCAATGTTTGAAAATATAGAAATTCCTGATTGATTAATTAAAAGGTCAATTGGGAATTCTTATTATATACATATCTAAAACAAGTGAAATTGGAATAAGGCATATTCAAAAAATAACAAGTCAGTATGGATAGTTTATTTTGTGTGTTATTCTTAAATAAAAAAAGTATAACTTTAAAATAAGAAAAAACTATTTGGATAGAACATATTATGCAAGATGTAAGAGGGAGAATAAAACATGAAAAAACCTATAAAAAGGGTAGCTACAATACATGATTTATGCGGAGTTGGAAAGGCTGCTTTAACGAATATAATGCCAGTGCTTGCTACATTAGGAGTGGAAGTTTGTCCAGTACCAACTATGATTTTAACAACACATACAGGTGGATTTAATATTCCTAAGATAGTTGAACTTAAAGGGTATATAGATGATGCAGTTAAGCATTATGTAGATATAAACATTGAATTTGAAGGAATATTTGTTGGCTATTTAGGGAGCATTAATAATATAGATGGAACTTTAAAATTTTTAGAAAAGCTTAAAAATGATAATACTTTAGTGGTTTTTGACCCTATCTTTGGAGATAATGGTAAGTACTATTGTAATTTTAATGAAAGCTATTCTGAAAATTTAAAAAAATTAATAAGATATTCTAAAATAATAACACCTAATTTTACTGAAGCTTGTATTTTAGCAGGAGAAGAAATTTTAATTGAGATAAATGAGAAAGAATTATTACATATTTCTAGAAAGCTTCATTATTTAGGATGTGAAGATGTAGTTATTACTAGTGTTCCACTTAAGGATAAAAATAAAATTGGTACATCTATATATAGTGGAAAAAGTGATTCAATTCAAATGATAATTGCAAACAAATTAGAAAAGTCTTATCCAGGTACTGGAGATATATTTACATCAGTATTAATTGGAAGTTATTTAAAAGGAAAATCATTATTAAATAGTGTACAAGATTCTTGTGAGTTTGTAGAAAGATGTATTATAGAAAGTAATAAATATGATTATCCGACTAAAGAAGGTGTACTTCTTGAAAGTTCATTAAAATATTTGAACAATGTATTATAGGCAAATATTTAGAAGTTAACATTATAAATAATGAACTATATTAATTAGAATATATATACTGTAAATATTAAAATTTGTTAATAAATAATTATATATAGTTTATAGTAAAAACATCAAACTAAGAAAAACATTTCTAAGTTTGATGTTTTTTTATGTAATAAAATATAAAAATAAGAATAAGAATACATAAGAAACAATATTTCATAAATTATTAAAATACTTGAAATATTGAATCAAAAATGTTATTATGAAAACGTAATCAGTAGGAGGTGGATTAATTGTCAAACATAGATTTAGATAAATTAATAACAGAAAGCAGAAATATTAGGACATTGGATATTGATAAAGCATCTACTTTAGAAATGGTAACATTAATGAATAATGAAGACAAGCTTGTTCCTCTAGCAGTTGAAAGTGAATTACCAAATATAGCAGAAGCTATTGATAAGATTGTTGATAGAATTGAAAGAGGGGGAAGACTAATTTACATTGGAGCTGGTACATCAGGCAGACTAGGTATCTTAGATGCATCAGAATGTCCACCAACTTATGGAGTTTCATCTGAATTAGTACAAGGGATAATTGCAGGTGGATATGAAGCAATTTTTAAAGCAAAAGAAGGTGCTGAAGATTCAAAGGAAGTAGCAGTTAAGGACTTAAAGGAAAAAAATCTAAGTGAGTTGGATGTCGTAGTTGGACTTGCAGCGTCAGGCAGAACTCCTTATGTAATAGGTGGATTAGAATATGCAAATAAGGTTAATGCATACACAATTTCTATATCATGTACTTATAAATCAGAACTTTCAAAAATCTCAAAAACTACAATTTCACCAATTGTTGGAGCAGAAGTTGTAACTGGATCAACAAGATTAAAAGCTGGAACGGCTCAGAAATTAGTATTAAATATGTTATCAACTGGAGCTATGATAAAACTTGGAAAAGTATATAGCAATTTAATGATAGATGTAAAACCTACAAATGAAAAGTTAGTAGAACGTGCAAAGAGAATTATTCAAGAAGCAACTGAATGTTCAAGAGAAGTCGCAGAGAAGTACTTTGAAGAAAGTAATAGAGACGTTAAAGTTGCTATATTTATGATTACAGCTAATAAAAGCAAAGAAGAAAGCCAAAAAATACTTGAAAAGTATAAAAATAATATATTAAAATCGATAAAAAATATCTAAAATAGGAGGATAAAAATGAAAGAATTAAAGGTAACAGTAATCGGAGGAGGAAGCAGTTATACTCCAGAATTAATAAATGGTTTTTTGAAAAGAAAAGATGAGTTATTAGTAAAAGAAATAGTGTTATTCGATGTTGAAATGGGAAGAGAAAAGGTAGAAATAGTATCTAAACTTGCAGAAAGAATGATAAAGAAAGTAGGACTAAAGACAAAAATAAGAGTTTCATTTGACAGAAGAGAAGCATTAGAAGGTGCAGATTTTGTAGTAACTCAATTTAGAGTTGGTGGATTGGATGCAAGAGCAAGAGATGAAAGATTTCCACTAAAATATAATGTACTTGGACAAGAAACTTGTGGTCCAGGTGGATTTGCAAAAGCTTTAAGAACTATACCTGTAATACTTGGAATTTGTAAAGATATAGAGGAGGTATGTCCTGATGCTTGGCTAATTAATTTTACAAACCCATCAGGAATGGTAACAGAAGCTGTAAAGAGATATTCAAATGTTAAGTGTATAGGTTTATGTAATGTTCCAATTCATATGAAGATGACTTTTGCAGAAGTATTAGGAGTTAAACCAGAAGAATTATTTGTAGAGTATATAGGTCTAAATCATTTAGTTTGGGCAAAGAGTATATATTTATATGGTAAAGATGTGACAAAAGATTTGATAGAACAAATGACTGATTTTGAAAGTTTATCTATGAAAAATATACCTGCTATAGATTGGGATAGAGATTATTTAAGAGCTGTTGGAATGTTCCCATCACCATACCATAGATATTATCTAATGACTCAAGAAATGGTTAAAGAAGAACAAGAAGCAGCAAGCGAAAATGGAAAAGGAACAAGAGCTGAGGTAGTTAAAGAAATAGAAAAAAAATTATTTGAAATTTATAAAGATGAAAGTATTGATACAAAACCAAAGGAATTAGATAAAAGAGGAGGAGCTTACTATTCAGATGCAGCTGTTTCATTAATTAGTGCAATTTCTAATAATAAAAAAGAAATGCATACAGTTAATGTATTAAATAATGGAATGCTTAAAGCCTTGCCAGATAATTGCATAATTGAAACTAATGCAATTATTGATAATACAGGTGCAACACCAATTTTATTAAAGAGTCCATTAGCAGAAGAAGCAGTTGGATTAATTCATTTAGTTAAATCTTATGAAATGTTAGCAGTAGATGCAGCAGTAACTGGAGATAAACAAAAAGCATTAAAAGCTTTAGTAAATAATCCATTAATTCCTTCAATAAATGTAGCAAAACAATTATTAGATGAATTATTAACTATAAATAAAGAATATTTACCACAATTTTTTAATTGAGGAGGAATTATAAAGTGAAATTTGAGCAAGAAATATTTGAATTAATATCACACACAGGGGAAGCAAGAAACAATATTTTTAATGCATTAAATGAAATGATGGAAAATAATAAAGAGAAATCTGATGAATTTCTTAAACTTGCAAATCAGCAAATGATAGAAGCTCATAATATGCAAACAAAGTTGATTCAAAAGGATATTGAAGAAGATGGAATCAACGTATCTCTTCTAATGGTACATGCCCAAGATCAATTTATGACTGCAATGTCAGAAGAATTTTTAGTTAAAAAAATGATAGAAATGTATGGAACTATCCATGCATTGGAGGCAAAGGTAAATGTATAGCGTAATAATTGTATTTAAATATATATTATTAATTGGTATTGCTGTAATGATTCCAATTAAGTTAACTACTTATTTATATGAAAAGAAAAATATTATTCTAAATAGGTGGATATATGGAGTTTCTGCATTTTTAATAGTTATAGTACCACAAGTTATATTTATAAATCTTTCAAAAAATATTGTATTAATGTTATATGTAGCATTTTTCTTTTTAGTAATGATGTTTTTCGAGACATCAAGAATTAATGTGGAAAAGAAAAAACTTAAAACAATGTTTGATTATACGTGGTTAGCTAAAAAAACTATTAAAAAAAATATTAATGGAGGAAAGCTATGATTAGAGAAAGGCTTATTATAAGTGGGAATATTAGTGAAGGCGGAATAAGATATTTTGTGCAAATGAAGTCTTCTACTTTAAGTTTAAGTGGCTATGTTAAAAGAGGTCTTGAAGGAGATATAATAGTCGAGGCTCAAGGAGAAAAAGAGAATATTGATAAATTAAAAGAGAAACTTAAAATTGGTAATGGATTTTTTAAAGTATCTGAAATAAAAGCTGAAAAGATTGATATTGTTTCAGGAGAAAAATTCTTTGCTATAAAGTAATAAATTTAAGGGGGATATTATTTATGAAAGTATTAATGGTTTGTTCAGGAGGTTTTTCATCTACAATAATTGTAAACGCTATAAAAAAGGAAGCGGATAAACAAGGTCTTGATATTGAAATTACAGCATGTGGAACACCTGATTTTGCAGAAGTTATTGAACAATTCAATCCAAAAGTTGCTATAGTGGCACCACAAGTTAAACACAGATTTGCACATTTTAAAGAAGAAGCTGATAAGCATAATATACCAGTAGAACAAATTCCATTAAATGCATACACACCTTTAGGTGCACCGAAAATAATCAATGAATTAATTAAAAAGTACATGGACTAGGAGGAAGAAAAAATGAATAAGTTTATGGATAAGTTTATGAAATTCTTTGAAGAAAAAATCACCCCACCTTTGACAAAAGTATCTGAATTTAAATATTTAATAGCAATTAGAGATGGTATTATTTCAACTATGCCATTGATATTAATAGGTTGTATGTTCCTTGTTATTTATAATTTGCCTATAAGTGCATGGAAAGAATGGATAACACCAAGAGCTGGAGTATTTTTAATACCATTTAGAGTTACTGTAAGCTTAATGGCTTTGTATGCTTCATATGGTATGGGATATGCTTTATCTAAATCTTATAAATTAGATGGAGTTAGTGGTGGTGTATTAACAATGTCAGCATTTATTTTAGCAAATGTTCCTAAGACTGTACTTGATGCGGCTTCAGGAAAAGAACTTGGTTGGGCTTTACCTATGGAATACTTAGGTGGTTCAGGTATGTTTGTTGCTATTATATGTATGATTTTATCAGTTGAAATATTAAGATTTTGTAAGGCAAAAAATCTAACTATCAAAATGCCAGAACAAGTACCACCTTCAGTTGCGAGATCATTTGAGGCATTAATTCCAGGTGCTATTATTATTACATTAGTTTGGGTTGTTAGAGTTGTAATGAATTTTGATATGAATGCTTTTTTAATGTATGTTTTTTCACCATTAATAAATATTGCTGGAAACAGTTTAATAGGATTATTAGTACCAGTAATATTAATGTGTTTATTATGGACAACAGGTATCAGCGGAGATTCTGTTATAGGATCAATTGTTAGACCAATATGGTTAGTTCTTATGGACAAGAATATGGCAGCAGTAGCAGCTGGTGGAGTTGCGCCAAACATTGGTGTTGAAGGATTCCTAGATGTATTTTTATGGGTAGGAGGTACTGGTGGTACTTTAGCTTTATGCATATTGTTACTATGTTCAAAATCAGCTTACTTAAAAGAAGTTGGGAAATTCTCAATTATACCAGGATTATTTAATATTAGCGAACCAATAATGTATGGTGTTCCAGTAGCAGTTAATCCAATAATGGCTATACCATTTATAATTGGGCCAATCATCACAACTACTCTCACATACTTTGCTATGTCATTTGGATTTGTAGCTAAGGTATCAGTAATGGCACCATGGACATTGCCATCTCCAATTAAAGCATTTCTTGCAACTAATGATTGGAGAGCAATTATATTAGTATTAATTAACTTTACTATTTATTTGTTAATTTACTATCCATTCTTTAAAGCTTATGAAAAAAAGATGCTTGATGAGGAATCTGTTAAAGTACAAGCATAAACTAAATTTTAAATATTATATAAAAATAAATATGATAAAATATATTAGTGGGCTCTCTCAAAAGTTGGATGCATGTATGCTTTTGGGAAAGCCACTTAGTTTAAAGAGGAAAGTATGGAGAAAAACAAGTTTAGTGTAAAAAATGGAATAGATAATATAAAAGAATATGATAATTTATTTAAAAATAAGGTAATAGGTTTAGTTACAAATGTAACAGGAGTAGATAAAAATTATAATTCAACTGTAGATATAATAAATAACTTATATAACTTGAAATTATTATTTGCTCCAGAACATGGATTAAGAGGAGAATGTCAAGCTGGTGATAAAGTAGAAAATTATATAGATAATGTTACAGGAAAAGAAGTAATAAGTTTATATGGAAATAAAAACATAATAATAGAAGATAAGTTAGATGATATTGATATACTTGTTTATGATATTCAAGACTTAGGGGTAAGATATTACACATATATTTATACAATGTACTTATGTATGAAAGCTTGTAGTAGAAAAGGTGTAGAATTTATTATTTTAGATAGAATAAATCCGTTAGGAGGTAATTTAATAGAAGGAAATATATTAGAATCTAAATATAATTCTTTTATAGGAATGCTTCCAATAACAAATATATATGGCTTAACAGTAGGAGAATTAGCTAAGTATATTAAAGATAAAGAAAATATAGATTGTAATTTAAATGTAGTACCAATAACGGGTTGGAAAAGAGGAATTACTGTTGATGAAACAGATTTACCATGGGTGCCAACATCTCCGAACATACCAACACTTGAATGTGCATTAGTTTATGGTGGAACATGTCTTTTTGAAGGAACAAACATATCAGAAGGAAGAGGGACAACTAAACCATTTGAGATGATTGGAGCTCCATGGATAGATTGTAACAAGTTAAGTGAAAGATTAAATAATAAGAATTTGCCAGGTGTGTATTTTAGACCAGTATATTTTGTACCCACATTTTCAAAATATAAAGAGGAGTTATGTGAAGGAGTACAAATTCATATTAAAGATCATAGTGAGTTTTTACCATTATTAACTGCTATAAATATGTTATATGAAATTAAAGAGTTATATCCAAATTATTTTAAGTATGATATTCATTCAGAAGGTTTTAAATATAAGTTTTTTATACATTTAACTGGATGTGATTACATTTTAAATGAATCGTTAGATAATGTTATTAAAAAATTGAAATATGATAGTAATTTATTTAGAGAGTCAATAAAAGAGTATATTCTATACTAGAAAGGGGAATTTATGTTTTATATAGGAGTAGATGGTGGAGGAACTAAAACTAAATTTACATTAATGAATGACAAAGAAGATGTAGTGGGTTCTATAATAAAAGAAACCTGCCATTATAATGAAGTTGGATTTGATGGATTAAAAAATGTTTTTGCAGAAGGTTTAGAAGAATTACTTAAAAAGTGCGGTATTACAAGAGAAAAAGTTTCAAGAGCTTGCATTGGATTAGCAGGATATGGAGAATTACAAAGCGTTAAACTTAAAATATCAGAAATAATCAAAGATGTTTTTAAAGAAATAGAGTTTTCCTTATTTAATGATGTACAAATTGCACATGCTGGAGCATTAGGAGGAGAAGATGGTATAGTAATTATAGCAGGAACAGGATCAATAGGTTATTCTGTTAATAAAGGAAAAAGCAAAAGAGTTGGCGGATGGGGATATACAATTGGAGATGAAGGATCAGCTTATTGGATAGGTAGGAAAGTAATAGAATGTTTTTCAAAACAAGCGGATGGAAGATTAGAAAAAGGGCATTTATATAGTATGTTAAAAGAAGAATTAAATTTAACAAATGATTACGAGTTAATATCATTTATTAATAAAGATATAAAGGCTAGTAAAGGAAAGACAGCACAACTTGCACAAATATGCTACAAAGCTGCAAAATTAGGTGATCTAAATGCAAAGGAGATATTTAATGAAGCAGGTAAGGAGTTAGCAAATATTATTAATACATTAGCTAATGAATTTACAAATACACCAATAAATGTTTCATATATTGGTGGCGTATTTAAATCAGAAAAGTTTATTATTGAACCAATAAAGAAATATATAGGAGATAATATACAATTAAATAAACCTAAATTTGAAGCAGATATAGGGGCTTGTCTATTAGCTAATAAGCAAAAAATTATTTAAATTTGTATAAGTAGGTGTAAAAATGAATTTTTTAACTTTTCTTAAAAATAATTATGAAAGTTTAACTAGTAGTGAACAAGTAATTGCAGATTATGTATTAAAAATAGATAAAGAAATTTTATCTATGTCTTCAAGGGAAATTGCTAATAAGACAGGAACATCCCCAGCAACAGTAGTGAGATTTTCCAATAAACTTGGCTTTAAAAACTTTAATGAATTTAAATTAAAATTTACAATAGACTGCAATGAAAAACAGAGCAAACCATTTGAATTTATTAATCAGGGATTGACTACTGAAGGAATAGTAGGAGGAATAAAAGAAGCTTATAGTAATAGTTTAAATAAGACAATAAGTTTAGTTGATGTAAAGAAATTAGATAAAGCTATAGAACTTCTTAAAAATGCTAATAATATATATATTTATGGACTCGGAAGTTCTGCTTTAGTTGCTATGGATCTATATTATAAATTAATTAGAATAAATAAAAGAGTTATTTGTCATAATGATTCACATCTTCAAATGACTTTTTCAGCAGTGATGGAAAAGGGAGATGTAGCATTGGCTATATCATATTCAGGAGAAACTAAAGAAGTTTTAAAATCTGTTAAAAATGGGAAGAAACTTGGAGTACCAATCATAGCAATAACAAGAAAGGCAATAGATAATACATTAGCTAGTATTGCAGATATAACTTTATATATACCTGCAATTGAAAAAGATTTAAGAGAGGGAGCGATGAGCTCTAGAATTTCTCAATTGACTATTGTAGATATGCTTTATATTGGAATGGTTAAAGATGATATTACAGCAACTGAGGAAAAACTTATCAGAACAAGAAAAGTTATTGAGGAATTTAAAAATGAGTAACAAATATGTATAATTACTATTAATCATTTACTTAAATTAAAATGTTTGAAATACAAACACACTTAATTTAAGTAAATGATTTTTTTATGTAAAGAATAATTCTAGAAAGTTATTTTAAAAGCTATTAAGTCAAAAACAGTCATTAAATGAATGGAAATGATTTCTTATGACCGAAAATAGTTGATTTTTAGCGAAATATAGTTTATTATAAAAAAAGAGGAGTGGTGGAAATGTTTACAGAAGAAAGATGCAATATAATTCTTCAGGAACTAAAAGTAAAGGGAATAGTTTCAGTTATGGAGCTAGTTAAAATGTTAGATGCTTCAGAATCAACAATAAGAAGAGACTTAAATAACCTCCATAATGAAGGATTATTAAAGAAAATTCATGGAGGAGCAGTTTTGATTGGTGAAAGTACTTCTCTTCATGATTATATGGTTAATGTTAGACAATCACTTAATGTAGATGATAAAACGCAGATTGCAAAGTATGCTGCATCTTTGATTGAAAATGGAGATATAATTTATTTAGATGCAGGCACTACTACTGAAATTTTAATAGATTTTATAAAAGCAAAAGAAATAACTGTTGTTACAAATGCAATAGTTCATGCAAAAAAACTTCTAGAGAAAAATATTAAGACGTTTATATTAGGAGGAGAATTAAAAATAATTACTGAAGCAGTTGTTGGTCCTACTACAGTAGAAGATTTAAAAAAATATAATTTTACAAAAGGCTTTTTTGGAGCAAATGGTGTAAGTAATCAAAATGGTTACACAACTCCAGATATAAATGAAGCTATGGTAAAAGCAGAAGCTATAAAAAGATGTAATGAAGCATTTGTATTAGCTGATGAATCTAAATTAGAAGAAGTTAGTTTTATAACTTTTGGAGCAATAAAAGACGCAACATTAATAACAAGTAAAATAAAGGATATAGACATAAAATATGATACTAATGTAGTAGAGGTGAGTAAAAATGATTAATACAATAACACTTAATCCATCTTTAGATTATGTTGTAAAGGTAAATAATTTTAAAATGGATTCATTAAACAGAAGCAAAAATGAAGAAGTTTATGCTGGGGGAAAAGGAATAAACGTATCAATAGTACTTAAAAACTTAGGTGTAGAAAATACAGCTTTAGGATATATTGCTGGATTTACTGGTGATGAAATATTAAAACAAGTAATTGACCATGGAGTTAATTGTGATTTCGTAAAGTTAAATAAGGGTTTATCTAGAATAAACGTAAAACTTAAAAGTGATGGAGAAACAGAAATAAATGGTTCAGGTCCAGAAATAACAAGTGAAGATTTAAAGGTATTATATGGAAAGCTTTCTCTTTTAACAAAGGGAGATTATTTAATATTATCAGGAAGTATTCCAAACGGAGTACCAGATGATGTTTATGAAACTATAATAAAAATTCTTTTAGATAAAAATGTAGAATTTATAGTTGATTCCACTAAAGATTTACTTTTAAAAGTACTAAAGTACAAACCTTTTTTAATTAAGCCAAATCATCATGAACTTGCAGAAATGTTTAATGTTGAGATAAATAATGATGATGACATAATTACATATGGTAAAAAGCTTCAAGAAATGGGAGCCAAAAATGTACTTATTTCAATGGCTGGAGATGGAGCAATCCTATTACCTGAAAATGGAGAAGCTATAAAAAGACAAGTACCAAAAGGAATTCTTAAAAATTCAGTTGGCGCGGGAGACTCTATGGTAGCAGGATTCTTAGCAGGATATCTTAAAAACAATGATATAGATGAAGCATTTAAGATGGGAATTGCAACTGGTAGTGCAAGTGCATTTTCAAAGGAACTTGCAACGAAAGAAGAAGTTTATAAATTACTATCACAAATATAAATATCTAAGGGGGAAATGTAATGAAAATTGTAGACTTATTACAAAAACAAGCAATTGAATTAAGTTTTAAACCTTCTTCGAAAGAAGAATGCATTAATCAATTAGTTGATTTAATGGATAAAACAGGAAATATAATAAGCAAAGAAGAATATAAAAAAGCTATAATAGCTAGAGAAGAATTAAGTACAACTGGTATTGGTGAAGGAATTGCTATACCTCATGGAAAAACTAGTACAGTTAAAAAGGCATCACTTGCAGCAGCAGTATGTAAAGATGGTGTAGATTATGATTCATTAGATGGAGCACCAGCACATTTATTTTTTATGATAGCAGTACCTGATAATAGTGATAATTTGCATTTAGATGTACTTGGAAGATTATCAACAATATTAATGGATGAAAAGTTTAGAGAAAGATTAATTAATTGTGTAAACAAAGATGAATTCTTAAAATTAATAGATGAAAAAGAAAAAGAAAAATTCCCCGAGGAATCTGTTTCAGAAGTTAATTCAAATGACATAGGATATAGGGTTTTAGCTGTTACGGCTTGTCCTACTGGAATAGCTCATACTTATATGGCAGCAGAAAGTCTTGAAAGTAAGGGAAAAGATATTGGAGTTACAATAAAGGTGGAAACTAATGGTTCTGGTGGAGCTAAAAATGTTTTAACTAAAAAAGAAATTGAAAAGGCTGATTGTATAATAATTGCAGCTGATAAAAATGTTGAAATGGCTAGATTTGATGGTAAAAGGCTTATCAAAACTAAGGTCGCAAATGGAATACATAAATCAGAAGAACTAATTGTAGAAGCTACAAGTGGAAATGCACCTGTATATCATCACAATGGAAAAGCTGATGATTCAAGTGATGAAATAGAAAATGAAGGAATAGGTCGCCAAATTTATAAACACCTTATGAATGGCGTATCTCATATGTTACCATTTGTTATAGGTGGAGGAATACTTATAGCATTAGCATTCCTTTTTGATACATTTGATCCTGCAAATCCTGGAAACTTTGGTATGGGTACGCCTCTTGCTGCATTCTTGAAGACAACTGGTGTGACAGCATTTAACTTCATGTTACCAATTCTTGCAGGTTTTATTGCAATGAGTATTGCTGATCGTCCAGCATTAGCAGTAGGTTTTGTTGGTGGAACAATAGCAAGTTCAGGCATTACTTTTGCAAATGCATTTGATTCAAACATTGCAAAAGTTAGCTCTGGCTTTTTAGGAGCTTTACTTGCAGGTTTTATAGCAGGTTATTTAGTACTTGGACTTAAAAAATTATTTGATAAGTTACCTGATAGCTTAGAGGGTTTAAAACCAGTGTTATTATATCCTTTCTTTGGAATACTACTTATTGGTGTTATAATTTCATTAATTAATCCAGCAGTTGGTTCAATTAATGTGGGAATTACTAATGCACTTAATTCGATGGGAGGAACTAGTAAAGTATTTTTAGGAATTGTCTTGGGTGCTATGATGGCAATAGATATGGGTGGCCCAGTTAACAAGGCAGCATATGTATTTGGTACAGCATCACTTGCTAGTGGAAATTTTGATATAATGGCAGCTGTTATGGCTGGTGGTATGGTTCCACCTCTTGCAATAGCATTAAGTACAACATTCTTTAAAAATAGATATACAGTGAAGGACAGACAATCAGGGATTACAAATTATATAATGGGTTTATCATTTATTACAGAAGGTGCAATACCTTTTGCAGCAGCAGATCCATTAAGAGTAATACCATCTTGTGTAGCTGGATCAGCAGTAGCTGGTGGACTTTCAATGTTCCTTGGATGTGCTTTAAGAGCACCACATGGTGGAGTCTTCGTTATTCCAGTTATAAGTAATCCTTTTGGATATATTGGAGCTATAGTTGCAGGGTCAGTAGTTGGTATGATAATACTTTCTATATTAAAAAAGCCAATAAATGATAATAGATAATATACATTATATATTTGACATGTTATTTTTATTAATACTCTAAATAAAAAAAGATCTATAAAACTTTGAGAAGATGTTTTCTGTATTTTGCAGAAAACATCTTTTTTTATATTTAGAAAGGAAATTTACAAATTGGCAAGTTGTAACATAATTGCTTTAGATAATAAAAGATAGTAAAATCAATAAAGGAAAACTATGGTTTATTATACTGAAAAAGGGGGGCCAAGTGTAGAGGTTTAAGCTATGCAAGAGGTGATGTTTTTATGAAAATAAGAAGTGAGTATACTTGTCCGTTAGAACTTATCCATGACTTGATTAAAGGAAAATGGAAACCAATTATTTTATGGCAACTTAGACTAGGTAATACATCTCCTTCAAATCTTGAAAAAGATATACAAGGAATAACACAAAAAATGTTGTTAGAACAGTTAAAAGAGTTAATGGAGTTTGAGTTTGTGGGTAAGAAAGTATATGATGGATACCCACTTAGGGTTGAGTACTTTTTAACAGAAAATAAGGGTAAACAAATATTGAAAGCAGTAAAGATAATGCAGGAGTTTGGTAAAGACTTTATGCTTGAAAAAGGGATGCAGGACATGTTGAAAAAAAAGGGTGTTATATTAGAATAGTGCAATGGATTTATCCATTGCACTTTTCTTTATACTAACAAAAAAGTGAGTAATTTACACTATTGATATATAAATATATAATAAAAATGAAAAAAGAATGTATACATTTTTGATTAATTTAAAAGGATTCTACATATGCAAAAACATGTTTTAGCATTGGAAATAGTAAGAGAAATTTTTCTGTTTTAGGGAGACATTGATATGAAAAAATATAAATTAACTAATCAATTCATACTTTGGAGAGAGAAAAAATTATATAGAATAAAATCATTAATAAGTTTTGATGATGTAAAAGAAGGAGAACTAGGTGGATATATAGAAAATGAAAATAATTTAAGTCAAGAAGGAAAGTGTTGGGTGTTTAACAATGCCAAAATTTTTGAAAATGCTAGAATTTTTGGGAATGCTAGAATAAGCGATTATGCCCAAATATCTGGTAATGCTATGATATATGATTATTCATTGGTATATGGGAATGCTCAGGTATATGGAGGTACTGAAATACGCAGAAATGCTCAAGTATATGATAATGCTAGAGTATATGGAAAAACTATAATAAGTAGTTATGCTAGAATAAATGGAAATTCAAAAATATGTGGGGATGTAGAAGTATCAAGCTATGCACACATAAACGAAAATGCTTATGTTAAAAATAGAGAGGACATGCTAGTTATAGGAGAGATAGGGTCTAGAAATGATTTTATAACATTTTTTAAAAGCAAAGATAATAAAATACTTGTTAGTTGTGGTTGCTTTTCAGGGAATATAAAAAAGTTTAAAAAAGCAGTAAAAAAGACAAAAACAAGAATTAAATATAAAAAAGTTTATTTAGTTGCTATAAAATTAGCAGAGTTACAAATAGAATGTTAAATTAATAGTATTATTAATACAAGATAAGTAATATTATAACTTATCTTTCCAATGAATAAGTTGTTCAATAAAATTAAGAATTTTTTCTTTATCATCAAGACTTCTATTAAATAAAAGATTATATATTTTATTTAATACCAAGTTATCATTATCATTAGATGTTACCTGTAAGTTCTTGAACAAGTCTTCAAGGCTTACATTTAACGCAGATGTGACTTTTTCAAGACTTTCTATAGTAGCATTTTTTTCACCTCTTTCAAGTTGACCAATATATGTTGGATGGAGAGATGCTCTAGTTGCTAATTCTTCTTGACTTAATCTATTTTCTTTTCTTAAATTTCTTAATCTTTCGCCTATAATCTTGCTTAAATTACTCATTTACCTCACCTCTAGAATTAAATTACCACTTAATAGAGTTTTTACAATATACTATTGATATTATTTACGTAAAAATATATACTATAAATAGTATTGTGTAATTTTCAATGAATTATTACAAAATTTTTACTACAAAAACGAAAAAATGACGTATTCAAAAAACAAATAACATTGAAGTATATATATCAATCGATAATAAATTAATGAAGACATTATAGAAAGAGTTTATCATAAAAGTTTATTACAATAACATAATTAATTTTCACAAAAAGGAGGAAGCATAATTAAAAAATTATTTGTTGGAAAATAATATACTGTACTACATTTAATTAAAAAGTAGTACAGTATATTTATTAAATTTATATTATTGATAGGGGATCAGATAATGAGTTACTTTTACAAAAATAAATTCATATCTAAGTTAAATATATTTGAAAAACGTGATTTAGAAAAGGATACTGAAGAGTTTAAATTAACTAATGATATAGGTGTTTCAAATATAATTTTTATATTAAGTTTACTGTTAATAATAATGGGAAGTAGTAACTTATGTAAAATTATAGCTACTATAGGAATTTTATTTGCTTTTATATTTATATTGAAAAAAGAAAAAAAAATTATAGAAAATATTAAATTTACAGATGATTTAACTGGTGCAAAAAATCTAAAAAAATTTAAAATAGATCTTAAAGAAATACTAAAAACACATAAAAAATCAGATTTTACTATAATACAGTTTGATATTGATAATTTTAAATATGTTAATGATATCTTTGGATATGAAGAAGGAAATAAAACTTTAAAGAATATAGCTAAGGTATTAAAATTTAGTTTGGCAGATAATGAATTTTTTGCAAGAATTGATAGTGATAGATTTATTATTCTTATGAATTATAAAAATGATAGTGATATTATAATTAAATTAGAATATTTAATATATAAATTTAATAGATACAATAAAGACAAGTCTAAAATTTTTAATTTGATCTTTTCTTTTGGGATTTATAAAATTTTAGATAAAGATAATAATATAGAAAATATAATAGATTTAGCAAATATTTCTAGAAAGACTATAAAAGGTTTATATAAAAATCAATATGCTTTCTATAATAATGAAATAAGAGAACAAGTATTTATAGAAAATGAAATTGAAAATAGTATGTATTATGCCTTGGAAAACAAAGAATTTGAAGTTTATTTACAACCAAAATATGATTTACAAAAAACACAAATGGTAGGTGCAGAAGCGCTTATTCGTTGGATACATCCTAAAAAAGGATTAATTCTACCAAATGATTTCATTCCTTTATTTGAGAAAAATGGATTCGTTATTAATATTGATTTTTTTGTTCTTGAAGAAGTGTGTAAAAAAATGAGTGAATGGATTGACAAGGGATTAAATCCTGTTGTTATATCAATAAATCAATCTAGATTACATATTAACAATCATAATTATATAGAAATGGTTAAGTCTATTATTAATAAATATAATATACCTCCAGAACTTATTGAACTTGAGATTACAGAAAATATATTTTTTGATAATATTAATTTGTTAATTGATGTTGTAGAAGAATTACACAATATAGGAATCCGTATTTCAATGGATGACTTTGGCTCAGGTTATTCATCACTTAATTTATTAAACAATATACCTTTAGACGTTTTAAAGATTGATAAATCTTTTTTAAAAGACATCACTGAAAATGAAAGGTCAAAAATAGTAATTACGAAAGTCATTGAAATGGCTAAATGTCTTAAAATGACTGTTATATCAGAAGGAGTAGAAACTGAAAAACAAGCAGAATTTTTAAGGGGAATTGGATGTGATATGGTACAAGGCTTTTTATTTGACAGACCTATGCCAATAGAGGAATTTGAAAAAAAGTTCTTCTTAACATAATATTACTTAGACTTAAGTATACATATGAATATTTATAAATTCCTTTTGTAATGTAGATTAAGTCATTAATTTAAAAGCGCATCTTAATGTGGACAAACTTGTAACTTTGTCCATACTAAGACACGCTAATATAGAATATAAAAAAATTAGACTATGTTTTAAAATAGTGTTGATATTGTAATATCAACATTCATTTAAAACATTGTTTTTATCTATAAGTAAATTATAGGTAAGTCCAATTAGTACTAAAAATCCTCCAATAACTTTACCTATAGATAATTCATTTAAAGTAAAGTAGTCAATTATAATACCAACAAATAATTGACCTATAAAAATAATTAATGTTAAATAGAATGCAGATATTTTTGGCGTGATATAATTTGAAAGTACAATTACTAAGATGCCAGCAATACCTCCTAAGTAAGACCATAGAGGTATTGATTGCAATTTCACACTAGATATATATAGTGATTCATTACTTAAAAGTAAAAATATAAAAGAAAAAAATAATCCAATAGCAAAATTAAAAAAGGTGCCTTGAAAAGTCCCGATTTTTTCTGCTAAGCTAGAATTTATAATTCTTGCAACCACAATGGAAACACCAGCTAGAAATGCTGTAAGTAAAGATATACATAACATTCTTAATCCTCCTCTAAAAAATGGTCATCACAAAGATGCCTAAAGTAATAAATGTTAAGCCAATAAGTTTCTTTTTATTAAATCTAATAACCTTCATTCCTAATAAGCCAAAATGATCTATGATAATAGATGCAAGTGATTGACCAAGAAGTCCTAAAGCAATAAGAATAGAAGCTCCAAGAATTGCAAAACTAAAGTTATTAAAAAGAACAGTAAAAACACCTATAGCACCAGCACTATACAAGTATAATGGAATACCTTTTTGTATTTTAATTTTTGATTTAGTTATTAATAGCAACAATATAATGGCAAAGAATCCAACAATGTGAATTATTACAGTAGAGGTATAGTTTCCACAAGCGTTAGATAAAGTTCCATTAAACATAAGCATTATAGATATTAAAGCGCCTATAAAGGCTGAAATTAAATTATTCATAATATTTATTATCCTCCATCAAAACTTTAGGCATATGAAAGAAAATAACAAGTCAAAGATGCGATGTATATTTTGTTTCAGACAAGGAAGTAATATTAGCTAATAGCAGACTATTAGCTAATATTACTGACGTAGTATGAAGCAAAATAGACTAGCATACTGACTTGTTATTTTTTTTGAATGTGCCTTAAACTTAATTTACCACAAAATCATTGTAAACGGTTATGACATATGTCATATTAAGTAAGAGCCCAAATTTTAATTTGGAAACTCGAACTTACTCAGCGAAAGCGTATGTGAGTCGAGTTTTATTTGTAATAAAAGGAGTTTAAAGCTATGGTAAAAATAAATGATTTTAAATTAATAGATTATTATATTGAAAAATATAAAATTAATCAACTTTTTACTAAAGATATGAGAGAATTCATGGAACTTTTTCTTTTCAAAAAGAATGAGCATATTTGTAGAGATGGTGAAGATATTAATTATATTTTTTTCTTTTTAGAAGGAAAAGTAAAGGTATACATAACACTTAGTAATGGCAAATCTCTACTTAATTGTTTTTATCAAGAGTTTAAAATGATAGGGGATATAGAAATTATCAACTTAAATAGAGCATCTACAAATGTACAGGCTATAGAGGATACTTATTGTATAGGCATTTCTTTGGAAAATGCAAGACAGCATTTGATTAATGATGCTAAGTTCTTAAGATTTCTATGCAATTCTTTAGGTGAAAAATTAGATAGATTTGCAAAAAACACTTCTATAAATTTGCTTTATCCACTTGAGAATAGACTAGCTAGTTATATTCTTGCAACTGGAGAAAGAATAGATAAAAGTGGAGAAAGAGTAATAATATTTAATGAAAAATTAACTGAAATATCAGAACTGTTAGGTACAAGTTATAGGCATTTATTAAGAACATTAAATAATCTTTGTTTAAAGGGATTTATAAAAAAGGAAAACAATTACTTTGAAGTAATAGATGAGGTGAATTTAAGAAAACTTGCAGCGGATTTATATTTATAATTAGTGAAAAACTTATTTTTTTTGCTCTGTTTTAAAACAGTGTTGATCTTGTTACATATTGTTCAGCGTGCTAAAGAATTAAACTTAAGAACATCTAAATGAGTATAGTCCCATTCCAGCTTGTTCCAAAAACAAGTTTTGGACAAGCAACTAATATGACAATACTCATTAAGAGTTCTAAAAGTCCAATTCTAATACACGCTTCACAAAAATGTAACAAGATCAACACTAGATTAAAACACAGTGATTTTTTTAAATATGTTTAACTATAAGTATGAAGAGTATTGGGTGAGGTAACAGCTTGACACAAGTGGCTATTATGAGATAATTATATTAAAATACTAATTGATAAAATTTATCCTTTATAGAAAGTAGTTGATTTCTAGTGCCAAACAGTGGGAATTTAAAGGATTTAATAGATCTTGATTTATTACAAAACATACAAGATAGACTTTCTGAAATTACAGGACTTGCATTTAATATAGTAGATTTTAAGGGTAATCCTATAAATAATTATTCTAATTTCTGCAATTTTTGCAAAAAGATGAGAAGCACAAAAGAAGGAATGAAATTATGTTATGAGGCAAATGCACATGCAGGTTTAGAAGCTGCTATAAGGCAAGAACCTTATGTTTTTAAATGCCCAGCAGGGTTAGTAGATGTTGCTACACCTATAATTATGAATAATAACTATCTTGGAGCTATTTTTTTTGGACAAGTTAAAACAAATAATGAAAAGTTTTTATCAATAAAGGAGTCAAATTATTGTTCTAAAATGTTTAAAAAAAATCCAACACTAAAAAAAGATTATGATGAGATTAAATATATTGATTATAATAAAATTGAATCTATATTTTCTTTGGTAAAGATAGTAGTAAATCAATTAGTTGAAAAATCAGTTTTAAATTCAATACAAGAAGACGTAAATTTTAACAATATTAAATTAATTAAAGAACAAGAAGAAAGAATTAAACTTGAAAAACAGTTAAAAGTTTTGAATCTTAAGCTAATGCAAACTCCAATGAAACTTAATTTTGAATTTAACATATTGAATTCTATATCAAACCTTGCATTAATTGAAAATGCACCAAAAACTCAAGAAATGATTTATTCTTTAAGTGACTTAATTAGATATACGTCAAAAAACATAGGGTGTGAAGTTACTATAGGAGAAGAGATAAAAAATATTATTACATATTTAAAAATTCAATCTAGTAGATTTGGAAAAAGGATAAAATATAAAGTTGATATAGATGAAAACATTAAAAAGATTAAAATACTTCCAATGATTTTGTTATTCGTTATAGAATATTCTATAACAAATGGATTATCTCCTAAAAAAGAAGGAGGCACAATTAATATTAAGGGATATATTTTAGAAAATGATGCTATTATTACAATTAAAGATGATGGAATAGGAATTTCTGAAAATGAGCTATTTCTTATATTAAACGGAAAGTGTGAAAATGAAGTTGTAGGAATGAACATATATAATATTAATGAAATATTAGCTAATTATTATGGCAAAACATATAAAGCTGATATAAGAAGTAAGGTTAATATAGGTACTACGGTAAGATTAAAATTTCCTTTAAGTCATATGAAAGAAAATAACAAGTCAAAGACGTGATGTATATCTTGCGTCATACTGACTTGTTATTTATTTGAATATGCTTAAATCACAATAGATAGGGTGATTCTTATGATCAAAGTAATACTTGCAGATGATGAAAATTTAGAACTTGAGGCTTTAAAGATAATTATAAATAAAAAGTTTAAAAATGCTAGTGTTGTTGGTATAGCACATGATGGAGATGAAGTTATTGAAATGAATGAAGATTTAAATCCAGATGTGATTTTTATGAACGCATTAATGCCTGGCACTAATGGATTTGAAGTGGCTAAGATAATAAAGAAAAAAGATGAAAATAAAAAGATAGTACTTATGAGCGTTTATGATGACTTTGAATTTGTTCAAAGAGCATTAAAAATAAAAGTCGATGATTATTTATTAAAACCAATTAGACCAGAAAAAATAATAAAAATATTAGATGAATTTATAAATAGTGATAAAAGCCATGCTCTTGAGAAAAACAAATCAATTTTACTAGGTAATATAAAAAATCATTATTATAAAGAATCTAAAGATACTTTAAAACAGTTAATAGAATGTTTAGAAAAGTTTAGTATATGTGAGTCACAAAAGTATTCAGAAGAACTGGTTAGAGATATGATCGACGTATTTGATATAGAAAATAATAAGCTAAATAATAATGTTGATTATAAAAAAAATTTTAATAGTTGTTTAGATATTCATGATATAGAGAATAATCTGATAGATATTTTAGATAATTTATTTGATATGTTAATATATAATAGGAATTTATCAGATACCGATGAATTAAAATTTCTTTTAAATTATATAGAAAAAAATTTTAGAAATAACATAATGCTACAAGATGTAGCAGATCATATGAAATTTAGCAGTCCTTACTTAAGTAAAAGTTTTAAAAAACATATAGGAACTAATTTTAATCAATATCTAACTAATAGAAGGATTCAAGAAGCAAAAAAAATATTAAAAAATACAAGTACTAGTATAAATGTTTTAGCATTTGATATAGGATATAATGAACCTAATTATTTTTGCAAAGTATTTAAAAAATTAGAAGGTATGACACCTGTAGAATATAGGGAAAAACATAGAAACCAAATATAAGGCACATATTTGGTTTATTATTTTCTTTCATGTGCCTAAAGAGCTCATATTAATAAGCTACTAACTAGTTATTAAAAAAAGAATACATAAGGCATAAAAGTATAGGTAAAAGATAAAAAATTACCATAGAAATTATAAAACATAAAAAAACATATTGTTTAGAAAAAAAATATAATAAAGTAAGCAATTAAGTGTTAAAGGAATTGATATTTCAGAGGTATTATAATATATGAAATCTAAAAAATTTAGTTTATGCCAAGTAAACGTATTCAAAATACATTAGATTTATTAAAATATATTAAATAACTAGGGGGATAAAAATGGATATTTTAGAAAAAGGATTTAATAAACCTACTGAAAGAGTAGCAAGGTTAAAAGAACAAGTATTATCAGCATTTCCTTGTATTGAAGCAGATAGAGCTATTATATTAACTGAATCATTTAAAGAAACTGAGAATGAACCTATTATTATCCGTAAAGCTAAAGCTCTTGAAAAGATTTTAAATGAAATACCTATAATAATTAGAGATGAAGAATTAATAGTAGGAAGTTTAACAAAAAATCCTAGATCAGCGCAAGTTTTCCCTGAATTTTCTAATCAATGGTTAGTAGATGAATTTGATAAACTTGATAAGAGAACATCTGATGCTTTTAAGATTTCAGAAAAAACGAAAGCAGATCTTAAAGAAGTGTTTAAATATTGGCAAGGAAAAACTGTAAGTGAATTAGCTACATCTTATATGACAGAAGAAACTAAAACTGCAATGAAGACAAATGTATTTACTGTAGCAAATTATTATTTTAATGGTTTAGGTCATGTTTCTGTAGATTATGAGAAGGTACTAGAAAAAGGCTTTAAGGGAATTATTGAAGAAGTAGAAGAAGCAATTAATAGAGCAGATAAAAGTGCTCCAGAGTATGTGAGAAAGAAAAAATTCTGGGATTCAATAATTATTTCTTGTAAAGGTGCAGTAAATTATGCTAAAAGATACTCTGTTTTAGCTAAGGAATTAGCAGAAAAGACAACTGATATTAATAGAAAGAATGAATTATTAAATATATCTAAAATATGTAACAAGGTTCCAGAATATCCAGCAGAAACATTTTATGAAGCATGTCAATCTTTTTGGTTCGTACAAGCAATTATAAGTTTAGAATCTAATGGACATGCTATATCACCAGCACGTTTTGATCAATATATGTACAAATATTATAAAAATGATGTGGAATCTAAGCCGGTTACTAAAGAAATGAATACAGAAATATTACAATGTTTGTGGGTTAAATTTAATGATCTTACCAAAGTTCGTGATGAAACTACAACTAAAGCTTTTAGTGGATATTCAATGTTTCAAAATTTAATTGTTGGTGGACAAACAGAAAAGGGCAAGGATGCTACAAATGAATTATCTTATATGTGTCTTGAGGCTACTGGAAGCTTGAAATTACCTCAACCTTCACTTTCGGTTAGAATCTGGAGTAAAACCCCAGATGAATTTTTAATAAGATCATGTGAATTAACTCGTTTGGGGATAGGACTACCAGCTTTTTATAATGATGAAGTTATTATTCCTACTTTACTTAATCAAGGATTAACAATAGAAGATGCTAGAGATTATGCAATTGTAGGTTGCGTTGAACCTCAAAAACCAGGAAAGACAGATGGATGGTATGATGCTGCATTCTTTAATTTAACAAGAATATTAGAGTTAAGTATAAGTAATGGTCAAAGTTTAGGAAAACAAGTTGGTCCTAAGACAGGTGAGTTTACATCATTTACCAATTTAGATGAATTTATTGATGCGTATAAAAAGCAAATGAAATATTTTGTAGCTCACATGGTTGTAGCAGACAATTGTGTTGATATTGCTCATGCAGAAAGAGCGCCACTTCCATTTTTGTCATGTATGTTAGATGATTGCATAGGCGAAGGAAAATCAATTCAAGAAGGTGGTGGACATTATCGTTTTTCAGGACCGTTAGGAGTTGGTGTTGCTAATATAGGAGATTCATTTATGGCTATTAAAAAGCTTGTATTCGATGAAAAGAAGATTACTTTAGCGGACTTAAAGGAAGCACTTGATACAAACTTTGGTGAATCTGAAAGTGACATAAAGAAGAAAGCACAATTTGAAGATATTAAACAAATGCTTCTTCACAGAGCACCTAAGTTTGGAAATGATATAGATGAAGTTGATGAATTTACTCGTGAAGGTTCACTTATTTACTGCACAGAAGTAGCAAAGCATACAAATCAACGTGGAGGAAAGTTTATTCCAGGCTTATATCCAGTTTCAAATAATGTACATTTAGGAACTTTAGTTGGAGCAACACCTGATGGAAGAAATGCACGTCAACCACTAGCAGATGGGGTATCTCCAACTAGAGGAGCAGATGTGAATGGACCAACTGCAGCAGCAAATTCAGTATCGAAGTTAGATCATTTTAGTGCTCCTAGTGGAACATTATTTAACCAAAAGTTTAATCCAAGTTCTCTTCAAGGAGATAATGGACTTAAAAACTTATCAGCATTAATAAGAACTTACTTTGATAAAAAAGGAATGCATGTTCAATTTAACGTAATTGATAAAAAAATCCTACTTGATGCACAAAAGCATCCAGAAAAATATAGAGATTTAATAGTACGTGTTGCAGGATATAGTGCTCAATTTATCTGTTTAGATAAAGGGGTACAAGAGGATATAATAAAGAGGACAGAACAAAGTTTGTAGAAACTAAATTTTAATAGTTAAGTTTTAAAAGAGTATTGTGATTTCAATATTATTTTAAAGCAGATTTGAATAAATAACTAGTCAGTCTTTTTGTCTTTTTTGTACTATATGGCGTCAACCAATGTAGCTAATAACAGTATTATTAACTGCATTCACTTTCTTGTCTAGTTCAAAAAATCCTAAGACTCTTTGACTAGTTATTTATTTTATGTAAAATATATTAATTTTAAAGGGAGAAGGGTGAAGCTATGCTAAAGGATGAAATTAATTATAATGAAAAAGGAATTATTTTTAACATACAAAGATTTTCTGTAAATGATGGACCAGGCGTGAGAACTATAGTATTTTTAAAAGGCTGCCCATTATCTTGTCGCTGGTGTAGTAATCCAGAATCTCAAAATACATATAAAGAAGTAATGTTTAATATTAAAAATTGTACAGGTTGCCATAAATGTGGAGAAAGTTGCAAAATACATGCTATTGATTTTAATCTAGATTGCAGAATAGATAGGGATAAATGCATAAATTGCGGAGAATGCATAGAAAGTTGTTATCCAGGAGCACTTGTTATGTCAGGAGAAGAAATGTCAGTAAACAAGGTTATTGAAGAAGTAAAAAAAGACTCTATTCAATTTAGACATTCAAATGGTGGCGTTACTTTATCAGGAGGAGAGCCATTAATGCAACCTAAGTTTGCTTTAGAATTATTAAAAGCATGCAAAGCTATGGGGTTACATACTACAATAGAAACTACTGGATATTCAAGTAAAGATGTAGTAGATGAAATAATGCCTTGGGTTGATTTAGTTCTTCTAGACATTAAAACTACAGATTCAGCTAAACATTTAGAGTACATAGGAAAAAGTAATGAAATTATATTAGAAAATGCTAAGAAAATTTCAGAACTTGGTGTAGATATTATAATCAGAGTACCAGTAATTCCAGGTTTTAATGCAGACAGTGAAAGTATAAAACATATAGCTGAATTTGCAAGATGTTTAAAAAAAGTAAATGAAGTAAATCTTTTGCCTTATCATAAGCTTGGTGTAAACAAGTATGAATGTATAGGAAAAGATTATAAGATGAAAAATGAACTTAATACTCCTAGTGATGAATTTATGTTAGAACTAAAGGAGATAGTAGAAGACTTAGGATTAAAGTGTAATGTTGGAGCACATTAAATAATATACTATGTTTTAAAAAAGGTATAGGTTGACTTTTATTATAATTATATATAATATGTAAAATGAACTATGAAATAACATTTTACATGGAGGTAGAAATGGCTATAAATCGAAGTGCACCAGAAAGTTTTAATTATAATAACACAGATAAAAAAGATAAGAATTTTATGTATAAAAATCTTAAGAGAAGTAATTGTTACAATTGTGATTTTTCAACTTCAAATTTTGATTATGCAAGTTTTAGAGGAGCACACTTTAAAAGATGTAGTTTTATGAAATGTACTTTTAAGGGAGCAGAATTTATTGGAACAAATTTAAAAGGAAGTAAATTTAAAAATGCTATATTTGAAAATACTATATTTGAAGGTGTAAATTTAAATGGAGCTGACTTTAAAGATGCAGAATTTAAAAATACTGTATTTGTAGCAACTGATATAGATAAAATTAGAAATTTAGATGTAGAAGATACTAATATCAGAATTTTTGATGAGATGCCACAACTTGAGATTAGTGATGAATTAAGAGATGCTACTATAAACGTAATGGATAATATATACATAAAAAAGTCAAGAATTTTTGATACAAAAGATGGAGATATTAACACACTAACTTTAATGATTTTATTAGAGAACTTTGATGAAGAATATTTAATCAAAGGATTAAATATGATTAAATCTGAGATAGATAGAGATTTTCATACACTAAGTTATATAATTAGACTTATGCAAAATATTAAATAGGTCACATGAAAGAAAATAACGAGATAGACTAACATACTGACTTATTGTTTTTTTGGATATTAATATTAAGAACTATAAAACATTTAAAAGATGGTATCTGTTATTGCAGTAATCATCTTTTTTTAATTTTACTTCTAATGGTAAAATTATAAGGCATGTAAAAAAGGGCTGTCTTATAATATAAATTATTTAATGATATGATGTATATTCAAAAAAAGAAATAGAAATAACATTTTTCTAGTCTTCTTTAATAAATGTCATTTCTATTTCTTTGCTAGTAGTTCACTTGGTAATTCTGAGACAGCCCTTTTTTTGAAAGATGAGGAGATGGAGTTGACTGATAGTGGGTGCTATTAGTCAACTTTGTCTTACAAAGTATGCATAAAATAGACTAATATAGTTATTAATTACTTTTTTACGACAGGAATTTTGTGATAATATGTAATATAGAAAGTGTAATTTTAAAATGTAATATTAAGAAATATAGGTGTAAAATACGTTACATGAGATATATTAAGGGAGGATTAACATGATAAAAGTTATTGCATCCGATATGGATGGAACACTATTAAATGAAAAGCATGAAATAAGTGAAGAAAGCATAGCTTCTATAAATAAGGCAGGGGAGGCTGGAATTACTTTTGTTATTTCAACAGGACGAGAGTATAGCAGTGTAGAGACACTTCTCAAGAACAATAATATAAGATGTCAATGTGTACTTATGAATGGCGCTGAGTACAGAGATGAAAATGGAAATATTGTTGAAACAATTAACATAGAAAAAAGTACTGCAAGAAAAATTATAGATATAATGAAGGAAGCAAAGTTAACAGCACGAATATTTACTAACAAAGGGGTATACACCATTGAAAGTAAAGAAGAAGCATTAAAGGAAGTAGCATATAGAACTCAATCTTTTGATCCGAATTTAACGTTAGAGGAAGCTATAGAATTAGCTAAAAAACAACCATATTTTATTCAACTTAAATATGTTAAGAATATAGATGAATTTTTTAATAGTGATATAGAAGTAAGAAAATTCGTAGCTTTTCATAAAGATATAGAAACTATAAATAAAATGAAGAAAATATTAGGGGACATAGAGGGTTTAGCAGTTTCATCTTCTTTTATAGACAATATAGAGATTACAGATGTGAGAGCACAAAAAGGAATTATATTAGCTAAAGTTGCACATAAAATGGGTATAAACAAGGATGAAGTATTGGTTCTTGGAGATAGTTTTAATGATTATTCTATGTTCACTGAATTCACAGAATCTGTAGCTATGGGAAATGCAATTCCAGAAATAAAAAAAATAGCAAAGTACATAACAGATACAAATGCAAATAATGGAGTTGCAAAAGCAATTTATAAAGTAATAGAACAACAAAAATAATTTTAGGTATTCTTTTATTTATGTAGTATTTTTAAGAAAAAAATTAAGATACATTTGTTCTTATTAATATAATTTATTATTTATAGGATTAACATATAGATAGATGCTAGAGATATTGAATAAATCTAAATGAACAATAATTTTTAGAATATATAACTTAAAATTCACTTTTAATATAGTAAGAATTAGAGGATAGATTAATCCATCCTCTAATTTTACATTTAATTTAAATACTATATTAAAACAGAGCTTAAAAATAAGATAAAAATTTAATATTATAACTTTATAAGATGTGGTTAATTAGAAATTAGAGTAAAAACTTGTCTTATACTATTCACTTACTTCATCTGAAATTATAAGTTCAATATTATAATTATTAAAATAATCAATATATTTACTTGATGGATAAGAATTTGTAATAACGTAATTTAAGTCTTTTAAATTACCAAAAGTCATTAAGGCAACAACGCCAAATTTTGAATCATCTGCTAGTAAAAAGCATTTAGTACTTCTAGAAATAGCTACTTTTTTAATTTTAAATTCATCAGGAGATGAATGAGTAAGACCATTTTCTAATGAAAGTCCAGTACAGGCCATAAAGCATTTATTTAAATTATAAGATGATAATATTTCAGCAGCACTTAGTCCTGTAAATGAAGAGGTTTTTCTACTAAATCTTCCTGATAAACATACTATATCGATATTATCATAAGGTATAGCTTTTAAAATAGCATTAATACTATTTGTGAATAAAGTGATATTTTTTTTATCTTTTAAATAATCAATTATATTTAAAGTAGTAGTTCCTGAATCTACAAATATAGAATCCCCATCTTCTATAAATTGAGCTGCTTTTTCTGCAATAGACAATTTGGCATTATTGTTTTGAATATTTCTTTCTTCAAATGAAAGTAATTCACTTTTAGAATTTATGGTAACACCACCATATACTTTTTTAATTACGCCTTTATTAATTAACACATTTACATCTCTACGAATTGTATTTTTTGACATCTTGAATTCTTCACATAATTTATCAAGTGATATGGTCTTGTATTTATATATATAGTCTTCTAATAAATCAATTCTCTTTGAACGCATTAAAATTTCCTCCTTTCTGAAATTCAATTATTATAAGTTAAGTATTTATTAATTAAATATTATAACTAAAGAAAATAAAAGTCAAAGACATTATCATAATTATACCAACAAATACTCAAAAATGATATTATAACCAAAAAATATTACAATAAATTCATATAGACTATTGACATCTCATAATAAGATACCTATAATAAAACCATAAGATAACAAAAACTTAATCAAAAGTTAACCAAAAAAGGAGGAGAACAATGTCAAATGAGTTTATAGTGCCAAGTAAGATTTTAAGTGGAAAAAATTCATTAGAGAAAAGTATAGAGTATTTAAAAAAAATTGGTAGTAAGGCTTTAATTGTTACAGACGATGTAATGGTTCAATTGGGAAATATAGATAATGTAGTTAATATTTTAAATAAAGAAAAAATTAAGTATAGCATTTATCATGAAATCAATGGTGAGCCTACAGATGTAATGATAAAAGATGGGGTAGAATTATATAAAGGTAATCAATGCGATTTTCTTATAGCTGTGGGAGGAGGAAGTCCTATAGATTCAGCTAAGGCAATTGCAATGATGGTAAGTAATGAAGGCAAGATAGCAGATTATATGGGTAAGCAAATAAATAATAAAATATCACCAATAGTTGCAATACCAACAACTGCAGGTACAGGATCAGAAGCTACTCAATTCACTATTATTTCGGATACTGAAACTGATGTGAAAATGCTTATAAAAGGAAGTTCATTAATGCCAACACTGGCAATTGTAGATCCAAGATTTACAATGACAGTGCCAGCAAAAATAACAGCAGCAACAGGATTAGATGCATTAACACATGCAATAGAAGCATATACGTCTAAAAAATCTCAACCACTTTCTGATACATTTGCGTTATCAGCAATAAAGAGAATATTCAAATCTTTGCCTATAGCTTTTAATGAGCCAAGCAATGAAGATGCAAGGAATCAAATGGCTATCGCAGCTCTAGAAGGAGGAATAGCTTTTAATAATTCATCAGTTACAATAGTTCATGGCATGAGTAGGCCTATAGGAGCACTATTCCATGTAGCACATGGATTATCAAATGCAATGTTATTAAAAGAATGTTTTACATTTGTATTAGATGGAACTTATAGTAGATTTGCAAATCTTGCAAGAAAAATAAACATAGTGAGTGATGCTGTATCAGATGAAATAGCTGCTAAAAAATTTGTTGAAGAAGTAAGTCATCTATGTAAACAATTACAAATACCTAGCTTAGAGGAATATGGGGTAGATAAAGATAAATTCTTTAATAATCTAGATAAAATGGCTAGTGATGCACTTGAAAGTGGAAGTCCAAATAATACAATTAAGAATATTACACATGATGATATTGTTGAAATATATAAATCACTTTGGAGGTAATAAGACATGCCATTAATTAATATGAAATCTCTTTTAAAAGAGGCACGTAAAGGGAATTATGCAGTTGGAAGTTTCAGTGTAGCCAATATGGAAATGGTAATTGGAGCTATAAAAGCAGCAGAAGAATTAAAATCTCCAATTATATTACAAGTAGCTGAAGTTAGATTAAATCATTCTCCATTACATCTTATTGGACCTATGATGATAAAAGCTGCTGAAAAAGCTAATGTTCCAGTAGCAGTACACTTTGACCATGGACAAACCATAGAAAATATAGAAAAAGCTCTAGACTTAGGATTCACATCAGTGATGATAGATGGGTCACACTTAAATATTAATGAAAATATCAAAATAACTAATAAAGTAAAAGAGCTTACTAAATCATATGGTGCTTCAATTGAAGCGGAAATTGGTCAAGTTGGAGGAAGTGAAGATGGAAGCAAGGATATAGATATAAAAGTTACTAGATTAGAAAATGCTAAAAAATTCTTTGAAGCTACAAATGTAGATGCACTTGCAGTAGCAATTGGTAATGCACATGGGGTATATAAAGGAGAACCTAAGTTACGTTTTGATGTTTTATCAAAGTTAAATGATAATTTAGAAGTTCCATTAGTATTACATGGCGGTTCTGGAATTAATGAAAACGATTTTAAAAAATGTGCTACAACAGGAATTAGAAAAATAAATATTGCAACTGCAACATTTAATAAAGTAAAGGAAGGTGTACAAGAATTAAATAATTCATTAAAAGAATATGACTATTTTATGTTACATGAAGCAGAAATACAAGCTGCATATGAAAATGTAAAAAAACATATAGAAATTTTTGGAAGCAAAAACAAAGCATAAGGAGGTTAAAAGTAACCATGAAGTATATTGAATTTGATAAAACAAGAAAATTGGATATAGTTCCAATAGGAAGAGTTGCAATTGATTTTAATCCAGTTGATATCAATAAGCCACTTTCAGAAAGTAGTACTTTTAAAAAATATTTAGGAGGGTCACCCGCTAATATAGCAGTTGGACTTTCAAGATTAGGAAAAAAGGTTGGATTCATTGGTAAAGTATCAAAAGACCAATTTGGAGAATTTGTAGTTAATTACTTTAAAAATGAAGGTATAGATACTTCACAAATAAAATATGCACAAAATGGAGAATCATTAGGATTAACATTTACTGAAATAGCAAGTCCAACAGATAGCAGTATCTTAATGTATAGAAATGAAATTGCAGATTTAGCATTAGATGTTGATGAAATAGATGAACAATATATTAAAAACGCTAAGGCTATAGTAATATCAGGAACAGCATTAGCTCAAAGTCCATCAAGAGAAGCGTCTTTAAAAGCACTAGAGTTAGCAAAAAAGAACAATACAGTTGTAATTTTTGATGTAGATTATAGAAAATACAATTGGAAGAATAAAGATGAAATAGCTATCTATTATTCAATAGTTGGAAAACAAAGCGATATTCTTATGGGATCAAGAGAAGAATTTGATTTAATGGAACATTTAATTGCAAAGGATAGTAGTGATGAAGAAACAGCTAAGAGATGGTTAAGTTTTGGAAATAAGTTAGTTGTGATTAAACATGGAAAAGAAGGATCTACAGCTTATACTAATGATGGAAAATCATTTAAAATAAAGCCATTTCTAGTTAAATTGCTTAAATCATTCGGCGGTGGGGATGCTTATGCATCAGCATTTATATATGGAATGCTAGAAAATTGGGATATTATGGATGCACTAGAATTTGGAAGTGCATCAGCAGCAATGTTAGTAGCTAGTCATAGTTGCTCAAATGATATGCCAACTGTAGAAGCGGTTAATGAATTTATAAAGGAAGAAAAAGAGCAATATGGAGATATGATTGCTAGGTCATAAGGGAGGAAAAAATAATGGTAGATGATATTAAATTTTCAAATGAGGGACTAAAAGTAATTTCTAGTATTGATGGAATCAATAAGGGAATGTTAATGGATATTTCTATAAGAAAATTAGAAAAAGATAAGGAAATAGAGTTACATGAAGAGTTTAAAGAAATAGCAGTTTTATTAATCGAAGGAAAGATTAAAATTAATTGGGAAAATGAAAGTAAAATTATAGAAAGAAAAAATGTTTTTGAAGAAAATCCATATTGTTTACATGTATGTAAAGATAAGGCGATAAAAATTACTGCCTTAAGAAGTAGTGAATTACTTATACAAGCAACTGATAATGAAAAGAAATTTACATCAAAATTATATACTCCAGAAGATGTGATAACAGAAGTATCGTCAGTAGATATATGGGATTCAACAGCAGCTCGTCAAATAAAAACTATATTTGATTATAGCAATGCTCCATATTCTAATATGGTAATGGGTGAAATAATATCATACCCAGGAAGATGGTCAAGCTATGTACCACATCATCATCCGCAACCAGAAGTATATTACTATAAATTTGATAAACCACAAGGTTTTGGAGCATGCTTCATCGGAGATAATGCATACAAGGTAATAGATGGCAGCTGTGCAGCTATACCGGGAGGCTTAGTACATCCACAATCAACAGCACCAGGATACAGAATGTATTATTGTTGGATGATAAGACATTTAGAAGGAAATCCTTGGAATGCAACAAGAACTTATGAGGAAGCACATGAATGGTTATTAAAAGAAAAATAAGGTGAGGTGAATAAGAACGATGATAATGACTACAGCTCAAGCATTAGTAAAATTTTTAAATAATCAATATGTTTCATTTGATGGAAAAGAAGAAAGATTCATTGATGGCATATTTACTATCTTTGGTCATGGGATAGTTGTAGGTCTTGGACAAGCTCTTGACGAAAATCCGGGAAATTTAAAAGTTTATCAAGGAAGAAATGAACAAGGTATGGCACATGTTGCAACAGCTTTTGCTAAACAAAATAATAGAAGAAAAATTATAGCTTGTTCAACATCAATAGGTCCTGGAGCTGCTAATATGGTTACAGCGGCAGCAACAGCTACAGTAAATAATATTCCATTACTTATGTTTCCGGGAGATTCATTTGCAAGTAGACAACCAGATCCAGTCTTGCAACAAATTGAACAATCTTACAATATGGGAATAACAACTAATGATGTATTTAAGTCAATCTGTAAATATTGGGATAGAATTAATAGACCAGATCAATTAATGTCTGCAATGGTTAATGCAATGAGAGTATTAACAGATCCAGTAGATACAGGTGCAGTATGTATAGCTTTACCACAAGATGTTCAAGGAGAATGTTTTGAATTCCCAGAATATTTCTTTAAAAAGCGTGTGCATAAAATTACAAGGCAATTTGCAGCAGAAGAAGAATTTGAAGAATGTGTAAATTTAATTAAAAATAAAAAGAAACCTATAATTATTTGTGGCGGTGGAGTGAGATATTCTGAAGCTGGAGAAGTATTAGCAGATTTTGCAGAAAAATTTAATATTCCAATTGGGGAAACGCAAGCCGGAAAAAGTTCACTAAAAGCAAGTCATCCAATGAATTTAGGTGGAATAGGGGTAACTGGTAATTTAGCATCAAATACAATAGCTAAAGATGCTGATTTAGTAATTGGAATAGGAACAAGATTTTCAGATTTTACTACTTCATCAAAAGCTTTATTTAAAAATCCAAATGTTGAATTTGTTACGATAAATTTATCTAGGTTTCATGCAAGCAAATTAGATGCTTACAAAATAGTTGGAGATGCAAAAGTTTGCATAAATCATTTAAATGAGCTTCTTACAAGAGAAAATTATATTTCATCATATAAAGAAGAAATAAAAGATGCAAAACAAGCATGGAAAGAAGAAATGAATAGGTTAGTTAATATAAAATATGGAGATAATTTTACTCCAATTATAAAATATAGAAATGAAAAAAGTGTTGAGGAATTTAAGGAATTAACAAATGGAGTTATAACTCAAACCTCTGCTTTAGGATTAATAAGAGAAGTAATTGATGATGATGCAATAATTGTAGGTGCTGCTGGAAGTTTACCGGGAGATCTACAAAGAATGTGGGAGACAGATTCAATAAATTCATATCACATGGAATATGGATATTCATGTATGGGATATGAAATAGCTGCAAGTTTAGGAGCTAAATTAGCAGAACCTACAAAAGAGGTATATTCAATAGTAGGTGATGGAAGTTATTTGATGTTACATTCAGAACTTATAACATCAATTCAAGAACATAAAAAGATAAATGTATTATTATTTGATAATTGTGGATTTGGATGTATTAATAATTTACAAATGTCTAGTGGTATAGGTAATTTAGCTACAGAATTTAGATATAGAAATGATGAAACAAAAAAAATGGATGGTGATTTAATACCAATTGATTTCGCAAAAGCAGCTTCTGGATATGGTTTAAAGACATATACAGCTAAAAACTTAGAAGAATTAAAGGAAGCATTAATTGATGCAAAGAAGCAAATAGTTTCTACTTTAATTGATATTAAAGTATTGCCAAAGACAATGACTGATGGATATGATTCTTGGTGGCATGTAGGTCTTGCTGAAGTGTCAAATACAGAATCTGTTAAAGAAGCTTTTGAAAATAGCCAAAAACAACTTAAAAATGCTAGAAAATATTAATGTTTATATATAAATATTTTAAATTAATCTGTTTAGCGTATGCTACATAAGATATATGAAGGGTGGAAATTAAAATGATTAATGTAGGAGTAATAGGTGCAGGAAGAATAGGTAGAATTCATTCAAAATCAATTCAAGGTTCAATAGAAGGGGTACAAATAAAAACAGTTGCTGATGTTTTTAAAGATTCTGCAAAAAAAGCATCAGAAGAATATAATATCCCAAACTATACAGATGATTATAAGGAAATTCTTAATGATCCAGAAATTGATGCTGTAATTATATGTTCATCAACTGATACACATTCACAAATATCAATTGAAGCAGCTGAAAAAGGAAAACACATATTCTGTGAAAAGCCAATAGACTATGATGTTGAAAAGATCAAGAAAACGTTGTCAGCAGTTAAAAAAGCAGGAGTAAAATATCAAGTTGGATTCAACAGACGTTTTGACCATAACTTTAATAAACTTAGAGAATTAATCCAAGATGGACAAATTGGAGATCCACATATAATAAAGATAACTTCAAGAGATCCACAAGCTCCACCAATTGAATATGTAAAAGTTTCAGGTGGAATGTTTTTAGATATGACAATTCATGATTTTGATATGGCTACGTTTTTAAGTGGAAGCAAAATTACAGAAGTATATACTCAAGGCGCATGTATGATTAATCCAGAAATCGGAAAAGCAGGAGATGTAGATACTGCAATAATATCTTTAAAATTTGAAAATGGCTCTATAGGTGTTATAGACAATAGTAGAGAAGCTTCTTATGGATATGATCAACGAATTGAAGTATTTGGATCAAAAGGATATGTTAAGGCTGATAATGATACTAATACTACTGTAACTATAGCATCAGAAGACGGAATTATTGCTGAAAAACCTAAATACTTTTTCTTAGAAAGATATATGGACTCTTATATTAATGAAATGACACAATTCTTTAATTGTATTAAAGAAGATAAAGAAGTTCCAGCTAGTGGAGTTGATGGATTAAGAGCTGTACTTGTGGGATTAGCAGCAACAAAATCTTTAAAAGAAGGTAGACCAGTAAAAATAGAAGAATAGAGTTTTAAAAAATAAAAAATTGTATAAATGGGGGAACTTTAGATGTTGAATTTAAATATAAAATTAGGAATTGCACCAATAGCATGGACAAATGATGATATGCCGGATTTAGGAAAAGAAAATACATTTGAACAATGTGTAAGTGAAATGGCTTTAGCTGGATTCACAGGATCAGAAGTAGGTAATAAATATCCTAGAGATGTAGAGGTATTAAAAAAGGCCATAGGATTAAGAAATATTGAAATTGCTAGTGCTTGGTTTAGTTCGTTTTTAACAACAAAACCTTATGAAGAAACTGAAAAAGCATTTATAGAGCACAGAGATTTTTTACATGCAATGGGAGCAAAGGCTATTGTTGTATCAGAACAAGGTCATAGTATACAAGGACAAATAGATACACCTATATTTGATGGAAAATATAATTTTAATGAAGAAGAATGGAAGACTTTAAGTGAAGGATTAAATAAACTTGGTAAATTAGCCTTAGAAAAAGATATGAAGGTTGTTTACCATCATCATATGGGTACGGGGGTTCAAACAGAAGAAGAAATTGACAAGCTTATGAGTTTAACTGATGACAAGCTAGTATATCTTCTATTTGATACAGGACATCTAGTTTATTCAGGAGTAGATCCTTTAAGTATATTAAAGAAATACGTTAGAAGAATAAAACATGTTCACTTAAAAGATATAAGAAAAAAAGTAGTTGAAGAGGTTAAAGCTGAAAAGTTAAGTTTCCTAAAAGGAGTAAGAAGAGGAGCTTTCACAGTGCCAGGAGATGGGTGCATAGATTTTGAACCTATATTTAAGATGCTTAATGAAAATAATTATGAAGGTTGGATGATTGTTGAAGCAGAACAAGATCCACAAATAGCAAATCCATTAGAATACGCAATTAAAGCAAGGAAGTATATAAAGGAAAAAGCAAATATTTAATCGATTTCATATATTATTCTATTTTATAAGGATGTGCATTATATTTTGTAATTAGATATTAGTGCTCCATTTTATAATAATTGAAGTATTTAAAGATAAAGAAAATATAATGTACATCTCATTTCAATATACCATAATCAAAATTTATATTGTAATAGGGGGAAAAGGGATGTTTACAGTAGTTAGTTTTATATTTTTTGTGGTTTTAGTTGGTGCAATATCATTTTATAAAACTAGAGGTTCAAATACTGAATCAGCAGATGGCTATTTTTTAGCAGGAAGAGGATTATCTGGCGTAGTTATTGCAAGTTCTATAATGCTTACTAACTTGTCTACAGAACAAATAATAGGATTAAATGGACAAAGCTATATGACTAACATGGGACCAATGGCTTGGGAAGCAACAGCTTGTATATCCTTAGGAATTTTAGCGTTAATATTTTTACCTAAATATTTCAAAAGTGGAATTACAACTATTCCAGATTTCTTAGAAGAGAGATATGATACAGTAACAAAAAGAATAGTATCATTATTACTTCTTTTAGGATATGTAATAACGTACATACCTACAGTATTATATTCAGGTGCAATCGTTATAAATCAGATATTCGGAATATCAGACAAATTAGGAATAACAGATTTTCAAGCAATTGCAATAACAGGATTTGTAATAGCAGCAATAGGCTGTGTATATGCAGTTGCTGGAGGATTAAAGCTATGTGCTGTATCAGATACAATTAATGGATTAGGACTATTAATTGGTGGATTAATGGTACCAGTACTTGGAATAATAGTTATAGGACATGGAAATTTTGTTGATGGATTTAATGTGTTATTGTCAAATCCTCAAAAATTAAACTCAATAAATCCAGCTAATGCACTTTCACCATTAGTTCCTTGGCCTGTATTAATGACAGGATTATTATTTAATAACTTATTCTATTTCTGTACTAACCAATCTATTGTTCAAAGAGCATTAGGTGCTAAGAACTTAAAAGAAGCACAAAAGGGTGCGATATATGCAGGATTTTTAAAATTACTAGGACCATTCTTCCTTGTTTTACCTGGAGTTATTGCTTTCGCAAAATATGGAACTAAATTACAAAATGCAGATATGGCATATCCAACATTACTAATAGATGTATTACCTAAATCTTTATTGGGATTTTTCGCAGCAGTATTATTTGGAGCTATTATGAGTTCATTTAATGGAGCTTTAAATAGTTCAGCTACATTATTTACTTTAGATCTTTATAGACCGTTATTAAGACCGGAATCAACAGATAAGGAATTGGTTCGTATTGGAAGAAAATTTAATATAATAATTGCAGTAATAGCTACATGTGTTGCACCATTTATATTATATGCACCTACAGGATTATATGGATTCTTACAAGAATGTTTTGGATTTTATAACATTCCAATTTTAGCAGCTGTAGTCGTTGGATTTTATTCTAAGAGAGTACCCCAAATTGCACCTAAAATTGCATTTTGCATTCATATAGTTTTGTATACGTTATCAAAAATTATTATAAAAGATGTGCATTTTCTTTATGTATTAGGAGTTTTATTCCCAACTTGTGTAATTGTTATGCTTATAGTTGGAAAAATGTATCCTAGGGAGACTGATTTTGTTCAAGAGAATAAATCAGTGGTAGATTTAACACCTTGGAAACATGCAAAATTAGCAACTTATATTATGGTAGGAACAATGTGTTTATTATATTTAGTCTTCTCACCATTAGGTATAGGAGCCTGGTAAGAAAGACTAAATATAAATATTAAAAAGTATTTAGTTAATCTACTGATATAGATTAACTACTTTAAAGTATATCTATCACCTATATAATAACAAATTTATTACCGTCAATCAATGAAATTTAAAAAATGCATAAACATTATAATGCCATGTTTACTATAATCTAAAATAGTAGTTGATGGGCGGTTTATACAATATTAAATAAAACTTTACTATTAATAGATAGAATTAAATAAATTAAAAATTAGAGGAGGCAGGTTAAAATGGAAAATATTATTTTAGAAGAAGAAAATGGTATAGCAAAGATTTGCATAAATAGACCTAAGGCTCTTAATGCATTAAATACTCAAACATTAAAAGAATTAGGTGAAGTAATAAGTGAAATATCAGAGAGAAAAGATATCCATGCTGTAATTATAACTGGTTCAGGTCAAAAGTCTTTTGTTGCAGGAGCAGATATAACTGAAATGAAAAATAAAACAGCTATTCAAGGAAGAGAGATGGCAATACTTGCTCAAAAGGTATTTTCGAATATCGAAAATATGCCTCAAGTTGTTATAGCAGCAGTAAATGGTTATGCTTTAGGTGGTGGATGCGAATTATCAATGGCTTGTGATATAAGGTTGGCATCTTCAAATGCAAAATTTGGACAACCTGAAGTGAGCTTAGGAATAATTCCAGGATTTGCAGGAACTCAAAGACTTCCAAGGTTAGTAGGAAAGGGAATTGCAAAGGAACTAATTTTTAGTACTGATAAAATAGATGCACAGGAAGCATATCGTATAGGGCTTGTTAATAAGGTTTATGAGCAAGATGAATTAATGCAACAAGCAGTATCTTTAGCTAAGAAGATAATGAAAAATGGAATATATGCAGTAAGTTTAGCAAAATCATCTATAAATAATGGATTAAATATGGACACAGAATCAGCATATGCTTTTGAGGCAGATTTATTTGGTTTATGTTTTTCTACTGAAGATCAGACAGAAGGAATGACAGCATTTGTTGAAAAGAGAAAATCTTCCTTTAAGGGATGTTAAAAATTAATTAAGGCACATTCAAAAGAATAATAGACCAGTATGTTTGTCTATTTGGTCCATTATTTTCTTTCATGTACCTAAAGCATAGTAGAACTAATTAATTTGAAGGGACTGATATAAGTGAGAAAAGTAAAGATTCTAACAGGTTATGAAGCTGCAGAACTTGTTAAAGACAATGATGTACTAGTAACTGGAGGATTTGTAGGAAGTAGTGCCCCTGAGACACTTAATAAGTCTATTGAAAAGCTTTTTCTTGAAACAGGACATCCTCAAAATATAACATTAGTACATGCAGCAGGTCAAGGCGATGGCAAAGGAAAAGGCTCAGATCATTATGCACATGAAGGATTACTTAAAAGAGTTGTTGCAGGACATTGGAATCTTGCACCAAAGCTTGGAAAGTTAGCAGTTGAAAATAAGATAGAGGCATATAATCTGCCACAAGGAACAATTTCTCAATTATTTAGAGATATTGCAGGAAAGAGGGTTGGAACCATAACACATGTAGGATTAAATACATTTGTAGATCCAAGAATTTGTGGTGGTAAGTTAAATGATAAAACAACAGAGGATGTTGTAAAACTTATAAATATAGAAGGTGAAGAAAAATTATTATATAAGTCTTTTCCAATCGATATATGTTTTTTAAGAGGTTCTTTTGCAGATAGAGATGGAAATGTTTCATTAGAAAGAGAAGTAGCAACACTTGAAGATACATCAATTGCTCAAGCATGTAAAAACAATGGTGGAATTGTTATAGTTCAAGTTGAAAAGATAGTTGAATCAGGCACAATTGATCCACGTCTTGTAAAAATTCCGGGAATATATGTTGATGGAATTGTTGTTTCAAAACCAGAAGAACATGAACAATCATTTGGATGTGAATTTAATGCTGCATTAACAGGGGATATAAGAATTCCTTTAAATAGTGTAGAGAAGGCACCTTTAAATGAAAGAAAAGTAATAGCCAGAAGAGCAGCCATGGAATTAAATGCCGATACTATTGTGAATTTAGGGATAGGCATACCGGAAGTGATATCACTAGTTGCTAATGAAGAAGGAATTGGTGAATATATGACTTTAACTGTAGAGGCAGGGCCAATAGGTGGAATTCCACAAGGATGCTCAGCTTTTGGAGCAAGTATAAATCCAGAAGCAATTATAGATCAACCATATCAATTTGATTTTTACGATGGTGGTGGTGTTGATATGGCTTTTTTAGGACTAGCTCAAGTTGATAAAGAAGGAAATTTAAATGTAAGTAAATTTGGAACACGTATTGCAGGATGTGGAGGATTCATAAATATAACGCAAAATTCTAAAAAAGTATTATTTTGTGGAACATTTACAGCTGGAGGATTAAAAGTAAATATAGGTGATGGGAAATTAAAGATTGAACAAGAAGGTAAAGTAGTGAAGTTTATTAATAATGTTGAACAAATAACATTTAGTGGAAACTATGCAAGGAAAATGAATCAAGATGTTATGTATGTAACTGAAAGAGCTGTATTTAAATTAAAACAAGATGGATTATATCTTACTGAAATAGCGCCAGGAATTAACTTGCAGAAAGATATATTAGATTTAATGGACTTTAAGCCTAAAATGGAGGGGGTGCCCAAGACAATGGATGAGAGAATTTTCTGTGAAAAGCCAATGGGATTGAAAGAAGAAAATTAGTCTAATACAGATTAAATAAAATATAAAAGAATACTAACTGGCTAATTTCTAAAATATGCCTAAACATCAGAATCTTGAGTCAAAAACAGATAAGGTAACTAGAAATATACAAATATAATTTATATTTAGGAGGAATTTTATAATGGATTTTAATTTAACAAAACAACAAGAAATGATAAGAAATATGGCAAGACAATTTGCTGAAACAGAGCTTAAACAAAGGGTGATTGAAAATGATGAAAATAGTGAATTTCCACTTGATGCATATAAAAAAATGGGAGAACTAGGATTAATAGGACTTCCATATCCAAAGGAATATGGCGGAACAGGAGGAGATTATTTATCTTATGTTTTGGCAGTAGAAGAAATTTCAAAGATAGATGCTTCTGTTGGTATTTCATATTCAGTAACTACTTCACTTTGTTCAGGAGGAATAATGAATGCGGCTTCTGAAGAACAAAAAAAGAAATATCTTCCAGATATACTTTCAGGAAAGAAATTTGGCTCTTTTGGATTAACAGAACCAAATGCTGGTTCAGATGCAGGGGGATGTATAACTACAGCTGAAAGAGTTGGAGATTACTATATATTAAATGGTGCAAAATGTTTTATTACTAATGGACCTTTATCAGAAACATTTTTAGTATTTGCATTAACTGATAAAAGTAAAGGAGCAAAGGGATTATCAGCTTTCATAGTTGAAAAAACTTTTGAAGGTTTTTCAATAGGAAAGATAGAAGACAAATGTGGTATAAAATCTGCTCAAGTTTCAGAATTAGTATTTAAAAATTGCAAAGTGCCAGTTGAAAATTTAGTAGGAGAAGAAGGAAAAGGTTTTGGGATAGCAATGAAAACATTAGATGGTGGAAGAATAGGAGTTGCAGCACAAGGTCTTGGAATAGCTGAAGGAGCATTTGATATTGCTAAAAAATATATGAAGGAAAGAGAACAATTTGGAAAACCATTATGGAAAAATCAATATTTAGCATTTAAAATGTCAGAATTAGAACTTGAAATTGAACAAGCTAAGTATATTTTATACAAAGCTGCAATGGATAAACAAGAAGGAAAACCTTATTCTGTTTCAGCAGCTAAAGCAAAACTTGCTTGTACAGATGCAGCTATGCATGTAACAGTTGAAGCAGTTCAAATGCTAGGTGGAAACGGATACATGAAAGAATATAATGTTGAAAGAATGATGAGAGATGCTAAAATAACTCAAATATATGAAGGTACAAACGAAATACAAAAATTAATTATAAGTGGAAGCATCTTTAGATAAGATAAGTGAAAAAAATATTCAAAAATTAAAGATATTATAGTATTTGCTACTGTAGTAACACAATGTAGAAACTTTAATTGAACATATATCTATGTTATATAAAAATAGGTACTTTTTTAATATAAAAAGTATCTATTTTTATGTAGAACTATATAGTCATACATAAAATTGTAAAACACAATACGATATTGCATAATAATACATGATACGACATTATATTATGTCCCATTATATAGCATTATATAATATAATATGATAATTATGTTTTTTATTCTATATTTTCGAATAATATGTTATAATTTTTTTGTAATAATATACACTAAAGAATAATAGAGGAGGAAGAATATGAAAGAAGTACTAATTGTTGATGATTCCATGTTTATTAGAGTCACACTAAGAACTATGTTGGAAAAAAACGGTTTCAAAGTTGTTGGAGAGGCTGAGAATGGAAGAGTTGCTATAGATAAATACAAAGAATTAAAACCGGATATAGTTACAATGGATATAACAATGCCTGAAATGGAGGGTATTGAGTCATTACAAAAAATAATAGAAATAGATCCTGACGCAAAAGTTATTATGTTATCTGCAGTTGGACAAGAAGATAATGTTAAAACTTCTATAATGCTTGGAGCAAAAACCTTTATTGTTAAACCATTTAAGGAAGAACATTTGCTTAAAGTATTAAATAAAATATAAGTTTTTTTAATTTTTGGGAGTGATTTTATTGGGCAACAATATAAGCAATGAACCTATGTTGGAGATGTTTATTTTTGAGACACTTCAGTTAATAGAACAATTAGAGCAATGTGTACTAAGTAGTGAAAAATCTAGTGAATTTAAAGTTAAGTCAGTAAATGAAATATTTAGAATAATGCACACTATTAAGGGCTCAGCTGCCATGATGTTATTTGATGATATAGCAATGCTTGCGCATTCTATTGAGGATTTATTTTATTATTTAAGAGAAAACAAACCGGATAAAATAGATTATTCAATGTTAACAGATATTGTTTTAAAAGGTGTAGATTTTATTAAAGATGAAACAAATAAATTGAAGAATAATGAGAAAGCAGATGGGGATCCATCTTGTTTTATAGAAGAAATAAAAAACTTTTTAATTGAATTAGAGTCAAATAATACGCAGGAGCTTGATTCAAAAAGTGATAATGAAAATCATTGTGTTGAAGAGGGCTTTACTGAAAGTTGCAAGATTAATAAGTGCTATAAAGCACATATTTATTTTGAAGAAGACTGTGGAATGGAAAATATAAGAGCTTTTGGAGTTATACGTGATCTGAATAAAAAAGCGGAAGAAATACGATATATTCCTGATGATATTAATGATAATGATGATAGTAAAGATATTATTAAAAATGAAGGATTTAAAATCTTTTTTAAATCTGATGCTGACTTTGAAGAAATAAAATCATTTTTTGAAAAAACAATATTTTTAAAAGATTTTGAATTAATTATTGCTGAAGATACAGAAGAATGTAAACAAGTATTAGAAAAAAAAGAAATTATATTAGGAGATGTGATTGAAATTGTTGAAAATACTAAAAAAATTTCTGCTTGTGAGCATCTAGAAAAGGAAGGTAACTTTGAATCCAATAAACAGAGTATTATAAGTGTTAATGTTGACAAACTAGACAAGCTTATGGATTTGGTAGGTGAATTAGTTATATCGGAAGCTATGGTTACTGAAAATACTGATCTTCAAGGATTAACATTAAACAATTTTTATAAAGCATCTAGACAACTTAAGAAAATAACAAGTGAACTTCAAGATACTGTAATGTCAATTAGAATGGTGCCATTAAGCTTAACTTTTCAGAAAATGAATAGAATTGTTAGAGACATGAACAAAAAACTAAATAAAGAAGTTGAATTACAAATTATTGGTGAAGAAACAGAGGTTGACAAAAATATTATAGAACATATTGCTGATCCTCTTATGCATTTGATACGAAACTCAATTGACCATGGTATAGAGTCAAAAGAAGAAAGAATATCCAAAGGCAAGAATGACCCTAGTAGAATAACGTTAGAAGCTAAAAGTGCTGGTGGAGATGTATGGATTATTGTAAAAGATAATGGTAGAGGATTAGACAAGAAAAAAATACTAGAAAAAGCTATAAAAAATGGCCTTTTGAACAAACCTGAAAATGAATTAACAGATAAAGAAATATATTCATTCATAATACTACCAGGGTTTTCTACAAATAGAGAAATAACTGAGTTTTCAGGTAGGGGAGTTGGAATGGATGTAGTGCTAAGGAATATTCAAAAGGTAGGAGGAACTGTATTAATAGATAGTGAACCTAATAAAGGAACTACAATTTCACTTAAAATACCTCTTACAATGGCTATTATAGATGGTATCAATATTAAGGTCGGAAATTCTAGATATACTGTACCAACTATAGCTATAAAAGAATGTTTTAAACCTAAAGAAAATGATGTGATCATTGACCCTGATGGTAATGAAATGATGATGATTAGGGGCAAGTGTCTTCCTATAATAAGACTTCATAAGCTTTATAAATTAAAAAACAATATTGAAAAAATTCAAGATGGAATTATTATGATAGTAGAAAATGGAGCTAAAACTTTTTGCATTTTTTTCGATGAATTGTTAGGCGAAAAAGAAGTAGTGGTTAAAGCACTTCCTGCATATATTAAAAAAGTAAAAGGTATAGGTGGATGTACATTGCTTGGAGATGGAAATATAAGCTTAATACTAGATATAGCGGGGATATGTAGCTGATAATAAGACATATGAAAGAAAACAACAAGTTAAAGATTCCTAAGAGGAAGGTGAGTAATTATAATGTCTAATTTAATTGAAGAAGAATTTGAATTGGAAGAAGATACGCAAAAATCAAAGTTTTTAACTTTTATTTTGGGAAAAGAAGTTTATGGTATTGAAATTAAGTATGTAACTGAAATTATTGGGATACAATCTATAACAGAAATCCCTGAGCTTCCAGAATATATAATAGGAATAATAAATTTAAGGGGTAAAATAATTCCAGTGATGGATGTACGAGCACGTTTTAAAAAGGAATTAAGAGATTACAATGATAGAACGTGTATTATTGTAATACATATTAAAGATACTTCAATTGGACTAATTGTTGACAGCGTATCGGAAGTAACATTAATACCAGAGGGGAATATTGTTCCACCTCCAGAGATAAATAAGTCCTACAAGAACAGATATATTAGTGGCATTGGTAAAGTTTGTGATGAAGTAAAACTAATTCTTAATTGTGATAAATTGCTAAATGACGATGAAGTTGATGACATTAATAGATTAGTTTAATTAGGAAAAAACAAATGAGAAACTATCACATTAAAATTAGGGAGGATTTAATATGAAATTTTTTTATAATTTAAAAATCAGTATGAAGCTTTTAATAGGATTTATGTTAGTAGCTATAATTGCTTCAATTATAGGAATTACAGGGATTATTAGTTTGAAAAATATTAATGATAAGGATACAGAATTATATGAACTTAACACAGTTCCATTAGGAGAAATTTCTGACGTGGCTGTGGATTTTCAACGTACAAGGGTAAATGTAAGACAAATAATTATCGAAAAGGATAGTAAAGAAAAAGAAGAAATTGTGAGAAAAATTGAAGATCTAGATAAAGAAATTAATAATCAATTAAATGAATTTGAAAAAACTAATACTCATAATGAAACTAAAGAAGAACTTAAAGTACTTAGAGAATTAATTGTGTCATTTGATCCTATAAGAAAAAAAGTAATAAATATTGCTATGGAAGGAAAAAATGATGAGGCCATAGCATTTTTTAAAACTGAAGGTAATCCAATGGCAGTTAAAATTGAAAATTCAATAAGTAAATTAGTTGATATGAAAATAGCATCTGCAAAGGAAAAGTCTGACGGCAACCAAATAACAACAAGTAGAGCTATTTCAATGATGACAGTATTTCTTTTACTTGGAATTATAATTTCAGTAACTCTTGGTTTATTTATATCAAATATAATTAGCAAACCAATAAAGAAATTAGTGGGTATTGCAGAAAGCATTGCTAAGGGAAATTTAAATGTAAAAGTTGATATAGATACTAAAGATGAAGTTGGTATTTTGGCTTTAGCATTTAGAAATATGAGTGACAATATAAATGAAGTGATGAGTAATATAAATAGTTCTTCAAATGAGGTTGCTGGAGCTTCTCAGCAGGTATCAGAATCAAGCATAGCACTTTCAGAAGGTTCAACAGAACAAGCAAGTGCAATAGAACAGTTAACAGCATCAATTGAAGAAATAGCTGCACAAACAAGACAAAATGCAGTGAATGCAAATGAGGCTAATAATCTTTCAACGGCTACAAAAGAAAATGCAGCTAATGGTAATGAACAAATGCAGGGTATGTTAGAATCGATGGAAGAAATTAATGAATCATCCACAAGTATTTCTAAAATTATAAAAGTAATAGATGAAATTGCATTTCAAACTAATATTTTAGCATTAAATGCAGCAGTAGAAGCAGCTAGGGCAGGTCAACATGGGAAAGGCTTTGCAGTAGTTGCTGAAGAAGTTAGAAATTTAGCAGCTAGAAGTGCTAATGCAGCAAAAGAAACAACAGCACTTATAGAAGATTCTATAAAAAAAGTAGAAGATGGAACAAAAATTGCAAATGAAACTGCGTTTGCATTGAATGAAATTGTTGAAGGTGTTACAAAGTCAACAACTTTGGTTGAAGAAATAGCAATAGCGTCAAATGAACAAGCATCAGCAATTGAACAAATAAATCAAGGAATAAATCAAGTTTCACAGGTAGTACAAACAAATTCTGCTACAGCAGAAGAAAGTGCCGCAGCCAGTGAAGAATTATCCAGTCAAGCGCTAATATTAAAGAAGATGGTAGGAAAGTTTACTCTTAAAAAAACTGATGGGGCTTTGAGTAATTATGACAGTTTAAGTCCAGAAGTTTTAAGAATGTTAAAAAATATGGCGGAAAATAAAGGATATTCTAATACGAATGATATGAATGAAACAAGAACTAACAGTCCTAAAATTAAAATATCATTAAGCGATAAAGATTTTGGTAAATATTAAATTAGCCATTTTTTGAACATGATTAAATAAGGCTATGTTTTACAATAGTGTTTATACTGTTATATTTTACAATATATAACAGTATAAACATGTTTTAAAAACAGCGCCTTAAATAAAAAATAGGTGTAAATTATGATTACAATGAATGATAGAGAATTTAAACAACTAACAGATCTTATTAGGTGTAATTATGGAATAAGCTTAAGTAAAGAAAAAAAATCTTTGATTATAGGAAGGTTACATAATATACTCTCTAAGAAAGGACTAAATAATTTTTCAGAGTACTACAATTATATTATCTCTGATAAAAGTGGTCAGGCTGTGATTGAACTTATTAATAAAATTACGACCAATCATACTTTCTTTATGCGAGAAATAAATCACTTTAATTATTTTAATTCAACTGTATTACCTTATCTAGTTTCGAATGTTAAAAATAAGGATTTGCGTATTTGGAGTGCAGGTTGTTCTACAGGAGAGGAACCATATACATTGGCAATGATAATAGCAGATTATTTGGGAATAAATAAGCAACAATGGAATACAAATATTTTAGCTACAGATATTTCTAGTGATGTAATAAATTATGCAAGTAAAGGTCTTTATTCTGATGATCAAGTAAAACCAATACCTGAAAAGTGGAAAAAAAATTATTTTAAAAAATTTGATGATGGAAATAGTATTCTTGTTGATAGGATAAAGAATGAAGTAATATATAGAAAATTTAATTTGATGGAGAACATATTTCCATTTAAAAAAAAGTTTCATGTTATATTTTGTAGAAATGTAATGATTTATTTTAATGAAAAAACCAAACATAATTTAATAAATAAATTTTATGAATGTACAGAACAAGGTGGATATCTATTCATAGGATATTCTGAATCTATTAATCATGATAAAACAAAATATAAATATATTATGCCTGCAATCTATAGAAAGGAATAAATACTATGAGTATAAGCAAAAAGATAAGAGTTTTAGTAGTTGACGATTCACTTGTATTTAGGGAAGTAATTTCAAAAGGGCTACAATCAGATGGAAGAATTCAGATTGTAGCAACTGCATCAGATCCATTTATTGCTAGAGATAAAATAATCGAATTTGAGCCAGACGTAATGGTATTGGATGTTGAACTACCTAGAATGAATGGTATTGAATTTTTAAAAAGGCTAATGCCACAATATCCTATACCAGTTGTTGTTATAAGTTCAGCAAATAAAAATATTTTTGAAGCACTTAATGCTGGAGCAATAGATTTTGTGATGAAGCCAGAAATGAACAATATAAATGGATTAGAAGCTATGCTGAATGAGTTAATAATTAAGGTTAAAATAGCTTCCATTGCAAAAGTAGAAAATTTAAAAAACAATTGTAACTCTAAAATTATTGATAGTAATATAGATTCTACTTACAATAATAAAGTAATTTTAATAGGATCTTCTACTGGTGGAACTCAAGCAGTTTATGAAATATTAAAAAAGTTTCCAAGTAATATGCCTCCAATTTTAATTGCTCAGCATATGCCTGCAAAGTTTACAAAGTTGTATGCAGAGAGGCTAAATAATTCTAGTTTAATGGAAGTGAGAGAAGCAAAAGATGGCGATAAACTATATCCTGGACTTGTACTTGTAGCTCCAGGGGATTATCATATGAGATTAAAATCTAGAGGCAACGAGTTTTATGTCCAGTGTTTTAAAGGGGAAAAGGTTAATGGCCACTGCCCTTCAGTAGATGTGTTATTTGATTCTGGAGCAAAGCTACTTAATAAAAATGCTATTGGAGTTATCTTAACTGGAATGGGTTATGATGGAGCAAAAGGATTACTTAATATGAGAAAAAATGGAGCAAGAACCATTGGCCAAGATGAGCAATCTTGTGTAGTATATGGTATGCCTAAAGTAGCTTTTGAGATAGGGGCTGTTGAGAAAAAAGTAAGCTTAGATAATATTCCTAGAACTATTGGCTTAATTCTAAAAACACAAATATAATCCAAAAAGTAATTTGTTAATTAATGTTGTGTTTTAAATACGATTAGTTATTTATTTGGAGATGCTTAATACACAAATATATAGGTTGCAATTATATTACTTCATATAATTACCCATAAGACACTTGAAATATATGTAGCTTTTTAATTACAACATATATATTATAAAATTGATAGTAAGAGTAAGATTATATTTAGAAAGGAGATTATTATATGCCATTTATAGGATCTAAAATAACCGTGAAACTTTCAAAAGAAAAAGAAGAAACAATAAAGAAAAGATTAGGTGAAGCAATAGAATTAATTCCAGGAAAAAGTGAAAGGTTTTTGATGGTTGGATTTGAGGATGAATATTCACTTTATTTTGGTGGAGAAAAGTTAGAAAGAGGTGCTTTTATAGAAGTAAAAGTATTTGGAAAGGCAAGTAAAGAAGCCTTTGCTACATTAACTAGAGAAATCTGTAGTATTTATGAAGAAGAATTGCAAATACCTCAAAATAAAACATATGTTAAATATGAAGAAGTTGAAAATTGGGGTTGGAATGGAAGTAATTTTTAACGCACATACAAGAAAATAACAAGGGGTTGTCTCAAAATTACCAAGTGAAGTAATAGCAAAGAAATAGAAATAACATTTATTAAAGAAGACTAGAAAAACAAGCTAAAAGTTTCTAACATTTAAAGTTGTACCCATAAAAGAATGCTCCTAATATGCATTAGGACAATCATTTATGGAACAACTTCAAATGAATAAACTCTAAGCTTATTTTTCAATGATTCTTCCACAAATGTTATTTCTATTTCTTTTTTTCGAATATACATCATATCAGTAAATGATTTATATTATGAGACAGTTCCTTGTTATTTTTTATAGCAATACTTACATAATATGGTATTATTAGTATAGTTAATTGTTTAGTTGTTTTTTAATAATTTAGTAAGTCTTGAATATGCCTAAATGTTGAGGTGATTTAGAATATGAAGCAAGTTAATAGCTTGAAAGGTGAAAAGTGGGTTAAAATAAATGGGAAAAGAAAAATTCAATCTTTTCAGGATTCGTATGCAGATTTATTTAATATTAGTTTAGGGATGATATCATTAGATGGAAAACCTTTAACTGTTTGGTCTAATTCTTCATTATTTTGCAATTATATTATAAAAAATAATAATGTGAGGTGTAAACAGGAAAAGCAACATATAATAGATTGTGTTTCGGAAAAAAGTGAGACTATTAAATATACATGCTATATGAAAATCACATATTTTGCATGTCCAATATTTTTAAATAATGACTTGGTTGCTATTTGTTTAGGCGGAGGTGTTTACTTAGAAGAAAATAAAGACTTGTTAAAGGACAATATAATTCAAGGTATGCCTATAATGAGCGAGTCTAAGTTAAACGATATCATAACGTTATTAGAAAATATATTTAATCTTATAGATAGTAATAAAAATGTAAGTTTTTCAGATGATAGTAGAAAAGAAGAATTTAATCAAGAAATATTTTTTTTAGATAAGAAATTAACTTTAAGAGAAATGGAAGTTGTTAAATTAATTAATTTAGGAATGACGAACAAAGAAATTTGTGTGAAGTTAAATATAAGTGAAAAAACTGTAAAAACCCACGTTACTAATATTTTAAGAAAGTTAAAAATGAAGGATAGATTAGAAGTGGTTATTTTTTGTAAAAATAATAAGGCACATGAAATAAAATAAAAAGTCCAAAATGCTATGCATATTTTTCATCAGACAAGGAGACAAATTAGTCTCATAGCGGGTCTATTAGGACAATCTGCCGACGTGAGCAGTGAACCCAAATCTATGATTTGGTGTGAATCGCTTACTCAGTGAGCGTATGCGAGTCGAGCTTCCAATGATGGAAAATAGGCTAGCAGATGGACTTGTTATTTTTTTGAATGCGCCTAATATTCAATAATCCGGGGGAATAATATGTCAATTCGAAAGAAATGTCTGATTTTTGTATTTATAATTGTGATTGTGCCTATGTTTTTGATATTTTTATTATCAAATATTATTTTAAATAATCAAATAGAAAAGTCTGCTCAAGGATATTTAGAGAATGCCTTTATGCTTGCAAATAATGAAATGATTGATCGATTAAATGAAATGAAAAAGGTATCGATTAGAACTACTAAATCAACAGAGTTTCAAAAAGAAATTCAAAGTGAAAATGTTTCTACATTAAATAAAACTATTAAGGGTATAGATGAGGTGTATGACTATATAGATTTTTATATGGTATTTGATGAAAAAAAAATATTAATGACAAGTGAACCAAATATTAAAGATTCTAAATTTTCTCGATTAAATATGTTAATTGATAAAGCAGAAAGTACACATAACACTATTACCTCAGAAGAATTATTTAATATTAATGATTTATTTTATGATAATTCTAAAGAATATAATAAATTTAAAGTATTAATTAATAAAGAGAATGATGAAAGTGAATATTTAACAAAATGTCTAGTAGCTATAACCATTTCTCCTGTTTATGATAATGAGAAGGACAATCCTATAGGTTTTTTAGTAATAGGGTCAGTAGTTAACAATGATGATTATTTTCCAAAAACATATTCCAAAAGCGTTGAAAATTCCTATTTAGCTATTTCTGTTGAAGGTATTCGTGTAGCATCCAATGTGCGTAGCCCCAAAAAAGAGAATTATATTGGCAGTTCAATTCCTATAGGTGTAAGTACTGTAGAGAAAGAAAAAAATTCATATTATGGTAAGCAAAGTATTGATGGAGAAATTCATATATTTTTAGACAAGACAATCTTAGATTGTGATGGAAATATTGTTGGTGTTTTAGGAGTAGGTATTCCGGAATATAAATTTTCCATTATTATGAATACACAAAGAGGTATTATAATTTTTGTTTGTATATTTTCCTTAGCTATTATGTTATTTCTTTGCAAATATGCTTCAAATAAAATTACTGCACCTATTATTAAGGCCACAGAACTAGCTAATCAAATATCTAAAGGAAATAATGAAGTGGTGATAGATGAACGATTTTTGGAAGAGAAAAATAGTGAAACCACAATTTTATTAAAGGCATTTCAAAAGATGGCAGATGATTTAAAATGTGCTGAAAATCAAAGAGTAATTTATTTACAAAAATTGAGAAATGAACAGTTTGAGCAACAAAAATTATCAAAACAACTATATATTTTAAATGAAAGTTTGGAAGAAAAAGTGAAATTACGTACTGAAGATTTGCGTGAAGCAATAATTAGTTTAAAAAAAGCAGGTAAGGTTAAATCTCTTTTTTTAGCAAATATGAGCCATGAGTTAAGAACACCTTTAAGTGCTATAATTACTTGCTCTGAAATATTAAAAGAAGGAATCTTCGGACCGTTAAATGAGAAACAACTCAAGCATGTAGGTAATATTTTTAATAGTGGAAATCATCTATTGAAGTTAATTAATGATGTTTTAGATATATCTAAAATTGAAGCAGGAAAGATGACACTTATGTTGGGTGTTTATTCAATTTCTGATGTAGTTGTAGAAAGTTTTTCTATAGTAAAAAGTTTGGCTTATCGTAAAAATATTGATATAAGTATAAACATTAATCCTAGTGATTTTACTATTAAAGTTGATGCAAATAAACTAAAACAAATATTATATAATTTATTATCTAATGCAATTAAATTTACTCCTAAAAATGGAAAAGTAGTTGTGGAGTTAATTAAAAATGGAGATTATATGCAGATTACTGTTGAAGATAATGGTATAGGAATTAAAGAAGAGGACCAAAAGAGAATATTTAATGAGTTTGAACAGGTAGATAATTCTTATGAAAGACAATATGAAGGAACGGGACTTGGGTTACCTTTAACAAAAAAATTGGTTGAAATGCATGGCGGAGAAATATTTTTAGTAAGTCAGATTAATAACGGAACAAAAGTTATCATTACGTTACCGATTAATATAGATAAAAATATGAATAGTAGTAATTAGTCATATGAAATAAAATAGAATACTGATTTGTTATTTTTTAAATATGCTTTATTGAATTAATTGATTTTCGGAGATGAGATTATGGAAAAAGTATTAATTGTGGATGATAATGAACAAAATTGTGAGATTATTAAAGATTTATTGTTTACATGGGGATATGATGTTTATGTAGCTTTTGAGGGATTGAAGGGATTTAATTTGGCGTATGAGCTTAAACCAGATGTAATTCTTTTGGATGTTATGTTACCTGGAATGAATGGATTTGAGACATGTAAAAAGTTAAAAAAAAATCCAGCCACTCAAAATATTCCTATTATAATGTTAACAGTATTAAATGAGGTAGAGGACAGAATTCGTGGATTTAATGTTGGAGCAGATGTATTTCTATCAAAACCTATTGTTTACCAAGAACTTAAAAATAGAGTTGCTTGGGCAGTGAAATCTAAAAATATATTTAATAATATGGAAAAGATAGATAATGTGGCTGAGAGTTTTTTAAAAATCATGAAATTAAAAGATGAAGATTTATATTTACATGCTTATAATGTGAAAAATTATTGTGAAAAAGTTGGTAAAATTTTATTTGTAACAGATGAAGAAATGAATCATTTATTGATTGGTGCATATCTACATGATATAGGTAAAACTGTTTCTAATGCATCATCTGAACATGTAGAGATAGGAATGGATATTATTTCTTCATTAAGCATGTGTGAATGGTTAAACATTTTTGTTAGAAATCATCATGAAAAAATGAATGGACAAGGTTTTCCAGATAAGTTAATGTCACATCAAATGTCATTGAATCTGAAAATTTTAATTACAATAAATCGATTTGTAGAATTGTTAGAACAATATGGTGATAAAGATACAAGTGTCAAGGAATTAAGTAATGAATGTAAAAAAGGTTATTGGAGTGTAGAAATCCTAGAGGCCATAAAACAAGTATTAAAAGATGAAAGGTTTATTAAGAGTATAAGGCATATTCCAAAGGAATAATAAGTCCGTATGCTAGTATATTTTTAGTCATACAGTGTAAATAAGTTTAGCTAATAGATAAACTATGAGCTAAACTTATTTTCGCTTACACAAAACATCCGTTGCACTTGTATCTTAATAATTTATTACAGATTATAATAAGAAAATTTGTGTATAAAATTTATCCATAGATATGCTAGAAAAACCCTCTGTTTTTAAACAGGGGGTTTTTCAGCAAATATAAACAAAGAATAAATTTAATATAAGTTTATGTTTTGTTTATATTTGCTTTATAGAAAAGTTAGAATTGATTATTATAATAAAAAAATTAGAAGATATTTAAAAATATAAAAATATTAAAATATAAAGATATAAAGATATTTTTAAATATTAAATTGAGGAGGAGAAAAAATTGAAAAAATTATATATAAGTTTTTTAATTATGACTTTAACGTTGGCAAACATATCTTTGGTAAACATATCTAGTGTACAAGCAGCTACAACTGATAACACTAGTGTAGCTACAACTACAACTGACAACAACATTAAAGTATCTCTAGACAACATAAGAGATACTATGATTGCAAATAACTTGAATATTAAAACTCTAGATAATAACCTAAAAATTACAGAACAAAAGTATCAAGATGCTAAAGATGCTGAAACTACTGCAATAAGCACTGAAACTACTAAAAATGCTGATGTAGTTACTGCAAATACTAATGTAACTACTGCAAATGCTAATGTAACTAATGCAAATAAAACTGGAGATCAAACAGCTATAGATAAAGCTAATAGCGATTTAGATGCAGCTAAGACAGAAGCAAAAATAGCTCAGGAATTGGCAACAACAGCTGAGCAAGCAGTAACAACAGCTACGAAAGGCAGAGATACAGCTAGGGAAAACTTGAAAACAGAGAAAATTAAGTATGACCAAGGTGTTGAAGCAAAAGTTTATGCTGCACAACAAGACTACATAACGTATTTATCTGATTTGTCTAATGAAAAATTAAATGGAGATAAGGTAACGTCTAATCAAGAAGAACAACAAGTATATAAACTTCAATATGAAAGTGGATTTATATCTAAAAATGAATATACTTCTAAAATGCAAGAAACTACCTCGGTTGATGATTTGAATAAATCAAAAGATACAGAAGAACTTGATAGAACAAAATTATGTAATGCACTAGGAATTACCCCGGAAGAAAATGTAACATTTAATACTGATATAACTGAAGAATTTCAAGTCATTTCAAAAATTAATTATGATGATGACTTAAAACAAATGCTTGATAATAATGTTAATATAAAACTTGCAAATGATGACATTACTACATTGAATGATGAAATAGATGCTGAAACAGATACTACTAACTCTACCGACACTATTAATAATTATAATAAGGACAATACTGAAATTGCTTTAAAGCAACAAATAAGTACTGCAGAGACAAACTTTAAAGAACAATATAATACCCTTACAAGTTCATACAATTCTATAAAAAGTGGTTATGATAGTTTAAGTGAAAAGCAACAAGAATACAATATTATGCAAACAAAATATAATTATGGATTTGCATCTAAAAAAGATGTAAGTGATGAAAAACTTGCTTTAGATACTCAAACGTCTAAATTTGCATCAGATAAAAATAAGCTTTATGTAGATTATTTACGTTATATTCAAATGAAAGAGGGGTATTAAATTGAAATTTGAAAGAGGGGTATTAAATTGAAATTTTTATCTAATAAGAAAAATTTAGTTAATAAAGAAATTGTGATGAAAAAATTCTTAAATAAAAAGGTGATAAGTGTAATATGTATATTACTTGTTATAGCTTCAGGATTTACAATTTACAAAGTTAAATTTGCTAAATCAGGAAAGACAACACAAAGTAATGTTAAGTATACTACCCTTAAGAAAACAAATATTTCAACTACCATTAGTTCTTCAGGAGCTATAAAAAGTGGAGATTCTACAAATGTATATTCAAACTTTTCATATAATGTTGAAAGCATCAAAGTAGCAGTCGGAGATGTAGTAAAAAAAGGAGATGTTTTAGCAACAATAGATACTAAAACTTTGGAAGATGAAATTGCTCAGTCAACTCAAAGTGTTACTGCTAATGAAGAAAAAGCCAAGTTATCATTAGAGAGTGCAAAGCAAAAATATGACAATGTACAATATTTATATGATAATAACTTGAATACAGAAATAATAAATGCGCAAAAAGCTCTTGATAAAGATAAGCTTGATCTTGACGATAAGAATAAAACTTATGAATATGATAAAGCAATGCTTGCAAATGGAGCAATGTCACAAGATGCAGTAAACAAAGCACAAATAGAGTGTGATAATGCAAAAAGTGCTTGTGATAAAGACACTGTTGCATTACAAGCTGCAAAAGTTACTGTTAACCAAAATTTAGCTGAGGCAAAAACTGCTTATGAATCTGCACAAGCAACTGTGGCAGATAAAAGCGCTAGACTTCAATTAGAAAATAAGCAAGCAGAATTAAAAAATCGTGAAGTTGTAGCACCGGTAGATGGAACAATAACTAATGTAAATGCAGTAGTAGGCGTACAAGCTAGTGGAGCGCTATTTGTAATTCAAGATTTAAATAATTTAATAGTAAATGCAAGTGTTGATGAAACAGATATTGCAAAGATAAAAGTTGGACAAAGAGTAGAAATAACAACAGATGCATCAGGGTCTGATATTATTGCAGGAGAAGTTGTAAGTGCTGAACCGGTTTCAAGTACTGCAAGTGCAAGTACTAGTACTAGTAGCAGTAGCAGTAGCAGTAAAAGTAGTAGCAGTAGCACCAGCACCAGTAATTCAACAAGTAGTGATGTAACATTTAATGTTAAAGTACAATTAACAGGTAAAAATGATAATGTGAAAATAGGTATGAATTCAGTAGTAAATATTATTACAAATGAAAAAAATGACATATACTCAGTACCATATGGAGCAGTGGTTAAGAATAAGGGACAAAGTTCAGTGTATGCTGCAGTAAAACAAGGTGCACAATATATTGTCAAAGAAATCCCTATAACTAAAGGTATAGAATCAGCTGCTAATGTTGAAATTGAGGGTGCAGATCTTTCGGATGGGATCATTATACTCAGTGAGCCATCAAATTATTCAGTTGGAAGTAATGTAACAATAAGTGATGCAACAATAAGTAGGAAATCAAATAAGTAAGGAGGTGAATTTCTTGAGTAATAATATAATAGAAATGAAAAATATTATAAAAAGCTTTTATATAGGAACTCCAAATGAATTAAATATTTTAAAAGGGATTGACATTACCGTAAAAGAAGGAGAATTTGTATCTATTATTGGAACATCAGGTTCAGGAAAAAGTACTTTGATGAATATTATAGGTGCACTTGATAGACCAACATCTGGAAATTATGTATTAGATGGTACTAATATTGAGGAAATATCAGATAACGGTTTATCAGAAGTAAGAAATAAGCAAATAGGATTTGTATTTCAAACCTATAATTTAATACCAAGAAGTTCAGCTTTAAAAAATGTTGAATTACCAATGCTTTACTATGGTATGAATAAAAAAGATAGAAGACAACGTGCAGAAGAACTTCTAGACCTTGTTGGAATGAAAGATAGAATGAACCATCAACCTAATGAACTATCAGGAGGACAAAAGCAAAGAGTTGCAATAGCTCGTGCTCTTGTAAATAATCCTAGTATAATACTTGCAGATGAACCAACAGGAGCTCTTGATTCTGCAACAGGAAGAATGGTCATGGATTTATTTCATAAAATTCATGAACAAGAAGGAAAAACAATAGTACTTATAACTCATAATAATGAACTTGCAGATGAAACCCAAAGAATTATAACTTTAAGAGATGGAAATATAATATCGGTAGTAGATAATGAAAAGTATTATAGAAGATTTAAAGAAGAGGAAAAAATATGTTTATAAAAGAAAATATACTGCTTGCTATAGCAGGACTTAAATCTAATAAAATGCGTTCATTACTTACAATGCTTGGAATAATAATCGGTATAGCATCTGTAATTGGTGTTGTTTCAGTGGGAAATGCAATGACATCTTCTGTAACAAGTTCAATGTCTTCAATGGGTGCTACTAATATTACGGTTAACGTTCAAGAAAAAAGCACAACAAGTACGACAAATGGAAATAATACAAGTGGAAAAAATTCAGCTGGCAGCGCACAAGGTGGTGGCAGCTCACAGGGCGGTAACAAAGGAACACAAGGTGGTGGCAGCTCACAAGGTGGTAACAAAGGAATACAAGGTGGTGGCGGTGGAGCCGGTGGAGCAGCCAGTGGAGCAGCCGGAAGTTTATTTGGCGGCGGTGGCGGCAGCAAACCAGGAGCTGGTGGCGGCAGGCAAGGCAAGTCAAGTAGTACCACAAAGGATACTGATCTTATGACTATGGATCAGATAAACACGTTACAAGAGGATTTTAGTGATAAAATAAGTTCCATAAGTATAAATGAAAGCGATGTTTCGGGTAAAGTTAAAAATGAGACAACATTTGCTAATATAAATACAGTTGGTACAAATGTTGGATATCAAGATGTTAAAAATATAGCAATGCAAGACGGAAGATATCTAGCACAAACGGATATTGATGAAGCAAAAGATGTTGCAGTAGTTTCTGATAAATTAGCAGCAAAAATATTTGGTAATAAGGATCCTATAGATCAAGAGATAAAAGTTTATACATCAAATGCTATTTATACATATACTGTAGTTGGGGTATATAAATATCAAGCTTCGGGTAATAGTAGAACAACATCTGATGATAATTTAACTACAGATTTATATGTTCCAATAACTGTTGCAAAGAAAACAGCAACTAATAAAAATTATCAAACATTTACAATAAAACCTAAGGATGGTGTAGATATTCAAACATTTACAACGGAGGTATCAACTTATTTATCTACGCTTTATGCAAAAAATAACAAGTTTGAAGCTGTGGCAAGTAACATGGAAAGTATGCTTGAATCAAGGACATCAATGATGAGCACAATATCAATTGCTATATCTGCAATTGCTGGTATATCATTATTAGTTGGTGGAATTGGAGTAATGAATATAATGCTTGTTTCTGTTACTGAAAGAACAAGGGAAATAGGAACGAGAAAAGCACTTGGAGCCAAGAGTGGTCATATACAAATGCAATTTATAGTTGAATCAATTATAATATGTTCAATAGGTGGTATTCTGGGAATACTGCTTGGCGTAGGAATTGGTACAATGGGTTCAAAAGCAATGGGGTATTCAGCAGCAATATCACCAGGGGTAATTTTAATAAGTTTCACATTTTCAATGTTTATTGGTGTGTTCTTTGGATATTATCCAGCTAAGAAGGCAGCAAAACTTGATCCAATTGAAGCACTTAGATACGAGTAAAAGTAAGTTATTAAAAATAAATATAAGAAAATTTATGTATAAAATTTATACATAAATATGCTAGAAAAACCCTCTGTTTTTAAACAGGGGGTTTTTGATTAAAAAAGGTATACAACCAAGGTTGTATACCTTTTTAAATGTAGGTACTTATTACGACTTTAGACCAATCATAAGGTATTACTAAAGTACATATAAATAAGGTATAAAAGAATATATAGTTATTTAGGCATTGTTCTTTATTTGAAGATGCCTTATATAAAAAGGAGGAATGGTATGAGATGGGTACAAAAACAAAGCTAGCTGATATTTTGGCTGAAAAGGGATTACCAATTAATTTTCAATTTGGTGGAAAAGCACCTGAAGAAATGACAGCACGAGAAGTGACAAAGGAGCCAAGCCCTAGAGCCAAAAGATTGAGAGAAATTTATTATGATACATTATCTACTGCAAATACAGAGTTTCCTTATTGGTACAATAGAAAATGGAATGAATTAGAGGGTGAAGTAGATATTGTTAGAAGAGCAGAAGCTCTTAAATGTGCATATTCACATTTAACACCTAATATTATCCCTGGTGAAAAATTAGTTATGCAAAAGACTAATTATTATAGAGGATCTTTTCCTATGCCTTGGCTTTCTGAAGGTTTCTTTGTAGCAAAAGAAGATGAGTTATATAAGGAAGCATTAGATAGAGGAAGTGCTAGTGCAGGAGAATTGAGTAAATTTGGTACTGGTGGTGGAAATGTTACCAAGAGTTTTGGAAAGGTAGTTTCTATAGCAGGTAAGTTTGGAATGAGACAGGAAGAGATACCTGTTTTGGTTAAACTTGCTAAAGAATGGGTTGGTAGATCTGTAGATGATTTAGGACATAAATATGAACAAATGGTAACTGGATATCAAACAAAAGAGAATATCATGAAGTCTTTGATTTGTATGTTTGATTCAGGATTCACATTACCTCAAGGTAGGGAGGTAATAAATTATTATTATCCTTTACAATATGGTTTTGATGGTTTGATTGATATGGCTATGGAATGTAAGGAAAAAGTAGCTGGAAGTGCTGATGGAGATGGACTTATAGGTATGGACCGTCTATATTTTTATGAAGCAGTTAAAACTACTATAGAAGGAATTCAAAATTGGATTTTAAATTATGCAAAACATGCAAGAGAATTAGCAGACAATATAAAAGAGAAAAAACAAAAAGAAGAATATATTGAAATAGCTGAATGCTTGGAATGGGTTGCACATAATCAACCTCGTACATTTAGAGAAGCACTTCAATTAACCTATATAGCACATATAGCGGTACTTGATGAAGATGCTATTTCAGGATTGTCACTTGGAAGACTTGGTCAAATATTATATCCATGGTTTAAACAGGACATTGAAGCAGGAAAAATAACAGAGGAAGAAGTATTGGAACTTCTTGAACTTCACAGAATTAAGTATACATGTATTGATTGTTTTGCTTCAACAGGGGTTGTAGGAGGAGTTCTTTCAGGTAATACTTTCAATAATTTAACTCTTGGTGGACTTAAAAAAGATGGAAGTTCAGCAGCAAATAGGTTGGAGTATTTAATTGTTGAAGCTGGTATAACATGTGCTACTCCACAGCCAACATTATCTTGTCTTTATGATGAAAAGTTACCAGAAGAATTTTTATTAAAATGTATTGAATGTGATAAGACAGGTACAGGATATCCAGCATGGATGAACAACCGTGGAGCAATAGAATTTATGATGAATCAGTATGGCGATGAAGGAATGACAATTAATGAAGCAAGATCTGTTGCAATAGGAGGATGTCTTGAAACATCACCTTGTACGTGGAAAGATCTTACTTTAAATGGTGAGAAATATAGCATTCCAGGTGGTGCAGGTCAACCTACCTCTGTTGGTGTGCATTTTATTGCAAATCCAAAGATTTTAGAACTTGTACTTACCAATGGAAAAGATAATAGAATAAATTTACAAGTATATCCAGAGCATAATAAGAAACTTGAAACTTTTGATGAATTGATTGAACAATATAAAGAGTATTATGAACTAACTTGTGATGTACTTGCAAAAACTAATAATATCCAACATGATATTTGGCGTAAGAAAAATATGTCTGTTGTAAATTCTTTGTTAAAGCCAAACTGCCTAGATAAAGGACAACATATTGGTAATTTAGGCTATAAGTACAATGCAACATTTAATATAGAGAGCTGTGGAACCATTAATACAATAAACAGTTTAGCTGCGTTAAAGAAGCTTGTATATGATGATAAGAAATATACTCTTGATGAAGTAAAAGATGCAATAATTAGTAACTTTGGATTTAAAACTGCAGAAGAAATTGGCAGCTATTCATTAGCAGACCAAGAGAAAGCAAGTGTTAATTCTAAGTACGATGATATTTACGGAGATTGTTTATTGGCTCCTAAATATGGAAATGATGATCCTTATGTTGACAGTATTTTAAAAGACTATGAAGAGTGGTTCTGTAATATGTGCTATAACTATGAATCATTATATGGTAAGAAGATGTATGCTTGTCAAATTTCAGTTTCAACTCATGGAGCACAAGGCGGAGCAACATTAGCCACTCCTGATGGACGTTTATCTGGTACAACCTATGCAGATGGTTCTATGTCAGCATATCCAGGCACAGATAAAAATGGGCCATATGCATTATTTACATCTGCTACAGTTTGGGATCATAGTATGTCTCAAAATTCACAAATGAATTTAAAGATTCATCCTAGTGCAATTAATGGAATGGAAGGTTCTAGAAAGCTTCTAGATTTAACTCGTTCTTATATGAGAAAAGGTGGATATCATATTCAATATAACGTTGTAGATTCTAAAGTATTAAAGGAAGCACAAGCAAAACCTGAAAATTATAGAGATTTAATGGTACGTGTTGCTGGATTTACACAATACTGGTGTGAAATCGGTAAGCCAATACAAGATGAAGTTATTTCAAGAACTGAATATGAAGGAGTGTGATAAAAATGGCAAATGAAAGTATTAAGCATAATGATTGTGTGAATTTTTCATCAATAGATGTAGCAAAGGGTATTTGCAGAATATCGAATGAAATGGTATTCATAGATACATCCACTTGTGGAAATTTTAAGGAAGTTCATAAGTGTAAAAATTGTTCGAATTTCAAAAATCTCAATAAGGATAATACAGGGCTGTGTACAGGATTAAAAAAAGAGGCTTGGACTTTTGGAGAATTAAGTGCAGTTACCTGTGAGGGTTATAAGTCAAATAAGGCATCTGAATAGAATTTAAAATCAAAGAGAGTTAAGTAGAATTTAAAATCCAAGAGGATATGCTAGTTATATAACATACTCTCTTAGGCACATGAAATAAAATAATAGACCAAATAGACGAGCTTACTGGTCTATTATTTTTTTGAATGTGCCTTATTAGATTTAAAGGGGTGAAAGGATATGGAAATGGAAAAGAAGAATGCAAATCACTTAGGACATATGGTGGTACTCGCATCTTGGTTAGCAGTATTTTGTTTATTTGGATTTAGATCAACATTTTCTGTTTTACAAGTACCTATGTCAAAAGGATTAGGATGGCAATCATCACAGTTAACTCTTGGTTATTCTTTGATGATGACTGTATATGCAATTACTGCTTATTTCAGTGGAATGATAATAGATAAGTGGGGTACAAAACCAGCATATGCAATAGGAGCCGTATGTTCATGTTTAGGATTCTTTATAACAAGTTATGCTCAAAGTTACTTGGGATATTTAATTCCTTATGCAATTTTTGCTGGTGTTGGAACAGGTATGCTTTGGGTTTCTTCAACAGTATCTGTTCGTAAGTGGTATGTAGGAAAATCTTACGCTAGTATGTGGGGAATTGCATTTATGGGTGCACCAGTTGCACAGGTAGTTTTAAGTCTTTCTGTTAAACAGGTACTTAAATTTACCGATTGGAGAAGTGCTATGAGAGGACTTTCAGTAGTTGTCCTTATTGCACTTATAATCGCTGCACTTGTAGCCAAGAAAAACCCTGAAAATTATGATTTAGAACCTTTTGGTATAGATTCTATAAAAGGAAATGGATCTAAAGATGTGGGAAAGGTTTGGTCAATTAAAGAGGCCTTTAGTATATTTCCTATCTGGGGAGCAATTTTAACATTTTTAGGAAGTATGTTAGGAGAATTTTTAATTTGGACTCAAGTAGTTAAATATTGGACTGTTGATGTAAAGATGTCATTAAGTACCGCAACTAATCTATATGTTATTATAGGAATAGCAGGTATATTTACAATGCCAATTATGGGTAGGATAGCAGACAAGATGGTTGGAAAATATAATAATAATGAAGCTAAAGCTAGAAAAGTTATGCTTATATTTGCTCCGATTATTGGTATTCTAGCTTGTGGATTTTTACTTATTACTAAAAAATCTATATTATTTGGTATAATTTCATGTATTCTTTTTGCAATATATTGGGCTATAGAGCCTGGTGGAGTAGCTGGTTATGCAGGATCAATATATGGAAATAAAACATTAGGGAAAATATGGGGTCTTGCAACTTTAATAGTAATGGCAATAGGACCAGCAGTTGGAAGTTTCATGGGGGCATATTTATATGATTTATCAGGAAGTTATTTTAATTCTATAATATTTGCTGCTTGTGCGTTTATATTTTCAGCAATAATTGCTATTAGTTTACCTCTTTCAGTAAAAAATAAAGCGTAAATAATATTTAGGCATATGATTTGTTATTTTTTTGTATGCTTTAATTAAAGTAAAACACAATTAATATCTTTAATTATAATTTAGGCACATTCAAAAAAATAATAGACTAGTACGCTTATCTATTTTGCGTCATACTGTGCATCAGCAAATATACGACGTATATTTGGTCTTTCTCATGTGCCTTAACCGAAAATATTGTATCTTACGCTTTATGAGAATTATATTAAGAACAGGAGGGTGGCAATTATGGATGAGAAGAAGGGTCTTATTTTCGATATTCAGAGTTATTCTGTACATGATGGACCAGGATGTAGAACAACTTGTTTTATGAGTGGGTGTTTCCTAAAATGTGAGTGGTGTGCGAATCCTGAAAGCTGGACAAATAAACAGAAAATTATGTTTGCAGAAGGAAAATGTAAGCATGAAAATGGATGTAATAGATGTGAAAAAGCTTGTAATAACAAAGCTATTAGTTTTAGCAAAGATGGAAAACTAAAAATGAATTGGGAAGTATGTAGAATTTGCGATACTTTTGAATGCGCTAAGGTATGTTACAATGAAGCATTAAGAGTTTGTGGAAAGTCCTACACAGTAACTTCATTATTAAAAATTCTAAACAGGGATAGGGAATTTTGGGGCAAAAATGGGGGAGTTACGTTTAGTGGTGGTGAACCATTTTATCAAAGTGAATTTTTACTTTCTATATTGAAAAAGTGTAGAGAAGCATATATTAATACTGCTATTGAAACAACAGCGTTTATAGACACGAGTATTTTTTTAGAAACAATGAAATATGTTGATTTTGCGTTTATAGATGTTAAGCATATGAACAGAGACAAGCATAAGGAAAAAACAGGGGTTTATAATGATTTGATCCTTAAAAATATAGAGGCCTTAGTTAATTCTAAATGGCAGGGAAGGCTAGTTCTTAGAATGCCAGTAATTTATGATTTTAATGATACTGAAGAAAATGCCATAGCTACAGCAGAATTTATGGAAAGGCTAGGTATTTATGAAATTAATCTTTTACCATTTCATAGAATGGGAGATTCAAAATGGAATCAGTTAGGAAACAAATATTCCTATAGCAATCAAGAACCTACTAGCGAAGAAAAAATGGATATGCTTCAAGAAATATTTTTAGACAGAAAAATAGCATGTTATGTTGGAAGTAATACAAGTTTTTAAAAATAAGGTTCTTTAGAAATATAGATATGAATTTACTACGGATACTAAGAATATGACTTAAGGCATATTAAAGAAAATAACAAGTCAAAGATGCGATGTATATTTTGCGTCAGACGAGGAAGTATGGCACAAAATAGACAAGCATACTGACTTGCTATTTATTTTAATATGCCTAAGTATTTCTATCATTTATGTTATAGAATTTTTGTCAAACTCGCGAAAAGGTTTAAACAGTGACAAATTTTATAATATAAACAATGAAATACTAAAAGTCATATTTTTTAATGTATCCTGAGTAAAAGTATATCCATATTTCTTTTTTTAGCTCTGTTTTAAAACTGTGTTGATATTGTTACATATTGTTCAGCGTACTAAAGAATTTATATAGGAAACTCGGCTCATATTCATTTATAATATATACAAAGTTAAATGGATAAATAAGATATTTTTTGTATTAAAAAAATTTTCACTACGATAAGGTTAAAAATGTATATTTTAGAAATAATTATACATACTATAGATTCAATTTCATTTTCTACATCTCGAATTTATTTTAAAAGTTATTATAAAAGTACAAAACAACATATAAAAATTATATATCATCTAAATTATAGGGTTATGGATTGGTATTTGATATGTTATAATATTTTATGTAATATATGGTTAGGAGAGATTAAAATTTCTTATGCAAAATATGTAATAAAGTAGAAAAATCAGTAGTTATATCAGCAACATTAGCAGTTATACGAGTATCATTAGAAAGAAATTTCAATACTAATTGGAGGAAAATAAATGGAGTTTTTTAAACAATTCTTTAAAAAGGAAACTATAAAGAGAATACTATTTTTAATTTTATTATTTATAGGTTGCTATACTATAAGATCTATATTTGATTTAGTATTATTAACATTTATTATTACGTACATAATAAACAGTATTCAGGAGCTAATAGTAAAAAACATAAATAAATTTGTTAAAGTGAATCCCAAACTCGTCACTATATCTTTATATTTATTTATGGTTATATCAGTTGTAGTTGCAGTAATAAAATATATACCTTTACTTGTAACTCAAACTATATCAATTATAAATGGAGTATCTAATTTTAATATGCCTAATAATTCAACCATATTAGGTGAATATCTAACACAAATGTTTCAGCAATTTGACATAGGAAAATATACTCAGGTTGGACTTAATTATGCAGTAGTATTAGCTACTGATGCTGGTAAAACTGGATTAAATTCAATCTTAGCTATAATACTTAGTTTATTTTTTATGCTTGAGAAAGATAATATATTGGATTTTATAAGAAGATTTAAAGATAGCAAAGTATCTAGTATCTATACGTATCTTGAATATTTTGTAAAAAACTTTTTAAATTCTTTTGGAAAAGTAATACAAGCTCAGCTTATTATAGCTATTTTTAATACTGCACTTTCTGTAATAATGCTTTCTTTTATGGGATTTCCAAGTCTAATAGCATTAGGCGCAATGATTTTTATATTAAGTTTAATTCCTGTAGCAGGAGTTATTATTTCGCTTATACCACTTAGTTTAATAGCTTTTGAAATAGGTGGATTATTAAAAATAGTTTATGTGCTTATTATGATAGTAGTTATTCATATTATTGAAAGCTATTTTTTAAATCCAAAGTTGATGTCCGATAAAACTAATATTCCTATATTCTTTACTTTTATAATATTAATAGTTTCTGAACACTTTATGGGGATATGGGGATTATTACTTGGAATACCTTTATTTATGTTCTTTATAGATCTACTGGGAGTTGATTTATCAAAGAAAAATGTTAAGTAGATAGCTAATCATAAATAATAAAAAAATTAGGATATACTTTAAAATAATGTTTATATTACAATATCAAAATTCAATTAAAACATAGCCCAAAATTAAAGATACATTCTCAAAATAAAGACTGAACATAAAGTGAAAATTTTCATCTGGAGTTTTAAACTCCAGATGAATTTAGTTGAACTTATATCCTCAAGGGGCATCTCGTCTTAAGACCAAATATACGTCGAATCTTTGGTCTATTATTTTCTTTCATGTGCCTAAAACTATGATATAATTATAATATTCTCTATAAAACTATATAGGAGATATTTAATACGCTAGGACTTGTTATTTTTTTTAAATATACCTTAAGAGACAGATGGAAAATTAAATAAAGAATAAGGAAGTATAATTATGAATAAATTTATTATAACAACAGATACAACGGCAGACCTGCCGAATGAATATTTACAAAAAAATGAAATAGGGATATTATCTATGTCTTTTCAAATAGAAGGAAAAGAATACATAGAAGATGAAACTTTAGATATAAAAGATTTTTATGATAAAATGCGTTCAGGATCAATGCCTACAACAGCTCAAGTGAATCCAGAAAAAGCAAAGAGAAAGTTTGAGTATTATTTAAAGCAAGGATATGATGTATTACACATTTCATTTTCATCAGTGCTTAGTGGTAGTTACAACAATACAAGAATTGCAGCTATTGAATTAAATGAAGAATATACAGAAAATAAAGTTGTAGTAGTAGATTCTTTAAGTGTTTCGTTAGGTGAAGGACTTTTAGTGCATAAAGCAGTACAATTAAAAAAAGCAGGAAAAAATCTTGAAGAGATAGTTACATGGTTGGAAGAAAATAAGCTTAATTTATGTCAGTACTTTACTGTAGATGATCTTAATCATTTGTATAGAGGTGGACGTGTATCAAAAACTACAGCAATTCTTGGAACTATGATGGGTGTAAAACCAATTATTCATGTAGATAATGAAGGAAAGTTGATTCCTATTTCTAAAGCAAGAGGAAGTAAGCAGTCATTGACTAAACTTGTTGATAATATGGAAAGATTAATGGGCAATTATAAATTGCAAAATGATATTGTATTTATTAGTCATGGTGATGCTAAGGAAGAGGCAGAAATAGTCGCTGATAAAATTAAAGAACGATTTGGAATTAATTCAGTTTTAATTAGTGATATTGGACCTACTATTGGAACACACTCTGGTCCTGGAACTGTTGGAGTGTTCTTCATGGGAGAAAATAGATAAATAATAATATTGTTATAAAGCCACTTAATGTGATTAATATTCACATTAAGTGGCTTTTTATTTTATACAGATGCCTAATACCAATTTTACCATATCCAATACAATATATTAATAAATTGTGATTTTCGGTACTTTTTGTTAAAATATATATAAGGGGGGAAATGTTTTGAATATTAAAAATAAAATTATTACTTTTTTATTTGCTTTTGCAATTATATTAAGTTTTGGTCCTACAGTAAATGTACAAGCAACAACTACTGATGTTAAGATAATATCAGATAGCAAGGTAACTGTAAAAGAAGCCAGGAAATGGGCTAAATCTAAGGGAGCAACAGAAACATTTATCGATTTAGCAGATCTTTACTTTAAGTATTCATCTGACTGTGGTGATGTTAATCCAGCAATTGCGTATGTTCAAGCTGCAAAGGAGACCGGCTATGGAAATTTTGGAGGAGTATTAGACAAAAGTTATCATAACCCTTGTGGACTTAAACTTAAAACAGTAGCAGAAGGTTCTGATACAGATAAAGATGCTCATCAAGTATTTAAGACTTGGGATAGAGGAGTACAAGCTCATATGGATCATTTGGCTTTGTATGCAGGTGCTAGTGGTTACCCTAAGAATGATACTTATGATCCAAGACATTTTATTAATATTAAAGGTACCGCGAAAACTGTAAATGCTTTAGGTGGTAAGTGGGCTCCAAGTGCTACATATGGAGAAGAAATAAATACATTATATAAGAATTTACTTGTTTATGCAGGAGTAGAAGAAAATCATGATTCTAACTCCAATGATAGTAATGGAGTATCTATGGAAACTCCAAAGCCAGGAACACCTGAAACTAAACCAAGTGCACCAAATGCAACATCAGTTATTGAAAAAAGTATCCCACAAGTAGTGGATAAAACAGAAGCTGATAAACCTAATATTATATCAACTATTGGTTGGAAGCAAGAAAATGGAGCTTGGTATTACTACAAATCAGATAATACAAAGGTACAAGGCTTTATTAAACCTGATAGTAACTGGTATTATTTAAAAGACGATGGTAAAATGGCGACAGGTTGGTTAAATGATAATGGAACATGGTACTATTTTAACAACTCTGGAATTATGGCTAAAGGCTGGATTCAATTAAATAATCAATGGTATTACTTAAAAGATTCAGGAGCTATGTCTACAGGTTTTATAAATGATGGTTCAAATTTATATTACTTAAAAGATTCGGGAGCTATGTCTACTGATAATAGTGGTTGGACGGCTTTATCAGGAAAATGGTATTACTTTGAAGGAAATGGTAGAATAAAGACTGGTTGGCTTAAAGATAATAATAACTGGTATTTTCTTCAAGGCGATGGATCTATGGTAACTAATTTTAATACAATAAACAGTAAAAATTATTTATTTAATGATAGTGGAAGTATGAGAATCGGTTGGGAAAATATGAATAACTATTGGTATTATTTCAACAATGATGGAAGTATGGAAACTGGATGGATTAATGATGGTGGCAGTAAGTACTATTTATATGATACTGGTGCTATGGCTAAGGGATGGATCAATCTTGATGGAACATGGAATTACTTAAAAGAGAGTGGATCTATGGTAACAGGATGGATTAATGTAGGTAGTGATTCATATTATTTAGAACCAAGCACAGGTAGGATGCTTACTAATACTACAATAGATGGCTATAAAATTGGTGCAGATGGTAAGAAACAAACATCATCATCTAATCAAAATAATAATCAAAATGTAAATCAAAATAATACTACTAATAATGGTAATACCACAAATTCAAAAGGAAAAACAATAGTAATAGATCCAGGCCATGATTATGGTAATGATTATGGCTGTGAGAGTGAACCTAATGGAGTAACATATAGTGAAACAGTTTTAGACATGCAAGTTGCAGCTAAACTACAAAAAGAGTTTGAAAAGAGAGGATATACTGTAGTAATGACAAGGGAAGATGGAGAAAAACCATCATATGGAACATTAACTGCAAGTCTTTCTCATAAAACTAATGTTGCTAATAATGCAAATGCAGATTTCTTTATAAGTATACATCATAATTCAGCAACAGAAGCAGCTAAAGGAGTTGAAACTTATTATAGTACAGCACCTAAAGATGCTAGCTATGGCGGATATTTAGATTATAAAAGACTTGAAATAAGTAAAAAAATGGCTACAGCTATAAACAATAGTATTGTAAATAAAATTGGAGCAAAAAATAGAGGTGCTAAAGATGATTCTAGCCGTACATTATTTGTACTTAGAAACACTAATATGCCAGCAGTACTAGTTGAAGTTGGCTTTATAACAAATCAAGATGAAGCATTAAGATGTGCAGATTCAGATAGCCAACAAGAGGTTTCAGAAGCGATTGCTCAAGCTGTTTCAAACAGTCTTTAAGGAAAATATTAGATAATAAAAAGATAATTTGTATAAGGCACATTCAAAAAAATAGTAGACTAGTATGTCTTTATATTTTGCGTATATTATTTTCTTTGATGTGCCTAATAGAGAGACTCTAGATAGTTACTTTATAAATAAAACTATTTAGAGTTCTTTTTTAATACACAGGAAATTATAAAATATTTATATGGTGGTAATAAACTACGAATACACTTTGTTTTATTATTAAATTAGGATGTTTTTAAATAATTAACAAAAATAATATATATAAGTTCCAATAAAGTTTGTTCATTAATATAAATTTTAGAACACTTATAAATACTATGATTTAACTACTATAGTGAGGAACTTATATAGAAAATTTATGATATATATGCTTCTAACTAGATATTGTTAATTAAAGATGCAATTTATTATAAAAATTAAATAAAAATTTATAAATGTATTAATTAATTAGAACATATATATTTAAACTTTACATATATTTATGGTATAAATTTAGTATAAGTAAAATAAACGTATTGACAAAAGAAGAATTAGTTAACAAAGTTAACATAGTAATTAGGGGGATAATTTATTTGAATACAGTATTATCAATAAATGAGAAGATAGAGATTTATAAAAATGCTGACATAGATTTTGAAACTTTGAATTTAAGTAAACTAGAAAAGTATGCAAAAAGAGAAAATGCAAAAGCACAAAACACATTAGGAGACAGATATTATACTGGAGAAGGAGTACTACAGGATTATAAAAAGGCATTTGAATGGTATAAAAGGTCTGCCAATCAAGGATATTCTATTGCACAATATAATTTAGGAGATATGTATTACTGCGGAGAAGGAGTGCCACAAAATTATGAACAAACTATTAAATGGTATACAAAATCAGCAGAGCAAGGAGTTTCAAATGCACAATGTAATTTAGGCTGTATGTATGAAGATGGAGATGGTGTACCGCAAGATTATAAAGAGGCAATTAAGTGGTATAAGAAAGCCTGTGAACAAGGAGATTTTTATGCTCACTATAATTTAGGAAATATATATATGAATGGTAAGGGTATAGACAAAGATTATAATGAAGCATTTAAACACCATAAACAATCTGCAAATCAAGGATATGAAAAAGCACAAAATACTCTAGGATACATGTATGAAGAAGGTAAAGGTGTTCCTCAAGACTATAAAGAAGCATTTAAATGGTATGAAGAATCTGCTAGTAGAGGCTATTCTTATGCACAATATAATTTAGCTGTAATGTATGAGTATGGCAAAGGCGTAGAGAAAGATTCTAAAAAAGCATTTAAGTGGTATAAAGAGGCATCACGACAAGGGCTTGAAGAAGCTAAAGTTGTTTTAAAAGAAAGGTTTTAGTTATTTATTTAAATATACCTTATCCTTAAGAAACTGAAAAAATAATTAAGACAATAAAAAATTAAAAAAATTATAAGATTAATATTTTATAAATAAAAATTGTTATACAAAAGAAGGAGAAAAAGATACATGGAATTTAAACTTAATATATTTCAAACAATGGCATTGGCTACGCTTGTATTCTACTTAGGACAACACTTAAGAAGGAAAATAAAAGTATTAGCTAAATATTGCATACCAGCTGCAGTTATAGGAGGACTTATATTTGCAATATTAATGCTTACTTTAAAAATAACAAATGTTGCTACTATAACTTTGGACATTACACTGCAAAATATTTTCATGACTGCATTTTTTACTAGCGTTGGTTATACGGCTAGCATTAAGATACTAAAAAAGGGTAGCATTAAGGTTGTCACTTTCTTGCTTTTATCAATATTGTTAGCAATATTTCAAGATGTTTTAGGTGTTTCTTTAGCATCATTATTTAACTTAGATCCATTATTAGGTCTTTGTACGGGATCTATTCCAATGATTGGTGGTCATGGAACGGCAGGCTCATTTGGACCACTTTTAGAAGGATTAGGAATTAAAGGTGCAACTACAGTATCATTTGCTGCTGCAACCTTTGGTTTAGTTATGGGAAGTTTTATAGGAGGCTTTGTTGCTAAAAACTTAATTGAACGTCATAAATTAAAAACGCCTAAAGAATCACATGATAAATCTATTCCTTTAAGTGATTTTCATGAAGATGATAAGGCTATTTTATGTCACAAAAGACTTATGAATAGTGCTTCTTGGATTTTTATTGCAATGGGTGCAGGATCTATAATATCTAGCCTAATCCAAGATTTAGGACTTACTTTTCCATCATACATTGGTGCTATGATTGCAGCTGCAATCATTAGAAATATATGTGATATGATAAAAGTTGATCTTGAAGAAAAAGAAATTGAAACAATTGGAGGAATTAGTCTTTCATTCTTTTTGTCTATGGCTTTAATGGGATTAAAGTTATGGGAACTCTTTGATTTGGCACTTCCTATGGTGGTTATGCTTATTGCACAAGCACTTCTTATGGCATTATTTTCTTACTTCTTAACTTTTCGTATAATGGGTAAAGATTATGAAGCAGCAGTTTTTGCATCTGCTAACTGTGGATTTGGTATGGGTGCAACACCTAATGCTGTTGCAAATATGGATGCGCTAACAGATAAATTTGGATTTGCTCCAACACCATATTTTGTAGTACCAATTGTTGGATGTCTTTTTATAGATTTCGCAAACTCTGCAGTTATTACATTATTTATAAACTTGTTACACTAGGGCAGGTAAAATATAATATTTATTGTATGAATTTAGATACTTAGCATATTCATAATTTTTTAAAGGGGCTGTCTAAGAATTATCAAGTGAAGCAATAACAAAGAAATAGAAATAACATTTATTAAAGAAGACTAGAAAAATTTCGCTAAGAGTTTCTAACATTTAAAGTTGTACCCATAAAAGATTGCTCCTAATATGCATTAGGACAATCATTTATGGAACAACTTCAAATGAAGAAACTCTAAGCTTATTTTTCAATGCTTCTTCCACAAATGTTATTTCTATTTTTTTGAATATACATCATATCATTAAATGATTTGTATTATGATACAGCCCCTTTTTTCAAAAGATATTCTTTAGCACACTGAACAATATGTAACAATTTCAACACGGTTTTAAAACAAAGCGTATTATTAATATATATTTAAGTATTTCAAAGATGAAAATGTTTACAAAATATTAATGTTTTTATCAAAAAATCATGCATTATATTTACAATTAAAGATTAAAAACATTGAATATATATTACTATTACATATTTCGACAATTATATGCACTTATAAATACGTTTAAGCCATATATATGTACTATAAATTGATTCTTATCTTCAGATGGAGGTTTCTTAATTATGAATATATTCTCTATCTGAAATTTAGAAGAAATTATATCCTCAAGGAGCAATCAGTACAGGAGCATGCAACCGTTAACTTCAACTTGTATAAAATAGAAGTGTTACGGATGCTAGCTATATGATAAAACATGAAAAAATTAAGTGGAGGTAATAAGAATATGAGTATTTTAGTTAGAAGTGAAATTAATGAATTAAAAACAGTCTTATTGCATAGACCTGGCGAAGAAATAGAAAATTTGACACCAGAATATCTGGATAGATTATTATTTGACGATATTCCTTGGCTTGAAAAAGCTCAATCAGAGCATGATGCTTTTGCAAATGTATTACGTGATAATGGAGTTGAAGTATTATATCTTCATGAACTAATGTCAGAAGTAATAGATGATCAGGGAATACGGGATAAATTTATAAGTCAGTTTATAGAAGAAGCAGATGTTTTGAATCCACATATGATTCAAAGAATAACTACATTCCTAAATAATATAAAAGATACAAAAGAATTAGTTAGAAAGACTATGTCAGGTATTAAAAAGGATGAATTACCTATAGGTAATTTTAAAGAAGTAGAACTATCTGACTTAGTAGATAATGAGTATCCTTTTATAACAGATCCAATGCCTAATTTATATTTCACAAGAGATCCATTTGCATCTATTGGAGATAAGATTAGTCTTCATAGAATGTATTCAGTAACTAGAGGTAGAGAAACTATTTATGCTGAATATATCTTTAAATATCATCCGAGATTTAAAGATACTAAAAAAGTTTATGATAGAGATTTCCCATTTTCACTTGAAGGTGGAGATGTTTTAAATCTTTCTGATGAAGTATTAGCTGTAGGTATTTCTCAAAGAACATCCCCTCAAGGATTACAAAGACTTGCCAAAGAAATTTTCTTTAATACAGAAGGAAATAAAATTAATACTATTTTAGGATTTAATATTCCTAAATCAAGAGCTTATATGCATCTAGATACAGTATTCACTCAAGTAGATTATAATAAATTCACTATTCATCCTCAAATTCAAGGACCTCTTAAAGTTTTTGAAATTACTAAAGGAGAAGATGAAAAATTAGTAATTAATGAAGTAAATATGGAATTAGAAAAAGTACTTGCAAAACACCTTCATAGAGATGATATTGTTTTAATTCCTTGTGGTGGTGGAGATTATATAACTTCTCAAAGAGAACAATGGAATGATGGCTCTAATACACTTTGCATTAGACCAGGAGAAGTTGTAGTTTACTCAAGAAACTATGTTACAAACAAAATACTTGAGGAAAATGGAGTAAAGATTTATGTAGTACCATCAAGTGAATTAAGCAGAGGAAGAGGTGGCCCTCGTTGCATGTCAATGCCTCTAGTAAGAGAGGAATAAATTTAAAATACTATTAATGGAGGAAAATATTATGGCTGTAAATTTAAGAGGAAGAAGTTTTTTGAAATTATTAGATTATACACCAGAGGAAATTAGGTATTTATTAGATTTAGCTAAGGATTTAAAGAGAGCTAAAAGAATGGGACAACCTCATAATATCTTAAAAGGTAAGAATGTAGTTTTACTATTTGAAAAAGACTCTACAAGAACTAGATGTGCTTTTGAAGTTGGAGCTATGGATTTAGGAATGGGAACAACTTATTTAGGACCTTCAGGATCTCAAATGGGTAAGAAGGAAAGTATTAAAGATACTGCAAGAGTGCTAGGTAGAATGTATGATGGTATAGAATACAGAGGATTTAGTCAAGAAATAGTTGAAGATTTGGCAAAATATTCAGGAGTTCCAGTATGGAATGGATTAACTACTGAATTTCATCCAACACAAGTTATTGCTGATTTGTTAACTATAGAAGAAAAGTTTGGGACATTAAAAGGAATAAACTTTGTTTATCTAGGTGATGCAAGAAATAATATGGGAAATTCTTTAATGGTTTCATGTGCTAAGATGGGTGTTAATTTCACAGCATGTGCACCTAAAGATTTATTTCCATCAAAAGAATTAGTAGATGAGTGTAGAGAAATTGCTAAAGAAAATGAATGTACAATTACTTTAACAGAAGAGGTTAATAAAGGTACTAAAAATGCAGATGTAATCTATACAGATGTTTGGGTATCTATGGGTGAGCCAGATGAAGTTTGGGAAAGCAGATTAAAATTATTAAAACCTTATCAAGTTAATAAGAGCGTTATGGATAATGCTAATCCTAATGCAATATTTATGCATTGTTTACCATCTTTCCATGACTTAAATACTAAGGTTGGTAAGAGTATTGGAGAGAAGTTTGGAATAACTGAAATGGAAGTTACAGATGAAGTATTTGAAAGTAAACAATCAGTAGTATTTGATGAAGCTGAAAACCGTATGCACACAATTAAAGCAATAATGCTTGCAACAATAGGCATTTAAGGGGGAATAAGCTATGGAAAAAAGATTAGTCATAGCACTTGGTGGAAATGCACTTGGAAATTCTCCTAAAGAACAATTAATGTTAGTTAAGGATACTGCAAAAACAATAGTAGATTTAATTTCAGAAGGCTATAAAGTTATTGTAACTCATGGAAATGGTCCTCAAGTTGGAATGATTAATTTAGCTATGGAATCTGTTAAAATGCCTTTTCCAGAATGTGGAGCAATGAGTCAAGGATATATTGGGTATCACCTTCAACAAAGTATTAAACAAGAATTAAAAAGTAGAAATATAGATAAGAATGTTGTTAGTTTAGTAACCCAGGTTGTTGTAGATAAAGGTGATAAAGCATTTAATAATCCCACAAAACCAGTTGGAAGTTTTTATAAAAAAGAAGAAGCAGAAAAATTAGAAAAAGAAAGTGGATTTACTTTCAAGGAAGATGCAGGTAGAGGCTATAGAAGAGTAGTACCTTCACCAAACCCTAAAGAAATAGTTGAGCTTAATGTAATTAAAGAACTTTTGGATAAAGACAATGTAGTAATTGCAGTAGGTGGCGGTGGAATACCAGTTATAGAAACTGAAAATGGTTATGAAGGAGTAGCAGCTGTTATAGATAAAGATAAATCAGCAGCTAAGCTTGCAAATGATCTAAATGCACAAATGTTAGTAATTTTAACTGCAATTGATAAGGTTTGCATTAACTTTAATAAGCCTAATCAAAAAGAGATTTCTAAAATGGACATTTTAGAAGCTAAGAAATATATAAAAGAAGGGCAATTTGCACCGGGATCAATGTTACCAAAAGTTGAGGCCTGTTTAGATTTTGTTAATTCAAGTAAAGAATCAATAGCTTTAATAACATCACTTAGTAAAGCTAAAGATGCTTTAAAAGGATTAACAGGAACTATAATCACTAAATAATTTAGTTCAAATAAGATTAATAGTAAATAAATAGAACTACAAAACTATTTTAAAAGCTTCAAACAAATTATTATATTAAAAGTATTTTATAGGTGTTACAGGAGATGGGAGAAATATAATTAAAGGAGGATAAAAATATGGACACCAATAAAGCTTCAAAAAAGAAATTTAACTTCCCATCAGCATATACTATTTTAATAGGGTTAACTATAATTATTGCCATAATTACAAATTTTGCTCCTGGCATGATTCCATCAAAAATTAGTGATGTTGTAATGGCTCCAGTAACAGGTATGATTGGCGTTAAGGATGCAACTATAGCAAATACAATGAATGATGCAATGGAAAATGGTGGAATAACTGAGGCCCTTAATACACTTACGAATACAGAAGGACAATATATAAATGTATGGAATCAAGGTAAAATATTTGGTGCAATTGATGTAGCATTCTTTGTATTAATAATTGGAGGATTTCTTGGAGTAGTAACTAAGAGTGGAGCTTTAAACGCAGGAGTTGCTGCAATTGTTAAAAAATTAAAAGGAAGAGAGTTGCTACTAATACCAATATTAATGATATTATTTTCAATAGGTGGAAGCACATATGGGATGGCAGAAGAAAGTTTAGCATTTTATGCGCTTTTAACAACAACAATGATTTGTGCAGGGTTTGATCCTTTAGTAGCAGTTAGCACAGTTTTACTTGGAGCAGGATGTGGAGTGCTTGGATCTACTATAAATCCATTTGCAACAGGTATAGCATCAGCATCAGCAGGAGTGCCTGTTAATCAAGGAATAGTTTTAGCATTAGGTGGACTTTTGTGGATAGGAAGTTTATCTGTTGCAATATACTTTACTATGAAATATGCTAAAAAAATAAAAGAAGACCCAACTAAGTCACTAGTTTCAAAATTTGAACTTGATAATGCATTAAAAGCTTATTCTGAAGATAATGATGGAACAATTGAATTAACTAAAAGAAGAAAGTTTGCTTTAATAGCATTTGGAATAACATTTTTAGTTATGATACTTGGAATAATTCCTTGGGAAGATTTTGGAGTATCATGGTTTAGTAATCATACTGGAATTCTAATGGGCTCACCTTTTGGTAGTTGGTGGTTCTATGAATTTGCAGCTTGGTTTTTATTAATGGCAGTTGTAATTGGAATAATTGCTAAAATGAGTGAAAGAGATATCGTGAGTTCATTTGTAGCTGGTGCTTCCGATATGGTTGGTGTAGCACTTGTAATAGGAATATCAAGAGGTATTTCATGTATAATGACTAACAGTGGACTTGATCTTTATATATTAAATGGTGCATGTAATGTATTAAATGGAGTATCAGGTGTTATCTTTGTAAACCTAGCTTATATAATTTATATTGGATTATCATTCTTAATACCATCTACAAGTGGACTTGCTACAATATCAATGCCTATATTTGCACCACTTGCTGTTAAGTTAGGATTAGCACCAGAACTTATGATAGCAGCATTTTCAGCAGGATCTGGAATAGTAAATTTAATAACTCCTACTTCAGCTATTGTTATGGGTGGATTAAGTATAGCAAAATTAGAATATTCAACTTGGTTAAAATATGTATGGAGGATACTACTTGGAATTTTTGTAGTATGTGTGTTAATTTTATCTATTGCAATAATGATAGTATAAACAGAGTGTTAAAGTATTAGGCACGTAAAAGAAAATAGACTAGATGACTTACTTGTTATTTTTTAAAAATGTGCCTTATATAGTTTAAAAAAAGCTTTGATAATAAAATACAGTGATGCTTAGAGGAAAGACTAGGGGACTAAATAGTAGATTTAGCTTCTTAAACTTTTGAAGTGTCACTGCATTTTAATATGCCTTATTGATTATATTTTAAATTAGTGTTGATATTTTGAGTATAAAGATCATGGACAGAGGAATTTACTTTAAGAACTCTAAAAAGAATCTTAGTCCCATTAATGCATGCTCCCAATCAGAGATTGTGACAAGCAATTAATGGGACAAATCTTCATTAAGAGTTCTACAAAGCAAATTCCAATGCCAGTTCACCCTTATATTAAAAATATCAACACTCACTTAAAATATAAATATATTTATTAATTGAAGAGGGGAATTAAAATGGGGTTAATAAAGGTTTTAAGTATTGCATATTTAGTATTTACATTTATTTTAATGTTAAATAAAAGAAAGACATGGAATGCCTTTATTGTGTTTGGCATTATCACACTTATATTTGTAATGATTTATGGAAATTTACCGACTATACCAGAAAAGTATACTCCAGTTGCTATTTTTATATTATTTTCACTTATGATAACTTTATTTGGTCTTATGAATGGTGGAATAATTTACTTATTAAAAAGATCAAACAAGGCATCAATTATTGTATCTATAGTATCATCGATTTTATTAATGTTACTTATATTCAATAAAGTAGGATTTATTAGTTATATATTTATTCCACTACTTCTTTATAAAGGACAAGATGAATTTAACAAACTTATGAAGATTAATAATATTATTCTAAAATAAGACTCTGTTAAACTAAACTGTTTATATGCACTCGATAGGTAGTATAACTTAATTATTTGTTGAGTGCACAAGTTAAGAATATTATGTACAAGTCATCCTTATATATTATTTCGTAGAACTCATTATATTCATATTTGTTTATTACTAAAACTTGCGAAGTAATTATCATATCTCATAACTTTTTTATTAATTGCTTATATGAATTAAAATGTAAATTTACTATTAATAATATCCAAAGACCTTTTTGCCTCATTTCTTATAATTGAGTTACTATCATTTTCTTTAATATTAATTAAAATATACATAACAGTTTTACTATTAAAACTTTCAAAAGCCCTAACTATTTTCCATCTAACAATATCATCTGTAATGTGTTCATTAAAACATGATATTAAATCATCTAAAATATTTTCACTATAAGAATTGTAATTATAAAAACATATAAAACCTATTGAATCTATGGCTTCCCTAATAGTAATAATATTATTTGTTTTTAATGTCTTGATTAATTCAGGTAGTACATCCACACTCATATGTGCTAACGTTCTTGCTATAATATCTCTTGGAAGTGGATAACTTTTCTTATTAAATTCTTTGCTAGGTAATTCCGTATATTGATTTTTACCTATAAGCCCTAAATAGTTAATCATAATTTTAGCCGATTTTACAGAAGCCTTTGATAGAGCATTACATAATTCCATTTTGGTATAAAGTTTATTTTCATATAAGAGCATAGTGCAAAATAAATTTATCATTTCATTATCTAACTCATTTTTATTTGATAATAATTTTATTGCAATGGTTCTTTTATAAGGCTCTTTTGATTTTAGTAATTCTAATAATTCATTTTTATTGGAATAAACATATACATTTATATCTTCTACAGTTACATATCCACGATTTTTTAATTGTTCGTTAGAACTTTTCATCTAACTCCCCCATTATATAAATAATCTTCACCATTTCTAACATTTGTGTATTAGGTAATATAGTTATATTTATAAATTACATATGTTTATTATAACATAATTGAATTAATTAACTATTTATACTATGTTTTTCAACTTGATTCTATTTTTAATAGCATAAGTAGAATATAAACAAAAATATTAATATAAAATATAAGAAATTTTATTGCAAATTTACAATATTTGAGTGAAAATAATATGTATAAACTTTAATTATAATAACGCATCATGTTAGTTAAATTAAGAAATTATTAATAAACGCTTTGTTTTAATAATATCAATACGGTTTTAAAACAGAGCCTTGTATAAAAAGGAGATATGATTATGAAAGCTTATGAACGTTTATTAAAATATGTCAAAGTATATACTACATCAGATGAAAACTCTAATATACATCCAACAACTGAGAGGCAATTTGATTTAGCACATTTACTTGTAGAAGAAATGAAAGAACTTGGACTTAAGGATGTTAGATGTGATGAACATTGTTATGTTTATGGATATATTCCACCAACTAAAGGATATGAAGATAAACCAAGCATAGGACTTATAGCACATATGGATACTGCACCAGCAGCTCCAGGAGAAAATGTAAAACCCCAAATTATTGAAAATTATGATGGGGAAGATGTGGTATTAAAAGGAACTAATACTATCTTATCACCAAATAAATTTCCTGATTTAAAAAACTTAAAAGGTAGAACACTTATTACAACTGATGGAACTACATTACTTGGTGCTGATGATAAGGCTGGTATTGCTGAAATCCTTACAGTATGTGAAATTATTAAAGAGCAAAATATTCATCATGGAAAAATATGCGTAGCATTTACTCCGGATGAAGAAGTAGGCCAAGGCGCTGATCTTTTTGATGTTAAAAATTTTGGAGCAGATTTTGCATACACAATTGATGGTGGGGTAGAAGGAGAAATTTCATATGAAAACTTTAATGCTGCAGGTGCTAAAGTAGAAATTCACGGTGTATCAGTCCATCCAGGATCTGCAAAAAATACTATGATAAATGCTTTAAATGTAGCAATTGAATTTAATTCAATGTTACCAGCATGTGAAAGACCAGAATATACTGAAGATTATGAAGGATTTTATTATTTAGAGAAACTTAGTGGAAATACAGATCATGCAAGTATGGAATACATATTACGTGATCATGATATAGAAAAATTTGAAGTGAAAAAATCAATGATAAAACTTGCTGAAAAGCTTATTAATGAAAAATATGGTGAAGGCACAGTAAAAGCTACAATAAAAGATCAATATAGAAATATGGTTGAACTTGTAAAACCTTGCTTCCACTTAATAGATAATGCAACAGAAGCTATGAAAGCTATAAATGTTACACCAGTTATTGAACCAATTAGAGGAGGTACAGATGGAGCAAGATTAAGCTACATGGGATTGCCTTGTCCAAATTTAGGAACTGGAGGATTCGCATTCCACGGGGAATATGAACATATTACAGTTGAGGGTATGGACATTTGTACAAATATTATTATTGAGATATTAAAAAGATATGCCAAATAAACAAAATATTTATTTGGGCTAAATTAGTAAATTTATTTTAATATATCTAAAGGTACCTGAAAAATTCATCAGGTACCTTTAAATTATTTTATTTCTAATATGAAGTTGTTACGATTAGAAATAATTGTTTTCCCAAATAGGTGTGTAATTACCAAATATGTATGTGGTTTAAACAATTATATAATTAGACCAGCTAATAATAGTCAAGTAAATTTTAAAAAAATTCAAATATAAAAAAGTGCATATAAAACAAACCGTTTGAAAACACGAACGGTTACAA
>NZ_FOMG01000019.1 GCF_900112485.1 Clostridium uliginosum
TTGTAACCGTTCGTGTTTTCAAACGGTTTGTTTTATATGCACTTTTTTATATTTGAATTTTTTTAAAATTTACTTGACTATTATTAGCTGGTCTATAAGCTATTTGCTTAAAACAAAAAAGGATGAGTATATAAGAAACTCATCCTTTTTACTTTATAAAATTTAATAACATCTATACGTAAAAAAAGAACATATTAGTACGGAGTGATACATTGTAAATATTGATTTTAGTGTTTCATCATTTATGTTATAGAATTTGCCACTGTCTGAAGCTTTAGCTGAGTTTGACATAATTCTATTGCAGAAATGATATAAACACTTAATCACTATTTACTAGTATCCGTAGTACTAATATGTTCTTTTTAAAAATATAATTATATTATATTATCTAACCCAAGCTCCGTTAGCAGCTAAAGTACAGCCATCAACAGTTGTGTTAGTAGCCATTCCTCCCCAAGAATTTAAATAATACCAAGTACCATAATCATTTAACCAACCAGTCTTCATTCCTCCCCATGGTTGCATGTAGTACCAAGCTCCATTTACAGGAACCCAACCAGTTTGCATACAACCTGAAGCGTTAGTGTAGTACCAAGTTCCATTATCATTAATCCATCCAGTCTTCATTGCTCCTCTAGTTCCATCTGAAATTGGATTTAAATAGTACCAAATTCCATTAACGTTCTTCCAGCCAGTAGCCATCTTTCCGTCATCGTTCATGTAGTACCAAGTACCACCTAAGTTTAACCAACCAGTAGCCTTAGTTCCATCTTCGTTAACATAAGTCCAAGTACCATCAGTAGCTTGTGCCCATCCTTTAGCATCTGTAACTGGCTTTTCATCTTCTTTGTCTTTGTTTCCGATTATTGAATAAACTTCATCGTCATCATCGCTCCAAACAGCCATGTTGTCTTTATTGTAAACTGATAAATGTGACATTAATCCATCTACTTTATAAACTTTATCCCAATCTTCATCGTTATCCCACTTATAAACGAATCCACCATCTACTCTCCATACATTTCCGTCAACGTCTGTATCAATACCTTCTATTTCATCATCACAGTCTTTTTGGATATCTGTATAGTAATATGAACTCTTTGATTTTAATTCAATTGTTTGAATTTCATGAGCATTTTTGCTATATGCAATTAATTTTCCATTAACAACACTATATGCAAGATCTGTTGAATTTTTTAAAGAATCCTCAATTTCATCTTTCTTTCCCTCATCATCAGAAACTATATAAGTAGTTACAGTTTTTGCATATTTAGCTCCGTCTGCATCATCAGACGCTTGTGCTTTTGATATCTTTTGAATAACTTTAAACTCTACAGTATTACATCCTTTATATTCTCCTAGTGTTGCTTTTCCATCTCTTTTAGTAAATGTATAACCATCTTCAGCCCCATCAAGACTACCATCCACAGTAACTTTAGCAGCTGCAGTAGTAGTAATACTATTAGTAGCATCTAATTTAGTACCATTTATTTTTTCTATATTATCTACACTTGTAACAATTATATTTGCTCTTCTATAAATATTATTTGAATCTTGTGCAATTGTTTTTGCATTACTAATTGATACTTGAATATCGTCATCCTTAAAAAGTTTATCAGTATCAGTATTCTTTAAAGTAACTGTGGCTCCATTACCAGTTGTAGTTTGAACTTTAATCTTACCTATATTATAATCAGCATCAATGTATTTACCTTTAGCATCAGTATATACATTGTAGAATGTACCTTTCTTAATTTTAGCAGAATCACCAGTACCTTCTATTTCAATACCCTTTGATGCATATTTAACTTGATACCAAGTTTCTCCATACTTATTTCCTGCAATCTCTTTACCATCTAATTTTGGAAATGCTTCTGAGCCATATGCTAAATCACCTGCTATTTTATATTCTTCACTTTTTTCTGAATATCTTCCATCTGTATCCTTTTTTATCTTCTTTTTTAAATCTGTTCCTGCATCCTCTGCATTATCTTCTTGGATATTATCATCTGTTACTTTACCATTTGTTAAATCAACAAAATAATCTCCATCTTGTATTTTAAGATACTTTTGTGATTTAATTCCATCAAAATCATCTCCTGAATCAAGATCTTCTAACGGAGTATATTTACCATCTTTTAAATAGTAAATTTCATCATTGTCTTCTTTAACAACATCTCCATCAATAACAAAAGTTCCATCTTTGTAAGCTTGTATATTATAAACCGTACCATCTTTTGATTCTATCCTCTTATAATCAGCTGCATTAACCCCAGTAGCTGGAACTAATGAAATTACAGCTGCTGCTGCAACTAATCCCGCCGTTATTTTGTTTGCTCTTTTAATCATTTTATTTCCCCCTATTTCAGTATTATTTTAATTATATGCATGCTACAAAATAAATATTTTTGTGTTTTTTATGCTTGTTGTTATATTTTCATTTTGTAGCTTCTTAAGTGTTCAATCTTTTATTTGTTAAATTATATAGTTGCATACTTTTTAATTGTGTGAACTTTTTGATTTATTTAATTTTTAACTTTAATTGTGTAAACTTTTTAATTTATTTGATTTTTATTTTCAAACCTTAAGTCTTAAGTCTTATTTCTTTTAAAATTGAATATTGTACTGTACTTATAACTACAATTTTTATTATATTAAAAGTAATATAAAATATATTTCATATTTTTACTTTTCTGCTATATAATACAAATCAAATTTTATATTTGGGTACCTTTTTTAATTTTTTTGTCAGAATTTATATTTTAGAAGAAGTGTAACTCCTGATTACTAAGAGCTTAAGATAAGTTTTTAAAGACTAAAAAATATTATCTTTAGAAACTTGAATGAAAATAACAAAGCTAATTTAAACCGTAATAATACTGCTAAAGAATTAATTAATATTCTTTAGCAGTATTACTTTTAAACTCAGAAAAATTAATTAGGAAATATGTTTATTTTTAATAATCACTATATACTACAACCCAATTTCCTAATTTAGGTACTTTTTTTGTAATATTATTCTTATAAAATCTAATTTTTCTAATATAAAATTTAAGTACACTTAATTTTTATCCATAAAAAAGAATTTTTTTACTTTATATTCCATTGTATTATTGTTTTAAATAAAAAGAACCCTACAAGGTAGACTTTTTATTAATTGCCTATCTTATAGGGTACATTTTATTGAATAATACGGTACAATTTATTTTATATATGCTCTATTTAATATAATTCATTATTTACATGGTTAACCTCTAAATATATACTAGAGATTCTAAATGAATTTAAATTAATAGTGGCTTTTATAATCTATATATTTCTAAAAACACGTCTATATGCAAAAAAAATAGGGATAAAAATCCCTATTTTTTAATATTATATTATATTATCTGATCCAAGCTCCGTTAGCTCCTAGGTTGCATCCATCAATAGTTGTGTTAGCAGCCATTCCGCCCCATGCTTGCATGTAGTACCAAGTACCATTGTCATTTAACCAACCAGTCTTCATTCCGCCCCATGATTCCATGAAGTACCAAGTTCCTCCTACATTAGTCCAACCAGTCTTAATTGCTCCCCATGATTGCATGAAGTACCAATTTCCTCCTACGTTAGTCCATCCAGTAGCCATAACTCCGTCATCTTTTAAGTAGTACCAAGTACCATTTAAGTTTAACCAACCAGTAGCTTTAGTTCCATCTTCTTTAACATAAGTCCAAGTACCATCTGTAGCTTGTACCCATCCTTTAGTAGTTACAACTGGCTTTTCTTCTTCTGTTTTGTTTCCGATTACTGAATAAACTTCATCTTTTTGATTCCAAGCAACCATGTTGTCTTTATTATAAACTGAGAATTCATTCATTGATCCGTCTACTTTATAAACTTTATCCCAATCTTTATCGTTATTAAATTCATAAATGTATCCACCATCTAATCTCCATACATTTCCATCAACATCTACTTCTACAGCTTTTGCATCTTCAGCATCAACATTTGTGATGTCAGTGTAAGTATATCCTTTGCTTACTTTTAAGTCTATTGTTTGAACATCTACTTTTCCAGTAACTGTTGTATCACAAGCAATAACTTTTCCGCCAGCAATACTGAAGTTTGCACCAGAAAGTAAAGTTTTGCTATTAACACCCTTATCGTCAGATATTACATAGTTAGTTACTGATTTAGAATATTTAGCTCCATCAACATCTCCTGAATCTTGAGCTTTTGATATCTTTTGGATAACATTAAATGATACTGTTTTATTATCAGTTGTTGTAAATGTCTTACCTGAAGCAGCACAGTTTGTAGCATCAAGAGTAAGTCCATTAACTGATGTTATTGTAGCTACACCAGTAGTTTTAAGTGTAATAGTTGCTGTTCTATAAATATTGTTAGAATCTTGTCCTATTACAGTAGAAGCTGAAACGTATGATGACAATTGCTTTGTTTCAACAGTACCTGAAGTAACTCCAGCAGTGTCATAGGCATCCTTTGTATTGTCTACTGTTGTTGTTTTAACAGAAGCACCAGTTGTTGTTTCAACTTTAACTTTTCCTAAGTTATAATCAGCATCGATGTAGTTTCCTTTTGCATCAGTATAAACATTTAAGTTTCCACCAATAGCTACATTATTTGTAGCTTTTGTAGCAGTATAAGTAGTTCCATACCAAGTTTCACCAAACTTGTTTCCTGTTAATTCTGTTAATGTAACATTTGCAGCATCATTACTGTATCTGTCATCTACTTTATCTTTAACTTTCTTTCTTAAAGCCATTGAAGCATCATCAGCGTTGTTTTCTGCTAACTTCTCATCTGTTACTTTACCATTTGTTAAATCAACAAAGTAATCTCCAGAGTCAACATTAAGATACTTGTCTCCATAAGCTCCTGTGAAAGTTGATCCTGAATCAACATTTTCTAATTGAGTGTATTTTCCAGCATTTAAGAAGTATACTGCATCTGTACCTTTCTCTTTAACGTCTCCATCAATAACGAAAGATCCATCTTTGTATGCTTTAGCACTGTAAACAGTACCTTCCTTTGATTCTATTCTCTTTACATCTGCAGCGTTAGCAGCAGTTGCTGGTACTAATGAAACTACAGCAGCAGCAGCTACTAATAATGATGTTATTTTATTTGCTCTTTTAAACATAATTTTTTTCTCCCCTTATCTTTTCGTAATTTTTAATTTTAATCATTTCAATTAAAATTTTTCATCTTTTGTGTTTGTAATTTTTATCTTTTGTAATTCAAGATTTTTACCTTTTGTTTTGAATTACTTGTAAAAGTTTCACGTGAAAAACTTAATAATCCATTTTAACTATGGAATATTATTTCACATTTACTTTTCGATACATAATACAGCCACTTTTTTATATTTCGGTCCTTTTTTGTCATACTTTATACTTTTTTGTCTGTTTTTTTATATTTTTCATTATATTTAATTCTTTTTCTTAGATAATTTTAGTTATATTAATATTATTTTCATATTATTCTTTAATTATCCAATTAAATATTTCTTATTTTACTGATAAAAGTATCAATTTATTTCTTATATTCTCTTTTTTATACTATAGCTTAGGAATATTCAAAAAATAACAAGTCAGTATGTTAGGATATTTGTCTTGTTGTTTTCTTTCATATGCCTATCTAAATATATTACAAAATTAACCTAGTATTAATTTTTATTTATTTCAAATAATAATATTGTCAATATTATTGCTTCTACACAATGGTTATCTTTAATATAAGGCACATCTTTGTCTATTATTTTCTCTCATGTGCCTAAATCTCTTTTATTACATTATTATTTCAGATATTTCAAATAAAAAAATTAAGGAAGTGACATGTTCTATGGCTAAAGAAGAGTCTCCTTATCTTCCAAAGGTAAGAACAGACTATCATCCAGATAATGATGATATAAAAAGTTCTTCATGTGGAGTATCTACTTATATACCTAATCCAGCAGTAGATGATATTGCCTCTAATAACATTGTCTGTCCTGAATTTGACTACACAGACAATATGGGATCAACAGAATACTTTGACTTAAACTCACCCCATCCAGAGCAAAGTTATATTAAACACTGTAACAGCTAATTTAAACATTAGATGTTTGAAAAAATTCACCCCTAAACAAAAAGGTGGAGAAATTAATTCTCCACCTTTTTTATATTCAATTTTATTACTGTATTGTAGATTATTGACGATAATTAAATAAAAAATAGTTATATTGTCTTAAATGTAGAGCAATACTACTGCTTAGTATATTAAATATAAATAATTATTGATATAATATATTAAAGACAAAAAAATAATGATAATTTTTTACTTAATTTTTATTTTATGTATTACAAATGTATACTATATAACTTTAAAATTGGCCCTATTTTAAGCCGTGTTGATATTGTTACACCTTTTGACTCTCACTTAAGAGTTCTGAAAGTCGAATTCTAATACACGCTTCACAAAAGTGTGCAATATAAACACTCTATTAAAACAGAGCGTAAAAATTGAAAACAAAGGAAGTGTAAAATTATGAAAAAACTTAGTTTAGGTGCAAAAATTAGTATAAGCATAGGACTTATAGTACTTATATGTTATTTAGGAGTATTTTCAACTATATTACTTCAGTTGCGATCACAAAGTATAAATGAAAGCGAAGTTTTAGCAAAAGAAGCATCAAAATCATATACTTCTGAGATTACATCAAATTTTAAAAATCTTGAAATTATAGTTAAAGGATTAAGAAGTGCAGTAACTAAGCAAATGGAATCAGGTATACAAAATAGAGAGTCTATCATAGAAATGCAAAAAGAAACTTTAACTATGAATCCTGAAGTTTTTGGGATAACAGTAGCATTTGAAGCAAATGCTTTTGATGGAAAAGATTCTTTATACAAGGGCAAACCTGAATTTGGTGAAAACGGTATGTTTATACCATATGTAAGCAGACTAGATAATTCTTTTGTAGTAGAAGGGGCTTACAATTCTGAAACAGAAATGACTTGGTATAATAAACCTAAAGAGCTAAATGGAACATACATTACAGAACCAACTACTTATAATATTAATGGAAAAGATATTCAAATGGCATCATTAGCAATACCTATCCTCGATAAAAGTAATAAATTTTTAGGTGTAATATCAATAGATTATAATCTTGATACATTAAATAAAATTATATCTGATAAGAAACCTCTTGGCGGAACTGTTGAATTAATATCAAATCATGGAATTTATGTAGCAAGTGGTGAAGATTCAAGTTTAGTAATGAAAGATGCTAAAAGCAATAATGCAACATGGAAAAACATTATAAATGAAACATCACAAGGAAAAGATTTCATGACTTATGGAAAGTCTGTTACAAAAAATCAAGATGTATTAATGGTATCAAATCCAGTTAATTTAGAAGGAACTAATACGAATTGGATTTTATGCAGTCAAATTCCAAAACAAAACATATTAGAAGGATATAACAACATACTAAAAAATGTTATAACAATAGCAATTATATCTTTAATTATTGTTATTTTAGTAATTGTATTAGTAATTAAGAAAATGATAAAAGGGATACAATATGCAGAAAGTCAACTAAATTTATTATCTAAAGGTGATCTTACTATAGAATTTGATAATGTTTATTTAAACAAAGAAGATGAAATAGGAAAAATGTTTAACTCAATGAATGAAATGAAAAAATCTTATAGAGATATAATAAGAGGCGTTAAAGATGAATGTACTATAGTACTAGATTCTATAAATACTACTAATGAAAAAATTGGAGATTTAAATGTAAAAATATCTGATGTATCTGCAACAACAGAAGAACTATCAGCTGGTATGGAAGAAACTGCAGCTTCAGTACAAGAAATAAATTCTTCATCAACAGAAATGGGCAGAATGCTAAGTAATATGGTTTCAAATGTAGAAAGTGGTGGAAAAACTGCAAAAGAAATAAAAGAAAGAGCTGTAAATCTTAAATCTTCAGCAATAAAATCTCAAGAAAAATCTAATAATATAACTTATGAACTTAAAAAAAGTTTGGAAGTGTCTTTAGAAAAATCTAAAGCTGTAGAGCAAATAAATGTTTTGACTGATGAAATATTAGAAATAACTTCTCAAACTAATCTTTTAGCTTTAAATGCAGCGATAGAATCTGCAAGAGCAGGGGAAGCTGGGAAAGGGTTTGCCGTTGTAGCAAATGAGATAAGAGGACTTGCTGAAAATTCAAAAGAAACAGCAATTAAAATTCAACAAATAAGTAAAGATGTAACTGAAGCAGTTAATGGACTTAAGCAAAGTTCTAATGAAGTTATTAATTTTATTAGCAATCAAGTGGTCGATGATTATATTAAGCTTGTTGATACAGGAGAACAATATAAAAATGATTCAAGTATATTTAATGATTTAGTTACTACTATTAGTGAAACTTCAGAAAAATTGCTTCATTCAACTGAAAGTATAATTTCAGCTATAGATGAAGTAGCACTAGCAACAAATGAAGGTGCTGATGGTACAAGCATTATTGCTACTAAAGCAACAGATGTAGTTCATTTGACAGAAGAATTTGTAAATCAAACATATAGAACTAAAGAATGCGTAGATAAACTATTAGACACAGTATCAGTATTTAAAATTTAACTATTTTACTATGTTAAAGAGTGTTGATATTGTAATATAAAACTCAATTAACTCCTATACCCATCTTCACCAAATTAAAGGGGTTGTCTCATAATGCAAATCATTTAATGATATGATGTATATTCAAAAAAAATAGAAATAACATTTATGGAAGAAGCATTGAAAAATAAGCTTAGAGTTTCTTCTTTAATAAATGTTATTTCTATTTCTTTGTTATTACTTCACTTGATAATTCTGAGACAGCGCCTTTTCTATTTCCTAAGGCACATTCAAAAAAATAATAGACCAGTAAGCTCGTCTATTATTTTATTTCATGTGCCTAATGTTGAATATTCCAATTTTGTTTTGTTGCATATAATGAAACTCCATCTTTTTCACTGGCTTCAAGTATACTTACTCCTCCAGCTATCAAATTATTATATGCAATATCTTTAGCTATGCTGTTAGTTGCTCTAGTCATCACACCAATATCTGCTCCAATATAACATATAAAATCCCAAGTTGATGATGTATCAAGTCCATGATGTGATACCTTAAGTACATCTATTTTTGCACCTTTTAAAAGATCATACTTTGATATATCTCTTTCTGCAGCCCATTGTATGTCTCCAGTAAATAAGGCATCTAAATCTCCATATTTTAAATATACAACTGCTGATTGATTATTAATTGACCAATATTTAGCAGATGCTCTTTTATCTCTTGAATCAAAATAATCTTTATCTATTTGAATAAATTTTAGTATACCCTCTTCATCTATTTTTGTTCCTTGAGTTGCATCTAATAATTCAATATTATTTTCTTTCATAAATTCCATTGTTTTTTTGTATACCTTATAATCATTATTCATAATTTTAATTGAATCATCATCTAAACCATCTAGTTTTGTCTCTGAGCAATCCTCTATATGACTATACTTAGGCATATAAACTTTCTTTACAGTAAACTTCTTAAGTACTTTTAATAACCCACCAATATGATCTGAATGTGGATGAGTTATTATAACGTAATCTATTATTTTGTTTCCATCCTCATCTTCTTTAAGATTTTGACCTGATAGGAAATTGATTAATTTGGTTTCACTGTCTTTAGTGTTATATCCAGTATCAATTAAAGCAGTTTCTCCACTTGGAAGCTTTGTATATATGCAATCAGCATCTCCAACATCTAAATATTTAACATAAAGATGTTCTTTCATTATTCCTCTTCCTATATATAATCCATTTTCATCAAAGCTTTCCATATTACCATCTATAATTACATCACCAATAGCTAATTCACTATTTGCTTTAACATAATAACGATTATTGTTTATGCTTATCCACTTATTAGACACCATTTCTCCATCTTTAGTGGAGTAACTTTGAACACCATTTTTTAAATATACTCCTGTTTGTAATAGTCCACTACCATTAAAATAGTACCATTTGTCATCAATATTTACTTTGCCTCTTACCATAGATCCTGATTCAGTTAGATAATATTTGTCTGCTCCTAATTTCATCCATCCAGTTTGCATTGTGCCATCATTATTCAAATAGTACCATCTGTCATCAATACCAATCCAATCTGTTTTCATGATTCCAAAATCATTAAAGTTATACCATTTGCCAGCAATTTCTTGCCAGCCAGTCATAGCAGAATAATCACTATCAAGATAATAAATATTTCTATGAAGTTCATAGTTTGAATCTTTACTTGGATCAAATTCTACCTTTGAATGATTCTCTAAGCTTGTACCATTTTCTTTATCTTGTATTTTATTATTCTCTATTAAAACAGCTTGAGCAATTTTAGGATCTTTTTCTGTTCCTTTATATATGTATTCATCTATTTCAAACCAACCAGTTTTCTTTAACATACCTTCTTTATTAAAGTAAAATCTCTTTCCGTTAATTACTCCCCAGCCAGTTTTGTTTTCATTTACTTGTGAATTGTCATCTGAAACTTTCTTTGTTGTTTCATCTGTTTTATCTTCTGAATTATTAATTGAAGTCTTTTCCTTAGAACTCGCTGATGAGTCTAATGTATTACTACTTGTCCCATCATTGTTTACTGAAGTCTTCGAATTATCTACATCACCATGTGTTGAATCTAATTCATTGTCTATTTCACTTCCATTAGTACCTACCTTATTGGTATTTAAAATACTATTATTTTTTTTATTACTCGTAGCGGCATATGCACTTGCCTGAAAGCAAAATCCACTCAAAAACACCATAACCATAACTAAAGTCAAAATTCTCTTAAACTTATTTTCCATAATACTTAATTGCTGAAATTATATAAAAATTATATACACGATAACTTTATTGCTACCTTTCTACTGCATTTTAACAGCTTGTCTTAAAATAAAATCCTACTTAGTAATCTACTTACTAATTATCATTATCAGTAATAATAACCTTTATAAATTCAAAGCAAAAATCCCTCCCCTCGAAAACTTTTCCAAGTGTATTATACCTTATATAGGAAATTTTCTCAATTAATCTATACTAATTAACTTAGATAAAAAAAATTATAAGTAAATATTTTTCTCTAAGTCACATGTATAAGATAACAAATAAAATATGCGACGGATATTTTGTATCAATCAAGAAGAAAAGTTTAGCTCATAGTTTATCTATTAACTAAACTTTTTTACACAGTATGACGCAAAATATACTAACATACTGATTTATTATTTTTTAACATGCCTAATTATTTTAATAATAGATTACCCAAATAATCTATCGTTAATGTATATATGTTGTAAAAATTAATGTATATAAGTTCTAATTAATATTCTACAGTTAGTTTATTATAGGGTAATGAACTATATGTAGTATATTTCATAGAACATATATACATTAAATTTAGAGTGTTATGTGAATTTGATTAAGAATCTTTAGTTCAACATATATATATTATTTTTAACTTAAGGCCTTAGCAAATTTTTCATCCATAAATTTTTTTGTATTTTTAATTACATCTTTCCAGTCATCATTTCCAACATACCAAAATTCTGCTGTATACTTTCGTACCCCAAGATTCCATGATTTTTTGATTATCTCTTCAAAATTAACATGTCCTGCACCAAAAGTAATTTCTCTAAACTTTCCAGGTACTGTTTCTTTTAAATGCACAGCTGAAATATGTCCTGTACCTTTATTAAAATCTTCTACTGCACTTGTTCCATATTGCAAAGTTGCATTAGTTATATTTCCACAATCTGGATATATTTGAAGATATGGAGAATTAATCAAATTAACAAATTTCATAGCTTTTTCAACTGTATTCATAAATTCTGTTTCCATAGTTTCAAAAGCAAGTATTACACACTTATTTGCTGCCATTTCAACAGATTTTCTTAAGTTTTCTTCAAAATATTTTTTTGTTTGTTCATTTCCTTGTTCATAGTAAACATCATATCCTGCTAGTTGAATTATTCTAATTCCTAAATCTGAAGCTAAATTTATTGCCTTTTCCATTATTTCAATTCCTTTATTTCTAGTAGCTTCGTCCATACTACCTAAAGGATATTTTCTATGTCCGCTAAGACACATTGTTCTTATTTCCATTCCACATTTAAACATAGTATCTACAAGTTCTTTTCTTTCTTCCTTTGTCATATCAAGTCTTGATAATTTCTCTTGAGTTTCATCTATACTAACTTCTACAAAATCAAATCCATACTCTTTTGCATAATTTAATTTTTCTTCCCATGATAAAGAAGTTGGCATTGATTTTTCATATAATCCTAATGTATATTCCTTCATAAAATCACCTTCTTATCTAAAGTTTTACTCTAAACATACTGACTTGTTATTTTTTCTAATATGACCTACACTCCAAGCATTACATACCAAAGGTCGTAATTACAATTATTACATCCCTGAGGTATCAACTATTGTCCATAATAAGCATTTGGTCCATGTTTTCTCATAAAATGCTTATTCATTAGCTCTTTTGGCATAGCTTCAATAGTCTTATTTGTTAAAATTTCTGTATTCCATGCCATCATTGCAACTTCTTCTAGGACAACTGCATTATGAACTGCTTCCATAGCATCCTTTCCCCATGTAAAAGGTCCATGATTTTTAACTAAAACACCTGGTACATGCGATGGATTTATATGTTTAAACGTATCAACTATTACCCCGCCTGTATTATATTCATAATTAATATTTATTTCTTGTGGTGTCATATCTCTTGTGCAAGGAATTTCATCATAGAAATAATCTGCTTGAGTTGTACCATATGCCTTAATATCTCTTCCTGCTTGAGCAAATATTGTAGCCCACCTTGAATGAGTATGAACAATTCCTCCTATTGAATTAAAATCTCTGTATAACTTAACATGTGTTGGTGTATCTGATGATGGTTTGTATTTTCCTTCTACAACATTTCCATCCAAATCAACTACCACCATGTCTTCTGGACTCATTTTTTCATAATCAACACCTGATGGTTTAATGACTACTAGTCCCTTTTCTCTATCTATTGCAGAAACATTTCCCCATGTAAAAGTTACTAAATTATATTTTGGTAAAAGCATATTTGCTTCATAAACTTCTTTTTTTAATTCTTCTAACATACTTATTCCTCCTAGAAATATCTAAATATAGGATTTGAATTTTCACTTTAATTAATCAGTTACAAAGTATAGTGCAGCTTCTCCAAGTTCCCTATTTGCTGATATTATAATATCTCTATCTTCATCATGTACAACAGCTACATTGCTTGGACCTATTCCAGCTTCTATAACTTCTGTTTTAAATGTAAGTTTTTCTTTATCCTCACATTGAATTACGAATAATTCTTTTTCAACTCTTCTATATCCACCAATTATGCTTGGAACTCCTCTTAATTTTCCGCCCCAAACAACATGTCCAAAGTCCATTTCTTTAGGATATTTATAAATTACTTTATATTCTCCATCAATCTTTTTATTAATTAAGAAGTTTCCTCCATGGAAATCTTCTATAGTGACTAATTCATCTTCACCATCTTCATCGATATCTACAACTGCAATATCACTGATTGGTTTATTTAAAATTTGTTCTACAGTCCAATCTTCTTCTAAACTTTGTGGTGGAGTAACTACAAATGCACCTTCTTCAGACGTAACTATTCCAGCCATCTTGCCATTCCAAGTAGTTCTACAATATCCATGATTCTTTGTTAATCCTTCTTTTATAACTTTAAGTTCTATTGGCTCATTTAAATCTTCTGGTAGAATTCCAACATAAATTTTACCTGGATCTGACCAATCATCTTTAAATTGTTTTGAGTTACATAAAACTGAGCCTAAAAAGTAATTTACTCCGTTAGCAGTTAATATATCAAATCTATGAACATAAGGTAGATCTAATAAAGTCTTTACTGTCCATTTATCATCTTTTTCAGGTTTTGCCCAAACAATTGTAGCTTTTTCAGATTGAAAAGTTGGAAAGAAATTTTGTACTGCTAAAAAGTCTCCATTCTTACCTGGTACAGGTATCATTGACATTGTTCCACCAGGACCATCCCAAACTGTTGATTGCTTAAAATCTTCTCCTGAATAGCTATAACAATCTCCTTCGCCTTCAGTTGCTAGTAATATTTTTCTTTCTCCATCCACAATAGTACTACTAGTTGCATAACATCTATGTAATAGTGTTAAACACTTCTTTTCAAATTTCATAACTTTACTCCTCCAATTTAACTATTGTTTATTTGCTACATATTAATATATATGTTGTAAAATGATTTCTTCATGAAATTTACCACTGAAGGACTTAAAATCATATAGATTTCTAATTACAACATATATATTTAAATTATCTTTTATTGACTATTTTATTTATAAAATACCATTATCTTCTTATTTACTAATTATTATTTTTTATTTACTACATTTTCTACTATTTTCTCTTCAATTTCTTTTTCTGATAAAACATTTTTTAATCCTATAACTATAGTTCCTGAATCTTCAGCTCTTTTAAAGTTTGACATTAATACTTGTGAACAAAATACTACATCAAAATTTGATGCTTGGCTTTTAGCTTCTCCAACACTACTATGTTGAATCGATACATCTATATTTAATTTTTTAAAAACCTTTGCTATTTTCATCTTTATTATTTGGCTTGATCCCATTCCACTTCCACATGCTGCTATTACTTTTAACATTATGAACATCTCCCTCAAAATTTATTTTTTAAATTCTCAATTATAAATTATTCTTATATTTTGTTTAAGTTAGGTATCTAATAATAGATAACCATACTGATCTATTATTTTTTGAATGTTCCTTAATTAGTCAACATTTGATAATGCACAATTGTAGATGAAATTCCTTGAAAATTTCTTTAAACGTGTCTTTCAAAAACTCTCAAGGAACTTCTTCCCTCCTGCATTGTGAACAATTTTTTTGTTAATTATGATTCTGCTCCCATTTCACTAAGATATTCGTCATAATCTTCTGCTATCTTAAAATATCCCTTTTTATTTTTTCTATATTGAAGTTGTGGTATAACTAGTAATGCTATAAGTACAATTCCAAATCCTACATATTGGAAATTCTTCATTAGCACTCCAATTACTGGCCATACTGTATCAAAGTCAAAGTTTCCATGCCATCCACCAAATTGTGCTAATTTAAAGTAGTAAGCTGCAAATGCTCCTCCTAATACTTGGATAATTCCAGATACAAAAGGAATAATAATTGCTGCTTTTAAGCCACCTTTTTTATTTGCAAATACTGCAAATGTTGCATTATCAAAGAATACTGGTACGAAACCTGTAATTATTAATACTGGGCTCTTAAATACTACTAAACCTATAATTGATATAAATTGTCCCAATGCTCCAAATAAGAAACCAATTGTTACTGCATTTGCATGACCAAATCCATATACTGCTGCACAGTCAACTGCTGGCATTGATCCTGGTAAAATCTTATCTGAAATACCTTGGAATGATTCTGTAAGTTCTGAAACGAACATTTTAACTCCAAGTTGTAATATACTTAAGTAAACTGCAAAGTTTAATGATTTTTCCATTATATAAAACATAAAGTTTCTATCTGGATTAAAGGTTTTATCAATTTGTTGTAATAAATCTGGTCCTAATATCCCCATTATTATTCCAAAGAAGAACATCATTAATATACCAGTCGCTACTACGTTGTCATTAAAGATTGATAAGAATCCAGGTAATTTAAGATGTTCAATTGATTTTTCTTTATTACCAATTTTTCCTGCAATCTTATCTGTAAGCCAAACACCAAACATTTGTTGGTGACCAATTGCAAATCCACCACCTTCTGTTAATTCTTGAGTAGCTTCAACTGTAAGATTTGATGATACTGCCCAATAAGTTCCAAGTAATAATCCAAGCATAATTACTGCTTGTGTATCAATTATTTCTGGGAAACAGAATAATACTATCCATAGTGCAGTTGAAGATTGTTGCACCATTATGTGACCTGTAATAAATACCGTTCTTATTTTTGTTTGTTTTCTAAACAATACTAAAACTATATTAAAAATGAATGCTATTAAAAGTACCATCATCATTAGTGAAAATGATCTACCTATATTTTCTATAGCTGATTGTGCTGCCGTTTGTCCGAAGTAAGGATCTATAACAGCTGCCGTTAAATTAAAACGATCTTTTAATCCTGCCAGTATTGGTCTAAAATTACTTACCAATCCACCAGCTGCTACATTAAGGATTAAATAACCAACTATTGCTTTTATAAATCCTGCTATAGCTTCATAAATTGGACGTTTTAATAATAAATAACCTATTAGTACTATAAAACCAATAAAAAATGCTGGGTTAGTCAAAATATTAACCTGGAAAAACTTCCATATCGACATTAGTATATCCATTTTTAATTCCCCCTAATAATTTAATAAAATTATTCTTTTTTTAAATTGAATCCTTTAATCTTATTATTTTTATCCTATTGTTTTGTTATACTGATTTTTCTTCTGTAATTTTAAGTATTTCTTCTAAATCTTCTACACTTTTAGCTTGAAGTAATTTCTTCACAATGGTTTCATCATCTATTAACTCAACCATATTAGATAAATTTTCTAGGTGTATGTTATTATCAGTTGATGCTAATACAAAAAATAATTGTGCATCTTGTTCTGGATCATCACTAAAATGAACTGGTTTTTCAGTTTTCATAAAACAAATTGATGTTTCATTAACACCTACACCTTCTTGTGCATGTGGTATACATATATTTGGTGCTATAACTATATATGGTCCATATTTTTTCACGTTTGCTATTATTGAATCTACATAAGATGCATCTATCGCGCCTTCTTTTATTAAAGGTTTACATGCTGCTTCAACTGCATCCTCCCAATTTTCAAATCCTTCATGAAATGAATATCTTTTTTTCTCAATTAATCCTTTTAACATAATCTTCTTCCCCCTATTTTTAAATGGAGGGCTAAAGAACATCTTAGCCCTCTTTGAATATTCCTTATAAGAATGATGTATATGGTAAATTTATTTCAGTTTCAAAGCAATCATCAAATCCTCTTGGATAATGATATTCTCTCTTTTCATTATCTACTGGGAATGTGAATTTTCCTCCTACTTGCCATATAAATGGGTTGAAGTTATATTGTAATCTATCTTTCTTCATATCAAATAATACTAATATTTCCTTTGTATCTGCTTGAAAATTTGACCAAATATCATGATGGAATGGAATAACAACTTTTGTATTTAATGATTCTGCCATTCTTAAGATATCTACTGATGTCATTTTATCTGTAATTCCTCTTGGATTTTCTCCATATGATCCTAATGCAACATCAATTTTATGTTCATTTCCATGTTTTGCATAATAATTTGAATAATGTGAATCTCCACTATGATAAAGATTTCCACCTGGAGTTTTTATTAAATAGTTAACTGCTTTAATATCCATATTAATTGGCATTGTTCCTCTTAAATCTCCTTCTGGAGGTGCTGTAATTAATGCTGTTCTATCAAATGCTTCTAATGCAACTATTTCTATATCTTTAACTTTTACTGTATCTCCTGGTTTAACAACGATACATCTTTCCTTTGGCACTCCCCATCCAATCCATTTATCTACACATGCTTGTGGTCCAATGAATGGAATACTTTCATCACAATTTTGCATAACTGCAGCTGCAACGTTTACATCAATATGATCATTATGATCATGTGTTGATAAAACCGCATCTATTTCTTTAATGCCAAATGGATCTAATACAAAAGGTGCTACTCTTAAATTTGGTTGAAGTTTCTTTCCTCCACACATTCTAGCCATTTGGTGTTCTGAATTTATATATGGATTTGCTTTTGTCTTCTTTCCACTTCCACACCAAAAATCTATACATATATTTGTACTTCCTTCTGATTTAACCCATATTCCTGTACATCCTAACCACCACATTGAAAAAGTACCCGGTTTTACATTTTCTTGTGCTATCTCTTCATTTAACCAAGTTCCCCATTCTGGAAAAGTATTAAGTATCCATGATTCTCTTGTTATTTTTTCTACTTGTGACATTTTTCATTTCCCCCTAAAAATTATATTTATTTTATGTATGTTGTGTATGTTGTTTCTAAATTTTAATATTCTAATTTTATTTTTACCTTGAACCTTATGTTTTGAATGTTTTGAACCTTTGTTTTTTCGTTTATTGAATGTTTTGTTTGTTTATGACTTTATATTACATCAATAGTTCATTTAATTCAAGCTTTTTTTGAATTATTTTAATATTTTTTATTATATTTGAATTTTTTGAATGTTTGGATTGAACTTTATGATTATTTGCATTATAATAAGAATAACAAAGTAAGTAAAACTTCTTTAAATAATAAAATTAAATATAAAAATATTAGGTAAAGGTGACGATAGATATGAAAAAGACACAAAGCATAGTCTCTAAAAGGAGAGATAAAATTTTAGAATATTTAAAAACAAATGAAACAATTAGTACTAACGAATTAGCAGAAAGATTGCAAATTTCTCCTCTTACCTTAAGAAGAGATTTGCAAGCATTAGATGAGGAAGGTTTAATAATAAGATATTATGGTGGCGCAAAATTATTAAATAATGCAGATACTGATATTGATAATAAAAATATCATTGAAGAAAAAGATATCAATTTAAAACGTAATCTCAAAAAAAATTGTATTGCAAAATATGCCGCTGATTTAATACAAGATGGAGATACAATATTTATAAATTCAAGTTCCACAGCACTTTTAATATTAAAATATTTGGATTCTAAAAGAGTTAATGTTGTGACTAACAATGGTAAGGTACTTCAATCAACTATTGGTCCTAATATTGAATTAGTGTTAACTGGAGGGCAAGTTTATGAAAGAAAACAATCTTTAGTTGGTGAATTTGCCACTTATATACTTTCTAAAATAACGGCTGATAAATGTTTCTTAGGGGTTAGTGGTATCGCTTCTGATTCTGGAATAAGTACTTCAGTACTTCAAGAAACATTAATAAATCATGAAATGATAAATCGTTGTAGCGGTCCAGTATATATTTTATCTGATAGTTCAAAAGTAGGTAGACATCACAATTTCTCTAGTGGAGATATAAATGAAATCACTCATCTTATTACTGATTGTGATATTGAACAAAAAGAAATTAAGAATTTTGAAGACAAAGGTATTAATGTAACAACTATAGACTATACAAAATCAATTGATTAGTCCCAAAAAGAAATAGAATTTATACTTACGCAAGATGCATTAATAAATTTTTTATTAGAGTTTCATCATTTTAGGGTGAAAAAGTGCTTCATTTGCTTACAGTTCATCTCCAAAAAGAAATAGGGATAAGTCTTTTACTAAATATTGCATCAAAAAATTTCTTATTAGAGTTTCATCATTTTAAAGGTGAAAAGTGTTACTGTCTGAGAGAATTTGTCTCGAGTTTAACACTTTTCAGTTTTGAAATGATAGACAACTCTTATAAGAAATTTTCTGCAATACGAAGTAAGGCACATTAAAATAAATAACAAGTCAGTATGCTGGTCTATTTTGCGTCATACTGCGTCGGTAAAGTCATCCCATAGCCTGCTATGAGATGACTTTATCTCCTTGTCTTACACAAAATATACGTCGTATCTTTGACTTGTTATTTTCTTTAATATGCCTAAATACTTATCCCTATTTCTTAAAAACACATCTATCTTTTGAATGTGCCTAAATTCCATAGAATTCTGTAAATGCTTTTATTGTGTATTCATTATCTTTTACTGCTGCTAATTCCCTTACTGAATGCATACTAAGAAGTGGTGCACCCATATCTATTACTGGAATGTTTAATTTTGAAGCTGTTATTGGTCCTATTGTTGTTCCACCCTTTACATCTGATCTATTTACAAATTCTTGACATGGAACTTCTGCTTTGTTACAAACTTCTTTAAATATTGAAGCTGCATAACTATCTGTTGAATAGCTTCCTGATGCTGCAATTTTTATTACTGGACCTTTTCCAAGCATTGGTCTACTTGTTGGATCATGTTTTTCAATATAATTTGGATGAAGTGCATGTGCTAAATCTGCTGAAATCATCACTGAATTTGATAATGTTCTCTTAAAGTCTTCTCTATCTTTTCCTAAAGCTAATGTAATTCTTTCTAATATATTTTCTAATAATGAAGAATTTGCTCCTTGAGCTGTTAGACTTCCTATTTCTTCATTATCTAATGCAACTAATACTTTTGTCGCTTTAGTTTTATTGCTTTGCAAAAGTCCTTTTAGTCCTGCAAAAACCATCCAAAGGTCATCTAATCTGCCTGATGATATAAATTCCTCTTCCATACCAATTATTGATCCTTTTTCAAATTCATATAAAAACAAATCAAAATCTAAGATTTCTTTTTGCTCTACATTCAAACTTTGTGCTATTAATTTTATTAAATATCCATCTTTTTCTAATTTATCATTTGCCATTGTAAGTAGTGGTAATGTATCTTTTTGCTTGTTGTATTCATATCCTTCATTAATAGTTCTATTCATATGAATTGCTAAACTTGGTATTATTAAAACTGGCTTTTTTAAATCAACTAATTCTACTCTTGGCTTTAATGGAGTTTTTCCTTTTAATGTAACTCTACCTGCAATTGATAATGGTCTATCAAACCATGTGCTAAGTATTGCTCCACCATAAACTTCTGTGTTTAATTTTAAATAATGTCCTTCTACTTGCATTTCTGCTTTTGGCTTTATTCTAAATCCTGGTGAATCTGTATGAGCTCCTATTAATCTAAAGCCTTCTTCTTCTATGTTTCCATTACCTATTTCAAATGCTATTATTGCAGATTGATTTTTCATTACATAGTATTTGTTTCCTTGTTTTAAATCCCATTTATCGCATTCCTTAACTTCCTGATATCCTTCTTTATCTAGAATATTCTTTACTTCGTAAGCTCCATGAAATGCACTTTTACTGTCATTTATAAAATCTAATAATTCTGTTGTTATACTCACAATGATTTCCCCCTATTTTTTAATATATTGATTTATTTTAATTAAAAGTTGATATTGTAATATAAACTTCATCGTCCATGAGCTTTATATTACAATATCAACACTATACTAAACCATAGCGTAATATATTTCTTTTCTATAAGGCACATGAAAATAATATGTCTAACTACATTACTATTACCTACTAAATAGTATCAAATTATACTGTTTTTATCAAATCTTCCTATTAAGTATTCTAAAAATAACAAGTCAATATTATAGTCTATTTTACAAATACTTTTTAGTGTATTAAACTATACTTATTGTGTATGATTGGAGTGATTTTATGTTTTGTGAATTTCTAGTTAATACGTTTATTAAAGATAATTCTAATATAAAAGACGATAAGGTTAGAAATTCTTATGGAATTCTTGGTGGAGTTATTGGAATTCTTATAAATGTAATTCTTTTTTCAATTAAACTTTCTGTTGGATTTTTTGCATCAAGTATTGCTATCATTGTAGATGCTTTTAACAATTTATCTGATGCTGCATCTTCTTTTATTACGATTTTAGGCTTTAAACTTGCAAGCAAACCTGCCGATAAGGAACATCCTTTTGGACATGGACGAATTGAATATTTTTCAGCTTTAATTGTAGCTTTTATGGTTATGCTGGTTGGACTTCAATTTATTAAATCTTCAATTACAAGAATTATGAATCCTGAAATAGTTAGATTTGAGGTTATTCCTTTCATCTTACTTTTAGTTTCTATTTTTCTTAAAATTTGGCTTTCAACATTTAATAAATTCGTAGGCAATAGAATTGATTCAGCTGCTTTAAAAGCTGCTGCTGTAGATGCTTTAGGCGATGTATTTACTTCTAGTTGTGTTGCTATATCATTCTTTGCATCAATGTTTACTTCTGTCCCAATAGATGGTTTCATTGGACTTATAGTTGCAGGATTTATTGTTTATTCAGGTTTTTCTTTAATTAAAGATACTCTAAATCCTCTTTTAGGAGAAGCTCCTGATCCTAAACTTGTTAATGAAATTATTGATAAAGTCTTATCTTATAAAAATATCGTAGGTGTACATGATTTGATAGTTCATAATTATGGTCCTGGCAAATGTATGTCTTCTATTCACGCTGAAATACCATCTAATATTGATATAATGAAAATACATGAAATTATAGATAAAGCAGAAAGGGAAATTTCAGAAGAACTTAAAATTTACTTAGTAATCCATATGGATCCAATATGCATTATTGAAGGTGAAGTCAAAGAAGCTCATGATGAAATCTTAGAGCTTATAGAAGAATATGAATATATCGACTCTATTCATGACTTTAGAATAGTTGGTGAAGGACAAGTTAAGAATCTTATCTTTGATATTGTTCTTAATTCTTCTCTTAAAGAAACATTAACTGATGAAGAAGTTATTAATAAAGTAACATCCAGAGTTAAATTACTACACCCTAAATATAACTGCGTAATAACTTTAGATAAACACTTCCTTTAACTTAGTAATTTAAAAGAAATAACTCTAAATGCTAAAATCAGCTATTTTAAGGCATATGAAATAAACCTAAAGCATAACTTTATCTTAGCACTAATTACCTATTATTAAAAATTAGGGGGAATAATAATGAAATGTCCACATTGTGGAAAAGATTTAGGAATTACTAATAACAATACTTATGAAAATGATAATAGTTACAACAAAAATACTAATAATATAAATGATAAAATTGACTACAATAAACATCCAAACTTAAATAAAAGTACTAATCAATATAATTACTCTTTTAATGAAAATAATATTGATATAACAGATGAAGAATTCATTGCTTTTGTTGGAGATAAAAAAAAGGACTATTACTTAGAAAAATTCAACATATTTAAGACTGATAATAAATTTGGTTCTTGGAATTGGCCAGCTTTTTTATTTTCTAGTTGTTGGTTATTATATAGAAAAATGTATCTTCCTGGTATACTATTACTCTGTTTAAAAATATTTATTGCCATGTTGTTACCTTTCTTTTTAGGTATTGTAAGTTTTATTGTATCTATTTTAATGGGTATATTCGGAAATAATCTTTATATTAGGCATGTAAATAAAAGAATTAAAAAGATTAAAAATAATTCTTATAATATAAAAAGAGAATATTATTTTAGACATATTCGTTTTAAAGGTGAAACTAATATAGTAGCAGCTTTTATTTCTGCATTTATTTATTTAATAATTATGCTATTATTAATGACTTTCACAATTGCAAAGTATTCTAATTATTATAACCATTCATCAAAACATTACTATAATAATAATAACAACAATAATAATAACAATAATAATAATAATAATAATAATAATAGATATGATAATCATTCATCTAATGATGATAAGTTTAATGAATTCGATGATAACTACGATAATGACTCTGATAATGATGATTCTGATGAACTTTACAATAAATATGATGTTCCAATAGATTCGCCAATACATAATTACTAAAAATTTTTAAAAAATACCATCTTAGAGAGAAGTTTACCTCTGAGGTGGTATTTCTTTGTATTAATTACGCTATGTTTTAGAAAAGTGTTTATATTATTATATAATAGACCAGTATGTTCGTCTATTTTGCATCTTTGGTCTATTATTTTTTTTCATGTGCCTTATACTTTATTAAAATGTAACAAATGTACATAATGTAAATATTATATATTATATAGTCATTTTTATATTTGGTGGAGTTGTGTAGATATCCATTTACGATTAGAAGAACTTATCTACGGTATAGTGCCTATTATCACACACTTTTTATAAGATATGAGTATTACAACTAATAAACATCAGATAAGGCACAATCAAAAAAATAACAAGTACATTTGCCAGCCTATTTCCCATCATAGGAAGCTCGATTCGCATACGCTCACTGAGTAAGCGATTTACACAAAATCATAGATTTTGGTTCTCTGCTCATCGGCAAATTGAACTAATAGGCCTGCTATGAGAGCAATTCATCTCCTTGCCTGATGAAAAATATCCATTGCAACTTTGGACTTGTTATTTATTTTCATGTGCTAAATTATTTATAAAAGGAGATTTGATTATGTGTGAAAATTTTAATCTTTTAGATAATTGTACTTTACAAAGTTTTAATAAATGGTCACAAATTCCTTATCCTGAACAAACTAAAGTCTATCATGGAATTGATCCAACAGCAGGTTCTTGGCCTTTATATTATTTTAAAAATCAAGGTAATGGAGTATTTACAACTCTTGATGGATCACCTATTTCATGGGAAATCATGAATCCAAGTAATGTGAATTTCATAGAAGAGCTTAAAGAGGTTCAGTATGTACAAGCTCATATAACAGAAGAACAAATTAAGATAGCTAAATATTGGGGAAATGGAGTACCATTAAATCAAATTATACCAATTGCACTTCAATTAATAAACACTTATAAAATAACTCCACCTAAATCGGCTAGAATACTATCATCTGTTGGAAATACCCTTAATGATGCATTTATATTAACTTGGTACTTTAAATATTTATGGGATTATCCAAGACCTTGTCAATTAGATAGAAGCCTAAACACAATATTAGCCACTCCTCAATTTCCAACTTATCCCTCTGGTCATTCAGTAGTATCATCTGCCTCAGCAGTAATTTTATCGTATTACTTTCCAAAAGAAAAAAGTAAGCTTTATGCCTTAGCACAAGAAGCTTCAATTTCACGACTTTACGGTGGAATACACTTTAGATCAGATTTATCACAAGGAATAAGACTTGGAAAACAAATAGGAAGACTTGTAGTTACAGAACTCAAAAAAGAAGCTGACAAAGATGGAGTAATGGTAGATGTACCAAGATTAGATTTTTTAGATGCACCTATAATTCCTAAATACTAAATACTCCTCTACAAGTTATTAAAAGAAGGGGGATATTTCATATCTTCCCCCTTTCACCTATAGCTCATATAAAAAGAAATAGGGATATGCATTTACTTAGTATTTCAGAAAATTTCTTGAAGAGTTGTCTATCATTTCAAAACTAAAAAGTGTTAAACTCGAGATAAATCTCTCAGACAGTAACACTTTTCACCTTTGAAATGATGAAACTCTAACAAGAAATTTTTTAATGAAATACTAAGTAAAAGGCATATCCCTATTTCTTGTCTAAAGGCTTATAATACTTTAGACAAGAAATCTATTGTTCTTGGATTCTTAGGATTTTTGAATACTTCTTCTGGAGTACCTTCTTCTACTATGTTTCCTCCATCCATAAATAGTATTCTATCTCCAACTTCTCTTGCAAATCCCATTTCGTGAGTAACAACTACCATTGTCATTCCTTCTTTTGCAAGGTCTTTCATAACATTTAACACTTCTCCAACCATTTCTGGATCTAGAGCTGAAGTTGGTTCATCAAATAACATAACATCCGGTTCCATCGCTAATGCTCTTGCTATTGCTATTCTTTGTTTTTGTCCACCTGATAATGATGATGGATATGCATCTGCTTTATCCTTTAAGCCTACCTTATCTAATAACTCCATAGCTTTCTTATTAGCATCTTCATTTGAGATTCCCTTTACTTTTACAGGTGCTAAAATTATGTTTTGTAATACTGTTTTGTGTGGGAATAAGTTAAATTGTTGAAATACCATACCCATTTTTTCTCTCATTGTATTTATGTTTGTATCTTTTGAAGTTATATCTTTTCCTTCAAATTCAATAACACCTGAAGTTGGTTCTTCTAGTAAATTAAGACATCTTAAAAATGTACTTTTACCTGAACCTGAAGGTCCAATTACTACAACAACCTCGCCTTTTTCTGTGTGATGATTAATTCCTTTTAATACTTGATTTTTTCCAAAACTTTTGTGTAAATCTTTAACGTATATCACTTATCTTTAGTCTCCTCTCTACATGTCCTAATATTCTTGTTAGTGTGAAAGTTATTACAAAATAAATAACAGCGGCTACCAATACTGGTTCTAAACCTAAAGCTGTATTTCCTCTTACTATTCCTGCATTGTACATAAGTTCCGCAACTCCAATAACTGAAACCATTGATGATTCTTTAATTACTGAAATAAATTCATTTCCAAGTGCGGGTAGAATATTTTTAAATGCTTGAGGTATTACAATGTAAGTCATTGATAACTTTTGACTCATTCCTAAACTTCTTGCAGCTTCCATTTGACCATTATCAACTGCATCAATTCCAGCTCTAATTATTTCAGAAACATATGCTGATGAATTTAATGCTAATGCAAATGCACCTACAATCATGTCAGGAAGGTCTATCCCTATTAATCTAGGTAATCCTATATAAATTATATATATTTGAACTAAAAGTGGAGTGCCCCTTACAAATTCCACATAAGCTGCTGATATAAAACTTATTGGTTTGAACTTTGAACGTCTTAAAAGGGTTAAACAAAGCCCCATAATTGTTCCAAATAATACTGCAAAAAATGCTAGTACTATTGTTATCTCTGCGCCCCTTAAATAATATTCATAGTATTTTCCTAAAAATGTAAAATTCAAATTTCGTTCCTCCTAGTCATTTCCTTAATATGCAACTTAGATATATATTAGATTAGGCATCTTCAAAAACTCCCTAAGGGGTTTTATCCTCCATTATTAGTTATTAATTACTAATTAATCTACTAAGTTGTTTGCTTCTATTACAAATTGTTCTATCTTTTTTTCATCTTGTAATTTCTTTATTGTTTTATTTATTTCAGCTTTTAATTCATCTGAACCTTTTTTCATAGCAATTGCTGATCCACCTTCTTCATCTTTTAAAACTACTGATGTTAATGCTATATCAGAATTCTTTTCAACATTATATTTAGCAACTGGTAATTCTACTAAAATTGCATCCACTTTATTATTTTTTAAGTCTAACACTAAATCTGTAACTTTTGCTAATGATTTAAGTTGTGCATCTGGAACACTTTTCTTTGCAAGAGCTTCTTGTATTGAACCTTTTTGAACCCCAATCTTCTTACCTTTTAAATCATCAATTGATTTAATCTTGCCTTCTTCTCCAGCTTTAACTATAAAACCATGTTCTGCATTATAATATATGTCTGAAAAATCTGCATTTTCTTTTCTTTCTGCTGTTGGTGTCATTCCTGCAAATACCATATCAACTTTCTTAGCTTGAAGTGCCACTAATAATCCATCAAAATCCATATCATTAACTTCAAGTTCTACTCCTAAGTCTTTTGCAAGTTCTTTTGCAATTGAGATATCAAATCCTACAATTTGATCTTTTCCATCTATTTCTTTATGAAATTCATATGGTGGATAATCAGCACTTGTGCCAACTACAAGTTTACCTTTTGCTTTAATTGCATCTAATGCAGTTGATTTATTGCCTGCACATCCTACTATACTTATTGCAATAGTCCCAATTGCTACAATCATTCCTAGTTTTTTTAATAATCCTTTATTCATTGATTTATTCCTCCTAATTATTTATTATAATTTAGGCCTATTCAAGAAAATAACGAGTCAGTATGCTAGTCTGTTTTTTTGTCATACTGCATCTGTAGTATGAGTCCATAGCCTGATATGCATTAATACTATCTTCTTACCCTTACATAAAGTGAAACTTTTCAGGTGGAATTTTATACTCCAGATGAATTTAGTTGAACTTATACCATCAAGGGCACCTCGTCTTAAGACAAAATATACGGCATATATTTGACTTGTTATTTTCTTTCATGTACCTTATCCGTTTCTACTATAGTATAATTATACAATAGAAACTAATAATTATGCAATAAAAATTGTATAATTATTAAATATTTAAAATAAAAAATTAAATTTATACTAATACCTAGGATTATTGTTTCCTAATTACTGAAAGTCTATGCAATGCTCTAGTGCACATAATATATTTTACTAATGATTGTATTTCATCTTTTTCCACAACTATTACTCCATCAAATTCTAGTCCTTTTGCAAGGTATGCTGGAATTAATACTCTTCCACCTTTGTATAATACATCTTCATTTTCAAAACTTTGAATGCTAATTTTTTGTTTAAGCATAGATGAAATTTCTCTTAATTCTTTCTTTCCATTAAAAATTACTGCAATATTCTCAAGACCTTCTTCTTCATAATCTTCAATTATTGAAATAAGTGTATCTGTAAATTCCTCATCTGAAAAAGTTTCTTCTTCTATTATAGGCTCACCATTTCTAACTAAAGGTATTATTTTATCTTCTTTTAAGAACTTAGTTGCATATTCCATTATTTGTTGAGTAGATCTATAACTTTTAGTTAATGAGTATTCTTTTACTTCTACTTTTGATTTATCTTTATTAAATAATTCTTGAAGATTAAGCATTGCAGGTTCTTCCTCTAGCTCAATTAATCTTTGATTAGAATCTCCAACTATTGTGTAACTCTTACACCCTGTTAGCTCTTTTATAACTTCAAATTGTATAATACTATAATCTTGAGCTTCATCTATTACAATATGTTTTACATCTTCTTTAATTTTTTTACCATCTAATTTAATCATTAGATATAGTATCCCTGACAAATCCATGTATCCTAATTCTTGAGTATTAGTTAAATTTTTATATAAATCTATAATACATTCATGGTTAATCCATTTATCTAATTCTTCTCTTGAAGTTATAACATGTCTTACTATCTCTCTTACTTTCATTCTTCTTAAATACTCTAAATTGACTGTTTCAATATCTACCTCATCTTTTGTTAATGCTGCTATCTTTTCCTTCATTTCTTCATTTAATTTATATACAACTTCATCTCTCTTATCCTTAATCTTTGAGATAAGTACTCTTTTTATCTTTTCGCTTCTTCTAAACAAAGGCATGTATTTATAGTGAAGGTTAAATAAGTCTTCTATTTCTTTAATTCCAACAATTTCTTCTCCATTGAAATTCACTGATTTTATATTAAAATAATTCTTATTTAAATCCTCTGCACCTTTATTTAATAAATCTAAAAAGTTTCTTGAGCTCTTGTATTTATATTCTTTAAGTGCTTCTTTATCTCCGTTCATAGCATCTTCTATATAACTTCCAAAACTTTTTATCTTTTGATTTTCTATATCTAATTCTCTTTTCGCAAAATTTTCAAAAGTAAATTGTTTTATTCCACCTTCACCTAGTGATGGCAATACTTGAGCTATATAATCCATAAAGATATCATTTGGCCCAAAAATTAATACCTTGTCTCCAAATTGTTTTCTGAAATTATAAAGTAAATAAGATATTCTATGAAGTGCAATTGTAGTCTTACCCGAACCTGCAACTCCATTTACAACTACAACTTTATTCTTATCTTCTCTTATAATTTCATCTTGCTCTGATTGTATAGTCATAACTATATCTTTTAATTTATCTGATGAATTTTCAGTTAATATCATTTGGAGTATCTCATCTTTAACATCAACCGCTGAATCAAATAATCCTTTAAGCTCTCCCTTTTTAACTATAATTTGTCTTCTTGATAATATACTAGCCTTCATTTCTCCACTAGGACAAATATAACTTGATTCTCCTAAATTCCCCTTATAAAATAATGATGAAATTGGAGCTCTCCAATCCACTATAATAGGTTCAGATCCATCCTCTAAAGTTAGTCCATATCTTCCTATATAAAGTTCTTCTGGAAGATTACCTTCTTCCATAAAACTTATTTTACCAAAGTAAGGTGCTTCTTTAAGGCTAGTAAATTCAATAAGTCTCTTATCTATTGTCTTATAGGCCTCTTCTTTAATATAATTTTCATGATCAAAATAATCTATAATTTGATCTTCGTCATCTTTATATTCTTCAATAAATTTTTTTCTAGATTCAAGTATATACTTTGCTACATCTTTTCTTCTTTCTAAGTACATAAGTATTTCTTTACTAAGAATATTTAAAACTTCTTGTAATTTATTTTGTTCTGTTAAAAAATCCATTTCTTGATTCAAAATAACTTTATCCCCTCTACATACATTTTATTAGGCACATGAAAGAAAATAATAGACATGCATACTGGTCTATTATTTTTTTGAATGTGCCTTAATTCTGAATTGTATACTAATCTTTGACTATTTCCTTAATTTAGAAATAGAGATATGATTGCTAAATGGGATCAATCATGTCTCTATTTCTTTAAATATGACTTATACTATTTTTTTGAATATGTCTTATTATTCTTCACTGTTAGAGGCATCTATAGCATCATTTAGAGTTTTATCTAGATTTGATCCTGCTTCTATTTTTACTCCTACTGTTTTTAAAAACTCTGCTTTTTCTTTTTCCTCATTTGCTTTTTTTAATTGGTCTATCTCTTCTTGTTTTTTTCGTTGTTTTTCTTTTTGTTCCTCATTTTTTTGTTCTCTTTCTTTATCTTTCTTATCCTTCTGTTCTTTCATGTCTGGATACTTTTCATAAATAAATCCCATAAATTCATCACCAAAAAGAGTTTCTTTTTCTAAAATTACATTAGATATTGTATCTAATAAATCTCTATTTTCTCTAAGAATTTCTCTAGCTTTATCATGCGCGGATTTTATTATTTTTAATGTTTCCTGATCCAACAATGTTGACGTTTCTTCACTACAATTTCTCACAGCTCTACCATCTAAGTATCTGTTTTGAATTGATTCAAGTGCCATCATATCAAATTTATCACTCATACCATATACAGAAACCATACTTCTAGCTGATTGAGTAGCTCTTTCTATATCATTTGAAGCTCCTGTTGAAACCACATTAAATACTTCTTCTTCAGCTGATCTTCCACCTAGCATAACTGTAATTTGGTTCATTAAATCTTCTTTCGAAATCAAATATTTTTCTTCTTCTGGAAGTTGCATAGTATATCCTAGCGCTCCCATAGTTCTAGGAACTATAGTTATTTTATGAACTGGATCTGTTCCCTCAAGTAACGTTGCAACTAAAGCATGACCTACTTCATGGAATGCTACTAATTCTTTTTCCTTTGAAGAAAGAATTCTATCTTTCTTTTCCTTACCTGCAATTATTACTTCAACAGCATCTCTTAAGTCTTCTTGAAGTACAACTTTTCTTCTAGTTCTTACCGCTCTTAAAGCTGCTTCATTTACTATATTCGCAAGATCTGCTCCTACTGCACCAGGAGTTCCTTTTGCTATCTCTACAAGATCTACATCTTCTCCAAGATGTACATTTTTTGCATGGACTTTTAATATAGCTTCTCTGCCTTTAAAATCTGGTCTATCTACTATAACTCTTCTATCAAATCTACCTGGTCTTAAAAGAGCTTTATCTAAAATTTCAGGTCTATTAGTAGCTCCAAGTAAAACTACTCCTTTTGATGGATCAAATCCATCCATCTCTGCAAGTAATTGATTTAAAGTTTGTTCTCTTTCATCATTACTTTGCATTTGATTATCTCTACTCTTACCTATTGCATCTATTTCATCTATAAAAACTATACAAGGGGCTTTTGCTACTGCATCTTTAAATAATTCTCTAACTCTTGAAGCTCCAACTCCAACAAACATTTCAACAAAGCTTGAACCTGATAAAGAGAAAAATGGCACCTTTGCTTCTCCTGCAACAGCTCTTGCAATAAGAGTTTTTCCTGTTCCTGGAGGTCCTACAAGTAATACTCCCTTAGGTAATTTTGCTCCTATTTCTGTATACTTACCTGGACAATTTAAAAAATCTATAACTTCTTTTAATGATTCCTTAGCTTCTTCTTGCCCTGCAACATCTTCAAATGTTACTCCTATTTCATTTTCTATATATACTTTAGCATTATTTTTGCCGATACCCATGATACCGCCACCCATGCCGCCTCCGCCATTTCCCATTTTAGCAAATATGAATTTCCAAATGAAAAAGAATGCTACCATAGGTAAAATCCAACTAAGAGCAAAATCCATAAGTGGTGTCTTTTTAGGACTTGTTCCTTTAAATATTATCTCTGGATGTTGTTGTAATGTAGATATTAATTTTTCATCATTAACATTTCCTGTATATAAAGTTTTATCTTTAAATTCACTATTCTCTGTAGGCGTTATTATTAAGTTTTCATTTGTAATAACAACCTTTGAAATTTCTTTATTTGCTATCATGTCTGAAAATTCATTATATGTAATTTCTTTAGTCGTAGCTGCTTCTTTTACATAATTAGCAGTCATTATAAACATAAATACCATTATGAAATATATAATCATAGTGGTATATCTTTTTTTCTTATTTTTGTTATTGCCTTTCATCAAATCATCCCTTCTCTCAAGCTGTGTCCATATATTGTTAGATTTAAACATTATAATTATGTTCTTTAAAATGCCTTAACAAATTATTTCCACATATTTTTCATCATGTCGTGTGTTTTATCTTTTCTATTTATTGTTAAATCATTATCAACAATAAATGTATCTCCTTTATTAATTAAAATATCTCCTTCTTTTGGAGTTCCTTTAATTTCTGAAACTGATATCCTTAACATATCACCATTATAGCATTCAAGTATTGCATACATTCCTTCAATTCTGTCTATTATATATTTATTTCCCATATCCTACCCACTCCCCACTTCAATATACAAAACTAACACTATACAACTGACAATTATCATTAAGGTATATCCAAATAAATAACTAAAACTCCTTTGAAGCTTTATCCCCCATTTTTTATTGTACATTGTCAATTTATTAACTATTCGGCATATTCAAAAAAATAACAAGTTCGTATGCTAGTCTATTTTGTGTCATATGCCTTATTCATTGTAATAGCTTATCTAAATAGTATACCATAATAATTAAAAATAAATCTTTCTATTTAAGACTTCCAAAATCTTTTATTGGCCAAAATTTAATTTGAGCTTTTCCTTTTATGTCACTCTCATCTATATATGGATTTATCCATTTTCTTGCATCATTTGAACGTATTCTGTTATCTCCTAAAAAGAAATATTTATTAGCTGGTACATCAAAAATACCATCATAATGTTCATTATTTTTTACATAATCTTCTTTTATGTCTTTTCCATTTATATTAACTACTCCATCTTTTATTTCAATATGATCTCCTGGTAATCCTATTACTCTTTTTATTACTGTTTCATGAAGTTCATCAGAATAAAATACTACAATATTTCCTCTATTAATTTTACTTAAATCATAAACTCTAGTTACAAATAACTTATCTCCAATATTTAAAGTTGGAACCATAGATTCACTTGGAATATAAACATTATATACTAAAAATTTGTTTATTAAAAAAGCAATTGCTAATGCTGCAAATATTGGAATTATCCACTCTTTAAAAAAACTTCCAGTCTTATTGGGTAGCTTTTTTTGTACTCTAACATTGTTATTATCTTTAACATTGTTATCAATTTCTTTTAAATCCTTGTTATCATCTTTAACATTATTGTTAATTTCTTTTGAATCCTTGTCATTATCTTTAATATCATTATCAATTTCTTTTAAATCTCTGTTATCATCTTTAATATTATTGTCAATTTCTTTTGAATCCTTGTTACACATTAAATCTTTCTCCTCTTATATCAATGTACTTCAATGTACATTGTAAAGTATCAATTTATTAATCATTGTACATTGGTTATATTATAATTAATTATCAATTTAGTGTTTATTTATACATTTGAAAGTCATTTAATGGATATATTTTTATTTTAGCTTTTCCTTCTATTTTATCTCCTTCTATATATGGATCTTTCCAACACCTAGAATCATCTGATCTATCTCTATTGTCTCCTAAAAAGAAATATTCTCCTTCTGGAACATCAAAAGTTCCACTGTAATGATCATTATTTTTCACATATGGTTCTTCTAACATTTCTCCATTTCTCCATACAACACCATTTTTTATCTCTATATGATCTCCTGAAATTCCTATTAATCTTTTTATAAGCGTTGCCTTTAGTTCATCTGATTGAAAAATTACAATATCTCCTCTTTGTAAGTTTTCCGGATTATGCACTCTTGTCGCAATAAGTCTATCCTTTACTCCTAATGTTGGAATCATAGAGCCACTAGTAATCCATACACTATAAATTAGAAATTTCCATAATAATAATCCTATAACAACAGCAGCTATTATTGTTGGTGCCCATTCTTTAACAAATCCTTTTTTGCTACTATCCTCCATCTCATTTCCACCTTCCTATATTATAATCAATATAATAATATAAAATATATATCGCATTTTTGACTAGTTATTTTATTTCATATGCCTAAGTATATCATTTTTTTATTTAAATTACCTTATGAAAAAAAATATGCACCAAACATTTTTGGCACATACCTCTTTTTTATATATTATATCTTGGGAAAGAATATTAATAAAAAGCTTTTTTAATTTATAAAAACATAATATTTTTAGTTAAACTACTTCATTCCTTATTACATCTTTATAAGTTTCTCTTTTACAGACAAGTCTTGATTCCTTGTCTTTAACCATAACTACAGCTGGTCTTGGTATCTTATTGTAATTATTAGACATAGAATATCCATATGCTCCTGTAGTCATAACTGCTAAAATATCGTTTTCCTTAACTTCTGGAATCTTAATGTGTTCTAATAATATATCTCCTGATTCACAACACTTACCAGATATAGTAACTGTTTCTTCAGAATTATCCTCCACTCTATTTGCAATAACACATTCATATTCTGCATTATAAAGTGCTGGTCTTATATTATCAGTCATTCCACCATCTACTGAAACGTATTTTCTTATTCCTGGAATATCTTTAATTGATCCTACTGTATATAGGGTTATTCCAGAATTTGCAACTATACTCCTGCCTGGCTCTATAATTAAAAGTGGTCTTTCTTGGCCAGTTCGTAAACAAACCTCATCAACTTTATTTAATATTGTTTCACAATACTCTTTAGTTGTCCTTGGTTTATCCTGTCCACTATAGTATATACCAAAACCTCCCCCTAAATCCAGTTCTTTTATCAAATAACCAGTATTTTTTTGTATTTTTTGTATTAATTCCATCATTATTTCAACTGCATCTTCATATGGTTCTAGTTCAAATATTTGTGAACCTATGTGACAATGAAGTCCTGCTAAATTTATATTAGGAAGCTCTATGGCTTTTTTAATTGCATCTGTTATCATATCTCCTACTGGTGCAAATCCAAACTTTGAATCTACTTGACCAGTTTTTATATACTCATGAGTATGTGCTTCTATGCCTGGTGTTATTCTTAAAAATATATTTTGAATTTTGTTATACTCACCTGCTAATTTATTTAAAACTTCCATTTCATAATAGTTGTCTACAACAAATCTTCCAACCCCAAGTTTAACCCCTAATTCAATTTCGTCTAACGTCTTATTATTTCCATGAAACATTGTTTTTTCTAATGGAAACTCTGACTTATATGCAGTATATAATTCCCCACCAGATACAACATCTAAATATAATCCTTCTTCTTTTACTATTTTGCACATTGCAATAGTTAAAAATGCTTTTCCTGCATAGGCAACTCTATTTTCATTTTCACTACATTTAAAGTACTTATAATAATCATTACAATATTCTCTGATTAATTCCTCATCCATAACATATAACGGAGTACCATATTCTTTCTTTAGTTCAGTAGCTTTTACCCCTCCAACTACTAATTGGTTATCTTCAACCTTCATCGTACCAAATAATTTCATCTTTCTACCTCCATTAATTTTTTGTTTAAAAAACAAACGCCACAGATAAACCTATTTATCTGCGACAGGTAGAGACTCTGCTAGTTAGGATTTTTTGTTGCTTTTTTGCTTATTGCTAAACTTAATCATCTTCAAAAAATAACTAGTTAATATGCTAGTTTATTTAGTGAAATATTTTTGCAACTATTATACCTTGTAGCTCCCCACATTAAGGCACATGAAAGAAAATAATATACTAAAGATGCGTCGTAGATCGAGTCTATTATTTCTTTGAATGTGCCTAAGTGACAGTTATGCATATATTATATACATACCCAGAAATAAACTTTTACAAATAGCTTATTCCTTCGGCCATAATCCCTTTCTCTATAAATCATAATCTGTCGATTCCTTATAGATACTTATAATTACAGCACCTCTACCCAGGTCATGTTCTTATTACTATCTTATTAAACTATTAAAAATATGATATCATATTTTTAATTTAAATCAACACTTTTTAATAGTAATCTAAAATTTTTATAAATTTATTAATTTATTAATAAATAGCCCTCATTTTTATATTTAATTATTAATATACAGCTATTAAATTTAATTGAGAACAGAAAAAGCTAAATCCTAAACAAAAATTTCTTGTATTTTTAATGTTTAATATAAAAGTTCTAATTAAATTATCTTTTGCAATATTATTATACCCAAATTGTTTTTTTGCATAACACACTCTCTTCTACAGTTAAAAATTAGCACCTACACGCTTCTTATATAACTGTTTAAATTTGAAAGTTAAGGTAATACTTTTTCATTTTAATAAAATCAAATTGGTCTTAAGAAATAATTACCATTTAAACCTTAAATTAGTTTAAATGGTAATTATTTTATATAAGTTCATCATTATTAAATAAAGCATCTATAAAAAAAAATAGGGATATGCTTTTACGTAGTGATACATTAGTGAATAGGACTTCTAGTATTTCATTATTTATAAGATAGAATTTGTCACTGTCTGAGCCCTTTAGGCGAGTTTGACAAAAATTCTATAACATAAATGATTAAAATACTTAAGTCATATTCACAGTATCCGTAGTATAAACATATCCCTATTTTTTTAAAGTATATATCTTATTTATCATTCTTAGAAATTTTAAATTTAGATACTAACTCATTAAGTCTATCAGAAAGTTTTGATAACTGATTAGCTCCATTACCAATTTCCTCCATAGAAGCAGTCTGTTCTTCAGCACCAGCTGATATCTGTTCTGTAGCAGATGCTGTTTGCTCAGATATAGCAGATGTATTTTTCATTTCTGTCACAGTTCTTTCTGCAGTTTGAATCATTGTTTCTGTAGCAGATGATACATCTTTTACAACAGAGAAAATATTGCTAATAGCTTTTTCAATATCATCAAAATGAGTTCCAGCTTGTAATGCAACTTGCATACCACTAGTAATTTCATTTGAACCATCGTCCATACTATCTGTTATAGATGAAATCTGCCCTTGTATACCACTGATTAAATTAGATATTTGATTAGCAGCAATTGATGATTGCTCTGCAAGTTTTCTAACTTCATCTGCAACAACAGCAAAACCACGTCCTTGTTCCCCTGCACGAGCAGCTTCTATAGCAGCATTAAGAGCAAGTAAATTAGTTTGATCTGCAATGCTAGTAATAACTTCAACGATTTTACCAATTTCTGATGATTTTGCAAGTAGTAGTTTGCTTTCATCTAAGTTTTTCTTGTTATTTCCAACAATTATCTTCATACTATATACTGCTTTATCTACTGCTTTAAAAGCTACAGAACTTATATTGTGTGATTGCTCAGCAGTTTCAAGCATGTAGTTACATTTGCTAGTAACAGCTTTACTTGCTTTTTCCATTTCAATAGTCTTGTCAACAGCTAAACCTACTTGTCTTGCTTGTTCTGTAGTATTTTCTGCGACAAATTGTATTGTCTTAGCAGCTTCCTCTGTAACCTTGCTAGCATCATCACATGAACTTGCAAGCTCACTTGAAAGACTATTAACCTTTTTTGATTCACTATTTATGTCTGTCAATATATTTCTTAAAACTTGAATAGTATTATTAAATGCTTTAGAAAGATTTCCAATTTCATCTTCAGACTCAATCTCTACAGAACCACTTAAATCACCAGTAGAAACATCATCAGCAAATTTACTAAGCTTAGTTAATGGCTTAATAAGATGACTAGCAGCAAAATATATAGCTAATGATAAAATTACTGTAATTACAAATGCTATTACTAACATAACTACTAGCAATTTATTAGATGCCGCAAAAAGTTCATCTTGATATACTATATTAACTACAGTCCAGTCTGATATTGAAGATTTAGCATAAAAAGCAATTTTTTTATCATGACCTTCACCAAAGCGGAATATCCCTGGATTACCACTTTTAACAAGTTCACCAAGTTTATTAAGATCTGCATCTTTAACTGTACTGATTTTTTCTTTCATAGCCCAATCTTCGTTTGGATGAGCAATAAAAGTTCCATCATTTGCAAGCAACATTCCATATCCTTTTTCGCCGTACTTCATATTTTTTACAATGTCTTGTACTGCTTCGATTTTTAAGCTTGCACCAGCTCCTGCTGTGACCTTACCAGTATCATCCTTTTGCCATGCAAACATTAATACCATATTTGTTTTATATGCTTCAGAATATGCAGGTTTCAAAATAACATCATAAGGGATACCACCGTTATGAGTGTATCTTTCTGATGCTTCAGTTACTGCTGCTTTAGCCCAAGGAGAAGTTTTAGATACTCCATCTTTTACATTATAATAACGTGCTTGAAGTTTACTTAAACTATCAGGATTACTCCACTCATTTGGTTCTAAAGAATTTACAATATGTAAGGCTGCATATTGATCAGGATATGTTGTATTAATAAATTTCCAACGTGCTAAATTCACTTCATCTATAAGTTCTATAGATTGATTATTACTTTCAAAATCAAGATTAGGATTAATCTCCAAAATACGCTTCGTCATAGGATTGTTAATAGTTTCGCGTACTTCAGCAAGTCTCCCTGTTAACCAAGTATTAATATGATTTGTAGCTTCAGTTGTTCTTGTTGACATTGAATCAGTTAACTCTTTTTCGATTATATTATTGAACTTAAAATATGCTACCCCTGTTAGCGACAATAATCCAACTATAACTAATGGTAAAATTACCACCATAAATTTCCATTTAAAAGACATTTTCATATTCTTCATGTTTTATCCCCTTTTAAGTATTAACTATTTGTTAAGTTATATTAAAGGTTAAGCTGTTTTTTCATATCAGCTTAACAGAATTAGTATTAAGGTATGTATAAAAAATTAAAGCTTTATATTTTTATTGTTGAAATTTACTATTATGAAGCCATATGTGATTTAGCTCATCTTCACTATTATCAAAAGTTTTTCTATTTCTCATCTCTTTAGCAGGTACTCCTGCCACTAGAGAATTTGCTTCTACACTTTTATCTACTAATGAACAAGCAGCTACTATAGACTGCTTTCCAATTGTTACACCTGGTAATATAGTTGAATTTGAATATATCTTAGCATAATCTTCTACTATTACAGGACTATACTCTCTTAAAAAATGGTCATGTTCTAAATGAGAATGAGTAAATATTGTTACTCCTTCAGTTATAACTACTGAATTTCCTAATATTACACCACCCTTAGAATCTATAAATACTCCCCTATTTAAGAATACATTATCTCCTACTTCAATATTATCTGGTATATTAAAACGAACATTTTCTTCAGCTATGAAATTTTCTCCACATGATTTAAACATTTTTTTTGCTAATATTCTTCTAAATGGAATAGAAAAATTAGATATAAGGCACATAGGTGATTTATCTAATACATCCCATAAAAAATGTAAATATCTCTTTTCTTGTGAAAAACCTATTTCTTGATTTTTAGGTAAATAATCTCCATATAGTTCAATTTCTTCTAATATTTCGAATGGAAAAGAACATTGTAAAACATTTAAAATATCTATTACACCATTTTTGGTTATACCTTTACTTACGATATCTTCTATTTTACATAACAAGTTATCTATTTTACTCATATGTTATTATGATTATTAAAATTGCAAGAAAAAATAATCATTTTCTCCTTTCTGTAATTTATTAACGTTTGCAATTTTATTAAATAAGGCATCTTCAAAAAATAACAGTTCAATATGCTACATATATTTTGTGCAAGACAAAGAGATGAACTTCACTTATAGTTTGTACTCTCTACGAACTTCGTCTTACAAAGTATGGTGCAAAATATACTAACATATCGACTAGTTGTTTTTTAAAGATGCCTAAGTATGATTGTATGTTTTATCTCAAAATTTTAAGCTACTAATCCTAATTAATAAGTAGCTAAACTTAAACTTGACACGTCACTTTTACATTTATTTGTAAAACTAACTATTTTATATCAAATACTTATTTCGAGACATTAGTTAAAAAGTGCCTATTAATAATAAACACTAAAATATAAACAAATATAAAATTTGAAATATTAACTATATTTTGGTAACCTGACAATCATAGAAAATAAAATTTCCTTAGACTCATAGCTTTGCGACCTTACCTTTCGATAAGTTTGCTATTATCATTATAGATTTTAAACTTGCAATGGTAATTATGACATTTATTGCACTAAATTTCAACATAATAAACCTTTTTTTTAATATTTTATTAAATATATTATATTTAGATATATCTAACAATGTTTTTTATGATAATTTTATACATATTTTACAATTTTATATTATAGGCATATTAATTTATAAATATATTACTGATTCTAATGTCATTTTTTTCTTGCTTAGTTATATAAAACACTTCTTAAAAATAATGCAGTTTGATTATGATATAATAGTTGCACAAATTAAAATGCTGATTTATATATTAAAATGCACTTATTTTATATAGTTTTAAATCGATATAAATTAGTAAAAATAAAATCTAATAAAAGGACTGTGATATATGAAAAGTGTAAAAATAAAAATATTATTACCTGTTTTTCTAATGTGTATATTTTTTGTAAGTTTTATGATAATTCAATTTATGTATACAAATAATAATTTGAAGTTAGTAAAAGAAATGAATGCAAAATATTTTTCTACTATTTCAAAAGCTGAGGAATTAAAACTTGATGTTGTACAAGTTCAACAGTGGCTTACTGATATAAGTGCAACAAGGGGAGCAAAAGGTTTTGATGATGGCTTTAATACAGCTGAAGAATATGCTAAAAATATAAAATTAGTTACACAAGAACTTAAGCAAATAAATCCTGAAAATACACAATATGTTGATGATATAGAGAAGAGTTTTGAACCATATTATGAAACTGGTAAAAAAATGGCCAATGCATATATTAGTGGTGGCCCTGAACAAGGTAACTTATATATGGAAGATTTTGATGCTACCGCAGAAAAAATTAATAGTCAAGTTGATAAATTTAAGACTTTATCAAGTGAAAATATTAAAACTTCTATAGAGAATATAGAACAATCAATAAAAGATACAATAAAATTAATAGTATTATCTATTTTACTTTTAATAATAATATCTACAATATCATGGATGTTTGTTACAAAAAGTATTGTTAACCCAATAACCAAAATATTATCAAAATTAAAATCTATGGCTAATAATGGTGGTGATTTAACACAAAAGATCGATTTTGTTAGTGATGATGAAATTGGTGAGTTAGCAATCAATTTTAACTTAATGCAAGATTCCTTTAGAAATATCATTAAAATTATTATTGAAGAATCTAATACTGTTGAGAACAAAGTTAAGAAAACAAATGAAAATATTAGTCAATTAGATATGTTAATTGAAGATATTTATTCTACAACAGAAGAACTCTCTAGTGGTATGGAAGAAACAGCAGCATCAACAGAAGAAATGCATGCAGTAGCTTCTGAAATTGATTCACACATTGAGTCAATTACAACAAAAGCAAAAGTTGAAGCTGAAAATTCATCATTAATTAAAAAGAGAGCAAATGAACTTAAAAATACTGCTATTTATTCTAAAGAAATAGCAGTAAAAATTAATATCGAAACACAAAATAAGCTTTTAGAAGCTATTGAAAATTCTAAAAAAGTAGAAAAAATAAGTGTTTTATCTGAAGCTATTTTACAAATAACATCTCAAACTAATTTGCTAGCGTTAAATGCAGCAATAGAAGCAGCCAGTGCAGGTGAAGCTGGCAAAGGATTTTCTATAGTAGCTGATGAAATTAGAAAGCTTGCTGAAGACTCCAAAAATACTGTATCAGAAATTAAAAATATTAATGATATAGTTGTTAATACAGTACAAAACTTAGTAAGTACATCAAAAGATATGATTGAATTTATAAACAATCAAGTTATAAATGATTATGAAATGATTGTTAAAACTGGTGAACAATATAGCAATGATGCAATTATGATTAATAATATGACAACTGATTTTAGTGAAAAATCCAATAACATAATGATTTCAATGGATGCAGTTATGGAATCTGTAAATGAAATAACTAAGGCAAATAGTAATTCAGCAAATGGAACAAACAATATTGCTAGTAAAATGAATACAATCTCTGAAAAATCTACTAATGTAGTTCATTTAGTTAAAGAAGTTAATAATAGCACTGATAAATTAGTTGATATAGTCAGTAATTTTATAGTGTAGTTTTTTAAATATAGACTATGTTTTAAGGAATGTTGATATTGTAATATAAACACTATTTTAAAACATGGCCAAAACATAAAAAGTAAGTGGCTGTCTTAGAATTATCAAGTGAAGTAATAACAAAAAAATAGAAATAACATTTATTAAAGAAGACTAGAAAAATTTCGCTAAGCTTATTTTTCAATGCTTCTTCCACAAATGTTATTTCTATTTCTTTTTTTGAATATACATCATATCATTAAGTGATTTGTATTATGAGACAGCCCCATTGTTTTATCAGATATATAACATACGTAACATTCCATTCTCTTTCATGTACCTAATTTACTCACTGTGTAAATTGATTAATGAAAAAGAATCTATTCTTTATTCGTTTCTATATACATCCATAAGATCTCCCATAATACTTGCCGATGATGGAGGTGTATATGTTATTGCATTAGCACCTGCTAAAATAGTTTCTTTTATAGATTGAGTTGTTGGTCCTCCTGTTGCTATTACAGGAAACTCTGGATATTTTGATCTTATATTTCTAACAATTGCAGCTGTATTTTTACCACCTGAAACATTTAAAATAGTTGCTCCTGATTCTATTCTTTCTGCAATATCTTCATCTTCTGATACAACTGTTACTACAACTGGAATATCAATTGTAGATCTTATTCTTCTTACAACTTCATTGGAAGTTGGTGCATTTACAACAACACCCATAGCTCCTTTAAACTCTGCATCTAATGCCAAATTTATAACTCTTTTTCCCTGAGTTATTCCTCCACCAACACCACAGAAAACTGGTACATCTGCTGACATAATAAGTGCTTGTGTAATTAATGGTTGAGGAGTAAATGGATATACCGCAATAATTGCATCTGCATTAGTATTTCTGATTACTGCAACATCAGTACTAAATAATAACGATTTTATTCTTTTTCCAAAAATTTTAATTCCTCCACAATCTCTTATTACTGTGGGAACTTCAACTACATGATTTCTTAATGTTCCTTTTATTTCTGGAACAAACTTAGGTTCTTTTGTCGCCATACACTTAACCCCCTATTAGGCATTATCACTAAATAATAAACCTATTTATATATATTAGGCATATTAAAGAAAATAACAATTCAAAGATACGACGTATATTTTGTGTCAGACAAGGAGATGAAATAATCTCATAGCAGGTATGGGATGATTTTGCCGACGCAGTATGACGCAAAATAGACTAGCATACTGACTTGTTATTTATTTTAATGTGCCTTAGGTTCCCTCTTTCCTTCAAAGGCCTTATATTAACTTTTTTAATTACATAATCGTATAAATATATTATACTCTTTTCAATTTTTTCTTAAAGATATTTTTTCCGATGAAGTTTTCCACATTATCCACAGTTTTTATCCACAGTTTTGTGAATAGTGTTAATATTTGTTATATCTCTATATTTAAATAATTTATTTTAAATTTCGATGCATCTTTATTTTACAATTTTCTATATATTGTTACATACTATTTACAATTATCTATATATAGCATAATCAAATATAATAGAAATAAAATTATCCACAGTTTTATCCACAAGCTAATTTCGTTATCCACATTATTCGTACAAGCCGTATTTTGCTGTATTTAAACGGTTTCAATGAGCTGAACTAGTACCATTTAATCCCCAGAGTTATGCACAAGCTCTAATATTCTTTATATTTCTTCAAAATTTACCATGAACTTAAATTACTGATAAATAATAAAGGTTTTTTATATTTTTACTTAATATTTTAAATTATTAATTATGCACTTAAAAAAACTTAAAATATATTCTTTTTTTATCTATTACCATATTGCTCAATTACATTAATACTTATGCAAAAATGCCTTAAGTAATTAAGCTTGTATTATATAAATTGCTTAATAACTTAAGGCATTTTTAGTTCTTTAAATATATATGTTCTAATTAAGTTAATACATTTATAATCTTTTATATAATTTTTATAGAAAATTATATCTTTAATTAACAATATCTATTTAGAAGCATATATATCATAAATTTTCTATATAAGTTCCTCGCTATACTGGTGAGTCATAACATTATATAAATATTCTAAGATTTATATTAATGAACAAACTTTATTGGAACTTATATATATAGCTTATAATACTTAATTTACATTTATAGAAATCTCTTTAATATCTTTTGTTATCTCTTCTTTAACCAATTCCATTGGAAAGTTTTTTCCTGGACATAATGTATCGTATGTATCTCCATGTCCTTGTACTTTATTAATGTTATATTTAACTATTAGGTATGTTGATAATTTTTCTAGTGACTTAATTTCATCTTCAGTAGGATTTTCTTCTTCTAAATTTCCTTCTAAACATATACCTAAAGAATCCTTATTTTTTCCTTTTATATGTGCTCCTATAGCATCTTCTGGTCTTCCTCTATATATAGTTCCATCTTTTTTTATATAAAAATGGTATCCTATACCTGCCCATTCTTTATTTATATGCATATCATGTATTTGTTGTGGAGTTAATTGTTTTGACGCAGTATGATGAAATACTAATAGCTTAGGTTTGTTATTATACTCTAATTCTTTATTCCACTTATATTGTACATCATGTATTCCTAATTGCTTTTTTAAATTAGGCAAATTCTTTTGCAAATCTTTAATTTTAATTTTACTTCCCTGATAATACTGATTATTTTCTAAAAATTTCACATATCTATTTTGATTAATATTAATTGATAGCATTATTAACACAAATATACTAATAAATAATATTACCTTTTTGGGTATATGTGCATTATTTTTATGTATGCCTTTGGGAGTAATTTTATAATATTCTTTATTTCCTTTTCGTACAGTATTTTTATTAATTGATTTTCTTTTTACTTTATTCTTACTTATTAAATTACTCATATATATACCATCCTTTTATTTTAGACTACATATATATTATAATGTAAATTTAATAAAATTCCAAATAATGTAATATATTTATATTTTATAATTTAAATGCTTCTACTAATTGAGTTAATTGTTGTGACATTTCAGATTCTTTTTCTACTATTGACACAACTTCTGACATCATTTCAGTGGTGTCATCAATTCCTTTTTGTATTTTTTGAGAATTTTCTGATGCAACTTGAGTATTATTAGCAGTATTTTCAATACTTGCACTAATTTGTTCCATCGATGCACCTATTTCTTGTGACATTGAAGATAATTGCAATGAAAGTTCATTTATAAAAGAACCATCTTCCTCATATTGTTTTCCAATGTCTCTATATTGTACTAAAACTTGTTTTATATCAGTTTTAAGGAAGTTAAGTATGTCCTTAGTATGGATTGAAAGATTTTCAAATGCACTTTCTACTTTTTCTATTGTATTTTGAATAGTAATAACTGTTTTTGATGATTCCTCTGCTAACTTTCTAACTTCTTCAGCAACTACAGCAAATCCCTTTCCAGCTTCTCCTGCTCTAGCTGATTCAATAGCTGCGTTTAATGCAAGAAGATTAGTCTGTCCTGCTATAGCATCTATAGCATCTGCCATTACTTTTATCTCTTCAACTACTTTTGCTGCCTCAATAGCTTCTAATATATGTTTTTCTTTCTCTCTATAAACTTTTTGTGTATTATTATATACACTTTCACTTTGAATTTGTATTTCACTTGCTTTTTTACTTATTCTTTCAGAACTTGCATTTGAATCTTCTGCTTTTTCTGCTAATTCTTCTATATTTCCATTTACTTCTTGAACAGATGCAGATAGTTCTTCCATATTACTACTTGATTCAACTACCCCTTCACCTATGGTTTTAGTAGCTGTATCTATAATTTTAAAATTCGATGATAATTCTTGAATAGTTGCAGATATTTCCTGACTTAAAGATGATGTATTTGAAGACTTATTAATAGTCTCTTCGACTATTACTTTTATATTGTCTTGCGCTGTATTTAACGCAAATCCTATTTGTCCAAATTCATCATTTCTTGTAATCGTTATATCTGTTGATAAATTTCCTTCTGAAATTCTTTCTGCAAATTCTCTTATTTTTATTAATGGCTCTAAAATATTTCTAATTGAAAGTGCTATTATACCTCCTACTAATATTAATGCTATAAGTACTCCTATCACTTTTGTTGGTAACTTACTCATTAATATCATTCCTGTAATTAGTCCAATTATAAATGTTGATGTGTAGACTATAGTAAGTCTATTTCTAACACTTATATCTTTTAGTTTTTTCATAATTAATCTCCCTTCAAAATATATTTTATTATAAAGACTCTCCAAATAAATAACCTTAATTTAAGTCGAATTATTCTAATTGTATCATCTTTTGTTTTATTTTGGTATATATTGAATATCTAATTATAAATGTTAATATTGATAATTTAAATTTTCAATAAAAATTTGTGTTAAAATATTTATAATCAATAATTTAGGCACATTCAAAAAAATAACAGACCAATGTGTCTTACTTAAGGGGGAGAGAGCTAATGATATCACAAAAAATGAAAACACTTGTAAGCAACAACTCTACTATAAGAGCTATGTTTGAAGAAGGCAAAAAGCTATCAAAAATCTATGGTGAAGAAAATGTTTTTGATTACAGCATAGGTAATCCAAATGTTGAACCGCCTGAAAATATTAAATCAATAATAAATGAAATTTTAAATGAAGAAGTTCCTAATCTTGTTCATGGTTATATGAATAATTCTGGATATGAAGATGTAAGAGCAGAGATTAGTTCATTTGTTAATAAAAAGCATTCTCTTAATCTTTCTAAAGATAATATCATTATGACCTGTGGAGCAGCTGGTGGCTTAAATATAACTTTAAAGACACTTTTAAATCCTGATGATGAAGTCATTACTTTTGCACCATTTTTTGGTGAATATAAAAATTATGTGGAAAATTTTGATGGTAAACTTATTATTGTACCTGCAGATACAAGTACATTTGAACCAAATTTAGATGTGTTAAGAGAAAAAATCACAAGTAAAACTAAAGCAATTATAATTAATACTCCAAATAATCCAACTGGAGTTATTTATTCTGAGCAAGCAATTAAAGATTTATCTTCATTACTTAATGAAAAACAAAAAGAACTTAACACTAGTATTTATTTAATTTCTGATGAGCCATATAGAGAAATAGTTTATGATGATGCTACAGTTCCATGTATATTAAAATATTATAGTAATTCATTTATTGGGTATTCTTATAGTAAATCTTTATCACTACCTGGTGAACGTATAGGATATGTTGTAATTAACAAAGACATGGAAGATTTTAATGATGTTATATCTTCATTAAATGTTGCTAATAGAATATTAGGCTTTGTTAACGCTCCATCATTATTTCAAAGAGTAGTTGCAAAATGCTTAGATGCTGAAGTCGATGTTAACATTTATAAAAAGAATAGAGATCTTTTATATAACCACTTAGTAGAACTTGGCTTCACTTGCCATAAACCTCAAGGTGCATTTTATTTATTCCCTAAAGCACCAATCGAAGATGATAAAAAATTCTGTGAAGATGCAAAAAAATTCAACTTATTACTTGTCCCAGGTTCAGCATTTGGCTGTCCAGGATATGTAAGAATATCATACTGTATCTCTTATGAAAAAATTGAAAATTCTTTACCTGCCTTTGATAAATTAGCAAAGTTATATAGTCTTAGGCATTGTAAAATAAATAACTAGTAAAAGATTCTTATGATTTTTTGAACTAGACAAGGAAGTAAAGTCAGTTAATACCACTGTTATTAGTTGACTTTGCTGACACAGTATATTACAAAGAAGCTGCCTAGTTATTTATTTTGATGTGCCTTAAGTAATGGTTAATATCTAAATCATATAATAATAGTATATAGCTCATCTAAAAAAAGAAATATGGATATGCTTTTTACGTAATATTGCATCAAAAAAATTTTATTAGAGTTTCATCATTTTAGGGCGAAAAAGTGTTACTGTCTGAAAGATTTATCTCGAGTTTAACAACTTTTTTGTTCTAAAATGATAGATAACTCTTTAAAATTTTTTCTGCAATATTAGTAAATGCATATCCATATTTCTTACAACTTTCTATATTTTAAACATATTTATTTGTTTTTCTAAGTCTTCTGAACATTTTTTTGTATTACTAGCTTCTTCTAATACATTATTTACATTTTCAACTATTTCCATAATTCTTTCTGCTATAAGGGTTGAACCATCTGCTCCGTCATGAGCAGCACCAGATATTTCCTCTATAGCTTGTACTACGCTTTTAACATCATTTTCTAATTGGTACGCTGTATTTGAAAAATCTGAAACTAATTCATCAATAAAAGCTGCATCATTACTATATTGCTCTCCTGTATGTACCAGATCTTGATAATCACTACTTATATTGTTATCCATAAACATTAACATACCTTTAGAATTTTCAACTAAACTGTCAACTGATTCCGTAACCAATTGTGTTACTTTTTGAATTTCAATAGCTGCTTCCTTTGAATTTTCAGCCAAATTTCGTACCTCTTCAGCTACTACTGAGAAACCTTTTCCTGCTTCACCAGCTCTCGCTGCTTCAATAGCTGCATTTAATGCTAAAAGATTAGTTTGAGATGCAATTTCAAAAATTGTATCTGATAATAATTTTATTTGTTTTATAGATTTAGACTTGTCTATTGAAATTTTAATTTGTTCTTGTGTTTTATCATAAATTTCTTTAGTAACCCTTTGAGAATTTAGTGAATTTTCTTTTAAAGTTTCTGCTCTTTGTTTAATTTTTTCTGCTGATTCCTTACCTTTTTTTGATTTTTCAGCTGTTCTTTCTACACTTTGTTGAATTCTAAAAGATGATTCATGCATCTCATTAGCTGATGCTGCTGTTTGTTCTAAACTAGCTGATAATTCTTGTGTTGTAGATGAAATACTTTCTGTACCTTCATATACTTTATCTACTCCAACACTCGTATTATATATATTTTTTATAATACTATTAGTTTCTTTTTTTACATTTTTAACCATATCTCTTATTGATTTTTGCATTTTCTGAACTGATTTACATATAGAACCTATCTCATCTTTTCTTTTTAATATTTTTTCATTCATTTTTGTACTAAAGTCCCCAACCGCAAGTTTATTAATCTCTTTTTCCAAGGTTTCTAAATCTTTAGTCATATGCTTTGATATCATAGCAACACACAAAACACTAATAAGAATTATAAATATACTTATTAATGTCATAGCTAAAGCTAAAGCTCCAACTTCTTTATCCATTTCCTTATGTGACATTCCCACAAAATACATACCTACTACTTTTTCATTACCATCTTTTAAAGGTGTAAAAGTCCCATATAAATTTTCATTTGCAGATTCTAAATTTACTGTTGTATTATACTGTTTACCATTTTTTATTACTTCATTTATAACATCTTCATTTGCTTTTTGCCCTGTTATTCTTAACCCATTTTTATCTACTAAGTTTGTTGTTACTCTTGTGTCACTTAAAAAAATACTTGAATACATACCTGTTTTATCTTTTATTGTATCAATCATTGTAGAGTTATCATTAATAAGAGTATCGCCTTTATATAGTTGCTTGCCATCTACTCTCCAATTTCCTGGATATTTTTCATCCAATGCTATCAATTGTATAGCTAAATTTGAATTAAGCTCTTTTTGTGTCTTAACTTCTAATATGTTACTTATTTTGTTATACATAAATACACCTAGAACTGCACTAAAAGTAACAAGTATTAATGAAATTATTGTACATACCTTCCACTTTAACTTCATAATTATTCCCTCCCCAATCCTAATCCCTTTAATAATTTGGCTTTGTTTTAAAACCGTGTTGATATTATTATATATTGTAAAGTGGGCTAAGAAATTGAACTTAAGAACGTCTAAATAAGTATAGTCCCCTTTTAGCTTGCTCCAAAGACAAGCTTTTGACAAGCTGAAAAAGGGACAATACTCATTAAGAGTTCTAAAAGCCCAATTTCAATGTCCACTTTACAAAAATATAACAATATCAACACTCACCTAAAACATAGCGAATAATTTTTATTCTTTCAATAAAATACATTAAATTAAAAATGATTTTCCTTTGTATTTAAGGCATCTTCAAATAACTAAATTCACCACTTTTCATATTAGGCACATGGAAGGAAATAACAAACCAAAGATGTGCCTTGATCAATTTCATTTTTAATATTATGGTATATTATCCTATATTTATATTATATTATATTTTTTGTAAAATTGTATGATATACAATTAAAATAATTATATATATTTCATTAAAAATTAAAATAACAACATATTTACTTAAAATAATCTATAAAAATAAACAAATAATATACAAAAAAAATATGAATATGTCTTTTACATAACTATTGCAAATTTTTTCTACAATATTAGTAAATACATACCCATATTTCTTAAAATATTTATATATTAAATTTATTCATTTCATTTTCTAAGTCTTCTGAATATTTTTTTGTATTATTAGCTTGTTCTAATACATTTTCTACTATAGACATAACGCTCTGTGTTATATGATTTGAACCATCAGCTCCATCATGAGTATTATTAGATATTTCTTCTATTTTGCAAACCATACTATTAATAGATATTTCTAATTCATTTGCTGTATTTGCAAAATCTGAGACTAACTCATTAATAAAGATGTCATCATTACTATATTGTTCTCCTGTTTGTACAAAAGATTCATAATCCTTGTCTATACTATTATCCATAAGTTCTAGCATATTCTTAGAATCTTTAGCTAAGCCTTCTACTGATTCAGTAACTAATTGTGTTAATTTTTGAATTTCAGAAGCTGCTAATTGGGAATTTTCAGCTAAAATTCTTACTTCTTTAGCTAAAACTGAAAGTCCTTTTCCTTCTTCTCCTACTCTAGCTGCTTCAATATCAACATTTAATGCTAACTGATTAATTTGAGAAGATATATCAAAAATTGTATCTGATAATAACTTTATTTGTTCAATAGATTTAGACTTATCTATTGAAATTTTAATATTTTCTTGTGTCTTATCATAAGTATCTTGTGTAACTTTTTGTGATTTCATTACATTTTTAACTATCCCTTTTATTCCATTTTGCATTTGTTCAACTGATTTACATATCTTGCCTACTTCATCTTTTCTATTTAATATGCTTTCATTCATTTTAATACTTAAGTCTCCACTTTTAAAAACATCAATATTTTTTTGTAATGTTTCTAAATCTTTAGTAATATGTTTTGACATCATAGTAGCTATAAAAGCACCTATAATAATTATAAATATACTTGTTAAAATAATAGTTATAGCTAACTGAGTAACTTCTTTACCTACTTCTTCATGTGATATTCCAACAAACCACATTCCTATGATATCTCCATTTTTGTCCTTTAAAGGAGTATAGTTCGCATTTATGTCCATTCCTTCTATATTTATGTTTTGGGTATATTCTATACCTTTTTTAAGTACATCATTAATAACTTGTTCATCTGCTTTTGTACCAATAGTTCTTTCTCCATTTTCATTAACTACATTTGTTGTTATTCTTGTATCATTTAAAAATATACTTGCATACATACCTGTTTTTTCTTTTATTGTATCAACAGCAACGAAGTCATCATTAATAGGTGTAGCCCCCTTATACAGCTTTCCACCTTCTACTTTCCAATCTCCTGGATACTTTTCATCTAATGTTATTAAACCCATAGCTGAACTTGTATTAAGTTCTTTTTGTGTTTTAATTTCCAATATATTACTTACTTTACTATACATTATTGTTCCTAATATTATGCTAAATAACACAAGTATTAATGAAATTACTGTACATATCTTCCATTTTAATTTCATAACTCTTCCCCCTATTTTTTTAATAACATATGTAGTTTATTGTCATAAATATATACCATTTTCAACGAATATATATTCAAATAAAGTAATTTATATTTTGTTCTTGTTTTCATCATCGCATTAGGCACACGAAAAAAATAATAGGCCAAAGATGTGCCTTATCTAATGTTCCATATTATACATACTTATATAAAAATCAAATATTTTCAACTTATATAACTTACATTTAAGAAAAAAAAGCAAACAAAAAGCCACCAATTAATCTTATTAATTGCTGGCGGGGTGCACCACTAACTCCAAATTCTCAAGGTGCCCAAATTAAGAGAATTGTTCATCGTTTCCAACGTTATATAATATTTATTTATATATATTCTAATTAATATAATTCATTATTTATATGGTTAATCTCTAAATAAATAATAGAGATACTGAATAAATTCAAATGAACAATGATTTTTAGAATATATATATATATATATAAATTACTTATTATTTTTTTAAATTAATGTCTAAATATATTGTAAACATAATTTTCCATGTTTAAGTATTATTATAATCCTAAAATAGAGATTTATCAACAAATTTCTTACTTTTTCCAGGATAAATAATACAAAATTCAACAAAAAATTAAGAGATTTAAGTTAAGGGGCTGTCTCAGAATTATCAAGTGAAGTAATAACAAAGAAATAGAAATAACATTTATTAAAGAAGACTAGAAAAATAAGCTAAGATTTTCTAACATTTAAAGTTGTACCCATAAAAGATTGCTCCTAATATGCATTAGGACAATCATTTATGGAACAACTTCAAATGAAGAAACTCTAAGCTTATTTTTCAATGCTTCTTCCACAAATATTATTTCTATTTCTTTTTTTGAATATACATCATATCATTAAATGATTTGTATTATGGTACATCCCTTTTAACACATAATTAATTTATTCTTTAATCTTTGCTTATGATTAATTAAAATAATTCTGGTAATTCATCTGATCCTACTTTTAATATTGCTATTCCTTCAGCATTATCAATTTTTAATTTATTATCATAATTACCTGTTTCATCAGGTAATATTTCATTGTATAAAATCAAGATACGATCCCCAGCTTGCGAAACATTATTAAAAGCAAACGTATAATTATTTTTATCTCCCTTGCTCATTTCTCCAATACTAATTAATCCATCTGTACCTACTTTATAAACCTTAATGCTTCCATCAACAATTCCATTTGGAATATTAAGATTAGCTGTACTTCCATTACTATATACATTAAATGTTGCTCCTAAACGTACTTTAGCTTCCTTTAAAAATATCTCTGATGCTGTATTAGTATCTATATTAGGATCATTCCCATCCATACCTTTATAAAGTCCATGATTTACAGTTTCAATACCTCGTATTATTATAGTGGGTGTCTTTATTGGTTTATTTACTAAATTTCCTGTAAAATTCTTATATGATATTTTATTATTGGTTGTCCCAAATCCTAAGCTTCCATATTTCCCCTTTGATGCTTTTATCTTAAATATTATATCTATAGGCTTTGTTTGTTTCCACACATTTTTTCCATCTTCATTCTTCAAAGTATATTCAATATGTGGCAATGTCACTGTACGGATTTTTCCTTCACCTTCTAGTACGCTACCATCCACTGCATCAAAATTTTCTCCTAAGTCAAAATTTAACTTAGCATCAGTAATTGTTAATGATTTATTAGTTGAATCTAAACTCTCTTCCCCAATATTATATTCAAAAGAATCTGTATCAATCTTATATTTAACTTCTATTTCTTCAGATGGATTTGCTGGATTTGGACTTGCACTAATGAAATTTGCTTTTATATCAGGTAATTGATTATCTTTTATTTTAATTATTAAATCATCAGAAATTTTTACTGGTATTGTTATTAAATCATTCTCCCATGAAAATGTTACAGTAGAATCTTTAAATATATCTTTACCTATATACTCGCCTACTTTTTTTCCTTTAATAACAAATTTAAATGATACTTTATCTGCTTCATATCTTGCTTTTCCATTTGATTCTGATACCTTTTTATAAATAATATTATTCAGTTTTACTTTATTTCCTTTAATATTTAAACTAAATCCATCATCCGATTTAAAATTCATATTCATTTCTAAATTATCAATGGTGTAACTCTTTATTATTTTGTCAGCTATTTGGTCAAATATTTTGTCTATTGCTCCCGCATCAGTAGCAAAAAAATCATTTTCTGCTCCTCCCATAGAGTCATGAATTTCTTTCATTGTTTTATTTCCATCACTATTTTTAGCACCTAATCCATATCCAATTGAAAATACATTACTCTTATTATTTCTAATTATTTCTCCTATTTCTTTGGCGTACCCCTTACAATATCCCTTATTATCCGAATTACCAGTACCTGCAAGTATAGGATCAGTGTTATCTATTGATGTATAATAATCATAGTATGTTCTATAGTAAGGATAACCATATCCATTATAATATTGATCATAGTATATTTCTTGCTCTTTGTTATAATATTGATCATAGTATTGATTGTATTTATCATAGTATCTTCCACAGTATTCATCATAGTATTGATCATTATATTGATTATAATCTCTGTCATACTTTTTTTCTACAGAATAATAAGTTGGTAGTCCATCTGACATAAATACAATTGATTTGCTTGCATCTGAATCCCCATTCTCTATCATATATTCAGTTTTTCTTAAACCTTCTCCTGTATTTGTACCTCCATCAGCTCTTAACTTATTTATTATATAATGTAAATTCCAATTATTAGTTTCCCCACTCTTATAATCCTTCTCATCATTATTCTTTATAAATGGATTTATTTTTGCATTTGTTGAATAATCTACTATGCCTATTTCTAAATTAGGTATATTTTTCATTTTATCAATAAAATTATTTGCAGCAGTTTTTAACTCTGCTATTTTAGTTGTATAATGCTCTTCATTCGTCTTATGTTCTTCACAATAATCATTAATCCAATGATGCAAACCAAATCCCAAATGATTTGGATCTGAGCTGCCATGTTTAATACAATATCTTACTCTTTTATTTGTACATCTTTTATTTCCTGGGTCATTCATACTACCAGAAACGTCTAGTACCAAAACTATTTCCTTCTTTTGTGGTTTTATTTCCATTTCAAAAGGTTTTGGTGTTATAGTACCTTCAATAGTGATATCTTCGCCTACTAATGCTGGATTTGGCTTAGCTTTATTTATTTGTACTTCGAAAGATGGTTCAGTTTGTAGTCTATCATCTGCTTTAATTAAAGGAACATTCATTAAAGTACAAAATACTATAATAGTAACAAATAAACTAACTTTTTTAACAACATTTTTCCTGTTCTTTATAATTTCTATTTTCACAATTTCTTACCTCCCTTCATACTTTCTAGAAATTATTCTTTTCCTTTATTTCTAAACGTAATTTTCACAGTTACTGGATACTTTATATCGCTATAGCCTTTCTTTTTAGTTAGTAGAATATTAAATTCAACAGTCCCAACATTATCTAAATTATCTTTATACTCAATTAAATCTGGGCTTATTTTTATACTTTCTACATTACTTGAAAGTTCTTTTCCATTTATATAAAAATTTCTTTCATTATGCTCAATTTTAAATTCGCATTCTTTTCCATCTTTATTATATGAATTTATTACTATGTCTTTTATTTCTTCTAAACTCTCTTTGCCTGAGATATTTTCTCCTGTAACAGATTCTATCCCTATTGCTTGCATTCCAATATTACTTAAATTTTCTTGAATTGCTTGTCCTTCTGTTTGTAAGGTGGATTTAACATCAACATCTGAAATAATTCTGTTATTTGTATTAAACATTCCAAATACCATCCCTAGTATCACAACAGTTAACGCCATAACAATTATCATCTCAACCAGTGTAAAACCTTTTTTCTTTTTAATCATTACTTAAGGCATCTCCAAATAAATAAATAATCAAAAAATACTAAGAATATTTTACTAGTTATTTATTCTACGATGCCTAAATCCACCCCCTTCTTACCAATTCTCAACTATACGTTATTTTATCCTATTGCTACCATTGCTCCCCCCATCTTATATCAAAGTGGGGACTAAGCACTGCTACACACCTGGATAAGTTCTTCTAAGGCTCAAATTTAGAAAGTATTTCTAATGAACAAACTGCATTTAAACCTAAGAATCACTTGATTATTTTCCAAAGCTTAGTCTTTAAGAACTTATTTAAATCATATTGAACATTTAAATTAGGATTACTACTATCTCCTGTTTCTGATGAATTTGTATCATCACTTGAATCTCCAAATACCTCATTAAAAAGTTCAACATTTGAAGCTTTAATTCTGTCACATAAATCTTTATCATATTTTATATTCTTATCTTGATTTCCTTGAATAGTTAAGTTTCCTTCAGCAATTATATTGCCATTAAAGTTAACTTCTCCATCAATAATAACATCACCAGCAGTTGCTACAAATGCATTCAATTCCCCTTTATCTGCCTCAATAACTATTGGGGTTTGTTCTGAAATACTTCCACGAGCATTATTATAAGTTCCAGCCGAATTTTTACCTTTAATTATTATTGTCTTATAGTAATCATGGTTAAATATAGCTTTTTCATTATTTGACTTTTGACTATCTAAATCATAATCTTGTGGTATATCTTTTAGTTTCATTAAATAATCAACTGGACTTCCTAAATTCCCTAATGAATCATACCAATTACTACCCACATCTTTTCCCATTGCATATACTTTTGAAGCATATTCTATTTGTTTTTTAGGTATTACAGTATTTATATCCATCTTATTTTTATCCATAGTATAACTACTGTCCTTAAGTTGAATTTTTCCTGAAGCATCTTTGTATACAATTGCGCCTATAGAATAAGTACTTTCTGGTAATGCAATTCCACCTGTATTTTTATCCTCTAATTTGCCATCCCAATACTTTTTAAAATGTTCACTCTTCTTTAAAACATTTTCTTCATTTAATAATTGTAATGGCTTATAATAATCAAACTTCTCATTATCATCTAAAGGAGTTGCATAAGCTACATAATTCCCCTTAATCCCAGTAGACTCTCCTGTTTGGTATTCAGGTGTTGTATCAATATGAGCTACCCCCATAATGTAAGCTTTATTATTAATCTTAATATTTGAATTTTCATTTCCATTAACTATAATACTACTAGATGTTCTTTCCGCTGTTCCCTCTGAAGAAGCGTGCATAGTATCACCATATTTAGTATTCTTATCATTAATTCCATAAAAATTATCTATCTCAATATCAGTATCCTTAGCTTTTAACGTAATATCATTATCTATAATTACTTGTCCACTTTCATCTGAATCTTTATTTACCTTATTGCTTTCATTTTTGTTCTTATCTTGTTTTGCTGACTTCACAATTAATTGTGAATTTTCTGCTACATCTCCATTGAGTTTTCCAGCATAAACATTCATAGCATATAAATTACCTGTAATAGTTGAATCTACATCACTTTCAATATTAAATGTTTTTCCTGTAACTACTTCCCCATTAAACTTTACAGTACTATTTTTTATATTTATTCCACCTTTATATTTATCATAAACTTTATTAGTAATTTCATTTTTATCTCCCCAAACAAAAATATCTCCATCTATATCAATCTTACTATTTTTACTAGATCCATTTACATTCATATCTCTGCCAACTATCATAGCCTTATCACTTAAACTAACATTGTTTTGTACTTCTGAAGTACTCTCTGAAAAAGCTACATCTTTATAATCAGGAACTACTATATTATAAGCTACTTGAAGCTGTCTTGTATTTTTTCCATTCACTTTTGCTTGAGAATCTTCAGTTTTAAATTCTGATGTTATTTGTATTTTATAATCATTTCCATTATCAACAATTCCTAAATTACTTGCTTTTAAAGCTTCTAAAGCTTCTTTTTTTTCTTGATTATCTGGTGATTGGTTTAATTCTTTCTCTAATTCATTTATCCTTTTTAACTCATCATTATTACATATAAAGAGTTCTGGTTTATTGCTAAAAAAGTCTACTTTTTCATAAGTAAAATCCTTATCTCCTATTTTAAACTCCTTATCATTAGCATCTTTATCTTTTAAAGTAATGCTGCTATACTTAGCTTCCTTTATAGATTTTGCAAGTATATCAGAAGGAATTTTTTCTTTATCTTCTACTTCATTATTATCATGAGACTTAGATATAAAATTTTTAAAGCTCCTTTTAAATTCAACTTGTGCAAGTTCTTCTACTTTTTCATCAAACTCCTTTTTAGCTTCTCTCTTAGCTTTTTGAGTTGCATCCTTATCGTTCTTTATTTTCATATATTTTCCCTTAGCATTATTATATTTTTTTAAGTTAGGTCCTCCTTGACAATTTCCTGCCTTAAATTGTTTTGCTTTAAAATCTCCAAATTTTGCTGCTTTATCAAAAGTTTTCACAATTATGTCGTAGGCAACATCTAGTCCTGATTCTGATGAATATAAATTTTCTATCTTTTTACTTTCTATAATTCTCATCTTATAATCACCAACTGTCATTGATAACACAGCTGTCCCTACCGTAATTAAAATACTAAAAATAATAACTACAGTAATTAAACTAGACCCTTTCTTTTTCTTTCTCACTTAATCACCGCCTACTTAATATCAATATTTTGGCTACTATGTCCAGTAAATATAGGAGTACCTTCATTACCATTTTGAGTTACTTTAACTGTTATATCATATAATTCCCCAAGTTTAGATGATTGATTATTTTCTGCACGATTATCATAAACTTTAACATTTCCCAACTTATTCTTTACTTCTACATCTGTTTTTTCTGACTTTTTCAAGATTATATTTAAAGGACTATCATCTTGGTTGTACACACTTATTTCTAACTTCTTATATTTATTCTTATCTAATTTACTTTCAACCCTATATTGATCAAAATTAAAAGTTAATTTTATTTGATTCTCTTTATCCTCATCTTTTTTTATTTCCTTTTCAGTAGTTAAAATCTTATTATTATTCTCATCTTTAATAACTACCACTTTTTCATTTTCTTTTGTCTTCGTATTTATAATTAACTTTATAGGCTCATCTGACGCAGAATCATATTCCAAATTCCCTTTTGACTTATCATCTTTCACTTTTATAGGGCTATTCTCTCCACTTAACGCTATATTAAAATCACAGGTTTTAGGTGCTTTTTCTTCTGATGATTCTTCACTCGATCCCTCTCCTGCTGTTACCTCTTTATCAAGCATTATTGAAGTATTTTTCTTCACTATAATCTTTGCATAATACTTTTTATCTTTATCTAAATATCCTTCACCTTCATAATTAGACTTTTCTACACTTTGACTTAGCACTATATCATTAGATAACATAATACTGCCAGATTCACTTTTAGTTATATCTCCACTCTTAAATTCTTCAAGAACTTCCTGTCCATACAATGCTGCCTTTTGTTTTACCTCACCAGCTTTATTATTATTCATTGCTGATATAACAATTCCATATATTCCGAGCATTAATATTCCAAATAATGCAAATGCTATTATTATTTCTATCAAAGTAAACCCTCTGCGTTTTCTCTTAACATTCAACTTAAATCCTCACCTACTTATTTAGGATTATCAACAAATATTCTTCTATTTATTATCTATGTTTTAAACTATTAACTCTACTTTTAAAACATAGCTTATTTATTACTAACACTTATATTGTTTCCATCACCATCTACTACTACTCTTGGACTTTGAGTATCATCACCGCTTACTTCTAAATTCACTAACTTATTTGTCTTATTTATAATCTTTATTTTAATTCCAGACTTATCATTTGACGTTACTCTACTTTCACTTAAAACTTGCAATACTATATTGTCTGAAGTTGGTATAAACTCTATCCCTACCCCTGTATATTGAGTTGGATATGTCCCATTTGATGTCTTATATTTATAATAATACTTATCTCCATTTTTTGTTAACACTATTTCAACTTCTTCTTCTTTATTACTATTTGCATAAGCATAAGTACTCCTTAAAGAATCATTACTCTTTCCTATAATAACTGTTGGTAAATCAGAAGTTATTGATTTTACCGAAACCATAAAATCACTAGTAGCAATATTACTTTCTGATTTTGTACTTCCTACTGCTGCTCCTGCACCAAATGGCACATTCTTGCCATAAGTGTTATCCAAATTCCACTTTAAATACTCTTCTAATTCATTTCCAATCTTCGGCATAGCATATATTTCAAGACCCATTATTCCATTTATCTCGTCTATGCTTTTTTGAGATATAGTTATGGAGTTAACAACAATTTTTCTTTCATATTTACTTATTGCATTTAAGAAATTATTTAATGAGTTATAACTTCCCTTAAAATTCAATTCACACTTAACTTGCTCAATATTCTTTTTATTTGATTTTTTTGAGTCATCTTTACTATTTTTATTATCTGAATTTTGTGTATCATTTGATTTTGATTCTGAAGATTCATTTATATTTTCAGAATTATTTTTTTCACTATTATTGCCTACATTTTGTTTATCATTATCATTAATAGAATTCTTACTATCTTTAGAAATCACACTATTATATTTATCAACTATCCCTTGTATTGAGCTTTCTGATAAATTTTCTTTCGACTTTTCTACCTTCTCTACTTCTTGAACAGTTATAGGCTTAAATGTTAATCCGCCTTCTAATCCACTACTTTTGAGTAATTTATCTATTTCTAAAATTAAATGTTCTTGACTTATAGTTGGATAAAATAAAGCTGATTTATTATTTACCTTAGTCTTTAATATTTTAATATCACTTTTTCTTTTTTCTAGAGCATCTATTGTATTCATAGTATTATTATATTTTTGTTCAATTGTGTTTTTTTCATCAGTCTTTTGAACAATTTTTGAGGTTTGTTTTAAATATACAAATTCATAATATATAAAACCCACTAATACTATTGCTAATATGCTTAACATTATCTTTTCTTTTTTACTTATCTTCATATTAATCAACACTCCTTAGTACGCATTTTATCTCAAAGGAATATTCCCCTGATACTGAATTATTATTGTCTAAGGAATTAACAAAAACCTCTCTTGTATTAGGTAAACCCTTTAAATTATGCTGCATTTCTCCAACAGCTTCCCTGCTCTTTGATACTCCTTGTATAATTACAACATCATTCTTTACATCTAAGCTTTTAAAAGAAACATCGCTTGGCACAGTTGAGCTTATATAGTTTAATAACTTATCTGAAACATTGTCTCTCTTATTTACAGCATTAGATACATCTGTTAATGCAGATTCATATTTAGTTAAAATTTCTATTTGCGAATTTATACTTTCTGCTTCTTTAAGCTTGTCTTCTATTTCAGGTGCACTTAGCTTTGCATTATAATCTTCTATGCTTTTATTTAAAGCATATATTCTAAAAGTATTAACTCCTAAGGTTACAACTATTACAAATCCTACTAAAGCTGCGACTCCATAAATGTATATTAAATTATTCTTCTTTTCTTTATTTTTGCCTTGATAATGACTAAAAAAGTTTATATCTTTCATTTTTTAAATCCCCCTCTTACAGCCTTATTATAGAGCCTATGACATTAACAAAATTGTCTATATGTTCACCACTGCTATTATTAGACTTAAGAGTTATTTTAGGAATACTCTTTATCCTTGTTGTGTTTATTCCAAGCTTTAATGTCATATAATTTGTTAATCCATTTAGCTTAGATGTACCTCCATAAATAAAAATTTTATCTACTTCATTACCAACATTTTTGTTTTTATAAAACTGTATTATTTTTTCTGTTTTATCAATCCATTCATCTATAGTATCTCTTACTAATGTATTTTGATTATCAAGCTCTTCATCACTTAAATTTATGCTCTTTGCTTTTAATGTTTCTATTTCATTTTTAGAAATATTTAGAGTTTCATTTAAAGCCTCATCAAGATAACTTCCTCCAGCTTTTATTATTCTAGTAAATTTTAAAATTCCATCATTATATATATTAACATCAAGACAGTTTGCCCCCATGTCAATGAAAACAAGCGAGTCTTTAGGATTATATTCATATTCATTTATATCATCTACAAAATTAATTAACTTATTTAATGAATTGTAATTTACATCTAAAGCATATGGCTTCAAATGTAAGGCAATTAAAAGTTCATGATATCCTCTAGCCATTCTCTCTGGATATGCAATAGCTCTAACTGCTAATCTTTTTCCCTCATCTGAAAATTCTTCCCCTATGACTGTCATTTGCAGTATATAATCATCTAAATTTATAGGTAAGTATTGTTGAATTTCATACCTTACCACAGTTTCCATCTCATCTTCTTCTACATTTGGAATCATAACTTCTCTATTTATAATCAAAGTAGAATTAGTAGTACAAATTCCTTCCTTTGCACTTATAGAATTTTCCTTTAAAGCAGTTCCTATTTTAGAAATAAGAAGTTCCTTATTTTCTATAATTCCATCTGAAATTGCTCCTTTAGGAGTAGGTATTTCTATAAACTTATCAATTGATAAGTTTTCCTTATAATACATTCCTTGACTAATCTTTATACTTGTACTTCCTATATCAAAAGCCACAACAGTTCTCTTTTTCTCTACCTTTTTAAGGGAGTTTATCTTATTTGATCCCTTTAATAATATTGCCTTTAAATCCTTAACATCAAGATTCATTAAGCCCTTGAGCTTAGCCTTATCTAACTTTAACTTCTTCATTATTTTTAAGTTCCCTCCCTTTTTACCATCTTATTTTCATCTTAAATTCAATAATCATTAGCTTAGGCACCTGGAAAAAAATAACATACCAAAGATGTGCCTTATATTTATTGTGTATAGATTAAAGTGTAAAGCTTGAAAGTAAGCTTTACACTTTAATCATTAGTTTATTTAGTTTTGAATTCCTCAGCTTGTTCAGGAAATGCTTGTTTAGAATCTACTGTTATAGTTATATTCCCATTATCATCTACAACTGCCACAAAATCCTTTCCAGAAATTGCTTTAGATTGTGAATAAGCATCTATTCTATCCTTAATAGGTTTACCAGTATCTGTGCCTAAATCATAACTTTTACCTTTATCTATTTTTTCATCTATTAATGCACTGGCTGCCGCAGTATGAATATTCTTAGCATTTGCTATGTCTGCCTTAATATTTGCATTGGTTCTTACATACCCCATCTTTGGAATAGCAATAGCTGCTAAAATGGCAATTATTGCTATAACGATAATTAATTCTACTAGTGTAAATCCTTTCTTTTTTTTCTTTAAAGCTTGATTTGACATTGATTTCATTGATAATTTGTTCATTAAAATTCCCCCTTTTTTATTTGGCTATGTTTTAAAATAGTGTTGATATTGTTACATTTTTGTGAGGTGTGCATTAGAATTCGACTTTTAGAACTCTTAATGAGTATTGTCACATTAATTGCTTGTCTAAAACTTGTTTTTGGAACAAGCTGGAATGGGACTATACTCATTTAGATGTTCTTAAGTCTAATTCTTTAGCACACTGAACAATATGTAACAATATCAACACGGTTTTAAATAGAACCCTTTATTTTTACATTTTAGTATAACTGTCAAACATCGGAAGCATTATTGATATGATTATAAATCCTATTAAAAGTCCCATAACAACTATTAGAACTGGTTCCATCATAGCAACTGTAGCTTGTATAGTTGTTTCTAACTCCTCATCGTAGAAATCTGCTGTCTTATTTAAAATGTCATCAAGTGATCCTGTTTCTTCCCCTATCTTAATCATTGAATAAAGCATTTGTGGAAAAATTCCTGTTTCTTTTATTGAAGAATTTAACCCCTCTCCCCTAACTACTTTTTCTTTAACTTTAGATAAAGCTGATTCTGCTATTTTGTTTTCTACAACACCTGAAACAATCTGCAAAGATTTTACTAATGGTAATCCACTTGCAAGTAGTGTAGATAGCGTTCTTGTAAATCGTGATACTATAATCATTTCAGTAAGCTTCCTAAGTATTGGCATTTTAAGCTTCAACTTGCTTGCTGCAATTGAACCTTGTTCTGTTTTAATATAATATTTCATTGCAATAATAATTCCTACTATTGCAATAATAATTCCCATAAAATGATTTTGAAGAAATCCACTTAATCCAAGTAAAAATCTAGTACTCCAAGGTAATGATGTCCCACTTTGTTCAAAAATTACCATAAATGTTGGCATTACATAAGTCAGAATAAATACAACAGCACCAAGTGCAACTATACTTAATATAATTGGATAAATCATAGCATTTTTAACTTTATTATTTATCTTATTCTCTTTTTCATAGTGATTAGCCATTCTAAGCATTATGCTATCTAAGTTACCACTTGCTTCTCCAGCCTCTACTAAACTTGTTAAAAGTTCTGGAAAAATATTTATCTGCTTTTTCATAGCATCTGATAATACTCCACCTTTTTCTACATCATCTTCAACTTCGCATATTGCGTCTTTTAACTTTTTATTCTGAGTTTGAGTAGCTAATATATTTAAACAAGTTAATATCGGTACTCCTGCATTTAACATTGTATAAAATTGCCTACAAAAAATAGAAATATCCTTAAGCTTTACTTTGTTGTTAAATTTAAATTCAATTTTAGTACTTTCAATTATTTCTTCTACCATTAAAGGATAGTATCCATTAGATGATATAAATTCTATAACTTCCCCTTTAGAGTCTGCTTCATGCTCTCCATGAATCTTTTCCCCATTTGAGTTCATTGCTCTATATTTAAAATTAGCCATCTAGTTACACCCCTCTAAATTAGTATTACAGGCGAATATTCTTTCATATGCCTTATTTATTATCTAACAGTATCTTTTTAATGACTTCTTCTAAACTTAATAACCTTTACTATTCTTTTATAAGTGTTATTGTTGCAAGCTCATTCATAGTTGTTACCCCTTTAACTACTAAGTTTCTACATTCCATTCCTAAAGTTGTCATACCATTTTGTACTGAAATATCCCTAAGTACATCTGAATTTTCTCCTGAATTTATAGCTTCTCTATGTTTTCTTGTTATTTCCATAACCTCATAAACTCCGATTCTTCCAACATATCCTGTATTATTGCAATATCCACAACCCTTACCTTTATATAAAGTTAATGGCTTGTCCTTATCAATTCCAAGTATTTCTTTTTCATATTCATTAGCTTCATAAGATTTTTTACATTTATCGCATATCTTTCTAACCAATCTTTGTGCCATTATTCCAACAACAGAGGTAGAAACTAAATATGGCTTAATTCCCATATCTACTAGTCTTACAATTGATGAAGGTGCATCATTAGTATGTAAGGTACTTAATACTAAATGACCTGTAATCGCTGCTTTTGTTGCAATTTCAGCTGTTTCATTATCTCTAATTTCTCCAATCATAACTATGTCTGGATCTTGCCTTAGTATACTTCTAAGACCACTTGCAAATGTTAGTCCCGCTTTCGTATTTACATTTACTTGATTTATGCCCATTAACGTATACTCTACAGGGTCTTCAACTGTGACTATATTAACATTATTAGAATTTAGCTCACTTAAAACTGTATATAAGGTTGTGGATTTTCCACTTCCTGTTGGACCTGTAACTAAAACTATTCCATGAGGATTTGATATTATTCTCTCTAACTTTGCAAGATTTTCTTCACTCATTCCTAGCTTCTCTTTTCCTACTTTATAATTAGCTGTATTTAAAATTCTTATAACTATTTTTTCTCCATTAACTACTGGAAGTATAGAAACTCTAAGATCTATGTCCTGATTTCCTATCTTAATCATTATTCTTCCGTCTTGGGGTATTCTTTTCTCTGCTATATTTAGCCCTGCAAGTATCTTTATTCTTGTGACTAATGGTCCTAAACTATCTATTCCAAGGACATTAGCTGTTTGTAATTGTCCATCTATTCTATATCTTATTCTTATTTCATGTTCAAATGGCTCTATGTGAATGTCTGATGCCTTCATTTCTATTGAATTTTTAAATAAATAATCTACCATTTTAACAACTGGAGCATTTTTTACATCATCAATATCTTCCACATTATTCTTTGTATTTTTTGATTGAGAGCTTTCTTTAGCTAGTTGCTTAGCTGCCATACTGACTTGCTGACTGCTATAATATACTTCTATGAATTTTCTAATATCATCTTTTTTAGATATATATGACTCTATTTCAAACCCAGTAGATATTGCAACATCATCTATTGCAAATATATTTAGTGGATCTGCAAGTGCAACTTTTATCTTATTATTTTCAAAACCAAAAGGTATTAATATATATTTATTACATAAATTCTGAGGTATGATAGATATTGCCTTTTTATCAAAGCTTATAGTATTTAAATCTACTTTTTTGATACCTGTTTGTTGTTCTATTGACTCTATTATTTCATCCTCAGTTATTATCTTACTGTCTACAAGTATTTCACCAAGTTTTTTTCCAAGAATCTTTTGAGATTTTAATGCATCTTGTAATTGATAACTAGTTATTTTACCTGCATTCACAAGAATATTTCCCAATCTTTTCTTTTCATTAGCCATGCAATACCCACCTCTTTTCTTTATCTTAAAGTTATACTTAATTATCAAGTTTGATATTATACTTGATAATCACTTAAGGTACATGAAAGAAAATAATAGACCAAAGATTCATCATATATGCACTAAATAAGTTGAATCTAACTAAAACAAGTTAAATCAAGATAAAAAAAATGACATGCTCTAAATTCTTTCTTTAACCATAAAAAAATAATTCCTTATAAATAGCATGTCGTGTATATGTCTCTGTTTTTATAATTAAATAATACTATCTTTTTTTCCATAAAACAACTAATAATCTTAAAATTGTTAATTTTTTTATTATTAGTTTAAAACCATTCTATATAGACCCAATATATAATTCTATTATTTTGTTTCCCCACAAAATTGCAATCATAGCACCAATAGCCAAACAAGGTCCAAATGCCATACTTTCTTTTGCACTTTTAAGTTTAAGAGCTAATATAATCCCCCCAACTATTCCACCTATAACAATCGCTAAGAATAATGTTAACAAAATCCCCTTAATTCCTAAAAATAATCCACAAACTAAAGCTATTTCAATATCTCCTTCGCCCATACCCTTGGTTAAGAATACAATTAACCCTATAACTCCAAATCCTACAACTCCTGCTAAAATGAAATTCATAATTTCTGTTTTGTAAAGTATCATTTGAATAAATATGAAAATAATTGCAACTATTACTCCAAAAATTGTAGTAGACATATAAACATCTTGAGTATTATAATCAATAATTCCTATAACAATTAAAAGTGATGCTAAAATACAATATTTGAAAAATTCTAAGGTAAATCCAAAATTTAAATATATGAGCAAATATAATACTGCATTCAACATTTCTATAATTGGATATCTCATAGAAATTTTTTCTCTGCAATATCTACATCTTCCTTTTAGAAAAACATAACTAAATACAGGCACTAAATCTGGTGGGTTAAGCTTATGATCACAACTTCCGCAGTGAGATGGTGGATAAGAAATTGATTCTTCTCTTGGAATCCTGTAAATACATACATTTAAAAAACTTCCTATAACTAGTCCCATAATTAATACCAACATATAATACAATGTATATTCCCCCCCTTAATATTGCTCTTAAAAAATTACTATTTAAATTAGGCATCTCCAAATAAATAACTCATCAGTCTTTTCGTCTTTATTTTATTGATAATTATATCATATATGTAAAATTCTTGTATAAAGTTTGAAGTATTAATTTCCCAACTTATTTAACTCTTTTTGAGAAAATCCATCTTAGTTATCTGTAATTAATAATTTTAAATTTATCCACATTTTTCTTTATTTTAAATAAGATATCCCCATTTAAGTCAACTTAATCACAGCCATTAAAAATTATATGCTTCTAACTAGATATTGTTAATTAAAGATATAATTTTCTATAAAAATTATATAAAAGATTATAAATGTATTAACTTAATTAGAACATATATATTTATAATAACTTTAGAAAAATATTTTTTATTAAAGAGTATATATTTGTATCCAAATTGAAAATAAAATAACATATAGTCTTTCCTTAATAAAATAACTCCTCTTCATACTATATTTTATAATTAGTATAAAAAGGAGTTATACGGATTTTATAATATAATTAAGCATCTTCAACGCTAGTTATCAAATACTTTCCTAGACTTTTTGTTTATTATTTTCTTCAATAAGACACATGAAAAAAATAATAGATCAATATACTTGTCTATTATTTTCTTTCATGTGCCTAATCTTTTTCATCATTTATATATTCAATTTAAAGACTACCTTATTACTTTCATCTAATACTGCCATGCCACTAACATCAAATACATTCTTAATATTTTTCTCACTTAAAACTTCAATAGGTATACCATTTGCAATATTTTTCCCATTTTTTAATAAATATAATTCATCGCAATAATGTGTTGCTAATTGAAGGTCATGTAGAACAATTATAACTGTTTTTTTACTTTTCTTTAGATAATCTAATATAAATAGTTGATGCTTAATATCTAAGTGATTTGTTGGCTCATCTAAAATAATTGTATCTACGCCCTGTGCAATTGCACGAGCTAGAAATACCATCTTTCGTTCACCACCAGATAGTGTTTGAATATTCCTTTCTGCTATATTGTTGAGTTCTAATTCAGCGAGAGCATTATCTACGCACTCTCTTGAAGAAATTCCACCTTTTATCTTTTTTCTAGGATATAATGCCATAGATACCACATCACGTACTGAAAAATCAAATATACAAGCAGAATCTTGTCCTACATATCCCACATATGTTGCAATCTCCTTTTTCGATAAGTTAGAAACATCTATATCATCCAATAAAATTTTTCCGTTTTTCTTAGAAACTAAACCAAAAAATGTTTTTATTAATGTAGATTTACCACTACCGTTTGGCCCTATTATTCCTGTTATTTTATTATTCTGGGCTCTAAGATTTACATGCGTTAAAATTTGCTTATTGCCAATTACAACATCTATTTCCTTAAAATCTATTATCATTCCATCTTCCCTCCATAGCTTTTTTTTGCCATTAGATATAAAAAGAATGGCGCACCAATAAAAGCTGTAATAATACCAAGTGGTAATTCTGCTGCACCAAAAAAGCCTCTAGCACCAGCATCTGCCCAGATAAGAAAGATTGCGCCTACAATAGCACTGAGTAAGATAATACTAGAATTATCACTAGTTTTAGCAATTAATCGTACAATATGTGGAATCATTAAACCCACAAAACCTATAATACCTGTAACAGATACAAGCGTTGCAACTACAACCGCAACTAGTGCCATCATTATCGTTCTAAAGAATTTTACGTTCATACCTAATGCTATTGCATCATCATCACCCATCATCATAAGATTAAACTTAACACCGTATCTAATAAATACTATAATACTAAAGATAACTCCTATTGCTGGCAACGGCAGAGTTGACCATTGTGCAGAAGCTATACTACCCATCTGCCAATTATATACTGCTGAAATACTTTCATGACTCTTTGCCATAAAAATAAGTAGGCTGGTTATAGCACTCATCACTGCATTAATAGCTGTACCAGATAGTATTAGTGTGACAGGCTTAAGCTTCCCTCCGCTCCCAATTTTAGCCATTGTATACACAAAAAAAGAAGCAATCATTGCACCAAGCATTGCAGTAACAGTTACCTGATGCTGACCTACAAAGTATGGTAATGGCATAAGTAGTGCCCATGCTGCTCCAGCTGATGCGCCAGAGGATACCCCTAGAACATACGGATCTGCAATTGGATTTAATACTAGTGCTTGCATCACAGCTCCACATGTTGCAAGCCCTGCACCACATAGTATTCCAATAATGACACGTGGCAAACGAATATCCCATATAATATGATAATGTGCTGTAGAACATAATCCATTTTTCACGCCTTGCCCATCATTTAAAATAATATCCCAAAGTACTCTATACACCTTATTAATAGGTACATCAGCAGACCCAATACTAATTGTTGCAATTACTGAAGTTAATAGCACAAAAATAAGTAATGGGATAAGTACTAACCCCCGTCTATTTTTAATTCCTATCATAAACTTCCTCCTAAAATGCTATGTAGCGAATAGTTTATAACCACCCGCTACATCTTTGTTATTTAAACTTTGTTGGGTATAAATTATGTGCAATGGTTTCACAAGCACTTGCAGCTCTAGCATCCTGCATTACGCTAACTAATGGTAGAATAATATATGCTTGGTTTTTGACTGCTGTAACATCCTTTAAAGCCTGATTATTATTAATAAAAGCAACTTTCTCCTCTATAGTTTGTTTCCCATAATCATTAAAGATAATATAATCTGGATTTGTATCAACAATAGTTTCCACACTTGTGTTAAACCAACGAGAATCTGCCATATTACGAGTACAATTTATACCATGGGAAAGCTCAATCAAATTACTCTGTAAGCCTTTTGAAGTAGTATAAATCTCATTATCCTTAAATGAATCCATTACAAATACTTTCTTTTTATCAGAATCTTGAATATTCCCAACAGTTTTAGAAACATTATCAACTTTAGTCTTAATATCATCAATCAAAGCCTTTGCCCTATCTTCCACTTTAAATATTTTACCTAAAACCTCAATGTCATAATAAACATTTTCAATAGTTTCATCCTCTGCAATTGTGCCTGAAGTGGTATAACAGTTAATTCCTTTACTTTTAAACATTTCATATGATCCCCAACTGCTATCCTTAAATGCACTCACTTGACCTATTAGTAAATCTGCTTCAGAAGCCACTGCTAGTTCATGAGATTTTTCAATTTCAGGAATTGCATTAAATTCATCTGCAATTGCATCTATTGGTACTTCTGCTGGATTTGTTATTACATTTCTACCAACAATATATTTACCTAGTCCTAGCATAATCATATTTTCTGCACTATATGTATTACAGCAAAGTACTTTCTTAGGCATTTGTGTAAATACGATTTTACGATCCCCATTTTCAATAATTACCTCACCATAGTCAGCTGCTTTTGTCTCAATTCTTATATCGTTTTTTGATTGTCCTGTCTTTGCATTTTGTCCACATCCTGTTAACATAGTGAATGCCATCATCATTATTATTAATAATGATATTACTTTTTTCATTTTCATTATTATCCCCATTTCTAAAATGTAATTTAAACATAAAAAAAATCCCCCAAAACTAACCATTGAGAGAATTTAAAAATTCACAGTATTTATGTAATTATAGACATTCAAAAAAATGAACATAATAATACTATGTCTATTTGTACTCTCTTTATGGCTCGTAAAGGAATTGTACTGATATGCAAGCAGGTATCCTGACTTAGTTTCATTGCCTGTGTTGCCTTCTCAGTTTCCCAATGGCATATTAACACATGCTCTACCTTACAGTGGCGGCACCATACGAGATTTTCACTCGTTTCCCTTTTAAGTTAGTACAAAAGAGTACTACACTTGCTATCTTCATATTAAGTTTTGTCTAAAGTATACCATTATTGGCTTTTTATGTCTACTAATAGATATTTATGTAAAATTTTATTTATAAAAAAAAGCCTTATGAACACTTTTACGTGCTCATAAGGCTATACATACTAAAAATGTTAATCTATGTTTTTATTTTAACACAGAAGTTGAAACTTATTTTGTTGAACTTTGATTTTCTAATGTTGCCTTTTCTGGCATCATTAATTTTGCAAATTCATCTTGAGTTAACATAACTTTGCTAGTTGGGATTTCAACAGCTTTTACTTCACTCTTATCACTTGTAGAAGTTATTTTACCTGTTATTTTGCCCATATCTTTAATTTGTAAATTCATGTTTATATCTGCTTTATATTGATTATCACTAAAAGTTTCTTTTGTACTAATAGTTGATCCTTCTAATAATGTTTTAGCTTGATTTAATTGTGTATCAAAAGCAGGGTCATTAATAGCAGTTTTAGCAGATTGAAGCATTTCAGCATTTAATCCTAGCTTAAAAGTAGTATTAATATTATCTAAGTTATTTGATATAGCTTTAACTGTTTTTGATGTAAGATCAATTGCTTGATTTGCATCAAAATTCATAGTATATTCTCTTCCATTTTGAACGAAAGGTAAATCAATATTGCTATCTCCAAACACACTCTTGCTTAATTTAGCTAAAGCATCAGCAGGTGATGTTGACATTTTTGTTAATTCTGCCATATCTAGGCCTGAATTAATGCCTATATATTCAGCTTGTACATTAGCTAATCCTGTTGGTACGCTCATTCCATGTGAAGTAAAGTTACTTTCATAATAAGCTTTATTAATATAACTTACTCCATTGTCTATATACATCTTTAATTCTGGAATATTAATCTTTCCTGCTTGATCATTAAATTTAAATTCCATATATCCTTGAGTTTTTCCCTTGATATAGCTTGTACCAGTTACTGTTATTTTATCTGATTGTCCCATTACATCAACATTAACTTCTCCTTGGAAATTAGAAGTTGTTGCTTCCCATTTAGCCATATTGTTAAGTTCTTTTGAGTAATTAAGTGTTTGTTCACTACATCCTGAGATTGTAAACATAGCTACAGTAGCAGCCATAATAATTGATAATGTTTTTTTAAGTTTCATTTTATTACCCCCTAAATATTATTAAAGCATCTTCAAAAAATAATTAATTAGTATATTAGTCTATTTTTCGCCATAGTGAATGGATATAACCCTTTGATAGAAACAACTATAATAAGAACTTATCTTCTTGCCTGACTCAAAATATTGTCCCCATCTTTAACTTTTTATTATTTCAGATGCTAGCATTAAGAATATATTAAATATCCAAACAATTTAATATATTCTATTTTTATAATTATACTACTTTATTGCCAAAATTTATATGAATCATATCTTAAATTAACCTTAATTTTTATATTTCTTTGGCTCTGTTTTAAAACTGTGTTGATATTAAAACAGATGTATTTATTTATATATTTTATTATGCTTTTAAATTATCTAATTCATCAATTGATAATCCTATAACGCTTGAAATATCTTCTAATTCTAAACCCATTAATAATAATTTACTTGCAACTTCTAACGCTTTTTGTTTTTTTCCACGTTCTTCTCCACGTTTTTCTGCACTGCTAAGCATATTGGCACCTTCGTATAAAGATCTTTTTTTCCACCATAATTTATTATCATTCAATCTATCTTTATCACTTGAATTCACAAGTTTTTTTGCTGCCTTCTCAATCGCTAACTCCATATCCATTACTTCTTTTAATGTTATTTTTGATGTATTATTTTCCAAAAAGTTAACCACCTTTCATATCATTTCTGATATCATTATAGCATCATCGTACATATGTTCTCCACCTTATAAGAAGCTTAATTTCAACAAAAAAAGTATGAATTGCTCAACATTTATCAAATTATCTTTTGTTTTCTTTCTTTTTCTAATTTATTATACATTTTTATCCGTTAACTATAGACCATAAATTTCATGATTTTTAACTTTGGTGCTGTTTTAATATTTCTTTAGGCCTATTAAAAAACATAACTCCTCCTTATACTATATTTTCAATTAGTATAAGAAGGAGTTATATAGATTTTGTGTTAATTCTTGAAACTATTTATCGAATACCCCGCCTGGTTTCTTATTTTTCTTTCCTTTTGAAGCACTTCCAATACTTCTTTCCGCTGTCTTGTTATTCTTAGTTAGTCCTTTTTTCTTTTTTTCTTCAATAATCTTTTTCATCATTTCTATATTTTTATCCATAGTGATCTTCCTTTTTGTCTTAAAATACAATTATTTTACATACTAACACAGCTTAGTATTTATATCTAGAATTTCTTTAACTAATTTTTCACTTATCTTTGGAGGAATAAATTCAGGCTTACTTAAATAATATCCTTGTATATAATCTACTCCAAATTCTATTACTTTTTCTAATTCTCCTTTTGTTTCAATTCCTTCAGCTAATATTTTGATTCCTCTTTGTTTTGAGTATGAAATAATATTTTGCAGAATTTGTTGTCTATTTAAATCTTTATCTATTCCTATTATAATTGAAATATCAATTTTTACAATGTCAGGAGTAATTTCTAATAATAGTGCTTCATTATTATATCCTGATCCAAAATCATCTAATGCAATTTTTGCTCCCCACTCTTCAATTAACTTTCTTTTCTTAGCAGTATGTTCTCCATTAGAACGTTCATTTTCAAGTAATTCTAAAACTATCTTGCTACAATAAGGACTATACAGCTGTTTAAATTCATCTAAATCTTCATCAGACAGCACATAGTTTGGAATGGAATTAAGGAATATTTTTGCTTCCCCAAATTCTTCTTTATACTCTACAAAGCTTTCAAGTGCTTTAAACCATGTAAGTCGTTCTATTTGATATAATCTAAATTGAGAAGTTGCAAGTCTTATTATATCAAGAGGATTCTTTAATGTATCTAATTGTGAACGCATCAATGCTTCATATCCATAAATTTCTCCTGTATTTGCATTTACTATTGGTTGAAATGCATATTTCACCAATTCTTCATCTATCAATTTGTTTAGCTCTTCCTTACTACTTAATAAAAATGAATCTTTATTGTAGTCATCCCTATTAAATTCATTTAAGTTTCCCTTTGCTGTATTTTTAATCTTATACATTGCAAAGTCACAATACTTTGTAAGCTCCTCATACTTTGTTGAATCATCAGGATACCAAGCTACCCCTGCTGATGCCCTTATCTTTAACTCATTATTATCAGGTAAAATAATACTAGATTGTTTCATATTCTTATGTATTCTCTTTATTATTTGTCTTATCTTATCTTTATCATCATATCCATGTATGAAAACATAAAATTCATCACCAGAAATTCGTGATACTATTCCATTGTGCTCTGTGAATTCTTCAAGTACTATTGCAGCTTTTTTAATATACTTATCCCCATAGTCATGTCCATATGTATCATTTACGTATTTAAGGTTGTCTAAATCTAACATAACAAAAGCCGCTATCTCAATATCTTCTTGTAATTTTTTATTTACTCTGTTATAAAATGCTCTTCTATTTAAAAGATTAGTTAATATATCATAATCTCTTTCATATTCTATCTTACATTTTTCCAATACTTCTTGTGTTACATCTATGACTACTCCTAACATTTTAGATTCATCCTCAAATATAGTTAACTTTATCCACATATCTTGCTTATTTTCTTTTTCTATTTTATAAACATTATCTAAATCCGGTTCTGGATTAGTAGTTATTATCTTTAATATTTCTTTGAAAAATACTCTATGTGTATATGCTTCATGTCTATTTATATCATCAATACCTATTACACTAAAAAAAGCTTCTGTACAAAATACCATATCTTCATCTTTTTTATGCTCAAATGCTCCTATAGGCATATTTAAAAGTCCTATAATTTGAGATAACTTTGATGCTGAATCTGTAGCTTTAATCCTTAAATTTGCAATTGCTAGAGATAAATCATCTATTTCTGATATATTTATCTTTTCAAGTACTAATGGATTTAATGGATCATCTTCCCTTACTTTCTTTGCTAAATTTCTAATAGGTATAGTAACCCTATTGGCTGCTATATAAACAATTAAAATACCTATTAGTGTTGATATGATTAAATCTAAAACTAGGAAATATTTAAATCTATTTATATAGTATAAAATACTATCCTTTTCAATAATTCCTACAAGTGCCCATTTTTCATTTTTAAATGGTGTATTATAATTATACAAATTAAAATATTTTATATTGCTATATGTTGTATTTTTTATATATTCATCATCTTGTAATTCATAAATATCTTTATAAACCTCTTTATCTTCAAATGTTATATTCTCTAATCCTTCAATCCCTTTTAGTTTTATAGTTCCATTTGATACGACATTTTTAAATTTCATATCATTATTAGTATCTACACAAATAATATATGAGCCGTTTTTATTAGAATCCATTTCGTTATAGGGTAACAATGTTTTCATATATTCTAATTCAATCTCTACCCCAAGTACTCCATATGGGTTTCCTTCATTATCTAATAATGGTACTGTATATGTAATACTAGGCTGTAAAGCATCACTTAATCCAGCTATATTACTCCAATACCCTAAATCGTTATACGGAAGATCTTTATACTGCTTGGCTGCATTAATTGGTTTGTAAAAAAAATCCATATCTTTATTTAAGTGAAAATTATTAGTCCAAGAAGAATCTAATGAAATTTTCATTTTCTTAGAAACTTCATTTGGCCCTACTTTTACACGCAAGTCTGAATTATCAAGTGAGTTTTTAATTGGATCTGAATCTTTAATATAAATCCCTGATTTTTCAACTGTATTATTATATGTATTAGTTGTTTTATCATCAAGTATTACAAATGCACCATTTACATGATTTTCTCCTATCATATGCATTAATGGTTTTGAAACATTACTTAATATTTCTGATTTAATTTCAGAATCACTATCTAAATCCTTTACTTTTAAGTTATTCACCTCTAATGTTTTAAGAATAATTCCATTAATATTTTTTTCTGATTCATCAATATTAGACCAATGATTTAACATCTCATTATTTAAGTAATTATTCCTAGATGTAACTGTTTCATTAAATGTTTCAAACTCATTATTCTTAAGACTTTGTAATGTGCCACTACATAAAATTATAATTACATAAAATATGGATTGTGTAAGTAATGCTATAATCATTGGAATTGTTAACTTTCTAATAATTGAATTATTTTTTTGATTCACATTAATCCACTACTCCTTTGTTGTCTAATCTACTAATAAATTTTTAATCTATCGCATTGTGCTAATTAATACACTGTTGTTCTCTTTTTCTGTCTTACGTAGTAATTATCTATTATATTTCGATTCACTATTACCAATTTATTAATTTACTTGTATATCTAACTATTAATAAAATTCAACCCAAAATTTACTTTCAAATCTATATTATTCAATATTTTTGCTATATTTATTTACCTTACATTATTTACTTCGTCTATTAATGTAATTTACTTTATATTATAAAGACATTTTTAAACAAAATTCTAAATATTTCGGCATCAAATATTTCTGAAATTACATTTTATTACTTTAATATTAATTTTTTTTAAATAAAATCTCCATATAACAAATTTATAACTAAAAACCATTTATTTAACGATGAATTTGTTATATACTTATTGAATAAAGTACCATATATATTTAATATTACCTTTTATTTAACTATATGTTTCAAAAAATTATTTTCTTATTTTTACTTAATTTATATTTTTTTACATAATAATATAAGTCTAAAAACTACAGAAAACCGCATAAACTCTATGAAGATCATCAAGTAATCGACTTCATTATTTATTGAATTTACTTAGTCTTTATGCGATAATCATATATAATTAATGGTCTTGTGATATTTATTTAACAAGATTAGGGGGAGAGAATTATGAGAATAAAAAAATATTTACCACCAATTTTATTAGCTACTTTTAGTAGTATATTCTTAGTTTTTTTAGTTGAAAGCAATACCTTAAAACTCATTATATTCTTAGTTACTTTTATTTTAACTTTAATTTATTTCTATTATTGTGATACTTTAGATTCTAATTCACAAGAAACTACTAGTGATGACTCATTAAACTGTCAAGAACAGGTTTATCAAAATATCCATTCTATGATTGAAACTATGGGATTTGATGTAGAACATCTTTTATGGATTTCTAAACAAAGTAAAGAAGCCTTTTCTCATTTAGTTGAAAAAAATAGGATTATCTCTGACTTTTCTACAACAAATTTAGCTTGTATAGAAACTGTCGAATCAGGAATTCATGAAGTTGTATCGAGTTGTGAAACAATTGATCAAAGTATTATGACTGTAGAGGTGGAAACTAATGATACACTTGCTATACTTGAAAAGAGTAAGTATGCAATTACTACTACACTTTCTTTGTTATCAGAAATGAAAAAGATTTCAGATGTTTCTTTACAAACAAATTTAAAACTTCACGATTCTTCTAACAATATTAATAAGTTCGTAGAATACATACATGATATTTCTAGTCAAACAAATCTACTTGCTCTAAATGCATCTATTGAAGCTGCACGTGCTGGTGAAGCAGGTAGAGGATTTGCAGTAGTTGCTACTGAAATTAGAAAGCTTGCAGATGAAACAGATAGATTTGCAAGAGAAATTGAGCAAATAGTAAAAGATTTGCTTGTTAATATTAAAGATACACATGCAGCAACTGAAAATTCTAAAAAAACTATTCAAGAGCTAGATACTATTTCTAATGATACTTTAGAAGTTTTATCTGATAGTTATAATGCTATGGGACATATTAAAGGTTCTATTCTTAATTTAACAGATGTTTCAAAATCTAATACACAAGTTGCTTTTGATATAGAACAAGCTCTTAGTAACTTAACACATACTATTGAAGATACAAACCTTCAAACCCTTGACTCTATTGATATGATTGAACGTCATGAAGCTAAAATAGATGAATTACTTGATTATTGTGGTACTTTAAGTAAAGCTTCTGAAAATCTTCAATATCAAATGAGTAGCATTAAAGCAGATAATGAAGTTATTATTGGAATTAACCCATTTGCTTCTCCTGCTGATATTAAAAAAATGTATCTTCCTATTTTGGAAAGACTTTTTAAAGGTATTGACCTTGTTCCAAGACTTATAATTGTTAAGGATTACGATGCACTTAGTGAAGAAATTAAAAAAGGTACTATTGATATGGGTTGGTTCTCTCCATTTGCTTATGTTATAGCACGAGAGAATGCGAATGTTGAACCACTAGTTACTCCTAGAGTTAATGGTAAAACTTATTATAATGGTTATATAATAGCTAAAAAATCATCTGGTATTAAAACTTTAAATGATTTGAAAAATAAGACATTTGCTTATGTAGATAAAAATAGTGCTTCTGGATACTTATATGCCAGACATATTTTAAAAGAAAATAATATCAATCCTGATAAATTATTTTCTAATGTTTCTTTTGCAGGAAGCCATGATAATGTTATCGATGGAGTTCTAAATGGATCTTTTGATGCTGGTGCTACTTATAATGAAGCCCTTGAAAAAGCGAAACTTAATGGACTTAATGTAGACGATTTAGTAATTATATCTATGACTGACAATATACAAAAAGATGCTATTGCTGTTAGTCCTAATATGAGCACAGAGCGCGCTACTCTTATTAAGAATGCTTTTATTAAATTTAATGATTTCCAAAATATAACTACACCTGTTAACGGCTTTGTTGAAGCTAGTGATCAAAATTATAATTTAATCAGAAAAGTTATGAATAATTAAAAATAAGGGATAAACTCTAATGTGAGTTTATCCCTTATAATATTCTTATCTTCATTTGCTGACGTAGTATAGTATAAAAAAAAGACAAGAAGACTTACCAATGTCATTTAGATAAGGATTTATCCTTGTCAAGATCATCTAAGGATATTGAAAATATTCTTAGGTGACTTTTTTGTCTTACTATACATGCT
>NZ_FOMG01000069.1 GCF_900112485.1 Clostridium uliginosum
ATTATTGAAAGAGATGTAATTGTTGTTGGTGCAGGCCCTGGTGGATCAATATGTGCATCATATCTTGCAAGAGCAGGAGTAGATGTATTACTTATAGATAAAGAAGTATTTCCAAGAGATAAACCTTGTGCTGATGCACAATCAGGAAATACATTAAAACATGTTAAAGAACTAGGAGCTTTAGAGGAACTAAAACCTTTAGCTATGATTGAGCATAAAATTAAAATGGTTTCATCAGAATATGTTGAAACGACAATCGATACAGATACAGCAACTGCTTACATTACGCCAAGATGGATTTTTGATGATTTAATGAAACGTAATGCTGTAAGATTAGGTGCTGAGTGCTGGGAAGATTGCTGGGTATATGATGTAATTAAAGAGGATGACTATGTTGTTGGTGTTAAGGCAAAATATCAAGGCGAATACGTTGAAATTAGATCAAAAATAGTTATAGGTGCAGATGGTTCACATTCAGTTGTAGCGAAGTCAGTTGGCATGTTCCCAGAATATTCTGGAAGTATTGCACCTGCTCTTAGAACATATTTCACAGGTGTTGAATTAGATCCAGAGCTTAAAAAAGAGGGCTATATTGAATTTCATTTTGATGCAAGTGTTGCTCCAGCCTATATATGGGTGTTTCCTTCAGGTGTCGATGGATTATCAAAAGGCTTCTGTAATGTAGGATTGGGAGTTGCTGATAGAGATTCATATGCTAATCAGTCTTTAGAAGAAATATTTAATAAATGGGTTGAAGACAGTCCATATGGTAAGAGATTCAAAAATGCAACTCAGGTAGCACCTTGGAAGGGATGGAGAGTTCCAGATGCACACCAAAGACTCCGTAATTGCGGTAATGGCTTTATGCTTATTGGTGATGCAGGCTCTACCGTTATTCCTCTTGTTGACGAAGGTATATCTGCAGCTGCTGATAGTGGTAAGTTTGCCGCTGATGCTGCAATAGAGGCTTTAAAGGAAAATAACTTTTCTGATGAATTTTTATTTGAAAGATATCCAAAAAAATTCTCTAAAATGTATGATGATCGTATAAAAACAATAAAATTAGTACAAGAATCAATGTATGATCCTAACATTACAAATATGCTAGTAAATAAGTTTAATTCCGACAAAGCATTTAAGGATGCCGCATTTGGTAAAATGTTCAGGAAATAAACTTTAAAGACATAATAAGAGCGAACTTTTGGAAAAAAATATTCCGAAAGTCGCTCTTTTATTGTTTATTTAATTATATATAATTTTACATTCAAGATTAGTTTACACTATGTTTTAAAAATATTTAAAATTACCTTTAAGCATTTGAACAATGACATATTTTAATATAAGTATAATTCATAATTGTTTTTGTAAACAACACTTGAAATTGATAGGTAAAACACTAGTTAAACAGTCTAATACCAAAATTTGACAATGAATATTTTAAATATTAAACTTAAGTTATATAGTTAAAAATAAACAATAAATATATATATAGATTTGAAAATGTTAGGGGGAGAGTATATGTATCCAGAACAAAAATATCTAGAGGAAGAAATCAAATGGGAAGAATTTAGTAAGATGATTTATGGTGGAGTTTTAATGAAAATGCCTGATCTTCTTAAATATGGTTATATGCGTTTATGTGAACAATGGTTAAAAGGTCACA